>NZ_JBIVCN010000004.1:0-505166 GCF_044746585.1 Curtobacterium sp. NPDC090223 | reverse complement strand
GCAAGGTGGTGGCGGCGTCAGCGGTGTAGGCCAGGACGATCTCGTCGAGCGCGGACCGGACGGCCCGCCACGGTCGAGCATCGTCGGGGACCCCGAGACGTCATCGATGCTCGTCGCGTCATACCCGCGCTGTTCAAACAGGTCCAACGCGTCACCGGCCAGGGACTCCGTCATGGCTCGCCGCGCACGCGCCCGAGCGCTCGACGGCCGCTTCGAGGACGACACTCCGTTCCCACTCGTCATCGGCATACCCGTATCCTAACACCAAGTTGACAAAGCGGGACTCAGTACCACATAGTGATCTGCGTGCTGATAAACGTCGGCGTCGGCCGCTGCACAGCGGCAAGACCAGGAAGACGAAGTGCCATGAACGAAGCAACCCTCCGCCCCTACCTCGACGCCCACCTCGACGCACTGACCCGCGGAGACGTCGACGCGATCTCAGAAGACTTCATCGCTGAGCTCCGCCCCCATGTCCCCGCAGTCGTCGCATCGCTGCCCACCCCGATCCTCTCGGCCGAGAGCATCTCGGTCGAGATCGACCCCGAGAAGGCTGTTGTGTTCAACCGGCTCACCGCACCGAACAACACGGTGATCACGATGCGATCCGAATGGATCGTCAGCGACGGGCGCCCGCGCATCTTGAACGGTGCGCCCGTCGAGAACTGAACAAGCGCCCCGAACACTCCACCGGACTTCGGTCGATGGCGCCGAGACATCACCAGCGGACACGCGATCGGCGGGCCGTGCGGGACAACCCGTCGGTCGTCGCATATGCCGATGAGGTTCGGGCCGGGCCGCAGGGGAGCCTGGTGGGAAGGCTTGCGCTTCGCTGCGCACGCTCGCGGGACAGGCGAGGTGCCTGGGACACCGGGTCGGGCGACTCTGACTGGACACGCTGCCGAGAAGGACGCAGCCGCGGTGCGGAGTGGTGTGCTCAGAAGAGTGCACCAGACATGTACCAGGGACGCCCCTCGAAACAAGAAAACCCCCGCGTGAACGGGGGTTTTCTGTGGCGGTACCGGTGGGATTTGAACCCACGGTGGAGTTGCCCCCACACATGTTTTCGAGACATGATCCTTCGGCCGCTCGGACACGGTACCGGGAGAGAGTTTACACGATCTGGGAGGCCCCTCGCGACACCCCAAGACGGCTCGGCTCCCACAGGCGACCGCGTCCAGGGCTCTTCCCACAGCCACAGGGTCCGCTCTGATCCGACTGATCCAGCGGGCGTACCGTCCACCGCATGAAGTCCCGAACCCTCATCGCCCTGCTCTCCTCGATCGGCGGCGGCCTGGTCGTCGCCGGCGGCGCCGCCGTCGGCGCCCGGGCCGGCGTCAAGGGCCAGCGAGCAGCCGCACAACGCGTCGTCGACATGCTCCCGTCGCACGCCGACTGGTGGCGTGAACGACTCCACCACGAGGGCGAGATCACGTACCTGGCGATCGGCGACTCCGCCGCGCAGGGGGTCGGCGCCACGGTCCCGTCCCGCGGCTACGTCGGCCTGCTCGCCCGCCGGATCAAGCACCGGTCACGCGAGACGGTGCGGGTGGTGAACCTCAGCGTCTCCGGTGCGACGACGTGGGGCGCGAAGAAGGACCAGCTCCCGAAGCTGCGGAGCTTCACCCCCGACGTCTGCACGGTCTCGATCGGCGCGAACGACATCGCGGACTTCCACCCCGACAAGTTCGAGCGGAACCTCCGCGCGATCTACGGCGCAGTGCCCTCGCACGCGATCGTCGCCGAGCTGCCGTGCATGTTCGTCCCCGACCGCGAGCGCAAGGTCGCCGTCGCGAACGAGATCGTGCACCGCGTCGCGGACGAACTCGGGCTGACGGTGGCACCGCTGCACGCGATCACGCGCCGAGTGGGCCTGCGTCGCACGTTCTTCAACACCTACGGAGATCTCTTCCACCCGAACGACCGCGGGTACGAGATCTGGGCGAGCGCGTTCGAGCCGGCGATCGACGCCAGGGTCGACACCGTCGCCGCGATCCGGCACTACCTCTCCGCCCGAGAAGCCGAGGACCTCGGGCGCGAAGCCGGGGCGGTGGCGAACGCCCGCGCGGAGCAGGACACCCTCGGCGCCGAGGACATGGACCGCGCACACCGCCCGAACCGCGTCGACCGGCTCCGGCAGCGCATGACCGGGTCGATCGCGGTGCCCGCAGAAGCACACGACGCCGACACCGCTGACGATGCCGGTGATGTCGGCGGCGCGGCCTAACCTCGTCCCATGGCCCGCCCCCAGTCCTCCTACCGCTGCTCCGAGTGCGGCTGGACCACCATCAAGTGGGTCGGTCGCTGCGGCGAGTGCCAGGCATGGGGCACCGTCGAAGACGCCTCCGCCGTCACGGCCAGCGCACGGGGCACCAGTGCGGTCGCCGTCACGGGGACCCGCATCGCGCAGCCCATCACGCAGGCCCGCGGCGGCGCGGTCCCCCGCTGGCAGACCGGCATCGGCGAGTTCGACCGGGTGCTCGGCGGCGGGATCGTCCCGGGCGCCGCTGTCCTGCTGAGCGGCGAGCCCGGTGTCGGCAAGTCCACCCTCCTGCTCGAGGTCGCCTCGCGCGCCGCCGCGATGGGCAAGCGCGTCCTCTACGTCAGCGCCGAGGAGTCCGTCGACCAGGTCCGCCTGCGGGCCGAGCGCACCGGCGCGATGCACGACGACCTCTACCTCGCGAGCGAGGTCGACCTCGGTGTCATCCTCGGCCAGATCGACCAGGTGCAGCCGGACCTGCTCATCGCCGACTCCGTGCAGACGATCTCGTCGGCCAGCATCGACGGCATCGCGGGTGGCACGTCGCAGGTCCGAGAGGTCGCATCGACCCTCATCCGTGCCGCGAAGGACCGAGCCCTGCCCGTGCTCATCGTCGGGCACGTCACGAAGGACGGTTCGATCGCCGGCCCGCGGTTGCTCGAACACCTGGTCGACGTCGTCTGCCACTTCGAGGGTGACCGCCAGACCGCACTCCGGTTCGTCCGCGCCCTGAAGAACCGGTTCGGTCCCACGGACGAAGTCGGCTGCTTCGACATGGCCGGCGACGGCATCCACGAGGTCCCGGACCCCAGCGGCCTGTTCATGTCACGCAACGGCACACCGGTGTCGGGCACCTGCATCACGGTGACGATGGAGGGCCGCCGCGCACTCCCGGTCGAGGTACAGGCCCTGGTCGTCCCGAGTTCCGCACCGCAGCCGCGCCGCGTGGTGAACGGGGTCGACTCGTCGCGCGTCGCGATGCTGCTCGCCGTCCTCGAACGTCGCGCGGGCATCAAGCTCTCCGACGCGGACGTCTACGTCTCGACCGTCGGCGGCATGAAGCTCACCGAGCCCGGCGCCGACCTGGCGATCGTGCTGGCGCTCGCCAGTGCTGCACGGGACCGTCCGTACCCGCACACCCTGGCGGCCATCGGGGAGATCAGCCTGGCCGGCGAGATCCGTCAGGCCACCGGCGCGAAGCAACGCGCCGGTGAAGCCCGTCGGCTCGGGTTCACGACCGTGCTCGGAGCGGATGCGGAACACCTCCGTGAAGCACTCCGCGTCGCGTTCTCCATGACGAAGTCCGTCCGGGAACGCGAACTCGACGCCGCCTTCTGACCCCAGACAGCAGCCCCGACACGCGCGGGGCCGTCGTCAGGCGCGCAATGCGGCCAGCAGGTCGGCGGGATCCGACTGCATCGTGTGCGGCCCCGCGATGTCGAAGAACACACCCTCGAGCGAGTCGAGGTGCGCGGCGAGGAACTCCTCGAGCCGTGCTGCGTCGTAGACCATGACCTGCCGGATCTTCTCGTCCGGGACCATCGCGGTGTACGCGTCCGCGGACGAGAACAGCAGCAGGATGCGCTTGTCCGAGCCTTCCCGGCCGAACACCCGCACCTGCATGTCCTTCTTGCCGGTGACGAGCCTGGGCACGATCACGATGTCGTTCCGCAGCGCGTACGCCACCGCCGCCACGTCCTGCTTCGCGAGGGCTTCCTCGAGCTGTTCACTCCGGAAGCGCTGTTCCTTGTCTGCCATCACCATCAAGTTCATCAGATTTCGCCCCGAGGAGGCGAACTGTCTGGTCGTGGGGCCAAAGACCCTGTAGGTTGAGGACACCGCTTCTGCGGCGCCCAACGTCCGGACGAGGTGGTTTCACTCCCTCATCCGGGCTCACGGGTCACTGGCCCACGGGCCTGACCCCGAACCCGTCCCGCCGGCACCTGCCCGCGTGGCGCATCACCCTCGTCGACATACGTCGAGGCTCCGTCTGCGTGTCATACCGCGATGGAAAGCAAGAACAGTTAAGGAAACGCCATCATGGCAACTGGAACCGTCAAGTGGTTCAACAACGAAAAGGGCTTCGGGTTCATCGCCCCGGACGACGGCAGCGCCGACGTCTTCGCCCACTTCTCGGCGATCTCGGGCAGCGGTTACCGCGGCCTCGAGGAGAACCAGAAGGTGGAGTTCGAGATCACTGAGGGCCGCAAGGGCCCGCAGGCGGAGAACATCTCCGTCATCGGCTGAACCCCAGGGGAACGCTGACCGTCATCCGGTCGGCTGACCCCGAACACGACCGCGGTCGGACTCGATCGATACCTCGTCATGACGAGGATCGATCGGCCGGCCGCGATTGTGTTTGTATGACCAGTTCACGCATCGCAGCGACCACCGCAGCAGCAGCACTCGCCCTGACCGTCGTCGGACTGACCGGGTGCGCACAGATCCACCAGCAGGTCGGTGACGCCTGGTCCGTCACGTACGAGGTCACCGTCGACTCGCCGGACGCGACACCGCTCCACGACGTCCGCTACGACGGCGCCGAGCGCCGTGGTGCGGCACCCGAGACGCACACCGTCACGTCGACGTCGACGAAGGCGGGTACTGGCGGGAACACCAGCTGGACGCGGGACACCATCGTGCTCACCCAGGACGACGCCTCGGTGCGCGCCACTCCTCCGGCTGGGCGGACCGCGAGCTGTCGCATCCTGCTCGACGGCGAGAAGGTCATCGCCGAGGAGCTCGGCCACCCGGGTGAGCCGGTCCGGTGCGCTGCGACGACCCCGGACTTCAGCTGACCGGGACCGCGCCGGCGATCAGTTCAGGATGAACTGCGCCGACTCCTTCGACGTGATGTTCCCCACCGCGACCTGCAGGTGGTAGCTCGCTCCCCCACCGGTCACCGACGGGCGCGAGGAGTCACACGTCGACGTGGACGACCGGGTGCGGTCCCACGCGATCGCCGGCGTGGTCAGGGTCTGCCCGGCCTTGATCGTGACGTCCTGGTTCGTCCCACCGGTCTGGCAGTCCTTCGAGGACCAGTACTGCTCCTCACCGGAGCTGATCGTGAGCACCTGCTGCGACGACCCGAGGTCCATGTGGCACGAGTTCGACCCGGTGTTCTCGATCGACATCGCGATCTTCGGGTCCTCGGTGGGCCCGTAGGCGCTCTTGTCGAGCACGGGCGTCAGCGTGATCTGACTCTTGGAGCAGGTCGAACCGGAAGCAGACGACGCAGAAGACGACGATGCCGAAGGGGACGGCGACGCAGAGGGCGAGCCAGAAGACGACGGCGCCGAGGAAGCGGACGGCGACGACGACGACGACCGAACAGACGACGAAGAAGGCGAAGCCGAAGCAGATGGCGCCGCCGCCGGCGCCCCGTTCCCACGCCCCACCACGATGAGCACGACGACGATCACGATGAGCAGGATCACTCCCGCCACGGTCGCACGGCGGCGCCAGTAGACGCCCGGCTTCTGCGGGCCGACGGGGTGACGGAACGACGACATGCGCACAGGGTAGACAACGCCGGGCACGCCACGAGGGAACCCCGCCGAACCGGGCGCGAAAGCGTCAGAGGATCTTCAGCATGCGGGTGTTGCCGAGGGTGTTCGGCTTCACCCGGGCCAGGTCGAGGAACTCCGCCACGCCTTCGTCCGACGAGCGCACGAGCTCCGCGTAGACGGACGGCGCGACGACCTGCTCACCGATCTCCAGGTACCCGTGCTTCGCGAAGAACTCGACCTCGAACGTCAGGCAGAAGATGCGCGCCACGCCGAGCGCCCGGGCGTCGTGCTCGAGCGCCTCGAGCATCCGGTGACCGACGCGCTTGTGGATCCAGTCCGCGTCGAGGGCGAGCGTGCGCACCTCGGCGATGTCGTCCCAGAACACGGCGAGGGCACCGCACCCGATCGGCACGCCGTCCGGCCCCTCGGCGATCCGGAACTGCTGGATCGAGCCGTACAGGGCGACGTTCTCCTTGCCGAGCAGGATCCGCCGGTCGACGTAGGGGGCGATGAGCCGCTGGATGTGCGGCACGTCCGACGCCAGCGCGGGTCGCACCAGGATGCCGTGGTCGTCCCGTTCGTGGAACGCGTGCTTCCCGTGCTCAGTCATCTCCCCCACCATAGTGCGGTCGGGGGACAGCGCCCCATGGGTCGCGCCCAGCCGCTCCGGCCTACCGTCCGGGACATGCCCCAGATCATCGAGACCATCGACGTCAACGTCCCTGTCAGCGCTGCCTACGGGCAGTGGACCCGCTTCGAAGAGTTCCCGCACTTCCTCGACGAGGTCGAGAAGATCGACCAGGTCGACGACACCACCACCGACTGGACCGTGAAGGTGGCCGGCCAGGAGCGCAAGTTCCGTGCGGTCATCACCGAGCAGCACCCCGACGAGCGTGTCGCATGGGCCGTCAAGGACGGCGAGACCGACCACGCGGGCGTCGTCACGTTCCACAAGCTCTCCGACGCCGAGACGCGCGTGACCGCGCAGATCGACTGGGAGCCCTCCGGCTTCCTCGAGAAGCTCGGCGCCGCGGTCGGCGTCGGCGGACACGCCATCAAGAAGGACCTGCAGAACTACAAGGAGCGCGTCGAGGCGGCTCCCACGGACACCGGATGGCGCGGTGACGTGCAGGCCTGACCAGGCCGGGTCGCGTCCGTGACGTGACCGCAGACAGACGGGAGGCCCGGTGCCAGCTGGCACCGGGCCTCCCGTCTGTCTGGTGGGGACTCTAGGACTCGATCTCGCCCTGCGGGGCGGCGTCCGTTCCGGACTCCACGGCAGCGGCTCCGGCGAGGACTTCCTCGCGGCCGGGCTGACGCCCGGTCTCGAACTCGAACTTGCCCTCGCGGAAGTCCACCTTGACGTGGTCACCCGCGGTGAGCTCACCCTGCAGAATGTGCTCGGAGAGCTGGTCCTCGACCTCGTGCTGCATCGCGCGGCGCAGCGGGCGAGCACCCAGGGCCGGGTCGAACCCGACCTTGATGAGCTGCTCCTTGGCCGGCAGCGTGAGCTCGACGGTCATGTCGCGGTCGAGCATGCGGTCCGACAGACGCTTCACGAACAGGTCCACGATCTGCAGCAGCTCGGGCTGCGACAGCTGCGGGAACACGATCGTGTCGTCGACGCGGTTCAGGAACTCCGGCTTGAAGTGCTTCTTGAGCTCCTCGTTCACCTTCGCGCGCATGCGGTCGTAGCCGACGCCCGAGTCACCCTCGACCTGGAAGCCCACCGGGCCACCGGCGATGCCCTGCGAACCGAGGTTCGTGGTCATGATGATGACGGTGTTCTTGAAGTCGACCACGCGGCCCTGACCATCGGTCAGACGACCTTCTTCCAGCACCTGCAGGAGCGAGTTGAAGATGTCCGGGTGGGCCTTCTCGATCTCGTCGAACAGGACCACGGAGAACGGCTTGCGGCGCACCTTCTCGGTGAGCTGGCCACCTTCTTCGAACCCGACGAACCCGGGAGGGGCACCGAACAGGCGCGAGACGGTGTGCTTCTCACCGAACTCCGACATGTCGAGGGAGATCAGTGCACCCTCGTCGTCGAACAGGAACTCCGCGAGGGCCTTGGCGAGCTCGGTCTTCCCGACGCCCGTGGGGCCGGCGAAGATGAACGAGCCGGAGGGCCGGTTCGGGTCCTTCAGGCCGGCACGGGTGCGGCGGATGGTCTTGGAGAGGGCCGAGATGGCCTCTTCCTGACCGATGACGCGCTGGTGCAGGGCCTTCTCCATGAAGACGAGGCGCGAGGTCTCCTCTTCGGTGAGCTTGAACACCGGGATGCCCGTTGCCTGGGCCAGGACCTCGGCGATGATGCCCTCGTCGACGGTGCCGGACGCGGCGACGTCACCCGCACGCCACTGCTTCTCGAGGCGGAGACGCTCGCCGAGGAGCTTCTTCTCCTCGTCGCGCAGGCTCGCGGCCTTCTCGAAGTCCTGCTCCTCGATGGCGGCTTCCTTCGACCCGCGAACCGTCGAGATCTTCTCGTCGAACTCGCGGAGCTCCGGCGGCGCGGACAGGATCGACAGGCGCAGGCGGGCGCCGGCCTCGTCGATCAGGTCGATGGCCTTGTCGGGCAGGAAGCGGTCCTGCACGTAGCGGTCCGCCAGGTTCGCCGCGGCGACGATCGCACCGTCGGTGATGGACACCTTGTGGAACGCCTCGTACTTGTCGCGGAGGCCCTTGAGGATGTTGATCGCGTGCGGCAGCGACGGCTCGTTGACCTGCACCGGCTGGAAGCGACGCTCGAGCGCGGCGTCCTTCTCGAAGTGCTTGCGGTACTCGTCGAGCGTGGTGGCACCGATGGTCTGGAGCTCGCCACGAGCCAGCAGCGGCTTGAGGATCGACGCGGCGTCGATCGCACCCTCCGCTGCACCGGCACCGACCAGCGTGTGGATCTCGTCGATGAAGACGATGATGTCCCCGCGGGTGCGGATCTCCTTCGTGACCTTCTTGAGGCGCTCCTCGAAGTCACCGCGGTAGCGGGACCCGGCGATGAGCGAACCGAGGTCGAGCGAGTAGAGCTGCTTGTCCTTGAGCGTCTCGGGGACGTCGCCCTTGACGATCGCCTGGGCGAGGCCCTCGACGACGGCGGTCTTGCCGACGCCGGGCTCACCGATCAGGACGGGATTGTTCTTGGAGCGGCGGGAGAGGATCTGCATGACCCGCTCCATCTCCTTCTCGCGCCCGATGACGGGGTCGAGCTTGCCGTCGCGCGCGGCCTGGGTGAGGTTCCGACCGAACTGGTCGAGGACCTGCGAACCCTGCTGCGCGTTCTGCTGCTGCTCGCCGCCGACGGCGACCGCTTCCTTGCCCTGGTAGCCGGACAGGAGCTGGATGACCTGCTGGCGGACCCGGTTCAGGTCGGCGCCGAGCTTCACGAGGACCTGGGCTGCGACACCCTCGCCCTCGCGGATGAGGCCGAGCAGGATGTGCTCGGTCCCGATGTAGTTGTGGCCGAGCTGCAGCGCTTCGCGCAGGGACAGCTCGAGGACCTTCTTGGCGCGCGGCGTGAACGGGATGTGCCCGGTCGGCTGCTGCTGGCCCTGCCCGATGATGTCCTGGACCTGCTCGCGGACGGCGTCGAGCGAGATGCCCAGCGACTCCAGCGCCTTGGCGGCGACGCCCTCGCCCTCGTGGATGAGGCCGAGGAGGATGTGCTCGGTGCCGATGTAGTTGTGGTTGAGCATCTTCGCTTCTTCTTGAGCGAGGACGACAACACGACGGGCTCGGTCGGTGAATCTCTCGAACATGTGCTCTCCCTTGGCCCTTCGTACCGGGCCGACAGCTGCACCGGGCTCGTGTGAGTCCGGTCACGTACTTCGAGAGTAACCAGCGCTCACCCCCTGGTCTGCCCCTGTTCGCCGTGGGCGTGACCTCGGGGCGCTGGGTGCGCCGATCGGCTCGTCAGGCGCGTCGGGCGGCGCGTTGCCGGCACGGCGCGCAGCGCGTCAGGCGCGTCAGGCGGCGCGTTGCCGGCACGGCGCGCAGCGCGTCAGGCGCGTCGGGCGGCGCGTTGCCGGCACGGCGCGCAGCGCGTCAGGCGCGTCGGGCGGCGCGCATCAGGGCACGGCGGAACCGGCGCGGGTCCACGTCGAGTCGGTCGAGGACGTCGTGCGCGGCACCCATGAACGGGTCGTCGACCCCGTCGAGCACGGCCATGAGCACGTGGTGCGGCCGGACGCGCTCACCCGGGCCCGCGACCTGCGCCGAGCGGGCGAGGATCCGGGCACCTGCCGGGGTGCACGTGACGGCGTCCGGGTCGGACGGGTACGGCGCGGTGCCGGCGCCGACGAACACGCGGATCGCGTCACGGAGCCGACCGGGCGTCACGCCGTGGGGATCGAGGAGCCTGCGGAAGCGCGGCATCCCACCGCAGAGGACCACGGCCGCGACGAGCAGGTGTTCCGCGTCGACGAACCCGAAGCCGGACTCGCGTGACTCGTGCTGGGCGAGGAGGACGATCTCGCGACCGTGCTGGATGACGGGCACAGCGATGGAGAGCGTGTCGGGTTGCATGTATACAGAATATCGCACACCGCCGACATTGAACAGCCCTCAGATCAGGTGCGCCCGGTAGCATCCGGCGCATGGATCAGCCCGTCGTCGGCCTCGTCGTGCACCCGACCAAGAACGTGCAGGAGTCCGTCAGCACCCTGCAGCGGTGGAACGCCTCCGGCCGCGGACGCCTGGTCGCCCGGCGCATCGACGCCGTCCGGATCGGCGGCTCGATCGACGTCATCGAGGACGACGAGTTCACCGGGACCGTCGACCTCGTGGTCGCACTCGGCGGGGACGGCACCATGCTCGGTGCCATGCGCCTCGTCGCGAAGCGCCCGGTGCCGGTCCTCGGGGTCAACTACGGCAACGTCGGGTTCCTGGTGGAGATCGAACCGCCCGAGCTCGAGGCCGCGCTGGACCGCTTGTCCGCCGGGGACTACCAGCTCGAGCCGCACCACGCGCTCGAGGCCCGGTTGTCCTGGAGCGGCGCGCGCACCGACCACCTCGCCTTCAACGACCTCACCATCGTGCGGCGCCCAGGGGCCGGGCAGGTGTCGGCGGACCTCAGCGTCGGCGGCCTCGGGTACGGGTACTACCGCGCGGACGCCATCGTCGCTTCGACGCCCGCCGGGTCCACCGCGTACAACTACGCGGCCGGCGGTCCGGTCCTCTCCCCCGCGCTCTCCGGTTCGGTCGTCACCCCGGTCGCCCCGATGGCCGGCATCGACCGCTCGGTGGTGCTCGCCGCTCGCGAGCGCTACCGCTTCGAGATCGCGGAGGGCACCAGGAGCGCGGCGCTCGAGGTCGATGGCCTGGTCGTGGGCGAAGTGGCGACCGGCGCGCAGATCGACATGCGTCTGCGGAAGGACGCCGGCAGCGTGGTGCGTCTCGACGCCGAACGGCACGGGCGGACGGGCCGCGTGAAGCTCAGCCTGCTCGACCTGCCGGTGCGCCCGGACCAGCTCGTCGAACTCATCCCGAGCGACCTGCGGCAGAAGCTGCGGCGCGAGGTCGAGGACTGAACCGCGCCGGACATGAGTGTGGCCCGTCCGAGCAGTGCTCGGACGGGCCGTCCCATCACCCCACCGGATCGACTTCCCACAGAACGACCCGGTTCCCCGAGCCGACGCGGTGAGGCGCCGGCCGAAGTGCTGCTGACCTATTCGGTCAGGTAGAGCTGCATGTCCTGCGAGACCGCCTTGGCGAACAGGCGCAGCTTCGCACGCGACTCGACCCGGCTGACCGCCTGACGCGTCGTGTGCACGATCTTCGAGATCTCGTCGAGCGTCATCGGCTTGTCGTCGTCCAGGCCGTAGCGCATGCGGATCACGTTGGCTTCGTCGCTCGGGAGCTCGGCGACGATGGAGCGGATGTCGCGGTGCAGGAGCGTCGTCTCGGTGAGCTCGTTCGGGGACGCTGCGTCCTCGTCCTCGATGAAGTCGCCGAGCTCGCTGTCGTCCGAGTCGCCGACCACGGTGTGGATCGACACCGGCTCGTGCGAGCGGCCCTTGAGGTCAACGAGTTCTTCGACCGACATGCTCAGCTCGGCTGCGACCTCTTCCGGCATCGGCGCACGGCCGAGATCGACGGTGAGGTCGCGCTCGGTGCGCGAGATCTTGTTGATGAGCTCCACGGTGTGCACCGGGATGCGGATCGTGCGGGCCTTGTCGGCGAGGCCACGCGAGATGGCCTGACGGATCCACCAGGTGGCGTACGTCGAGAACTTGTAGCCCTGCGTGAAGTCGAACTTCTCGACGGCGCGGACCAGGCCGAGGTTGCCTTCCTGGATGACGTCCATGAAGGGCAGGCCGCGCTGCGAGTAGCGCTTGGCGATGCTGACGACCAGGCGCAGGTTCGACGTGATCATGCGCTCCTTGGCGCGCTCACCGTCGCGGACGAGCCACTTGAGCTCGCGCTGCAGTGCCTTGGGGAGCCCCTGCTCGGTGGCGAGCTTCTCGCCGGCGAACAGACCGACCTCGATGCGGCGGGCGATGTCTGCTTCTTCCTCGGCGGTGAGGAGCGAGAGACGCCCGATGTGGCGGAGGTAGTCACCGACCTGGTCGACCGATGCGCCGCGGACGCCGGCGAGCTGCTCGTCCGCCTCGACCTCCGCTGCGGCGGTGTCGAGCGTGGTGCTCTCGACCTTGGCGCTGTCGGTCTTGGCGGTTGCCTTCTTGGTGCGGCGTGAACTGGTGCTCGGTGCTGCCGTTGCGATCGTCATGTGACTCTCCCTGCATTCGACGTATGGCCTCGTGGGGTGTCACTAGTAGAGCGGGCAAGAGGTGTACCCCACAAACGGAACCGAATGATTCCCAGGGTTCTCCGTGCTTCGTCATTGCGACTGGCCCCCACGGGGTACAGCGTGGGAACAGTCTGACCCCGCTGCTCGCCCGAGATCAAGGGGATGTCGCCGTGTTTCCGGGATTGCATCGGTGTTTCTGGCGCGTTTCGGAGCATGTACCCCGGGGTGCAGCGCTTGGCGGACAAACAAAAGGGGTACGTCGGCCCGGATCGTCACGATCCGGCCTCCGTACCCCGAAAACCGAGTGGGCGTGGGTCACCAGGACGGCTCGAGCCATCCCGATCGGCGCTTGGACACCTCGAGGTCCGCGTCGCGGTCGTACTCGTCGTACTCGCTCTCGATGTCGCCGACGAGGCTGCGGGAACGGAACATCTGGGTGATGGACATGAGGTCGATCGTCACACCGGTCGGCAACGACCGCGTGAACGGGCGGCGACGCTCAGACGTCGATGTCGTCATCGTCGTCGTCGGTCCACGGGGCGTCGTCGCGGCCGGCGTCCGTCAGCGCGGCGTGGCCGAAGGCGTCGAGCGCGTCGAGGTCCGACGGGTCGAGGCCGGTCGGCTCGTCGGGCAGGGGTGCTGTCGGCTCCATGCGCGCACGATGCCACCGTCGCGTGAACGACCGGTGAAGTCTGGTGCGGGTTCGGCGCTACTCGGCGGAGGCAGGTGCCGGCGCACTGACGCCGTGCTCACGCTCGAAGCGCGCGCGCTCTTCTGCTTCGACCTTGGCGTACGCGGCACGCTCGGTCCGGTCGGCCCGCATGATCGCGCGCATGACGAACCAGAAGACGAGGCCGACGACGACGGTCGGCGTCAGGGCGAAGATGATCCCGGTCACGACTCCATGCGGCACCCGAGCATCCTAACCCCGGCGCCTGGGCCTACTTGACGAGCGGGAACAGGATCGTCTCACGGATGCCGAGACCGGTGATCGCCATCAGCAGCCGGTCGACACCCATGCCCATGCCGCCCGACGGGGGCATCGCGTGCTCGAGCGCACGCAGGAACTCCTCGTCCACGCGCATCGCCTCGGGGTCGCCGCCCGCGGCCAGCTTCGCCTGCTCGACGAACCGCTCGCGCTGCACGACGGGGTCGACGAGCTCGGAGTACGCCGTGGCGAGCTCGAACCCGCGGACGTAGAGGTCCCACTTCTCGACGATGCCCGGCCGGGTGCGGTGCTCCCGGGTCAGCGGCGAGGTGTCCACCGGGAAGTTCATGACGAACGTCGGGCGGTCGAGCGAGTCGATGACGAAGTGCTCCCAGAGCTCTTCTACGTACTTGCCGTGCGTGGCGTGCGCGACCTCGACACCCTCGGCCGCGGCGAGCTCCTGCAGCTCCGACAACGGGGTCTCCGGCGTGATCTCGCGGCCGGCTGCCTCGGACAAGGAGCCGTACATGTCGATGCGCGGCCACTCGCCGCCGAGGTCGTACGTGCTGCCGTCGGGCAGCGGGACCTCGAGCGGGCCGCCGGTCACCGCGCGCGTGGCGTTCTGCACGAGCTCCTGGGTGAGGTCGGCCATCTGCTCGTAGTTGCCGTACGCCTGGTAGGCCTCGACCATCGCGAACTCGGGCGAGTGCGACGAGTCGGCGCCCTCGTTCCGGAAGTTCCGGTTGATCTCGAAGACACGGTCGATCCCGCCGACGACGGCCCGCTTCAGGAAGAGCTCGGGCGCGATGCGCAGGAACAGCTCGGTGTCGAACGCGTTCGAGTGCGTGACGAAGGGCCGGGCCGAGGCACCGCCGTGCTGGGTCTGCAGCATCGGCGTCTCGACCTCGAGGTACT
The DNA here is from genome assembly GCF_044746585.1 of Curtobacterium sp. NPDC090223. NCBI lineage: Bacteria > Bacillati > Actinomycetota > Actinomycetes > Micrococcales > Microbacteriaceae > Curtobacterium > Curtobacterium sp. NPDC090223. The sequence goes on along the minus strand of NZ_JBIVCN010000004.1, from coordinate 490,812 downwards.
CGTGCCCGGTGAAGGTCGCGCGGAGGGACGCCATCACGGCGGCCCGGGCACGGACGGTCTCGCGGGCCTGGTCGCGCACGATGAGGTCGAGGTAGCGCTGGCGGACCCGCGTCTCCTCGTTGAGTTCGTTGTGCAGGTTCGGCAGCGGCAGGATCGCCTTCGCCGCGATCGCCCACTCGTCGACCATGATCGACAGCTCGCCGCGGCGCGAGGAGATCACCCGCCCGTGCACGAACACGTGGTCGCCGAGGTCGACGAACTCCTTCCAGCGTGCGAGCGACTCCTCGCCCACCTCGGCGAGGGACACCATCGCCTGGATGCGCGATCCGTCGCCGGACTGCAGGGAGGCGAAGCAGAGCTTGCCGGTGTTGCGGGAGAACACGATGCGCCCGGCGATGCCGACGACGTCGTCGGTCTCCTGCCCGGTCTCCAGGTGCGCGTACTGCGCGCGGACCGCGGGGATCGTGGTGGTGATCGGGAGCTCGGCCGGGTAGGCCTCGATCCCGGACTCCAGCAGCCGCGCGCGCTTGTCGAGCCGGACCTGACGCTGCTCGTTCGTCTCCTGCTCGGCCAGTGCGGCGGCGTCGGCGATCGCGGTGTCGGTGGTGGCGGCGGTCTCGTCGGTCATGCGGGTGCGGCTCCGAGGGTCGTGGGGGATGGCGTCGATGCTACCCGTCCGGGCGTGCTCCCCCGGAATCCCGGGCCCGCGCGACCTCGCACGGTGCGAGGCGCCGCCCGAGTGTGCGAGGTCCCGGACACTGTGCGAGGCGCCGGGCCCCGCACGGTGTCCGCAAACTCGCACACTGCGGGACGGCGCGCGCCCGCGCGCCCGCCCGCCCGCGCTACAGCGTCGACTGGCCGTCGGCGGCGGCGAGCGCGTTGTCGACGGCGGACCGCACGAGTGCCCCGAGCACGCGGCCGGGGTGCTCCACCCCGATCCCGGAGAGCGTCCCGGCGGACTGGTCCACGATCGCGGTCGAGAAGCTCACCGCGGCACGGACGGCATCGGCGTACGCGGGCCGGTCGGCCTCGGAGACGACGAACGGCTCGGCTCCCATCTCGACCACGAGCGCCTGCGCGATGGGGAGCACGGGGGCGGGAGCGGTCACGGCGCAGTACGCGTCGCGCAGCCGGGACAGGTCGACGCTGGTGCCGGTGAACGCCATCGCGGGGTGGATCGCGAGCGGGATCGCGCCGGCGGCCAACGCGGGTGCGAGGACCCCGACGCCGTGGTCCGGGCTGGTGTGCACGACGAGCTGCCCCGGTTGCCAGATCCCGGCGTCCGCGAGCCCCTGCACGAGCCCCGCGAGCTGGTCGTCCGGCACCGCGAGCAGCACGAGTTCACTCCGCTCGACGAGGTCGGGCGTCTCGAGCACGGGGACGCCGGGCAGCAGTGCCTCGGCGCGGTCCACGCTCGACTCGGACACGGCGGTGATGCCGACGACGGCGTGCTCCGCGTTCGCGAGTGCGGCGCCGAGCACCGGTCCGACGCGCCCGGCACCGACGACGCCGACCCCGAGTCGTCCCGCCCTCACCGCACGGCTCCGGTCGGTGGCACGTCGCCCCACCCGGGAGGCACGGAGCCACCTGCTCGCGGTGACGACAACTGCTCGGTCGGGCGCGTGTCCACATGTCGTCCAGGCGCGCGGTACCCGCCAGGCCCCACAAAACCAGCACCAACACCAGCCGCAGCCCCAGCCCGCCACCGGTGCGACGTGTCGGTCGCCGCCGCCTCGACCGCACGGTGCGCGGTCTCCGACCACAGCTGCTGGGCATCCCGGGCGTCGAGCGCACCCACGGACGCGGTGACCGGCCCCTGCACGGTCTGCACGTGCACGGACGCCAGGCGGAGCAGCCGCTCCACCGGCCCCTGGGACACCTTCACGCTCTGCACACGCGGCAGCGGCACGACGACGAGCGACCGCCAGACCGCCCCGAGACGGAGCAGCACGGCGCCCTGGACGAAGCGGTACCCGTTGCGGCGCGCGGAGAACGGCCGGAGCCACCGCCCGCGCCGCGGCGAGTACCGGAAGCCGCCCTGGTCGCCGGTCGTGGTGAGGCTGTCGTCGACGACGCTGACGGCCTCGGCGGAGCCCTCACGGAGCAGGTCCTTCGACGCCGCCGGACCGACCACGGCGCTGCCGACGAGCGACGGCAGGATGATCTCCAGGACCTGCCGGACGTCGGCCGCGTCACCGACGGGCAGCACGATCGACGAGACCTGCTGGTTGTTCGACGCCCCGTTGCCGGCGTTCGTCGCACGGTTGATGCGGACGTCCCACCAGCCGAACGGCCGCCACATCAGCGGCTGCGCGACGCTCACGGCGTGGATGCGACCAGGGGGCAGGGTCTCGTTCGTGGTGGAGACCAGCCCGAAGCCGATCCGGATGCCGTCCCGGGTGTCCGCGATCGTGTACTGCAGCGACTTCGAGAACTTCCGGACGTAGTACCCGCCGGCGCCGATGACGGCCGGGAACAGCGACACGAGCAGGAAGTACTGGCCGGTGATGGCGATGCTGACGATGATCGCGACGACCGCCAGCAGGATGAAGACCGTGGTGCCGGACAGCACCATCGACGCGATCAGGCGTCCGGGCTTCACCTTGACGATGCGCGTCGCGTGCACGGCGGACGGGTCGAGCTCTGGTGACAGGAACTCGTTCACACGGTCCTGCACGCGGCCGGTGCCGGGCTGCTCGCGCGACTCGGACTCGTCCTCCTGCGCGCCGGACGCGAGCACCAGGATGCGCTGCCGGAGGTCGTCGGCCGCCTTCGCCCCGAGGTACGCCAGCTGCACGTTCGCGTCGTTGCCCGCCTGCGCGATCTCGAGCCGCGCGGTCCCGAATATCCGCGGGACGAGCGGCCGGGTGATGTTGATCCCCTGGATCCGGTCCAGCCGCGCCTTCCGGTGGCTCCGGAACAGCACGCCGGACCGGACCTCGACGATCTCGCCGGTGACCCGGAACTCGTGCATCCGCCAGGACAGGTAGAACAGGCCGATCAGCACGATCACGAACCCCGCGATGCCGAGGAGTACCCAGCCGACCGCGCCGTGCTCGTACACGTAGCGGACGGGGTCGCCCTCTTCCGAGGGGCCGCCGCCCCCCGGGATGATCATGTCGAACAGGGTGTCGCGGAGGTTGTTCAGCACGATGCCGAGCACCACGATCAGGAAGATCCCACCGCGCAGCAGCGGGGTCAGCGGGTGCAGGCGGTGCCACTCGCCGTCGGTCAGGGGCGCGGCAGCGGCGGCGTTCCCGCTGCGCGGCGGTGCCGGCGGCGGTGGTCCGGGTCGGAACGTCACGGCGACCGCCTACAGCCCGGCGCGACGGGTCTCGGCGAGCTCGACGAGTCGGTCGCGGAGCTCGTCGGCGTGCTCGGCCGGGATCCCGGGGACCCGCACGTTCGTCGACGCCGCGGCGGTCACGAACTTCAGCTCGCTCATCCCGAGCGCCCGGTCGAGCGGGCCGCGGTTCACGTCGACGAGCTGCAGTCGGCCGTAGGGCACGGCGGTGAAGCGCTGCCACATCAGCCCGCGGCGGAGCACGAAGTCGTCGTCGCGCAGGGCGTACCCGATGGCACGCACCCGTCGCGGCGTGAGGATCGCGGTGATCAGCGTGACGATCCCGATGACCGCGGCGATGAGGGTCCAGACCAGACCGGTCGTCTCGCCGACCCCACCCGTCGCCAGGCCGATCAGCACGCAGCCGACCGTCACCACCGCGCCCGCGAGCACCGTCGTGATGAGCTCGGTCCAGACCAGCTTCGCGGACACCCGGGTCCACTCGATGCCGGTCAGTCCCAGGGCGGGCTCGTCGAGTCGTTCGCGCGGCATCGGGGCCCTCCTGCTGTGTCAGTTCACCGTGGTGCCGTTCCGCGGGTCGTCGCGGTCGTCGTCGTCCGGCGGAGCGATGCACATGCGCTCGGCGACGAGGGCGCACACGGTCAGCACGATCCCACCGCCGACCGCCACGGCACTCGGCAGGGTCGAGCCTAGCGAAGGCACCACCGAGCGGGTCAGGAGGTACACGAGCAGCCCGAGCGCGAACGCGCCGAACAGCACCCCGCAGATGCTCGAGGCCTTCGCGAGCACCACCACGCGGGTCGCGTAGATCGGGTCGACGCGCCGGTCCGCCCCGCCGCGGACGTGCCGGCGCACCGGCAGCGCGAGCGCGATCAGGACGATGCCGATGAACGCCAGGGTGAACCCGAGCGGGGTCACCAGGATCAGCGCCGGCGCCTGGCGCGAGGCCAGCGCGGCGTTCAGCGCGAAGCCGGCGATGCCGGCCACGAGGGCGAGGCTGACGAGGGTGGAGGCGCGGGTGGTCTTCACGGGGTCGCTCCGGATCGGCTTGCGTCGTTCGTGGGGTCCGTCCGGACCGGACGGGAGGCCCGGGTCGGCTCGTCGAGCAGGCGCGGCTCGTCGACGCGCTCCGTGTCGTCGCCGAGTGCGGCCAGCAGGTCGGCCACCGGTCCGGCGCCGGGCAGGACGGCAGACGGGTCGGCGTCGAGCCACGGCGCGAGGACGAACGCCCGCTCGTGCGCGCGCGGGTGCGGCACGGTGAGCGTCGCCGTGGCGATGTGCTCGTCCCCGTAGGCGATCACGTCGAGGTCGAGCGTGCGGTCACCCCAGCGGACCTCGCGGGTGCGGCCGAGGGTGTCCTCGACGCCGTGCAGCGCGTCCAGGAGCTCCTGCGGTGCGAGCTCGGTGTCGACGACCACGACAGCGTTCCGGTACCGGGGCTTCGACGTGTCGAGCCCGTCCAGCGTGAGTGCGACGGACTCGACCTCGTGGCTGGACGCGACCGCGGTGACGCCGGGGATCGAGGCGACGGCGGCAGCGGCGGACCGGAGCGTGCTGCCCCGGTCGCCGAGGTTCGCGCCGAGGGCGACGACGGCGCGGGTCACGCCGGCTCCTGCTCGTCCGCGGGTCGCTCGCGGCGGATGGTGATCGAGACGTCCGTGAACGGCACGGTGATCGGGGCCTGCGGCTTGTGCACCGTCACCTCGGTCGCCAGCGCCGCCCGGTGGGTGAGCACCGCGGCGGCGATCCGCTCCGCGAGGGTCTCGATGAGGTCGACCGGATCGCGTTCGATCTCCGCGACGACCTGCTCGGCGAGCACCCCGTAGTGCACGGTCTGCTCGAGGTCGTCCGGACCGGCGGCCGCGCGGGCGTCGACCTCGACGGCGACGTCGACGACGAAGTCCTGGCCGTCGGCGCGCTCGTGGTCGAAGACGCCGTGGTGGCCACGGGCACGGACCCCGACGAGGCGGATGGTGTCGTTCACGATCGAGCTGCCCTCCAGGCTTCCCAGACGTCGAGCACGGCGCGGGTCGGCGCCGGGTCGTGCACGCGGACGCCCCAGGCGCCGCGCTCTGCTGACAACAGGCTGATGGCCGCCGTGGCCAGGTCGCGGTCCTTCGGCGGGGCGCCCTCGGGACTGCCGATGCCGTCGAGGAACCGCTTCCGCGACGCGGCGACCAACACGGGCAGGCCGATCGAGGCGAACCGCTCGTAGCCGGCGAGGATCTCCCAGTTCTGCACGCCCTGCTTCGCGAAGCCGAGCCCCGGGTCGATGACGACCTGCTCCTGGCGGACCCCGAGCACGATGAGCTCGGCGACGCGCATCTCGACCTCGCGCCGGACCTCGTCGACGGCGTGCTCGTAGACGGCGTCGCGGTACATCCGGTCGCTGTGGCCGCGCCAGTGCATCACCACGAACCCGGTCCCGGTGGACGCGACCACCCGGGCCATGTCCGGGTCGGCCAGCCCGCCGGAGACGTCGTTGACGATCGCGGCGCCGAGCTCCACCGCGCGCTCCGCCGTCGACGCGTTCATGGTGTCCACGCTCACGGCGATGCCCTCGGCGACGAGCTCGCGGACGACCGGCAGCACGCGGTCCTGTTCCACGGACACCGGGACGCGCTCGGCACCGGGCCGCGTGGACTCACCACCGACGTCGACGATGTCGGCGCCGGAGGCCACCAGGTCACGGGCGTGGGCCAGGGCGGTGTCGTACGCGTCGTGCAGGCCGCCGTCGGAGAACGAGTCCGGCGTCACGTTGAGGATGCCCATGACCCGGGTGTGCTCGCTCTGGAGCACACCCGGGTCACGGCGACGGCCGGTCGCGGCGAGGCGGCGGTCCCGTCTCGTCGGGAGGTCGGTCATCCCGGCCTACGCGGGGGCGATACCCGGGTTGCCGAACGGACGGTGGCGCGGGGTCTTCGAGGCCTCGCGGTCGTTCGACTCGGACGCGGTGTTCGCCGCCTTGCCCGGGACGTCGATCGCGGGGAGGTTGCTCACCGGGCGCTTGTCGCTCGAGAGCCACTGCGGGCGCTCGGGCAGCTTGCGGACGTCCTTGAAGATCTCCACGAGCTCCGGGGCGTCGAGCGTCTCCTTCTCGAGGAGCTCACCGGCCAGGCGGTCGAGGATGTCGCGGTTGTCGTTGAGCACCTGGTAAGCCTCGTCGTGCGCGGCCTCGAGCAGGGCGCGGGTCTCGGCGTCGACCGTCTCGGCGATGTTCTCCGAGTAGTCGCGACCGGTGCCGCCGCTCATGTCACGACCGACGAACGGCTCCGTGGACCCGGCGCCGAGCTTGACGGACCCGACCGCACGGCTCATGCCGTACTCGGTCACCATCTTCCGGGCGGTGCCGGTTGCCTTCTCGATGTCGTTCGACGCACCCGTGGTCGGGTCGTGGAAGACGATCTCCTCGGCGACGCGGCCACCCATGGCGTAGGTGAGCTGGTCGAGCAGTTCGTTGCGCGTGACGGAGTACTTGTCCTCGAGCGGGAGCACCATCGTGTAGCCGAGGGCACGGCCGCGCGGCAGGATCGTGATCTTCGTGACCGGGTCGGTGTGCCGCATCGCCGCTGCCGCGAGCGCGTGACCGCCCTCGTGGTAGGCCGTTATGAGGCGCTCCTGGTCGGACATGATCCGGGTCCGTCGCTGCGGGCCGGCCATCACGCGGTCCACGGCTTCGTCGAGGGCACGGTTGTCGATGAGCTGCGCGTTCGACCGGGCCGTGAGCAGCGCGGCCTCGTTCAGGACGTTCGCCAGGTCGGCGCCGGTGAAGCCCGGCGTCTTGCGGGCGAGGAGCTCGAGGTCGACGCTCGCGGCGAGCGGCTTGCCCTTCGCGTGCACCTCGAGGATCTGCTTGCGGCCGGCGAGGCCGGGTGCGTCGACACCGATCTGACGGTCGAAGCGGCCCGGACGGAGCAGGGCGGGGTCGAGCACGTCGGGGCGGTTCGTCGCGGCGATCAGGATGACGTTCGTCTTGCCGTCGAAGCCGTCCATCTCGACGAGGAGCTGGTTCAGCGTCTGCTCGCGCTCGTCGTTGCCGCCACCGATGCCGGCGCCGCGGTGACGACCGACGGCGTCGATCTCGTCGATGAAGACGATGGCCGGCGAGTTCGCCTTGGCCTGCTCGAAGAGGTCACGGACACGGCTCGCACCGACACCGACGAACATCTCGACGAAGTCCGAACCGGAGATCGAGTAGAACGGGACGCCCGCTTCGCCGGCGACGGCGCGTGCGAGCAGGGTCTTGCCGGTTCCGGGAGGGCCGTACAGCAGCACGCCCTTCGGGATCTTGGCGCCGACGGCCTGGAACTTGGCCGGCTCCTTGAGGAACTCCTTGATCTCGTGCAGTTCCTCGATCGCCTCGTCCGCACCGGCGACGTCCGCGAAGGAGACCTGCGGGTTCTCCTTGTTGTTCATCTTCGCCTTGGACTTGCCGAACTGCATCACCTTCGAGCCGCCGCCCTGGGCGCTCGAGAGCAGGAACCAGAACAGACCGAGGATGAGCAGGAACGGCAGGAGCGTCAGGATCAGCGAGACGAACCAGTTCGACTGCTGGACGGTGTCGTTGTAGCCCTTCGGCAGGTCGGCCTTGGCGATCGCCTCGACGACCTCGGTGCCACGGGGGGTCGAGTAGTAGAACTGCTCGGTGGTGCCGCCGTCCTTGAGGGTGAGGTCCACGCGCTGCTCGGTGGAGTTCACCACCGCGGAGGAGACCTTGCCGTCAGAGAGCTGTTCGAGGCCCTTCTGCGTGTCGATCTGCTGCGTGCCGGACTGGCTGATGAAGGCCCACCCGATCCAGATCCCCACGATCGCAATGAGCACGTAGATGTACGGCCCGCGGAGGATGCGCTTGAAGTCCATGTGATCCGGGCAGAGCGCCCGACACCTTTCTCTGCCGAAGTTGCGTGCTGATCAGCATACGGCGGCGATTCTGTGGCGAGAATGGGTGTCCTCTGCGGGCGAACTCCCCGTTGGACTAGGAGTAGATGTGCGGCGCGAGGACGCCGATGCCGCGCAGGTTCCGGTAGCGCTCGTCGTAGTCCAGGCCGAAGCCCACCACGAACTCGTCGGGGATGTCGTAGCCCACGTACTTCACGTCGACCTCGACCTTGGCGGCCTCGGGCTTGCGCAGCAGTGCGACGATCTCGACGCTCGCGGCACCGCGGGACTCGAGGTTCTGCTTCAGCCAGGACAGCGTCAGGCCGGAGTCGATGATGTCCTCGACGATGATGACGTCGCGGCCGTGCAGGTCGGTGTCGAGGTCCTTGAGGATCCGGACCACGCCGGACGACTTCGTGCCGGACCCGTAGGACGACACCGCCATCCAGTCCATCTTCGCCTGCAGCGTCAGGTGGCGGGAGAAGTCGGCCATGACCATGACCGCGCCCTTGAGGACGCCGACGAGCAGCGGGTCCTTGTCGGCGTAGTCACGATCGACCGCCGCGGCGAGTTCGGCGATCTTGTCGTCGATCTGCTCGGGGGTGAAGAGCACTTCGGAGAGGTCGTCCTGCACGTCGGAGAGTTCCACCGGTCCAGCCTAACCGGGACTACGCGGCCGAGAACGACAGCCGGTCGCCGTCACGCGACGCCCGGACGCCGGGCAGGTCGATCGGCCCCTGCCCGCTCCAGTCGGTGACGAGCCGGCAGACCTCGAGGGTCTGGACGCGGGACAGCGTGACGCCGAACTCGCTCTCCACGGCGAGGCGCACCAGCCGCTGCCGGAGCGCCGGCGGGTTCGCGTGCAGCTCCCGCACGGACAGCGAGATCCCGGCTTCCGAGTGCTCGGCGAGGTCCTCGGCCATCTCCTCGGCGAAGTGGTCGAGCGCCGCGGAGTCCTCGCGCAGCTGGTCGGCCGTGCGCGCCAGGGCCTCCTGCACGCCGGCGCCGAGTTCCTGCTCGAGCACCGGCATCAGGGTGGTGCGTACCCGGACGCGGGCGAACGCCGGGTCCTCGTTCTGCGGGTCGTGCCACGGTGCGAGCCCGGCGGCAGCGCAGGCCTGCCGGGTCGTGTGCCGCCGCACCGCCAGGAGCGGCCGGCCGTAGGCCGGCCCGCCGTCCCGCCGCGCCAGCGGCTGCATCCCGGACAGGCTGTCCGGACCGCTGCCGCGCAGCAGGCCGAGCAGCACCGTCTCGGCCTGGTCGTCGAGGGTGTGACCGAGCAGGACGAGTGGTGACCCGGTGGCGGACGCGACCTCGGCGATCGACGCGTGCCGGGCCTCCCGGGCGGCGCCTTCCGGGCCACCGTCGGAGCCGACGGCGACCCTGCGGACCGTCACCGGGTCCAGACCCAGCTCGGATGCCTGCCTGGAGGCTCGGCTCGCCACCGCCTCGGAGCCCGCCTGGAGCGCGTGGTCGACGACCACCGCGCCTGCCCGGAGTCCGTGTTTCGGTGCCTCGAACGCGGTGGCTGCCGCGAGTGCGAGCGAGTCCGGTCCGCCGCTCAGGGCGACCAGCACCAGGTCGCCGTCGCGGACGACCTGGTCGTCGCGCGCACGGCCGAGGAGGTCGCGGACCGCGCGACGGGTGTCGGCGACCGCGGGGTCCAGCCGGGGGCGCGGAGAGTTCACCCGGTAACGTTAGCCGCGCTTTCCGTTCATCCAACAGACCAGGAGCACACATGGCCGCGTACGACGTCGTCGTCGAGATCCCCAAGGGCAGCCGCAACAAGTACGAGGTGGACCACGAGACCGGTCGCGTGTACCTCGACCGCGTGCTGTTCACGTCGTTCGTGTACCCGACCGACTACGGCTTCTTCGAGAAGACCCTGGCGGACGACGGCGACCCCGTGGACGCACTGCTGCTGCTCGAGTACCCGACCTTCCCGGGTGTCGGCGTGAAGGTCCGCCCGGTCGGCGTCTTCAAGATGAGCGACGAGGCGGGCAACGACGCGAAGGTCCTCGTGGTCCCCGCGAAGGACCCGCGCTGGGCGCACATCCAGGACATCTCGGACGTCGACGAGCAGACGAAGGCGGAGATCGCGCACTTCTTCGAGCGCTACAAGGACCTCGAGCCGAACAAGTGGGTCAAGGCCGAGGGCTGGGGCGACGCCGCCGAGGCCGAGGCGATCGTCACGGCCGGCCAGGCCGCGTACGTGCCCGCCGGTCACTGACGCAAGCCTCACTCCGGCGGGGCTCGCTCCCGGCGGGCCTTGCTCGGGCGGGCCGTGCTCCGGCGGGGTGCACCCCGTGACGACAAGTGCGCACGCTTCCGCGTGCGCACTTGTCGTTTGTTCGAGCAGTTACAGCGAGCCGGACGGGCGTGCGACGTAGGGCAGCAGCGCGCTCGGGGTCCAGACGGCCCGCTCGACGACGCCGACGCCGGGGCGCGCGGCCTCGACCATCATGCCGCCGCCCGTGTAGATCGAGTCGTGGTAACCGCCTGACGCGGTTCCGTTCGACGAGTAGAACAGGATGTCGCCGGGCTGACGCTGCGAGAGCGGCACGAGGCGACCGATCGACTTGAAGTAGTTGTACTGCCACACGACGTTGTGGCCGCCGGTCGCGATGCCCTGCGAGTTGTAGGCCATCATCACCAGGCCGGAGCAGTCCCACGTGTTCGGACCGGCGCCACCGAGGACGTAGGCCTTGCCGAGCTGGCCCCGGGCGTAGGCGATGGCGCCGGCCGCCTTCGACGGGGTGCTCGGCGCGGTCGGCGTGGTGACCGGCGCGGTCGGGGTCGTCGTGACCGGGGTGCTCGGCTTCGACGGGGTGACGGGGGTCGTCGTGGACGGACTCGTCGTGGACGGCTTCGTGGTCGACGGCTTGCTGGTCGACGGCTTCGTGGTGGTCGGGTTGCCGGTCGACGGCGTCGTGGTGGACGGAGTGGTGGTCGTCGTGCCGCCACCGGTCGACGGCGTCGTGCCGTCGTCGTCGGTCGTCGCCTGGGCGGCGAGCTCGGCCTCGGCCTGCTTCGCCCGCTGCTCGGTGTAGTACGCGCTCTCGGTCGCGACGGTCGTGCCCTTGAGGTAGGCGAGCTGCTCGAGCACCTCGTCCTGCTGCTTCTGTCCCGCCGCGAGCTTGCCGTTCGCTGCGGCAGCGGTGTCGTTCGCGGAGTCGAGCGCGGTCTTCGTGGCGTCGGTCGCCTTCGTCAGCGCCTTGGCCGCCTGGCTCTTCTGCGCCGCGAGCGAGTCCACGGTCTTCTGGTCGGCCTTCGCCTGTGCCAGCACCGTCGCCGATCGCTCGGACAGGTGCGACATCGTGCCGACCTGGTAGAGCAGGTCCTTCGCGTCGGCGGAGTCCACGAGCATGCTCGTCGACAGGTCGCCGCCGCCGGTCCGTGAGAGCTCGACCACGAGCGCTGCGACCTGCCCGGCGGACTCGTCGGCGGCGGCCTTCGCGCGCTTCGCCTGGGCGGTCAGGTCGTCGAGCGTCGCCTGCGCTTCCTGCTGCTTCGAGGCGGCCAGCGCGTAGGTCTGGCCGGCCTGCTGCACCACGACACCGGCCGCGTCGGCGTCGTCCTGCAGCGACGACAGGCGCGAGGCCAGCTCGTTCACGGTCTGCTGCGACGCTGCCTGGTCGGCCTTCGCCGCCTGCACGTCCGCCCACGACGGGGCTTCGGCGGGGGTCGCCCCTGCCGGTCCGGCGATCCCCACCGAGAGCCCGATGCCGAGCAACGAGACGGTGGCGATGCCGCAGGCGAGGGAACGCGCAGGCTTCTTCATGTGGTGTCAGGGCCTCTCGGGCGCGCACACGGTCATACCGAGATCCCCCGCGCTGCCATGAAGGGGACCGGGTCGACGGCGGCGCCGTTCACCCGGGTCTCGAAGTGGAGGTGGCACCCGGTGGACCACCCGGTCGAACCGACCTGGGCGATCTGCTGCCCCGCGGTGACGTGCTGGCCGTTCGCGACCATGATCCCGCCGTCGACGATGTGCCCGTAGGCGGTGGAGATGCCGCCGCCGTTGTCGAGCACGACCTCGTTGCCGTAGCCGCCGCCGTTGCCCGCGAAGGTCACGGTGCCGTCGTGCGCGGCGTAGATCGGCGAGTAGCAGGCGGGGGCCAGGTCGACGCCGGCGTGCAGGGCGTGCGCGCCGGTGTAGGGGTCGACCCGGTAGCCGTAGGGGCTGGTCTGGTAGCCGGCGCTCGGGCGGACCCAGCCGGAGGCGTTCGCGGTGCCGCCGCCGGCACCGCCACTCGACGCGGGTGCCTGGGCGGCTGCCTTCGCGGCGGCCTCCGCACGCGCCTTCGCCCGGGCCTTCGCACGCGCCTCGGCCTGGGCGACGCCCTTGTTGTACTTCGCCTCGACGTTGGTGGCGTTCGTCGTGAGCAGGGTCAGCTGCGCCTCGAGCCGCTCCTGGTTGTCCGCCTGCGCGTCGACGGCCGTCTGTGCCGCGTCGGCAGCGGTCTGCGCCGCCTGCATCTTCTTCTGTGCAGCGTCGGCGAGGGCACCGAGCGCCTTCTTCGCGACGGCCGACTTGTCCGCGAGGGCCTGCGCCGTCCCCCGGTCCTGGGTCGCCTGCGAGTAGATGCCGTCCGCCTGCTCGCTGAGCTTCGACATCGCGCCGAGCTCGTAGAGGTAGTCCTTGGAGTCCGTCGGGTGCGTGAGGAGGTCCGTCGTGACGTCGTTGGAGCTGGCCCGACCGAGCTGCGCGGCGAGCTGACCGGCCTGCTCCTCGGAGGCCGCCGCGGTCTTCTCGGCCGCGTCCGCCTGGTCCTGGAGCTTCTGCTGCTTGAGCGTCGCCTCGTCGTACTTCGTCTGCGCCATCTGGTACGCCGTCCCGGCAGCGGCGGCGGCACTCTGCTTCGCCGTGGCGTCCGCCGTGAGCTTCGCGATGAGGCTCTTGATCTCGGAGACCTGCTCCTGCTGGGCGGCCTCGGACGCCTTGGCGGCCTGGACCTCGCTCCAGCTCGGGTAGATCGCTGCCGACGCCCGGTCAGCGGGTGCGATCGCGGCGATCGCCCCGGCCGTGAGCACGACAGCCACCGCGGCGGCGATCACGCGGCGGCGGTGGCTGAGGGACTGCGATGGTGAGGTCGACATACATCTCGATTTCGTAACAGCGCGGCAAGGCTCACGCACGTAACACTGTTAACAGACGCAACAGTAACAACAGGTGCCGGACCGGTGCAGCCCCTCGCACGAGGGACACGGGCCGACGACGATGCTCGCACTCGAACACCGACGGCGCAGAATCGGAGGCACTCCTCCACCGTGAGTGAAGCCTGCGCGCCCCACCCGTGTCCCTGCGACACGCCGGGCAGGACCGGTGCTGGCACGCCGATTTGTCATCCGCGCGGGGCTTCCGTATGCTTGACCTCCGGTGCAGGGATGTACTGCTTGCGGCCCCATCGTTTAGTGGCCTAGGACACCGCCCTTTCACGGCGGCAGCACGGGTTCGAATCCCGTTGGGGTCACTCCTCGTGAGACAGCAAGCAGGAACAGAACAGCACCGGATGCAAGTCAATATGGCCCTGTAGCGCAGTTGGTTAGCGTGCCGCCCTGTCACGGCGGAGGTCGCGGGTTCAAGTCCCGTCAGGGTCGCCACGGCTGGATAGCTCAGTTGGTAGAGCGTTCGACTGAAAATCGAAAGGTCCACGGATCGATGCCGTGTCCAGCCACGGTGAAAGGCCCCTCACGCGAGTGAGGGGCCTTCTCCGTTTCTACGGCGCGTGCGGCCGCGGCGCTGGACGGTCGCGGTTCCGCCCGTGGTTCCGCCCGCGGTTCCGCCCGTGGTGCCGCTCGGGTTCGCACAACCGAAACCGCCCGACACCGCCGACGTACGCGGTTCGAAGCGGTTTCGGTTGTGCGAACACCGGCCGTGCCCCTGCGGCGCGGGCGCGGCGGCGGCCGTCAGGCCTCGCGGGTCTTCGGGCTGCTGTCGTTCGTCTTCGCGGGGTCCCGCTCGACGACGGCGCCGAGCGCGTCGTCGATGCGCGAGAGCAGCTCCGCCGGGATCGTCACCCCGGCAGCGCCGGCGTTGTCGTGCACCTGCTCCGGCCGGGACGCGCCGATGATCGCCGACGCCACGTTCTCGTTCTGCAGGACCCACGCCACCGCGAGCTGCGCCATCGACAGGTCGAGCTCCTTCGCGATCGGCTCGAGCTCCTGCACCGAGGACAGCACCTCGTCGCGCATGAACCGCTTGATCATGTCCGCGCCGCCCTTGTCGTCGGTCGCGCGGGAGCCCTCGGGCAGCGGCTGCCCGGGCTTGTACTTCCCGGTGAGCACGCCCTGGGCGATCGGCGACCAGACGATCTGCGAGATGCCGAGTTCCTTCGAGGTGGGCACCACCTCTTCCTCGATGACCCGCCAGAGCGCGGAGTACTGCGGCTGGTTCGAGATGAGCTGGAAGCCGAGCTCCTTCGCCAGTGCGGCGCCGGCACGGAGCTGTTCGGCGGTCCACTCCGAGACGCCGACGTACAGGACCTTGCCCGCGCGGACCACGTCGGCGAAGGCCTGCATGGTCTCTTCGAGGGGGGTTTCGTAGTCGAACCGGTGCGCCTGGTACAGGTCGACGTAGTCGGTCTGCAGCCGCCCGAGCGAGCCGTCGATCGACTCGAGGATGTGCTTCCGGGACAGCCCGGTGTCGTTGTGGCCCTTCGGACCGGTCGGCCCGAACACCTTCGTCGCGATCTCGAGCGACTGGCGTCGTTCGCCCTTGAGCGCCTCGCCGAGGACGGTCTCGGCGCCGGTGTTGGCGTACACGTCGGCGGTGTCGAACGTCGAGATGCCGACGTCGAGCGCTGCCCGGACGCAGGCGATCGCGGCGTCGTTCTCGACCTGGGACGCGTGGGTCAGCCAGTTGCCGTAGGTGATCTCGGAGACCTTGAGGCCCGAGTTGCCGAGGTAGCGGTACTCCATGTGCGGTGTTCCTCCCGTGCCGCGTCGGTGCGGCGTCCCCATCGACGCTAGCCCCGCCGGAACGTGGTTACGTGGAGGAATGACGAGCAACGGAGCGAGCGTCCTGTTCATCGGCGGGAGCGGCGTGATCAGCGCCGCCTGCGTCACCGAGGCGACCACGCAGGGATTGGAGGTCACGGTCCTGAACCGTGGGACCACCGGGGGCAGGCCGATCCCGGAGGGTGTGACGCGCCTCCAGGCCGACGTGTCCGACCGGAGCGCCCTGGCGGACGCACTCGGCGACCGTCACTTCGACACGGTCGTGAACTGGGTGGCCTTCACGCCCGACCAGGTGCAGGCGGACATCGACTTCTTCGCCGGGCGGACGCGGCAGTACGTGTTCATCAGCTCGGCCTCGGCGTACCAGACCCCGCCGACGCACCTGCCCATCACCGAGTCGACGCCGCTGAAGAACCCGTTCTGGCAGTACTCGCGGGACAAGATCGCGTGCGAGGAACTGCTCATGACGGCGTACCGGGAGCAGGACTTCCCGGTGACGATCGTCCGTCCGTCGCACACCTACGACGAGACCAAGCTGCCGCTGACGGGCGGCTGGACGGCCATCGCCCGGATGCGGGCCGGCAAGCCGGTCATCATCACGGGTGACGGCACCTCGCTGTGGACGCTCACCCACAGCCGCGACTTCGCGGTCGGGTTCACCGGCCTGCTCGACAACGCGTCGGCGATCGGGGAGGCGTTCACCATCACGAGCGACGAGGCCCCGACCTGGAACGCCATCGCGCACGAGATCGCGGCCGCGGCCGGCGTCGAGGACCTGCGGATCGTGCATGTGCCTGCGGACGCGATCAACGCCGTGGACGCCGACTGGGGTGCCGCGCTGCTCGGCGACAAGGCGAACAGCTCGGTGTTCGACAACAGCAAGATCCGCTCGCTCGTGCCGTGGTACCGGCCGCGCACGCCGTACCGGCAGGGCGTGCGCGAGGTCATCGCCTGGTACGAGGCCCACCCCGAGGAGCAGGTGGTCGACGAGCGGCTCGACGCGCTGATGGACCAGCTCGCGGAGCGCTGGGCGGTCTGAGCCGCGGGCCGCGGTTCGCGGAGTTGCAGGCCGCGGTTCGACACGTCGACGCACAACGCGGACCGGCTCGCACCACGTGATCACGTGGTGCGAGCCGGTTCCGGTTGAGCGGGTCCACACGACACCGACGGCCTGGAGGCCCGGTGCCGGTCCGATGGGTCAGCTGCGGTCGCGCAGGACGGCGCCGAGTGCGTCGATCGCCACGGCGATCTCGTCGTCGGTCACGACGAGCGGCGGGGCGAACCGGATCGTCGACCCGTGGGTGTCCTTGACCAGGACACCGCGCCCGGCGAGCGCCTTCGCGACCTCCTTGCCGGTGCCGATGGCCGGGTCGATGTCGATGCCAGCCCAGAGCCCGGCGACGCGGTGCTCCACGACGCCGTGGCCGACGAGGTCGTCGAGCAGCCCACGGAGGACGGGTTCGCCGGCCAGGGCGCGCTGCTGGAACGTGCCCTCGCCGAGCATCGCGACGACCTCGGCCCCGACGGCCGCGGCGAGCGGGTTCCCGCCGAACGTCGAACCGTGCTCGCCGGGGCGCAGGACGCCCAGGACCGCGGCGGAACCGACGACCGCGGACACCGGGACGATGCCGCCGCCGAGTGCCTTGCCGAGCGTGACGAGGTCGGGTCGGACGTCCACACGCGAGACCGCGAGGGTGTGGCCGGTGCGCCCGAGCCCGGACTGGATCTCGTCGGCGACGAACAGCGCGCCGAACTCGTCGCAGATCTCGCGCACCGCAGGCAGGTAGGACGCCGGCGGGATGACGACGCCGCCCTCGCCCTGGATCGGCTCGAGCAGCACCGCGACGACCGTCTCGTCCATCGCGGCACGGAGCGCCTCCGCGTCGCCGTACGGCACGGTGCGGAAGCCCGGCGTGTACGGGCCGAAGTCGTCCTTGGCGTCCGGGTCGTCCGAGAACGAGATGATCGTCGTCGTCCGGCCGTGGAAGTTGCCGCTCGCCACGATGATCGTCGCCCGGTCAGCCGGGACGCCCTTCACCCGGTAGCCCCAGGCCCGCGACACCTTGATCGCGGACTCGACGGCCTCGGCGCCGGTGTTCATCGGCAGGACCATCTCGGTGCCGGTGAGTGCCGCCAGGGTCGAGGCGAACGGGCCGAGCTGGTCGTTCACGAACGCGCGGCTCGTCAGGGTCACGCGGTCGAGCTGTGCCTTCGCGGCGGCGACCAGTCGGGCGTTGCCGTGGCCGAAGTTGACGGCGGAGTACGCGGCGAGGCCGTCCAGGTAGCGCACGCCGTCGACGTCCGTCACCCAGGCGCCCTCACCCGAGGCGATGACGACCGGGAGCGGGCTGTAGTTGTGCGCGAGTGCGCGGTCCTCGACGGCGAGCGCCGCCGTGGTGTTGGCGCCGAGCGTGCCGGTGGCGCTCATCAGGACCGTGCCACGGAGTTGCCGGTGCCGACGGGGTGCAGGTCGAGCGTGCAGCACTTCACGCCGCCGCCGCCGAGCAGGAGCTCGGAGAGGTCGACGCCGATCGGGTTGTAGCCCTTCTCGCGGAGCTGCTCGGCGAAGGTGGTCGCGCGAGCGGCGATCACGACGTTGTACCCGTCGGAGTAGGAGTTCAGGCCGAGGATGGCGGCGTCCTCCTCGGTGGCGATGATCGCGTCCGGGAAGCGCTCGCGCAGGATCGCCAGGGAGGGCTCGTCGAACGCGGACTCGAGGTACGCGATGTTCGAAGTGCCGTCGGCCGTGGGCTCCGGGTCGAGCACGGCGATCGCGGTGTCGAGGTGGTAGAAGCTCGGGTTGATGAGCTTGAGCGTGATGACGTCGCGGCCGTAGACCTTCGCGATCTCCTCGTGCGAGGTGCTGTCCGACCGGAAGCCGGTGCCGGCGAGGATGACGTCGCCGACGAGCAGGAAGTCGCCCTCGCCCTCGTTCGTCTCGACGGGCTCGGCGACCTGCAGGCCGGCGCCGCGGAACCAGTCCATGTACGCGGGGCCCTCGGGCTGACGCTCCGGGTACTGGAACTTCGCGCCGTACGCGACACCGTCGAGCACGAACCCGCCGTTCGCGGCGTAGACCATGTCCGGCAGCCCCTGGATCGGGTCGATCAGGTGGATCTCGAAGCCCAGGCCCTGGTAGACGTCGTGGAGCTCCTGCCACTGGGCGACGGCCTTCGCGGTGTCCGTGGGGTCCTCGGGGTGCATCCACGGGTTGATCCGGTAGCTCACCGTGTAGAAGTCCGGCTTGCACATCAGGATCGTGCGCTTGGTGGCGGTGCGGGCGGGAGCAGTCGTGCTGGCGGCTGCGGGGTTCGACGGTGCTTGGGTCGACACGGGAGTCCTCCTGGGACTTCGGGCCCGAGCCTGCCAGGAACCACCTCGAGAGATCTCGGTGAGATGCAGGCTCACTCACCGTGTTCCGCGGCGGACCAGGTCGACGCCGTGGCCAGTCTATGGATTCCGGCGCGCTCTCCGCACCAGGCGAGCGCGCACGTTTCGTGCGTTCGACCGGCGTTCTCGCAAGAACCCCGCGTACGATGGGTCACGATGGATTCGCTCGACCACCGCATCCTGGATCAGCTCCGGGACAACGCCCGCGCCGGGTACGGCGACATCGGCTCGGTCGTCGGCCTCTCCGCCTCCGCCGTGAAACGCCGTGTCGACCGTCTCGTCGCCGACGGCGTCATCCGCGGGTTCACGATCAAGGTCGACCCCGCGGTCGAGGACCGGGGCACCGAGGCCTGGGTCGAGCTCTACTGCCGCGGCACCGTCTCCCCCGACGAGCTCCGCGCGCTGCTCGACTCCGTCCCGGAGGTCGTCGACGCCGGCACCGTCACGGGCAGCGCCGACGCGGTCGTGCACATGCGGTCGAAGGACCTCCCGGCGCTCGAGGAAGCCCTCGACCGCGTCCGGCTGGCGCCGCAGGTCGACCACACCCGCAGTGCGATCGTGCTGTCCCGCCTGGTCTCCCGCGAAGGCGCCTGACACCCGGAACCGGCCCGCGGATGTCGTTCGGCGATATCGACTGACAACTGGTATTCCCGATGCTACGTTGCACATGCCGGACAGGGGCTGTCCGGTGCCGGGCACCGCAGCCCGGGTCGCAGCCGGTTCGTCACCGGCCGAACGGAGGACCCAGACATGTCCCTTGCCATCGCAACCATCCCCGCCCGCGCGTCGATCGCCGCGTCAGACGCGCGGGACCGAGTCGTGGAACGGGTGGCGGCCAGCCAGAACCCCGTGTTCGTCATCGTGCTCGCGGCCGCCATCGTCGTCGGGCTCGGTCTCGTCGCCTACCTGACCGCGTCGTGCATCTCGCACGGCTACCGCGGGTTCAACGCCGTCGTGGACATCAGTTGGAACAACCCGCTCAACGCGACCGTCAAGTTCAACTGCTTCAAGTAGCGCGATGAGCGCACCTCGATCACGACTCCTCGCGCTGCACTGCTCGAAGGAGTACCGGGGCGGCGCACGCGGGCTCTCCGAGGTCGATCTCGACGTCGCCCCCGGAGAGCTCGTCGCACTGCTCGGCCCCAACGGCAGCGGCAAGTCGACGCTCGTGCACGGCCTCGTCGGGATCCACGACCTCGACAGCGACGCCATCGAGATCGACGGGATCCCGCACGACTCCCGGGTGGCGAAGCGGCACGTCGGCTTCGTCCCCGACGAGCTCCCGATCCCGCTCTCCCTGACGGGCACCGAGTTCCTCGCCCACGTGGACCGGCTGCGCGGCGGGAGGGACCACCTCCGGTGGCGTGCCACCATCACCGAGCGTCTCGGGCTGACCCCGCACATGCGGAAGTTCATCGGCGAGATGTCCCACGGCACGAAGAAGAAGCTGCAGATCGTCAGTGCGGTCGCCCACCGGCCGCGACTGCTGGTCATGGACGAGCCGTTCCGCGGGCTCGACCCGCACGCGGTGGTCGTCATCCGCGCGCTCGTGGACGCCCTGCGTCAGGACGGCACCTCGGTGCTCGTGGCCACGCACGACGTCCTCGCCGCCGAGCACTGGTTCGAGCGCGTGGTCATCCTCGACCACGGCCGGATCATCGCCGACGACCGTCCCCAGCGGCTGATCACCGACGCCGGCGTGGCCGCACTCGAGGACGTCATGATCGCGATGACCGGCCTCGACGACACGGCGACCGTCCGTGCGGACCTCGCACTCGCTCTCGCACCCGGCCCGGGCACCGCCCTCGGCCCCGACGCACGAAGGACCCCTCGATGACCCCGATCAAGCTGCTGGTCGCCGCCGTCTCCGCGATGGTGAGCGCCCCGATCCTCCTGTTCCTGGTCGCCGCCGCGGCCCTCGTCGTCACGACCGCACGCGGCGTGGACGTCACCCTGCCCGGCCTGGTGCACGTCGTGGCCGGCGCCGGCGACGACATCGCGAGTGCGCGCCTCGACGGCTCCGGTGTCCTGGTGTGGTGGCTGGTGACGTCCGCCGTCGTGTTCGCCGTGACGGTGTCCGGCGACCGGCTCGTCACGGCGCGGCGCACCGCACGCCGTGGCTGACGCCGTCGCGGTCGGGCGGCTGCTCGCCGCGCTCTGGGTCGGCGACTTCACCCGGAGCGTGACCGGGGCACGGTGGCGGACGCTCGCCGTCGTCTGGGGCGTCGGGGTGCTGGCGGCGGCCTGGGTCGCCCTGGCGGTCGTCTCGGCCCACGGCGGAGAACGCGGCGTCCCGGACGCGCTCCAGCTGCAGGTCCTCGTCGAGAGCGCGCTCGGCACCGGGCTCGCGAGCGCGTCGATCACGGGGGTCCTCGCGGTGCTGCTGCCGTCCAACCGCGTCCTGGAGCCGCTGCTGGCCGTGGCCCCGATCAGCCGCACCACGAGGTCGATGGCCGTCACGCTACCGACCGTGGTGACGGCGACCGCTCTGGCACCCGTGGTCCTGGCACCGCTGATCGCCTCGGGTGCCGCACTCATGGACGGCGCGCAGGCCGGGGCGAGCACGACCGCGGCGATCGCCACCGCGTTCGCAGCGTCCGCCGTGACGTCGTCGGTCATCCGTCTGGCAGCGCGAGTCGGCACCGCGCTGGGGATCGACGAGACGACCGCGACGAGTGTCGCCGCGGCCGCCACCGTCGCGGGCGCGGCCCTCGGGTACCGCGCGGCGGTCCGGACCCCGTGGGCGCAGCTCCTCGCCGGCTCGGACCGCTCCGCGCCAGTGCTCGTGGCCGTGGCCGCCCTGACCGCCGCGCTCCTCGCCGGGGCGCTCATGGCACTGGTCGCGCGGACGGTCACCATCGGCCCCCGACCGGCGGTCGTCCGCTGGCTGCGGCCCCGGACCGGTCGGCCCCTCCCCGCCGCCGTGCTGCTCCCGCTGCGCGACCCGATGACGGTCTCGACGCTCGTCCTGGCGGCTGGCCTGGTCGTCGGGGCGCGCGTGGGCTCGGGCCTGAACGACGACCCCGCCGTCCAGGGACTGCTCTTCCAGGTCACCCTGCTCGCGGTTCCCTCAGCGGTCCTGCTCCCGCTCTACGCGACGGACCGGCGGACCTCGTGGCGACGGGCGGTCGTCGTCCCCGTCCGCACGGACCCGTGGAACCCGGGCCGGGTCGTCACGATGGTCGGCGCGGGGCTGGTCGTCGCCGCCGGGGTCGTCCTGTCGTTCGGCGGAACCCAGGCAGCAGCGGGCTGGGCCTGGACGCCGTCGCTGCCGATGGTCTGGCTGTGCATCTGCGCGGCCGGGTTCTCCGGCGTCGTGTTCCCGAGCGACCTCGACCTGCCCGGCGGCGGTGTCCTCGCCGCGATCCTGGCCGCGGCGCTGACCTCGGTCCCGCCGTTCATCGCCGACCGGCTGGGCTCCGGGGCCGCTGCCGTCGGGCTCCCCGTGGCGGCCGGGCTCGTCCTCGTACTCGTGCTCCCGGTGGTCATCAGCCGCAGGAGGACCGCATCGATCCTCGCCTGACGACCTTCCGGGTGCACCCCGGCGTCGTCGTCCGGGTCGTCCCGACCGGGCTCCGGGTCACGGACGTCCCGACCGGGTTCGACGAGGTGTTGCCCGGCTCGGCGCTCGAGAACGCCGCGACGCTCCTCGGCAACGGACTCGCCACCGCGTCGAGGTCGGACCGGTGCGAGCTCGTCCGTGCCCTGGGGGTGGGTGGGTCGTCGACGGCGCGGCGCATCCACACGCTCGGCAGCGCGCGCCGCAGACACGGAGAACCCGGCTGGGTCGGCGCCGTGACGGCTCCGCTCGCGGCGGTCGTCCGGCAGTGGGCCCTTCCCACCGCGCTGACCGCCGCGGTGTTCGGGTGCCTGTTCGGGGCGATCGCCGCCCCCGTGCAGACCACCGGGGCGGCCGTGCTGGCACCGTGCACGACGGCGGCGTGCGTCGCGGTGCACGAGGCCGGCCACCTGCTGGTCGTCCGGTCGCTGCTCGGCCGGCACGCGGGCACCGTGATCGCCACCCGTCGCACCACCGCGGTCCTGCACCCGCCCCTCACGGGGTGGCGGGCTCGCGTGGTCGCAGCCGCGGGCCCGCTCGCCGGATGCGCGTTGGCGTGCGCGTGCCTGGTGCTGCCGCCGCCGGACGTCGTCACGCAGTTCACGGCGCTGGTGCTGCTCGTGGTCAACGTCGTCGGACTGACCCCGGTCACCGCGGACGGACGGGCCCTGCTCCGGGGGACGACGGACTGATGACCGGGCACGCCCCGGGGCCCGTGGCCCGTCGGCGGCTCAGCGCGCGACCCGCCTGCCGGGTGCGACCCGCAGCCACGTGGCGCTCCGCCAGAGCCACTCGACGGGGCCGTAGACGAAGCGGGCGAGCCAGATCCGGCTCAGGACCGACTGGACCACGATCAGCGCGAGGGCGGTGAGGACGACGGGCCACACCGCGGTCATCATCCCGAAGTCGACGACGGTGGCGAGCCCGGCGAAGACGACGGCTGCCGCGACGTAGTTCGTCAGGGCCATCCGTCCGAGCGGTTCGAAGAACGCGGAGAGCGCGCGTCGGAACGGGGTCCTCCAGAGCAGTGCGAGCCCGGTCGTGTACGCCACCGCCATGACGATGCCCGTGACGCCGCCGAGATCGGAGAACCTCGGGTCACCGATGTCCGCCGAGACCTGCCACCAGAGCAGCGGGACGCTCGCCGCTGCCGACACGAGGAACACCGCCGTGACTCCCCTGCCTGCCGAACCGAGGGCCTTCGGGAGGCCGTACGCGGCGAGCCCGGCGCCGAGGAGCATCAGCCCCGGCGTCGCCGCGAGTCCACCGCCGGCCACCGCGTACGCGGCGATCGTGAGCGCGACGCCACCCGCGAGCGTGACCCACCGCGGCGCGAGCACGACGACGGGGAGGACGACGAGTCCGGCGATGCCGTACTCGTACAGCACGTTGCCGGGGTAGACCACGATCAGCAGTGCCCCGATGACGACGAGTCCGACCAGACGACGGACCATCACGAGCCAGGGTCGGGCAGCGCGGGCCCGGGCACCGGACAGCACGAAGAACAGGCTCACCCCGAACAGCGTGTTGAAGATCGGGACGAACCGGGTCTGGGTGGTGGCGTAGAGGAAGTCGCGCAGTGGGTCGTCGGGGAGCGGGCCGTTGTTCAGGACGATCCAGCCCATCCCCACGCGGGAGATGTCGATCGCGTTCACGAAGAGGATCCCGAACAGCGCGAAGCCGCGCAGGACGTCGATGAACTCGAACCGAGCGGATGGCGTGGTGGTCATGCACCCATGATGGCGGGCGTCGGTATTTCACACATCATCCCGACAACGGAGATCGTCGGTGCCGGCCGGGTAGGTTGCCGTCATGCGACGTGAGACGGCGGACTGGAGGCTCGGCGCACCTCCCACGGGATCGCGCAAGGCCCGGCGGATGGTCACCGCCGCATCGACCGCCTACGTCGTCAACTGCCTCTGGGGCACCGCGGTGGCCGTTCGGCTCATCCGGACGAAGAAGCTCCGGGTGGTGCACCACGGACTGTTCGTCGTCACGGCGACCCTCACGGGCGTGGCCGCCACGACCCCCCTCTGGACCCGGTCGAGGTCGGCGCTGTTCCTGCTGCCGGCGCTCGTGCCGCTGGCGATGGCACCGCGCACGAACCCGCGGACCGGAGCACACTGGAGAGTCGCGGTCGCCGCCGCGCCGTCCTACCTCGGGGCGCTGCTGTTCCGGCGCTGACCGGTGAGAGGACAGCAGTGGAGCTCTTCGAGGCCATCCGACGCCGACGGACGACGAACGGGGCGTTCCTGCCCGACCCGGTGTCCGAGGAGCACCAGCGGCTCCTCGTCGAGCTCGCCGGGCGGGCTCCGTCGCAGCTGAACAGTCAGCCGTGGCGGTTCGTCCTGGTCGAGGAGCGCCCGACCATCGAACGGGTCGCGGAGATCAGCGGGCGCTCGATGACCCGCACGATGGCCGAGGGCACGTTCTTCCAGCGGTACAAGCCGTACTTCCGGTTCAGCCAGGCGGAGATGGACGAGCGACGAGACGGCATGCTCTTCGACAAGCTCCCCGGTCCGCTCAAGCCGTTCACGAAGCAGGTGTTCACGAAGCGCGGGCAGGTGCTCATGAACACGCTCCGGGTGCCGCAGACCCTCGGCGAGGAGAACCGGAAGCTCGTCGCGGGGTCGCCGCTGCTGCTCGGGGTGATGCTCGATCGGCACGAGTACCGGAAGGAAGAACTCTCCGGCTTCTACTCGGTGTTCAGCATGGGCGCGGCGATGGAGAACATCTGGCTGTCCACGACCGAGCTCGGTCTCGGCATCCAGTTCGTGTCCTTCCCGATGGAGACCCCCGGTGCGTGGGAGGAGATCGAGGGGCTGCTGCGAGTGCCGCCGGAACTCGAGCTGATGGCGGTGTACCGGATCGGGTACCTGCCGCCGGAGCGCCGACGTCCCGCGATCGACTGGACCTCGAGCGAGCGGAAGCGGCCGTCGCAGTACGTCTTCCGAGGGACCTGCGACACGCCGCAGCAGGGGTGGGACGACGCACCCGTCGCGACCCACATCGACGACGCGACGATCTCGTGACCGACAGCCGACCCACCGGAGCCGCACCGGGCCTCCCGGCCGTCGCATCCGTCGCCCCCGGACTTCCGGGCCGGCCCTGGATCTCCCAGGACTGGCTGGACGTGGTCTTCCTGCACTGGCGCGTGGACGCGTCGGCGGTGGCGCCGCTGCTGCCGGCCGGGACCCGCCCCGACACGATGGCCGTCGACGGCACCGACGACGGCGCGACCACGTGGGTCGGCCTCATCGCCTTCCGCTTCGAGGACACCCGGTTCCCACCGCTCGGACGGCTCGGCCGGACCGGGCGGATCGGCGACTTCGTCGAGCTGAACGTGCGCGTCTACACCGTGGACGAGCAAGGGCAGCGGGGGGTCGTGTTCCTCTCGCTCGACGCCGGGAAGCTCCTGCCGACCATCGGCGCGCGGGTCGCGACCGGCCTGCCGTACCGCTGGGCGGACGCCGCTGCGCGGAAGGGCGACGGCCGGGTCGGCTACGCGATGCGGCGGCACGGGACGCACCTGCGATCGATGCTCGACGTGCGGGTCGGGCCCGCGATCGGGGAGCCGAGCGCGCTCGAGACGTTCCTCACGGCGCGGTGGGGCATGCACGTGCACCGTGCGGGTGCCACACGGTTCTGGCCGAACGAGCACGAGTCGTGGGAGCTGCACCGGGCGTCGGTGGTGTCGTTGCGGGACGACCTCGTCGGCGCGGCCGGGCTGCCGTTCGCGCTCACCGAGCTCCCGCCGGACTCGGTGCTGTACTCGCCGGGGGTGACGACGCGGTTCGGCGCGGGGCGCTGACGGCTCGGCCGCTCACTCCGGCCGTCGTCGGACGGCTCAGTCGCGCGGTGTGCGCGCTGCCGCACGGAACTGGACGACGGCGACGACGGCCGCGACGACCGCGACCAGCCACCCGGCACCCACCCACACCGCGACCCGGTGCGACGGGACGCCGGGGACCGTGAGACCGAGGACGACCAGAACCGCCGCGCCGGCAGCGAGCACCGACGACACGACCCCGAGTGCGACACGGTCGATCCACGCCACCGTCCTGGCCGTGTAGACGAACTGGACGGCGGTCACGACGACGCCGGCCGAGACCCCGAAGAGGACGCCGCTCACCAGGCTGCCGAGCGCGACGACCAGCAACGAGCCGGACCCGACGACCACGCTGACCACGTGCAGTCGCCACGACGCCGCCCGGGACTGCTCGACGTACGCGGCCCGGCCCGCCGCCCCGAGCACGACCGCTCCGACGGCGACGCACGTTCCGGCAGCGACGCCCGAGACCAGGGTCACCCGGTCACCGAGCAGGACACCGCCGACGACCAGCGCCGCCGCGACGACCACGGCGAGCAACGGCGGCAGCCAGACCTCGCTCGCCCGGTTCGGCGTCCGGAGGACCCACCCCGGCGGCGCCTCGTCTGCACGCTCCTCGTCCGTCTCCACAGATGCAGTCTGCCCGTCGCCGCACGGGTGCGTCCCGGGCGACCCGGGTAGAACGAAGGGCATGACACGAACGAGCGCGGCGGTCGCCGTCGAGGTCGGGCGCGCGGCGCTCGGCATCCTGCACCTGAGCCGGTCGGGGACGACGCGCGGCACCACGGCGTTCCACCGGATCCTGGGGTTCCGGCAGCTCGCGCAGGCGGCGCTGCTGCTCCGGTCCGGGTCGGCGGACGCACACACCCTCGGCGCCGCCGTCGACGCCACGCACGCGGTGACCATGGTTCCGCTGCTGATGGCGAATCCGCGGTGGCGGGCGATCGGCGCGAGCCAGCTCTGGATCGCGACCGGGCTCGCGGTCGCCGAGATCGCGCTGGTCGGGGCCGGCCGGAAGCGCTGACGCCCCGAGCCAGACGACACGGGGCGTTCTCGTTGACGATCAGCGCAACCGGTCCCGATGACGACGGCGCGCCATTGTCCCGACGTAGATCCCGCTCAGCCCGACGGCGACTCCGGAGGCGAGAGCGCCACTCCACTGCCAGGGGGTGCCCCTCGTTGCAGCGAAGTACGCCGAGGCTGCAACCAGCAGCCCGACCGCGACGACCGTTGCGAAGGTCACACTCGTGACGATCTTCTTCATCGTGCCCGGCCCTATGCGCAGCGAGGTGTCTTGTGAGAGATGGGGTACACCCGCAGCGACTTCGTCCCACAACGGACCCCGCCCGCGTTTCCGATTGCAGTACTGGCGAGCAGTCCAGCGACGGTCGCAACTGCGCAGACCGCCGGTCCGAGCGCGCACATCCCAGCCGCGATCGCGGTCATCGCGCCGCTGATGACCAGGTTCTGGTCGAATGCATTGAAGGCGACGTACATGCCGCCGTAGCTGTCGGATCCGGTTCCGAGGCGAGCATCTTGACCGAGTGCACTCAGTTCCAGTGTTGCCCCGTTCGTGCCCTCGACGACGACCGACAGCGCGCCATCAGCGTTGATCCGCTCGTCCCTGATCGCACCGGCCGCCCGAGCCTCGGACACTGCCCGACGCATCGTGTCGGGCGTGATCCGACTGTTCGAGACGTCGACCACGGTCGATGCCGACCGTGGGACTTCAGCTGCATGAGCGCTTGAGCCCCAGAAGACTCCTCCGACGACGAGCGTCGTACTCAGAATGATTCCGGTCAGCGACCTGTGAGACCTTGACACCGTCAACCCCTTCTGGACGATTTGTGAGCGTGGATGGCCCCGTCTACGAAACACTAGCGTTTTGCATATCAGCAGGTCAACGGCATCACGGCGTTGCTTCTGCCGCTGCGCCCCGTCGCCGCGCCGACGTCGGTGTTCGAACTCGTCGGCACGACCCCGTTCCGTGGCGGTGCCGTGGAGCTGCACTATCGGGCAGCAGGCGCGGTCACCGAGATCCGACGACGATGATCGGGCTATCGCGCCCCGGCCCGAGCACAGGGGACGCTCGAGGGCCGGAGCGTCGATGCCCTGTACGAGCCTGCGGTGGTCAGGGGTTCCACCGATCGGGTGTGGCTCGTTGTCCCAGAGCCTAGCGGGTCCGCAGAAAGGGGGACAGACCGTTCTTTTCCCCCACTTCGGGGTACGGCTTGCGGACCGGGACCCGTCGGCGCCCGGGCGGTGCCGCGTAGCGTCCGAGCCATGAGCGACAACGAGCAGACCGAGCCCGTCATGGACGGTGCCACCGAAGCGACGAACCACGAGAAGCTGTCCGGCCTCATCGAGCAGGTGAACCACGACCACGGCGACGAGGGCGCGGCATCGATGGCCGACCACCTCCGCGACCGCATGGACGAGACCGGCGTCGAGGCCGAGGACGAGGGCGACACCGAGGACTGACCCGCCGCGCACGCGGGTGGCAGGCTGGCCGCATGGGCGACTGGCGGCACGAGACCCTCGCACAGCTGCGCACCGCGCTGCCGACCGGGGCCGTGCGACCGTACGGCTCGGTCGCGGGCGCCGGTGCCGGCGCCGGTGTCGTGGACGCC
This sequence comes from Curtobacterium sp. NPDC090223, assembly GCF_044746585.1. Lineage (NCBI taxonomy): Bacteria > Bacillati > Actinomycetota > Actinomycetes > Micrococcales > Microbacteriaceae > Curtobacterium > Curtobacterium sp. NPDC090223. The sequence goes on along the minus strand of NZ_JBIVCN010000004.1, from coordinate 462,262 downwards.
TGGAGTGACCTCGACGTCCGTGTCGTCGCGGCCGAACCGCTCGACGTCGAGCGCGTGTTCGGGGTGCCGCTCTGGGCGTGGCAGGAGTCGCACACCGACATCGGGCAGCAGCTCCGCCTGGTGACCCTCGACGGCCGCCGGGTGGACCTGACGATCGAGGGGCCTGCAGCGGTCCTGCCGAGTCCGCCCGCCGACAACGACGTCCGCTTCGACGCGGCTCTCGCCGCCGTGCGGCTCGGCCGCGAGAACCTGCTCATCGGGCTCCACCTGGTCATGGGCATCGGACGGGAGGCCCTGGTCCGGTCCATGGAGCGGGCGGACCTGGCAACGGGAACTGTCCACCACCGGCTGCCGACGCCCTATGACGCTCGTGCCGCCGAGGTGGCCGCGCTCACCGCGGGCGCGCTCGAGCCCACCGTCGCGCTGCGCGCGTACGAGTCGTACGGGCGCTGGCGCGCGGAGGTCGAACCCGGCTACCGGCCGGACCCGGCCGGTCTCGTCGCGGTGCTGCACCGCACCGCCTGACGGGAGGCCCTGGTCAGGTGCGCGACGTCCGGAACGTGCGCAGGGCCTCCAGTTCGGACGCCGTCAGGCCGGACCGCGCGACGAACGCGTCCGCGTCGAACGCCGCGACGACGTCGCGGAACGCGTCGGCGACCGTCGTGCCGTGCTCGGCGCACAGCGCCTCGATGCGGGCTTCCTGCCCCTCGACGCCCATGGCGGCGTACATCGCGTCCGACACGTCGATCGTGCGGAGGTAGTCGGCGACCACCTCGGCGGGTTCGACGCCGGCGATGGAGAGCAGCGCCAGCGCGACGATCCCGGTGCGGTCCCGGCCGCCGGCGCAGTGGAAGAGCACGCCCCCGGGCTCGGCGCCGGCCAACGCCCGGAGCACCGCGACCGTGCGCTCGGGCTTCCGCGCGAGGTGCTCGGCGTAGTACAGCGGCGTGCCGACGAGCCCGTTGTCCCAGAAGTCCGCCCAGAAGGCCCGGTCGTCGAGGTCGTCGTGGTCCACGGACACGGTCGTCAGCCAGGCCGGCCGGACGCCGGTGTCCCGCGACCGCTCGGACTCCGTCCGGAGGTCGACGACGGTCCGGATGCCCGCCGCGCGGAGCGCTTCCCAGCCGTCCTCGGTCAGCCCGTCGACCGACTCGGACCGGAAGAACCGGCCCCGTGGTGTCGTGTCGCCGTCACGGGTGCCGAGTCCGCCGAGGTCCCGGGCGTTCCGGAGCCCGTCGGCAACGAGGGTGCGGTCGTCGTGCATCGGACGGTCAGACGCGCAACTCGGTGAACTCGGCGTCGAGGTCGCCGAAGCGGTGTGCCGTGATCGACACCGACTGCTCGCGGATGAACGGCAGCATCTCGATCAGGCCGCCCTCGACGACGGGTGCGGCGAACACCGCGACGTCGACGCTGGCGCCGAGGGCTTCCTCGAGCGCGAGGTGGTCGCCGCCGATCAGGCGGATGCGCGCACCGGGACCGCCGAACGCCGTGTGCTTCGGTCGGTCCTGGCCCTGGGACAGCACGACCTCGATCGCGTCCTGTGGTTCGTCGGAGGGGTTCGACCAGTCGTCCTGGAAGACCGCGCCCGACGCCGCACGACGGAGGAACTCCTGGTCGGACTCCACCACGTGGTCGACGACGTCGAGCGGGGAGCGGCTCGACGCGAAGAGCTGGGTGAGCGGACCGGGCAGTGGGCGTGCCGTGCTGAGGAGCACGTGCGCGCGTGCGGCGGTCGCGGCGACGAGCGAGCGGACGAGGTCGCCGCTCGGTGCGCCCTCGGCCTGGCGCACGATGACCGACTGCGGTCGGTAGCGCAACACGTTCCGCTGCACGACGAGGGCCGACGGGTCGTGGGAGACGCCGTACTGGGTCTCGCGGGCGTGCACGTCGCTCGTGGCTCCGGCGCGGACCTGGTCGAACTCCTCGAACGTGAGACCGCTGCGCGCCGCTTCGATCACGGCGGTGACCCGCTGCGAGAGCCCGTGCAGCTGGATGCTCTTGTGCACCTTGCGCGGTGCGGGCTCCCAGCGGCCCAGGGTCGCGACGTACATCGGTCCGCCGGCCTTCGTGCCGGTGCCCACCGCGGACCGCTTCCACCCGCCGAGCGGCTGGCGGCCGACGATCGCCCCGGTGATGCCGCGGTTGACGTACAGGTTGCCGGCCTGGACCTGGTGGAGCCATTCGGCGACCTCGTCGATGTCGAGGGAGTGGATGCCCGCGGTCAGGCCGAAGTCGGTGCCGTTCTGGATCGCGATGGCGTCGTCGAGGGTCTCGGCGTGCATGATGCCGAGCACCGGGCCGAAGTACTCGGTCTGGTGGAAGTCGCTGCCGGGACGGACGCCGTCACGGATGCCGGGGGACCACAGTCGGCCGGAGTCGTCGAGCGGGACTGGCTGCACGAGCCAGGACTCCCCCGGCCCGAGCTCGGTGAGCCCGGCGCGGAGCTTGCCCGTCGGCTCGGCGATGAGCGGTCCCATCTGTGCGGTCGGGTCGTCCGGCCAGGCCACACGCAGCGTGCGGGTGGCGTCGACGAGCTGCCTGCGGAAGCGCTCGCTCTCTGCCACGGACCCGACCAGGATCACCAGCGACGCGGCGGAGCACTTCTGCCCGGCGTGCCCGAAGGCGGACTGCACGATGTCCTGCACGGCGAGGTCGAGGTCGGCCGAGGGGGTCACCACGATGGCGTTCTTCCCGCTCGTCTCCGCGGTGAGCGGGAGTCCGGCGCGCCACCACGTGAACGACCGGGCGGTCTCGGCCGCACCGGTGAGGATGATCCGGTCGACGGCGGGGTGCGCGATGAGCTGCCGGCCGAGCACGTCCTCTTCGAGGTCGATGAGCTGCAGCAGCGAGTGCGGGACGCCGGCGTCCCAGAGGATGTCGGCCAGCACGGCACCGCAGCGCTTGGCTTCCGGCGCGGGCTTCAACAGCACACCGCTGCCCGCGGCGAGCGCCGCCAGGACACCGCCGGCCGGGATAGCGATCGGGAAGTTCCACGGGGGCACGACCACGGTCAGGCGCGGCGGGACGTAGACGGCCCCGGTGATGTCGGCGAGGTGGCGGGCCCGGTCCGCGTAGTAGTGCGCGGAGTCGATCGCCTCGCTCACCTCGGTGTCGGCTTCGGTGATGGTCTTGCCCGTCTCGGTGGCCATCACCTCGACCAGGTCGGCGCGGCGGGTCTCGAGTTCGTGGCCGATGAGCTCGAGCAGCTCGGCACGGTCGACCGGGTCTTGACGGCCCCAGTTCACGCCGGCCTGTGCGGTGCTGCGGACGATCCGTTCGAGCTTGGTGCGGTCGAGCACCCGGGCACCGCGGATCGTCTGCGCCCCGAGCTGCGAGCGGGGCACCCGACGGAGGACGTCGGCGGCCCACTCGCGGTTCGCGGGGATGGCGGGATCGGTGTCCGGGGCGTTCCGGAAGGCGTCGCGCGGGATCGGGTCGCCCGGGGAGAGTCGGCGGTCCTGCGTGCGGTTCGTCGGGCGGACCGGGTCGTCGAGTGCCGCGACGGATGCGAGCCAGCGCTGGTGCTCGCGCTCGAACACGGACTCGTCGTGGTCGATGTCGAACGCCGCCGACATGAAGTTCTCCGGGCTGGCGTTCTCCTGCAGGCGACGGGCCAGGTAGGCGATGGCGGAGTCGAACTCGTCCGGGTGCACCACCGGCGTGTAGAGCAGGATCTGCCCGACGTCGGCGCGCACGGCGTCGGCGTGCGTGGCGGCCATGCCGAGGAGCATCTCGACGTCGACCGCGTCGGTGACACCGCGGCGCTGGGCGAGCACCCAGGCGGTCGCGAGGTCGAAGAGGTTGTGGCCGGCGACGCCGATACGCACGGCGTCGGTGCGCTCGGGCGTCAGGGCGGCGTCGAGCATGCGGAGGTACGCGGTGTCGGTCTCGCGCTTGCTGCCCCACGTGGCGAGCGGCCAGTCGTGCACGATCGACTCGACGCGCTCCATCGCGAGGTTCGCGCCCTTCACGAGCCGCACCTTGACCGGCGCCCCGCCACGGGCTCGTCGCTCGGTGGCCCACGAGGTCAGGGACTCGAGCGCACCGGCGGCGTCCGGCAGGTACGCCTGGAGCACGATGCCGGCGTGCAGCCCGAGGAACTCGTCGCGACCCAGCAGCTCCTGGAAGACGGCGAGCGTGACGTCGAGGTCGCAGTACTCCTCCATGTCGAGGTTGATGAACTTCGGCGTGGGGCTGGAGGCCGCGAGCCGGTAGAGCGGGACGAGACGGTCGACGACGCGCTCGACCGTCTGGTCGAACGCCCACATCGACATCTGCGGGACGACGGCACTGACCTTGATCGAGACATAGTCGACGTCGTCCCGTGCGAGGAGGTCCATGGTGCCCTCGAGGCGGCGGTCGCTCTCCCCGCTGCCGAGCACCGCTTCGCCGAGCAGGTTGACGTTGAGCCGCGTGCCTTCGCCGCCGACCTTCGCGAGGGCCGGACCGAGCTTCGCCGGGCTGGCGTCGATCACCAGGTGTCCGGTCATCCGGCGGAGGATGCGGCGCGCGGTGGGGATGACGGCCCACGGCGCCATCGTGGCGAACCCGCCACCGAACGAGACCGCACCGCGGAGGTACCAGGCCAGGGCATCGGGGACGTCCTGGCTGACCTTCTCGAGGTTCCGCGCGGCGACCCTGGGGTCTTCGGGGCGGATGACCTTGTCGACGAACCCGAGCGTGAAGTCGAGGCCCTGCTCGTCGCGGAGGACCCCGGCGAGACGGGCTGCGCCGGCGTCGGGCTTGACGTCCGCGGACGCCGCCAGCCACCGTCGCACGAGGGCGACGGCGTCGTCGGTGCAGTCCTGGATGCGGGCGCTCGGCATGCTCCGATCGTATGCCGCGCCACCGACCTGACCTCGGAGCGCGCCGAGCACCGTCCAAGAGTCAGCAATGTGTCAGCGCCCGGCCGAGTGGGCCCCCGGTGGATACGCTGGTGCGATGTCGAAACAGGGTGGGGCAGGCCATGACTGGGCCACGTGGGACGCGTACCACGACGTCTGGCGGCGCCTCGACCGGGCGCTCGACCACGCCGTCCAGCAGGGCGCCGGGATCTCGATCCCGGAGTTCGAGATCCTCATCGGGCTGCACCGTGAGCCCGACCACCGGTTGCGCGTGCGCGACGTCGCCGCGGGCATCGGCTGGGAGAAGTCCCGCGTCAGCCACCAGGTCACGCGGATGGTCTCGCGCGGGCTCGTCGAGCGGGCCGACTGCCCGACCGACGGCCGCGGGAGCTGGGTCGTGATGACCCCGGACGGTCGCCGCGCGGTGCTGGCCGGCATCCGTGCGCACACCGCGGCGCTCGAGCACCTGTTCTGGGAGCCCGTCGGCGCCGACGCCGTCACGCTCCGGTCCGTGAGCGCCCGGGTGCAGAGCGCGATCGGCCCGGTCGACCCGGTCCACGGCTGAGCGCTGCGTCGCGCGCGGTCGTTCCGCGCGTACGTGCTCGCACAGACGACAACTGCGCACGCGGGCGCATGCGCAGTCGTCGTCAGGCCGTGCAAGTACGGCGGGCGAGCCCGCGCACGCGCGCGCCGAACCACGCGCACGCCGGCACCGAGCCGTCAGAGCGCGACGGACGCCAACGCGCGCGGGTCGTCGTGCAGCCGGACCTCGACCGAGGCGATCGAGTGCAGCGGCACGTCCGTCGCCGCGGCGAGCCCGGCCGCTGCACGACCCGAGGCCGTCCACGACGCCACGGTCTCGTCGGTGCCGTCCGTCCGCACCACGACGAGGTCGTACATCACCGCGCTGTCACTCCCCCAGTCGCGGCCGCCGTAGGTGCAGCCCCAGTCGAACCGGGTCCCCCACGCCTTCCCGGTGACGTCGAGGTCGACCCGGAGCCCGGTCGCCGACCCGGACGTCATCGCGTAGCGCTCCGAGGACGAACCCCCGGGAGACGAGGACGACCCCCCGGCGAGCACCGATGCGGAGGGTGCGGCGGGATCGACGCGTGCGCCCCCGACGGCCACCCCGCCGAGCACCGCGGCGACGACGGCGAGCCCCGCGGTCACCGCGACCAGCACCCGACGACGCCGACGCCGGACGCGGACGCGGTGCGCGACCGAGGCCAGCGTCCGTTCCGGAGCCGGCCCGGGCCTCCCGTCCGGATCGGTGAGCGCGACCGCGTCCTCGGCCGGCAGCCGACCGAGGAGTCCCGGCACCCCCGCGAGCTCCGCGACGGCGGCGCGGCACGCGGCGCACGTCTCGAGGTGCCGCTCGTACTCCAGCCGCTCGTCGTTCGGCAGCGATCCGAGCACGTACGCGGCGTCCCAGTCCCGGTAGCGGTCGTCGGTCATCGGGTCACCCCTCGTTCCTGCAGTGCGAGTCGGAGTGCGCGGAGTCCGTAGTGCAGGCGGGACTTCGCGGTGCCCTCGGGGATGCCGTGGCGGCGGGCGATCTCGGGCACGGTGTGGCCGAGCCAGTACGCGTCCACGACGACCCGGCGGTGCTCGGGCGACAGGGCGGCGAGCGCGTCGGCGACCAGGATGCCGTCGAGCACGGCGTCGGTGCGGTCGGGTTGCGGCTCGTCGACGGGGTCGTCGGACCCGAACTCGCGGCGGTGCCGTGCCGATCGGGCGTCGTCGACGACCAGGTTCCTGGCGACCGTGAAGAGCCACGCCCGTGCCGCGTCTGGTTCGCGCTCGAGCACCGCGGGGCGCTGCCACGCGCGCACCAGGGTCTCCTGCACGACGTCATCGGCGAGCGCGCGGTCGGGGGTCAGGTGCCGCACGTACCGGGACAGCGCGTCGCCGTGTGCGGCGTGCAGCGCCGCCAGCAGTTCGTCGGCCGGTCGCGCGGCCACGGTCACTTCGCCAGCTCGAGCGAGAACTCGACGGCGCCGTGCCCGTCGACGGTCACGAACCCGAGGTCCGGAGCCTGGACGCCGTAGTCCTCGAACGTGACCAGGATCGACCCGGCGACCTGGACGTGTCCGGAGCCGTCCACGCCGAGCTGGGCGTCGGCGGACACCGGCTTCGTGACGCCGTGCATGGTCAGGTCGCCCCGGAGCGTGACCTGACGGTCCGTCCCGGCGAGCGCCGTCCGCACGTCGACCGGGTCGGTCACGCGGAACGTCGCGGTCGGGAAGCGGTCGGTCTGCAGCGCCTGGGACCGGAAGTACTCGTCGCGGGCGGACTCGGGCGTGGCGATCGAGGCCACCTGCACGGTCACGGTCGCTCCGGTGAGCGATCCGTCGGCCACCGTGGCGCGCGCTTCGACGTCCTTCGTCCGACCGGTCACGGTCACATCCTGGCCCCGGAGCACCTCGTGCACCCGGTAGCCGGCGAAGGAGTCGGCGGACGACGTCCAGTCGCCGTCCGCCTGGGCGGGGTCCAGGGTGGCCCCGCCGGTCGGGGCGAGCGTCGGCGCTGCGTCGGCCGCACCGTTCACGACGTTCGCGTAGATGACGGGGCCGCCGATGACGCCGGCGGCACCGAGGACGACGACACCCGAGGCGACGCCGATGAGGACCTTCGTTCTTCTCCGCACACCCAGTCAACGAGACAGCGCACGGGATCGTTCGATCCGGGCCGAGATCGAACGATCCGGCCCGTCGGGCCGTGTCACCGGTGAGCGGATCCGTCGATGCCGGGAGGCCCGGCGCGGCTCCGCAGGACAGGGGCACCCCATGCGCACCACACGTTCCACCCGTACCGGCCTGCTGGCAGTGGGGGTCGCGTTCGCCGCGCTGGCGCTCGCGGGGTGCTCCGCCGGGTCCCCGACATCGTCCGGGGGCGGCGACACCCCGAGCTCGGCGTCCGCGTCCGCTGCTCCGTCGTCGTCAGCGTCGGCGTCGTCTTCTGCGTCATCGTCTGCCGGCGCCTACGGCACGGACGACGATGGTGGCGACAGCGGCGGGCACGGTGCCGACGACGGCATCGCGACGGCAGCGACCTCCCTCGGGACGATCGTCGTCGACGGGAAGGGCATGACCGCGTACTTCTACGACGAGGACGTCAAGGGCTCCGGCACGAGCACCTGCACGGGCGGGTGCGCCGCGGCGTGGCCAGCGATCGAGTCGGATGCGGCGAAGCCTGCCGTGTCCGGGGTGACCGGGTCCGTCGGGACGATCACCGGCACGGACGGGAAGCTCCAGGTCACGGTGGACGGCCGCCCGGTCTACACCTACGCCGAGGACGCGAAGCCGGGCGACGTCACCGGCCAGGGCGTCGGCGGGGTCTGGTACGTGGTGAACCCGGACGGCACCGAGCAGCGGTAGTCGCTCCCCCTGCACGCACATCGCGCCCCGACACTGCGGGGCGCGATGTGCGTCGCGGCGTGCGACCGTGGGGCTCAGGCCGTGGTGCCCTGCAGGGCGATGGCCTTCCACACGTCGAACTGGCGGTCGTTGCCCTCCACCGGGTTGCCCCAGACCTTGATCGCGGACTGCAGTTCTTCCTGGTTCTTCAGGCCGCGGAAGTAGCCCGGGCCGACGACGGCGATGCCTCGGTTGGTGGACTGGATGAGCTTCATGGTGTTCTCCTCGTGACGTTCGTGTCGGTGTTCGTGCTCGTGTGCGTGTGCGTGTGCGTGTGCGTGTGCGTGTGCGTGCTCAGGCTGCGGTGCCCTGGAGAGCGATGGCCTTCCACACGTCGAACTGGCGGTCGTTGCCCTCGATCGGCCTCCCGGCGAGCGACAGCGCGCAGGCTTCGAACTCCGCCGTCGGCAGCGCCCGGAAGTAGCCGGCGCCGACGATGGCCGCCCCGCGCCCCGGAGACTTGATGAGCCGGAAGTCGTCGTCGAGCGGCGCGTCGGGAGCGCTGGAGTCGTTGGCCTTCGGCGCGTTCAGGATGAACGACGACGGGTCGATGAACGAGCTGCTGGACCCGGTCGAGATGCCGAGGTGCAGATGGCTCCCGCTCGAGATGCCCGTCGACCCGACCTTGCCGATGTACTGCCCGGCGGACACCGTCTGCCCCACCTTCACCGCGATCGAGCTCTGGTGGCCGTACCAGCTCATGTAGCCGTCGTGCTGGATCCTGGTGAGGTTGCCGAAGGCCCAGCCGGCCAACGGACCCGCCGTCACGACGGTGCCCGACCCGACGGCGTGGATCGGGACGCCCTCCCCCGCGGCGAAGTCGATCCCCTGGTGGTTCGAGCTCCCACCCTCCACGGGCACCGGTCGAGGACCGAAGCCGCTCGAGACCGGGTACTCGCGATCGAACGGGTACCGCCACGACACGGCCGCCCTGGCCGATGACGCATCGAACGCGACGCCGCCGAGTGCGGCGGCTCCGGCCGCGACCCCGGCGTACGCGAGTAGTTGGCGCCTCGTGGGCCCTTGGACGTGGTCTGTGCTGTCCACGTTTCCCCTCTCAGGGGACGACCCCTTCGCCCCCTCCGCCGACGGTAGTCAGGGCCGTGGAGCGGAGGAAGTCGGCAAGTCCACCGACCTGTCTGTACCCTTGTACAGGTTCCGGTTCAGTGGTATCGGTGGTCCTCGATCGTCATGCGGGGGCCGAACGCGGGCTTCCGGAAGCCGCTGCCGCCGATCAGCCTGACCACCCGGTGCCGGTGCCCACGGAAGGGCTCGAGCAACTCGAGCATGCCGTCGTCGTCGACCGGGCCACCGGTGAGCGCCCACCCGACGAGCGCCGGCACGTGGAAGTCCCCGACGCTCGGCGAGTCCGGGTCGCCGTGGGACCGCTGGGTCGTCTCGGCAGCGGTCCACACGCCGATGCCCGGGACGGACTGCAGCCGGGCCGCGACGACCGTCCCGCCGCGGCCGAGCGTCAGCGTCCGCTCGAGTGCCGGCGCGACCTTCACCGCCCGCATCACCGTGGCGGACCGCCCGGGTTCGATGCCGGCCCGGTGCCACTCCCAGCTCGGGATCCTGGCCCACTCGTCCGCGGCGGGCGGCACGATCATGCCGACGGGTGCCGGGCCGGGTGCCGGCGTGCCGTACTTGCGGAGCAGGTACCGCCACGCGCCCCAGGCCTGGCGCGACGTGACCTTCTGCTCCATGATCGCCGGCACGAGCGCCTGGACGACGGCGTTCGTGCGGCACAGCCGGAGCCCCGGCTGCCGGTGCCGGGCGTCGGCCAGGAACGCGTGCCCCGAGACGTCGAGGTCGGACCAGTCGTCCCCGCGGCCGACCAGGTCCGGCCCGTGCTCGATCGCCCACGCGGCGCCGTCCCCCCACGCGGAGATCGCGATCGTGTCCCCGGCGGGCCGGAGCGCGACCGACGCGGGACCCTGTGGCGTGCGGAGGGCGAGCCACACGTCGGACCCGACCACCCGGAAGGCCGGGTCGCCGGAGCCGCGCTGCAGGGGCCGCAGCGTCGCGGCCACGTGCACCGGGCCTCCAGGGCGGTAGACCGTGTCGAGACGCGCGCCACCCGTCGGGGGCGGATCGAGACGGACCTGGTGCATGACAGGGATGGTAAGCGAAACCACCGTCGGCCAAGATGGGTCCAGGTCCACCCACCCGACAACGGAGTTCCCCCATGCGCATCGGCATCCTCACCTCCGGCGGCGACTGCCCCGGTCTCAACGCGGTCATCCGGGCCGCGGTCCTCAAGGGCATCGCGATCCACGGGTACGAGTTCGTCGGGTTCCGTGACGGGTGGCGCGGCGTCGTCGAGGGCGACATCGTCCCGCTCGGCCGCAAGGACATCCAGGGCATCGCCAAGCAGGGCGGGACGATCCTCGGCACGAGCCGCACGAACCCGTTCGAGGGCGAGAAGGGCGGCGTGGAGAACATCCAGCGCGTCCTCGAGCGGCACGGCATCGACGCGATCATCGCGATCGGCGGCGAGGGCACGCTGGCGGCCGCCAAGCGCCTCACCGACGCCGGGCTCAAGATCGTCGGGGTCCCGAAGACGGTCGACAACGACCTCGGTGCCACCGACTACACGTTCGGCTTCGACACCGCCGTCGAGATCGCGACCGAGGCGATGGACCGGCTCCGCACCACGGGCGAGTCGCACTCCCGCTGCATGGTCGCCGAGGTGATGGGCCGACACGTCGGCTGGATCGCCCTGCAGTCCGGCATGGCCGCCGGGGCGCACGCGATCCTCATCCCCGAGCAGAAGACGAGCATGGAGCAGATCGCGGCGTGGGTGCAGTCCGCCTACGACCGCGGACGCGCACCGCTCGTCGTCGTCGCGGAGGGCTTCGTGCCGGACCACGAGGACAACGCGCACTCGGAGCGCGGGCTCGACGCGTTCGGCCGGCCGCGGCTCGGCGGCATCGGGGAGCGCCTCGCACCGCTCATCGAGGAGATGACGGGCATCGAGACCCGCGCCACGACGCTCGGGCACATCCAGCGCGGTGGCACGCCGACCGCCTACGACCGGGTCCTGTCGACGCGGCTCGGCCTGGCCGCGATCGACTCCGTGGTCGCGGAGCGGTGGGGGCGGATGGTCGCGCTGCGCGGGACCGAGATCGTGCACGTGTCGTTCGAGGACGCGCTCGGCGAGCTGAAGACGGTGCCGCAGTCGCGGTTCGACGAGGCCGCCATCCTGTTCGGCTGAGCACGCGGGGCGCGGCGCCCCGCGGCGGGCGGAGGCGCCCCGCTTTCCCCGAGGCGCCCCGCTCTCCCCGAGGCGCCCCGGGGTGCCCGAGACGCCGCAGCTTTCGGCGGTGTCTCGGGACTTGAGGGGCGCCATGGCAGGTCGGGGGCGCCACAGGGCCCGGCGCCCGGCGGCGGGGCCCGGCACCCGGCGCCCGGCGCCCGGGGTAGCGTCCGACGCATGACCCGCGCCGTCCTCGTCTCCAGTGCCGCTGCCCCCACCGTCGCCGAGGTCGACGTCCCGGACCCGGGTGCGGGCGAAGCCCTCGTCGACGTCGCGTACTCGAGCCTGAACTACAAGGACGGACTCGCGCTCGCCGGCGACCCCGGCGTCGCGCGGGTCGATCCGCTCGTCCCGGGCATCGACGTCGTGGGTACCGTCGCAGCACTCGGCCCCGGCGTGCACGACGTCGCGATCGGCGACCGCGTGGTGCTGAACGGCGCCGGTGCGGGCGAGACGCGGCACGGCGGGTGGGCGACCCAGGCGGTCGTGCCCTCGGCGTCGCTCGTCGTGCTGCCCGACACGGTGCACGAGGACTTCGCGGCGGCGATCGGCACCGCCGGGTTCACCGCGGCGCTCAGCGTCATCGCGCTCGCCCGGTTCGTCGCGCCCGGGGACGGCACCGTCCTGGTGACCGGGTCCTCCGGCGGCGTCGGATCGGTCGCGATCCCGCTGCTCGCCGGTCGCGGGTACCGGGTCACCGCGTCCACCGGGCGCCCGGCGAACACGGACGCGCTGCGGGCGCTCGGGGCCTCGGACGTCGTGGACCGGGCGACCCTCGCCGAACGGGGGAAGCCGATGCAGCGGGCGACGCTCGCGGGTGCGGTCGACAGCGTCGGCGGCACGACACTGGCGAACCTGCTCGCCTCGACGCGCTGGGGTGGGGCCGTCACCGCGTGCGGCCTGGCGCAGGACGTGCAACTGCACACCACGGTGCTGCCGTTCATCCTGCGTGGGGTCTCCCTGCTCGGCATCAACTCGGTGGACGCCCCGGCGGACATCCGGCAGCGGGCGTGGGAGGTGCTCGCCGCCGAACTCGACCCGGCTCTGCTCACCCCGATCACCCGGACCGTCGGGCTCGAGGAAGCGATCGCACTCGGGCCGGAGATCGTCGCTGGACACGTCCACGGACGCACGATCGTCGACACGTCACACTGAGGTTCCAGCATACTGTTATTTTACAAGCGTTTGCATATTGACACGCTAGGTTTGGAGTACCAAACGCTCGGATCGTGAGGAGCCCCGCATGCCGGTACCCAAGTCCACCGTCGAGAACTCGCCGCGGAAGCTTCTGCGCGACGTCGTCTACGACAAGATGCTCGCGGCACTCCGGGACGGCACGCTGCAGCACGGCGAGCGCCTCAACGACGACGAGCTCGTGCAGTGGCTCGGTGTCAGTCGCACCCCGATCCGCGAGGCGATCGCGAAGCTCGTCGACATCGGCCTCGTCGAGATGGAGGCGAACCGGTACACGCGCGTCGCGACCCCGACGATCGACGACTGGGTCACCGCCACCCGGGCGATGACCGGGTTCTTCGAGCTCAGCCTGCGCTGGGGCGTCCCCGAGTACAGCGACGCCGACGCCGCGCAGCTCGAGAAGCTCCTCGACCGCGCCGACGGCCTGCGGAAGGTCCGCGACTACGGGTTCAGCGGAGCGCTCACCGAGATCATCGAGTTCGCCATCGCACACTCCGGCAACCCGCTCGTGCAGGTCGCCGCTGCCGGTGCCCTGGAGCGCGTCCGGTTCACGCTGAACCCGACCCCGCCGTTCGAGCAGTACGAGTCGGAGGCGTTCTTCTCGATCCTCCGCGAGGCGCTCAGCGACCGCGACGGCGAGACCGCCGCCGAGGCCGGCCGCGCCCTGACCCGCAACTTCGAGCAGCACATCGAGACGGTGCGCGCCGCGCGCGCCTGACCGTGGCCGGCACGAGCGCGCGCACGGCCCGGAAACCGGTCTTCGGCGACGCGTTCACGCTGGTGATCGCCGGGATCCGGGACGGGACGCTCCGGGACGACACCACGTACGACGTCCTGGCGCTGTGCGAACGGTTCGACGTCGACCCGGCCGTCCTCGGCGGCGCCCTGCAGCGGCTCGCCGACATCGGACTGGCGGAGGTGCTGCCGGGCGACGCCGTCCGGTTCACCCGCCTCGACCCCGTCACGTGGGCGGACGGCACGCGCATGCTCGTCGGGCTGGTCGAGGTGGCCATGCGCACGCTGGTGCCCGTCGCCACCGACGACGACGTCGAGGCGTACGCCGGGCTCGTCGCCGCAGCACGTCGGGTGTCGGCGGAGCGCGCCGACGGTCTCGACACGAGCATCCTCGCGACCATCGACTTCTGGGCGGACCGCACGCCGGAGTCCTTCACCGCCCGGCTCCTCGTCCGCACGATCCAACAGATGCGCTACGGCCTGGCGGACCGGCCCCGCTGGCACGAGCTCGACAACGAAGCGTGGCTCGCGTCCTCGCTGCGGGCGCTCCGCCTCCGCGACACCGGGAGCGCCGAGCGGGCGGCCCACGTCTTCGCCCGGCTGTGGGACCGCTACCTCGCGTCGAGCGGGCGCGAGCTCGGTGCCGATCTCGATCGTCGGGCCGACCCCGCGTCCGAGGAGCTGTACTGGGCGGACTGGCGTCCGGACCACGACTGGCTCGAGTTCCTCGGCTCGATCCGCGACGGCTCCCTGGTGCGTGGCCGGGAGTACGCGCTGCGGGAGCTGACCGCCCGCTTCCGCGTCCCGATGCAGCGCCTGCTGCCGATGGTCCGCCGACTCGAGGTGATGGGCCTGCTGGAGGCCGGGCCGGACCGCGCCGGGAGCGTCCTCGTCAGCACGCCGACGCTGGACGACTGGGCCGAGACGATCACCCTGCTGATCGGACTCCAGGAGATGTGCGCCAGGACCAGCCTGCCGGTGCTGACGGACGCGGACGTCGACGAGTTCTCGGCACTCGTCGCCAGGGCGCGGCGCGAGGCGCGCGTCCGGGACTACGCGTACACCACCACGCTGCTCGAGCTCACCCGGTTCTTCGGGCTCCGCAGTCCGAACCGGGCGATGCGCCAGACCACGGTCGTCACGATCTCCCGGTTGGCGTACATCCTCCCCGAGCCGCCGCCCGTCCGGCAGTGGGCCGTCGAGGACTACCTCCAGCTCCTCGAGGAGGCGGTCCGGTCCCGCGACCCGGAGATCGCGTCGGACGCCCACCACGCGCTCGCGGTGCACTTCGACGCCCACGTCCTCGACGTCCGCACCAGGTACGGCAGCATGGAGCCGTGAACGACGTCCTCATCCACGCCACCGGCGTCCGTGTGACCCGGTCCGGGCGCGACCTGCTGCACGACATCGACCTGACGGTCCGGCGTGGCGAGCACTGGGCACTCCTCGGCCCGAACGGCGCCGGCAAGTCGACGCTGCTCGCCGTGCTCGGCGCCACCGGCCACCCGACCGCGGGGACCGTCGAGGTCCTCGGCCGCCGACTCGGCCGGGTCGACGTCCGCGAACTCCGTGAACACATCGGCCACGTCGACCCGCGTCACCGGATGCTCTCCCCGCTGACCGTGCTCGAGACCGTGCTGACCGGGCTCACCGGGACGACCGACCTCATGATGCGGTGGGAGCCGACCACGGCCGAGGTCGCCCTCGCCGAGGAGCACATCGCCGCCGTCGGCCTCGCGGCCCGCCGGGACTCCCGGTGGCCGGTGCTCTCCCAGGGCGAGCGCGGACGGGCACTGATCGCCCGGGCACTGATGTCCGAGCCGCAGCTCCTGCTCCTCGACGAACCGGCGACGGGACTCGACGTCGCGGCACGCGAGCACCTGCTCGAGACCGTCGACGCCCTGCGCCACCGGCACCCGGACCTCGGCAGCGTGATGGTCACCCACCACCTCGAGGACCTGCCCGCCTCCACCTCGCACGCGATGCTGCTCCGTGACGGCGCGGCGGTCGCACAGGGCACGGCGGACGAGGTCATCACGTCGTCAGCGGTGTCGCACGCCTTCGACTTCCCGCTCGCGATCACGCGGAACGAGGGCCGCTGGCACGCTCGCCGGGCGGCGTAGCACCACCGGCTGACGGGCACGGTGCTGTCCCTCGGGAGGCCGGGGTCGGGTCCGACGCGCAGGCGCCGCCCGCCCCGTGCCCGGCTCGCGCCGCTCAGTTCCCGAGACACCGCCGGGCGGCCGAGACGCCGCCGAATTCGGCGGCGCCGCGCGCGCGGAGCGGCGCCGCGCGCGCGGAGCGGCGCCGCGCGCGCGGAGCGGCGCCGCCGCGCTACGCGGCCGCGGCGGCCGCCGCCTTCGCGGCAGCGGGCAGCGCCTGCAGCACCCGGTCGACGGCACGGTCGTCGTGGGCCGCCGTGACGAACCACGCCTCGAAGACGCTCGGCGGCAGCGTGACCCCGGCGTCCAGCATGCTGTGGAAGAACGGCGCGTACCGCCAGGTGTCCTGCGCACGGACGTCGTCGTAGTTCCTCGGGGCACGGTCGGTGAACGCGAACGAGAACAGGTTCCCGGCGCGCTGCACCGTGTGCGCGACGCCCTCGGCCGACAGCGCGTCGCTCGTCGCCGCGGAGATCACCGACGCGGTGCGGTTCAGGGACTCGTAGACGGCGGGCGTCGCGGCGCGGAGCGTGGCGATGCCGGCGGCGACCGCGAGCGGGTTCCCGGACAGCGTGCCCGCCTGGTACACGGGTCCGAGCGGGGCCAGGAAGTCCATCACCTCGCGCCGGCCGCCGAGTGCGGCGAGGGGCATGCCGCCGCCGATGACCTTGCCGAACGTGATGAGGTCGGGCTTCCACCCGGCACCGTCGGGGACGACCTTCGACGCCTCGAGGCCCCACCACCCGGCGGATCCGACGCGGAAGCCGGTGAGGACCTCGTCCACGATGAGCAGCGCACCGTGCGACTGGGTGATCTGCGCGAGCGCCCGGTTGAACCCGCGATCGGGTGCCAGCACGCCCATGTTCGCCGCGGCCGCCTCCACGATGACGCCGGCGATGCGCTCGGAGTGCGTGTCGAAGGCGCGGCGGACCGCGTCGAGGTCGTTGTACGGCAGCACCAGGGTCTGCGCGGCGGTCTCGGCCGTGATGCCCGCGCTGCCCGGCATCGCCAGCGTCGCGACGCCCGATCCCGCCTCGGCCAGGAGCGAGTCGGAGTGCCCGTGGTAGTGCCCGGCGAACTTCACGAGGAGGTCCCGGCCGGTGTACCCGCGGGCGAGCCGGATCGCGGTCATGGTCGCCTCGGTGCCGGTCGACACCATCCGGATCTTCTCGATCGGACCGTCGCCGTCCACCGAGACCCGCTGCTTCACGAGCTCGGCGAGCTCGGTCTCCCCCGGGGTCGACGCCCCGAACGACAGCCCGCGGGCGGCCGCGTCCTGGACGGCCTGGACCGTCCCGGGGTGCGCGTGCCCGAGGATCGCCGGTCCCCACGACGCGACCATGTCGACGTACTCGCGGCCCTCGGCGTCGGTGACGTACGGGCCCTTCGCGGACACCAGGAAGCGCGGGGTCCCGCCGACGGAACCGTAGGCGCGGACCGGCGAGTTCACGCCGCCCGGGATGCTGTTCTTCGCCCGGCTGAACAGGTGGTCGTTGGTGCTCATCAGTGGCCTTCCTGGCGCAGCGCCTGCGCGATCTCGGTCGCGAAGTAGGTCAGGATCGCGTCGGCCCCGGCGCGCTTGATGCCGACGAGCGACTCCATCGCGGCGGCGTCCCGGTCGATCCACCCGTTCTGCGCGGCCGCCGTGATCATCGCGTACTCGCCCGAGATCTGGTAGGCCCAGACCGGCACGGGCGACGTGGCGGCGGTCTCGGCGAGCACGTCGAGGTAGCTCATCGCCGGCTTCACCATCACGATGTCGGCACCCTCGTCGACGTCGAGCGCGACCTCGCGGAGGCCCTGACGCCCGTTCGCCGCGTCGATCTGGTAGGTCCGCCGGTCCCCGACGAGCGACGACGAGACGGCCTCGCGGAAGGGGCCGTAGAACGCGGACGCGTACTTCGCCGCGTACGCGAGCAGCGCCGTGCCGGAGTGCCCGGCGGTGTCGAGGGCGTCGCGGGCGGCGGCGATCTGGCCGTCCATCATCCCGCTCATGCAGACGAGCTCGGCGCCCGCCTCGGCCTGCGCGACGGCCATGTCCCGGTAGCGCAGCAGCGTCGCGTCGTTGTCGACCGACCCGTCGGCGGCGAGCACCCCGCAGTGCCCGTGGTCGGTGAACTCGTCGAGGCACAGGTCGGACTGCACGACCAGGGCGTCGCCGACCTCGGCACGCGCGACGCGGATCGCGACGTTGAGGATCCCGTCCGGGTCGGTCGCGCCGGACCCGGTGGCGTCCTTGGCCTCCGGGACGCCGAACAGGTTCACGCCGCCGACACCGGCCGACGCGGCCTCGACCAGCGCACGGCGGAACGAGTCGAGCGAGTGCTGCTCGACACCGGGCATGCTCGAGATCGGCACGGCCTCGGTCGCACCCTCGCGGATGAACATCGGCAGCACGAGCTCGGCCGGGTGCAGCCGGGTCTCGGCCACCAGTCGTCGCATCGCGGGGGTGGCTCGGAGTCGGCGGGGGCGGACCTGGGGGAAGCGGCCGGTCACGGGGTGCCTTCCTGTTCGGGGGCGGTTCGGTTGATGTCGACCACGGCGTCGAGGAGCGCGTCGGCACTCCGCGTCGTGGCGACCACGTGCACGTGCAGGCCGGCGGCGCGGGCCTCGCTCGCGGTCCCGGGGCCGATGCAGGCGACGACGGTGCGGGGATCGAGCGGGGCCATCCGGCGGGCGACCTCACGGGCGACGCTGCCGCTCGTCACGAGCACCGCGTCGGGGACCGCGTCGAGCACGACCGGCTCGTCGCCGGTCCCCACGGTACGGTACGCGACCACGTCGTCGACGTCGATGCCGCGGGCGCGCAGGCCGTCGACCAGGGTCGGTGCGGCGATGTCGGACCGCGGGACCAGGACCGTGCCGTCGGTGTCCGGCAGCGCCGCGACGAGCGCCGCCGCCGAGGCGTCCGGCGGCACCAGGTCGACGACCCAGCCCGCAGCTCGAGCGGCCCGGGCGGTCGGCTCACCGACCGCGGCGACCCGGAGGGCGGACGGGAGGCCCGGCACCCGTCCGGCGATCACCGTCACGGCCGTCGCACTGGTCACCACGAGCCAGGCGTACCCGGCCGTCTGCCCGGCCGCAGCGGCGTGCGGACGCGAGCCCGGCCTCCTGTCCGGGACGGCGGTGACCAGCTGCGCGACCGCACGGTCGAGCGGTGCCGGATCGGCGGGCGGCTGTGCCGCGATCAGCGGCACGATCCGGGGGTCCAGCCCCCGGTCGCGCGCCGCCGCGGCGACACGCTCCCCCCACTCGCCACCGCGGGGGATGACGACGACGGGTCGGTGGGTGTCCGTGACGGGGCCTACTTCACGGAGTCGGCGAGGTCGGCGAGGTCGCCGGCGCCGTTCTCGAGCAGTTCCGCCGCGACACGGCCGCCGACCTCGAGCGCCTCGGCGAGGCGGTCCTGGGCGGAGCCGTCGAGGACCGCGGCGTGCGACGCGGTGCGGTACTCGGAGCCGTCCGGGCGGTAGACCGTGGCGGAGACGAGCAGCATGTCGGCGTCGACGATCGCGGTCGCACCGATCGGAGCGGAGCAGCCGGCCTCGAGCTTGGCCAGGACCTCGCGCTCGGCCGTCACCGTCAGACGGGTCGCGGCGTGGTCGATCTTCCGCAGGGCGGCGAGCAGCGTGCGGTCCGTCTCGTCCGCACGGGTCTCGACCGCGAGCGCGCCCTGGCCGGGAGCGCTCGGCCAGAAGCCGAGGTCGAGCAGCTCGGTGGCGGCGTCCAGGCGCTCGATGCGTCCGAGACCGGCGGCGGCGAGCACGACGGCGTCGAGGTCGTCCTCGACGCGGCCGAGCCGGGTGTCGATGTTCCCGCGGATGTCGACGACGTCGAGGTCCGGGCGCTTCGCCTTCAGCTGCGCGACCCGGCGGGGCGACCCGGTGCCGACCTTCGCGCCCTCGGGGAGGGTCTCGACGGTGCCGGCGTTCCGGGCGACCAGGACGTCGCGGGCGTCGGCGCGCTTCGGCACCGCGGCGATGGTCAGCCCCGGGTACGGCGCGGTGGGCAGGTCCTTCAGCGAGTGCACGAGCACGTCGACCTCGCCGGCGACGAGCGCCTCGCGCAGCGCCGACGCGAACACGCCGGTGCCGCCGAGCGACGCCAGGGACGCCCGGTTCGTGTCACCCTCGCTCGTCACCGTGACGAGTTCGACGGGCCGGCCGGACGCCTTGGCGATCCGGTCGGCGACGTCCTGGGACTGCGCGACGGCCAGGCGGCTGGCGCGGGTGCCCAGGCGGATCGGCGCCGTGGCGTCGGTCACGGTGCCAGACCCGCTGCGGCGGGCTTGAACCCGGCGCGCTCGTTCTCGCAGCAGCCCGGACGGCAGACGTCGTACCAGGGACCGAGGTCCGTCTCGTGCGGGCGCTCGGCGGTCGGGGTGCCGTTGACGCGCTCGAGCACCAGGTCGACGAGGCCGGCGACGTACGCCGGGTCGACGCCGGGCGTCTGCGTGCGGACCGACCAGAAGCCGAGCTCCTCGGCGGTCTCCGTCGCCTCTTCGTCGAGGTCCCACATGACCTCCATGTGGTCGCTCACGAAGCCGAGCGGGACGATGAGCACGGCGCGGGTGGGACCGCCCTTGAGCTCGTCGTTCATGTAGTCGTTGATGTCGGGCTCGAGCCACGGCATGCTCGGCGGGCCGGAGCGCGACTGGTAGACGAGCTTCCAGGCGGGCTTCGACGTGCCCTGCAGTGCGGCGTGCTCGGGCTGCTCGAGCAGCTCTGCCCAGGCCTGGTCGAGGACGACCTGCGCGACGGCCTCGTGCTGCGC
This sequence comes from Curtobacterium sp. NPDC090223, assembly GCF_044746585.1. NCBI lineage: Bacteria > Bacillati > Actinomycetota > Actinomycetes > Micrococcales > Microbacteriaceae > Curtobacterium > Curtobacterium sp. NPDC090223. The sequence goes on along the minus strand of NZ_JBIVCN010000004.1, from coordinate 441,876 downwards.
GGCGTACGCGCCGTCGGGGCCGAACCCGCGGAAGTCCGGACCGGACTTCGCGGCGTCGGACGAGGGGATGGAGTGCGTGGAGAACAGCACCGTGACCTCGGTCGCGACGTCGAGGCCGTCGTTCTCGGCGATGGCCTTCGCGAGACCGTCACGGACGCCGTCCACGAACGGACGGACGAAGCCGGGGTGGTCGAAGAACTGCCGGACCTTGTCGATCTTCACCGTGTCGATGAGCCCGGTGGAGTCGAGCACGCGCGCGAAGTCCTCGCGGTACTGACGGCAGCTGGAGAACGACGAGTAGGCGCTCGTGGCGATCGCGATGAGGTTGCCGTAGCCGCGCTCGCCCGCTTCCTTCACGACGTCCTCGAGGTACGGGTCCCAGTTCCGGTTGCCCCACAGCACCGGCAGGTCGAGTCCGCGCTCGCGCAGCTCGGCCTCGAGTGCGGCCTTCAGGGCACGGTTCTGGTCGTTGATGGGGCTGACGCCGCCGAAGTGCCGGTAGTGGTGGGCGACCTCTTCCAGACGCTCGTCCGGGATGCCGCGCCCACGCGTGACGTTGCGGAGGAACGGGATGACGTCGTCCTGGCCCTCGGGCCCGCCGAAGCCGGCGAGCAGGATCGCGTCGTACGCGACCGGGGTCTCGACGTGCTCGGGGCCGGACGCGGCAGCGGGGGTCGCCCCGATGACCAGCTGACCGTTCGTGATGTTGCTGGTGTCGGTCACGACAGCACCTCCGGGAGTTCGGCGGTCGTCACCCGACGACCCGTGAAGAAGGGGACCTCTTCGCGCACGTGCATGCGCGCCTCGGTGTAGCGGAGGTCGCGCATCAGGTCGACGAGGTCGACCAGGTCGGGGCTCTCGAGCGGCAGGATCCACTCGTAGTCACCGAGCGCGAAGGAGGCGATGGTGTTCGTCAGCACGCGGCGGAACTTCGCGCCCTGGATGCCGTGGTCGCGCAGCATCCTCGAGCGCTCTTCCTCGGGCAGGAGGTACCACTCGTAGGACCGGACGAACGGGTACACCGTGATCCAGGCCTCGGGGTCCTTGCCGCGCAGGAACGCCGGCGTGTGGCGCTTGTTGAACTCGGCCTCGCGGTGCATCGCCATCGCGTGCCACACCGGCTCGGCGTCCTGGAACAGGCCCGTGCGCCGGATCTCGCGGAGCACGGCCTGGATGGCCTGGGCGTCGTCGCCGTGCAGCCAGACCATCACGTCGGCGTCGGCGCGGAAGCCGGAGACGTCGTAGAACCCGCGGATGGTCACACCGCGCTCGGCGGCACGGGCGACCGTGGCGTCGAGCTCCGCCACGGCGTCGGGGCCGGGTCGGTGGATCGGGCCGAGCGGCCGACGGAACACCGCCCACAGCGCGTACGCCGTGAGGAGGTTCGGGTCGATGCCCGAGTCCGGGGAGGTCTCGTGGGGAGAGGTGCTGTCGTGCTGCCCGGAGCCGTTGTGCGGAGCGGGCACGGTGGAACTCATGTGGTCCATTGTCCTATCGGTTGCAAGGAACGGTCGCGCCCCTGGACCGCCGTTGACCCCCGATCGGATCTACCGCCGTCGGAGCACCGTCACGACGATACCCCCGACCACCGCCACGCCCGCTGCGAGACCGGCCAGGTACGGGGGACGCTTCTCGACGACGCCCCGCTTCACCTTCGACGCGGCGATCCCGATCTGCTTCGGGACGTTGAGCTTGTCCTCGATCGCGTCGAGGGTGTCGAAGAGCTGCGCGCGGGTCGCTGCGACCTGGTCGGCGAGCTCGTCGTGCGGGTGCTGGTCGGTCACTGGTCCTCCGTGGGGTGGTGCAGGGGTGTGCGTCGCGGGTGCGGCGACGTCAGAACCGGCCGCCGACGTCCGGGTTGCGGGACGCGTGCTGGGTCTCCGGCGTCGGCTTCTTGCCCATGCCCTTGACCGCGTTGATGTCGTTCTTGACGCTGTCGATCGTGCGCTTCGGCGTGATCGGCAGCCCCTTCTTGAACCGCTTCCAGCCGACGAACCCGAGGATCGCGGCGACGACGAGCATCACGAACGCGAGCACGAGCGCGGCGAGCCACGCCGGCATGATCGTCGCGAGGCCCATCACGGCGGCGGTCAGCAGCACGCCGATCGCGTAGAGCACGATGACGAGGGCCACGACGAGCAGCGCGGCGGCGATGGCGAAGACCTTCGCCTTGCCGACCAGCTCGGCCTTGAGGAGCGCGATCTCACCCTTGACGAGGTTCTTGACGAGCTGCGGCACGTCCCCGACGAGACCGAACAGCGATCGCGGTTTCCGGTCACGGGTGTCGGTCATGAGGCCTGGGCGTCCTTCTTCTGGCCGACCTTGCGGACGACCTTCTTGGTCTGCTCACCGACGAACTCGGCGACGTCGGGCGTCTTGTCCGCGACGAACTCCTCGACGTTGTGGACGCCCTTCTGGACGCCGTTGCTGTTCCAGATCTTGCCGCTGACGGTCTTGATCTGTTCGTACCGCGCCCGCCCGGCTCGCGATCCCAGGACGTACCCGAGTGCTGCGCCGGCGACGAACAGGAGCCTGCCTCGCATGGTTCCTCCGATTGTCAGTGTGTGCGGTGGTCATGCGCCGAACGGAATGTCTCGGCGTTCCACCAACAGTAGCCCTCGGGGGGTCGGCGGTCCGCTCAGGAAGCGAGGAGGTCCCTGACGGCCGACCGGGTCGTCCCCACGATGCCCGCGAGGCCCCGTCCGGTGGAGGCCTCGCCCGTCCCGACGACGCCCTCGGCCAGTCCGGCGGGCTCGGTGTCCGGTCCGGACCAGCGCACGCGCGCGGCCCCGACGACCTGGTCCGGCCCGACGCGGACGCCGAGCAGGGCGGTCGCGTCCGCCGTCGCGCGTGCGCCCGTCTCGCCCGCCGGGTCGACCGGGAGGCTCGTGGCGACGTCCGCCCCGTCGGCTCCGTCCGTCCGGTAGCTGAGCCGCAGGACGTGGCGGCCGTCCGCCGCGTCGGCCAGCCACGGCCACTTCGCCGTCGCGTGCGTCAGGGCCTTCGCGCGGACCCCGGTGGCGTCCGGGTGCACGAGGATCCCGGAGCCGCGCGGGGCGGCGTCGAGTTCGGGCTGGTCCACGACGAGCGTGACGAGCTCGATGCCCGTGCGGGACGGCGATGCGGTGCGCTCGGGGTCGGGCACGGTGGCGACGACGTGGTCCGCGACGAGCCGCTCCACCGCGCCGTCGGGCCCGGCCACCTCGACCGCGGCCCGCTCGATCCGCAGGGCCCTGGTGTGCATGCGGACGTCGACCCGGTAGGTCTCGAGGTCCGCGATCAGCTCGTCGACGATCCGGACGATGCCCCCGCGGATCCCGCGCACCGCGGAGCCGGCGGTCGCGCGTTCCCGGAGCGCCACGACCGCACGGGCGAGGGAGCCCTCGCGCAGGAGCGCCTCGCGGAGGCCCGGGGCCACGCGGTCCGGGTCCAGGTCGTCGGGGTGGGTGGAGTGCACGCCGGCGACGACCGGCACGACGAGGTCGTCCAGCACCGTCGCGCCCATCCGCTTCCGGACCAGTTCGCCGAGGCTCGACGCCCGCGACCCGACGAGCGACGGCAGCAGCGAGTCCATCTGCGCCCGCAACCCGCCGCGCTGCCCGACCACCGCGAGCACGTCGGCCGCCATCGGGACACCGGGGATGCCGAGCAGTCCGGTGGCCGGCATCGGTGCGGTGCGGCCGTCCCTGGTCATCAGCCACGCCCCGCGGGGATCGGGGTCGACCAGCTCGTTGCCGAGACCGAGCTCGATCGCCAGCGACGCGACCGCGTCGGTCCTGGTCGCGAAGGACTCCGCGGCCATGTCCAGGTCGATCCCCGCGACCGTGTGCCGGCGGATCATCCCGCCGAGCGTGCCCGAGCCCTCGACGAGCACCACGTGCACGCCGGCCTTCGCGAGGTCCCTGGCCGCGAGGAGCCCGGCCACACCGCCGCCGACGACGACCGCGTCGGTCACGCCGACGCTCCCGCGCCGCTGCCGAGCCCGTGCACGAGTTCCACGACGCGGGTGAGCACGGTCGGGTCGGTCTCCGGCGGGACCCCGTGACCGAGGTTCACGACGTGCGCTCGGGCCGCACCACCGCGGCGGACGACGTCGCGGACGTGCGCCTCGAGGACCTCCCACGGGGCGGCGAGCATGGCCGGGTCGATGTTGCCCTGCAGGGTGACGCCGGTGCCGACGCGCTCGACGGCCTGGTCGAGCGGCAGACGCCAGTCCACGCCGACCGCGTCGACGCGCGGGCCGGCGGCGTCGTCGCCGAGGGTCGTCATGTCGCGGAGGACCTCGCCGCTGCCGACGCCGAAGTGGATGCGCGGGACGCCGAGGTCGGCCACGTGGGCCAGCGCCCGTGCCGAGTGCGGGGCCACGTGCTCGACGTAGTCCGCCCGGGACAGCGAGCCGACCCACGAGTCGAAGAGCTGCGCGGCCGAGGCGCCTGCGAGCACCTGCGCGCGGAGGAACGTGCCGGACACCTCGGCGGCCCACGCCAGCAGCCGGGACCACGTCTCCGGGTCGGCGTGCATCAGGGTGCGGGCGCGGATGTGGTCCTTCGACGGACCACCCTCGACCAGGTACGCGGCGAGCGTGAACGGCGCCCCGGCGAACCCGATCAGCGGTGTCGCGCCGAGTTCGGCGACCGTGCGGGCGACGGCCTCGGCGATCGGGGCGAGCGCCGCCGGGTCGAGGGCCTCGAGGGCGTCGACGTCGGCGACCGTGCGGATCGGCGAAGCGAGCACCGGGCCGCGGCCGGGGACGATCTCGACGTCCACGCCGGCGAGCTTGATCGGCACGACGATGTCGCTGAAGAAGATGCCGGCGTCGACCCCGTGCCGGCGCACCGGCTGCAGGGTGATCTCGGACGCCATCGCGGGGTCCAGGCACGCGTCGAGCATGGCCGTGCCCACCCGGAGCTCCCGGTACTCCGGCAGCGAACGGCCCGCCTGGCGCATGAACCACACCGGCAGGGTCTCCGGCCGGTCCCCGCGGAGGGCGCGGACCAGTGCGGATCCGGCGGTGCGCCCGTCGGCCAGCGGGTGCGAGGACGGGAGGGCGGAGATGGGTGCGTCGGTCACCCGTTGATTCTCGCAGCAGCGGCATCGTGAACTGCGCGGTACCATGGAGTACGTGCTCATCTGTCTCACGGCGTCGCATCGCAACGCCAGCTTCGACCTCCTGGAGCGACTGAGCATCGGCGCCCCCGCGGCCGCCTCCCGACTGGTCACCGACTCGGACGTCCTCGACGGCGCCGTGGTCCTCGCGACCTGCAACCGCTTCGAGGCCTACCTCGACATCGCCGGCGACGACAGCGACTCCGCCGTCGCCGCCACGGTCGAGGCGGTCGCCTCCGCCAGCGGCCTCGTCGGTTCCGACGTCCTCGACTCCGTGTCCGTGCTCGACGGCAAGGACGTCGTCCAGCACCTCTTCGCCGTCTCGAGCGGCCTGGAGTCCGTCGTCATCGGCGAGACCGAGATCTCCGGGCAGGTCCGCCGCTCGCTCGAGGACGCCCGCGCCCAGGGCACGACGACCTCCGACCTCGAGCGGCTCTTCCAGGAAGCAGCGCACACCTCCCGGGGTGTCAAGACCCGCACCCGCATCGGTGCGGCCGGTCGATCGCTCGTCCGGCTCGGTCTCGAACTGGCGTCGTCGCGGGTGACCGACTGGGCCCGCACGAACGTGCTCCTGGTCGGCACCGGCAGCTACGCGGCCACCACCATCGCCGCCCTGCGGGACCGCGGCGCACAGCGCATCCAGGTGTACTCGCCGTCCGGTCGCGCACCGTGGTTCGCCGCCAAGCACGACCTGGTCGCCGCGCACGACCTGCACCAGGCGATCGTGTCGAGCGACGTCGTGATCACCTGCACCTCGAGCGAGCTCCCGGTGATCGGTGCGGCCGACCTCGACGACGGCGTCCGTCGGATCGTCATCGACCTCGGTCTCCCCCGGAACGTCGCACCGGACGCCGCCGCGGTCCAGGGCGTCGAACTGCTCGACCTCGAGACCATCAGCATCCACGCCCCGGTGTCCGAGCTGAACGCCGAGTCCGAGGCCCGCGCGATGGTCGACGACGCGGTGTCCCGGTTCCGCGCGCAGGCGCTGGAGCAGTCGACGACACCGGCACTCGTGTCCTTCCGCAAGCACGTCTTCGACATCCTCGACGCCGAGATCGAGCGGTCCACCCGCCGTGGCGACGTCACGCCGGAGTCCGCCGAGCAGACCGAACGGGCGCTCCGGCACCTGGTCGGCGTCCTGCTGCACCGGCCGTCGGTCCGCGCCCGCGAGCTCGGACGCGCCGGCCGCGGCGAGGAGTTCGTCGGCGCGCTCGACGCGCTCTTCGGCGTCCGCCCCGAACCCGAGGCAGAACTGGACGTGCCTGCCCCGGTGGTGCCGCTGGCGGACCGCACCGCCTGCCCGCGCAACGACGACGAAGCGGACGCGAGCTGAGCCTCCCCGTGCCCTCGGCCGTCCTGCAGGTCTCCGCGCTCCTGCTGGTGCGCGATCGACGGGTCCTCATGGTGCGCGCACGGCAGCGCGACGTGCTCTACCTGCCCGGCGGCAAGACGGAGCCCGGCGAGACCGCGGTCGCGGCGGTCGTCCGCGAGGCGTACGAGGAGACCGGTCTGCGGCTGACGGCCGCGGACGTCGACGAGTTCGCCGTCGTCACGGAGCCCGCGCACGGCCAGGCACCGGGCACGATCGTCGCGATGACGCTCTTCCGCGCCCGGCCGGGCGGCGTGCTGGACACCGCGGTGCCCGTCGCCGCAGCCGAGGTCGACGAGGTCGAGTGGGTCACCTCGGCGGACGCCGACCGCTGCCCGCCCGCGGGCGTGACGACGCTCCGCCTGCTGGTGCAGGCGGAGCTCATCGACTAGCGGTCAGCCGTCCGGCGTCAGCCCTTCTCGGAGTCAGCCGTTCTCGGTGTCGTCGGTGCCGGCGCCGGTGTCGACGTAGTGGCCGACCTCTCCGGAGGGACGCGGCTCGTCCTCGCCCGGGATGTCCGACTCGACGTACTCGCCGTCGGTCTCGGTCGCGGTCGGGACGTCCTCGCCCGGGATGTCGCTCTGGACGAACTCGCCGACGGATTCGTCCGTGTGCACCGGGTCGTCGCCGGGGATGTCGCTGTCGACGAAGGCGCCCGCCACCGGCTCGACGCCGTCAGCGCGATCGGCTTCGCCGCGGATCTGCTCGTGCTTGCCTGCCATGTCCGTCCTCCGGGTGCTCGGAACGGCACCGATGCCGTTCTGGGTGAGTGTGCTCGCGGTCCCTGAGTGGTGCCCGAACCAGTTCGCACATGGAAGTGGTTGCCTGGCGGCATGCACCGCAGCAGCCGACCGATGATCGTGTCCGCAGGCGTCGCACTCCTGGTGACGGGGGCCCTGGCGGGGTGTTCGTCCGGCGGGGACACCACCCCGACGGCCACGGCGACCAGGACCGTCACCGCGACGCCCTCCGCCGGGCAGGCGGTCGCCACCCCGACGACGACACCGTCAGCGACACCACCCGCGAGCGGCTCCGGGAGCGGGTCGGCCGCCCCGGTGCGGTGCGCGACCGCCGACCTCGCTGGATCGATCGAGCCCGGCAGCGGTGGAGCGGCCGGCAGCACGATCGTGCACCTGGCCCTCCGGAACACCGGCTCGGCGACGTGCGCGCTGCAGGGGTGGCCGGGCGTCTCCTTCGTCGGCGGCGGGAACGGCACCCAGATCGGTGCCGCGGCGACCGAGGACCAGGGCGGACCGCACACCACCGTCACGCTGGCCGCCGGGCAGACCGCGGTCGCGCCGCTGAAGATCGCGAACGGTGAGGCCTACGACAACGCCACGTGCGCGCCCCGCACGCCGGACGGCTTCCGGGTGTACCCGCCCGGATCGAAGCAGTCCCTCTTCATCGCGGGGAAGTCGTACCTTGCGTGCGACAACCCCGAGGCACCGCTGCTCTCCGTGCAGGCGTTCGTCCCGGAGGGTCAGGCGACCTCCTGACAGCGGGTCGCCCGGGTGTCATGATGTCGAGGTGAGCTCGTCGTCGAACGGATTCCGCAGGCAGCGGTTCACCGATCACGACGGCACCGACTACGCCGCGATCTTCACGTCGGAGTACGGCGGGTCGGACTTCGCCTCCGAGACGACCGCCGCGCCGGAGGCCCGGTACGAGTACACGATCGTCGGCGACGACGACCTGTCCCTGCGGACGATGCGCGCGACCGGCGGCCGGCGCGGCGGTGTGATCGGTCCACGCGAGGACCACGTCGTGTTCTGGCTCGCACAGGGGCACCTCGAGATGCACTTCGCCGACCGCAGCCGGGTCGTCCGTCCGGGTGCGCCGTACATCGCGTCCGCGTCGGAGGCGTACCGCTTCGAGTCCGAGGAGACCGTCTACAACGGCGTGCACGTCGCCGACCGGTTCCTGCGCAAGGTCGGGAAGGAGCTCGGGTTCCGGCAACCGGACGGTCCGCTCCTGTTCGCGCAGCAGGACGAGGTGATCGCCCGACGCGAGCCGCTCCGTCGCCTGATCCGCGAGCTCGGCCCGGCGCTCCTCGACGACCGCGTGCAGGGCGCGATGCGGACGGCGCTGAACCGGCGCCTGGCCGTCGTCGTCCTCGACACGTTCCCGCTCCGCGACGTCGGCGACGACGTCCCGGTGGCGAACCGGCTGCGGGACGCGATCCGCTTCATCGAGGAGCACGCGCGGGAGCGGCCGCCCGTGCGCGCGATCGCGGACGCCGCGGGCCTCGGCGAGCGCGGGTTGCAGGAGGTCTTCGTCCGGACGCTCGGCACCACCCCGAGCCGGTTCCTCCGCGACCACCGCCTCGACGAGGTCCGGCGGGAGCTCCTCCGGGGCCGGGCGGACGACGCTGCGGGGGACGTCGCACGCGAGTGGGGGTTCACGAACACGGGCCGGTTCACCGTGACCTACCGCGAGCGCTTCGACGAGAGCCCCGGGGCGACCCTGCGGTCCGCCCAGGCGTCGACGGGGGTCGTCCAGCGCGCGACCGCGTTCATCGAGGCGCACGCGGACGAGCCCCTGACGGTCGAGCTGATCGCCACGGCCGCCGGCGTCCGACCCCGGCGGCTGCAGCAGTGCTTCCGCGACGAACGCGGCACCACGCCGATGGCCCACGTGCGTGCCGTCCGGTCCCGTGCGGAACGCACTCCCACGGCCGGAATCGGCATCGACGACTGAGTTGTCCGCATTCCGGGGGACAGATCGCCCCCCGATCGGCCCTTGTCTGGCAGCTTCCTGGGATCCGGTGCCGCGGTGTGACTTCTGTCGACCCCAGCCCGTCTCATCCGTGAACAGCAACCGCTGGGAACACCCGGCGGGCATCTCGGAAGGAGCCACCATGGCCGACACCACGTCCACCCCCAGCACCGCAGCGGCGACCTCGTCCCGCGCGACGATCGCCACCTCGAACTCGAGCGGCGTCGCCACCACCGGCAAGACCGTCATCGACGACACCGTCGTCTCGAAGGTCGCCGGCATCGCCGCCCGTGAGGTCACCGGCGTCCACTCCCTCGGCGGCGGCGCAGCCCGCGCGATCGGCGCCATCCGTGACGCCATCGGCCAGCGCGACCTGAGCCAGGGCGTCAAGGTCGAGGTCGGCGAGACCCAGATCGCGGCCGACGTCGTCATCGTCGCCGAGTACCCGGTCCCGCTCCAGCAGGTCGCCGAGGGCGTCCGTTCCTCCGTCAGCCGTGCCCTCGAGCAGATCGTCGGCATGGACGTCACCGAGGTCAACGTCACCGTCCAGGACGTCTTCATCCCCGGTGACGACGACGACGATGACAAGAAGGAGTCGCGAGTCGCATGAGCGCCACCCTCTCCGGCGCCCTGATCGGCGCCGTCCTCGCAGTCGTCGCACTCCAGTTCGGCTTCTGGGGCTTCGTCCTGGTCGTCGTGTTCGCCGCGGTCGGTGCCCTCGTGGCAGCGCTCGTGTCCGGGCGCATCGACCGTGGCGCCCTGACCGACGTGCTGACCGGGCGCCGGAGCTCCCGGTGACCGGCGGCCCGGTGGTCCCGGGCCGCGTCGAGATCTCGGCGCGGGCCCTGACCTCCTGCGCCCGCGCCGTCGCCGCCGAGCACCTCGGAGCACCCGTCAAGCACGTCCGCGTCGCCCTCGGTGACCACCGGGGCTCCCTCGCGCTCGACATCACCGGTCCGATCGCCGCGGCCGACGACCTCGTCGGCCGCGCGACGACCACCGCCGTCGAGGTCCGTGACCGTGTCAGCGAGCTGACCGGCCGTCGGGTCGGCAGCGCCCACATCGAACTGACCGGGATCGTGCGGGAACGCACGAACCGGGTCCGGTAGGAGACGTCATGAGCAGCAACACCGTCGGCGGCAACGCCGTCGAGCGACGCATCCGGCGACGGAGCGTGCACCGCTCGCGATCGACCGCCGTGTCCGTCGCGCTCGTGGTCCTCGTCCTCGTCGCGGCCTGGATCGGCACGGAGTCGGTCCTGCGGGCCGTCGGAGCAGCACCGCTGCTCGCCGACCCGCAGACCGCCGTCGACGCGGCCCTCCGCCCGGACGCCGCGTTCGTCACGATCGCCGAGGTGATCGCGGTCGTCCTGGTCGTCCTCGGCGTGGTGCTCGTCGTCCTCGCGCTGAAGCCCGGCCGGCAGCACCGGTCGCCGGTTCCGCACGACCGCGGCGCCGTCGTGATCGACACCCGCATCATCGCCGCGACGGCCGCCAACGCCGCCGGGACCGTGGCCGGTGTGCCCGACGGCAACGCCACCGCGACGTCGCGGGGGAACCGCACCCAGGTCCGCGTCGTCCCGGTCTCCGGGATGCCCGTCGACGAGGGAGCGGTCCGCGCTGCCGTCGAGGAACGCCTCGGCCAGCTCGACGAACGGTTCGGCCGTCGCGTGACGGTGCGGATCGCAGAACAGGGGACGCTGTCATGACCAGGAGCAACCGCACGCTCAACCGCATCATCCTGTTCGTGCTCGGGATCGTCGCCGTCCTGGTCGGTCTGACCATCGGCGCCGGCGTCCTGCCGGTCGTCCGGGACGCCGTCCGCCCGTACCTCGAGCTGCCCCGCAGCCTCGACGTCCCCGCGGCCTCGCTCTGGATCGTCGCCGTCGCCTGCGCCGTCGTCATCGTCCTGGCGCTCGTCTGGGTCTTCACCCGAGGCCGCGGCGGCACGTCCGTCGCCGTCCGCGAGCGCTCCGGGGACGACGCCGTCACGATCAACGTCGCCCTGGTCCGGGACGTCGTCGACCACGAGCTCAGCGACGTCCGTGACGTCGTCGGGTCCAAGGTCGACGTCTTCCAGGTCCGTCGGCAGCGTGCCGCCCGCATCCGGGTCGCCGTGCGCCGCGGCGGCGACGCCGTCGCCGTGCTCGACGCCGTCGACCGCGCACTCGCGGTCCTCGACCGCACGCTCGGCCGCTCGGTCCCCGTGCTCGTGCACCTGACGGGCGGGACCCGCTCGGTGCTCGCGAAGGCGAGCCGCGTCCACTGACGCTGCCCGCCGGGGGCGACCACGGCCTCCAGGCCGTCGCGCTCCACCACCCACACGACTGCAACGAGCGCTCCGGGCGAGCGTCAAGCAGACCGGCGAGGACGTCAAGGACGTCTTCAAGAACCAGCGCGACCGCAGTGACGACGACGGGGCAGCCGCATCCGGGTGCCCCGTCGTCGGCTGTCCGGACCGAGGAGGAGACCATGCAGGACGAGACACACGCACGCACGTCGGTGACCGAGGTGACGCTGCCGGCGTCCCTGACCACACCACTGCCCGAGGACGCGAGCCCGCTCGACGTCGCGGCACGCACCGCTGCGACCACCGCGCTCGGGGTCGACGGCGTCCACCACCTGGGCGGGCTCCTGGACCGGGCCGCCGACCAGCTGCGTTCCCGGCTCGGCCGTTCGGCATCGGCGCCCGGTGTGCAGGTCGACGACACCGACGGGACGCTCGACGTCCGGGTGTCGCTCGTCGTCACCTACCCGGAGCACGTCACCGCCGTCGCGGACGAGGTCCGGGCCCAGGTCGGGCACGCCCTCGGGCAGCTCGCGACGCTCCCGGTCCGCGTCGACGTGCGCGTGACCGACGTGCACGGGCCGTTCGACGACGCACCCGCGGACTCGTGACCGTCTGGTCCGGCCGCGGCGGCCGTCGGTTCGCCCGCGAGCGCCCGCCGCGGGCCAGGGGCGTCTGGGTCGCGACGGTCGTCGGGGTCCTCGTCGTCGTCCTGGTGTTCGTCGCCGGGTTCCTGCCGCTCGTGGGCTTCCTGGGCGGTGTGACGGCCACGACGGCCGGGCTCGTGCCGTTCCCGGTGGTCCGCGTCACCCTCGTGACCGTCCTCGGCGGCATCGTGGTGCTCGCGTTGCTGATCCTCGCCGTGACCCGGCGACGTACGGTGGCGGCGTGGGTACCGGTCGTCCTCGCGGTGGTCGTCACCCTCGCGGTCACGGTCTACCCGCTCGTCACCGTCGCGATCGGTTCCGCCGACCGGGCCGGCGACGTCGGGCCCATCATCACCGACCTCCTCCGACGGATCACCGGCTGACCGGCCGGGGTCCGACACCGAAAGGGAACACCATGCGCAACCGCATCATCGTCATCGGAGCAATCGTGCTCGTCGCGTTCTGGTTCGGATCCCGGGCCAACCGCCCCGTGATCAAGCAGTCGAAGGGCGAGACCGCCCGGAAGATGTGGAACGACCCGCACGCCCGCAAGTCGCGGAAGAAGCTCGGCAAGAAGATCGCGAAGGCCGCGAAGAAGCACCGCTGAGGCGGCGTCCGTGGCGCGGGCCCGCGTCTCAGCGGGTCGCGACCACGTGCACGGCGTCCAGGACCTCGGTGCCCATCGTCCGCATCGCCTCGACGACAGCCAGCCGCCGGTCGAGGGTCTCGTCGTCGAACGTCACGGTCACCGCGTAGCTCACCGACGAGCCCGGTCCGCGCAGCACGCCGGCCTCGGCACGGACGCCGGGGCCCGATCCGGTCACGGCGACCGCCTGCAGCCCGTGGTCGAGTGCCCGGTGCGCGAACGGGTCGAGCCCGAAGGCCCCGGCGACCAGCGTGAGGTCCCCGGCGAGCGACAGCCACCCGAGCACCCGGTTCGACACGCCCTCGTCGACGACCTCCCCGAGGGCCAGGCCGCGCATCACCCAGCTGAGCTCACCGGTCGCCGCGACCGCCACGTCGGGTGCGTCGTCGGGACCACGGCGGTCCCGGACGCGGTCGATGAACGCCGAGCGCTCGACCCCGAGGGACTCGGCACGTTCCCGGACCGCGTCGATGCCGACGGTCGACAGCAGGGCGTTCGTCGCCCACGCGTCCGCCGTCGCGCCCACCAGGGTGGCGAGGTCGGACACCTGCATCGTCGGTTCCTGCAGGAACTGCCACAGGCCCGGCCCGGTGGCCGTGTCCCGTGCCATCCGCTGCAGCCGGTCCCCGTGCAGCCGACCGTCCTCGAGCCGCGCGGCCACCTCGATGAGGAGCAGCACCCGGCCGAGCCCGGCGACGGGCTGCACGAGTCGGTCGTCGATCGCGAGCAGCGCCTTGCCGCTGGACGTGTCGATCACGGAGGCGCTCACGCCCGCGCCGTCGAAGGCGAGCGCGCCGAGCGCCTCGACCGTCGCCGAGAACCGGTCCTCGCCGCCGCCACGGTGGCGACCCCGCGCGCGGTCGCCCGCCGCGGCACGACCGTCGTGGCGTCGCCGCCGCGAGGACGGTGCCGCGTCGGGCTCGACCATCACCAGATCGAGACGCGCTCGGCGGGGTCGAGGTACATCGCGTCCTGCTCGGTCACGCCGAAGGTGTCGTAGAACACGTCGATGTTCTTGACCACCTGGTTGCAGCGGAACTCGGTGGGCGAGTGCGGGTCGATCGTCAGCAGACGCGCCGCCTCCTCCGGACGGATCGCCATCCGCCAGGCCTGCGCCCAGCTCAGGAAGAAGCGCTCGGCGCCGGTCAGGCCGTCGATCACCGCGGGCTCCTGGCCGTCGAGGGAGAGCAGGTACGCCTTCCACGCGATGGACAGCCCGCCGAGGTCGCCGATGTTCTCGCCGATCGTCAGGGCACCGTTGACGTGGCCGTCCGGCACCTCGGTCGGCACGAGCGCGTCGTACTGCGCGATGAGAGCCTTCGTGCGCTCCTCGAACGCCAGGCGGTCGGCCTCGGTCCACCAGTTCTCGAGCCGCCCGTCGCCGTCGTACTGCGAGCCCTGGTCGTCGAAGCCGTGGCCGATCTCGTGGCCGATCACGGCACCGATCGCGCCGTAGTTCGCCGCGGCGTCACGGCCGGCGTCGAAGAACGGGAACTGCAGGATCGCGGCCGGGAACACGATCTCGTTGAAGCCAGGGTTGTAGTACGCGTTGATCGTCTGCGGGGTCATGAACCACTCGTCGCGGTCGATCGGCTTGCCGATCTTGCCGAGCTCGCGGTCGACTTGGAAGCTCGCGACCGCGCGCACGTTGCCGAGCAGGTCGTCCGCGGCGACGGGCAGGGCGGAGTAGTCGCGCCACTTCACCGGGTACCCGATCTTCGGCGTGAACTTGTCGAGCTTGTCGAGCGCGCGGGCGCGGGTCTCGTCGGTCATCCACTCGAGCGCCGTGATGCTCTGCCGGTACGCCTCGACCAGGTTCGCGACGAGGTCGTCCATGGTCACCTTCGAGGTCTCGTCGAAGTGCTCCTGGACGTAGATCCGACCGACTGCCTCGCCCATGGCTCCCTCGACCAGCGAGACGCCGCGCTTCCAGCGCTCGCGCTGCTTGGGCGCCCCGGTCAGGGCGGTGCCGTAGAAGGAGAAGCTCGTGGCCGAGAAGGCGCTCGTCAGGTACGGCGCGGACCCGCGGATGACCTGCCAGGCGAGCCAGTCCTTCCAGGTGCTCACGTTCTCGTCGCGGAGCAGCTCGGCGAGCCCGGTCAGGAACGACGGCTCGCGGACCACCACGGTCTCGAACGCACCGGCCGGCGCGGCGATCGCCTCCCACCAGAGCTGCAGGTCGACGCCGGGCGCGAGCGCCGCGACCTCGGCCCAGGGCAGCTTGTTGTACGTCTTCTGGCTGTCGCGCGTGGCGACGTTGTCCCAGTGCTTGCCGGCGAGCTCGGTCTCGAGCCGGATCACGTGCTCGGTGCGGTCCGCGCTCTCGTCGTAGCCGGCGAGCGGGAACATCGCGCCGACGAACTCGCGGTACTTGTCCCGGATGTCGGCGAAGCGCTCCTCGCGGTAGTAGGACTCGTCGGGCAGGCCGAGCCCGGACTGCTCGAGGAACACCACGTAGGACTCGGGGTCGCCCGGGTCGTTGTCGACGAAGAGCTGGATGAAGCTCGGCAGGCCGAGGCGCTCGAACCGACCGACCATCCGGACGACCTCGTCCTTCGTCTCGATCGCGGCGATCTCGGCGAGGAGCGGCTCGATCGGCGCGGTGCCGAGGGACTCGAGGGCGGTCTCGTCGGTGAACGAGGTGAACAGGTCGCCGACCTTGCGCTCCTCGGTGCCGGGGGCGGCCTGCTGGGAGCGCTCGATGATGTCCCGGACGGCGACCTCGGCCGCCTCTGCCAGGACCGTGAACGACCCGTAGCGCGCCTTGTCGTCGGGGATCGGCGTCGCCCGGATCCACTGCCCGTTCACGTGCCGGTAGAGGTCGTCCTTCGGCTGCACCGTGGCATCGAGTTCGTCGGTCTGGATTCCGGTGGTGCCTGCGACGTCGGTCATGCGTTCCACGATAG
Organism: Curtobacterium sp. NPDC090223; assembly: GCF_044746585.1. Lineage (NCBI taxonomy): Bacteria > Bacillati > Actinomycetota > Actinomycetes > Micrococcales > Microbacteriaceae > Curtobacterium > Curtobacterium sp. NPDC090223. The sequence continues at coordinate 426,201 of NZ_JBIVCN010000004.1, read as the reverse complement.
TCACCGACCCCCTGGCGTCCACCCCGGGACCCCGACCGGCGCCGTCACGGGCGCACGGCTGCCGGTACGGTCGTCGCATGGGACTCCCGTGGAAGCTGCACGGAGACGGCGCGACCGTCTCGGCGACGACGATCGTGGCACCGGACGAACGCCTCACCTGGGGCCGCACGATCGGGCTCGGTGTGCAGCACGTGGTCGCGATGTTCGGTGCGACGTTCCTGGTCCCCCTCCTCACCGGGTTCCCGCCGTCCACGACCCTGCTCTTCAGCGGCATCGGGACGATCCTGTTCCTGCTCATCACCGGGAACCGCCTGCCGAGCTACCTCGGCTCGTCGTTCGCGTTCATCGCGCCCATCGGTGCCGCGACGAAGATCGGCGGGATCCCGCTGGCGCTCTCCGGCATCATCGTCGTCGGTGCGCTGCTCGCGGTGATCGGTCTCGTCGTGCACCTCGCCGGCGCCGGGTGGATCGACCGGCTGATGCCGCCGATCGTGTCCGGGGCGATCGTCGCGCTCATCGGGTTCAACCTGGCTCCGGCGGCGCGGGACAACTTCACCAAGGCGCCCGTCGTCGCGCTGATCACGCTGCTCGCGATCATCCTGGTGACCGTCCTGTTCAAGGGCTTGATCGGGCGGCTCTCCATCGTGATCGGCGTCGTCATCGGGTACGTCGCCGCGCTCATCGGCGGACAGGTGGACTTCTCCGCCGTCGGCGACGCCGCCTGGATCGGTCTGCCGGAGTTCACGGCGCCGGCGTTCGACCCGTCGCAGCTCGCGATCTACCTGGCGTTCGTGCCGGTCGTCCTCGCGCTCATCGCCGAGAACGTCGGGCACGTGAAGGGCGTCGGGCAGCTCACCGGCCGCGACCTCACGCCGCTCACCGGTCGGGCACTCTTCGCCGACGGCATCTCGACCGTGCTCGCGGGCGTCGGCGGTGGGTCCGCCACGACGACCTACGGCGAGAACATCGGCGTGATGGCCGCCACCCGGGTGTTCTCCACGGCCGCGTACTGGGTCGCCGCGATCGTCGCCGTCATGCTCGGGCTCTCCCCGAAGATCGGCGCGGTCATCTCGTCCGTGCCCGCCGGGGTGCTCGGCGGCGCGACGACCGCGCTCTACGGCCTGATCGGCGTCATCGGCATCCGGATCTGGGTGGAGAACCGCGTCGACTTCTCCAAGCCGAAGAACCAGCTGACGGCGGGCATCGCGCTCATCATCGGCATCGCGGACTTCACGTTCTCGTTCGGGCAGGCGAGCTTCGGCGGCATCATCGTCGGTACCGTCGCGGCGATCGTCGTGTACCACCTGATGGACCTCGTCGGTCGCGCCCGCGGGACCGACCCGGCGACGCCGGAGGCGTCCGAGTCGGCGTCGCCGGCGTCCGAGTCGGCGCACGCCGCCACCGGCGGCGTCCCGGCGGAACCGCGCGCCGACTGACACGGACCGGACTGGAGGCCGTGGTCCGGACCCACGCGCCACGCACCGTGCGCGGGCGGGGCGACCAGGGCCTCCCGTCCGGTCGGACGTGACCGCTGACCGCCGGTCCGCGGCATGATGTCCTGATGCCATCGTCCCGCCGCGCCGTCGACCGCGACATCGTCCGGTTGGCGCTGCCGGCGCTCGGCGCGCTCGTCGTCGAACCGCTCTTCCTGATGACGGACACCGCGCTCGTCGGGCACCTCGGGGCGACCTCGCTCGCGGCCGTCGGGCTGGCGGCCGCCGTGCTGCAGACCGTCACGGGGCTGCTCGTGTTCCTGGCGTACTCGACCACGCCGGCCGTCGCCCGTGCCCTGGGCGGCGGGGACCGGCGCGGCGCCGTGCACGCCGGCATCGACGGGATGTGGCTCGCCCTGGGACTCGGCGTCGTGCTCGCGCTGGTCGGGTGGCCGCTCGCCGGGCCGCTCGTGTCGCTCTTCGGTGCGGCGGCCCCGGTGTCAAGCGCCGCGACCGCGTACCTGCTCGTCTCGCTCGTCGGCCTGCCGGGGATCCTGGTCGTGACGGCGTCCACCGGACTGCTCCGCGGGTTGCAGGACACCAGGACCCCGCTGGTCGTCGCGACGATCGGCTTCGTCGCGAACGGGCTGCTCAACGCGTTCCTGATCTACGGGCTCGGGTGGGGTGTCGAGGGCTCCGCCGCCGGCACCGTGATCGTGCAGTGGGCGATGGCGGCGGTGTACGTGGTCATCGCGGTGCGGGCCGCGCGGTCGGTCGGTGCGCCGCTCCGGCCCGGTGCGTCCGGCGTGGCGCGCGCGCTGCGGTCGGGGGCGTGGTTGTTCCTCCGGACGGCGTCGCTCCGCGTGGCGATGCTCGCGACCATCGCGGTCGCGGCCGGGCTGGGCACCACGGGGCTCGCGACCACCCAGGTCGGGCTGACGGTGTTCGGCACGCTCGCCTTCGCCCTCGACGCGCTGGCGATCGCCGGGCAGGCGCTCGTCGGGCACGCGCTCGGCGCCGGGGACGTCGACCGGGTACGGCTCGTGACCAGACGGCTCGTGGTGCTCGGCATCGCGGGCGGGGTGGTGCTCGGGGTACTCACACTGGCGGTCAGCGGGGTGCTCGGGCCGGTGTTCTCGGACTCCGCGGCGGTGCGGTCGTCGCTGCCGGTCGTGCTCGTGCTCATCGCCGCGGGGATGCCGATCGCCGGGTACGTGTTCGTGCTGGACGGGGTGCTCATCGGCGCCGGGGACGCTCGCTACCTGGCCATCGCCGGCGGGGTGAACCTGGTGGTGTACCTGCCGCTGCTCTGGCTGTTCGGGGACGGGCTCGCGGCGCTCTGGGCGGTGTTCTCGTTCGGGTACATCGGCGTGCGCGCGGTGACGCTCGGGGTGCGGGCGCACCGGCCGGGGTGGATCGCGGTGGCGATGGCGCGCTGAGCGCGGGGGCGAGGGCGGGCGCACCGCAGTGTGCGAGGTTCCGGACACTGTGCGAGGCGCGCGGGGTCCCACCGTGTCCGCAACCTCGCACAGTGCGGGCCGCGGGCGGCGGGCGGCGGGAGGCGGGCGGGCGGGCGGCGCTACGCGCGCGGCGCGGCCGTCGTGTCGCCGATGCGGAGCTCCGAGCGGAAGGACGCCGGTGCGGGTGCGGCGCCCTCGAGCATGGCGAGCGCAGCACGTGCCGCCGCCTGCCCCTTCTGCACGAACGGCTGCACCAGGGTCGTCAGCTGCCGGATCGGGGAGCGGTGGAACAGGCTGTCGTCGACCTGGATGCCGTCGAAGCCCACGACGCTGACGTCCTCCGGCACGCGGAGCCCAGCCTCGAGCGCGGCGGAGATCACCCCGACCGCGAGCAGGTCGCTCTGCGCCACGACCGCGGTGGGGCGGCTGCCGTCCGGGCCGAAGAGCGCGGCGCCCGCGGCACGGCCCTCTTCCACCGAGCTGCCGCCGGCCTCGATCGCGACGGCGTCCGGGAAGACCCCGCGGACACCACGGAGCCGTTCCATGGTCGTGAACGCCGTGCCCGCGTCGAACCGTTCGGGCGAGATCGGACCGCGCTGCCGCTTGGCGTCGAGCGGCAGGGTCACGACCGTGACCGAGGTGTGCCCGAGGTCCCGCAGGAACGCCGATGCGCGCCGGGAGGCCTCACGGTTGTCGAGCTGGATGGGGACGGCGCCCTCGATGTCGTCGGCCTCGATCGCGACGACCGGGATGCCGCGACGCCGGAGCACGGCGACCGCGGGGTCGACACGCACGTTGCAGCCGACGAGCACCACCGCGTCCATCGGGGCGTCCACGAGCGGCCCCGCGCCGCGTTCGTCGTCGAGGGGGCTGCGGACGAGGAGCAGGGACGCCCCGGCCTCACCCGCGACCTCGGCGATGCCGTCGAGCGTCAGGACGTTGACCGGGTCGCGGAAGGCGTCACTGAGGCGCTCGTCCATCACGACGCCGATCACACCGGAGCGCCCGCGCCGCAGCGAACGGGCGCGCGGGTCGGGGCCGTCGTACCCGAGTGCGGCCGCGGCGGCGAGGACCCGGGCCCGGGTCTCCTCAGACACCGGACCGCTGCCGCTGAAGGCGAGGGACGCGGTCGAGGGTGCGACCCCCGCCGCACGCGCGACGGCGACGAGCGTCGGCCGTGCCGTCCGGGCCGCGCCCGACTCGCCGCTGTCTGTTGCCGTGTCGTCCATCGCCGGTTAGCGTATCCGAGAACCTCACTCGAATCGATTCGATCGGAAACTCCCATGACGACGGCGTCACCCACCTGGACCGCACCGAGCACCCGCGCCTGGCGCAACGCGGTGTTCGTCGTGTTCACGCTCTCCGGGCTCGACATCGCCACCTGGCTCGGGCGCATCCCGAGCGTGCGCGACGAACTCGGCGCCAGCACCCTCGAGATGGGCCTGCTCGTCGTCGGGATGTCCGTCGGCTCGATCGCCGGGCTCACCTTCGCCGGCCACATCGTCGGTCGACTCGGTGCCAAGCGCGGCGTGCAGATCGCCGCCGCCTGCCTGGCGCTCGGCCTGGTGATGGCGGGCATCTCGGTCAGCGCGGGCTGGGGCTTCGCGGCGATCTGGATCAGCCTCATCGCGTTCGGCTTCGGCAACGGCCTGTGCGACGTGTCGATGAACGTCACCGGCGCCACCGCCGAACGCCTCGGCGGCCGGACGATCATGCCGCTGTTCCACGCAGCGTTCAGCGTCGGGACCCTGGCCGGCGCCGGCCTCGGTGCCTTGGCCGAGCGCTTCGAGGTCCCCGTCGCCCTGCACTTCATCGTCCTGGGTGTCGTCACCAGCATCGCCCTGACCACGGTCGTCCGGTGGTTCGGCGACGAGCGGGTGTCCGACCCGGAACCGACCGACACCAGCCCCGTCACGCTGCCGGTCTCCCGCTGGGCGATCTGGAAGCAGCCGTCGACGCTGCTCATCGGCGTGATCGTCCTCGGCATGGCCCTGGCGGAGGGCTCCGCGAACGACTGGCTCCCCCTCGCCATGATCGACGGGCACGGGCTCGCCAACGACGGCGGCTCCGCCGTGCTCACCGTGTTCCTGGCCGCGATGACCGTCGGTCGGATCGCCGGCAGTCCCCTCATCGACCGGTTCGGCCGGGTCCCGGTGCTCCGCACGAGCGCCGCGGTCGCCGTCGTCGGTCTCGGCATGCTGATCTTCGTCCCGAGCGTGCCGCTCGCGATCGTCGGCGTGGTGCTCTGGGGACTCGGCGCGAGCCTCGGCTTCCCGATGGGGATGTCCGCCGCCGCCGACGACCCCCGCACGGCGGCCGCCCGGGTGAGCGCCGTGGCCACCATCGGGTACGTGGCGTTCCTGGCCGGACCGCCGATCATCGGGCTCGTGGGCGAGCACTTCGGGCTGCTGAACGGGCTGCTCATCGTGTTCGTGTTCATCATCGCGGCCGGGTTGGCATCGGGTGCGGCACGCGAGCGGACGCCGGGCGCGACCGCCGGGGCGGTGGACCCGGCCAGCGGCGGGCGGGACCCACGCGGCGGAGTCGAGCCGGGCCTCCAGGCCGACAAGGCGACGTCCGGAACCCGGCCAGACGCCGGTTAGGCTTCCGGGGTGCGTCTCGTCATCGCCCGCTGCTCCGTCGACTACGCCGGTCGCCTGTCGGCACACCTGCCCCTCGCGACCCGGCTCCTCATGCTGAAGGCGGACGGCTCGCTGCTCGTCCACTCGGACGGCGGCAGCTACAAGCCGCTCAACTGGATGAGCCCGCCGTGCTCGATCGAGATCGGCGACCCCTCCGAGGAGCAGGCCGAGAACGGCATCGAGCAGGTCTGGACCGTCACGCAGAAGAAGACACAGGACAAGCTCGTCGTCTCGATCTACGAGGTCATCGCCGACGAGAGCCACGACCTGGGCGTCGACCCGGGCCTCGTCAAGGACGGGGTCGAGGCGCACCTGCAGCAGCTCCTGTCGGAGCAGATCGAGCTCCTCGGGGACGGCCACACCCTGGTCCGCCGCGAGTACATGACCGCCATCGGGCCGGTCGACATCCTGGCGCGGGACGACGCGGGTGCGAGCGTCGCGGTCGAGATGAAGCGCAACGCCAACATCGACGCGGTCGAGCAGCTCACCCGGTACCTCGAGCTGATGAACCGGGACCCGCTGCTGCGCCCGGTGCAGGGCGTGCTGGCCGCGCAGACGGTGGCACCGCAGGCGCGCACCCTCGCCGAGGACCGCGGCATCCGCGTGCTGGTCCTGGACTACGACGCGATGCGCGGCATCGAGGGCGGGCACACCCGCCTGTTCTGAGCGAGGCGGCGCGCGGGGGTGGTGGGTCGTTTCGCGCGTGGGCAGTTGTTTCGCGCGTCGGCAGTCGGAACTTCGGACCCGCTACGCGCGATCCCACTTCCCACCGCAGGCGCGATGGGAAGGAACGCACCGGCCTGGAGGCCCGGGTCCGCTCCGCCACGGGTGCCACGACCCACAGGTGGGTCCCGTCCACCGCCCCGGTTAGGGTGGGTACGTCATGACAAGCCCGTTCAGCGCCATCCTCTTCGACCTCGACGGAACCATCAGCGACTCGGCGCCGGGCATCCTGGAGAGCCTGACCTACACGTTCCGCCAGGTCGGCGTCCCCGTCCCGGACCACGCGACGCTGATGTCGTTCGTCGGCCCGCCGATCCTCGACACGTTCCGCATCGCGATGGGCATGGACGAGGAACTCGCTGACCGCACGCTCGCCGTCTACCGCGAGCACTACTTCTCGCACGGCGCCCTCGACTCGACGATGTTCGCGGGGATCGACGTCGTGCTCCGCACCCTGCACCAGGCGGGGCTGCCCATCTCGACCGCGACGAGCAAGCCGGAGACCCCGGCGACGTACATCCTCGATCACTACGGCCTGACCGGGGACATCGACATCATCACGGGCGCGAGCGACGACGAGGTGCGGTCCTCGAAGGCCGACGTCGTCGAGGAAGCGCTCAAGCGGCTCGACGCCCGCGGTTTCGACATCTCGCGCCCGGTGCTCGTCGGCGACCGGCTGCACGACGTCGAGGGCGCGGCGGTGCACGGCGTCCCGGTGGTCTTCGCCGAGTGGGGCTACGGCTCCCCCGCGGAGGCCGAGGGCACCATCGCCTCCGCCGCGACGCCGCTCGACCTGCTGCCGATCCTGCTGCCGGGCTCGACGGACGCGACGGGCGCGACGGAGCCGTCGAGCTCGCCAGCCGCCGCCGAGGCCGCCGCCGACGCCGCTGCTCGTCCGTGAGCGGTGCAACGGTCGTCCGGCGCGCCGGCTGGGTGCTGCCCGTCGCGATCGTCCTCGTCGCACTGAACCTGCGCGGGCCGATCGTGGCCCCGGCGCCGGTGATCGGGGACATCCGGCTCGACCTGGGTCTGACCTCCACGGTCGCCGGGCTGCTGACCACGATCCCCGTGCTCTGCTTCGCCCTGGCGACCCCGCTCGCCAGCTGGGTGATCGCGAAGGCCACCCCGGAGCGGGCGCTGTCGCTCTCGCTGGTGATCGTGCTCGCGGGCACGGTCGTCCGGTCGCTCCCGAGTGCCGCTGCGCTCCTGATCGGCACCGCGGTGATCGGCATCGGGATCACGATCGGCAACGTCGTGATCCCCGTCGTCATCCGCCGGGACACCTCGCCCGAGCGCGTCGGCATCGTGACCGGCGTCTACACGTCGGCGCTCAACGTCGGGTCGATGACGACCTCGCTCGGGACGGCGCCGATCGCCGGCGTGTGGGGCTGGCCCGTCGCGATCGCGGTGTGGGGTGTCCTCGCGGTCGTCGCGGGACTCGCCTGGTCGTACGCCGTCGGGCCCCGCGCCGCGTGGCTCCGGCCGGCCGTCGGCGCGCCCGCTGAGCCGCTCCCCGTCACCGGGCCGATCGACCAGGTGCTCGGGACGGGTGCGATCCGACTGCCCGGTTCGACGCCGGACGCGCCTGCTGCGGCACCGTCCCGCCGCCCGGCGCTCTGGGTGACCATCGGGCTGACGCTGGCGTTCGGCGGGCAGGCGTTCTCCTACTACGCGCTCACCGCCTGGATCCCGACGCTGCTGCACGACGAGATCGGCTTCTCGAAGGCGTCCTCCGGGGCGAGCTCGTCGGTGTTCCAGATCCTCGCGGTCGTCGGTGCGCTCGGCGTCCCGGTGCTCGCCGCACGGTGGCGTCCCCGCGCGATCCTGTCCCTCGTCGCGTTCCTCTGGCTCGCGATGCCCCTCGGACTGCTGTTCGCGCCTCAGCTCTGGCTGCTCTGGTCGATCCTCGGTGGTGCGGCCCAGGGCGGCGGGATCACCGTGATCTTCATCATCATCGTGCGGCTGGTGTCGAACGACGACGACGCCCGCCGGATGTCCGCGTTCGTGCAGGGCGGCGGGTACCTGATCGGCTCGGCGGGGCCCATCGTCGCCGGTGCGCTGCACGGTGCGACCGGGGACTGGACCGCGCCGCTGCTGGTCGTGCTCGTGGCGGTCCTGGTGCTCGGTGTCGTCGGGACGCTGGCCGCGCGCCGCGTCCCCTGACCGCCCCGCGGGAGGCCGGTCGCGCGGAGGAAGTCGTTTCGCGCGTAAGGGGTCGTTTCGCGCGTAAGGGGTCGTTTCGCGCGTACGGGGTCGGTCCTTCCGACCCCGTACGCGCGATTCCACTTCCCAGCGCGGGCGCGATGGGAAGCACCGTGCACGGTGACGCGCCTCAGCCCGCGCGGAGCACGTCCTGCAGGGTCATCGGCGCCCGGCCGGTGACCCGTTCGACGTCGCCCGACACCGTCGCCAGGGCCCCTTCGGCAATGGCCGTGTAGGTGCTCACCCACGCGTCGGCCTGCCACGGCGCCGGCTCCCACCGCGCCCGCGAGGCGTATGCCTCCTCCACCGTCTCCGGGTGGTACGTCACGGTCGTCCCGCGTTCGGCGCTCACGATCGCGGCCGCCTGCTCGAGCGTGATCGCCACGGGGCCGGTCAGGTCGTACGTCCGGTCGAGGTGCGCCGCGGGGTCCGCGAGCACCGTCGCCGCCACCCGGGCGACGTCCGCGCGCGCGACCGCCGCCATCGCGCCGTCCCCCGCCGGCCCACGGATCACGCCGTCCTCGCCGACGAGGTCCTCCACGAAGTCCAGGTAGAAGTTGTCCCGGAGGAACGTGTGCGTCATCCCCGTCGCCCGGATCGCCTGCTCGGTGGCCCAGTGGTCGCGCCCGAGCGTGAAGGTCGCGTCCGCAGCGGCACCCGCGAAGGAGGTGTACACGACGTGCCGGACCCCGGCCGTCGCGGCAGCGCCGACGAAGGTCCGGTGCTGCTGGAGCCGGTCCTCGGCCTCGGCCGCGGAGACCATGAGCAGCGTGTCCACACCGTCGAGCGCCGCGCGAGCAGCGTCCGCGTCGGCGAAGGTCGCCGTCCGGACCTCGGTACCGGGCAGGTCCGGGGCGCGCGAGGCGTCCCGGACGATCATCCGGAACGGCACCCCGTCCGCGGCGAGGGAGCGGGCGACGGCGCCGCCGATGTTGCCGGTCGCACCGGTGATGGCGATGGTCATGGTGGTCCTCTCGGTGGTGCGCGGTCCGGGTCGCGACCCGCAGGTGGTGCGTGGTCGGGTCACGGCCCGCGGGTGGTCAGGTCCGGACGGTCCAGGAGGCTCGGGTCGCCGTGGGCGCGACACGTGCGGCGTTCACACCGTCGACCTCGAGCGCCCAGCTGCGGGCCGCCTCGTGGTCGCGTCCGTGCCGCATGTGCCGCCCGACCAGACGGTCGACGCGGACCCGGTCGTCCACGGCGCAGAACCACGTCTCGGTGAACAGCGTCAGCAGGCTGCTCCACGGTGCGGTGTCGTCGAGCAGGTAGTTGCCCTCGGACACGACCAGCCGGGTGTCCCGCGGGACGGCGATGCTGCCCGCCACGGGTTCGTCGACACGGCGGTCGAAGTCCGGTGCCCAGACGACCGACTCCTGCGCCGCGGCGAGCCGTCGGACGAGTGCCACGTAGCCGTCGGCGTCGAAGGTGTCGATCGCACCCTTGCGATCGTGCCGGCCGAGCGCGTCGAGTGCGGCGTTCGCCAGGTGGAAGCCGTCCATCGGGACCTGCACGGCGGTGCCGACGCCGAGACGCTCGTCCACGGCGGCGACGATCCGTCGCGCCAGGGTCGACTTGCCCGCGCCCGGGGCCCCCGCGATGCCGAGTACCGCGCGGCGCGACGACGCCAGCTCGACCGCTCGTTCGACGGCTTGCTCGACCGTTCCCTCCGCGCGCACGCCCCCATCCTCCCAGAGGTGTTCACTGTCGGCATGAGCATCGATGCGACGAAGGCGTTCAGCGGGTTCTCCGTTCGTGACCCGGCCGAGGCGAAGGCGTTCTACACGGACGTCCTCGGGCTCGAGGTGACCGAGGACCACGGCATGCTCGCGATCCAGCTCGGCGGCGGCCGGTGGGTCCTGGCGTACCCGAAGGGCCCCGGCCACGAGCCGGCGTCGTTCACCGTCCTGAACTTCCCCGTGCCCGACGTCGACGCCGCGGTGGACGAGCTCGCCGCGAAGGGCGTCGAGTTCCTGCACTACGAGGGCATGACCGACGAGAAGGGCGTCAACCGCAAGGGCGGCCCGCTCATCGCGTGGTTCACGGACCCCTCCGGCAACGTCTTCAGCGTGATCGCGGAGTGACCCGTCCATCGCTCGACATGTCGTATACGGGGAGGTTGCGCTCTGGAATGCGACCGATCTAGCTTCTCGCCACAGACGAAGAAGGAGCAGACGATGCGCATGACGAAGACCGACCCGACGAGAGCAGTCGCGCTCCGCGAGCGCCGAGCACTCATCCTGCAGTACTGGGGTCTCGACGACAGGGGGTTCGCACCCGTGATGGAGTTGCGGGAACTCCAGGGTGACGAGTGGCAGGCCGAGGCCGAACTCGACGCGATCGACTTCGAGCTCGACGACGCACGGTGAGAACCGTCACGGCCGCGACGGCCTTCGGGTTCGTGCGCGATCTCCAGCAGCTGATCGACGGCGTGCTCCCGGACCATGGGGTGCACTTCTTCGAACGACGTTCGGGCAGCACGGTCCTCGTCCGTACCAGGCGTGACGACGGGGAGCACTCGACGATCCCGCTGCGGGTAGACGGAGCCGCGGTCGCCGATCTCGACGTGCGGTTCACACTCTCCATCGAACCGGCCACCGCGCGGTTCCGGACAGACACGTCACAGTTCCGGTTGCTGATGCGTCCGGACCGCGAGCCCTTGGCGCGACTCGAGTACGTGCGCTCAGGATCCGGCGCACCTGTCGCGCACTGGCACGTCCATGCCGAGCGCGGCGCCTTCACCACGATGCTCGCAACGGCGTCCGCCGCCGGCCAACGGCAGCGAGACCCGTCACGCCTGTCGACACTGCACTTCCCGGTCGGCGGCACCCGGTTCCGGCCGTCCATCGAAGACTTCTTGGCGTTCCTCGCGGAGGAGTGCGGCGTGGACACGGTGCCCGGATGGCGCTCGGTCATCGCCAGCGGGCGGGCTCGGTGGGCCTCGACGCAGGCGGCACTCGTCGCGCGGGAGCATCCGCGGGATGTCGCCGCACAACTGCGCGGCCTCGGATGGGTCGTCGAGGCACCCGAGCGTGACCGCGTCTGCGCCTGACGGCCTCAGGGGGCGATGGCGCCCGCCCACCCGAGGGCGATCGGGACGATCAGACCGTGCCGGTGGTGCGGGAGGTCGGCGATCGTGATCCAGTCCGCCCGCTCCGTCGAGCCGTCCGCCTCGTCCCGCAGCTCGCCGCCCGTGATCGTCACGCGGAACACGACCTGCAGCGCCTTCATCGGCCGACCGTTCTCGTGCATCCGTCGCTCCGCGGGGACGAGGTGGTGGCGGACGCCGAGCAGCCCGTCGACGGCGACCTCGAGCCCGGTCTCCTCCATGAACTCGCGGACGACGGCCTGCTCGACGCTCTCGTCGTACTCGACGCCGCCGCCGGGCAGCGCCCACGTCCCCGCCTCCGGGAACCGCTGCATCGCGAGCAGGACCCGTCCCTCGTGCGTGACCACGCCGTACGCAGCGACCCTGGTGTCGTACTCCGTGTACTCCATGACCCGACCATCCCAGCAAGGCGACCCGTCGCTCGCATGCCGCGCCGGGCCTCCAGGCCGTCCTGACGGAACCCGACGCGCTATCGTGAGCGCCATCCGAGCGCGGACGGCGCGGGAAGGGGCGACGCGCGATGGCGACGACGGTCAGGACCCAGGACGGAGCGGTCACGTTCCGCCCCGCGAACGAGGTCTCGTGGGAGCACCTCGATCTCGTGTTCGGCGAGCGCGGCGACCCCGCGACGTGCCACTGCCAGTGGCTGAAGACGTTCGACCGTGAGTTCACCGACATGCCGAACGACGAGCGCACCCGGCGCTTCCGGGCCGAGGTCGGCTGCGACGACCCCGATGCCCGCGACACGACCGGCATCGTCGCCTACCGCGACGGCGAACCCGTCGGGTGGGCCGCTGTCGAGCCACGACCCGCGTTCGTCCGACTGCGGCGGACCCGGGTGGCGTGGGCCGGACGCGACGAGGACCGCACCGACGAGCGCGTGTGGGCGATCGCGTGTTTCGTCGTCCGGAAGGGGTTCCGTCGGCAGGGCATCAGCCGCGCGCTGGTCCTCGGCGCCGTCGAGCACGCGAAACGCAACGGCGCCAGCGCGGTCGAGGGCTACCCGATGCAGTTCGCGCCCGGGAAGGAGGACGTCTGGGGTGAGCTCTTCGTGGGCCCGAGGTCGGCGTTCGTGGCCGCGGGCTTCCGGGAGCTGACGCACCCCACGGCGCGGCGGTACGTGATGCGGCTCGACTTCTGACCGGCCCCGGTCACGCCGACGCCGGCGCCCGTCAGACGACGACGCCGGCCCCGGTCAGACGCCGGCGCCCCAGCCGACCCGCATCCGTGCGACCGCGCGGTCGAAGCCCGGCAGCAGGTCGACGTCGTCGCGGAGCATCGCCTGGAGCTGCAGTCCCTCGAAGAGGGCGAAGAGCTGCTCGGCGCCGTGCCGAGGGGACGTGCCCCGCGGTTCGCGTCCGGCGACGACGTCCCGTGCGAGTGCGAGGGTGAGGTCTTCGAACGATCGCGTGTACTGCCCGCGGAACCAGCCGGCCGCGGCGTGCGAGGGGTTCGAGGCGGCGCTCATCACGGCGATGCGGAGTCGGACGAGTGCCGGGTCCTCGATCCCGGACTCCAGGCGGGCGCGGACGTACGCGACCGCGCCGTGCTCTTCGGCGAGCGCCCACAGGGTCCGGCGCACGCCGTTGTTCCAGCGGTCGACGACGGCCACGACGAAGAGCTCCCAGAGGGGGAAGACGCGGCGGAGCTCGCTCTCGGAGATGCCGGCGAGCCGCGCGACATCGGTGGGGCCGACGTCGTGGAAGTCGGCCTCGCGGTACGCGGCGATGCCGGCGGCGACGATGCGGGCGCGGAGGTCGTGGTCGGACGCGGGCATGACGTCGATTGTCCGGTGCGGCCGGGGTGCGGCGCGACCGCCCGTTCTGGGGACTCGCAGCCGCCCGGAGCCGGGACGGGCCCGGGCGGCGCCGGGACGGGCCCGGGCGGCGCCCCGCAGGGTCAGCGCTCGAACACCAGCGTCTCGTCGTCCGCCGCGGTCACCCGGCCGGTCCGGGCGAACTCCGCCCAGATCGCGCGCACGCGCGGCCCGCGCCGCTCCACCTCGGCCCAGTCCCGCTCCGGGACGAACCGGCTGCCGGCCCAGGCCTCCTTGCCTCCGAGGATCAGCGGCAGGTCGCTCATGTGCACCGCACCCGTCGGCCGGACGGTGGCACCGCGGAGCAGCCGGTAGACGGTCGCGTTCCCGCCGGCGTCGCGGTGCCGAGCGGCGAACGCGCGGGCGTCCCGCCCGTAGATCACCGCGGTCAGCGGGCGGACGAGCCACCACCGCACGAGTGCGCGCGGCACCCGGTGCCGAACGATGCGCTTCAGGACGGGGATCACCGGCACGTACATGCCGGCCTCGTCCGATGCCGAGCCGATGAGCACGTCGATCCGCGGAGCGACCCGGCGCCACGCGTCGGCGAGGTCACGTTCGGCGGGCAGCGGGGCGTGACCGTACTGCGTGCCGAACGGCATCCCGCCGCGGAGGCCGTACGGAGCAGCGACCTTGGTACCGAGCGCCTGCCGGTCGAGCAGGTCCTCGAGCGGGGTGTCCTCCGTGACCACGCCGACCGCGTCGACCATCGCGCGGTTCATGCGCGCGCGGTTCCGGGAGAGTCCGAGCGGCGCACTCTGCACGATCGCCCGACGGAACAGCCCCTCGGCGCCGTCGCTGATCATCAGGTGCGCGACGGCGTCGCCCCCGGCGGACTGGCCGAAGAGCGTCACGAGGTCCGGGTCGCCGCCGAACGCCGCGATGTTCTCCCGCACCCAGCGCAGTGACGCGACGAGGTCGAGCAGCCCGAGGTTCGCCGGGGTGCGCTCCCCGTCACCGAGGAAACCGAGCACCCCGAGCCGGTACGTGACCGTGACGACGATCACGCGCTGTTCGCGGACCAGGTTGTACGGGTCGTTGATCGGCACGTCGCCCCCGCCGATGACGTAGGAGCCGCCGTGGATCCACACCATGACGGGCAGCCGTTCGTCCGCGCCGATGTCCGCCGGGATGGTGATCGAGAGCGCTTGGCAGCGCTCGTCGACCTCGGCCTCGATGACGTGCAGGAGCTGGTCGACGACGGTCGCAGCGGGCTGCGGTGCGACCGGGGCCGGGAAGTCGGCGTGGAACACGTCGTCGAAGACGGGCATCGGCTGCGGCGGGCGGAAGCGGTCCGCCTGCGCGTACGGGACGCCGAGCACGCGGACGACGTCACCGTCGAGCGATCCGCGGATGCGTCCGGCGGGGCTGTCGAAGGTCCTGGTTCCGTCGTCGCTCACCCGGCCACGCTAGCCCTGGAGGCTCGGTGCGGGCCCGGTGCGCCGGCTCGCGTCCGGCGCCGGCTCGCGTCCGGCGCCGGCTCGCGTCCCGCGGCCGCTCGCGCCCCGCCCGGTGCGCCGTGTCAGGCGACGGCGCTGCTGCTGGCGACGGTCGCGAAACTGCCGTCCAGCGCCGCCATGAACGCGGCGTGCACGCTCGCCCCGGGGACCACCGTGTCCCCGTACCGCAGGTCCGGTGCAGCACACGCGTCGGACACCACCGTGCACGTGTACCCGAGCTCGTGCGCGGCCCGGGTCGTCGAGTCGATGCACATGCTGCTCATCATCCCGACGATGACGAGCTCCGAGACGCCGGCGTCGTCGAGGACGGTCTGGAGGCCCGTGTCGATGAAGCTGTTCGGACGGTGCTTCTCGAGCACGGTCTCTCCGGGCGCGGGTTCGACCAGCTCGTGGAAGTCGACACCGGTCGTCCCCGGCCGGAAGAACGTCGCGTCCGGGTCCGTGCTGACGTGGAAGACGTGCACGACGAGCTCACCGGATGCACGGAACGCGTCGAGGACCGCGCGTGCGGCAGCGGCTGCGGCGAGCGGTTCGACCAGCGGGAACGCCCCGCCGGGGAAGTAGTCACGCTGGATGTCGACGAGGACGAGAGCACGGGTCATCCCATGAGTATCGCCGTTCCGGCGTCACTGCGATGTGGCTCGGTCCGTGGCCGCCGGGACCGGACGGAGGGAGCCGGACGCGGCGAACGCGGCGACGAAGAGGACCGCGACGAGCCAGAGCGCGCCGAGTGCGCCGACGTGCTCGGCGATCGCGCCGATGACCGGCGGCCCGGCGAAGTTCGCGAAGTACCCGATCGACGCGACGACGCTCACGCGGGCGGCCGGGTTCGGTCCGCTCTGCGCCGCCGCGGACATCCCGAGCGGGAAGCCCATCGAGACGCCGACCGCCCACAGCACGACGCCGATGAGGGTGATCCACCACGAGCCGCCGACGATGAACAGGATCGCCCCGACGATGCCGAGCGCCGTGGTCCAGCGCACGGTGCGGACCCGGCCGAGCCGGTCCACCACGGGCCCGGCGAAGACGCGGGTCGCCGCCTCGGAAACCGCGAACACCGTGAAGAACAGGGCCCCGATCGTCGCCGACTGCCCGTGCCCGTCGGTCGTGGCGAGCGCGAGCCAGTTGTTCGCGGACCCCTCGCCGAGCTCGACGCCGAGCATCACGACGCCGATCATGAGCAGGCGGACGTCCGCCCAGCCCCTGGCCCAGGCGCGGATGCGCTGCCCCGGTGTCAGCGTGTCGTCGTGGTCCTCGGCGCGGGTGCCGTCCGGCACCGCGCGCATGGCGACCACGCCGACCACCAGCAGGACCGCGGCCTCCACGACCAACTGGGTGGAGACCGTGATGCCGAGTGCCGAACACAGTGCGGCGATCCCGGCTCCG
Source organism: Curtobacterium sp. NPDC090223 (assembly GCF_044746585.1). Classification (NCBI taxonomy): domain Bacteria; kingdom Bacillati; phylum Actinomycetota; class Actinomycetes; order Micrococcales; family Microbacteriaceae; genus Curtobacterium; species Curtobacterium sp. NPDC090223. The sequence continues at coordinate 409,973 of NZ_JBIVCN010000004.1, read as the reverse complement.
AGCGCCGCGCCTCCCGACCATGCAGCGTGCATCAACGGGAGGAGCGTGCGCCCCGCGAGCGCCTCGATGGCCGTGCCCTCGACGTTCGCCATCACGTCGAGCGAGCCGATCCCGGCGCCGGCGACGACGAACGCGACCGCGGCCAGCGGCACGGAGTGCAGCGCGGCCGCCAGGCCGAGCACGGCGATGGCCAGTGGGACGAGCACGACGACGGCGGTCAGGGCGCTCCGACCGCCGAACCGCCGGAGCAGCGGCGCCGCGGACAGCAGCCCGCCGATCGAGCCGATCGTCACGCCGCCGAGCATCAGGCCGATGGTGCCGGTGTCGACGCCGAGCTCGGCACGGATCTCCGGCAGGCGTGGGCCCCAGGCGGCGAGGCTGATGCCACCGAGGCCGAACGCGACGATGATCGCGTTCCGCCAGCGGGCGAGGTGGCGTTGGTCGACGTCGACCGGCGCGTGCGTCATGACGCCAGAACGTATCAGCGCACGCGCTTGATCGGGATCACCACGAGCGCACCGATGATGGCGACGATCCCGGCGGCCCAGCACATCAACTCGTAGTTGTCCGGCGAGCCGCTGGTCCCGAACTTCAGGAAGAACAGCGACGCGGCCGGGGCGAGCGACTGCGGGAGCGCGTTGGCGATGTTGATCACGCCGAGGTCCTTGCCCGGGCGGTCCGCGTTCGGCAGGACGTCGACCACCAGGGCGGTGTCGATGGCCGAGTAGATGCCGTACGCGAAGCCCATGATGACCTCGGCGACGTAGAACCCGTGCACGGTGTCGGCGTGTGCCAGGGCGACGAGCCCGATCGCGAACAGGGCGGTGGACCCGCCGACGAAGACCTTGCGACGCCCGAGCCGGTCGGACAGCCAGCCGGACAGCGCCGCACTGACGAGCAGGGCGATCGTGTAGAGCAGCACACCGAACGCGACGGCCGCGGTGGCCTGCTTGTCGCTCGTGATGCCGATGTGCTCCTTCATGTAGAGCAGGCGGTACGTCGTGAACATGAACGTCGCGAAGATGATGAGGAAGCGCGACCACCAGGCGAACGCGAAGTCCGGGTTCTTGATCGGGTTCGTCCAGAACGAGGAGACCAGGTTGAGGAAGGTGAACTTCTTGAGCTTGTAGGTCGGCAGGTCGTCTCGAGCCACGACGGCGTAGACCACCACGAGGATGATCGCCAGGATGCCGGGCGCGATGAACAGCACCGGCAGGTTCGCGACGAAGAACACCGACAGGTAGGTGCCGGCGAGGACCGCGATGTTCTGCGCGAGCGCGATGATGCTCGACGACTTCCCGCGCTGGAACTGCGGCACGTTGTCCGCGAAGCTCGCGGTCAGGGTGGCGAGGACCGTGTTCGCCGAGAGCTGGGCGAGCAGCCAGCCGAGGGTGAGCTGCGTGGTGTCGGGTGCGTACGCGATCCACGCCAGGGCGATCGCGAAGACGACGACACCCGTGAGCATCCACGGGCGACGACGACCCCAGCGGGTGCGGGTCCGGTCGGACAGCGCGCCGGCGAGCGGGTTCATGATGAGCGCACCGAACGCACCGATCGGCAGGACCGATCCGATGACGTTGGCGGCGTCCGAACCGACGAGCGCCTCGGCCTTGAGCTGCATGCTGACGTAGACCGGGGCCATGAGCGCCACGAACAGGCCGAACTGTCCGAGGAACAGCGCGATCTGGTAGCCGAGCCCGACCCGCATGGTGCTGACCGGCTGGGTGATGCCCTCTTCGGGGTGCAGCAGGACCGGGGTCTCCGCGGGTTCGGGTGTGCTCATGACGCCTCCTTGAGTCGATGAAAACCTTGTATGGCAAGGTTTTGACAGAGGCGAGCATACATCGAGACGTCATGACATGGCGATGCCCGACGAAACACGGCGCAGCAAAAACTACACAGCGGATGGTTTTCCGTGTAGCGTCGTGATCGGTCTCGCCGCGGAGCATCGCGTCCCGGCGGGTCGGCACCACCCCAGCCAGGATCGAAGGAGCCTCTGCAATGCCCACCACCTCTGTGCAGCTGTACTCGCTGCGCGACGCCATCGCCGAAGACCTCGACGCCGCCATCGCCCGCGTCCGCGAGATCGGCTACGAGAACGTCGAGCCCTACGCGTTCGTCGAGCGCGCCACCGACCTCGAGCGCGCCTTCGCCGCGACCGGCCTGCAGGCACCGTCGGGCCACGTCGCCGTCATCGACGCCGAGGACACGGCTCCGATCTGGGACGCCGCCGAGCGCCTCGGCATCCACACCGTCATCGACCCGTTCATCCCGACGGACCGCTGGCAGACCGCCGACGACGTCGCGAAGATCGCCGAGCGCGTCAACGTGCTCACCGCCGAGGCGACCGCCCGTGGCCTGCAGTTCGGCTACCACAACCACCAGTGGGAGTTCACGAACAAGGTCGACGGTCGCACCGTCTACGACCTGTTCGTCTCGCAGATCAGCCCGGAGACCGTCCTGGAGCTCGACACGTTCTGGGCCACCGTCGGCGGCGCTGACGCCCCCGCCGTGCTGCAGTCGCTCGGTGACCGCGTCGTCGCCATCCACGTGAAGGACGGCAAGGTCGACGGCGACATCCGCACCGCGCTGCCCTCCTCGGAGAGCGCCCTCATCGTCCCCGAGGCGCTGCAGCGTGCGTTCGAGAACCAGACGCCCGCCGGCCAGGGCGACGTCGACGTGCCGGCGATCCTCGCCGCCGCGCCGAACGCCATCCGCGTCGTCGAGTTCGACGCGTACAAGGGCGACGTCTTCGAGGGCATCACCGAGTCGCTCGCATGGCTGAAGGACAACGACAAGTGAGTCGTGTCGGGATCGGCATCATCGGTGCCGGCAACATCTCCACGCAGTACCTGGAGAACCTGACGAAGTTCGCCGACGTCGAGGTCCGCTTCGTCGCCGACGTCCTGCTCGACCGGGCCGCCGCGCAGGCGTCCGCCTACGGGGTCGCGGCGTCCGGCACGGTCGAGGAACTCCTCGCCCGTGACGACGTGCAGATCGTCATCAACCTGACGATCCCGGCCGCACACGCCGAGGTCGACCAGCAGATCATCGACGCCGGCAAGCACGTGTGGAGCGAGAAGCCGATCGCCACCGACCACGACTCCGCCGCTGCGGTGCTCGAGTCGGCGAAGGCGAAGGGCCTCCGCGTCGCCACGGCGCCGGACACCGTGCTCGGCGCCGGCATCCAGACGGCGCTCCGGGCCATCGCCCGCGGTGACATCGGCGAGCCGCTCACCGCGACGACGATGTTCCACGTGCCCGGCCCCGAGGCGTGGCACCCGAACCCGGACTTCCTGTTCGCGACCGGTGCCGGTCCGCTGTTCGACATGGGCCCGTACTACGTGACCACGCTCGTGCACGCCCTCGGTGCCGCCACCCGCGTGCAGGCGGTCTCGTCGAAGTCGCTCGACCGGCGGACCATCGCGTCCGGCGACCGCGCGGGCGAGACGTTCCCGGTCGAGGTCCCCACGCACCACGCGGCGCTCATCGAGTTCGCCGGCGGGCAGTCCGCCCAGTCGACGTTCTCGTTCCAGCACGCGCTCCCGCGCATGGGCTTCGTCGAGATCAACGGCACGCTCGGCACGATCTCGCTCCCGGACCCGAACACGTTCGAGGGCGATTCCACCCTCTGGCGCTACGGCCAGGACGAGCCGGAGACGATCAGCGCCGTCGGTTCCACCTGGGGCCGTGGCACCGGTGTCGTCGAGCTCGCTCGTGCGATCGCGGAGGACCGCCCCGAGCGCGCCTCCGGTGCGACCGCGCTGCACGTCCTCGACGTGCTGCTCGGCATCCGCGACGCCGCGGCGAACGGGTCGGCCGTCGACATCACGTCGACCGTCGCCGACATCCCGCCGCTCCCCGAGGACTTCGACCCCGCGGCCGCGGTCCTCACCGCCTGACGGCGCAGCACCACCGGAACGGCCGGCTCCTCTCCCGGAGCCGGCCGTTCCGGCGTTCCCGGGGACGACGGGGTGCTCGGGTCAGTCCGCCGGCGGGACGATGTGCTCGAGCAGGCTCAGGACCCGTTCGCCGTCCACCGCGTCCGGGTCGAGCAACCACTGGACCTGCAGCCCGTCCGACGCCGCGATGCTGAGGGACGCCAGGTCCGTCGGGTCCAGGTCGGCCCGGATGCGCCCGAGTTCCTGGTCGCGCCGGATGAGGTCGGCGAGTTCGCTCCGCAGCCGGGCGAACCGCTCCCGCATGAACTCCCGGGTGGACGGGTGGCCCTCGCTCACGGCGTCCGCCGAGAGCGTCGTGTAGAGCTGCACGAGGCCCGGGATCTCCCGGTTCCGACCGGCGCTCTCCCGCATGTCCCCGATCGCGGACTCCAGCCGGTCAGGGGCGCCCTGCTCGCGGACCTCGTGCTCGCGGTAGACGGCGAGCAGGAGTTCGTCCCGCGACGGGAAGTAGTGCCGGAGTGCGGCGTGCGTGATGCCGAGCGCCTCGGCGACGGAGCGGAGCGAGGATGCGTCGACGCCCTGTTCCGCGACCATGCGGATCATCTCGTCGAGGATCTGCACCCGCCGCTCGGCGCCCTTGCGGTACCCGCGCCGGGGCGCGGTGTCGGCGTCCTCGGCGGCGGTCATGCAGACAACTTACCGCTGGAAGGTTTCAGGCGCTGGTGTCGTCCACCGTGTACTCGTCAGCGGGCTCCGGGACCGCCCGGGTGAGCGCGTCGACGATCTCGCCGAGTGCGCTCGCGACGACCTCGTTGTCGGCGTCCGGCAGGCGGTCGAGCACCTCGACGACGATCTCGTGGAAGCGCGCGTACGAGGCGTCGATCTTCGCCGCGGCCTGCTCCGTGGGCTCGAGCACCTGGGCCCGGCGGTCGGTGGGGTGGGCCGTCCGGACCAGGTCGCCCTTCTCGACCAGACCGTCCACGATCTTCGTGACCGACGCGTTCGACACCGTGAGCATCACGGCGAGGTCCTTCGGCCCCATCGCGCGACCGTCGCGGTGCGCCTGCAGCATGTAGCGGACGGCGAGGAACTCGTTCTTCGACAGGCCGCTCTCGGTCCGGGCCTGCTCGATCTGCCGGTCCTCGGCGTGCTGCAGCTTGAGCAGCGCGTCGACGGCGCCCTTCGCAGCGGTGGAGCGGGGCTCGTGAGCGTAGAGGTGGACGTGCTCGCGGCGGACGACGGTCAACGGCATGTGGTCATGAACTCCGGTTGTCAGGCCTGCGGCACGGTGAAGAAGTCCGCGTAGGACGGCTCGGTCTGCTGGGACAGGAGCGACGGGTCCTCGACGCGTGCGTTGACGTACGCCGCGATGACAGCCGGCGCGGTCAGGCCCACGCGGGGGTGGGAGCCGAAGAGGCGGGGGTTCCGCTGAGCCCCGTGGTACGTGCTGCGCATGTCGTCTTCCACTTTCCTGATCGCCTACGTGTCCGGGTTGGACGAGGGAAGTCTTTCAGAAGATGAACCATTCACGCAATGAACGATTCAGCGGATGTACGTTTCGCGCAGTGAACTGTACAGAGCGGTGTACGAACGGGTGCTCGGCGAGCGCGCGGGGATAGCGTCGGGGGCATGGATCTCCAGCTCACGGACCGTGTCGCGCTCGTCGTCGGAGGGAGGGGCTACATCGGCAGCGCCGTCGCCGACCGGCTCCGGGCCGAAGGGGCGACCGTCGTCGTGGCATCGCGCAGCGCCGGCGGTGACGGCGTCGCGATCGACACCGCCGACCAGGCCTCGGTCGACGCCGGTGTCGCCGCGGTCCTCGAGCAGCACGGGCGCATCGACGTCCTCGTCGTGACGGCCGCCCCGAGCGCCGGCACGCTCGACCCCGCGAAGAAGTCCGACCCGGAGCAGATCGCGTCCGCGATCGACGGCAAGGCCCTCGGGTTCCTCCGGGTCGCGAACGCCGTGCTCCCCGGCCAGCGGGACGAGGGCTTCGGTCGGGTCGTCGTGGTGAGCGGGCAGAACGCCTACTTCTCCGGCAACATCACCGCATCCCTCCGCAACACGGCCGTGAGCGTCATCGCGAAGAACCTCGCCGACGAGTTCGCTGGCACCGGTGTCACCGTGAACGTGGTCAACCCCGGGACGGTCACCGACGAGCCGGCGACGGAGGTCCAGCGCGGTTCCGGTGGCGAGTCCAGCCCGGAGCAGATCGCCGACCTCGTCGCGTTCCTGTCCTCGCCGCTGTCCGCGGTGTCGGGCGAGTCGATCTCGATCGCGCACCGGGTGCTCGGCTCCGTCACGATCTAGCGCGTGAGGGCGAGCGCCTCGTCGAGGATCGTCCGGACCGCGGCGGGGTCGTGCGCGAACCGCCCGAGGAAGAGCCCGCCGATGCGGCCCCGCCCACGGGTGAGCAGCCCCGGTCCGGCGCTGCCGCCGTAGACCACGACGGAGCCGGCGAGCTCCGGCCGCCGCTCGAGGTGCTCCGTGATGCCGGCGAGGACGCCGACGATGTGGTCGTCCGGCGCGGGCTCGGCAGCGCCGATGGCCCAGACCGGCTCGTAGGCAACGACGACGGGACCGGCGGCATCCGGCGAGACGGCCCGGTCGAGCTGTCCGGTCACGTCCTCGATCGCGGCCGGACGGGAGGCCCGGGTCGCCTCCCCGACGCAGACGAGCGGCCGCAGGTGGTTGCGGAACGCCGCACGGACCTTCCGCGCGACCGTCGCGTCGTCCTCGTGGAACAGGGACCGGCGCTCGGCGTGCCCGATCTCGACGAGGTCGACCCCGATCTCGGCCAGCTCGGCGCCGGAGACCTCGCCGGTGAACGGCCCCGCGTCCTCCTCCGCCAGGTCCTGGGCAGCGAGCAGCACGCCCGATCCCGCCAGCGCTGCCCGCACCGGGACGAGCGACGGGAAGGTCGGGGCCACGAAGAGCTCGACCGCGCCGCTGGTCACCGCCGGGTGGTCGCGCGCGATGTCGGCGACGGCCTCGGCCCACGCGATCGTCTGCGCGTGGCCGAGGTACGTCTTCAACGAGACGCCGATCGTGATCACGGCGCGACCGCGTCGACGATGAGCGCGAACGACACCGCCCCCGGGTCGGGCGTGCCGACCGCGTGCTCGGCGTGCGTGCGGGCCCTGCCCATCCTCGGGAGCAGGCCGGCCGTGGCGTCGGCCGCCTCGCGAGCGGCGTCGGCCGCGGCACGCCAGGCCTCCGCGACCGGGGAGCCGCCGTCGATCCGGTCGCCGAGCACGTCGTCGAACGGGACGATGGCGTCGACCATGGTCTTGTCGCCCACGACCGCGCCGAAGGCGAGGACCGCCTCGACGGCGGCGTGCACCGCGCCCTGGACGGTGGCCGGTGCCGGGCGCTCCTGGTCCCCGATGACGCGACCCATGGCCTCCAGGCCGGCACCCCAGATCGCACCGGACGTGCCGCCCGCCTTGTCGGACCAGGCATCCGCGGCGATCGCGAGGGTGGTGCCGGCTCCGGCGCCGCGCGCGACGGCGTCCGCGGCCGCGGCGTCGGCGGCGGCCGATCCGCGCTGCATGCCGATGCCGTGGTCGCCGTCGCCGGCGACGGCGTCGATGTGCCCGAGCTCGTCGGCGTGCTCGTCGAGGACCTGCCGGACCGTGCCGAGGGCGGTGGCGATCCTGGCGGCGAACGCACGGGAGTCCTCCGATGCCGGGCCGACGGGTGCCGCGACGTCCGCGGTGAGGACGTCCTCGGGGAGGCGCTCCTGCGGGACGGCGCCGCCCTTCCGGTACGCGGGGGTGTCCGCCGGTGCTGCCCACAGTTCCTCGAGTTCGGCGTCGAGCCAGAACAGGGTGAGCGAGACCCCGGCCATGTCGAAGCTCGTGACGAGTTCGCCGACCTCGGGCTCCACGATGACGACACCGGCGTCCTCGAGCAGCCGCTGCACCGTCGCGTAGACGACGAAGAGCTCCTCGTACTTCACCGACCCGAGCCCGTTCAGGATCGGGACGACCCGCGCGCCCCGGACCTCGACGCCGTCCGGCAGCTCCCCGAGGAGCTTCTCGACCAGGATCGACGCGAGCCCGGACGCGGTGGGCACCTCGGTCTCGTCGATGCCCCGCTCGCCGTGGATGCCCATGCCGATGGCCATCCGCCTCTCTGGCACGGTGAACAGCGGCTCGTCGGCGCCGGGGAGGGAGCAGCCAGAGAACGCGACGCCGAAGCTGCGCGTGCGGTCGTTGGCGCGGTTCGCGATCGCGGTGACCTGGTCCAGGGAGTCCCCGCGCTCGGCGGCCGCACCGGCGACCTTGAACACGCAGAGGTCACCCGCGATGCCGCGGCGCCGCTCGATCTCGGACGCGGGCGCGGACGTCACGTCGTCGGTCACCCGGACGGTGCGGACGTCGATGCCCTCGTCGTTCAGGGCGCGGGTGGCGGCGTCGAAGTTGAGGACGTCGCCGGCGTAGTTGCCGTAGGACAGCAGCACCCCGCCGCCGTGCTCGCTCGCGCGGGCGACGGCGGCCACCTGCTGTGCGCTCGGGCTGGCGAACAGGTTGCCCATCGCGGCACCGGCCGCGAGGCCGTGTCCGACCAGGCCGCCGAAGGCCGGGTAGTGGCCGGAGCCACCGCCGATCACCACGGCCACCGTGCCGTCCGGGCTGGCGGTCGCGCGGGCGACACCGCCGTGCACGCGTCGGACCCAGGCCTGGTTCGCGGCGACGAAGCCGTCCGCCGCCTCGTCGGCGAAGTCCGCCGGGTCGTTGAACAGTCGGGTCATCGTCCTGCCTCCGCATCGGTCGTGCGCACGTGGCTCGTGTCGAGGAGGTCGTCGGCGCGGGACCCCCGGAAGTACTTGGTGCAGAAGATCATCACGGCGGCGACGAACGCCAGCACCCCGAGGGAGACGATCCCGAAGGCGCCGCTGTCGGTCGGGACCACCTCGTTGATCGCGGTGCGCATGATCGGGGCGACGAACCCGCCGAGGTTGCCGAGCGAGTTGATCAGCCCGATCCCGGCGGCGGCCGCTGCCCCCGTCAGGAACGCGGTCGGGTAGGCCCACGTGATCGGTCCGACGGCAAGGAAGCTCGCGACCGCCAGGGTGATGAACACGATGCCGAGGACCGGCTGGCCGTTCGCACCGGCCCACGCCGACCCGAGGATCGACAGCCCGGTGGTGATGTAGAACATCGTTCCCCAGCGACGCCGACGACCGACGGTGTCCGCACGCGACCCGACGAGGTAGCAGGCGACGAGTCCGACCAGCCACGGGATCGCCGAGACCAGGCCGACCTGCCAGCCCACCGCTTGCCCGAGGAGGGACGAGACCTGCTGCGGCAGGTAGAACGTGGTGCCGTAGACCGCGACCTGCAGGCAGAAGTAGATGATCGTGAAGTACCAGACGCGGCCGCTCGCCATCGCCCGCCAGATGCCCTTCGGGCCGTCCTCACTGCGTGCGGAGTCCTCCCGGGCCATCGCCGCGGTCAGGGACTGCTTCTCCCCCGGTTCCAGCCACTTCGCTTGCTGGGGGCTGTTCGTCAGGAACACCAGCGCCGCGATGCCGGCGAGCACGGCGAGGATGCCCTCGCCCGCGAACATCACCTGCCAACCGTGGAAGGGCGTCGCCTTGTCGCCGAAGCTCAGGAGACCGCCGGACAGCGGTGCGCCGATCATCTGCGAGAACGGCTGCGCCAGGTAGAAGATCGCGAACATCCGGACGCGGACCTTGTTCGGGAACCACTCCGACAGGTACATGATCACGCCGGGGAACAGGCCCGCTTCGGTCACGCCGAGGACGAACCGCAGCACGATGAACATGGTGTCGTTCGTCGTGAACGCGAACAGCGCGGCGACGATGCCCCACGTGATCGCGATGCGGGCGAGCCAGAACCGGGCGCCGAACCGCTTGAGGAGCAGGTTCGAGGGGATCTCGAAGATCGCGTAGCCGATGAAGAAGATGCCGGCGCCGAGCGCGAAGGCCGCGTCGGAGATGCCGCGGTCGACGCTGAGCGCCTCTTCCGCGAAGCCGACGTTGGTGCGGTCGAGGAAGGCGACGAAGTACAGGATGACGAGCATCGGCATGAGGTGCTTCGTCGCCTTGGCGATGGCGGACTGCAGGCCGGGGTCGTTGGTCGACCCGAGCGCGGGGGCGTTGGGGAGGGACACGGTTCGCTCCTTTGCGAGCACGGTGCTGTTCGGTGGGGGTGACGGTCGGCGCAGCGGCGATGCGTCAGTGCATGTAGAGGCCGCCGTCGACGTTGAGCGTCTGGCCCGTGACGAACCCGGCGTCCTCGCTGATCAGGTAGGTGACCGCGGCGGCGATGTCGCGCGGGGTGCCGATGCGCGGGAGCACGCCGTCGGCGGCCATCGCGGTCTTCCGCTCCTCGGTGAGCGTGCCGCCCATGATGTCGGTGTCGATCGGCCCGGGGGCGATCGCGTTGACGGTGACGCCCTGCGGGCCGAGCTCGCGGGCGAGGCCGCGCGTGAGCCCGATCACCCCGGCCTTGGCGACCGTGTACGGCGTCTTGCTGAACGTCCCGCCGCCGCGCTGCGCGGACACCGACGACAGGTTCACGATCCGGCCGTAACCGTTCCGGACCATCGACTCCGCGGCCCGCAGGCTCGCGAAGTGCACGCCGTCGAGGTTGATCGAGAGCACGCGGTGCCACTCGCCCTCCGGCAGGTCCAGGTACGCGTGCGCCGAGGAGACCCCGGCCAGGTTCACGAGTGCCACGATCGGGTCGAGCTCGGCCTCGATCGTGTCGAAGGCGGCCCGGACGGCGGACTCGTCCGCGACGTCCGCGCCGACGCCGACGGCCCGGACGCCGTGCTGCTCACGGATCTCGGCAGCGACCGCCCTCGAGGCGTCGTCGTCGAGGTCGATGACGCCGACGTCCCAGCCGGCCTCGGCCAGGTGGTGCGCGGTGGCACGGCCGATGCCGCGCGGTGACGCTGCTCCGGTGAGGACGACGGTCTTGCTCTGGTTGCTCATGGTCGTTCCCTCCGGGTTCAGTGGATCGGTGCCGGGCCGAGCTCGTCGAGGAGCTTCTGCATGGCGACGTAGGCGCGGTTGCGGTAGGCGACGAGCTCCGGCGTCCGGTCGGCGGGCACGTCGAGGTAGCCGGAACCGGACTTCGTGCCGAGCTCGCCGGCGTCGACGTGCTGCTGCAGCGAGGACGGGGTCGCGAAGCGTTCCGGCCAACGGGTCTGCAGCGACTCGAAGCAGAACGCGTAGACGTCCAGCCCGGCCATGTCCGCGATCGCGAACGGGCCGAAGAACGGCAGACGGAACCCGAAGGTCGTCCGGACGATCGTGTCGATGTCGTCGGGGGTCGCGATGCCCTCGTCGACGATCTTCGTCGCCTCCTCGAACAGGGCGTACTGCAGGCGGTTCAGCACGAAGCCGGTGGCGTCCTTCACGCGCGCCGACTGCTTGCCCGTCGCGGCGACGACGGTCTCCGCGACCTCGACCGCGTGGTCGTTCGTCGTCGGGTGCGGGATGAGCTCGACGCCGGGGATGAACGGTGCCGGGTTGGAGAAGTGCACCCCGAGGAAGCGCTCCGGACCGGTGACGGCCTCGGCGAGGGACTGGATCAGGATCGTCGACGTGTTCGACCCGATGACCGCGTCGGGTCGCGCAGCCGCACTGATCCGACGGAGGGTGTCGTGCTTGATCTCGAGCTTCTCCGGGACGGCCTCCTCGATGAAGTCGGCCGTGGCGACCGCTTCCTCGATGGAGTCGGCGGCACTGAGGTGTGCGTCGACGCGCGCCACGGCGTCCGCGGGGAACAGCCCGTCGGCGACGAACTGCTCCGTCTCGGTGATGAGCCGCGCGCGGTTGGCTGCGGCGATCTCGGCGGACACGTCCGCGATCCGGACGGTGTGGCCGGCGAGGGCGAGGACCTGTGCGATCCCGCCGCCCATGTAGCCGGATCCGACGACGGCGATGTCGAGGGTGCTCATCGGGTTGCTCCTTCGGTGGTCGTCCCGGCGGTCACGGCGGTCCCGCCGAGCTTCGTCGTCGCGAGGACGGATCGGATGTACTGCTGGTTCGTGGCGCAGACGCCGAGGCTGTCCCCGCCGTACTGCTCGGTCATGAGGATGCCGCGGAAGCCCTTCGCCACGGCATCGCGCAGCACCTGCCGGTAGTTGATGAGGCCGGTCTCCATCGTGCTCGGCGCGCTCGTCGCCCAGCTGCCGTCGGCGGCCTCGTCCCGCGTGTAGTTCTTCACGTGCAGGTAGTTCGTGTGCGGCATGGTCGTCGCGAACAGCTCCTTCCAGTCCTCCACCGGGCGGTGCAGGCGGATGAGGTTGGCGACGTCGGCGTTCAGCCCGACGTTGTCCAGGCCGATCTCCTCGACCAGGCGGACGGCGCTGTCACCGGTGCCCAGGTAGGTGTCCTCGTAGAGCTCGAGCGCCATCGGCAGCCCGACCGAGGCGGCGTGCTCGCCGAGTTCGCGGAGCCGGGAGACCGCGGCGGCCCAGACCTCCGGGTCGTCCGGGTCCTTCGGCCCCTGCGCCGTCCAGAACCAGAGCGCCCGCTGCTGGGCCTCGTTGAACGGCTGGTGCAGCCCGGTCGAGAACACCTGCATGCCCCACTCCGCGGCGGCGTCGATCGTGCGGTGGGCGTAGGCGAGGTTGTCCTCCTCGTGCCCGGGCTGGATGACGCTCTTCCGCTGCAGGTGCACGGACGGGATGCCGATGCCGTGCGATGCGGCGATCGCGAGGAACTCGTCCCGGCGGGATGCCTCGAGGTCGGCGGGGCGGATGTGGCTGTCGGCGAGTTCGGCGAGCGAGAAGCCCGCGGCGGCGACCTGTCCGAGGATGTCGTCCCAGACCTCGGGTGCGGCGTCGTGCACGGCGACGCCGTCCGGACCGACCGCGGGGAAGCCGTGCAGGCACGCGGCGATCGGCCACGTCTCGGCGGTCCAGGTCGCGGTGTCCCAGTCCTGCTGGACCCAGTCCTGTACGTGGTTCACGGAATGCTCCCTTGCATGTCGCGGTTCGGCGATGAACCTCTTTCCTATAGGAAAGATACATGCTCCACGGCAGAGCGCAACCATCTCGACCAAACCCCCCGTACGGGGGCTCCGAAGGAGATCGGGCTCGGAGGATCAGGACGCCCGTACCGCTGACCCGAACCTCGGTACGGGCGTCCGTGCCCTCATGAAACGCACGCGGGCGGAGGGTCAGCCCGCGTGCGACGCGTCGGCCCGCGACCGCAACCGGACGGCGTCGATGTGCACACGCATCGCGGCCACGGCCGATCCGGGGTCCTCGGCGAGCGCGTCGAGGATCGCGCGGTGCTCGTGCACAGCGCGGTCCGTGTCGTCGCCACCACCCTCGACGATCTGCCGCATCCGGTGCACGCGCGTCGTGATGATCTCGGACATCTCGAGCAGGAACGGGTTCCGGGCGGCGTCGAACACGAGCTGGTGGAACTGCCAGTCGCTCCGGAAGAACCGGGCCATCAACTCCTCGGACGCGGCACCGACCCCGATCGTCGCGATCTCCTCGGCGACGGCCGCCTGGTCCGCGAGCGCCGCACCCAGGCGTTCCCGCAACGCGGCGACGTCCCCGCGGGCCGCGAGCTCGACGGCACCGCTCTCGACGATGAGCCGGGCGTCGAAGAGGGCTTCGAGCTGGTCGCCGGCGAGCGGCGGTGCGACGCGGTAGCCCTTGTTCGCCTCGCGCACGACGAGTCCGGTCCGTTCGAGCTGGACGAGGGCTTCGCGCACCGGGGTGGGCGAGACGCCGAGGGTCCGGGCGAGGCCGTCGATCGACAGGCGCATCCCGGGTTCGACGTCGTGGCCCATCAGGACGTCGAGCACCCGGTCGTAGACGCGGTCACGGAGGCCGCGCTGCGTGATGGGCTGCGCGTGGAAGCCGGGCACCGTGGTCGTCACACCCTCGATCCTAGAGAATCGACGACGCGCCGCCCTTGCGCACCTCGCACGGTGCGAGGCGACTCCGCACTGTGCGAGGCTCCGGACACTGTGGCAGGGCGCGCGGCTCGCACGGTGTACGGAGCCTCGCACGCTGCGGGCGGGCGCAGGTGCGGGCGGGCGGGCGCAGGTGCAGGCCGCGCGCCGCGCTACCCGAGGCGGGCGGCCAGGAACTCGACCATGTGCCGCACGAGCCGCTCGCGCGAGGTGGCGCGGCGGTACTCGTGGCCCTCGCCCTCGAGCTCCAGGTACTCCACGTCGTGGGACCGCTCGCGCAGGGCGGCGACCACCTGGTGCGCCTCGCCGATGGGGACGTTCGTGTCGAGTTCGCCGTGCACGACGAGCAGCGGCGCCGTGACGTCGTCGACCGCGCGCATCGGCGAGAGCGACGCGAGCAGGTCGGCGTCGTCCACGGGGTGGCCGTACTTCGTCGCGGCCGCGGAGGCGATCCACGGCTCGGTGTCCCGGTAGAACGTCGCGAAGTCGCTCATGCCGCACACCGCGACCCCCGCCGCGAACACGTCCGGGGTGAACGCGAGCGAGGCGAGCGTGGCGTAGCCGCCGTAGGAACGGCCCTCGACCGCGACGCGTTCCCGGTCGGCGAGCCCGTTCGCGACGAGCCACCGCGCACAGTCCACGACGTCGGCGAGCGCGTTCCAGCGCAGCCCGAGGTCGTCGGCGTGCACGAACTCGGTGCCGTACCCGGAGGACCCGCGGATGTTCGGCGCGAACACGGTGATGCCGGCCGCGGCGAGCGCCTGGTGCTGGGGCGAGAAGGTCGGGCGTTCCTGCGACTCGGGCCCCCCGTGCAGGTGGACCATCGCCGCGCCGGGCACGGACGCCCGGTAGAGCCACCCCGTCAGCTCGAGGCCGTCCCGCGCCGCGAAGCGCTCGAGCGTCGGTTCCACGAGCGTGGCGTGGGGCAGCGTCGGGACGTCCGTCACCCGGCTCCAGGTCAGCTCGTTCGTGTCCAGGCGCCAGAGTTCACGCGGTCGGGTGGGTCCCTCGACGGTGAGGATCACGCTCCGGCCGTCGCGGCTGAGCACCGGGTCGGTGACCACGTACCCGGGCAGGTCCGGCACCGGCGTCCGGGAGGCGGAGTGCGTGTTGATGAGGTCGAGTTCGCTGCGGCCGTCCACGTTCCAGCCGAGCAGCAGCGTCCGGCCGGCGTCGTCGGCGTCGAGGAACTCGAGTTCGGCGTCCGGCCGGCCCATGATCAGCCGGGGCTTCCCGCGCCAGCCGTGCGGCCCGACCGGCTGGGCGATGAGCTGCCGACGGGGTGCGCCGGCCTCGGTCGCCACGTAGGCCACGAGCGGGCTGGTCTCGCTCGCCGGTGACGGGCGGAGGAACGCGATCTCCGCGGACCCGGACGGCGGGTCGATGAGCAGCGGGTGGCTCTCGTCGGTGAGGCGGTCCACGACGACGACGAACTCGTGCCCGCGCTGCCCGTCGCGCAGCACGACGAGGCGTTCCTCCACCGAGAGGTCGAGGATGTGGATGAGCTCGCCGACCGCCAGGTCACCGCGGTCGCCCGAGACCGGGTCGACCAGGTAGGAGCGTGCGGGCTGGTCGGCCTCGGTGGAGGGCAGTGTGATCACGACGCGGTGCCCGCTGCGACTCCAGGGGCCGAGTTCGGCGTGCTGGTAGCGGGACCCGGCGATCTGCGCGGCGTCGGTGCCGTCGGGCCGGACGACCCAGACCTGCTGCTTGACACCGCCGTCGGTCGCGATCGCGACGGCCAGCCACTCGCCATCGGAGGACCACGTGACCCGGATGACGGGGTCGTCGGAGAGCGTGATCCGGACGGGTTCGGGCTGGGGACCGTCGACGACGACGTCCTGCACGAAGACCTCCGGCGTGCCGTGCCGGTCGCTGACGAACGCCACCCGGCGTGCGTTCCGCGTCATGGTCGGGCCCCACGACCCCCATGCGGCCGTGAGCTGCTCGCCCAGACCGACCGCGGTCCTGGTGGTGTCCGTCTGCCGGACCGCCGCCGGCGGGACGACGGGAGCGGAGCCTCCCGGCTGGTTCACCGCACCCCCTGCTGCTGCAGCCACATCTCGATGAGGCCCAGCTGCCAGAGCGCGTTCGCGCCGATCTCGGTCCGTGTGCTGTTCGGGTCCTGGAGCATCCGCTCGACCGTACCCGGGTCGAACAGCCCGCGTTCCCGGGCCGCAGGCGCGGTGAGCGCGTCGCGGACGCGCTCCAGGTAGGGGCCCTCGAGCTGCCGGATCGCGGGCACCGGGAAGTACCCCTTCGACCGGTCGATGACGGCGTCCGGCACGATCCCACGTGCGGCGCGCTTCATCACGCCCTTGCCGCCGTCGGCGAGCTTGAGCGCCGGCGGGATGGCTCCGGCCAGCTCGACGAACTCGTGGTCGAGGAACGGGACCCGTGCTTCCAGCCCCCAGGCCATCGTCATGTTGTCGACGCGCTTCACCGGGTCGTCGACGAGCATCGTCATCGTGTCGCTGCGGAGTGCGGCGTCCACGCTCGTCTCGGCGCCCGGCACCGCGAACGACGCGTCCACGAAGGCCGAAGGGGTGTCGTCGTCGCTGCGCCAGCGCTCCCCGAGCATCGGTTGCAGCGCCGACCACCTGCGGTCCATGAACACCGACCGGTACGCCTCGGCGGCGTCGGCGCGCGGGACGTCCGCGAGCGGCGGGTACCAGTCGTACCCGCCGAGGACCTCGTCGGCGCCCTGTCCGGACTGGACGACCTTGACGTGCTGGGAGACCTCTTGGGAGAGCAGGTAGAACGCGACGCAGTCGTGGCTGACCATCGGTTCGCTCATCGCGGCGACGGCACCGTCGATGCCGTCGAGGAGCCGCGACGACGGGATCCGGATGCGGTGGTGGTCCGTGCCGAAGTGTTGCGCGACCAGGTCGGAGTACTCGAACTCGTCGCCGGACTCACCGCCGGCCGACTCGAAGCCGATGCTGAACGTGGCGAGGTCCTGCTGGCCGGCCTCGGCGAGCAGGGCGACCACGAGCGAGGAGTCGATCCCGCCGGAGAGCAGCACGCCGACCGGGACGTCGGCGACCATGCGCCGCTCGACCGCGGTACGGAGGGAGTCGATGAAGGCCTGCTCCCAGTCCTGGTCCGACCAGTCGGCCCTGGCGGGGTCCCGTTCGAAGCGGGGCGCCCAGTAGGTGGTGTCGGTCGCCGTGCCGTCCGGTTCGACGACCCGGACGGTGGCGGGCGGCAGCTTGCCGACGCCGGAGAGGATCGTGCGCGGTGCCGGGACGATCGAGTGGAAGCTCATGTACGACGCGAAGGCGACCGGGTCCACCGCGGTGTCGACGCTGCCGCCGGGACCGTTCCCCGCCAGGATCGCCGGCAGGGAACTCGCGAACCGGAGTCCGCCGGGGACCTCGGCCACGTAGAGCGGCTTGATGCCGAGCCGGTCGCGGGCCAGCACGAGCCGTCCGCTGGCGTGCTCCCAGATCGCGATCGCGAACATCCCGATGAGGTGGTCGACGAAGGCCGTGCCCCACTCGGCGTACGCCGCGACGATCACCTCGGTGTCGGAGGTCGAGTCGAACCGGTGGCCCTTGCCGTGCAGCTCGTCGCGGAGCTGCCGGTAGTTGTAGACCATGCCGTTGTAGGCGATCGTCAGTCCGAGCCGCGTGACGACCATCGGCTGCGCACCGGCGGTCGACAGGTCGACGATGGACAGCCGGCGGTGCCCGAGCGCGACCGGGCCGCGTGCCCAGAGCCCGTCGCCGTCGGGGCCCCGGTGGACCAGGCACCCGGTCATCCTGGCGACCGCTCCGACGTCCGGGGACGTCCCGTCGAAACGGATCTCGCCCGCGAGTCCACACATCAGCTGGCCCCTGTCGTCGTGCCGTCGGTCCGTCGGCTCGTGCCCTGGGCGGGGTCCCGACCGATGATCCACGTGTCCTTGGCGCCGCCACCCCGCGAGGAGTTGACGACCATGCTGCCCTCCGGCGCGACGCGGGTGAGTGCGACGTCCGCGAGGCGCGTGTCGTCCGGCCCCGTCCCCGTGACGTAGACGAATGCGCGGAGGTCCACGTGCCGTGGGTCGAGGCCCGCCGGGCCGATCGTGGGGTGCGACGAGAGCTGCACGACCTCTTGTCCGACCCAGCCGGCCGGGTTCGCGGCGATCTCGCGTCGGCGTTCGGCGACCTCTGGTGCGCTCGCGCTCGGGCCGATCAGGACGTCTCGGCCGCCCTCGCCGTCGACGGGCTTCGTGACGAGCTCGCCGACCCGGTCGAGCACGGAGAGCCGCTCGCCCTCGATGCTGGTGCGGTAGGTCGGCACCGATTCGAGCAGCGGCTTCTCGTCGAGGTAGTACCAGATCAGGTCCGGCACGTTGACGTACATCGCCTTGTCGTCGACGAGCGCGTTGCCCGGCGCGTTCGCCAGGTACACGCGGCTCGCCTCTGCCGCGTCGAGGATACGCGCGCCGAGGTCCGGGGTGCGCTCGTTCGTCAGCGCGCTCGCGTCGCGGTCGACGCGCAGGTAGAGCGCGTCGACGACGTCACCGGTGGACGCCTCGATGACGCGTCCGTCGCGGACGTCCAGGTCGGATTCGGTCAGGAGGCGCAACCCGGCTCCGTCGGCGATCCTGCGGTGTTCGTACCACGCGCCGGCGGCGGGGCCGTCGGTCACGAGCGCGATGACGGGGTCGGCCCGGCCGGTGACCGCGGTCGCGTTGGTCCGGAGGGTGTCGCGGACGCGGTGGAGGACGGAGTGCGGGTCGCGTAGGTGCGCCGGACGCGGGGCGTCCGGGACGACCTCGTCCATGAGCTCGCGCAGGGCGACGCCGAACGCGACGCCGGACGGCGAGCGGACGTTGTCCTCGAGCACCCGCCAGCCGCCGAACTCGTTGCGGACCAGGTCGAACCCCATCACGGGCGCACGGACGGCGGCATCCGGCAGGCGGGCGGCGTCCGGGTCCCAGCCGTTCGCACCGACGAAGTCACGCTCGTCCATCGCCCCGTCCGCGACGATCCGCCGCTCACCGTAGGCGTCGCGCAGGAACAGCTCGATCGCCCTGGCGCGCTGCCCGAGCCCGGCTTCGAGCTGGGACCACTCGTACGCGCTCACGGTGCGCGGGACGAGGTCGCAGCCGAACTGCTGCGTGGCACCGGCGACCACGAAGCCCACCTCGTGCTCGCGGGTCCAGACGTCTCGTGCGGTGCAGTGCTCGATGGTGGTCTCCGCGTCCCAGCCGCGGAAGAACGCCGCCAGGTCACGGAAGGCCGGGCGCGGTCGAGCGCCCGGCCCGACGGCTTCGTCCCCGGCGCGGACCCGGTAGGACGGGATCGCGACGATCGGGTGGTCGTCCCGCCCGGAGGGCGTTCCCGCGGTGTCCTCAACCACGAGGGCGACGACGTCGTCGAGTTCGCCGCGCTCGGCGTACGCGGTGCGCTGGCGGTCGGTCGAGTTGCCGCGGGCGAGGGTGTCCTCGAGGAGGTCGCTCACCGTGCCCCAGTCGCCGAGCTCCTCGAGCTCCGGCCGGAGGCGGGACACCAGCTGGCGCACGGCGATCTCCGCGGGGAGCCGCTCCGGGTGCTGCCCGAGCCCCAGCAGGTCACCGCTGAGACCGCTCCGTGCCGCCTGCCACATCGCCGCGCGGTGCAGGGGTTCGCTGCGGGGGTGCCACTCGGCCCCGGACTCGACGGCGATCTCGGCCTTCCGCACCGCGGCACGGAACAGTCCGGCGATGAGGACGGCGTCGTCGACGACCGGGGTCGCGTCGCAGACCCGCAGCTCGAGCGTCGGGGCGTGCGACGACGGTCGGACGTCGAAGTACGCCATCTTCTTGTCCGCGATCACACCGGAGGCGATGAGGTCGTCGAGCACCTTGTCGTACTCCGCCGCGCTCTCGACGCGGCCGAAGCTGCCGGCCGACGGCCAGCGCTGCCAGATGATGCTGCGGAAGGACGCGTACCCGGTGTCCTGGCCGTTCCAGAACGGACTCGAGGCGCTCAGCGCGAGCAGGACCGGGAGCGCCGGGGCCACGCGCTGGGCGATCTGCACCGCGAGGTCGCGGTCGCTCACGCCGACGTGCACCTGCAGGCCGCAGATGAGCTGTTCGTCCACGAGCATCCGGTACTGCTCCTGCATGCGGCCGTAGCGACCGCCGGAGGTCAGCTCGAAGTCGGCGTACTCGGACCGCGGCGCCGTGCCCGCCGCGGCGATGGTGACCCCGGCCGGAGCGATCGCCGCAGCGAGCTCGGTCCTGAGGTCGACGATCACCCGCCGGAGGTCGTCGAGGGTGGTCACCACCGGGGTGTTCGTCTCGATGGTCGTGCGCTGCAGTTCGGCGCCGAAGCGGTCTGCGGGCAGCTTGGGGAGAAGGCGGGGGGCCTTCGCGGAAAGTCGGCCGGACTCGAGGTCGATGAGGTGCAGCTCTTCCTCGGCGCCGAGCGTCAGCTCTGCACTCATGTGTGGAACCTACCCGCGACACCTGTGGTCCGCGCGGCGGGGTACGCCGCGCTGTGAAGAACCGCGGGCCATCACGTACAAGTGGAGGAATGACGGCGACCGCATTCTGCCTCCACGCCCTCGGTTCGAGCTCCGAGGAGTTCGCGACGCTGCGCACCCGGCTCGTCGGCACACTCGACCTGATCGGCATCGACCTGCCCGGCTTCGGCCGGAGCACCGCCGCGACGGGCACCACCGTCGAGGAGATGACCCAGCTGGTCGAACGGGCCATCGGCCGGAGCGGTGCCACGGAGTGGGTGCTCATCGGCCACTCGATGGGCGGCAAGGTCGCGTCGGTCGTCGCGTCGCGCACCGTCGACGGGTCGAACGGGCTGTTCGGGCTCCGGGCGGTCGTGCTGCTCGCCGCCTCCCCGCTCTCCCCCGAGCCGATGGACGAGGAGCGTCGGACCAAGATGCTCGGCTGGGCTGCCGACGGCGAGATCGGCCCGGACGAGGCGGACGCCTTCGTCGCGGCGAACACCGACGCCCAGCTCCCGCCCGAGCCGCACGCGATGGCCGTGCACGACGTGCAGCGCGCCGACCCACGGGCGTGGACCGACTGGCTGCACCGCGGCAGCCGTGAGGACTGGTCAGCCGCGTTCGGACCGAACCCGGTCCCGGCGCTGATCCTGGCCGGCGCGGCCGACGGCGACCTCGGCGAGGACGCACAGCGCGAGCTGAACCTGCCGCACTGGCCGAACGGCACGCTCGACGTCGTCCCCGGCGCCGCGCACCTGCTGCCGTGGGAGCGTCCCGACCAGGTCGCCGACCGCATCCGCGACTTCTTCGACGGTCGCGTCGACCGCGGTCCGGTGGTCCCTGCGGCGACCGCCCGTGTGATCGCCTCCCCCCGGGTCAGTGCCCGGACGCGCGGGATCCTGGCCGTGCGCTCGCTCCCGGACGACCCGGGCGCGACTCCCCAGGCGCTCTCCGACGCACAGCTCGCGACGCTCCGAGCCGTCGCCCGGGTCGTCGTGCCGCAGTCCGACGACCGCCCCGTGGACGTCGCACTCCGTGTCGACGCCCAGCTCGCGGCGGGGCTCGGCGACGGCTGGCGGCCGGACGGGCTGCCGGCGGACGTGGACGCCTACCGGGC
Source organism: Curtobacterium sp. NPDC090223 (assembly GCF_044746585.1). NCBI lineage: Bacteria > Bacillati > Actinomycetota > Actinomycetes > Micrococcales > Microbacteriaceae > Curtobacterium > Curtobacterium sp. NPDC090223. The sequence goes on along the minus strand of NZ_JBIVCN010000004.1, from coordinate 388,599 downwards.
CGGGCTCGACGCGCTCGCGCCGGAAGCGGCCAGGGGGGACGACCACCTCGCCACCGTGCTCGACGCCGTCACCGAGGGGCGTCACGATCCCGCCGCCGGTCCGTTCGACGCCGAGCAGCTCCGGGCGTGGGCCGAAGACGCGAGCGTCGACCTGGTCAAGCAGTGGGTCGCACACCCCGCGACGATGGCCGAGATCGACTACGACGGCTTCGCCAACGGCGGCAACGGCGTCCGCAAGCAGGGCTTCCAGCTCCTCGGGGCCGGACAGCGCGAAGCATGGGAACCGACGGGAGCAGCACGATGAGACTCGACCACCAGCGCCGGTACGCCGAGGACGAGGTCGTCGACGTGGTCGTCGTCGGCACGGGAGCCGGTGGCGCACCGCTCCTCGCGACCCTGGCACGCAAGGGCCTGCACGTCGTCGCCCTCGAAGCCGGGCCGAACACCGAGCCCGGCGACCACACGCCCGACGAGGTGGAGGCCCCGGGCGACATCAACTGGATGGACGAGCGGATCAGCGGCGGGAACGCGCCGACGGCGTTCGGACCGAACAACAGCGGCACCGGCGTCGGCGGCTCGACGCTGCACTGGGGTGCGTTCACCCCGCGCCCGAACGAGCACGACATCCGGCTGCGCACCGACTCCGGGCAGGGCGAGGACTGGCCGATCGACCACGCCGAACTCGTCCGCTACATCGAGCAGGCCGAGCACGACGTCGGCGTCGCGGGCCCGGCGCACTACCCGTGGGACCCGGCCCGTCGCTACCGGATGGGACCGCCGCCCCGGAACGCGTCGTCGGACATGATGATCCGCGGGGCCGCCGAGGTGGGGATCACCGCGACCGACGCTCCGGTGGGCCTCACCACCGAGGACCGGATGCAGGAGCACCACGGGCTGCGTCAGGCCTGCGTGTCCTGCGGGTCCTGCCACCAGGGCTGCCGGAACGGCGCGAAGGTGTCGATGGACACCACGTACCTGCCCGCTGCGGTGGCGTTCGGCGCCGAGATCCGCGCGGAGTCGTTCGTGCACGGCATCGAACTCGACGCGAACGGCGCGGTCGAGGCGGTCGTGTACCGCCAGGGCGGCCGCGACCACCGGCAGCGCACCCGTGCCCTCGTGCTCGCGGCCGGCGGGATCGAGACGCCACGGCTCCTGCTCCACACCGGGCTCGCGAACAGCAGCGGGCAGGTCGGGCGGAACTTCACCGCGCACGGCGGGACGCAGGTGTGGGCGACGTTCGACGAGTCGATGCGCTCCTACCGCGGCTACCCGTCGTCGATCATCACCGAGGACTTCATCCGTCCCGCCGACGCCGACTTCGCCGGCGGCTACCTCATCCAGAGCCTCGGCGTGCAGCCCCTCACCTTCGCCACGTCGCTCGTCCGCGGCGGCGGGCTTCGCGGTGCGGCGCTCGTCCGGGCGATGCGGGACTACCCGCGGATGGCCGGTGTCGGGATCAACGCCGAGTGCCTGCCGTACGACGACAACCGCCTCGTGCTCTCCGACGAGCTCGACGCCAACGGGGTCCCGAAGGCGCGGGTGTCCTTCTCCCCCGGCGCGAACGAGGACGCCATCGAACGGCACGCGATCCGGACGATGACCGCGATCGTCGAGGCTGCCGGAGGCCGTGACGTGCGCGTGCTGGACCGCACCGCGCACACGGTCGGCACCGCGCGGATGGGCGCGGACGCGGCGAGCTCGGTCGTGGACGCTGCCGGGCGGTCGTGGGACGTGCCGAACCTGTGGGTCGTCGACAACTCGGTGTTCCCGAGCTCCCTCATCGCGAACCCGGCGCTGACGATCATGGCGCTGTCGCTCCGCACCGCCGACCGCCTGCTGCGGGACGACGCGGCGGCCGACCGGGACGAGGCGCTCCTCACGGCCTCCTGATCACGAGCAGCGCGGCCAGCGTCGCGCCGTCGGTGATCTCTCCGGCTGAGACTGCGGCGTCGACCGCGGACGGGTCGAGCTCGACGGTGGTCCAGTCCTCGCCCGGCTCGAGTGCGGTCTCCCGGCGATCGGTGACCGTCCCGACGAACACCCGTGTCCGGACGTCCGAGACCCCGGGCTCGGCCACGAAGGTGCCGACCTCGGTGAGTTCACCGCAGACAGCGCCGGTCTCCTCGAGGAGTTCACGAGCGGCGGCCTCCGCCGCGGAGCCGTCGCTCGGCCCGATCCCGCCCGATGGCAGCTCGTAGCGCGGCACGGGGCCGATGGTGTCCCGCACACCGTGCACGAAGACGAGCCGATCGCCGATCGTGGCCGCGACGATCACACTGTCCGCAGAGCGGAGCCGGAACCAGCTCCGCTCTGCGGCGTCCACCGTCTCCGTGACGGTGAACCACGGGTTCGCGTGCACGACCGCCGCACTCGAGCGGTCCGGCTGCCACTGGTCGCGGGAAGGGACGCCGACGGGCCTGGCCGTCCTGCTGGTCATCCGCAACCGGAGGTCGATCTCGTGCTCGTCCGCGGGTGGATCGTTCGCGTCCATGCCGGCGAGCCACGTGAGGCCGCGCAGTCCACGGCTGTCCCGCCCGACGAGCGCTAGCGCCCAGACGGTGTCCGGACCAGTCGCGGCGGCGTGACGCTGCGCCCAGTCCATCGCCTGCAGCACGTCCGCTCCGGTCAGGTCGTACGTCGCGGTGGTGTACGTCTCGTCAGAGGATTCCTGCACGTAGACGCGGAACCGCGGGTGGTGGTCCTCCCACGTGCTGTCCCGCTCGTCGACCTCGGTGGCGTCCATGCACCGAGCGTACGGGAGCTCGGTGTCCGGTGAAATTCCACGTAGGGTGGCCGTACGGGTCGCAACACCGCCGGGTGGCGACCCTGGGGCAAGCGTGAAGCCCACCACCGCGCCAACGGTGATGGGCTTCGGGTTGCTCTCCGAGTGGAAAGCCGGGACGGGCAACAGCCGTTCCCGAGTTCTGACGCTCGGGTTCAGTGTAATCGGACCCCGGTCCGATCGCACGTCCGTCCCGGCTCCACTCCTCGTGTCCGCCGGCGCAGACACCCGGAGGAGGTCTCGATGTCGGAAGACAACGGGTCCGCGCCCAGGCGTCAGGTTCCCTGGTTGGGGATCGCGAGCTTGCTCGTGACCGTGGCCAGGCTCCTGCACGATCTGTGGCGGAAGGGCTGAGACAGGGCGTCCCGCGTCGGTCACGACCGCCGCGGGACGCTCGGGCGTCAGCCGCGCGTCCGCGCCAACCGCCGGTTGAGCGCCCCGTTCAGCAGCGCGACGAGCAGCCCCACCGCGAACACCAGCGTCCCGAAGCAGAGCACCTGCGGCGGCATCCCGGCCTTCGCGGCGCCGTACACGAACAGCGGGAACGTCACCGAGGGCCCGGCGACGAACGAGGTGATCACGTAGTCGTCGATCGACATCGCCAGCGCCAACAGCCCCGCCGCGAGCATGCCCGGCGCCAGCAGCGGCAGGGTCACGAGCCGGAACGCCTGGAACGGCGTCGCCCCGAGGTCCCCTGCGGCCTCCTCGAGCGCCCGCGACGTCCCCGCGATCCGCGCTCGCAGCACCACCACCACGTACGCCACGTCGAACGCGACGTGCGTGAGCAGCACGGTGAGGAACCCGGTCCCGAGCCCGATCGACAGGAAGAACGACAGCGACGCGGATCCGACGACGATCGACGGCGCCGCGATGTCGGCGAACACGACGGCGTTGACGGCCCCGCGCCCGAAGAACTTGTAGCGCTCGAGCGCCAGGGCCAGCGGCAACCCGATCGCGACCGAGACGATCGCGGCCAGGAACGCGATGACGACCGAGGTCACGAACGCCGACCCGAGCCCGGACACGTTCACCAGGTTCGCGTACCAGTACGTCGTGAACCCGTTCCACGCGAAGGACAGCCGGTTCGTCGGAGCGTCGTTGAACGAGTACACGATCATGTAGACGATCGGCACGAGCGTGATCGCGATGACCACCCAGTACACGACCGCGAGCCATGGCCCGCGACGGTTCACGCCGTGCCGGTGCACGACCGGTGCGGAGACGGGCGACGCGGGGGTGGTGCTGCGGGGTGGTGCGACGGCGGTCATACGAGGTCCTCGAGGTCGTCGGTGCCGGACACACGGGCGTAGATGAACAGGATGATCCCGAGCACGACCATGAGCACGGTCGAGAGCGCGGCGGCGACGTTGTACTGCTGGTTGCCGGAGTAGGCGTCCTGGATCGCCTGCCCGATCGTGTACGTGTTGGTGCCGCCGAGGAGCGCCGAGTTCACCGGGTCGCCGACGCAGTCGATGAACACCAGCAGGACCCCGGCGAAGATGCCGGACCGGGACAGCGGCAGCGTGGTGTGCCAGAACGCGCGTGCCTTGCCGGCGTACAGGTCGTTTGCTGCCTCACCGAGCCGCGGATCGATGCGCTCCAGGGCGGCGTAGATCGGCAGCACCATGAACGCCAGGTCGTTGTACGCGTCACCGAAGATCACCGCCCCGCCGGTGCCCAGGATGTGGAAGTCCTTGCCGGCGAGCCCGATCCCCTGCAGGAAGGTGACGACGGGCCCCTGGGACGCGAGCACGAACGCCCACATGTCGGTGCGGATGATGAACGACACCAGGAAGCTCACGAAGACGAGCATGAGCAGCGGGTTCTTCCACCGCGGGGACACCCGGAACGCGATGAAGTACGCCACTGGGTAACCGACGATGATGGTCACCAGCGTCGCAGCGAAGCCGTACCAGAGCGATCGGAGCAGGAACGTCAGGTACGGCACCGTCGGGTCGACGAAGAGCGACGAGTAGATCCCCCAGTTCCAGGTGAACGTGTAGCCGTCGTCCGGGTTGCCGGACATGAGCGAGACGATCAGCCCGGACAGCAGCGGGATGACGAAGAACACGGCGAGGTACGCGGTCCCGACGAGCGCCAGCAGGAACGGCGTGCTGCGACGACGCCCCCGGCGCACCGGCGCGGTACCGGCCGGTCCGAGCCCCGGAGCCACCCCGACGGCGCTCACGACTGCACCACCGCGTTGAAGATGCCGTTCCACTCGGAGTACTCGTCGTAGTTCTCGAACACCCGGAACTCGTGCGACTTCGCGAGCACCGAGGAGTCCGGGAACACCAGCGGGCTGTCCGCCACGGTCGCGTCGTCGAGCTGGTCGCGCACGTAGTCCTCGGCGGCGGGCACCGGACAGACGTAGTTGACGTAGTCCTCGACGATCCCGGCGATCTTGGGCGTGTAGTAGAAGTCCATCCACGCGAGCGCCGACACCGGGTTCGCCGCCTGCTTCGGGATGAGCATGTTGTCGTGCCAGGTCATCTGCCCCTCCTCCGGCGTGACGAACTCCAGGTCGGGGAACCCGGACTGCTGCGCCTGGAAGACGTCGCCCGACCACGCCTGGGTGATCCAGGTGTCACCGTTCTCGAGCCGGTTGATGTAGCTCTGGTCGTAGAACCCGGTGACGCTCGGCCGGAGCTCGCGGAGCCATGCCTGGGCCTTGCGCCAGTCGGCCGGGGTCGACGTCTCGGGGGCGATGCCGAGCGCGAGCAGGGCCAGGGAGCCGAGCTCGGTGTTGTCGCTCATCAGCCCGACACGGCCCTTGAACGCCGGGTCCTTCAGGTCCTGGAAGGACGTGATCTTCCGTCCGGTGTACTTCGGGTTGTACGCGAGCCCCGTGAACCCGGTCTGCCACACGACGGAGTGCTTGTTGCCCGGGTCGTAGTTCGGGTCCTTCACGGAGTCGGACGCGTGCTCGGCGAAGTTCGGCAGCCGGGAGTGGTCGAGCTCGCACACGAACCCGTTCTTGATCATCTCGGTGAGCTCGTACCCGTTCGTCATCACGACGAGGTCGTACCCGGTGGCCCCCTGGGCCCGGAGGATCGGCGAGACGGTCGCGTAGAACGTCGCGTTGTCCTGGATCACCGCCTGGTAGTCCACCGCGATGCCGGTCGCCTCCTTGAAGAGCGCCAGCGACTCGGACTTGCCGTGGTCGGAGTCGATGTAGAGCGGCCAGTTCGCGAAGTTGAGTTCCTTGGTCGCCTTCGCCTCCTTCCAGAACGCCGTCCAGTCCACCGCGGGGCCCATCGACGCAGCGGAGCCCTTGATGCTGCAGCCGGCGAGGAGTGCCGCGACGGCGGCCGCGCCGCCGCCGGCCAGGAACCCCCGTCGGCTCACCCGGGCGGACGTCAGTCCGCGCACCAGGTCGGGTCCGGCGCTCACGCGACCGCACCTGCGGTGGCGGTCTCGGCCTGGAGGCCCGGTGCGGGCTGGGTGGTGACGCTCGCGTCGGAGCCGGTGGGAGCCTCCACGCCGAAGCCGTGGTCGACGCCCCACGTGAGCCAGACCTCGGTGCCGGACGGGATCCGCGGCCCGCCCTTCGAGTTCTGGGCGAAGACGGAGACGCGGCCGGCGCCCGGCACGTCGACCAGGTACTGCGTGCTCACGCCCGAGAAGGAGACGTCGACGACGCGTCCGGGACCGAGGATGTTGCGGCCCGCCTCGCGGGCCGGTTCGGCCGTGCGGATCTTGAGCTTCTCGGGACGCACCCCGACGACCACGCGACCGGAGGTCGCGACGGCGCGCGCAGCCGGCACGGCGATGGTGCCGGCCGTGGTGGCGACGACGAGGAGCTCGCCCTCGGTCCCGCGCACGTCGCCCTCGAGCAGGTTCGACTGCCCGAGGAAGTTCGCCACGAACGCCGTCCGCGGCAGCTCGTACAGGTCCTGCGGGCTGCCCATCTGCTCGATCCGGCCGCCGTTCATGACGGCGACCGTGTCGGCCATCGTCATCGCTTCCTCCTGGTCGTGGGTGACGTGCAGGAAGGTCAGCCCGACCTCGGCCTGGATCGTCTTCAGCTCGAGCTGCATCTGGTGCCGGAGCTTGAGGTCGAGCGCGCCGAGCGGTTCGTCGAGGAGCAGGAGCGCCGGCCGGTTCACGATCGCCCTGGCCAGCGCCACGCGTTGCTGCATGCCGCCGGACAGCTGCGCCGGCCGCTTCGACGCCGACGCCTCGAGCTCGACCAGGCGGAGTGCCTCCCGCGCCTTCGTCATCGGGTCCGGGATCCGCCGGCGCTTCAGCCCGAAGGCGACGTTGTCGAGCACGCTCATGTGCGGGAAGAGCGCGTAGTTCTGGAAGACCGTGTTGACGGGCCGCTGGTAGGGCTTCGTCTCGGTGACGTCCTTCCCGCCGATCGTGATCGTGCCGCTCGTCGGCTCCTCGAGCCCCGCGACGAGCCGCAGCGTGGTGGTCTTGCCGCAGCCGGACGGACCGAGCAGGGCGAAGAACGAGCCCGCCGGCACCGTGAGGTCGAGGGCGTCCACCGCGGTGTGTCCGGGGAAGGACTTCGTGATCTGTTCGAGCCGCAGGTCGGCTCCCGATTCGGCGAAGGTGCCGGTCATTGCCATGGTGCCTCCAGGGGAGTGGTCGGCTTCAGCCGATGTAGGACATGACGTGCTTGATGCGGGTGTAGTCGTCGAACCCGTACTGGGACAGGTCCTTGCCGTAGCCGGAGTGCTTGAAGCCGCCGTGCGGCATCTCGGCGACGATCGGGATGTGGGTGTTGATCCACACGCACCCGAAGTCGAGGTCACGGGCGAAGCGCATCGCCCGCGCGTGGTCGGTCGTCCACACCGAGCTCGCCAGGCCGTACTCGACGTCGTTCGCCCACCGGAGCGCCTCGTCCTCGGTGCTGAACCGCTGGACGGTCTGCACGGGGCCGAAGACCTCCTGCTGCACGATGCGGTCGTCCTGCCGGAGCCCGGACACGATCGTCGCCTGGTGGAAGTAGCCGACGTCACCCTGCCGCGCACCACCGAGCTCGATCGTGGCGTGGTCGGGGAGCGTGTCGAGGAAGTCCCGCACCTGGGTGAGCTGGTTCGCGTTGTTGACCGGGCCGAAGTACCCGGCGGTGCCGGTCTGGGCGTTCACGCGTGCTTCCTCGGCGAGCGCCGCCACGAACTCGTCGTGGATGCCGTCCTGCACGAGCAGCCGGGTGGCGGCGGTGCAGTCCTGCCCGGCGTTGAAGAAGCCGGCGGCGACGATGCCGGCCACCGCGGACGGGATGTCGGCGTCGTCGAACACGATCACCGGGGCCTTCCCGCCGAGCTCCAGGTGCGTGCGCTTGAGGTCGCCGGCGGCGGCGCGCGCCACCGCCATCCCGGCTCGCACGGACCCCGTGATCGACACGAGCTGCGGAGTCGGGTGGTCGATCATCGCGGCACCGGTGCTGCGGTCCCCCACGACGACGTTGAGGACGCCCGGTGGCAGGAACTCGGCGGCGACCTCGGCGAGCAGCAGGGTCGTCAGCGGCGTCGTGTCGCTCGGCTTCAGCACGGTGGTGTTCCCCGCGGCGAGCGCCGGGGCGAACTTCCACACCGCCATGTTGAGCGGGTAGTTCCACGGGGTGACCTGGGCGACGACGCCGATGGGTTCGCGCCGGACGAAGGACGTGTGGTCGGCCAGGTACTCGCCGGCACTGCGGCCCTCGAGGTTCCTGGCGGCACCGGCGAAGAACCGGATCTGGTCGACGGAGAGCAGGATCTCGTCCTCGACCAGGGTGGCGCGGGGCTTCCCGGTGTCGAGCGACTCCAGGTCGGCGAACTCCTCGGCACGGGCCTCGACGGCGTCGGCGATCCGGAACAGCGCGAGCTGCCGCTCCCCCGGGGTCGTGCGCCGCCAGGTCTCGAACGCGGTGGCGGCTGCGTGGAAGGCGTCGTCGACGTCGGCGGCCGTCGAGATCGGCGACACGGCGTACTCGGCCTCGGTCGTCGGGTCGACCAGGCCGAACGTCGTGTCGGCCCGTGACGCCACCGACGCGCCCCCGACGAAGTTGCGGAGGTCACGCGTCACCGTGTCCGTCGACGTCTTCGTGGTGTCCAGCATGGCGGCGATACTGGCACGGTTTCCCATGGTTCGGAAGACTTGTAACAACGGAAATCGTCGTGAAACACGTTGTTCACAACGGAATCCCTTGCATTCTTCGTGACCGCGCTGCCATGCTGTCCGGCATGGCGGCAGCACCACGACGTCCGGGACCGATCGACGACATCTCGAAGCGCATCATCGAACAGCTCCAGGCGGACGGGCGCCGCCCGTACGGCGAGATCGGCAAGGCGGTCGGTCTCAGCGAGGCGGCGGTCCGGCAGCGCGTGCAGAAGCTGACCGAGACCGGCGTCATGCAGATCGTCGCGGTCACCGACCCGATGCAGCTCGGGTTCCACCGGCAGGCGATGATCGGCATCCGCGTCAACGGCGACACCCGCAGGGTCGCCGACGAACTCGAGAAGCTCCCGGCGGTCGACTACCTCGTGATGACCGCCGGCAGCTTCGACCTCATGGTGGAGGTCGTCTGCGAGGACGACGACGACCTCATCGAACTGCTCAACGGCACGATCCGGGCCATCCCGGGCGTGACCGGCACCGAGACCTTCGTCTACCTGCAACTCCGCAAACAGCTCTACGACTGGGGAACGCGATGACCATCTCCGACCAGAAGACCGACCAGCCCACCCGGCTCGGCTCCTACGACCCGTTCGCCCCGGTGGACGACGCCGCCCTGCAGCAGAAGTCCCGCGACCACCTCTGGATGCACTTCGCCCGGCACGGTGCGAACCAGGCCGGCGCCGACGTGCCGATCATGGTCCGCGGTGAGGGCCACCACGTCTACGACAGCCACGGCAAGGGCTACATCGACGGGCTCTCCGGCCTGTTCGTCGTCGCCGCCGGGCACGGCCGGAAGCGCCTGGCCGAGATGGCGGCGAAGCAGGCCGAGACGCTGAGCTTCTTCCCGATCTGGTCCTACGCGCACCCTGCGGCGATCGAGCTCGCCGACCGCCTGGCCGACCTGGCACCGGGCGACCTCAACAAGGTGTTCTTCTCCACGGGCGGCGGCGAGGCCGTCGAGACCGCCTTCAAGCTGGCGAAGTACTACTGGAAGCTCCGCGGCAAGCCGATGAAGCACAAGGTGATCTCCCGCGCGGTCGCGTACCACGGCACCCCGCAGGGCGCCCTGGCGATCACCGGCATCCCCGCGATGAAGCAGATGTTCGAGCCGCTGACCCCCGGTGGCCTCCGGGTGCCGAACACGAACTACTACCGCGCGGACGAGATGGGCTTCGCCGGGCAGAGCGAGGAGGAGTTCGGGTACTGGGCCGCCGAACGCATCCGCGAGATGATCGAGTTCGAGGGCCCGGACACCGTCGCCGCCGTGTTCCTGGAGCCGGTGCAGAACTCCGGCGGCTGCTTCACCCCGCCGCCCGGGTACTTCCAGCGGGTGCGCGAGATCTGCGACGAGTACGACGTGCTCCTGGTCTCCGACGAGGTCATCTGCGCGTTCGGCCGCATCGGCACGATGTTCGCCTGCGACACCTACGACTTCGTGCCGGACATGATCACCTGCGCCAAGGCGATGACCTCCGGGTACTCGCCGATCGGCGCCACGATCATCAGCGACAAGATCTTCGAGCCGTTCTCCACGGGCGACACGACCTTCTACCACGGGTACACGTTCGGCGGGCACCCGGTCTCCGCCGCCGTCGCGATGGAGAACCTCGACATCTTCGAGGAAGAGGGCCTGCTCGCGAACGTGCAGCAGAACGCCCCGCTCTTCAAGGCCGAACTGGACACCCTGCTCGACCTGCCGATCGTCGGCGACGTCCGCGGTGCCGGGTACTTCTACGGCATCGAGCTCGTCAAGGACAAGACCACGAAGACGACGTTCGACGACGACGAGTCCGAACGGCTGCTCCGCGGCTTCCTGTCCAAGGCGCTCTTCGACGCGGGGCTGTACTGCCGTGCCGACGACCGCGGCGACCCCGTCGTGCAGCTCGCGCCGCCGCTCACCATCGGGCAGCCCGAGTTCCGCGAGATCACCTCGATCCTGCGGAGCGTGCTGTCCGAGGCGTCCTCGAAGATCTGATCGTGACGGGCTACCGGGGCGTCTCGTTCTGGCTGGACCAGCTCGTGGCCTCCGGCCGCGACGACCTGACGCCCCGGCCGCCCCTCGACGGCGACCACTCGGCGGACGTCTGCATCATCGGCGGCGGACTCACCGGTCTCTGGACCGCCTGGTACCTGCACCAGGCCGACCCGAGCCTCCAGATCGTCGTCGTGGAACGCGAGATCGCCGGATTCGGTGCCTCCGGTCGGAACGGCGGCTGGTGTTCCGCGCTCTTCCCGCGCTCCGCGGAGTCGATCGCGCAGCACGACGGCCGACAGGCCGCGCTCGCCATGCGCGCGGCCATGCGCGACACCGTCGACGAGGTGGGCCGCGCAGCGGCCGAGGCCGACGTCGACTGCGACTACGTCAAGGGCGGCACCGTCCTCTACGCACGGTCCGAGGTCCAGGACCGCGCGGCACGCGCCGAGGTCGCGTCGTCCGCCGACTGGGGCGACGACATGACGTACCGCGACGGCCGTCGCGGTGACGCGACCGACACGGTCGGCGTGGCATGGACCCAGGACTGCGCGCGGGTGCAGCCGGCCGCGTTGGTCCGTGGGCTGGCGGCCGCACTGGAGGCCAGGGGCGTCGTGATCGCGGAGCACACGCCCGCCGTGTCGTGGGCTCCCGGACGTGTGGTCACCACCCGCGGGACCGTCTCGGCCGGCGCGGTGGTCGTCGCCACCGAGGGGTACGGCGCATCCCTCGAGCAGACGAAGCGGCGGATCCTGCCGCTGTACTCGCTGATGATCGCGACCGCGCCGCTGCCGGCGTCCGCCTGGGAGCGCATCGGCCTGGAACACGGACAGACCTTCTCCGACTACCGGCACCTGCTCGTCTACGGGCAGCGGACCGCTGACGACCGGCTCGCCTTCGGCGGACGGGGTGCCCGGTACCACTGGGGTTCGTCGATCACCCCCGGGTACGACCGGGTCCCGCGCGTGTTCCAGCACCTGCGCCGGTCGCTCGTCGAGCTGTTCCCGGTCGTCGCGGACGCCGCGATCACCCACACCTGGGGCGGCCCGCTCGGCGTCCCGCGCGACTGGTGCGCGTCGGTGACCTGGGACGGGTCCGTCGGCTCGGCCGGCGGGTACGTCGGGGACGGCCTGTCGACGACGAACCTGGCCGGGCGGACGCTCGCCGACCTCGTGCGCGGGGTCGCATCGCCGCTGACCACGCTGCCGTGGGTCGGGCACCGCTCCCCCGACTGGGAGCCGGAGCCGCTGCGGTTCCTCGGGGCGAACGCCGGACTCGTCGCCACCGACCTGGCGGACCGCGAGGAACGGCTGACCGGACGTGCGAGCCTCGCCGCCCGGCTGATGGCACCACTGACCGGAGGTCACTGATGGGCGGGCTCTCCTGATGGGTGCGGACGTGATCGTCGTCGGGGCGGGTGTCGCCGGGCTGGCCGCCGCACGAGCACTGGCGCTGGGCGGCCGGGACGTCGTCGTGCTCGAGGCCCGTGACCGCATCGGCGGACGCACCTGGACGGACTCGGCGCTCGGCGTTCCGGTGGACCTCGGCGCCTCGTGGATCCACGGCATCGACGGCAACCCGCTGTGGTCCCTGGCGTCCGCGTTCGGGATCGAGACCGTCGAGTTCACCGTCGGGAGCTTCCAGTTCGACGGACGACCGATCGCGTGGCACGACCCGTCCGGCGCACGGATCGCCGACCCGTCGTCGTTCGTGGCCGACCTGCACACCGTCGACGGGCTGCTGGAGTCCGTCGTGGCGGACGCCGCCCCGGGGACCACGTACGCCGAGGCGGTCGCGACCGTGCTCACGTCGCTCGGCTGGACCGGTCCACGCTCCCTGCGCGTGCAGGAGTACATGGCGCACCGGTCCGAGGACCTCTGCGGTGCACCCGTCACCGACCTCGACGCCCACGGTCTCGAGGAGGAGCACGTCCCCGGCGACGAGGTCGTCTTCCCCGCCGGGTACGGGCAGTACGCGGCGGCCCTGGCCGAGGGGCTCGACGTCCGGACGGACGCGGCCGTCGCCGTGGTCCACCAGAACGACGAGCGGGTCCGGGTGACCACGGCCGACGGCGCGGAGTTCTGCGCCGCCGAGGTCGTCGTGACCGTACCGCTCGGTGTGCTGCAGGCCGGCGACGTCACGTTCGACCCACCGTTGTCGGGTCCGGCCGCCGGCGCGCTCGACCGGCTCGGGATGGGCGTCTACGACAAGGTGTTCCTGCGGTTCGAGACGAGGTTCTGGGACACCTGGGTGGTCCGGCAGCAGGGGTCAGCCGGTGTCGACTGGCACTCCTGGTACGACATGTCCCGGGTGACCGGGGAGCCCGTGCTCGCTGCGCTCCTCGGTGGTGCCGGGGCACGCCGGATCGAGACGCTGACGGACGACGAGGTCGTGGCGGAGGGACTCGCCGCGCTCCGTCGGGCGTTCGGCGACGCCGTGCCCGAGCCGATCGGCGCCCGGATCACCCGCTGGGCCGCCGACCCGTTCGCCCGCGGGTCGTACTCCTACCTGCACGTCGGGGCGTCGACCGACGACCACGACCTGCTCGGCACACCGTCCGGTCGTGTCCAGCTGGCCGGCGAGGCCACGTGGGGCGACGACCCCGCGACGGTGCACGGAGCCCTGCGGTCCGGGCTGCGAGCCGCGTCCCGGATCCTCGGCCGGACCGTCCCGGCGGACGAACTGGCCGGGACGCTCACGCCGCGAAGCGGACGCCGCTGAGTTCCTCGGAGACCGTCCAGAGCCGCGAAGCGTCCGCCTGGTCCCGCATCGGCGGCCACGGTTCCCGCCGTCCGGCGGGCCCGCCGAGGCCACCGGGGCCGGTCGGTCCGGTGAACCCGCCGTCGAGGTCGGCCGCGGTCGCCGCCAGGAGCGCGGGCTCCCCGGCACTCTCCGCGGTGCCGACGAGGAGCCCGCGTGCCGAGAGCCACCGGATCACCCGGACCTGTGGGGTGTCGCGGCCGCGGCCGACCTCGGGACGTGCGGCGAGCAGGCTCGTCGGCGCGACACCGGGGTGGCTGACCGCACTCGTGATCCCCCACCCGCCGGCTCGGCTGCGTCGGCTCAGCTCGAGTCCGAACAGCGCGACGGCGAGCTTCGACTGCCCGTACGCGCGCATGCCCTCGTAGCGACGAGCGAACTGCAGGTCGTCCCAGTGCATCGACGCGCGCCGGGCGGCCACGCTCGACTGCAGCACCACGCGGGCGTCGCCCTGCCGGAGCAGGGGCAGGAGCCGCCCGACCAGGGCGAAGTGGCCGAGGTGGTTCGTCCCGAACTGCAGCTCGAACCCGTCTGCGGTGACCTGGCGCTCCGGCGGCGTCATCACGCCCGCGTTCCCGATCAGGGCGTGCAGCGGGGCTCCCTCGGCCGCGAGCCGGTCCCCGAGCGCCGCGACCGACGACAGCGACGACAGGTCCAGGTCCTCGAGCCGGACCCGCGCCTCGGGGTGCAGCGTCCGGATGCGTCCCACCGCGCGCTCGCCCTTCGTCCGGTTGCGGACCGGCAGGACGACCTCCGCGCCGGCGCCGGCGAGGCGGGCGGCGATCCCCAGGCCGATGCCGTCGCTGCCGCCGGTCACCAGGACGCGTCGCCCGGTCAGGTCCGGGATCGTGGTCTCGTGCTGGTTCCTCGTCATCGGTCGGCCTCTCGTCGCGCTCCCGGTGCCGGGTCCGGCACCGGTGACGATGCTCCTCCCGTCCTCCGGCCGGAACCACGGCCTGACGATCCGTGGCTCCACGGACCCGGGCGGGAGATGATGAGCCCGTGATCGATCGACCGTCCCTCGCCGACTTCCTCCGCGGCCGTCGGGAAGCCCTGCAGCCGGAGGACGTCGGCCTGCCGCGGGGCCAGCGACGCCGGACCGACGGGCTCCGACGAGAGGAGGTGGCGCTCCTCAGCAACATGTCCGTCGACTACTACGCGCGCCTGGAACGCGAGCGCGGCCCGCAGCCGTCCGAACAGATGCTGGCGTCGATCGCGCAGGGCCTCCGCCTGACGATCGAGGAACGCGACCACCTCTTCCGCCTCGCCGGGCACCAGCCGCCACCGCCCGGCCCCGGCGGGGACCACGTCAGCCCCGGCATGATGCGGATCTTCGACCGCCTGGTCGACACCCCCGCGGAGATCGTCACCGAACTCGGCGAGACGCTGCAACAGACGCCGCTCGCGGCCGCGATCAGCGGCGACGCGTCCGAGCGCACCGGGGACGCCAGGAGCATCGGCTTCCGGTGGTTCACCGACCCGGCAGCGCGTGCGCTGCACCCGGACGAGGACCACGCGTTCCTGTCCCGGATGTACGCGTCGGGGCTCAGGACGGTCATCGCCGAACGCGGACCGGCGTCACGCGCGGCGCACCTCGCCGACGTGCTGCTCGCCCGGAGCGCCGAGTTCCGGGCGGTCTGGGCGCGGCACGAGGTCGGGATCCGCCCGCGCGAGGTCAAGCACTACCGGCACCCGGAGGTCGGACTGCTCACCCTGCACTGCCAGGTGCTGCTCGATCCGGAGCGCTCGCACGCCCTGCTCGTGTACACCGCGGAGCCGGGGAGCGAGAGCGCCGAGCGGCTGCGGCTGCTGTCGGTGATCGGGACGACGAGCACGGACCCGATCGGGGCGACGGGTTCGCCTACACTCGGCGCGTGAGTCCGTCGAAGGTCCGGCACCAGCACGAGCACCGCTTCCCGGTGGCCGCCGCGGTCCTGGTCAACCTCGCGCTCGGCCTGTTCCTGCCGAGCCAGGTGCTGTTCTTCCCGTCCTGGGTGGTGCCGCTGCTCGGCGTCCTGCTCCTCGTGCCGTTGATCGTGTTCAACCCGCGGCGGTTGTCCCGCGAGACGACGTGGTCGCGGTGGCTGTCGTTCGGGCTCGCGATCGTGCTCACCGTCGCGAACCAGCTCACCGTGGTCCGGACCGTCATGGAGCTGCTCGACGGGCACGCGGACGGCGCGGCCGTGCTGCTGACCGCGCTGCAGGTCTGGGTCAGCAGCATCATCGCGTTCGGGCTCGTGTACTGGGAGCTCGACCGTGGCGGACCGGTCGCCCGGCGTCGCCCGGGGCTCTGGGAGTCCGACGAGGCGGACTTCCAGTTCCCCCAGGAGACCGACGCACGGACCGCCGCGTGGCGGCCGGTGTACCTCGACTACCTCTACGTCGCACTCACCAACATGGTGGCGTTCAGCCCCACCGACACGATGCCGATGACCGTCCGCGCGAAGATGATCATGGCCTACCAGTCCATCGGCGGGTTCGTCCTGATGGCCCTGGTCATCTCGCGCGCGGTCAACATCATCGCCTGACCTGCGTCAGGCCCCGTGCGCCTCCTCGGACACGGGCTGCCACTCGCGCCACGTCGCCAGACGCGACTCGTAGTCCTTCTCGGCGATGCCGAGCGGTGCCTTGCCGAAGAAGACGCGCAGCGGGGGCTGCTCGGCGTCGACGACCTTGAGGATCGCGGAGCGCGTCGCCTCGGGCTTGCCCGGGTCGGCGGCCGACGGACGCTTCGACGCGGCCTCGCGCACGTCCGCGTACGCCGGGTTCTCGTCGCTGTGCTTCGACGAGGGGCCCGACCAGTCGGTCGAGAACCCGCCGGGCTCGATCAGCGTGACGTCGATGCCGAAGCCCGCGACCTCCTGCGAGAGCGACTGCGACAGGCCCTCGAGCGCCCACTTCGACGCGTGGTAGGCGCCCACGGTCGGGAACGCGCTGATGCCGCCGATGCTCGACACCTGGATGATGTGGCCCGAGCCCTGCGCGCGCATGATCGGCAGCGCTGCCTGGGTGACCCAGAGCGCGCCGAACAGGTTGGTCTCGAGCTGACTGCGGACCTCGTCCTCGGTCAGCTCCTCGACCATGCCGAAGTGGCCGTAGCCGGCGTTGTTCACGACGACGTCGAGCGAGCCGAAGTGCTCGGCGGCGCGCTGCACCGCGGCGAAGTCGGCGGCACGGTCCGTGACGTCGAGCTGGAGCCCGAGGAAGGTGTCCGGGTACTGCTCGACCAGCGCCTGCACGTCGTCGGTGTTCCGCGCGGTGCCGGCGACGGAGTCCCCGCGTTCCAGGGCGGCCTCCGCCCACTCGCGGCCGAAGCCCTTCGACGCGCCGGTGATGAACCAGGTCTTGCTCATGTGTCTCCTCCTGAGGTGGGTCACCACCCACGCAACGCCGGTCCGGTCAGGGGGACCTGGACGCCCGGGTGACGGCTGCGCCCATCGGACACGTCCGGGTGACGGCTGCGCCCATCGGACACGCACCGGCGCCGGATCGGTCCGTCAGGGTCGAGAAGACCGCAGCAACCACACGAAGTACGGGGCGCCGATCAGGGCGACGACCAGACCGGCCGGCACCTGCGCCGGGGCGATCACCGTCCGACCGATCGTGTCCGCGATGCTCACGAGCGCGGCGCCGAGGAGCATCGAGACGGGGACCAGCCGACCGTGCCGCGCACCGACGACCGACCGGGCCAGGTGCGGAGCGACGAGCCCGACGAAGCCGACGACGCCGACCGCCACGACGCTCAGTGCGGCGAGGACCGCGGCGAGGCCGAGCAGCACGAAGCGGGTCGGCCCCACCCGGACACCGAGGATCCGCGGGGTGTCCTCGTCGATCGCCAGCAGGTCGAGCCGGTGCCGCATGCCGATCAGCAGCGGGACCGCGACGACCAGGGCGATCGCGATCGGCACGACGTCCGGGAACTCCCGGCCGTACGTCGTCCCGGACAACCACGTGAGGATGCGCGGGGTGTTCCACGGGTCCGCGCGGAGCAGGAGGTACGTGGTCAGTGCGCTGAGGCCGTACCCGAACCCGATGCCGATGAGGACGAAGCGATCGGGCAGGAGTCCGCCGCGCCAGGCCAGCGCGGCGATGAGCGCGAACGTCACGAGCCCGGCGAGCACCGCCATCGTGATCAGGAGTCCTCGGCCCCCGCCCAGGAGCGTCACGACCAACACCGCGCCGAGCCCCGCGCCGGCGCTGATGCCGAGGATGCCGGGCTCGGCGAGCGGGTTGCGGACCGTGCCCTGCACGACCGTCCCCGCCAGCCCCAGTCCGGCGCCGGCGAGCACGGCCGCGGCGACGCGGGGCGCACGGTCGTCGAGCGCCTGGGCGACGAGGTCGGGAGCAGTGCCCCGCAGCCAGAGGGCGACGTCGCCGAGCTGCAACCACAGGCTGCCCGCGAGCAGGCCGAGGAGCAGCACCGCGACGACGACGACCGCGGCCACGCCGGTCACGACCAGGAACCGGCGGGGGGACCGGGCGGCCAGCGGCGACCGCGGCGGGTTCCGCGTCGCCCCGCTGTCCCGGAGCCGCATCGCGAGGGCGACGATGACGACCGCGCCGAGGAGCGCGGTGGGGACTCCCGTCGGGACCGAGGCCGCCCCCTCGGCGCCGAGGACGGCGCGCAGCACCGCGTCGGCGAGCAGGATCAGCAGCGCACCGAGGAGACCGGACACCGGCAGCAGGAGCACGTGGCGGTGCAGGGCGTGCACGCGCGCGGCGAGGAGCCGGACGAGCACCGGTGCCGCGAGTCCGACGAAGGCGATCGGGCCGGCCACCGTGACGGCGGTGCTCGTGAGGAGCACCGCGCCGAGGACCGCCAGCAGCCGGGTGGAGCGGATCGGCACACCGAGCGAGGACGCGGTGTCGTCGCCGAGGCCGAGGAGGTCGAGCCGTCGCGAGAGCAGCAGGGCACCCGCGACGACCGCGACGATGAGCGGGACGGCGCGGAGGGACGCGTCGAGGTTGAGCTGCGCGAGCGAGCCGCTCCCCCAGGCGAACAGCCCGGTGGTGTTCTCCTTGAAGAGGATGAGCAGCACCGCGCTGGCGGCGTCGAGCGCCATCGCCGTCGCGGAGCCGGCGAGGATCAGGCGCGTCGTCGCGGTGGAGGCCGACCGGCCGGCGATCGCGAGCACCAGCGCGGCGGCCAGCAGCCCGCCGACGAACGCGACCGCCCCGGACGCCCAGATCGGCACCGAGAGCCCGAACGCGGCGACCACGGTGACCGCGAAGTACGAGCCGGCGGTCACGGCGAGCGTGTCCGGCGCGGCGAGCGCGTTCCGCGTGACGGACTGCAGCAGGGCGCCCGCCACACCGAGCGCGATGCCGACGACCGCGCCGGCGAGGAGCCGCGGGAGCCGGGACCCGGTCAGCACGTCACCGACCGGGACGCCGCCGACCTGCTCCCTGGCTCCCCCGACGTACCGCAGCAGGTCGACGAAGCCGACACCGGACGTGCCCTGCGTGACGTGCCACATCCCGACCAGGACGACCGCCACGACGAGCAGCCCGATCACCAGGGCGCCGCTCGTCCCCCCGCGGAGACCGAGCCGGGACGACGGTGCGGTCACCGGCTCGGTCGGACGGGTCGTGCTCAAGCCGCCGTGATCGCGTCGACGTAGGCGTCGATGGCCATCTCGTTCGACAGTGGGCCGCCGGCACCCCAGGTCCCGGCCGGGAAGGCGTGCGCGCGGCCGTCCTCGACGGCGGGCAGCGCCTTCCAGATCGAGCTCTTGTCGAGCTCGACCACGTAGCTGCCCTCCTCCTCGTCGTTCGAGTAGAAGAGGTTCGCGTCGCCGACGGCGGTGAGGCCTTCGATGTCCGTCTGCCCGAGGCCGTACGCGGGGTCCACGCCGCCGTTGCCGTAGGCCTCGTCGATCTCGTCGGTCCACGCCGAGGTGAGCCCGAGCTCCTCGCCGAGCGCGGTGAACAGGGCACCCTTGCCGTACGGACGGATGACGACGTTGCCGCCCTCGATCCAGCCGTCGAAGAACAGGAACCGCTTCGTGGGCAGGTCGACGTCCTGCACCTGCTGCTTCGCGGCGGCGAGGTGGTCGTCGAACTGGTCGAGGACCTCGTCCGCACGGTCCGTCCGCCCGGTGGCCTCCGCGATCGTGGTGAAGACCTTCTTCATGTTGCCGATCGGGTCGGACGTGTCCGCGCCGAGCGTGGCGAGCACCGGGATGCCGCGCTTCTCGAGCTTCGTGATCTTCTCGTCGTCGGCCGAGAACGCCTCGACGATGACCAGGTCGGGGTTCGTCGCGGCGATCGCGTCCAGGTCGGGTTCTTCGCGGGTACCGGCACTCGTCACGCTCGCCGGGAGCTTCTCCGCCTTCACCCACGTGCCGTAGCCCTCCGGGTCGGCGACCGCGGTCGGGGTCACACAGAGGGTGAGCGCGTCCTCGATCTGCTGCCACTCGAGCACGACGACGCGCTTCGCCGGCGCGTCGAGCTCGACGGTGCGTCCGACGCCGTCCGTGATCGAGACGGGGCCGGTCGCGGTCGTCGTGGTGTCGGCCTCGCAGCCTGCCGAGGTCGGCGCGGCGGGGCCGGACGAGGCGGCGGCGTCCACCGAGGTGGTGCCGCAGCCGGACAACGCGAGGGCGGCGGCAGCGGCGACTGCCGCGGCCGTCAGGAGCTGGCGGGGTCGGATCATGGGAGGTCCTCTCGGGTGGGGCCAGCCGCGGGAGCGGCGGTGGGGGCGGCCGCGGGAGCGGCGGTGGTGGGTCGGGTCCGGGCAGGGTGCCGGCCGATCGGGTCGATGCGGATCCGGCCGGCCCTGGGGTCGACGTGCACCTCGACGTCGATCTCGTAGACGTGCGCGATGTTCCCCGCGGTGAGGACGTCGGTCGCCGGACCAGCGGCGTGGATCCGGCCGGCGGAGAGCAGGACGACCTCGTCCGCGACCCGGGCGGCGTGGTCGAGGTCGTGCAGGACGATCCCGACCGCGGTGTCGTGCCCGTCGACGAGGTCCCGCACGATGTCGAGCGTCTCCACCTGGTACCGCAGGTCGAGGTGGTTCGTGGGCTCGTCGAGCAGGACGACGCCGGTGTCCTGGGCCAGGCACGTGGCGAGCCAGACGCGCTGCATCTCGCCGCCGGAGAGCGCGCCCACCGGACGCTCCGCCATCGTCGTGACCCCGGTCGCCGCCATCGCGTGCTCGATCGCGGCGCGGTCCTCGGACGACGCACCGGCGAACGCCCGCCGGTAGGGGTGCCGTCCGAAGGCGACGATCTCCCGCACGGTCAGCCCCTGCGGAGCCGGACGGGACTGCGCGAACAGCGTGACCTGGCGGGCGAACTCCTTCGCACTGAACAGCGACGTGGACCGCTCGTCCACACCGAGGGTCACCGTGCCGCGGTCGATCGGGTGCAGTCGCGCGAGTGACCGCAGCAGCGTCGACTTCCCGCTGCCGTTCGGCCCGACGAGTGCCGTCACACGGCCCGGGGCCAGCGCGAGCGAGACGTCGTGGACGACCTCGAGGCCGCTGTGACCGAGCGAGACACCGTCGGCACGGAGCGCGACGGGGGCGACGGGGACGGCGCGAGCGGGTGCAGGGTGCATGGGGAGGAGGGCGTTCCGGTGCGAGGGTTCCGGCAGGTAAGGCAAGGCTTGCCTCAGGAACAGTAGAGGCTGACGACACCTGTCGGCAATCGCGACTTCCGGACGCGTGATGCCGCGTTCCGGACATCACATGGTCGGGCGCTGTGCGCCGAACACCCCCGGGGTCGTCCCCATCACACGCCGGAAGGCCGCGATGAAGGTGCTCGACTGCGCGTACCCGAGTTCCTCGGCGGTGGACTGCACGTCCCACCCCTCGGACAGCAGCGAGAGCGCGCGGTGCACGCGGACCGTCCGGCGCCACTGTGCGAACGACAGCCCCGTGGCGTCGCGGAACGCCCGCGTGATCGTGCGTTCGCTCACCCCGAGGGACCGTGCCCAGTCGTCGAGACCGCGATCGTCGGCCGGGTCCTCGGTGACGGCGGTGACCACCGGCGCGATGCGGCGGTCGTCCGGGACCGTGGTCGAGAGCTGCGCGTCCGCCGGCTCCAGCACGTCGAACACCACTGCCTCCGCACGCGCCCGCGCCGCCGGGTCGAGGTCCGTCCGGGCCAGGTGCATCAGGAGCGAGTGCAGCACGGGCGACATCGCGACCTCGACCGCGCCGACGATGGTCGTCGGCGCGCGGTCCGGCGCGAAGAAGGCGCCGTGCAGCTCGACGCGACGCGTCAGTCGGCCACCGTGCCGCACCCCGGCCGGCAACCACAGCCCGTAGCCCTCCGGCACGGTGAAGAGCCGGTCGCCGACACGCGCCGTGAGGGTCCCACCGCGGACCCAGACCAGCTCGTGCACCGCGTGCGTGTGCGGCTCCCACTCGACCGGCGTGACGAAGACCTCGGACCCGGACTGGATCCGGGTCTCGCTCGGCAGCGGCGCCTCTCCTCCGGCACTGCGCCGGGTGAGGGTGCCGGGTTCACTCGGCCACGCACCGATCGCACTGGTGTCGTGCGTCCGGTCCATGCCGCGATCCTACGGAAGCGGCGGTTCGTCAGGGGCGGGGCGCCGCGAACTCCAGGTTGACGTCGTCCGGGTCCTGCACGGACAGGATGACGACCCCGAACGGCGGGAGGTCGGTCACCGCACCGTGGACGATCCCGGCAGCGTCGAGCCGCGCCACGGCAGCGTGCAGGTCCGCCACGGCCCGCACCCGGAAGCTCACGTGGTCGAGGCCCACGCGGTCCGGGTCGAAGTGGTCCCCGACGGGTGCGACCGGACGCAGCCCGAGGGTCTGACCACCGAACGTGAACGAGCAGCCGCCGTAGGTGCGCCAGGGGTCGTCGATGATCTTCGGGTCGTCGATCTGGTCGCTGAAGTCACTGCCGGGCGGCATGCCGAAGAGTCGTTCGTAGAACGCCTTGCTGCAGGCGATGTCGGTGACGGTGAGCCGCACGTGCGCGAAGCCGAGCGGCTCGAGGATGGGTTCGCTCATCCCCCCACCGTGCTCCGGCCGCCCCCGACGGCCGACCAGCATCGCCGTCCCGGGAGGCCGTCCGGACGACGGGTAGGTTGTCGGGATGCGGTGGGGGAACACGGGGCTCAACGAGGAACAGGTCGAGGTCGTCCGTGCCGCCGTGCCGGGCGCCCGGGTGCTGACGAACGAGTCCTGGGGGCTCCTCGACACGGTCGTGCTGCACGTCGCGGGCACGGCGGCCGAGTACACGGTGAAGGCCGCCGGCCCGGAGAACACCCACTTCCCCCGGGAGCTCGTCGCGCACCGCGGCTGGACCGCCCCGCTCGTCCGGACCGGCGACACCGGGGCCCTCGTGACCGCCGACGAGGAGCACCGTGTCCTCGTGCTCGACCGGGTCCAGGGGCACCTCGCCCTCGGCACCCCCGACGAGGTATCGCCGGACGTGCACCGGCAGGCCGGAGCACTCCTCCGCCGCTTCCACGACCAGCACGCGGCCACGTCCGACGACTTCCTGGTCCGCGAGTCCGGGAAGGCCCTGGCCGCGCTGGCATCGGAGCACCGGATCCCGGACGACACCGCCGCGCGGGCGCGAGCCCACCTGGAGTCGTTCGACGCCGTCCCGGTCACCCTCGTGCCGACCCACGGCGACTGGCATCCCCGGAACTGGATCGTCGACGACGGCCGCCTGCGGATGATCGACTTCGGGCGCTTCGCCATGCGCCCGCGCGCGTTCGACCTCACGCGGCTCGCGGTCCTGCACTGGCAGGACGAACCGGCGCTCGAACGGGCCTTCTTCGACGGGTACGGCGACGACCCGCGCGAACCCGACGCCTGGCGCTGGCTCCAGCTCCGCGAGGCCGTCGGCACCGCCGTGTGGGCGTTCGTGGTCGGCGACGAACGGTTCGAGGCGCAGGGACACCGGATGCTCGCCGATGCCCTCGCGGCGTTCGGGGACCCGGACCGCTTGCGCTAGTTGATCGTGTGGTCAACAATGGCGCCATGGACGTCGTCATCGCTCCCCCGGTCCCTTCCCCACTGCACGAGGACACCGGCACACCGCGCCGGACGACCCGTGTCGCCCTGGTGCAGGTGCGGTGGCTCGCGGACCCCGTCGCGCACCGCGCCCAGCTCGCCGAGGGCATCGCAGCGGCGGCGGCGAACGGGGCCGCCGCGGTGTTCCTCCCCGAGCTGACACTGCTCCGGTACCCGGGCGACACCCCGGCGAGCGGCGTCCCGAAGGACCGCGCCGAGTCGATCGAGGACGGCCCCACCATCACGTTCGCCCGCGAACAGGCCCGTGCGCACGGGATCCTCGTGCACGCGTCACTGTTCGAGCGGCCGGCCGAGGACGACGACCCCGCCGACCCGCGCGGCTACAACACGGCGGTCCTCGTCGCGCCGCACGGCACGCTCGTCGGCCGGACCCGGAAGACGCACATCCCGATCAGCGCCGGGTACCACGAGGACACCTACTTCCGCCCCGGTCCCACCGACGACGCGTTCCCGGTCTACGAGCCGGCCGGGCTCGGTGCCCGCGTGGGACTGCCGACGTGCTGGGACGAGTGGTTCCCCGAGGTCGCGCGTTCCTACGGCCTCGCCGGCTCCGAGGTCCTCGCCTACCCGACGGCCATCGGCTCCGAGCCGACGTTCCCGGACTTCGACACCGCGCCGATCTGGCGGCAGGTCATCGTGGCGAACGGCATCACGGCCGGTCAGTTCATGGTCGTGCCGAACCGGTGGGGCGACGAGGGTGACATCACCTTCTACGGCTCGTCGTTCATCTCCGACCCGTTCGGTCGGGTCCTCGCCGAGGCACCTCGCGATGCCAGCACGGTCCTCGTCGCGGACCTGGACCTCGACGCCCGGACGGAGTGGCTGCGGCTCTTCCCCTTCTACCTGACGCGGCGACCCGACCTGTACGGCGGCATGGTGGGTGCCCTCGACCCCGTCCGGGACGGCTACGGCGCGCTCGAGGCGACCCGAGCCTCCTGGCCGGACCAGGCGACCACGGGCCGAGCCTCCCGGCCGGACCAGGCGACCACGGGCCGAGCCTCCCGGCCGGACCAGGCGACCACGCGCCGACCGACGGCCGCCCACCCGACCGGAGCGACCTCGTGAGCTGGCGGATGCCCGCGGAGACCGCTCCGCAGGAACGCACCTGGATGGCGTTCCCCCGCCCCGGCGCCACCCTCGGCGACGACCCGGCGAGCGCCGAGGCGGCACGCCGCGCGTGGGCCGCGACCGCGAACACGATCAGCGAGTACCAGCCCGTCACCGTCGTCGTGGACCCGGTCGCCCGGGCCGACGCCGCACGGCTGCTCTCGAGCGCCGTCGAGGTGCTCGAGGCGCCGCTCGACGACTTCTGGATGCGCGACATCGGCCCGACCTTCGTGGTGGACGACGAGACCGGTGCCCTCGGCGCCGTCGACTGGGTCTTCAACGGCTGGGGCGCCAACGCCTGGGCGACCTGGACCCGGGACGCGGAGATCGCCGCGACGGTCGCACGGGCCGCCGGTGTGGAGCGGATCCCGTCGCTCCTCGTCAACGAGGGCGGCGCCGTCCACGTCGACGGCGCCGGTCGGGTGCTGGTGACGGAGACGGTGCAGCTCGACCCGCGGCGGAACCCGTACGCCGATCACGCCCGGGTCGAGGAAGAGCTCGCCAGGACGATCGGGGCGACGGACGTGGTCTGGCTCCCCCGTGGGCTCACGCGGGACTACGACGGGCTCGGGACGCGCGGACACGTCGACATGGTCGCGACGTTCGCGGACCCCGGGACCGTCCTGCTGCACGCCCAACCCGATCCCGGGCACCCGGACCACCTCGTGATGCCACTGATCCGTCGCGTCATCGAGGAAGCGCTCGACGCGACCGTCGTCGAGGTCCCCGCGCCGGCGACCCTGGCCGACGACGACGGTCCGGTGGACTGGAACTACGTCAACCACGTCGTGGTGAACGGGGCCGTGATCGCGTGCGGGTTCGGCGACGCCGAGGCAGCGGCGGACGACCGAGCGCGGGGCATCCTGGCGGACGTGTACCCGGGCCGGGAGGTCCGCACGATCGACGCCCGCGAGGTCTTCGCGCGCGGCGGCGGCCTGCACTGCATCACCCAGCAGCAGCCCGCTCGGATGTGACCCGACGTGGTGTACACCGGCGGCGCCGGAGACGTACACCGCGTCCACTCCGCCCGCCGCGACTCCGTCGGTAGGGTTCTGCAACCGGTCCACGCGACGACGCACGGACCCCGGCCCCGCGACCCGTTCGCGCCGAGGAGGGAACTCCCATGGCATCACCCACCGCGGTCGCCGCTCCGGCGGCCCCCGCCCGTGGCGGCTCCCTGAAGCGGAGCCTCGGTCTCTGGGCGATCGTCGGCCTCGGGCTCGGCTACATGACCCCGACCGTGGTGTTCGACACCTTCGGGATCGTGTCCGGTGAGACCAACGGCGCCGTCCCGAGCGCGTACCTCATCGCGCTGGTGATCATGCTCCTGACCGCAGTCAGCTACGGCAAGATGGTCCGCGTCTACCCGGCCGCCGGTTCCGCGTACACGTACGTGCGGGAGTCGATCCACCCGAACGCCGGCTTCATGGTCGGCTGGGCATCGCTGCTGGACTACCTGCTCCTGCCGATGGTGAACGCGCTGATCATCCGGCTCTACCTGGAGCAGGTGTTCCCCGCCCTGCCGCCGTGGGTGACGGTCGTCGTGTACACGGTCTTCGTCACGACGGTGATCTGCCTGTCGATGCGCGGCACGTCGAACCTCAACATGGTGCTGCTCATCGGGGCGATCCTGGCGATGATCGCGTTCGTGGTCTTCACGGTGATCGAGCTGGTCAACGGCGCCGGCGCGGGCACGATCGTGAGCAGTGAGCCGTTCGTGCACGACGGGGTGACGATGTCGGCGCTCCTCACCGGGGCGACCGTCGTGTGCTTCTCGTTCATCGGGTTCGACGCGGTGACGATGTACACCGAAGAGGCGAAGTCGATCCGGATCATGCCGAAGGCGATCCTGATGACCGTGCTCATCGGCGGCCTGATCTTCCTGGTGTCCGCCTACTTCGCGCAGCTCCGGTTCCCGACGAACGCCCCGTTCGGCGAGTTCACCGACGACCCGCTCCCCCAGATCGGTCGGATCGTGGGCGGTCCGGTGTTCCAGGCGGTCCTCGTCGCTGCCGGGTTCGTCGCCGCGCTGGCGTCCGGCCTCGCCTCGCACGCCAGCGTCGCCCGCATGCTCCTGGTGATGGGGCGCAACAACGTCCTGCCGAAGCGCGTCTTCGGGTACGTCAGCCCGCGCACCCGGACGCCGATCCCGAACGTGGTCATCGTCGGTGTGGTGACCCTGCTCGCGATGACCTTCTCGCTCGACACGATCTCGTCGTACATCAACTTCGGCGCCCTGATCGCGTTCACCTTCGTCAACGCCACCGTGATCGTGCACTTCGCCGTCCGGCAGGGCCGCCGGCACACGGCGCGGGACCGGTTCGCGTACATCGTGCTCCCCGGGGTCGCGATGCTCCTCACCGGTGTTCTCTGGTCACAGCTGCACGCCGACGCGCTGATCGCCGGTGGCGTCTGGGCCGCGATCGGGTTCGTGTACCTGCTGGTCATCACGAAGGGCTTCCGGGTCCAGCCGAAGGGCTTCGACGAGAACCAGCCGGTGACCGGCGTGAACAAGCAGCTGACCGACGAACAGGCATAGGAGCACCCCGTGACCGACACGAGCACCAGTACCAGCACCGCCACGACCGTCTACGCCGTCACCGACCCGGCGACCGGCGAGGTCCTCCGCACCTTCCCGACCATCACCGACGACGAGCTCCGCGCCGCGATCGACGCAGCCGACCGGACGCACACCGAGTGGGCACGCGCCACGAGCGTCGCCGACCGTGCCGCGCTCGTGCACCGCGTCGCCGACCTGTACCGCGAGCGACGGGACGAGCTCGCCACGACGATCGTGCGCGAGATGGCCAAGCCGATCGACCAGGCCGTGGGCGAGATCGACTTCTGCGCCGACATCTACGACTACTACGCCGACAAAGCCGAGGACTTCCTGGCGGACGAGCCGATCACGCTGGCCGCCGGTTCCGAGGGCAGCGCCTTCATCCGCAAGGACTCGATCGGCGTGCTGCTCGGCATCATGCCGTGGAACTTCCCGGCATACCAGATCGCCCGGTTCGCCGGCCCGAACCTGCTCATCGGCAACACCGTCCTGCTGAAGCACGCGCCGCAGTGCCCGGAGTCGGCCCTGGCGATCGAGCAGGTCTTCCACGACGCCGGCTTCCCGACCGGTGCGTACACGAACGTCTTCGCGACGAACGACCAGATCGCCGACGTCATCGCCGACCCCCGCGTCCAGGGTGTCTCCCTGACCGGCTCGGCGCGCGCGGGTGCCGCGGTCGCGGAGATCGCCGGCCGCAACCTGACGAAGGTGGTGCTGGAGCTCGGCGGGTCCGACCCCTTCATCCTGCTCTCGACCGACGACCTCGACGCCGTCGTGGAGTCCGCCGTCGCCACCCGCCTCGAGGGCAACGGCCAGGTCTGCAACGCCGCCAAGCGCTTCCTCGTCGCCGACCACCTGTACGAGAGCTTCCTCGCGAAGTTCACGGCGGCGATGGCGGCGGTCGCCCCGACGGACCCGACGACGCCGGGTGCCGAGCTCGGCCCGCTGTCGTCACCGGCCGCGGCGGACCGGCTCGAGGCACAGCTGACGGCGGCGAAGGACCAGGGCGCCACCGTCGTCACCGGCGGCGAGCGCTCCGGGAACGCCTTCACCCCGACCGTGCTGACGGACGTCACGCCCGACAACGACGCGTACCGCGAGGAGTTCTTCGGCCCGGTCGCGGCCGTCTACCGGGTGACGGACGAGGACGACGCGGTACGGCTCGCCAACGACACCCCGTACGGCCTCGGGTCGTACCTGTTCACGACCGATGCCGACCAGGCGCTGCGGGTCGCGGACCGCATCGAAGCGGGCATGGTCTACGTCAACCTCGTCGGTGCGGACAGCCCCGAGCTGCCCTTCGGCGGCGTCAAGGCGAGCGGGTTCGGGCGCGAGCTCGGGCCGCTGGGCGCCGACGAGTTCGTCAACAAGAAGCTGATCCGCATCGGCTGACGTCCCCGGCGGCGCGTCTGCGCGCCCTGCCGACATCTGCACACGCGGGCGCTTGTGCCGTTGTCGGCACGGCGAGCAGGAACGAACGAGAGGCCGGATCTACTGCGGGTCCGCCGGCTCGCCGCCGGAGTCGTGGTCGCTGTCCTCGTGGGGGTCCTAGGTGGCGTGGCCGGACGGCGAGCCGTCCGGCAGGTCGGCGGTGTGCTGCGCCTGCTCCTCGGAGGGGTCGCTGGATCCGGTCGGCGTCGTCTCACTCATGTCGCGGACGGTACGCGGGCGCCATGGGCGTGCCTCCAGACGGCCGGGAGGGTGGGCCTCGCCGGCCGGTACCGATGACGGACTGGAGGCCCGGTGCCAGCTGGCACCGGGCCTCCGGTCCGTCGGTGTGGTCGCGACTAGAGCGTCGCCGGCTGGGGCAGGGCGGCCAGGATCTCCGCGGCGGCCTCCCGGCCGATGCGGACCGCACCGTCGACGTGCTGGTAGCCGGCACCGGCCAGGTCGCTCGAGGCGAAGCGGATCGGACCGACGGCCGCGCGCTGGTCGGCGCCGTAGCGTGCAAGACCACCCAGGTCGAAGCTGGCCGCGTACGCGCCGCGGGTCCACTCCTCGGTGCCCCAGTCGCTCTCGTAGTAGACGACCGGGTCGGCGGCCTCGGGACCGTAGTAGTGCACCAGGGACTGCAGGATCCGGGCCTTGCGCTCCTCGGCGTCGAGCGCGAAGACCGCATCGGCGTGCTCGTCCGAGACGAAGCCCACGAGCGTGCCCTGTTCCGTGCCGTACGAGGTGTTGTCGTACGCCTCGTGCACGAGCTCGTACGGGCTGAACGCGGTGCCGGACAGCCCGGCCTCGCGCCAGAACGGCCGGTCGTAGACGGCGTGCACCTTGATCACGAAGCCCATCGACAGGTGCTGGTGGAGCTGGTGCTGCCGGCGGGGCAGCGGCGGGTCGTAGGAGATCCGCGTGTACAGGGGCGGCGGGACCGCGACGAGCGCCTGTCGGGCGTGCACCTCGATGCCACCGTCGGCGATCGCGACGACACCCTCGTCAGTCCAGCGCAGCGTCCGCACCGGAGCATCCAGGTGCACGTCGTCACCGAGCTGCTCGGCGAGCCGGAGGGAGACCTGCTGCATGCCGCCGACCACACGCTTGTCGAGGATGAAGTCGGCGTCGACCAGGTTGGTGAAGCTGCCGGCCGAGGCGGCCATCAGCAGTGCCTGCAGCGCGGAGAACGCGTGCGCGGGCTTCGTCAGCATCGCGCCGGCGATGAACAGCTCCACGTTGTCGGTCGCGACGCGGTCCGGGCTGAGCGCGTGCAGCCAGTCGCGGAAGCTCGTCTCGTCCAGGCGCTTCGCGTCGGGTGACTCCCACGGGCGCGCGGGGTCGACCCGCGCCACGTACTCGTCGACGACGGACACCAGGCGTTCGATCTCGTTCGCCGTGGCCTCCGGCAGCGGGAAGATGTCGCCGGTGTACTCGGTGCGCGTGCCGGACTCGTCGACGTAGACGCTGGAGCCCTCGCGGTAGCGGTCGTACGTCTCGAGGCCGAGCTCGTCGAGCGTCTCGAGGAGCGCGGTCTGGTCGGGCGACACCCACTGCCCGCCGATCTCGAGCGTCACGCCCTCGATGTCGTTCGTCCACGTGCGGCCACCGACGCGGTCGCGGGCTTCGAGCACCGCGACGGTCTTGCCCTCGGCGACCAGGCGGGTCGCGGCGGTCAGGCCCGTCACCCCGGCGCCGATGATGACGACGTCTCTCTCGATCATCGTGCGTCTCCTGTCGTGGTGCGCTCCCGGAAGGGGTCCGGGGTGAGCGTGTACATGGTCTCCAGGTACTCCGAGATCCCCTCGGCGCCGCCCTCGCGGCCCATCCCGGACTGCTTCACGCCGCCGAACGGGGCCGAGGCGTTCGAGACGACCCCGGTGTTCAGGCCGAGCATGCCCGTCTCGAGCCGCTCCATCAGCCGTTGGCCGCGCGCCGGGTCCTCGGTGAACGCGTACGCGACGAGACCGTACTCGGTGTCGTTCGCGCGGGTGATCGCCTCGTCGTCGGTGCGGAAGGTGCTGATCGCCAGGACCGGTCCGAAGATCTCGTCCGTCAGGATCGCGCTGGCCGGCTGGACGTCCGTGACGACGGTCGGCGCGTAGAACGTGCCGGGGCGCTCGACCGCGTGTCCACCGGTCCGCACCGTCGCGCCGCGTGCGACCGCGTCGGTGACGAGCCGGTCGGCCTTCGCGACGGCCCGGTCGTCGATGAGCGGGCCGATCGCCACGCCCTCCTCGGTGCCGCGACCGACGGTCATCGCCTCGACCCGCTCCACGAGCCGGTCCGCGAACGCCTCGGCGACGTCCTCGTGCACGATGAACCGGTTCGCGGCCGTGCAGGCCTGCCCGGTGTTCCGGAACTTCGCGGCGAGCGCCCCGCTCACGGCCTCGTCCAGGTCGGCGTCCGCGAACACCAGGAACGGGGCGTTGCCGCCGAGCTCCATCGACGTGCGCAGGACGTTCTCGGACGCCTGCGCGAGCAGGGTCCGGCCGACCGGGGTCGACCCCGTGAAGGACAGCTTCCGGAGCCGACTGTCCGCCAGGATCGGCGTCGACACCGCCTTGGCGTCACTCGTCGGGACCACGTTCACGACGCCGTCCGGCACGCCGACCTCGCGGAGCAGGTCCACGAAGAGCAGGGTCGTCAGCGGGGTCAGCTCGGCGGGCTTCACGACCACGGTGCACCCGGCGGCGAGCGCCGGTGCGATCTTCCGGGTCGCCATCGCGAGCGGGAAGTTCCACGGGGTGATCAGGTACGCCGGGCCGACGGGCTTGTGGGAGACGATCGTCCGGCCGGTGCCCTCGGGGTTGGTGCCGTAGGAGCCGCCGATGCGGACCGCTTCCTCGGCGAACCAGCGGAGGAACTCGCCACCGTAGGTGACCTCGCCGTTCGCCTCGGCGAGGGGCTTGCCCATCTCCAGGGTCATCAGGAGCGCGAAGTCGTCCCGGCGCTCCTGCAGCAGGTCGAACGCCGCCCGGAGGAGTTCACCGCGCTTCCGGGGCGGGGTCGCCGCCCACGCCGCACGGGCACGATCCGCGGCGTCGAGTGCGCGCAGGCCGTCCTCGGCGGTCGCACTCGCGACGTTCGCGATCACCGCGCCGGTGGAGGGGTCCTGGACGGCGAACGTGGCGCCGTCGCTCGCAGGGCCCCAGACCCCGTCGACGAACAGGCCGTCGGGGACGCGGGCGAGGAGGTCGTGCTCGGTGGTGGTCGTCTCGGTCATCGTCATGATGCTGCCAGCCCTTCGAGCACGATTCCCAGGCCCTCGGCGAGCAGCGCGTCGTCGATGGCGAGCGGCGGGAGGAAGCGGACGACGTTGCCGTACGTGCCGGCGGTCAGCGCGATGACGCCGTGCTCGGTCGCGTACCGGACGATGCGCCCGGTCAACCCGGGGTCCGGATCGCCCGTCCCCGGGTCGACGAGCTCCATCGCGATCATCGCCCCGCGGCCACGGACGTCCCCGATGCGCGGGTCGTGCTCCTGTGCACTGCGGAGTGCGCCGAGCACGACGCCCTCGATCTCCTGCGCACGCTCGACCAGACCGTCGTGCTCGAACGCGTCGATCGCGGCGAGTGCGGCGGCGCACGCGATCGGGTTGCCGCCGTAGGTGCCGCCGATGCCGCCGACCTGGGGCGAGTCCATGATCTCCGCACGGCCCGTCACCGCGGACAGGGGCAGGCCGCCGGCGATCCCCTTCGCCGTGGTCACGATGTCCGGGACGACGCCCTCGTGCTCGCTCGCGAACATGGCGCCGGTGCGGGCGAACCCGGTCTGCACCTCGTCGGCGATCAGCACGACGTCGTTCGCGCGGGCCCACTCCGCCAGCGCCGGCAGGAACCCGGACGCCGGGACGACGAATCCGCCCTCGCCCTGGATCGGCTCGACGAGGACCGCCGCGGTGTTCTCCGCTCCGACCTGCTTCTCGATCTGGCTGATGGCCCGCGCCGCCGCCTCGGGTCCGGTCAGTCCGTCGCGGAACGGGTAGGACATCGGGACGCGGTAGACCTCGGGGGCGAACGGACCGAAGCCGCTCTTGTAGGGCTGGTTCTTCGCGGTGAGCGCCAGCGTCAGGTTCGTCCGGCCGTGGTACGCGTGGTCGAACACCACGACGGCCTGCTTCCCGGTGTGACTCCGCGCGATCTTCACGGCGTTCTCGACGGCCTCGGCGCCGGAGTTGAACAGCGCCGTGCGCTTCTCGTGGTCGCCGGGGGTCAGGCGGTTCAGGGCCTCGGCGACCTCGACGTACCCGTCGTAGGCGGCGATGGTGAAGCACGTGTGCGTGAACGCGGCGACCTGGGCCGTGACCGCGGCGGCGACACCGGGGTGGGCGTTCCCGACCGAGGTGACGGCGATCCCGGAGCCCAGGTCGATGAGCGAGTTGCCGTCCGCGTCGACGACGACCCCGCCACCCGCTGCCACGACGGCGATCGGGACGGCCACGCCGACGCCGTTCGGCACCGCGGCGGCCTTCCGGGCCATCAGCTCCCGCGAGCGCGGGCCGGGGATCTCGGTGACCAGGCGGCGTTCCTGGGGAAGGCCGGGTCCGCCGGTGGTGGTGGTTGCGAGCACGGTGGAGGACATGCGCCGATGGTAGGAGCGTCGGGACACCTCCCGTGCTGTCCACCGCGTACAGCGGGACGGACTCCGATCGCCACGGTGGATAAGCTCGGCGCATGCCCGCGACGCTGGACTCCCTGCTCTCCCGACCGGACCTGGGCCTGCGGCTGCTCGGCACCGGGACGACCGACCGCCCGATCTCGTGGCTGCACAGTTCCGACCTGCCCGATCCCACCCCGTTCCTCACCGCCGGACAGGCACTCCTGACCACCGGCACCCAGTTCGGGACGGACTCCGAGGTCGAGGCGGACCTCGTCGACGCGTACGTCGCACGGCTCGCGGAGCACGGCGTCGTCGCCCTCGGGTTCGGCACCGAGGTCGTCCGCGCCGGCACCCCGGACGCGCTCGTCGACGCGTGCCGCACGCACGACCTGCCGCTCTTCGAGGTCCCGTACGAGACCTCGTTCATCGCCGTCGCGCAGGCGAACGCCGAGACGGTGGCCCAGGACGCCAACGCCAGGAGCGGTTGGGCCCTCGCCGCCCAGCGCGCCATCTCCCTCGCGGCCCTCCGACCGGACGGGCTCGGCGCCACCCTCGCCGAACTCTCCCGTCAGCTCGACTGCTGGGTGGGCCTGCTCGACGTCTCGGGCCGGCTGGACCGAGAGTTCCCGGCATCCGGGATCCCCGCGGACGAGCGCGAGCAGCTGCAGGCAGAGGGTGCCAGGCTGCTCCGCGGCGGGCAGCGGGCGAGCCTGCCGGTGAGCACCGCGCACGGCGGGTTCACACTGCAGACGCTCGGGTCCGGTGGGCACCTCGACGGCGTCCTGGCGATCGCGACCGGGTCCCTCGACCAGGCCGGACGCGAGGTCGTGACCGCCGTCATCGCCCTCGCCGGCCTGGCACTCCAGCAGAACCGCGAGCTCGCCCGCGCCCGAGGGCTGCTCCGCACCGGGCTCCTGACGATGCTGTCGTTCGGCGACTCCGAGGTGGTCGACACGACGTCCCGCGAACTCTGGGGACCGCTGCCGGCCGAACCCATCCGGCTCGCCGCGGTCGACGTCGCCGACGAGCGGACCGACTCCGTCGTGGACATCCTGGAGCTCTGGGTGCAGGAGACGCCCGGGCAGCTCTTCTTCGCCGTCGACGACGCGCTGTTCCTCTGCGTGAGCGCGGACGACACCGCGCCGGTCGAGCGCCTCACCGAGCAGTACGGTCTGCATGCCGGCCTGTCCGACGGCGCCACCTTCGCGTCGTTCGCGCGCGCCAGGGCCGAGGCCGTGCAGGCGCTCGACCGCAGCCGGGAGGGCCGCCCGGGCATCGTCGAGTTCGGCGACCTGGCACGCGACGGGGTCCTGGCGCACCTCGCCCACACCGGGGCGGCCGACATCGCCAGGGCGTTCCTGGAGCCGCTCACCGACCACGACGCCCAGGCCGGCACGGACCTCACCCACACCGTCCGCACCTGGCTCGAGCAGAACTGCGAGTACGACCGCACCGCGCAGGTCCTCGGCGTGCACCGGCACACCGCCCGCGCCCGCATCGAACACGCCGGGCGCCTGCTCGACCGCGACCTCGGACTGTTCGCGACGCGGGCCGACGTCTGGGCGGCCTTCGTGGCGCTGCCCGCGTGACCGACCGGCCGCTGCCCGCGTGACCGACCGGCCGCTGCCCGCGTGACGGACCGGCCGCTGCCTAGGCTGGACACCGTGCCCACCTCGCCCCGCCGTCGCCTGAGCGCCGCGGAACGCCTCGCGCAGATCGACGCGGCGGCGGTGTCCATCGCCCGCACCGACGGTCTCGCCGGGGTGACCCTCCGCGCGGTCGCCGCATCCGTCGGGGTCGCGCCGTCACTCGTGGCGCACTACCGCCCATCGATGGAGTCCCTCGTCGCCGACACGTTCCGCACGATCGCCGCGGCCGAGGTCGCCGAGGTCGCGTCCGTCGTCGGCGCCGAGCCGGCACCCGTGGCCGGGCTCGCGGCGCTCCTGCACGCCGTCAACGACCCGGCGCGCGACGACGTCGCCGCGGTGTGGTCGGACGCCTGGAGCATCGGCCGTGGCAACCCGGAGCTCGCCGACGCCGCCCGGTCCGTGATGGACGACTGGCAGGGTCTGGCACGGTCCGTCGTCGCGTCCGGGGTGGCCGACGGCTCGATGCACACGGACGACCCGGAACGCGTCGCCCTGCTGCTGTTCGCCCTCGTGGACGCGGCGAACGGCTACGCCCTCGTCGACTACCGATCGCGCGCGGAGCGCGACGACCTGGTCGTCACCGCGATCGCTGCCGCCGTCGGCCTCGCGCCAGTGCGGCTTCAGTGAAGGATCTGCCGTAACCTTAACCAACGAGCGAGAGTGGTACAGGATGACGGGGACGACGGCGGTCGAGTGGGAAGCGCACACGCTGCCCCGGCTCGACAACCCGGACCTGCTCTCCCGTCGTCAGCGGGAGACCCGCAGCACACCGTACCGAGCCGCCGTCCCGCCTGCGATCGCCGGACTCGACGTCTCCATCAGCGCACGCTCCCTCGCCGAGGCCACCGACGCATCCGGGGCGATCACCCGCTTCGACGCGGCGTACGCGCACTTCCCCGCCCCGTTCTCCGCGGTGCTCCTCCGGAGCGAGTCCGCGTCCAGTTCCGAGATCGAGCACCTCACCGCGGGCGCCCGGGCGATCTCGGAGGCCGAGATCGACGAGCGTGTCCAGGGCAACGCGCCGCAGATCGTCCGGAACGTCCGCGCCATGGAAGCCGCGATCGCGCTGTCCGACGACATCAGCAACGACACGGTCATCGCCATGCACCACGAGCTCCTCTCCGACACCGCACCGTCGATGGTCGGCCGGTACCGCGACGAGCAGGTCTGGATCGGCGGGCGACTCCCGCACGCCGCGGAGTTCGTCCCGCCGCACCATGCCAGGGTGCCGGACGCGATGGACGACCTGGTGGCGTTCATCCGCCGCGCCGACGTCCCCGTGCTCGTCCAGGCCGCGATCGCGCACGCACAGTTCGAGACCATCCACCCATTCCCGGACGGCAACGGCAGGACGGGCCGAGCGCTCCTCCAGGCCATCCTCCGGCGGGGTCGCGTGCTCCAGCACCTCACGGTCCCGGTGAGCAGCGGACTCCTGACCGATCTCGACGCGTACTTCGGGGCGCTCGACGCCTACCGGCGAGGAAACGCCTCGCCGATCGTCGACGTGGTGGCCGATGCGTCGCTCGCCGGGCTCCGGAACGCCTCCGTCCTCGCCGACGACCTGCGCCAGCTCGAGTCGCGGTGGTACTTCGCGATGCGGGAGCTCCGCGCGGACGCCACGGCTCGGCGGATCGCACGGTTGTCGATCGAGCACCCCGTCCTGAACTCGCGGCTGGCCGTCCAGCGGACCGGTGCCACCCGTCCTGCGGTGCTGAACGGTCTCGCCCAGCTCGTCGACCTCGGCGTGCTCCGACTCGGCAACTCGAAGCAGCGCAACCGCATCTGGATCAACGACGCGGTGATCGACGCACTCGATGCCTTCGCCGACCGCAGCGGACGTCGGCAGCTCCCGCGCTCCTGAACCTCACGCCAGCGGGGCGGCCACCGCGAGCTCACCGTGCTCGACGAGCCACCGGACCGCTTCCTCGACGGTCTCGCCGGCGGTGCGCTGCGGCGCGTAGCCCAGCAGACATCGGGCCTTCTCGATGCTGAACACCTGGCTCCGGGACAGGTGCTCCCAGCTCGCCTCCGCGGCGTCCTGGTCGGTGGTCGCACGGAACCGGTCCCAGGAGACGGACTCGACCCGGGCCTCCCGCCCGAACCAGGACGCGGCGAGCGCCGCGTACCCCCGGACGTTCAGCGCGTCCGCCGCGACCACGGAGAAGTCCTCGCCGGCCGCCGCGTCCCGGTGATCGACCGCGAGCTCGAAGGCCTGCGCGACGTCGTCGGCGTGCACGTGCGCCATCGTCTCGGCACCGAGGCCCGGGACCTCGAGCGGCGCACCAGCAGACAGCGTGCGCCAGACCGACGGGTCGAGGTTGCCGACCGGACCGATCGGCGCCCACCCCGGTCCGCTGATGTGGCCCGGGTGCAGTGACGTCGTGACAACACCCCCATCGGCGGTTTCCTGCTTGAGCATCCGCGCGATCCGGTCCTTCTCGATGCCGTACGTCCCGATCGGCGGCGTCATGGTGTCCTCGGTGATCGGCAGCACCTCGCTCGGGCCGGCCCGCCAGATCGACCCGCAGTGGACCAGGTGCACGTCCGTGCCGCGCAGCCGCTCGACGAGCGCGGTCGCCGACTCGAGCGTGAAGCAGACCAGGTCCACCACCACGTCCGGGTGCAGGGCGGCGACGCGGTCGGGGAAGGAGCCGTCGCGGTCCTCCTGCTCGCGGTCGGCGACGACTTGCTCGACCTGCTCCCACTCGGGTGTGTCGGCGTACGCCCGCCGTGATCCGCGGCTGATGTTGACGACCTCGTGACCGGCGCGGACGAGCCGCGGGACCAGGAACGTACCGATGTGTCCGGTCCCGCCGATGACGACGACGCGCTTGCTGCTGCTCATGCGGCCACCGTAGGCCGGTGCGGATGTGGCGATCCGAGGCGGACGGGAGGCCCGGTGCCAGGCCGCAACGGGCCTCCTGTCCGCCTGTCGGTCACCGTGGCGACATGACGAAGGCCCCCCGGGATCTCTCCCGGGGGGCCTTCTCGATCGCCTGGTGCGCGAGGGGGGACTTGAACCCCCACGCCGTTTCCAGCACACGGACCTGAACCGTGCGCGTCTACCAATTCCGCCACTCGCGCCAGCCCCATGACACTACCATGCACAGACTGCCTCAGCTGACGCCGACTACCATGCAGAGGTCAACGACCGAGAACGTGGGAGACCCATGGGCCTACTGGACAGCTTCGAGCGGGGGCTGGAGCGCGCCGTGAACGGCGCGTTCGCGAAGACCTTCCGCTCCGGCGTGCAGCCGGTCGAGATCTCGAGCACGCTCCGACGAGAACTCGACACGAAGGCTGCCGTCGTCTCGCGCGACCGCATCCTGGTGCCGAACGAGTTCACCGTGCGCCTGGCGCCGCCGGACTTCACCCGCATGAACGACGTCGGCCGACCCCTCATCGACGAACTGACCCAGATGGTGCAGCAGCACGCCGTCGCGCAGAACTACTCGTTCTCCGGTCCGGTCACGATCCGCCTGCAGCAGGACGGCACCCTGTCGACCGGGATCCTGCAGGTGGACTCGACGACCGTGCAGCGCGACGTGGCCTGGGTCGCCGTGCTCGACATCGGGTCGCAGCGCCACCGACTGCAGCGCGGCCGCACCGTCATCGGCCGCGGGACGGACGCCGACATCACCGTCGCGGACACCGGCACGAGCCGGAAGCACGTCGAGATCGTGTGGGACGGCAAGCACGCGCAGGCCAACGACCTGGGGTCCACCAACGGCTCGAAGCTGAACGGTGAGCGCTTCCAGCAGGCGATCGTGGAGCCGGACTCCACCATCGAGATCGGTCGTACCCGTATGGTGTTCCGGGTGATCCCGGAGAACGACGGAGGTGCGCGATGACCACAGGACTGACACTGCTCGTCCTGCGCTTCGCGTTCCTCGCGGTGCTGTGGCTCTTCGTCTTCGTGATCGTGTTCGCGCTCCGGAGCGACTTGTTCGGCCAGCGAGTGCGCACCATCCCCACCGATCCGAAGGGTGCGCCGTCGGGTCCGACGACCCCCACGATCCCGGCCGCCGGCGCCGCAGCGGGCGGTGGCGGGGCATTCACGGACATCATCAGCCAGAGCCCGTCCGCCGGCGCGCAGCCGCCGAGCGGGGACGTCGCGACGCGCCTCGTCATCACCGAGGGCGCGCGCGAGGGCATGGAGATGCCGCTCGGCCGCGGCCCGATCACGATCGGCCGCTCCAGCGAGAGCAACGTCGTCATCCGTGACGACTACACGTCGACGCACCACGCCCGTCTGGAACTCCAGCAGTCCGGGTGGGTCGTCATCGACCTCGAGTCGACGAACGGCACGTTCGTCAACGGTCAGAAGGTGACCGCCCCCGTGACCGTCGCAGAGCGGACGCCGATCACGATCGGGACCACGACGTTCGAGCTGCGGCGGTAACCCCGGATGACGGCTCGCACGCTGAGCGCCGCTGTGTCCCACGTGGGGCGCATCCGCGCGAACAACCAGGACTCCGGCTACGCCGGGGCGCACCTGTTCGCGGTCGCGGACGGCATGGGCGGACACGCCGGCGGCGACGTCGCCTCGGCGATCGCGATCCGTCGCATCCGCGAGGTCGACCGCGAGTTCCCCTCAGCGCACGACGCCGAGTTCGCCCTGCAGTCCGCGCTGATCGCGGCGAACCAGCTCATCACCGAGACGGTGTTCGAGCACCAGGAGCTCACCGGGATGGGCACGACCGTCAGCGCGATGATCCGCGTCGGCGACCAGCTCGCGATCGCCCACATCGGCGACTCCCGCATCTACCGCTTCCGCGACGGCGAACTGCAGCAGATCACCTCGGACCACACCTTCGTGCAGCGGCTCGTCGACAGCGGGCGCATCACCCCGGAGGAAGCGGCGGTCCACCCGCGCCGCTCGGTGCTGATGCGCGTGCTCGGTGACGTCGACGCGGCACCAGAGGTCGACACGGCGATCATGGACATCAAGCCGGGCGACCGCTGGCTGCTCTGCTCCGACGGACTCTCGTCGTACCTGGCAGAAGAGCGCATCCGGCACGCGCTCGCGTCGAACATGGACGCCAACCAGGTCACGCAGCGACTCGTCAAGGAGACGCTCGACCACGGCGCGCCCGACAACGTGACGGTCGTCGCGATGGACGTCACCGACGCCTCCCCGACCGAGGACGACGACGACGCGGCCACGACCGTCGGCTCCGCGGCCGCTCCCCTCACGTTCGAGGCCTCGACCGGCCGCAAGCCGATCCGCCTCCCCACGATCCTGCTGCACCCGCTCAAGGTCACCACCGCCCCGGAGGACTCGCACTTCGAGCCGGAGAGCGACCAGTACTTCGCCGAGCTCATCGCCGAGGACCGCCGTCGCCGGGTGCGCCGTCGGATCAGCTGGACGATCGCGCTCGTGCTCGCCATCGCGGCCCTCGTCGGGGCGGTGTTCCTCGGCTGGCGCATCGTCCAGGACCACTACTACGTCGGATCCGACCGCGGCCAGGTCGCGATCTACAAGGGCGTCCAGCAGCAGATCGGCCCGATCGCGCTCTCCGACGTGTACGAGGACTCCGGCATCGAGGTGTCCGACCTGCCCGAGTACACGCGGGAGAACGTGCGCTCGACGATCAACGCCGCGTCGCTGTCCGACGCGCGGGACATCGTCGACCGCCTCCGGACCGCGGCCGAGACCGGCCAGGACCAGAGCGGCACGGGCGGTGACGGCGGCGCCTCCTCGTCGCCGACGCCCTCGTCGACCCGCTCCGGCTCGCCGACCCCGTCCCCGTCGCCGACCGGTAGTGGCCGATGACCACGACGACGCCCCAGTCCCTCACCCAGGCGATCACGATCAAGCTCCGGGAACCGGCACGCGCCCGGAACCTCGAGCTGTTCCTGCTCGTCATCGCCTGCGGCATCTGCGCCGGCGCGATGGTGCTCGTGCAGCTCGGCACCAAGGGCACGATCTTCGACACCTCGGTGCTCTGGGTCGGTTCGACGATCCTCGGCCTGGCGCTCGTGATGCACATCGTGCTGCGGATCGTCGCGAAGAACGCGGATCCGTTCGTGCTGCCGGTGTCCCTGGTGCTCAACGGCATCGGGATCGCGGAGATCTACCGCATCGACGTCCACAACGGGCTCTCCGGCTGGGACGCGATCGGCGTGAAGCAGATCGTCTGGACCCTGCTGGCGATGGTGTTCGCCATCCTCACGGTCATCCTCGTGCGGAACCACCGGTTCCTGCAGCGGTACCGGTACATCTTCATGTTCCTGACGATCGTGCTGCTCCTCCTGCCGATGCTGCCCGGCATCGGGCTGAACGTCGGCGGCGCCCGCGTCTGGATCAAGCTCGGCCCGTTCTCGTTCCAGCCCGGCGAGCTCGCGAAGATCACGATGGCCCTGTTCTTCGCCGGGTACCTGGTGACCGCGCGCGACAGCCTGTCGATCGTCGGCAAGAAGTTCCTCGGGATGACGTTCCCGCGCGCCCGCGACCTCGGCCCGATCCTCATCGTGTGGGGCGTCGCGATGAGCGTGCTGGTGTTCCAGCGCGACCTCGGCACCGCGCTGCTCTACTTCGGCCTGTTCCTCGTGATGATCTACGTCGCGACCGCACGGCTCAGCTGGGTGCTCATCGGCCTGGTGCTGTTCGTCGGCGGCGCGCTCGTCGCCGCGAGCTCGCTCGAGTACGTGCACGGCCGCTTCGAGCAGTGGCTGAACCCGTTCGCGAACTCCACGTACTACGCCGACACCCAGGCCAGCTACCAGCTCGTGAACGGCCTGTTCGGCTTCGCGAACGGCGGGATCACCGGCACCGGGCTCGGCCAGGGGCGCCCGTACATCACCCCGGTCGCGAACGCCGACTACATCATCTCGTCCCTCGGTGAGGAACTCGGCCTGATCGGTGTCTTCGCGATCCTGGCGCTCTTCATCGTCCTGGTCTCCCGCGGCATCCGCGTCGGCTTCATGGCGCAGGACGACTTCGGCAAGCTGCTCGGGATCGGCTTCGGCTTCACGATCGCCCTGCAGGTCTTCGTCGTCGTCGGCGGCATCACGCGGATCATCCCGGTGACCGGCCTGACGACCCCGTTCATGGCCGCCGGCGGTTCCTCCCTGGTGGCGAACTGGATCATCGCGGCGATGCTGCTGCGGCTGACCGACTCCATCCCCGCGGAACAGCGTGTCCTCTCCGAGCGCGGTGGCCCGAGCGCCACCGACCGGAAGGCCGCCCGCGGGCGGACCAGGAAGGAGCGTCGATGAAACGGCAGCTCCGCGGCGTCTCCACGATCGTCGTGCTCATGTTCGTCGCACTCTTCGTGTCGACGACCTCGATCCAGTTCTTCTCCGCCGACGCGCTCCGCGCCGACCCGCGGAACTCGCGCACCATCCTGGACAGCTACTCGAACAAGCGCGGCGCCATCCTGGTGAACGGCACCCCGATCGCCGAGTCGACCGCCGTCGACGACCAGTACAAGTACCAGCGCAAGTACGCCAACGGCGACCTGTACTCCGCGGTCACCGGGTACTTCACGATCGGCCAGGGCAACTCGGGCATCGAGAGCTCGGAGAACACGGTGCTCTCCGGCAACTCGGACGACTCGTTCTTCCAGAACCTGAACTCGATCCTCACCGGGCAGGACGTCCAGGGCGACAACGTGAACCTGACGATCGACCCCGACGTCCAGAAGGCCGCGTACGACGCCCTCGGGTCGAACACCGGGGCCGTCGTGGCGATCGCGCCGAAGACCGGCAAGATCCTGGCGATGGTGTCGAAGCCGGGCTACGACCCGAACTCGCTCACCTCGCACGACACCACCGACGTGATCGCGCAGTACAAGGCCCTCGAATCGGACGCCTCGAAGCCGCTGCAGAACCGCGCCATCGGCGGTGACCTGTACACGCCCGGGTCGGTCTTCAAGCTCATCGTCGCCTCGGCCGCGCTCGAGAGCGGCGACTGGAACCTCGACTCGACGCTCCCGAACCCCTCGACGCTCCGCCTGCCCGGCACGAGCACGAACATCAACAACGCCGAGGGCGGCAGCTGCGGTGGTGGCGACGAGGTCAAGCTCCGCGTCGCGATCCAGCACTCCTGCAACATCCCGTTCGCGGAGCTCGGACAGAAGCTCGGGTACGACACGATCAAGCGGATGGCCGACAAGTACGGCTTCGGCGACGCGATCGAGGTCCCGATGAAGGCCACCCCGAGCCAGTACCCGGCCGTCGACTCGACCGCGCAGCTCATGCTGAGCTCGTTCGGCCAGGCCAGTGTCCGCGTCTCCCCGCTGCAGATCGCGATGGTCTCGGCCGGGATCGCGAACGGCGGCAAGGTCATGCAGCCCTCGCTCATCGACTCGATCACCACGAGCGACCTGAAGACGGTGGAGTCCTTCTCCCCGAAGCAGTACAGCGACCCGATCTCCTCGGACGACGCCGACGACCTGACCGAGGCGATGCAGAGCGTCGTCAACGCGGGTACCGGTACCAATGCGAAGATCGACGGGGTCGACGTCGCAGGGAAGACGGGAACGGCCGAGAACGGCACGAACGACCCGTACACGCTCTGGTTCACCGGGTTCGCGCCCGCGAAGGACCCGGAGGTCGCCGTGGCGGTCGTCGTCGGGAACGGCGGCGGACTCGGACAGTCCGGCGTCGGCAACACGGTCGCGGCCCCGGTCGCGAAGAAAGTCATGGAGGCGGTGCTGAACAAATGAGACCCACCAGCGGACTCACCTTCGGTGGGCGGTACCAACTCTCGTCCCGGGTCGCCATCGGCGGCATGGGAGAGGTGTGGCAGGCGACCGACCTCGTCATCGGTCGGACGGTCGCCCTGAAGATCCTCAAGGACGAGTACCTCGGCGATCCCGGGTTCCTCGAGCGCTTCCGCGCCGAAGCGCGCCACGCCGCGCTCGTGAACCACGAGGGCATCGCCAACGTCTTCGACTACGGCGAGGAGGACGGCAGCGCCTACCTCGTGATGGAGCTCGTCCCCGGCGAAGCCCTCTCGACCATGATCGAGCGCGAGCACACGCTGCCGGTCGACAAGGTCCTGGACATCGTCGCGCAGACCGCCAACGCCCTGCAGGCCGCGCACGCCGTCGGCCTCGTGCACCGTGACATCAAGCCGGGCAACCTGCTGATCACGCCGGACGGCCGCGTCAAGATCACCGACTTCGGCATCGCCCGGATCGCCGACCAGGTCCCGCTCACCGCGACCGGCCAGGTCATGGGCACCGTGCAGTACCTCTCGCCGGAGCAGGCGAGCGGGCACCCGGCGTCGCCGTCGACCGACATCTACTCGCTCGGCATCGTCGCGTACGAGTGCCTGGCCGGCCGCCGACCGTTCACCGGCGAGTCGCAGGTCGCGATCG
The DNA here is from genome assembly GCF_044746585.1 of Curtobacterium sp. NPDC090223. NCBI lineage: Bacteria > Bacillati > Actinomycetota > Actinomycetes > Micrococcales > Microbacteriaceae > Curtobacterium > Curtobacterium sp. NPDC090223. The sequence continues at coordinate 344,269 of NZ_JBIVCN010000004.1, read as the reverse complement.
CCATGGCGCACATCAACGAGCAGCCGCCGGCGCTCCCCGGGGACATCCCGGAGCCCGTCGCCGCGCTCGTGATGTCCTGCATCGCGAAGAAGCCCGCGGACCGTCCGGCGACCGCGGCGAACCTGGCCCGTGCGGCGCAGGCACTCCGCCGTGGCGACGTCGCCGCCGCGACCGTCGCCGTCCCAGCACTCGGTGGTGCCGGCACCGTCGCGTTCAACCCCCCGCAGGGCAACGACGCGGCGACCGCACTCATCGGCACGCAGGCCGGCGGGACCGTCGGTGGTTCGGCCGGTGGCCCGGGCACGCCCAGCTCCCCGTCCGGCGACGACGAAGAACCGAAGAAGAAGCGCGCCTGGATCTGGTGGGTCGTCGCGGCCGCGGTCGTGGTCGTCGCCGGTGGTGTGATCGCGGCGTTCGCCTTCGCGAACGGCAACGGCGACCCGAAGCCGTCGGCGAGCTCGAGCCAGAGCTCGACACCGCGTCCGACGCGGTCGCAGACGCCGTCGGCCTCGCCGACCCAGGCGACGCGGATCACCGTCAACCAGAGCGACTACGTCGGCAAGAACGCCGAGCAGGCGAAGGCGGAGCTGGACCAGCTCGGGTTCCAGACGAGCATCGCGGACGGCGACGCCGCCCCGAGCTCGGACAAGCAGGGGACCGTGCAGTCGATCAGTCCGACCGGCAGCCTGACGGTCGGCACCGCGATCGTGCTGCGCGCCTACACCGCGCAGCCCACGCTCGAGACCCCGGCAGCACCCACCGCCGGGACCGTGTCCACGAGCGGCCAGGTCACGTTCTCGTGGAGCGCCTACACGCAGTGCCCCGCCGGCTACGAGCTGACCGGGTACACGTACACGATCACCAACGGCACCGACTCGTCCGGCAACAGCTCCGGGGCGACCCGTGGCACGGCGGTCCAGGTGACTGCGGCGCAGCCGGGCGACGTCAGCCTCAGCTACGTCGTGAACTGCGGCGACCTGCAGTCCGCGTCCTCGGACACGGCATCGGCGACGTACGAGCAGCAGCCGACGTCGACCCCGACCGCCGACCCCACCGACGACAGCACGCAGGGCTAGTCCCGACCTGGCCGCGCGGCCGTCCACACCGTTCCGGTAACGGTTCGTCCGGGCGGCCCGCGGCCAGCGTCTCACCAGGGTGCGCTGTCGTACACTTGCCCCCGACGGACATTCGGAGGAGTACGTGCCAGAAGGTGTGACCGCGGGGATCACGCTCCTCGCCAATCGCTACGAGATCGGTGACGTCATCGGTCGTGGCGGCATGGCCACTGTGCACGTGGGGCAGGACACCCGGCTCGGTCGACGTGTCGCCGTGAAGCTCCTCAAGCCGAGCCTCGCCAACGACCCGGCGTTCCGCACCCGCTTCCGGCAGGAAGCCCAGGCGGCCGCCCGGATGGCGCACCCGACCATCGTCCGCGTCTACGACGCCGGTGAAGAGACCGTGACCGAGCAGTCCGGCGCCGAGGTGCAGGTCCCCTTCATCGTCATGGAGTACGTCGAGGGGCGTCCCCTCAGCGACGTCATCGGCGAGGGCCCGGTCGAGCCGGACGAGGCCGTGCGTCTCACCAGCGGCATCCTCACCGCGCTCGAGTACTCGCACCGCGCCGGCGTCGTGCACCGCGACATCAAGCCCGCGAACGTCATGGTGACCCACACCGGCCAGGTCAAGGTGATGGACTTCGGCATCGCCAGGGCCATCACGGACACCTCGGCCACCGTCGCGCAGACCACGTCGATCCTCGGCACCGCGTCGTACTTCTCCCCGGAGCAGGCCCGCGGTGAGACCGTCGACGCCCGCACCGACCTCTACTCGACCGGCATCGTCCTCTTCGAGCTCCTGACCGGCCGCCCGCCGTTCCTCGGGGACTCGCCCGTCGCCGTCGCGTACCAGCACGTCAGCGAGCAGCCCGTCGCCCCGTCGACGATCACCCCGGCCGTCTCGCCCGCCCTCGACGCCGTCACGCTGCACGCCCTCGTGAAGGACCGCACGCGCCGCTTCCAGAACGCCGCGGAGTTCCGCCGCGACCTCGAGCAGGCGGCAGCGGGCCAGGTCCCCGCGTCGACGAAGAAGCTCCAGCGGACCGCGAACGACGCATCGACGATGCTCTTCGGCGTGAACCCCCGCACGACCTCCAACCCGGAAGTCGCGTTCCGGGAACTCGACGACACCCAGGAGCACCGCCCGCAGCGCACGCAGAACCGTCCGCCGGTCGCGTGGATCTGGGTCGGCATCGTCCTGACGATCGCCGTGATCGCTGGTGTGATCTTCTGGGTCGCGAACCTGCAGCCCGGTCAGGCGCCGGTGTCCTCGTCGGTCAGCGTCCCGAACGTCGTCGGCGCCACGTACGACTCCGCCGAGAACGCACTCAAGAAGCGTGACCTCGTCGCGGTCCGCGTCGACGAGAACTCCGACAAGGTGGACAAGGGCTCGGTGATCCGCACCGAACCCGGGTCCGGGACGAACGTCGCGCGGTCCCAGAACATCCGGGTCGTCGTGTCCCTCGGCCCGGAGCAGGTCGCGGTGCCGGACGTCGCGAACCAGGCGCAGGACGCCGCACAGAAGGCCCTCGAGGCCGCCGGCTTCACCATCGGCGCGATCAACACCGACTACTCGCCGTCCGTCCCCGAGGGAACGGTCATGAGCTCCGACCCCGCCTCGGGTTCGTCGCACCCCAAGGGCACGGTGATCAACCTCACCGTCTCCAACGGGCTCGTGCAGCTCCCGGACGTGACGCAGCAGCCGTTCGCCACCGCCAACTCCACGCTCGCCGGGCTCGGTCTCACGGTGACGCCGCAGCCCTCGTACTCGTGCGTCGGCGGGACCGTCACCCAGCAGGACAAGCCCGCCGGGGACGTCGCCCAGGGCAGCACCGTGGCACTGACGTACTGTGCCGCGTCGAACCAGCCGAGCGCGCCGGCCACCTCCACGCCGACCGACGGTGGCGACGACAAGGGCGACACCAACGACGACGGCGGCAACGACGACAAGTGACGTCGTCGGCCGGCGTCGGGGCTGGGCCGCCGGATGTGCGCGCGCAGACGACGAGTGCACGTGCGGGCGCATGTGTACTCGTCGCCAGGACGCGCACTCGGCAACCGGCAGACTCGTCGGCTCGCGTCGGCCGTGGGGCCGGCCATGTCACGGCCGGGAGGCCCGGTGCGGGCCCGCCACGAGCCTCCAGGCCGTCAGACGGTGACGTTCGTGGCCACGGGCCCTCCGCGGATCAGTCGCGCCGAGCGGCGATGAGCGGGCCGAGGCCCGCCGCGCGCTCCGCCGCGCCGGCGAGGCCGGCGGTCTCCAGCCAGTTGCCGACCATCCGGTAGCCGCCCTCGGTCAGGACGGACTCGGGGTGGAACTGCACGCCGTACACGGGGGCGTCCTCGTGCTGGACGCCCATGATGACCCCGCCGGCCGTCCGGGCCGTGACGGCGAGTTCGTCGGGGACGGTTCCGTCGACGATCGCCAGGGAGTGGTACCGCGTCGCGGTGAAGGGGTGCGGGACCCCGGCGAAGAGCGTGCTGTCGTCGTGGTCCACCAGGGACGTCTTGCCGTGCATGAGCTCCTCGGCGTGGGTGACCGTGGCGCCGAGGGCCTCGGCGATGGCCTGGTGCCCGAGGCAGACCCCCAGCAGGGGCTTGTCGACCTCGATGGCGGCACGGACGGTCGCGATCGAGACGCCGGCGTCCGCTGGGGTCCCGGGGCCGGGAGAGAGCAGCACCCCGTCGTACTCGGCGATCCGGTCGGCGATCTCCGACTCGGGGAAGGCGTCGTTGCGCACGACGTCGGTCTCCGCGCCGAGCTGCTGGACGTAGCCGTTGAGCGTGTAGACGAAGCTGTCGTAGTTGTCGACGACGAGGATCCTGGTCATGGTCGGTTCACCGTACTCGTGGGGGTCGTGTGCAGCCTCCGTGGGGCCGGTGCACACACATGTTCACGGTAGGATACCGGCCATGGCCAAGGACAAGGACCGCACCAAGCCCGCCCGGAGGACCCGAGCCGACTCGGTCGACACGGCGGGCGATCAGCCCAATCCCGTGTGGTTCAAGCCGGTCATGTTCGGCTTCATGCTCATCGGGCTCGCCTGGGTGATCGTCTTCTACATCTCGCAGGGCACCCTGCCGGTCCCCTCGCTGAACTCCTGGAACATCCTGATCGGCTTCGGCATCATGTTCGTCGGCTTCCTGATGACCACCCGGTGGCGCTGACCACCCGCTTCGACCTCTCGTCGCCCGCTGCACCGATCGGTGCAGCGGGCGTCGTCGTTTTCCACAGGCTTGCCGGCGCCAGAGGCCCGCTGACCCCGTTCTCCACAGCAATCGGAGTTCTCCACACGACGTTCCACACCCCCGTCCCGGAGTTATCCACAGCTCAGTCCACAATGGGGATAATCACACCCGTGTAACTCAGGGAGTTCTCCACAGGACGAGGAACGCCCCGCCGCTCGCGAAGAGTGACGGGGCGTTCGTGGGTCGTGCTGTGCGGCGGTGTCAGTGCACCGCGATCGCGTACCCGACGTAGGTCAGGGCGATGATCACGACGGCCTCGACGACCAGCAGTGTGATCTGCAGGCCACGCTGCCGGACGTTCCGGGTCTTGGCGAACACGTACCCGGTCACGAAGCCCGCGACGATGCCGCCGACGTGCGCCTGCCAGGCGATGTTCGTGCCGGGCAGGAACCCGATCACCAGGTTCAGGCCCATGATCACGAGCAGGGACACGGCGTTCGAACCGAGGCTCCGCTGCAGCATGAAGAAGGCGGCGAAGAGCCCGAAGATCGCGCCGGACGCCCCGACGACCGATGTGCCGGGGGCGATCAGTGTCACGGCCATGGACCCGGCGAGCCCGGAGATGAAGTACAGCGCCAGGAACCGCCACGTCCCGAGCATGTTCTCGAGCATCCTGCCGAAGATCCACACCGCCCACATGTTGAAGGCGATGTGGAAGATCCCCGAGTGCACGAACAGCGACGTCACCATCCGCCACGGCTGCGTCGGCAGGTACGCGGCGTTGTAGAAGAACAGCTGCGTGAAGAAGCGACCGGACACCTGGTCCAGGAGCCAGATCAGCACCGAGACGGCGACGATGACGACCGTCGCCTTCTGGTCGAGCATGGCGAAGCGCCGCCGTGCGACCGTGAACCCGTTCGGGGCCCCGGACGCACGGCGGTTCGCCGAGAACTGCATGCGGTGTTCGCGCACGCACTCAGGGCAGTGCACCCCGACCGCCGCCGGCGTCTGGCACTCGGTGCAGATCGTCCGCCCGCACCGTTGGCACAGGATGAAGCTCTGCCGGTCCGGGTGCCGGTAGCAGTAGTTGGCCGGGTTGTACGCCTGATCGCTCACAGAGGTCAGACGGACTCGACGTCGATGCTGTTGATGACGACGTCCTCGAGCGGCTTGTCACGGCCGTCGGTGGCCACGCCCTCGATCGCGTCGACGACCTTGCGCGACTCGTCGTCGGCGACCTCACCGAAGATGGTGTGCTTGCCCTGCAGCCAGGGGGTCGCGACCGTGGTGATGAAGAACTGCGAGCCGTTGGTGCCACGGCCACCCTGGATGCCGGCGTTGGCCATCGCGAAGATGTACGGGTTCTGGAAGGTGAGCTCCGGCGAGATCTCGTCGTCGAAGCGGTAGCCGGGGCCGCCGATGCCCTGGCCGAGCGGGTCGCCGCCCTGGATCATGAAGTCCTTGATGATGCGGTGGAAGACCACACCGTCGTAGAGCTTGTCGGTGGAGACCTTGCCCGTCCCCGGGTGGGTCCACTCCTGCTGACCCGTCGCGAGGTCGACGAAGTTCTTGACGGTCTTCGGAGCGTGGTTGCCGAACAGGTTGACGCGGATGTCGCCCTTGTTGGTGTGGATCGTTGCGACAGCGGTGTGCAGAGACATGTTCCGATTCTCGCATGCGTCCGCTGCGTACAGACGGTACCCACAGGTGCGACTCCGTGACCTGTCAGGTGGTGCAGTGGCAGGATGGGACGCACGCCGTTCCGATGGAGGTACCAGATGACGACGATCGAACTCCCGCGCAAGCGTCGCAAGCAGATCAAGAAGCTCAAGGGACAGACCTCGACGCTCCTCACCGAGCAGCGCAAGGTCCTCGAGCACGCGAACGCGATCCTCGCCGAGGCGCGCTCCAACGCTGCCGACGCAGCACGCAAGGACATCGCACCCCGCGTCCAGCACGCGATCGACAGTGGCATCCGCCCGGCTGTCGCCACGGGTGTGCACGCTGCCACCTCGGCAGCGCAGAACGCCTCGCACCGCTTCCAGACCGAGGTCGTGCCGGGCCTCGTGTCCACCGCCGGCTCCGTGCTGAGCGTGGTCGACCTCGCGAAGGACCCCCGGGTCAAGAAGATCGTGAAGGACGCCCAGAAGAAGGGCAAGAAGGCGAAGAAGGCGGCCGTCAAGTACGTGCCCGCCGCTGCGCAGAAGAAGAAGGGCATCGGCTTCGGCGGTGTCGCGCTGATCGTGGTCGGGGTGGTCGCCGTCGCCGGTGCCGCCTACGCCGCGTACCAGACGCTCCGCGCCGACGACGACCTCTGGGTCGCCGACGACGCCGACTCGGCGGACAAGTCCGCCGCCTGACCTCCCCGGTTCGTACGAAGGGCCCCGGCACACGCCGGGGCCCTTCGTCGTCCCGGCCCGCACGCGCCCGCGCACGCGCTCGCGCGGGGCCGAGATCGCACTTCGTGTCGTGTCCCGAGAGGGGCCTCCGACAGAAAGTGCGATCTCACGGGCGGGAGGCTCGTGGCGGGCCCGGCACGAGCCTCCAGCCCGTGGCGCCCCCTGAGAGCCGAGACGCCGCAGACGGCCCGAGACGCCGCCGGCAACGGCGGCGTCTGGCGCACAGAGCGGCGCCACACGCGGAAGGCGGCGCCACGCGCGCAAAGCACAAGCAGAGCCGAGCGCGCAGAGCACGAGCAGAGCGGAAGCCGCCGAGCGGGACACCGCTCGGGCCGAACGAGTGGAGCCTAGGAGAATCGAACTCCTGACATCCTGCTTGCAAAGCAGGCGCTCTACCAACTGAGCTAAGGCCCCGGGAGGGGATGTGGTGGGGCTACAAGGACTTGAACCTTGGACCTCTTCGTTATCAGCGAAGCGCTCTAACCGCCTGAGCTATAGCCCCTCAGACCGGATGAAAGCCTACCGTACGATCTCGCCGGAACGAAATCGAGCCGCAGGCCCACCCGGCCCGGGTGTGTCAGTTGTTCGTGAAGCCCACGAGCAGGCCGCCCGTGATCCGAACACTGAGGTTGTAGAGCACGCTCACGATGGCGCCGAGCACGGTGCCGACGACCACGTTGAGGATGCCCACGACGATGGAGAACCCGAGCACCTGGCCCAGCGAGAACTGGTCCATGATCGAGTAGTTGTTCTGCCCGGTGACGTCCTTCAACAGGGCGTCGATCTGGGTGAACACACCCGTCTGGTTCAGGATGACCCACACCAGCGCCGTGGCGACCACGATCACGATGCTGCCGGCCAGGGCGATGAGGAAGCTCAGCTTCACCATCGACCAGAAGTCGACGTACACGAGCCGCAGTCGGACCTGGCGGGTGCCGACGGGACGCTTCGCCTTCTTCTGGAGCTTCTCGGCGACACTACTCATTGGTTGACTGGTCCTCTCCGGCCTCGTCTACATCAGGCGCGGTGTCGGTGGGATCAGTGGAGTCGGGGGCCGCTTCGGCAGGGCTGACCGTCTCCACCGGGCCCGCGGGCTCGATCTCGGCGTCGTCCTGGTCGTCCAGGTTCCGCTCTGTGTTCCGGGCCACCGCGATGATCCGGTCGTTCTCCGCGAACCTCGCGAAGACGACGCCCATCGTGTCACGACCCTTGGCGGGGACCTCGGCCACGGCAGACCTTACCACCTTGCCCGATTGCAGCACGACGAGCACCTCGTCGTCCTCGCCCACGATGAGAGCCCCCACAAGGTCGCCTCGGTCGGCAGCCAGCTTGGCCACCTTGATGCCGAGGCCACCGCGTCCCTGGATGCGGTACTGGTCGACCGCGGTGCGCTTGGCGTAGCCACCCTCGGTCATCACCCAGACGAACCCGTCGTCCGAGACGACGCGGGCCGCGAGCAGGGAGTCGCCGTCGCGGAAGGACATGCCCTTCACGCCGGAGGTCGATCGACCCATCGGGCGCAGGGTGTCGTTCGTCGCGGTGAAGCGGAGCGACATCCCGTGGCGCGAGACGAGCAGCAGGTCGTCGGACTCGTCCACGAGCAGCGCCGAGCGGAGCTTGTCGCCGTCGCGGAGGTTGATCGCGATGATGCCGCCGGTGCGGTTCGTGTCGTACTCGGTGAGCGCGGTCTTCTTCACGAGGCCCTGCTCGGTGGCGAGCACGAGGTACTGCGCGGCCTCGTAGTCGCGGATGTCCAGGACCTGCTGGATCTGCTCGTCCGGCTGCATGGCGAGGAGGTTCGCCGAGTGCTGGCCCTTGGCGTCGCGCCCGGCTTCCTGCAGCTCGTACGCCTTGGCCCGGTACACGCGGCCCTGGTCGGTGAGGAACAGCAGCCAGTGGTGCGTCGTCGTGACGAAGAAGTGCTCCACGACGTCGTCCGCGCGGAGCTGGGCGCCGCGGACACCACGGCCGCCGCGGTGCTGCGAGCGGTACTGGTCGCTGCGGGTGCGCTTGACGTACCCACCGCGGGTGATGGTGACGACGACCTCTTCCTCGGGGATGAGGTCCTCGATGGACATGTCGCCGTCGTAGCCGAACATGATCTCGCTGCGGCGGTCGTCGCCGAAGCGGTCGACGATCTCGTCGAGCTCCTCGCCGATGATCGACCGCTGGCGCGTCTCGGAGCCGAGGATGTCGTTGAAGTCCGCGATCTTGAGCTCGAGGGCCTCGGCTTCCTCGTGGATCTTCTGGCGCTCGAGGGCGGCCAGACGACGCAGCTGGAGCTCGAGGATCGCGCGGGCCTGGATCTCGTCGACGGACAGCAGGTCCATCAGGCCGGTGCGGGCTTCCTCGACGTCGGGCGACCGACGGATGAGCGCGATGACCTCGTCGAGGGCGTCGAGCGCCGCCAGGTACCCACGCAGGATGTGCGCGCGCTTCTCGGCCTCGCGCAGCCGGTACTGGGTACGGCGGACGATGACGTCGATCTGGTGGTCGACCCAGGCGGAGATGAAGCCGTCGAGCGCCAGGGTGCGCGGGACACCGTCGACGATCGCGAGCATGTTCGCGCCGAAGTTCTCCTGCAGCTGCGTGTGCTTGTACAGGTTGTTCAGGACGACCTTGGCGACCGCGTCGCGCTTCAGCACGATGACCAGGCGCTGGCCGGTACGACCGGAGGTCTCGTCGCGGATGTCCGCGACGCCGGCGAGACGGCCGTCCTTGACGAGCTCGGCGATCTTGATCGCGAGGTTGTCCGGGTTGACCTGGTACGGCAGCTCGGTGACGACCAGGCAGGTGCGGCCCTGGATCTCCTCGACGCTGACGACGGCGCGCATCGTGATCGAGCCGCGGCCCGTGCGGTAGGCGTCCTGGATGCCCTTGGTGCCGAGGATCTGCGCCCCGGTCGGGAAGTCCGGTCCCTTGATGCGCTGCATGAGCGCGCCGAGGAGTTCTTCACGCGTGGCATCGGGGTGCTCGAGCGCCCACTTCGCGCCGGCGGCCACTTCCCGCAGGTTGTGCGGCGGGATGTTCGTCGCCATGCCGACCGCGATGCCGACCGAGCCGTTGACCAGCAGGTTCGGGAAGCGGGCGGGCAGGATCGCAGGCTCCTGCGTGCGGCCGTCGTAGTTGTCCTGGAAGTCGACGGTTTCCTCGTCGATGTCCCGGACCATCTCCATGGCGAGCGGGGCCATCTTGGTCTCGGTGTACCGCGGGGCCGCTGCGCCGTCGTTGCCGGGCGAACCGAAGTTGCCCTGGCCGAGCGCGAGCGGGTAGCGGAGCGACCACGGCTGCACCAGGCGGACGAGCGCGTCGTAGATGGCGCTGTCACCGTGCGGGTGGAACTGCCCCATGACGTCGCCGACGACGCGCGAGCACTTGGAGAACGCGCGGTCCGGGCGGTAGCCGCCGTCGTACATCGCGTAGATCACGCGGCGGTGCACGGGCTTCAGGCCGTCGCGGACCTCGGGCAGCGCGCGACCGACGATGACGCTCATCGCGTAGTCGAGGTACGAGCGCTGCATCTCGAGCTGCAGGTCGACCTGCGAGATGCGGTCACCGGAGACGACGATGTCCCCGCTGTCGCCGTGCACGATCTCGGGCTGCTCGTCGGCGCCGGTGTCGTTGTCGTCAGCCATGTGGCTTCGTTCCCTTTCTGCACGGTCTGGAGGCCGTGGTGCCGTCAGTCGCGCCGGGCGCGACCACAGGTGGTCCGGACTGGTCCGCGCGGCTCACGCCGCGCAGCCGGCCCCTAGATGTCGAGGAAGCGGACGTCCTTGGCGTTCTGCTGGATGAACTGACGACGTGCGTCGACGTCCTCACCCATCAGGGTCGCGAAGACGCTGTCCACCGCGGCCGCGTCCTCCAGCGTGACCTGGAGCAGGGTGCGGGTGTCCGGGTTCATCGTGGTGTCCCAGAGCTCCTTGTAGTCCATCTCGCCGAGGCCCTTGTAGCGCTGGATCCCGTTGTCCTTCGGGATGCGCTTGCCGGCGGCGATGCCCGACTGCAGCAGGGCGTCGCGCTCACGGTCGCTGAACACGTACTCGTGCGCGGAGTTCGACCACTTCAGGCGGTACAGCGGCGGCTGCGCGAGGTACACGTACCCGCGCTCGATGAGCGGCCGCATGTAGCGGAAGAGCAGCGTCAGCAGGAGCGTGGTGATGTGCTGGCCGTCGACGTCGGCATCGGCCATCAGCACGATCTTGTGGTAGCGGGCCTTGTCCGGGTCGAAGTCCTCACCGATGCCGGCACCGAACGCCGTGATCATCGACTGGATCTCCTGGTTCGCCAGGGCACGGTCGAGGCGCGCCTTCTCGACGTTCAGGATCTTGCCGCGCAGGGGCAGGATCGCCTGGGTCATCGGGTTGCGGCCCTGCACGGCGGAACCGCCGGCCGAGTCGCCCTCCACCATGAAGATCTCCGACAGCGTCGGGTCCTTCGACTGGCAGTCCTTCAGCTTGCCCGGCATGCCACCGGACTCGAGCAGGCCCTTGCGGCGGGTGGTCTCGCGGGCCTTGCGGGCGGCGAGGCGCGCCTGCGATGCCTGGATGGCCTTGCGGACGACGTCGCGGGCCTGGGTCGGGTTGCTCTCGAACCAGTGCGTGAGCTCCGTGCCGACGACGCGCTGCACGAAGGACTTCGCCTCGGTGTTGCCGAGCTTGGTCTTCGTCTGGCCCTCGAACTGCGGTTCGCCGAGCTTGACGGAGATGACGGCGGTCAGTCCTTCACGGATGTCGTCACCCGTGAGGTTGTCGTCCTTCTCCTTGATGATCTTGGCTTCACGCGCGTAGCGGTTCACGAGCGTGGTGAGCGCTGCGCGGAACCCTTCTTCGTGGGTGCCGCCCTCGTGCGTGTTGATCGTGTTCGCGAAGGTGTGGACGCTCTCCTGGTAGGAGGTGTTCCACTGCATCGCGACCTCGAGCGCGATCTTGCGCTCGGTGTCCTCTGCCTCGAAACCGATGACGTCCGGGTGGACCAGGTCCGCCTTCTTCTGCGCGTTGATGTACTCGACGTAGTCGGCGAGACCGCGCTCGTAGCGGAAGGAGTCGTGGCGCGACTCTTCCCCTTCGTCCGGTGTGCGCTCGTCACGGAGGTTGATCCGGAGCCCCTTGTTCAGGAACGCCATCTGCTGGAACCGGGCGCGCAGGGTCTCGTAGTCGAAGACGACCGTCTCGAAGATCTCGGCGTTCGGCCAGAACGTGATGGTGGTGCCGTGGTCGTCGGATGCCTCGTCCTTGGACAGGGGCGCGACCGGGACACCGTCGGTGTAGCTCTGACGCCACACGTGGCCCTGCTGGCGGACCTCGACGTCGAGCTCCGAGCTCAGCGCGTTCACGACGGAGGAACCCACGCCGTGCAGACCACCGGAGACCGCGTACGCGCCGCCGCCGAACTTGCCGCCGGCGTGCAGGACGGTCAGGACGACCTGGACGGTCGAGACGCCCTCGGCCGCGTGGATGCCGACCGGGATGCCACGGCCGTTGTCGACCACGCGGACGCCGCCGTCTTCGCGGATGGTGACGTCGATGGTGTCGCAGTACCCGGCGAGGGCCTCGTCCACCGAGTTGTCGACGATCTCCTGCACCAGGTGGTGGAGACCACGGGGACCGGTGGACCCGATGTACATGCCCGGGCGCTTGCGGACTGCCTCGAGCCCTTCGAGCACCTGGATCTGGTCTGCGCCGTACGACGGTTCTTCTGCGGCGGGGTTGCCGCGGGGGTCCTGTCGGTCCTCTTCAGATCCTGATGCCATGTCGAGAGTGCTCCTGCCTGCGCGCGGAACGCCCGCGCACTGCACCGCCCAGTCTATCGCAGGAGGCCATCTCCCGAGGGCGAAAACGGCCCCTGGACGGCCGATTTCGCGACCAGAGGATGATTTCGTCTGCTCAACCGTAGGTGTCGCGAGGACCGCGCCCCTGGACCGTCCTGGGACCCCGTTTCCAGGTGGGGGCGTCCGGGCCGGAAACCCGGATCGACTCCACGCCCGCTTCCGGGTGCCGCTCCGCGATGGTCGTCGTGACGCTCGCACGCATCAGCCGGAGCTGCGTCGCCCACGCCGTCGAGTCGCACCGGATGACGAGTGCGCCGTCCTCGATCGTGACCGGGCGGGAGTGCTTGGCGAGCTCGTCGCCGACGACGCTCGGCCAGTCCACGAAGAGTTCGGACCGCGCGAGCGGCTCGGTCCACCCGAGTTCGGCGGCGAGGGAACCGACGATGTCGCCGAGGCCCTTGGGCTCGCGCCCGCGGCCGTACGGCACGGTGTCCGCGTCGATCTCCTTGGCCCGGCGACGACGGGCGTCGACACCGCGCTTCGCCGGGTCGCCGAAGACGGCCTTGAGGTGCTGGTACACCCGGCTCGGCTCGGTGGGCTTCCACGGGCGCGGCATCAGGCGCCGGCTTCCGTCGCGTGGTCTGCCGCGGTGTCGTCCGGACGGGAGGCCGTGGTCGACTCCGTCTCCTCGGTCACGATGGTGCCGGACTCGATCCGGACGGTGTGCGCCGCCAGCTGCGCCGGCACGTCGCCGAACACCGCTGCCGTGATGAGCACCTGCTCGTAGTCCGCCACCGCGTTGCCCAGTCGCTCACGCCGTGATTCGTCGAGCTCGGCGAACACGTCGTCGAGGATGATGATCGGGTCGCCGAGGGTGGACTCGGCGCGCAGGATCGATGCGCTCGCGAGCTGGATCGCCAGCGCGAAGGACCAGGACTCGCCGTGACTGGCGTATCCACGGGCAGGTAACCCGTTCAGGGTGAAGAGCACGTCGTCCCGGTGGGGGCCGGCGAGCGTCAGCCCGCGGTCGAGTTCGTCGCGTCGCCGTCGTTCGAGCGCGCCGCGGAAGGCCTCGGCCGCTGCCGGGACGGAGACCGGTTCGTCCGGGGTCCCGAGGACGGGGTCGGTCGCGGCGGCGTCCTCCGGGTCGCCCCCGCGGACGCTCAGCACGCCGGTGATCGACGCTTCGTGGCGCTCACCGGCGACGGTCGCGTACGCCTCGGCGACGAAGGGTGCGAGTCGGCGCGTGAGGTGGTCGCGCGCGGCGATGATCTCGGAGCCGAACGCCACGAGTCGTTCGTCCCACACGTCGAGCGTCGCGAGCGAACCGGACTTCGCGCCGGTCGCCCGCGCGGACTTCAGCAGGGTGTTCCGCTGCCGGAGGGTGCGGTCGTAGTCGGCGATGACACCCTGCATCCGGGGCGCGATCTGGACGAGGAGCTCGTCGAGCATCCGGCGTCGGCCGGCCGGTTCGCCACGGACCAGCGCGAGGTCCTCCGGCGCGAACAACACGCTCGAGCAGTACCGCGGCAGCTCGCGCGGCTTGATCGCGGCCCGGTTGATCTGCGCCCGGTTCGACCCCGAGCGGTTGATCTGTACCTCGGCGAGGATGCTGCGGTCGTCGTGGGCGAGCCGTGCGCGGATGATCGCCGCGTCGCAGCCCTGTCGGACGAGGGCCGCGTCGGTGGGGACGCGGTGCGAGCCGAGCGTGGACAGGTAGGCGATCGACTCGACCAGGTTGGTCTTGCCCTGGCCGTTCCGCCCCACGAAGAGGTTCGGCCCGCGTACGAGGTCGACGTCCGCCTCCCGGTAGTTCCGGAAGTCGGTCAGTTGGAGATGGTCGACGTGCACGCGGGCCGAGGCCGGGTTTCCCCGGGAAGTCCTAGGACTTCTTGACGGCGTGGCCGCCGAACTGGTTGCGGAGCGCCGCGACGGCCTTCATCGTCGGGGACGCGCTGCCCTGACGCGAGACGAAGCGCGCGAAGATCGACGCGGAGAGCGCCGGCATCGGCACGGCGAGCTCGATGCCCTCTTCCAGGGTCCACCGGCCCTCGCCGGAGTCCTCGACGTAGCCCTCGAGCTCGGCGAGCTTCGGGTCCTCGTTGAGGGCCAGCACCATGAGGTCGAGCAGCCAGGAGCGGACGACCGTGCCGCGCTGCCATCCGGCGAAGACGGCGGGGACGTCGGTGATCAGGTCCTTGGCCTCGAGGAGCTCGTAGCCCTCACCGTAGGCCTGCATGATCGCGTACTCGATGCCGTTGTGCACCATCTTCGCGTAGTGACCGGCGCCGATCGGGCCGGCGTGCGAGAAGCCCTCTTCGCGGGGGCCCTCGGGACGGAGCGCGTCGAAGACCGGCATGGCGAACTCGACGTCCTTCGCGTCACCGCCGACCATGAGGCCGTAGCCGTTGTCCTTGCCCCAGACGCCACCGGAGACGCCGGCGTCCATGTAGCGGATGCCGCGCGCACCGAGCTGCTCGGCGTGCGTGGTGTCGTCGAGCCACTTCGAGTTGCCACCGTCGATCACCAGGTCGCCCTCGGCGAGGACGCCGGCGAGCTCGGTGATCACGTCGTCGGTGATCTTGCCGTGCGGGACCATGACCCACACGAGCTTCTGACCCTCGGGCAGCGCGGCCGCGAGGTCGGCGAGGCTGGCGACATCGGAGACGGCGGGGTTGGCGTCGTACCCGGTGACCTCGATGCCTGCGTTGCGGAGACGGGCACGCATGTTGTTGCCCATGCGACCGAGGCCGACAAGACCGATGTGCATGATTTCCTCTTCTGTTCGTCGTCGCGCTGATGCAGGGGGTGGGGCGTCAGCGCAGTGTGCGGCTGCCTGCGCTATCGCAGCAGGAGATT
The DNA here is from genome assembly GCF_044746585.1 of Curtobacterium sp. NPDC090223. Classification (NCBI taxonomy): domain Bacteria; kingdom Bacillati; phylum Actinomycetota; class Actinomycetes; order Micrococcales; family Microbacteriaceae; genus Curtobacterium; species Curtobacterium sp. NPDC090223. The sequence goes on along the minus strand of NZ_JBIVCN010000004.1, from coordinate 329,000 downwards.
GGGCTGCAGCAGGTACCGGTATCCGTCCGTCGCCGGTTCCTCACGCGAGGACTGGCCGGTGATGAGCACCGGGCCCGGCTTGTTGGGGTTCTCCGTCTTGGTGAAGGAGATCCGGACGAACTCGGAGTGCACCGCGTTCAACCCGTCCAGGAGGAAGGCGGGCTTCAGCGAGACCACCGTTTCCTCACCGGTCAGCAACGCATCGATCGACTCTGACGCCTGCGCTTGTTCGGAACCGATCGCCTCGAGCGTGAGCCCGTCGACCGTGAAGGAGAACCGGAGCGCCGCTTCGCGCTCCAGGACGAGGGAGACCCGTCGGACCGCTTCGACCAGTTCGGCCGTGTTGATCACGGCGTGGTCCTCGACGGTCTCGGGGAAGAGCCGGCGGACCGGCGGGTAGTTGCCCTTGATGAGCAGCGACGTCACGGTCTTGTCGTCGGCCTGGAAGGCGATCAGTTCGCGGTCCGAGGTGCCGCTGATCGAGACCGACACCGTCGAGGCGGAGCCGAACGTGCGGCCCACTTCCTGCAGGGTGCGGGCCGGGACCAGCGCGTGCATCGGTTCCGAACCGACGCGGCCGGAGTCCCAGGCGATGGTCCGGACGGCGACGCGGTAGCGGTCCGTGGCGATCAGGGAGAGGTCGTTGTCGCCGACCTCGAGCTGGACACCGGTGATGACCGGGGTCACGTCGTCGCGGCTGGCGGCGACGGCGACCTGCGAGACGGCCTCCGAGAAGGCGTCGCCCGGGATCACACCGGTCTGCGCGCCGATCTCCGGCAGGGTCGGGTACTCCTCGACCGGCATGCTCAGCAGCGTGAAGTGCGCCGAACCGCAGGTCACGGTGATCCGCGACTCTTCCGTGGAGAACGTGACGGGGGCGTTCGGCAGTCGGCTCGCGATGTCGTTCAGCAGCCGGCCGGAGACGAGGACCGTGCCCGCGTCGTCGATCTGCGCCGAGATCGAGGTCTGCGCCGAGACCTCGTAGTCGAACGAGGAGAGGGTGAGCCGGTCGCCCTCTGCGTGGATCAGGACACCCGACAGGATCGGGAGGGTCGTTCGCTGTGGGAGGAGCTTCACCGCGAAGGAGACGGCTTCGGAGAAGACGTCCCGGTTGACCTCGAACTTCACAGCTGGGACCCCTGTCGATCGTTGGACTGTCCGGCCGCCCCATTGTGGCACAGCGGAGCCGGACCCGGATTTCGTGTGATTCGGCCGTCCACAAGGTTGGCCCAGGGATCCCGATAGAAGAACAGGAACAAGAGTATTAACGCCTGTGCACACTGTGGATAACCCTGGGGATGCCGGTCAGCGACAGGGAACTACAACCATGTGACTTGTGAGCGGCCTGTTGGCGCTCTCGGGATGAATGAATCTCATCTATCCACTTCCATCCCCAGTCTCCACAGATGCCCCTCCGACTGTGTACAACCGTCCGGCGTGTCATCCACAGTTATCCACAGGCTTTCCACACTGTGAGAACTCCGCCGCATGGAACCGTCTCAGATGGTGGACGCGCGCCAACGGATGCCGATCTCACGGGGGTGAGTCCAGCCTCCAGACAGCCAGAACGTTTGTTCTGGCGGACGCGAGCGCAGTGCGCTCAGCGGTACCGGCGGTCCTGCTTGATCCGGCTGGTCAGCTCGGTGACCTGGTTGTAGATGGACCGGCGCTCCTTCATGAGCTCCGCGATCTTCTTGTTCGCGTACATCACGGTGGTGTGGTCGCGGTTGCCGAACAGCTGTCCGATCTTCGGCAGCGACAGGCTCGTGAGCTCACGGCACAGGTACATCGCGATCTGCCGTGCCGTGGCGATCGCCTGGGACCGGGACGAGCCGTAGAGGTCGTCGACCGAGAGCTTGAAGTACTCCGCGGTGTGGTTGATGATGTCCGTCGGCGCGATGACGTTGTCCTCGTCGAGCGTGATCAGGTCCTTCAGGACCGTCTGCACCAGCGCCATGTCGACGGCCGTCCGGTTCAGGCTCGCGAACGCGGTGACGCGGATGAGCGTCCCCTCGAGCTCCCGGATGTTGCTCGACACCTTCGACGCCATGAACTCGAGGATGTCGTCCGGGACCTGCAGGTGGTCGGACTGCGCCTTCTTGCGGAGGATCGCGATGCGGGTCTCGAGGTCGGGCGCCTGGACGTCGGTGATCAGGCCCCACTCGAAGCGGCTGCGCATCCGGTCCTCGAACCCGGTGAGGTGCTTCGGCGCGACGTCGGACGTGATGACGACCTGCTTGTTGTGGTCGTGCAACGTGTTGAACGTGTGGAAGAAGGCCTCTTGCGTGGAGTCCTTGCCCTGGAGGAACTGGATGTCGTCGATGAGCAGGATGTCGATGTCGCGGTACCGCTGCTGGAACTGGTTCGAGCGGTTGTTCGCGATCGAGTTGATGAAGTCGTTCGTGAACTCCTCGCTCGACACGTACCGCACCCGGATCCCCGGGTAGAGGCTCTCGGCGTAGTGGCCGATCGCGTGCAGCAGGTGCGTCTTGCCGAGGCCGGAGTCGCCGTAGATGAAGAGCGGGTTGTACGCCTTGGCCGGCGCTTCGGCCACGGCGACGGCCGCTGCGTGCGCGAACCGGTTGGAGGCGCCGATGACGAAGTTGTCGAAGTTGTACTTCGGGTTCAGCCGGGACTCGGGGCGGCCGCTGGTGCCGGGGGCGTCGATCTGGCTCGGCACGAACGGCGCCTCGATGTACTGGCGGGGTGCCGCGCTCTGCTCCACGACCTGGTCGGCGGCGACCGGTTCGGCGTAGTTCGGCACGGTCGGTTCGACGCGGGGCTCCGACGCCATGTCCGGGTTCACGGTGATCGCGAAGTTCGCCACGGTGTCGTCACCGATGCGTGAGACCGCTTCGGTGATGGGGACGCGGATGCGCTGCTCGAGCATGCCGCGGGTGAGGTCGTTCGGTACCTCGAGGTAGAGGGTGCCGGCGAGGACGCCCTTCGGCTCGACGAGGTTGAGGAAGCCGTGCAGCTGCGGCGTGATGCGGTCGTCGTCAGCGAGGAGTCCGAGGACGGAAGACCAGAGGTCCTCGACGGGGTCGGCCGGCATCGTCATGTCGCGCTCGTCTCCAGGGTCTCGTGTCGTCCGTCTGCTGTTCGTGGTGCCGTGGTGCTCGTCGTGGTGGCGCGTGGCGGTGCACCGCGGCGTGGTGGGCAGGGCGTTCCGGGCGCTCGGGCGGGCGCAGCGACACGGTTCCCGACGGGTCGTCCGTGGCTCGGGTGGCTTCGTCGACGCCGTTGTGCCGCGGGCTTCCCACAGGGTTGTCCACAGTCTTGTCCACGACCGCCCAGGTCCGCTGCGACCGGGTACTCCCCCGTCGTACCGGGCCAGAGGGCGGTTCGATCCACCAACTGTAAAGGACCGAGGCCGGTCCTACCGAACGGAAGTTGTCCCCAATGTGGAGAACCCCCGGTCCCGCCCGGGGTTTGACCTCTCCGGGTCTGTCACGTACCGTTGAGAAGTTGACTGCGGCCCCTTGGTCGCGCCCACCTGCGTCAACCAAACGTATTCGTGACGGCTCGCGTCGAGCAGCCGTGTGGAGAAGATCATGAGCAAGCGCACCTTCCAGCCGAACAACCGTCGCCGGGCCAAGAAGCACGGCTTCCGCCTCCGCATGCGTACCCGTGCGGGTCGTGCGATCCTGGCCGCTCGTCGTGCCAAGGGCCGCACCGAGCTCTCTGCTTGATCCGAGCTGCATCCGGCGCCGTGCCGGCGGGACCCGTCGTCCTGCCGCGCGGCGCTTCGGTGCGCCTGCGGCCCTCGTGGTGACGTCGTGCTCGCGCGCGTGAACCGGATCGTCCTCGGGAACGACTACCGAGCGACCGTCCGTCGTGGCCGCAGGAGCGCCACGGCGAACGTGGTCGTCTCGGTGGTGCCGCGACCCTCGGAGCCGACCCGCTTCGGCTTCATCGTGGCGAAGACGGTCGGCAACGCGGTGACCCGCAACCTCGTGCGGCGGCGGCTCAAGGGCATCGCCCACGAGCTGTTGGCGTCGGACCCCACCGGGTACGACGTGGTGGTGCGCGCACTGCCAGCCGCTGCGCAGGCCACATGGCCTACCCTGCTCGAAGACGTCTCGCGATCGTTCGCGCGCGGTGTGGAGAAGGCAGCATGAACCGGACGCTCCTGGTGCAGGTCCTGTGGACCGTGGCGTTGCTCCCGCGCAACGCCTGCGTCGTCGTGCTCCGGGCCTACCGTGCCGTGATCTCCCCGCTCTACGGCAACGTCTGCCGGTACCACCCCTCGTGCTCGCGCTACGCGCTCGAAGCGATCCAGCAGTACGGCGTCGTACGCGGGACCGCGATGGGCGCATGGCGCATCGGCCGCTGCAACCCCTGGGCGGCCGGCGGCATCGACGACGTCCCTGACCGTCGTCGCCCCTACAACGTCAACCGGTTCGGCTTCGTGCTCGCCCCGGCACGGCAGCAGTCGCAGTCCCCGGCCGGCATCGTCCGTCCGGTCCTGCTCCCCCAGCGCACTCGAAAGGCGTGACCGTCCTCATGGACCTCATCGGAACGATCCTCTGGCCCCTCAAGTGGGTGGTCTCCGCCATCCTCGTCGGCTTCCACTGGATCTTCGAGAGCATCGGCATGGACCCGTCCGCGGGCATCACGTGGGTGCTGTCGATCATCTTCCTGACGTTCGTCGTCCGCGCGGCGCTCATCCCGATCTTCGTGCGACAGATCAAGTCGCAGCGTCGGATGCTCGAGGTGGCACCGCAGCTGAAGAAGATCCAGGACAAGTACAAGGGCAAGAAGGACCAGTTCTCGCGTGAGGCCATGTCCCGCGAGACCATGGCGCTGTACAAGGAGACCGGGACCAACCCGCTGAGCTCCTGCCTGCCGCTGCTGCTGCAGATGCCGATCTTCTTCTCGCTGTACTCGGTGCTGCACGAGGCGCAGATCAACAAGGTGGGCATCGGCCTGCTGACGAACGACCTCGCGAAGTCCTTCGGCGATGCGGCGCTGTTCGGCGCCCCGCTGCACGAGACCTTCACGAACGCCTCAGGCTGGGAAGTCCGCGCGATCGCCGGGTTCATGATCGTCGTGATGACCGCGTCGCAGTTCATCACGCAGCTGCAGCTCGTCGCGAAGAACATGTCGCCGGAGACCAAGGCGTCCCCGATGTACCGCCAGCAGAAGATGATGCTGTACGTGCTCCCGCTGATCTTCGTGATCTCGGGTCTCTCGTTCCCCCTCGGCGTCATGTTCTACTGGCTGGCCTCCAACCTCTGGACGATGGCGCAGCAGTACTTCGTCATCCGCAGCATGCCGACGCCCGGCTCCGAGGCAGCGCTCGCCCGTGAAGCGCGCCTGGCCAAGAAGGCGCAGCGCCGCGGTGTCCCCGCCGGCGTCCTCGCCGAGGCAGGCGCCGGTGCCGGTGCCGCGGAGATCGAGGCGGTCCGCGTCACGACCCAGCGTTCGCAGCCGGTCGGCAAGCAGCGCTCGAAGAAGAACGGGAAGAAGTAAGTGACCGAGCAGGACACCGCCGCAGCCGTGGACACGACCGACACCGAGGCCGAGGACACCCGCGACGAAGCAGACATCGCCGCGGACTACATCGAGGAGCTCCTCGACATCTGCGACCTCGACGGTGACATCGAGATCGAGGAGCGCGCCGGGCGCGTGTACCTGTCGGTGACCGACGAGGGCAACGCTCTGCGGGTCCTCGCGAAGCCGGACACCGTCTCCGCACTGCAGGAACTCACGCGCATCGCCGTGCAGGCCGAGACCGGCGAGTTCAGCCGGCTCATCCTCGACGTCGGCGGCTCGCGAGACGCCCGTGCGTCCGAGCTCCAGCGCCTCGTGGACACCGCGGTCGAGCGGATCGAGGCCGGTTCCGCGACCGCGTCGCTCCCCCCGATGTCGTCGTACGAGCGCAAGCTGGTGCACGACCTCGTGGCCGAGAAGGGCTTCCGCTCGGAGTCCGAGGGCGAGGGCCGCGACCGTCACACGGTCATCACCCGATGACGGATGCCGCCGGCTCCGCTCCGTCCGAAGCACCGGCCCTCGAGGCCGAACCCGCGGTCGCGGCGACGCTCTTCGGTGACCGTCTCGACGTTGCTCGGTCGTTCACGAACGAGCTCGCACGCCGGGGTGAGGAGCTGGGCCTGATCGGCCCGCTCGAGTTGCCACGGTTGTGGACTCGACACATCCTCAACTCCGCGCTGGTGGCACCCCTCCTGGAGGCTGATGGTCACGTCGGTGACGTCGGCTCCGGAGCAGGGCTCCCCGGACTCGTCCTCGCGATCGCGCGTCCCGATGTCACGTTCACGCTCATCGAGCCGATGGAGCGCCGAGTGGAGTGGCTCACGGCTGAGGCCGATCGGCTGGGCCTGACCAACGTGACCGTCCTCCGCGGCCGAGCCGAGGACGTCGCGGACTCGCTCGTGCTCGACCAGGTCACGGCTCGCGCCGTGAGTGCGCTGTCGAAGCTCATCCCGATCACGGTGCCGCTCGTCCGATCCGGCGGGCAGCTCATCCTGATGAAGGGTGCCCGGGTCGACGACGAGGTGGTCGCGGCGCGGAAGGTCATCCTGCGCAAGCGACTCACGGACGTCGAGGTCATGGAGCTCGGTGTCGGTGTGGTCGAGGAGACCACGCGGGTCTTCCGGGCTACAGTTGACTGACGCCGCGCGGCGCTGAGACCACTCGTAGATCGTGTGCAGCGCCCCGCGTTCCACGTGAAACATCGAACCGGGGAAGAGGCACTCGTTGAGTTCATCGACCGACTACGACGCGTCGACGCCGCTCGCTCGCGAGATCGCTGACCTGAACCGGCGCCGGCGCGCAATCGCGTCGGAGCAGTTCCCGTTGCCCGAGAAGACGCGCATCCTGACGGTGTCGAACCAGAAGGGCGGCGTCGGCAAGACAACCACCACGGTGAACCTGGCGGCGGCGCTCGCTCGCGGCGGAGCACGAGTGCTCGTGATCGACCTCGACCCGCAGGGGAATGCGTCGACCGCGCTCGGCGTGAACCACCAGGCCGAGGTCGCCAGCATCTACGACGTCATCGTCGACGAGGCCCCCATCGCCGATGCGGTCCAGCAGTCCCCCGAGTCGGACACGCTGTGGTGCGTGCCCGCGACGATCCACCTGGCGGGGGCGGAGATCGAACTGGTCTCGCTCGTGGCCCGGGAGCAGCGACTCCGCACCGCGCTCGACCAGTACCTGTCGTCGCTCGACGAGCCGTACCACTACGTCTTCATCGACTGCCCGCCGTCGCTGGGACTCCTGACGATCAACGCCTTCGTCGCTGCGGAGGAGGTCCTGATCCCGATCCAGTGCGAGTACTACGCGCTCGAAGGTCTGAGCCAGCTCCTCCGCAACATCGAGCTGATCGAGCGGCATCTGAACCCGAACCTCCGTGTGTCCACGATCCTGCTGACCATGTACGACGGACGGACCAACCTGGCCAACCAGGTCGCGGCGGACGTCCGTGAACACTTCGGTGACCAGGTCCTCAAGGCGATGATCCCCCGGTCGGTCCGCGTGAGCGAGGCACCGAGCTACGGACAGAGTGTTGTGGCGTACGACGTCAACTCAACCGGGTCGCTCTCCTACCTGGAGGCGGCCGCCGAGATCGCAGCACGAGGAGCGAAGCACTGATGGCACCCAAGCGGACCGGACTCGGCCGAGGCATCGGCGCGCTGATCCCCACGGCATCCGACCAGCAGGACCGCCCCGTTGACGTCTTCTTCCCGACCGGAGGGACGCCGGCGTCCGCACCCGCGGCAGAGGGTGGCACCGCTGAGGAGCTCGTCGCGGTGCCGGGTGCTCGCCTGGCGAACCTCAACCCGCTCGACATCGTTCCCAACGCGCAGCAGCCCCGCAAGGAGTTCCGCGAGGAAGAGCTGCAGGAGCTCGTCCACTCCATCCGCGAGATCGGCCTGTTGCAGCCGATCGTCGTGCGGCCGATCGACGGGGCGGTGGGTGCGCAGCCGCAGTACGAGCTCATCATGGGTGAGCGGCGTCTGCGTGCCACGAAGGAACTCGGACTCGCGACGATCCCGGCGATCGTCAAGGAAACCCCCGATGACGCCATGCTGCGTGACGCGCTGCTGGAGAACCTGCACCGCGCGCAGCTGAACCCCCTGGAAGAGGCATCCGCGTACCAGCAGCTGCTTGCCGACTTCGGGATCACGCAGGAGCAGCTCGGACAGCGCATCGGTCGGTCTCGGCCGCAGATCACCAACACGATCCGCCTGCTCCGCCTGCCCTCCCCCGTACAGCGTCGTGTGGCGGCCGGAGTCCTGTCAGCCGGCCACGCCCGGGCGATCCTGGCTGCGCCGGACGCGGAGGCGATGGAGTACCTCGCCGAGAAGATCGTCAACGAGGATCTCTCCGTACGGCAGGCCGAGGCGGCTGCGCAGCAGCTGGCGCAGGGCACGCCGAAGAAGGCTCCGGCGCAGCCCTCGAAGCGCGATGCGCACTTCGCGGACGTCGCTGAGCGCCTCGGGGATCGCTTGAACACCCGAGTGCGGATCGCCGTCGGTGCTCGGAAGGGCCGCGTGACGATCGACTTCGCGAACGCAGCGGACCTCAACCGCATCCTCGGCGAGCTCGGTGCAGAGGACGTCAACGGCTGAGCCGGCGTAGGTTCCACGTGGAACATCCACGAAGGGCAACTGTTCCACGTGCAACACCGCGAGGAGCCAGCCATGGGAATCGTCGTCATCAACCACGTCAGTCTCGACGGGGTGATGCAGGCTCCCGGGCGGGTTGACGAGGACCCCCGGGACGGGTTCGCAGCCGGCGGGTGGGCTGACGTCGGCTCGACCGGCTCGGACGAGGTCGTGGGGGCGGCGATGGGGCAGGTGATGGGCCCGGCCTTCTCGTGGCTCTTCGGGCGTCGCACCTATGACGACCTGCTGGGCCACTGGAACGCCGCGGGTGGACCGTTCAAGGACGGGTTGAACCACGTGGAGAAGCTCGTCGTCTCGCGGGACCCGGGCGCTTCGTTGCCGTGGCCGAACTCTCGCCTCGTGACCGGGGACGTCCTCGAGGAGCTGCGTGCGGCGGTTCGCGACGGGCCGGGCAACCTCGTGGTCATGGGCAGCGGGGTACTCGTCCGTTCGCTGTTGCCCGTCGGGCTCGTCGACACCCTGCTCCTGATCCAGCATCCGGTCGTGCTCGGTGCTGGGCGGAAGCTGTTCGGCGACGGGGTGTCCGCGCGGTTCGCACTGCAGGACGTCACTCGAAGCTCGAGTGGGCTCGCTGTCGCGCGGTACGACCGGACCTGATCCGCGTGGCGCGGCGAGCGCCGTGGTCGAGGCTCAGCGGGGCTGTGTGGGCGTCTGCGGGCCGAGCAGGCGCGCAGCCAGCATCGGCCCGTACGGCGTGCTGGTGACGCGGCAGCGAGGCGGAGGGCGTTCCGCACGTTCCACGTGGAACATGCTCAGCGTCGCGCCGGGCGTCGCGGCACGAACCCGAGCGGACGCGGCGCCCTGCCGTCAGCGCAGGGCGCGCAACTTCCGGAGACCGACCGCCGCGAAGAGCGGCTTCGCGAGGATCATCTCGCCGAACCGGTACTCCTCCCCCGGGACCAAGCGCGACGCGAGGTCCGGGCGCTGACGCCGCAGGTACTCCCGAGCCTTCTCGGCGTGCAGACCGTTGGACGCGAACACGATCCAGTCTGCCGACTCGAGCATCGGGATGACGTTGCGGACGTTCTCCCACGTGGAACGGCTCTCCGTGTCCTGCAGGAGCGGCCCCGTCCATCCGAGTTCGCACCGCATGTACTCGGCGAGCACGGTGGCTTCCGGGACGGGTCCGCTCACGGATCCCCCGCTCGTGATGACGGTCACGGCGTCGCCGAGCCTCGCAGTGCGGACTGCCATCCGCGCACGCCAGCGGTTCACCATGTTGGCTCTGGGGCCGCGGTTGGCGAACCCGAGCACGACGACGGCTCCCGTGCCGGCGCGGGACCACGGCTGCAGTCCGACACGTCGGGTGCGAGCGCGGGCGTGCAGGACCTCTGCCCAGCCGAGCACCGCGGCGGTACCGACGATCACACCTGCGAGGACCGGGAGTGTTCCACGTGGAACGTTGCGCCGGCGCAGGGGGACCACGTCAGTCGCGGTCGTCGCGGATGGCCTGCTCGGCGAGCTCGGCGTAGGTCCACCCGAGGTCGAACCCGGAGGCGGACAGGGCCTGCGGGACCAGTGAGGTCTCGGTGAGGCCCGGCAGCACGTTCGCCTCGAGGAACCACGGGGTGCCGGCACCGTCGATGATCAGGTCGACCCGGGAGATGTGACGGAGGCCGAGTGCCTCGTGCGCCGCGACGGCCGCTGCAGCCGCCGCTGCCGCGTGTTCGTCGGACAGCCGGGCCGGCGTGTAGAACGTCGTCTCCCCGGCGTTGTAGCGCGCCTCGAAGCCGTAGAAGCCGTTCCGCGGGACGATCTCCACGGGTGCCAGCGCGACCGGACCGTCGCCGGTGTCGATGATGCCGACGGCGACCTCGGTGCCCCGGATGAGCTGCTCCACGACGACGTCGTCGCAGTACGTGTACGCCGTGACCATCGCTCGCGGCAGGTCGTTCGGGTCCTCGACGAGCGTCACGCCCTGGGCGCTCCCACCGCGTGCCGGCTTCACCGCGAGGGGCACCGGGTGCTCGGCGGCGATGCTGTCGAGCACACCGACCGCACCGAGCTCGCGGAACACGTCGTGCGAGAGCGTCACCGAGCGGGGCGTCCGCACGCCGGTCCTGGCGACCAGCGCGGATGCCGTGGGCTTGTCCCACGCCAGCCGGGCCGACGTGGAACGTGAGCCGACGAACGGGATGTCCACGGCCTCCAGGATCCCGCGCAGCGCGCCGTCCTCACCGGAGGCGCCGTGCAGGGCCGGCCACACGACGTCCGGGCGGGATTCCCGCAGGGCGGGCAGGAGGGACGCGTCGGCGTCCCGGAGGTCGACCTGCCAGCCGTACCCGGTCAGGGAGTCGGCGACCCGGCGCCCCGATCGGAGTGAGACATCGCGTTCGTGCGAGATGCCGCCGGCGACGACGACCACGTGACGACGGGTGAGCTCGGCCATGCGAGAGGTCCTCCGGAACTGCTGTCGAAATACGGAAAGTGCTGGTCAGGACATGTTCGGTGGCGGACCGCTGACCGAGGAGGTCTGGCAGACGACCGCGTTCGGGCGCGTGCTCGGGCCGAACGTCTCGATGAGCTCGAGCTCGTCGTTGACGACGTTGGCGAGGCGCTTCACACCGACGCGGATCTGCTCCGGTGTCGGGTAGCAGAACGAGAGCCGGATGTGCTGCGCACCCCGACCGTCGGCGTAGAAGGCCGTCCCGGGGGTGTACGCGACGAGTTCCTTGACCGCACGCGGGAGCATGCCCTTGGAGTCGAGCGAGTCCGGCAGGGTGAGCCAGACGAAGAAGCCGCCGTTCGGTCGCGTCCAGGTGAGGTCCGGCAGGAACTCCCCCAGCGCCTGGAACATCGCGTCACGGCGTTCGGCGTAGATGCCGCGGAACGTGTCGATCTGCCCGCGCCAGTCGGCCGCGTCGAGGTAGGCGTTGACGACGTACTGGCCGAACGAGTTCGGCGCGAGGACGGCGGACTCGTTGGCCAGGACGAGCTTCTCGCGGATGGCGTGCGGCGCGAGGGCCCAGCCGACGCGGAAGCCCGGCGCCAGGGTCTTCGAGAACGAACCGAGGTAGACCACGCCCTCGTCGTCGATCGACCGGATGGCCTGCGGTGCCGGCTCGTCGAACCAGAGGAGCCCGTACGGGTTGTCCTCGAGCACCAGGATGTTGTTCGAGCGGCAGATGTCGAGCACCTCGATGCGGCGCTCGCGGCTCATCGTGACACCGGCCGGGTTGTGGAAGTTCGGGATCGTGTAGAGGAACTTCATCCGCTTGCCGGCGGCGCGGAGGTTCGCGATCGTCTCGCGCAGTGCCTCCGGCACGAGACCGTGCTCGTCCGTCGTCACGTGGACCGTCTCGGCCTGGTACGAGCGGAACACCCCGATCGCGCCGACGTAGGACGGTGACTCGGCCAGGACGACGTCGCCCGGGTCGATGAACAGGCGCGTGACGAGGTCGAGGGCGTGCTGGGAGCCCGTGGTCACGACGACGTCCTCGGCGCTGGCACGGATGCCCTCGAGGGACATCACGTCGACGATGTGCTCGCGGAGGGCCCTGAGGCCCTGTCCCCCGCCGTACTGGAGGGCCATGGCGGCGTCCTCCGCCATCACGCGGTCCAGGGAGCCCGTGACGAGCTCACGCGGGAGCGCGGAGACGAACGGCATGCCGCCGGCGAGCGAGACCACTTCGGGCCGCGACGCGACGGCGAACAGCGCTCGGACCTCGGAGGCGCTCAGCCCGGCGGTGCGCTGGGCGTAGGAGTCGTACCAGGGGTCGAGACTGTTGCCGTTGGTCATCGAGTTCTCCGTTCACAGGCGTTCAGCCACAGTACGACATCACGCCCGGAAACCCGGGCTCCGGGGCACAGGCCGATCGGCAACGGGTGGCCCGGACGGACGGACGAACGCCCCGCCCTCCGATGGAATGGAGGACGGGGCGTTCGAGTCTGTGCCGGGTGCCTACGCGAGGAACTCCGCGAGGTCTGCCTCGAGGGCGGGCTTCGGCTTGGCGCCGATGACGGTCTTGACGACCTCGCCACCCTTGAAGACCTTCATCGCCGGGATCGACGTGATCTGGTAGTTCATGGCCGACTGCGGGTTGTCGTCGACGTTGAGCTTCACGATCTCGATCTTGCCGGCGTGCTCTTCGGCGATCTGGTCGAGGATCGGGGAGACGGCGCGACACGGGCCGCACCACTCTGCCCAGAAGTCGACGAGGATCGTCTTGTCGGACTTCAGGACCTCGTCCGAGAAGGTGGCGTCGGTGACTGCCTTGGCGTTGGACATGTGTACTCCTTCGAGAAGTCGTTGGTGGGTGGAACGGCGAAGGGCGCCGGACCATTCCCTACGCGGAGATGGTGACGGGCTCGGCCGGGGTGTCACCCTCGGCTGCGCTGGTCAGGGTGTCGTCGAGGTCGGCGAGGTACTTCTCGGCGTCGAGTGCGGCGACCGCGCCCGAGCCGGCAGCGGTGATCGCCTGCCGGTAGGTGTGGTCGAGCACGTCGCCGGCGACGAAGACACCGGGAACGCCGACGGCCTTCGAGGTGCGGCCCTCGACCGCGATGGTGCCCTCGGGGGCGAGCTGGAGCTGCTGGTGGACCAGGTGCACGCGCGGGTCGTTGCCGATCGCGATGAACAGGCCGTCGAGCGCGAGCTCCGAGGTCTCGCCGGTGACGGTGTCCTTGAGCGTGACGCCCTCGACCGAGGAGGCACCGGTGATCCCGACGACCTCCTTGTTCCACGCGAACTCGATCTTCGGGTCGTTGACGGCACGGTCCTGCATGATCTTCGACGCGCGCAGGGTGTCCTTGCGGTGGATGACCGTGACCTTGTCCGCGAAGCGGGTCAGGAACGTGGCTTCTTCCATCGCGGAGTCACCGCCGCCGACGACGGCGATGTTCTTCTGGCGGAAGAAGAAGCCGTCGCAGGTCGCGCACCACGAGACACCGTGGCCGGACAGGCGTTCCTCGTCGGCGAGGCCGAGCTGGCGGTAGGCCGAGCCGGTGGCGTAGATGACCGCGAGGGCCTCGTACGTCTCGCCGGAGCCGACCGTGACCTTCTTGACGTCGCCGGTGAGCTCCACGGAGACGGCGTCGTCGTACAGGACCTCGGCGCCGAACTTCTCGGCCTGCTCCTGCATCTTGATCATGAGGTCGGGGCCCTGGATGCCCTCCGGGAAGCCCGGGAAGTTCTCGACCTCGGTCGTCTTGGTGAGTTCGCCACCCGTCTCGACGCTGGACGCGACGATGAGCGGCTTGAGCTGGGCCCGCGCGGCGTAGATGCCGGCGGTGAACCCGGCCGGGCCGGAACCGATGATGATGAGCTGGCGCATGCCTTCAGTGCCCTTCCGTTGCTTCTGACCGGGTCAACACATGCTACCGGCGCGCCATTCCACGGCACCCGGGAACGTGCGCGGGACGGAAGCGTCAGCGGCCGAGGCGTGCCTTCAGCATGTCGACGGCCCCGCGGATCTCGCCGTTCTTCGCGACGACCAGGGCTCCGAAGTAGACGAGGACCATGACGGCGCCGGTGATCGCGAGCGTGATCAGGGCGCCGGTGACGTCGGCCATCGCGAAGCCGTCGGCGGAGAAGGCCCCGAAGAAGTTGGCGACGAGGACGCCGACCACGCCGGAGATGAGCGCGGCGATCACGAACTGGACGTGCGAGCGGGTGACGTTCGGACCGTCGATGCCGTTCAGGCGGCGCCGGACGAGGACGAGTGCCACGATCGTCTGCGCGGTGCCGGCGATCGTCGTGCACAGCGCGATCCCGACGCCGATGTGCTCGCCGGGCAGCGTGGCCACCGCGAGGGCGCCGATCACGAAGAGCGCCGACTGCACGATCTGCATCAGGAACGGCGTCCGGTGGTCGTGCAGGGCCCAGAAGACCCGCTGGATGATGAAGAGCATGCTGAACAGCACCAGGCCGGGCATGTAGGCGACGAGGACCCACGCCATGGACTGCGTGTTCCAGAACGTGTTCTCCCAGATGCGGGCGAACGACGTCGCGGTCACCACGAGCGCGACGGACGCGAACACCGTGAACAGCCCCACGATCCGCAGCGACAGCGACAGGTTCCGTCGCACCGCCGCGAGGTCCCCGCGCTCGGCGTCGTGGCTCATCCGGGTGAAGTACGCCGTCGCGATCGAGACGGTGATGATCGAGTGCGGGAGCATGAACAGCAGCCAGCTGGTGGCGAGCGTCGCGTTCCCGGCACCGTCGGCGAGCGAGGCGACGCGCGACTGCACCAGCCCGGCGAGCTGCGTGACCAGGATCATGCCGAAGAGCCAGCCCGCTGCGGTCCCCGTGGACTTGAGGCCGACGCCCCGCCAGCGGAAGTCGAGCCGGAACGACAGACCGGCGCGGCGCCAGAACAGCGGCAGGAAGGCCGCCTGGGCGAACACCCCGAGCGAGGCACTGCCGGCGAGCACGGCGATCTTCAACGGGGTCCAGGAGTCGACGCCGGAGTTGAGGTCGCGGCCGCCGAACATCGCGATGAAGACGATGAGTCCGGCGATCGCGATGACGTTGTTGATGAGCGGCGCCCAGGTGAAGGGTCCGAAGACCTGCTTCGCGTTGAGGACCTCGCCGAGCAGCGAGTACATCGCGTAGAACAGGATCTGCGGCAGGCACCAGAACGCGAAGGCCACGGCGAGGTCGGTCTGGGCCGCGGTGAAGCCCTTGCCGTCGGCGCCCGCGGACTGCCGGTACGCCTGCACGAGCAGCGGCGCGAGCAGGGTCGCCACGATCGTGATCACGACGAAGACCGACCCCGCGAGCGTCACGATCTTGTTGACGTAGGCGGACCCGCCGTCGGCGTTCTTCTTCATCGCGCGCACGATCTGCGGGATGAGCACGGCGGAGAGCAGGCCGCCGGCGATGAGCGCGTAGATGTTGTTCGGGAGCTGGTTCGAGACCGCGAACGCGTTCGCGGCCCGCGACCCCGAGTTGCCGATCGCGTAGGCGAGCACGAACGTCTTCGCGAAGCCGAGCACGCGCGAGATCATCGTGCCGGCTGCGAGCATCGCGCTCGCGCGGCCGAGGCTGCGTTCGGCGACGGGTTCGGCGTCGACGGCGGTCGGAGACTGGGTGGTGCTGATGGTCGGCTCCTCGGCGGCGCTCACGTCGGACTGTCGGTCTGCCTGGAGGCTGGACACGGCCCCGGCAGGCCGGATCGCGTCGTCGAGGTGGTCACCGCTCTCCGCGGCGGCGAGCGGACTGCCGGACCCGGCAGCGGCCAGCGCGGTGGCGGACCCGGCCGCGGCCAGGGGGGTGGCGGACCCGGGGAGGTGATCCGGGCCTCCTGTCCGGGTGTCCTGCGCAGCAGGCTCCACGTAGAGGCGGTTCGGGTCCTCGTCCTCTTCTTCCGGCTCGCCGTTGCGGCGCCGCCGGATGCGGCGGCGCACGTTGCGGAAGATGCCGAGGCCGAAGATCGCGATGACGGCGATCGCCGCGGCGGCCGTGATGACGGTCTCCCACTGCGCCTGCACGTTGATCTCGACCGTCGCGGGGTCGGCGATCCGGACGCCCGTCGCGCTGGTGAGCGACATGGTCAGCTCGACCTTGCCGTTCGCGACGGACTGCACGGGGAAGGTCACGCGGCTGGAGGAGTCGGCCTGGACCGTCACCTTCACGGCGTTCTTCTCGATGCGGAGGAACGAGTTCGACGGCTGCACGGTCAGGAACACCGTGACCGGGTAGTCGGAGCGGTTCCGGATCGAGATCGGCAGGGAGGACCGGTCGCCGAGCAGGGTGATGCTGCTGCCGTCGAGGATCCCGACGCTCGAGACGGTCTTGGCGGACGCGGTGACGATGTCGTCCACGGCCTGGACGAGTCCGTCGTCGTCACCGCGCCATGCGTTCGACGCCGCGGCGAGGTTCGTCAGCCGTGCGGGTGCCGTGAGCTCGACGGGGTCCTCGATCGCGGACGCGAAGTCGGTGAGGTTGCGCTCGGACTGCACGATGCGGCGCAGCTGGTCGAGCCGGGTCTTGCTCTCCGCGGTGCTCTTCAGGGTCAGGGACCCGGGGGTCGTCGCGGCGGCCGTCGAGAGGTCGGACGGGGAGACCCACGCGGTGCTCTCGAGGGCGTCGAGCGCCTGGCTGAGGCGCGCGGAGTCCGTCGGCCAGTCCCGGCCGAGGGTGAGGAGCACCGGGCCGGTCGTGCCGCCCTGGCGGGACGCCGTCGCGAGGGTGGCGGTGAGCTCGCTCATCGCCCCGGACCAGGCCCGCTGCGTGGTGGCGGTCGCGGCGTCGCGGAGCAGTGCCGACATGCCCTCGTCGGAGACGAGCACCTGGTGGTCGTCGATCTTCTCCGACGCGGTGACGGTGGTGGCGGCACCGGCCGAGGTGTTGCCGCTCGAGACGATCGTCGACTTGGTGCCGGCGGTGGCGAGGGCGTCGATGTCGTCGCTCGTGACGGTGTCGTCCGACGGCCAGGAGATGGCGGACATCGAGTACGGGAAGTCGAGGAGCGAGGCCGTGGTCGGCAGGGTCGGCACGGCGTCCGCGTCGGTGCCCTGGTCGGGAGCGGCGTCCGTCGTCGGGTTGGACTCCGGGGTGGAGGACGGTGCGGGGTTCGTCGCGCTCGGGGTGTTCGTCGCGGTGGGCGCCGGTGTGGTGGCCCCGGGGAAGTCGTCCGGGTCGACGGACTGGTCGAGCGAGATCGGCGACAGGATGCCCGAGGCGCCCGCCTGCCGGAGCCCGGTGACGTCGGCGTCGGCGTAGGACAGCGCGAACGTCTCGTTGCGCATCCGCTGCAGCCGCTCGAGCCAGGCGGTCGCCGAGGACGGGGCGTTCTCGCCGAGGATCCGGATCGAGGCGATGATGCGCGGGTCGATGCCGAGTGCGACGTTGTGGTCCTGTGCGGCGTCGAGCTGCTGCGTGAGGGTGCCGTCGACGCTGGTCGCGGCGGCGAGGTCCTTCGCGGCGATCAGCCCGTCGGCGTTGGCGGGCATCGTGATCGGCATCGCCACCGAGACGCCCACCGGGGTCTGCTCGTAGTCGGGGTACCAGGTGATCGCCGAGCGGTCCACGGCGAAGGTGGACCCCGCCGTGTACTCGGCGGCGATGCGTCGCGCACCGAAGGAGGAGTACCCGCCGAGGGCCACGTTGCCCGAGACGATCGTGACGTCGTCCAGGGTGACCGATCGGTGCGCCGGGACCGCCGGGATGTCCACGGAGTCCATCGGGGCGCCGAGGTAACCCGTCGTGCTGGTGTCGGCGAGCCAGTCGCTGAGCACGTCGCGGGTGCCCGCGTACTGCCGGAAGATGTCGAGTTCGGCGGTGCCGGCGGGCAGGGCCGCGTCGGTGTCGTTCGTGACCGTCAGCGTGAGCGAGAGGTCCTGGTCGGGCTGCAGGATCCCCCGGCCGGCCGGCACGATCTCGATCGACGCCTTGCCCTCCTGGGCTGCCGCAGGGTGCGCGAGGTGCGTGGTCGTGGCGGAGGTCGTCGTGGCCTGCGCGGCGGTGACGGACGCGGGCGTGACGACGAGACCGAGGGCGACCAGGGCGGACGCGGCGGCGGCGAGCGAGGTGCGGAGAATGTGCATGCTGGAGGGTCCGTGATCGGAGCAGACCTCGGACGAGTGTATGAGGCCGGACCATGAGAGACGGGCGTGACCCCGGTGTCGTGGAGAACCGACGGCGTCGATCTGGGATGATCGAGACCGTCATGCAGTCCGTTGCCCAGGCCGTCGAACGTCTCGACGCACTCGCCGCCACCGCGCCCGTCGCCGTCCTCGCCCGCGCGTTCGCGGATGCGGGCCACGAACTCGCGCTCGTCGGTGGTCCGGTCCGGGACGCCTTCCTCGGCCGCCCGGTGACCGACCTCGACTTCACCACCGACGCGCGCCCGGACGTCGTCCTGGGCATCGTCGAGCCGATCGCGAGCGCCACCTGGGACATCGGCCGGCAGTTCGGCACGATCGCCGCGCGGATCGAGGGCGAGCAGGTCGAGATCACCACGTACCGGAGCGACGTCTACGACGGGGAGACCCGGAAGCCCGAGGTGGCGTTCGGCGACACCATCGAGGACGACCTGCTCCGGCGCGACTTCACCGTGAACGCGATGGCGCTCCGGCTCCCGGCCCGGGAACTCGTCGACGTGCACGGCGGCGTCGAGGACCTGCTGGCCGGTCGCCTCCGCACGCCGCAGACCGCCACCGTCTCCTTCCGCGACGACCCGCTGCGGATGATGCGTGCCGCCCGGTTCACGTCGCAGCTCGGCTTCACGGTCGCCGACGAGGTCCGCACGGCGATGACGGAGCTGGCCGACTCGATCGACATCGTCTCCGCCGAACGCGTCCGGGACGAACTCGTCAAGCTGCTGAACACCGACGACCCGGTCCCCGGTCTCCGGCTCCTCGTCGACACCGGGCTCGCCGAGCGGTTCCTGCCGGAGCTCCCGGCGATGTGCCTCGAGATCGACGAGCACCACCACCACAAGGACGTGTACGAGCACTCGCTCACCGTGCTGTCCCAGGCGATCGGGTACGAGCACGAGCGGCACGCCGGCGACGCACCAGACACCGTGCTGCGGCTCGCGGCGCTCCTGCACGACATCGGCAAGCCGGCGACCCGGAAGCTCGAGCCGGGCGGTGCCGTGAGCTTCCACCACCACGACCTGGTCGGGTCGAAGCTCGCGAAGAAGCGCCTCCGTGCCCTGCGCTTCGACAACGACACGATCGCTGCTGTCGCACGGCTGATCGAGCTGCACCTGCGCTTCTTCGGCTACACCGACGGCGCCTGGACCGACTCGGCCGTGCGTCGCTACGTCCGGGACGCCGGCCCGCAGCTCGAGCGCCTGCACGAGCTCACCCGCTCCGACGTCACGACGCGGAACCGGCGGAAGGCCGACCGTCTGGCGTTCGCGTACGACGACCTGGAGGACCGGATCGACGTCCTCTCCAAGCAGGAGGAACTCGACTCGATCCGCCCGGACCTGACGGGCGACGACATCATGCGCATCCTCGACATCCCGCCGGGGCGTGCGGTGGGCGAGGCGTACCGCTTCCTGCTCGAGGCGCGCATGGAGGAAGGGCCGCTCGGGGCGGACCTCGCCGAGGAGCGCCTGCGGGCGTGGTGGGCCGAGCGCGACGCGCGACGCGTGACGCGCTGACCCGCGCCCTGGACCCGGCCACCCTGCGGACGCTCGTTCTCCACAGACCGGTGGCGGGCCTCCCGGCCGTGGGCTAAGCTTGCCGGGTTGTGCCGAACGCACCTGCGTGTCGGCACACATGCATCAACCCTCCTGTTCCGGGAACCGCCCGGAGCCGCCAAGACCAAAGGAGGTGGGTTCCGCATGCACCAGTACGAACTGATGGCGATCCTCGACCCCGAGCTCGACGAGCGCACCGTCGCTCCCAGCCTGGACAAGTTCCTCGCAGTGATCCGCAACGACGGTGGCACCGTCGACAACGTGGACGTCTGGGGTCGTCGTCGTCTCGCTTACGAGATCGCCAAGAAGAACGAAGGCCTCTACGCCGTCGTGAACTTCACGTCGTCATCCGACGCCGCCAAGGAGCTGGACCGCCAGCTCGGTCTCTCCGAGGCCGTGCTCCGCACCAAGGTCCTCCGCGCCGAAGAGGGCATCGCGCAGGTCGCCGCCCAGAAGCAGCGCGACGAGGCCCGTGCCGCGCGCAAGGCAGCCAACGCTGCTGCTGCCCCGGCCGCCGCGACCGCGAGCGCCGAGTAACCGATGGCCGGCGAAACCGTCATCACGGTGGTGGGGAACCTCACTGCTGACCCGGAGCTGCGCTACACGCAGAACGGGCTCGCTGTGGCGAACTTCACCATCGCATCCACCCCTCGCACGTTCGACCGTCAGGCGAACGAGTGGAAGGACGGCGACGCGCTGTTCCTCCGTGCGAGCGTGTGGCGCGAGTTCGCCGAGCACGTCGCGGGGTCGCTGACGAAGGGCTCGCGCGTCATCGCGCAGGGTCGTCTCCGTCAGCGCTCGTACCAGGACCGTGAGGGCCAGCAGCGTACGAGCATCGAGCTCGAGGTCGACGAGATCGGCCCGTCGCTCCGGTACGCGACCGCGCAGGTCACCCGTGCAGCGGGTGGCGGCGGCGGTCGTGGACAGGTCGGCGGCGGTTCGGGCGGCGGCAACTTCGGTGGCAACAACGGCGGCGGCAACGCTGCCGGCGGTGGCCGTTCCGACGAGCCGTGGTCCCCGCAGGGTGGCCAGCAGGGTGGTGGAGCACAGTCGAACGACGTGTGGTCGACCCCCGGTGGCACCTACGACGACGAGACCCCGTTCTGATCCGTTCGCGGTAGAACACAACTTCTTCTTCTCTAAGGAAAAAACACAATGGCTGGAAAGAGCAGCGGCGACCGCCGCAAGCCTCGCGGCAAGGGCGGCAAGAACGCCGCTCCCGCGAAGTCCATCAAGGTCGGTGTCATCGACTACAAGGACGTTGCGACCCTTCGCAAGTTCATCTCGGAGCGTGGAAAGATCCGCGCCCGTCGCATCACCGGCGTCTCCGTCCAGGAGCAGCGCCTCATCGCCCGTGCCGTGAAGAACGCCCGAGAGATGGCGCTCCTCCCCTACGCCGGCTCCGGCCGCTGATCAGGAGGATCACCATGTCGAAGCTCATCCTCACCCACGAGGTCTCCGGCCTCGGTTCCGCCGGTGACGTCGTCGACGTCAAGAACGGCTACGCCCGCAACTACCTCGTCCCCCAGGGCTTCGCTGTCGCGTGGTCCAAGGGCGGCGAGAAGCAGGTCGAGTCGATCCGCGCCGGCCGTGCCGCTCGCGAGCTCGCCACCATCGAAGAGGCACAGGACCTCAAGATGAAGCTCGAGAACGCCACCATCCAGCTGTCCGTCAAGGCCGGCAAGGACGGTCGTCTGTTCGGCTCCGTCCGTCCGGCGGACGTCGCCTCGGCCGTCGAGGCCCAGGGCGTCGGCTCGCTCGACAAGCGCAAGGTCGAGGTCCCCGCGACCATCAAGACCGTCGGTGACCACGAGGCCACCGTCCGCCTGCGCGAGGACATCACCGCAGTGATCTCGCTCAAGGTCGTCGCCGCCAAGTAAGGCTGCGTCTGCGTCGAAAGGCGGGTCTCCCCTTCGGGGAGGCCCGCCTTTCGGCGTTGCGGGGGGGTGTGCGCGGGCGCGGCGGGGCGGGGTGCTGTGTGCGCGGGGCGGCGCGGGCGCGGGCGCGGTGTGCGAGGTTCCGTACACCGTGCGAGGGCTCTCGCCTGCCACACTGTCCGCAACGTCCCACGCTGCGTAACGTCTGTCCTGGCGGGTTACGTACCCCCCGGTTTCGGCCGGGAGGCTCGGGTCGCCCCGGGCTGACCGGTTACGTCCTGCGGGTGGCCGGGGTGGCTGGGAGCCAGCCGGGAACACTCTCCCCAGCGGGGCCGTTTGTCAAGTCGTTTTACACAGTGGAAACGTCAAATCGAGAACCTTCAAGTGCACCTTGAATCCCAGTTGTCCACACACAGTGTGGAAACGAAAACCCCAGGTCAGTCGGTCGAAAGTGTGTTCGGTGGCCGTGTTCTCCACATGGCTGTCCACAGTTTTCCACACGAACTTCCGGCGTGTTCCGCAAGTCCTCCACAGAGTTATCCACAGGGCCGTTTGCTGGGGATAACTTGCCCCCCGTAGCTTGACCCAGCGACTCGGGGATGTCGGTCGCTCGGGGTAGAACAGCCGTGTGGGCGACAGCTCGTGTCCGCACGACCAACAAGAGGAGCAAGTGTGTCGATCGCGCATCTGGACCCGGCGCCGCAGGACTACGCGGAGCGCGGGGGCATGGAGCGCACGCCGCCGTACGACCTCCTGGCGGAGCAGTCGACGATCGGCGGCATGCTCCTGTCGAAGGACGCCGTCGCCGA
The DNA here is from genome assembly GCF_044746585.1 of Curtobacterium sp. NPDC090223. Taxonomy (NCBI): domain Bacteria; kingdom Bacillati; phylum Actinomycetota; class Actinomycetes; order Micrococcales; family Microbacteriaceae; genus Curtobacterium; species Curtobacterium sp. NPDC090223. The sequence continues at coordinate 306,567 of NZ_JBIVCN010000004.1, read as the reverse complement.
CGTCATCGAGACCGCCCGTGGTGTGGACTTCTACATCCCCAAGCACGAGGTCATCTTCGACGCGATCCTGTCGCTGTACTCGCACGGTGAGCCGACCGACGTCATCGCCGTCACCGACGAGCTGACGAAGACCGGTCTGCTGTCCCGCGCCGGCGGTGCCGAGTACCTGCACAGCGTCACGAGCATGGTTCCCACTGCCGCGAACGCCGGGTACTACGCCGCGATCGTCGCCGAGAAGGCGGTGCTCCGTCGCCTCGTCGACGCTGGCACCCGCATCGTCCAGATGGGCTACGCGTCAGAGGGCGAGGTCACGGACCTCGTCAACAGCGCCCAGGCCGAGGTGTACAACGTCGCCGGCGGTGTGCAGACCGAGGACTACGTCCCCCTGACCGAGGCAATCTCCGCCGCGATCGACGAGATCGAAGCGGCGAAGGGCCGCGACGGGCAGATGACCGGCGTACCGACCGGTTTCGCGCAGCTCGACGGTCTGACGAACGGGTTCCACCCCGGACAGCTCATCATCGTCGCCGCCCGCCCGGCGCTCGGCAAGTCCACGCTCGCGCTCGACCTGTGCCGCGCCGCGGCCGTCAAGCACAACCAGACGGCTGCCTTCTTCTCGCTCGAGATGGGTCGCGCCGAGATCGCCATGCGTCTGCTCTCCGCCGAGACCAGCGTCCCGCTGCAGAACATGCGCAAGGGCACCGTGGACTCCCGCGACTGGACGACCATCGCGCAGACCCGCGGGCGGATCAACGACGCGCCGTTCTTCATCGACGACTCCCCCAACATGACGCTCGTCGAGATCCGCGCCAAGTGCCGTCGTCTCAAGCAGCAGCACAACCTCAAGCTCGTGGTCATCGACTACCTGCAGCTGATGACCTCGGGCAAGAAGGTGGAGAGCCGCCAGCAAGAGGTCTCCGAGTTCTCCCGCGCGCTCAAGCTCATGGCGAAGGAGCTCCAGGTCCCGGTCATCGCGCTGTCGCAGCTGAACCGTGGTCCCGAGCAGCGTGCCGACAAGAAGCCGATGATCTCCGACCTGCGTGAGTCGGGCTCCATCGAGCAGGACGCCGACATGGTGATCCTGCTCCACCGCGAGTCGGCGTACGAGAAGGACAACCCGCGTCAGGGTGAGGCGGACCTCATCGTCGCGAAGCACCGCAACGGGCCGACGGACACCATCACGGTGGCGTTCCACGGGATGTTCTCGCGGTTCGTTGACATGCCGCAGTAGGGCGCATTTGTTGTCGGTGTCCCAGCTAGATGGTCTCTCCGCCTAGGAGATGGTCCCTTCCTGTGAGACTGACCATCTGCGTGGCGGACGGTGACCCGATGATCGGATCGACGTTATGAGGTTCCCGCCCTACCTACCCGCGCCGGCGTCTGGGCCGTTCACTGGAGCACCCAGGAGCTTCGCCCTCGGCCCCGAGCCTCGACGTCGTCGTACCCCGGACCCCTGGGCGGATTTCGAAGCGTGGTGTGCACGGCGCGGGATCAGCTCGTTGCCCGCCTCGGGCCCGGTTGTTGGAAGTTATCTACTCGATCGGTCCCGGGAGATCGATGACTCAGGCGCACTCGCTCATTCGCCTGGTCGACTTCAAAGTTGGATTGATGTCATCGATGCAAAACACGTGGAAGCAGACCTTCCGCGACCGATACCAGCGCAAGGTTGACGCTTGGCGAGACTTCGTGGAGTGGTGTTCGAAATTGGGTAGAGATCCGTTGTGGCCGCGCAGTTGCGGCGTATCTGGTTGAACGGTCTATCGAGCTCGATGAACACGGTTGTGTGGCTCACGGCCCAGGTCGGATGGATGGCTGAATCAATGTCATCGACATCGAACACGTTGAGCTCGGCTGGGATGCCCCGTCGAAGTCCGCCGAGGTTCTGGAAGTTCGCGACCGCTTCCATCGCACTATGCGCAAGTCGAGTGGACCACGCAGTTCGATGTCGTCGGAACGGCTACAGCGCGTGGAGAGGAGGATCACGTCGACGACGTTTCAGGGGATTCGTGATCGGGCGCTTGCCCTTCTCCGGGCGACCGAACAGCAGCTGTGGGTAGGACGAGATCTCCCAGCGTTCCGCGATATTGACCCGCTCGCATCGCTCTCCGATTGGTTCGGGCCGGGACCGGAACGGCTGAAGCGGACCGTTGAACCGACGATGGGAGGCTTCGACACCCGCCGGATCGGAGTGTTCCGACCGACACACGGGCCAAGACGGCTGCCGATCGCACGGCCGGCCAGCGCCGAGGGCGGACAACGGTGCCCCTGTCGTCGCTCGCGCGGCGGCAGGGGCACCGTCACTTCCCGCGCTTCGCTCGTTTGGGTTCGGGCAGCCCCAACTCGTCGGCGACGCGTTCGGCTCGTTTCCGCAGAGGCGACCATCGGTGTCCCGCAACTGTGAGGGCATCCCGGACGTCAATCTTCGTCCCCGACGGCAGCGGCCGCACGAGGGCGACGGCAGCATCGAGTGCAGCTTCAGCGGACCCCTGGTTCCGGGTCAACATGTCTAGCAGCACGGTCCGCACCAGCAGTCGCTTGGGCTGCTCTGCTCGGATCGCCGCGGCGCGCCACACACGCAGCACCTGCTTACGGCCATCGATGGTCGACTCGGCCTGATAGCGGGCGCTGAGGAGTGTCGCGGTGCGCGCGTCTGGCAGCGCTGATACGCGGACGGCGGCAAGACCCGCCACAGTCAGATCCGGTGACGTGGGCTGACCGACAAGAATCTCGAGGACGTGTTCATGCGTTGATTGCGGCAATGCGCGGCACCATCGGTCCACTTCGCTCAGAAGTTCCGCGGCAGTGGCACCAGCACCCGACAGGTAAGGCCCGATCGTCGCGGCGACCGTCGCAGCATCAGAGGTGGTGTATCGGAGCCAGTCCTGAACAGTGTCCCAGCGCCGTTGCGGCGCGGCCGCGATGCTGGCCTGCACCTCAGCCACGGTGAGCTCTACATCCGGGTGTGATGCAACGAAGGTTGGTTCCGCGCCGAGCATGATGTTGCGAAGCTCCGCCCCGAGTGCGGCGGGCATCCAGCCGGACGCAGCGATGGCCTGCAGCAACGATGCAACCGTCTCCTCCGTTCGCGGAGCGGTAAATGCGAGGAATCCGTGCAGCAGCCGCCGGATGCCGTCAGCAAGGGCGACGGCGTCTTCATTTTCCACCTCGGCGGCGAGGGTGCGCTCCGCCAACGCCAGCTGCGCGTGGGAGGCGTCTTGCTGGGCGACGATCCCCACACGGCGGAGCACGTCAAGGCATTCGAGCCGCTCGCGCAGCTCCTCCACGTCGCCTTCGGTCTCGAGGATATCCGGCAGTTCCAGGCTCGCTGCGGATAGCTCGTGCTGCTCCGTGGCCGGCAGGTAGTCGTTGCACTGGGCGATGATGCGGGCCCGCTCGGTGAATACGTCGATGCTGTCCGGGCTCTTGTCCATGAAGCGCCGCGTCCACAGCCGGTCCACCATGTGCGCCAGGTGCGGGCGGATCGCCGCGGTGATCGACTCCGGGCTCTGCACCAGCAGCGCCGTCCACTCGGACCACTCATCGGGGTACCGACGTCGCCCCACACGCAGCAGCAGCTCGGCGAATGTGTCATCGATGGCGGTCTCCACCGACGGCAGCAGCGCGTGAACGGCGTCGGCGGCGGTGTCCTGTCCGGTCTGAAGCAGCACGCGGATCAGCGGAATGAGCGCAGGCTGATACTCCCGATCGACCTGTATGGCGGCAATGCTGCTGATCGCGGCGATGATACCCGCCGGGTTGAGAGGCTCGGTGAGCTCCTCGTCAGTGTCCGACTCGACGCGACGCGTCGTTTTCGGCGATGCTGCGGCTTCGCGGTCGCTTCGCCAAGCTTCATGCGCTCTGATGACGTCCCGCAGCGATTCGGCAAGCGACTCCTCGGACTCGCTGATCACCGCCGCAAGAGCTTCCGGCTTGACGAATTCCAGCTCGGCGGCGAACTGCTCCGCGTGTTCGCTGATCAGGCGGGTCCGCATCGCGTCATGCACGAGTGTTTCCGCCGTGCGCAGCGTTGCGCAGAAGTCGATCGCGAGCCGCGCTCCGACATCGGATGCCGCGGTGGCGCCGGACTCAGCGATACGGCGCACCAACGAGCGCCGGCGGATCTCTGACGCTGACGAGGCAACCTCGAGTGCCCCCTCCAGCGTCGATGATCCGACCACGTTCGGAGGGAACGCGTCGTTCTGATCGATCTCCAACGCGATCGCGTCGGCAGTTGCCGCATCGATGGGTGTCATTGGGACTGCTACCAGCAACGTCCTCGTGATGTTGGGTCCTTCAATACCGACTGCGGTGCGCAGCATCTGCGTGAGGAAGTGCACCGCAGCAGAACGCTGCTCACCGTTGATCCTGCTGAACAAGTTCCGGATCTCCACGACTCCACCGTCGCGTGCTGCGAGCTCAACCTGCTGGGCGAGCGTGCCGGGGAGATTCGATGCCACGCCCGCGCTTTCGAGGAACAGCAGGTCCCGGTATGGCCCTGTGACGTTGCTGGTGCGATGCAAGTAGCTCAGCAGCTGGTTCCCTTGCGTCGACCGAACGGCGTCCGCCGCGTCCTGGTCGTCAGCGTCCGCAGGGGACACCATGGCGCCCGCCCACCGCGTGTTCTCCAGGTAGTCGTCGACCAGCTGCTGCACGCGCATTTCAACACTGGGGTGGGCCCGCCAGTACTGGTCCCGCCCGTCCGTCGCGACGCCGACGACATGCTGCGGCAGCTCCGGGTCGAGGACCATGTCGCGGGCGAAGAGCGGGAACTCCACCTGCAGGCAGATCAGCCGCGCAAGCGCTTCGGCCTCCCCGCGGCCCAGCTGGAACGCGAGATCGCCGGATCGGACCCGGGCGGTCGCGAGACGATGCGCCAGCACGAATGAGTTGAGGAGATGCTTCACGCGTCGCGGAGCGCGCACATGCGCCGGAATCAGGATCGACGCGATCGTCGCAGTGTTGACTTGCTCCCACACCCCTCGGCGTCCCGCGACCAGCGCGGCGGCGAACGCGGTGACACTTCCTGCGCGCAGTGGCGGCAGCGTCATCTGGTACTGGAACACCTTGTCGAGGTACGAACTGCCGGCGCTGTAGTACGGGTTCACATCATCCAGCGGGGTCGCCTGCCGAAGGGACTGCGTCATCGCGCTCTCGAGAACCTGCTGGTCGGCGGCGACGACGAAGACGCAGCCGGGAACGCCGAAGAACGTTCGGATCGAATCCAGCGTGTCGATCACGTCCGACGGGGCGCAACGGTCAAGCTCATCGACGAACACGACCAGGGTGCGCCCCTTCACTTTCGATGTCACCAAGTCGCGGAACAGGCGTTCGAACTCTTCGTCACTTTCCGCGCGTTCGCTTGAGTGCTCCGTCACGAACGCTTTATTCGCGATCGCCACTACCGCCGTCAGTAAACTCGCCGGCACCAGTGACGCGGGGATGGACGACAAGGCCGCACCAGTCAGCGCCGTCCACACCGGCTCGTCCTGCAGCATCGCGATGACCGCGGCGAGCCCCGCCAACGCAGCAGCGATCACCGCGCCCGAACCGAACAGGATCCCCGCCAGCTTCAACAGCTTCACCAGCGGAAACTGCACCTTTGAGCTGGTCTTCGTCTCGTACAAGTCTTGACCGAAGCGGGAGTCGGTCACGCCGAGACTGCCAGCGATGACCGAAATGAAGTTCCTCCGCAGTGGATTCCGAGCGTACTTGAACGCATCGAATCGGGCGAACGCTATCTCTTTGTCGTACCGCGCGGAGATCTCAGCGGCCAGCAGGTGCCCGATCCCGCTCTTACCGGCACCCCACGGGCCGTACAACGCGACGTTGCTCGGCGTCCTCGCCTGCCGGATGAGTTGCAGCAGCTCCTCAGTGAACTGCTCATGGCCCAACGCATCGTCCTGAGCGGTAGTGATCTCCGCATCGGCGATCAATTCGGGGCGAAGCGACACAAGAAGCCTTCCAGTGATGATTTGTTGTCAGTAAGTATTGCGGAGACAACCGACACTTTGAGGACTTTTCCCCCACGACGCGCGTCTCCCGAGCTACCCGAGGTACGTCACCTCGCCCTCCGGGCCGAGCTCGTCTGGCGCGCGGACCCGGCCACGGTCCTCGACCTGCCCGGCGCCACGCACCTGCACCCACGCTCACCCTCGTCCAAGAGATGACCGTCGATATGCATTGTGCCGAGCGCTGAAGCCCCCGGAAGGATGCGAGCAGACCCGCCGGAAGCCAAGTGCAACGTGCCGCTCATCTGGTCGGCGAACACCGCCATCGACCCGGCGGCGACGTGCACGGTGCCCGATACTGTGGCCAGCGCGACGAAAACGCCGTCCTCGACGTTGACGGTGCCGCTGACCCGAGCTCGTGCGGTCGCCGTCGCCGCGTTGGTGACGATCACGGTTTGTGTAATCGGCTCGGTGAGCGTTGCGTCGGCGTCCATGCGCACATCGGAAACCTGGACCAGGCGGCCGTCATGGAACTCGTAAGAGGGAGTCAAGGAGCGCGTTCACTCGGATAACCTGTCGCCTGGAGTCTGACGCACTTCAACGGAGACACTTACCAGCTCACGAACATCGGCCGCGTGCCTGCTGACGATGTGAAGGTCCGCACTCACGAGACGCTTCTTGTGCCGCGCCCGCTTCCGGACGGCGAGACAGTGGGACCCGGTGAGGCGGTTACTTTCATGGCGTTGAGGACCATGGGAACCTCGGACTCGACGATCACTGTCACGTGGATTGACGAGACTGGCAGCGAAGGACGATGGCGATACCCACTTCCGCCGCGTCCCAGACGCTGAAGATCGTGCCGTCGCGCTGAGCGATCGTCTAACGGACGTCGGTGTCCTCTGTTGCATCTCTGCGTCGACGGATAGTTCGGAGAATCGCTCTCCAGCTGGCGAGGTACAGCACGAAACCGATTCCTATGGCGATCGGTTGAGGGGCCCCTACGAGCACGAGTACCACAGCTGCGAGGAGCGCTGCGAGGAGAGCGCCGATGAGAAGTAGGGTTTGGACGTTGCGCAGCCGCCGCTCGGCTCTGGTCGCTCGCATGTTTCAAACCTAACGAAAGTGTCCTTCAACCGATCCGCGGCCGGACGTTTCACACTCCTCCGGAAGCCGTCGCTCCACGCTCGAACGCTTCGACCTCCCGAAGGCTCGAACGGATCTCCTCTCGAACCACGCGGCCACTCTTTGCACCGGCAACGATGTCACGCAGGTGCTCCAGCAGCTTGTGAGCGAAGGTCGATGTGCGCCGCTGCAAGTTCGGCGGATCCTTCTCCTCTGAGATGGTGTCAATCGACGTGAAGAATTCCTGCCACAGCTCCAGACTCTTCCGGTCCTCCTCGTTCGCAAGCGCCTCGATCAGTACCCGCTCCGACAGGACGTCGATCAGAGAAGCCATCCTCCGCTCTGGCACACCGTTGCGCTGCGGCTGATGGCCAGATCCGCCCACTGATTGATCTTGGGAGCCAAGGCCGCCATTGCCCAATACATTCGTTCCCGATAACGGTCGGAGCGCTCGCGCCGCAGGACAACCCAGGCAACTCCCGCCGCCACGCCAGCACCGGCAAGGGTCGCGACCAGCGTGGACACGAAGGTTGGCCAATCCCAGCTCCCCAAGGACGCAGTTAGTTGGTCGATCGAATCGCGGAGCTCGCGTACGTCACTCACAGTCGAAAGCTAGTGGACCGGCGTACCTACACGTAGCGACACAACGACGATCAACTTGATCGCGCCGTCTCGAGAGCCGATCGTTCAACGGGCCAGCTCGTCGAGAACCTTGCGACCCATCTCAAGCGTCGCACCCTGGTAGGTGGCAAAGCCGAGCGCCCCCCCGCTCGTTAAGACAACGCTCACCTCGGTGCCTCCCTCTGGACGCGCCTCGAACTTGAACCGGGTCGTCTCCGACCGGAAGGCGAACGTGGTGCGACGAGCGATGATGGCGCCCTCTGCATTGGCTTCGACTACGGTCACGTTGGGAACAGCATGCACAGCTTGACGGAACCGATCAGGCATGTCTGCCACAGCAACCGGAACCACGACGCTTGACATCTCCACCACCGACTCTTCGCCCCCAAGGGGGGGACGGCTCAAAGCTACGCCGACGGTATAGTTCGGCGTCCGATTGCCGATTGGCTATCGAGACGCCGTAGCGTTCCCTGCCCTCTCTTAGGACCGCGACGTGGAGTATTACCAGATCGCTCAAGACACTCTGTCGCAATTGTCCCTTCACGACGCGATGGTCCGGTCGTCAGTGGCCCGTAGGCGGCACTGGGCTCCGCTAGATGTACGAGCGGCGTTTCCTCGCGTGCCGGAGCACGAATTCGAGCGGGCGCAGCAGCGGCTCGACGAACTGGAGTCTGACGCGGCTCAGTGGGCTTGGTCGCTTCGCGAAGCGGGAGGCCCGACCGAGACCGACGTGCGCGACGCGCATCGTGGCCTCTATCCCGAGTTCTCGGACGTCGCGGTCGGAGACCTGATCGGCTTCGCCATGGACATGCAACGCTGACCGCTACTCCCATCGGCATCGTCAAGCCGCGCCCGGTAGCGGATGGCTCATGGAGACAGGGACCGCGGCTGTTCAGTCGTGGCTTACGAAACGGCGAGGCCGGAGGCCGTACGTGCGGGTGAGAGTCTTCAGGAGAACGACGGCGGCCGCGGTCAGCAAGAGTGCCCCGCCGAGGCCGGCGAGCGGGTACCACACGCCGTTGGCCCGGTAGCGGCGGCGGATGCCGAACCCACTCCCAGTGATGACTGCAGCGAAGCCGCCGAGGAAGGTGAGGCCCATGCTGCTGTACCAGCCAGCATCACCGCAGGCCACAGCGCGGGCGCCGCAAGTGCTGTACGAGATGAGGCTCTCGTTGAGGATGTACCCGACGCAGCCGATCGCCGTGAGCAGTCCGATGACGATGACCACCCAGATGAGGGCGAGGTTCCACAGGGCGCCGCGGTCGCTCAGTGTTGCGCGTCGGGTGCGGGACGCCATCAGGACTCCTCAACTGGTTCGTTCGTCGGATGTCAACAGGGTGCCAGGCGGCGGTCAGATTCGAATGCAGCGTCGACCAGCGGCGGCCGTTCCTCGGCCATGGTGGGACCTGTTCGTGACGTCTGCCGATCGCACGGCCCGATGAGCGATCCGCAGACAGACAGAGTCCCGCTCGGTCTAGATCGGTCTGACGTCATGAGCTCGGAAGAAGTAGCCATCCTGCCCCGGTGGGTACGGCTCGACGTCGAACTGCACCCGGTCCCCAGGTTGGAGCGTGTGGTACCCATCCATCCTGAGGTTCGCGAAGTGCACGAACACCTCCGATGCGACGTCGTCCGAACGGAGAGAACCCCAGCCGGCTTCATCACTCCACCAGACACACTCGTCTTCGACGTTCAGCATCAGCAGACGCTATCGCTCTGTGTGGCTCGTAGAAGGATCGGGTTGTCGGGCGCCCCCCGACCCACTTCCGGCTGTGAGCAGCGTCGCTTTGCGTCGTCCTTCTGACTTCGCTCTGTGTCGTGATCGCGTCCCCGTAGCCGATAGGTGAGCGGGCGCCCCGTGGAGCTGCGCGAGCGTGTCAGACGAGAGCGCTGTCCGGTACGACCTCGAACGCTTCGAACCGTCCGTCGGCGAGCACGCTCGCGATCAGCTGCCGCGACCCGGCGACGATGGTCGAATCCGTGTCAATCTCGGTCGCGACGACCCAGGTGTGGTCCTCGGGCCACAGCAGCTGAGGGGTGTGCCCGAGCTCGAGGTACGTACCCACGCGGGCGTCGTCCAACCACGAAGGGTCCGCCAACGCCGACAGGGTCACCCCCAGCACGATGTACTCACGACGCGGCAGGTGGAGCCGCGGCCCAGCCAGGGACGCGCGGAGGGCCTCCTGCTGCACCCGGTGCTCCGCTGCCCTGCGTGCAGCGTACTCGCGGAGTTCCGCGCGCTCGGCGGCGTTCGGCGATCCGCCCTGCCACCCGACGGCCAACATCGAGCTGCCGTTCAGGTCACCCCAGCCGTCCCAGATGGCCGCCACCACGTCGAGCGGGGTGGTAGTCGCGGCCGCGAGGTGCTCCGTCAGTGCTGCGAGCTGCGTCGGGTCGAACCACCCTTCCTCGGGGAGCTCGACGCACCACCCGTCGTTGAAGACCAGCTCGGTCTCGTCGTCGCGTCCGCTCACCGCGCTCCACGCCACGTCGTGGTGCACGGTCCGTCCGGTCCTGGCTGCCACGTCGGACCACCGCCACACGCTCGACTCGAGCACCAGCGGTTCCACGTGTTCGTCGGCCGTCAACGGGTCGACTCGGTACGCGGACAGGGGGTGCAGCAGGCGGGCATACGCCTCGAAACCGGAACCGGCCGTCCCGGCGACGGTCCCGAAGGCCTGCATGCGCGGGATCAACCAGGCGGACCGAGAGAGGTCGGTGATCAGCTCCATCTCGCTGATCGTAGTGCGCTGGTTGCGGGCGATGAGTATGTGATGTTGTGCCGTGGAGGGACTGATGGGATCGAATCGCGCCGACGCACTTTCCCGTCTCGCTGAACGATCGGGTTATCTGGCGCCTCCACGACCCACTTCCGGCTGTGAACAGCGTCGCTCTTTGTCGTCCTTCTGACTTCGCTCTGTGTCGTGACCGCGTCCCTGTAGCCGATCGGCTACCGGTCTGTCGAACGCCGCTCGCCCTCGGGCAGAAGGTGGCCGATGGCTCGTAAGACGTCGCCCAGCCAGACGAGTTCCCAGTTCAACGTCCGATCGGCGTCCGGCGTCGAAATCAGGTTGTCCCACGACTCGGTCAGCTGACCGATCGTGGCTTTGGGTGGATCGCTCGATACGTCGTACAGGTCCGGAGCGGGCAACGAGTAGAAGTAGTCCTCACGCAGCAAGATCGACTCCCCGTTCGCATGTTCGACGTGCGCAAGGATCCGATCGAACACGAGACGGAGATCAGTCACCGGGATCTGAAGACCGTTCCACTCAGGCATCCCACGAACATCGCGCAGGAGGGACTGTCTCGTCAACCGATGCGGATCGGTCACCGGGCGCCAGTGACGCGTTGCCGGCGCCCGCGCAGGAACAGGGCGATCCCCACCGCGTCCAGTACCACGAGCAGGCCAAGCGCGGCACGTGCGATCAGCCACAGCGCGACGTCGTGCGGGAGCAACTGCGACGGATCGAACGCGCCTGTCGCTTCCGAGCGGTTCACGGCCCACTCGTCTGCTGCCGTGTACAAGACGAAGAAGACGGCGAACACGCCGTTGAACAGGCAGGCCAGAACCCAAGTGGCCACGACGACGGCGCGCGGGAGAGGCGCGGCGGCAATCACTCGAGTCATGCGGCAACGATAGGAGCGCGCGGTCTGGTCCCGGTTGCGAGGATGCTCGAACGAATGAGCGTTTCACAGGCTCGGAAGCCGAACTCCGAGACCGCATTCCCCGGTCTTTGCCGAACACGTCGGGACGGTGACTCACTGGTCATTCGAGCGGTTCAGGAAGGCGTGGGTGGGGTCGGGGAGGACGTGGGTTGCCCTGTGTTGCGGAGTCCTCCGAAGGGCCACCGTCTCCGTCGCCGCACTGCGACCAGTCGTTCGAGTTCTTTCCGGGTCGTCGCGTCAACATGCGGGACGCCGACTCCGGGGTGTCGCGGCAGCGGTGCACTCTGGATGGCGATCAGGTCGAGCGCAGCGCGCGCGTAGTTGCTCGCCGCGTCGGGATCGCCGAGTTGACGTGCGACACGTGCCCGCGCGGTCAGGTAGCTGACCAGCCGGTTCCGGAAGAACGGAGTCCGTCGCATTTCCGGTTCCGCGGCGCGGAGGAGCGCATCTGCCTCCGCGAGCGACGACCGGCCGCCGAGGTGCAGGAGTACCTCGGCCAGCTCGAACTCGACCGCGCCAGAGGTGTACGACGATGTCCCGGCCTCATCGATGCGCCGCAGCACCGCGCGGAACTCCAGCGCCGCCTCCGCATACCGGCCCGACAGCGCGAAGGACTGGGCAAGGGCACTGCCGCCGCTGTTGACGCGTGCCGGACCGGCACCACTGGCTGCGGTCTCCGCCATGAACCGTGTCAGGAGCTCTCGGCCGACCTCGCGAAGCCGCTCGTGCGGTCCTTCTTGCAGCGCGAGCGTCGAGCCTTGGACCCGGAGGTATTCGCCCCGAGCGGATCTGGCGCGGGCGAGTTTCGCCTCGAACGCCGCAGCGATGTCCGCGTCCCACTCAACGGATCGGTACCAGTCGTGATCCTGCTTCGCACGGGCACGCTTCGGCGGTGCCACGTCCGCCGCGCCCTCGCGGTTTTCCTGCTCCGACCCCACGTGTGCAGTATGGCCTGTCCCGAGGGGCTGCGGCTCGCGGTTCAGGTCGGCACCGTTGCAGCCGTCACCAGCTGAGCGAGCGATCCTCTACCGGCCGCGCTTCGCTTTCCGAACCGCAAAGCGCCAGAACCAGACACCCGCCCCGAGCCAGAAGATGCCGAGCGCGATGTTCACGACCGCCAGGACGAGGTCCACGTCCGGCCGGATGAAGCGGACGATCGACGTCGTGAAGAACACCAGGCCGAAGACGAGCGCTATCGACCCCACGACCCTCGCGCTCAACACGTCCACGGGGCCAACCTAACCCCTGCTCGGAGCCCGGTGACGGATCCGCCGTCAAGACGATCCGCGGCGCTCGTTCGGAGCTCCGCGCGCGGCGACAGTGGCGATGACAGCAGCGACAACGACGAGCGCGAGACTGACGGCCCCGGTGCTGAAGAGGTACTTCGGCGTTCCGCTGCCTGCGCCGTAGATCCGGAAGAACGTTGCGCTTCCGACCAGCGCTACGACGCCGGCTCCAAGCGCCGCGCCGGTCACCCGCCTTCGGCAGCCGAGGAGCCGGGCGGCGACCAGAGCTCCGAGCGCGCACAGCCAGCCGCCGATGGCAGCAGCTGGAACTGCTGACACTGCGAACACGAGCGACGCCAGATCGGCCCCGTGGCCCAGTCCGAACGATCCGAAGTAGAGAAACCCACCGAGGAGTCCGCCGATACCTGCGCCGAGCAACAGTCCGAATGCTTGCGTTTTACCCCAGCGCACACGTTCCCCGTTCCAACGTCCACAGGGTAGGCCTTGCAACGGTGATCAGCGAGGCCGGGAAATGAGATCTGAAGCGGTGTTCAGAAGATGGGCACACACTCCACCGCGGGCGGTGCTCGCAGAATCGAGGTCATGGCGCGCGCAGTGGTGATGACCTGCCGGCTGATGCTGCCGGTCGCGCCGACGACCAGGACAGTGAGCGGTTCTGCCACGACGTTCCTCCGCGTGGACCAGAGCATGAATGCTGCCGAGTTCGTGAGCGAGGCTGTTCAGAGCAGGCCGCTGCTGCGCAGCCACCGCGCCGCAGCGCCGGCGGTGCTTCGGTCGTGGACCTCCTCGCCGCGGACGGCGAGGCCGTTGTGGAACCGGGCTCCGGTGTTCAGCTCGCGGTAGAACGACGCGGTGCTGCCGAGGCCGCTGACGGCGTAGGTGACGAACGGGTGGACGTCCTTGTGGCGTAGGGCTGCGTTCTCCGCGAACGTCGCCATGATCATCGGCGGTCGCACGTTCCAGATGGGGCTGCCGAGCAGGATCCGGTCGTACCGGCTGAGGTCCGGGAGCGGTGCTGCGACCTCGGGGCGGGCGTCGCTGTTCTGCTCGTCGACGTTCCGGGCGACGGTGGGGTCGTAGCGGTCCGAGTAGGCGTCGGCGGCTTCGATCCGGTACAGGTCACAGCTGATCTGATCTCGGATCAGGTTCGCGAGCACCTCGGTGTTGCCGACGTCGAGCGTGCGGCGACCGCCGTCCCTGGCGAACAGACGAAGCGCTCCTCCGACGACCCGGTCGGGAACACCTTCTTCGCCGACACCGAACGCGACCGCCCCGTCATCGACGCCGTGCAGCAGATCGCCGAAGCCCGGAACGTGCCGATGGCGCAGATCGCGATGGCATGGGTGCTCGCCAACCCGGTCGTCAGCGCCCCGATCATCGGCGCGACGAAGCCCCACCACCTCGGCGACGCTGCCGCCGCGGTCGACATCGATCTCACCCCGGAGGAAGTCTCCGCGCTCGAGGAGCACTACCAGGTGCGTCCCGCTGGCGGTTTCTGAGCACCGGTCGACCGGCACCCGCGACGGCGTCCTAGGGTCGAGACATGGCCGAGCTCGACGATCAGACCTGTCTCGCGGTGACCTGTCACGATCCCTCGGGACGCTTCGCCACGGGTGTCGAGGAAGCGGGCGGTGTCCTCGCGGACGTGTTCGGGTCGCTGGCGGTCAACGTCACCTCCGAGACGCACCCAGCCACCGTGGCGGCGCTCCGTGCGCTGTCACTGCCGACGTTCTTCGGTGAGCACGGAGCCGGCAGCGTGGGCATCGGCACAGCGAGGCGCGATGCTCTTGCTCTCGGACTCCGGAGCCGGGACGGTCGCCTGTTCTACTCCGACCTGGACCACATCCTGCGCTGGCTCGGCTCGTCGCGCGACGAGGTGGAGACCTGCCTTGCCCAGCCCCACCACGACTTCCTCGTGGTGGGGCGCTCGCCTGCTGCGATGGCAGCGGGTCCCGAGCGACTCCGACGTACCGAGGAGCTCGTCAACCACGTCTACGGCCTGGCCAACGGGCTCAGCACCCGGTGGGATCTGATGATCGCGATGCGCCTCATGACACGTGACACCGCGCAGACGATCCTCACCCACAGCCAGGAGACATCGATCACGAGCGACGTCACCTGGCCGATGCTCGTCCAGGCCCGGGGCGGCTCGGTCGGGTACTTCGACGCGGACGGGATCCGGTTCCTCGCCCGCGACGACTTCGGGGCGGACGTCGATCGTCGCGACGACGACGCGGCGGAGTGGCACAGCCGGATGATCACGGCGACCGCGCACGTGAGGGCGATCGTGGAGTTCGACCGTGTCTGAACCGGCATCGGAGTCCATCAGCTGGCCTCGGTCCGTACTACCGTTCCCCCGTGGCTGCCTTCTCCACCGACGACGCTCTCGGCAACAGGATGGACTTCGCGATCGCCCGCGACGGTTTCGTCCGCGGGCTGCCAGGCGGTACCGTCCTCCGCGACGCTGAGACTTGGCTCCGGGGCGAGGGCTACCGGGTCGTCGAGATGGACGCCGGATCCTGGCGTGACGAGCGGCACATGCACGCCACGTTCGCGGCTGCGCTTGCCTTCCCCGGCCACTTCGGGATGAACCTGGACGCGCTCGACGACTGCATGTCGGACGTTGCCGAGCCCGACTACGGGTGGGACCCGTCAGAGACCGGCCTGGTCGTCGTGCTGTCCGGCTTCGACGGCTTCGCCGATCGACTCCCCCGGACGGCCGAGCAGGTGACCACGATCCTGCGGAAGCAGGGACGGTACGCAGCGCTCTTCGGCAACCGACTCCTCACCATCCTGTCCTGAACAGGATCAGCGCTCAGCCGCTGGTCGTCGACCGAGTGACGACTGGAAGCGCACGAGGTACCCATCGGGGTCCTGGACGAGGAACTGCTGAACGCCGGCTTCTTCGTCGCCGACGCCGTACCACTTCGTCTCGGGTTGCATGAAGAGCTCGACGCCCGCACGTTCGAGCGCCGTTGCGAGCGTTCGGGTGTCCGGCACCGTGATCTGGAAGTTCACGCCGCGGCCGAGCGGCTGCTCGAGCGGCCCCGTGACCCAGTTGCGACCCACGCCGGCTTGCTCGAGCATCAGGTGCGCTGCACCGAGCGCGATGTACGCGAAGCGCTCCGCAGGGCGTGCGTAGGCGACGTCGAACCCGCACACGTCGCACCAGAACTCGATGCTCCGATCGAGGTCGGCCACGAGCAGCTCGGGAACGAGCACGGGTTCCATCGCTTCCGTCACCGGATCATCGTCGCACCCGATCGTCGTTCCCGAGCACCACTCGATGTGCCCAGCGGATCGTCCCGACTCCGTCGTCACCGTCGCGGCCACCCGCATCCGGACCGCATGACGGACGGGAGGCCCGGTGCCAGCTGGCACCGGGCCTCCCGTCCGATCCGTGGTCGCGACCGCGACCGGTCGTCACAGGTCGGTCTGCGCCTCGAGGAAGTCCGGGTAGCGACCGCCCACGATCTCGACGGAGTCGGAGAGCGCCGTGAGGCGGTCGACGTCGGCAGCGGACAACCGGACGTCGGCTGCTCCGGTGTTCTCCGTGAGCCGGTGCTGCTTCGTCGTGCCGGGGATCGGGACGATCCACGGCTGCCGGGCCAGGAGCCATGCCAGCGCGACCTGTCCCGGCGTCGCGCCGAGCCCTTCGGCGATCACCCGCACGCCGTCGACCAGGGCGATGTTCGACGTGAGCGCGTCGCCCTCGAACCGGGGGATGCTGGCGCGCAGGTCGTTGTCGCCGAAGGTCGCCGACGCGTCGATGGTGCCGGTCAGGAACCCCTTGCCGAGCGGGCTGAACGGCACGAAGCCGATGCCGAGTTCCGCACAGGCGGCGAGGACCCCGTCCTCGGGGCGGCGCCACCAGAGCGAGTACTCGCTCTGGACGGCGGTCACCGGCTGCACGGCGTGCGCACGGCGGATGGTCGCTTCGGCGGCCTCGGACATGCCGTAGCGCAGCACCTTGCCCTCGTCGATGAGTTCGCGGACGGCGCCGGCGAACTCCTCGATCGGGTGGTCCGGGTTCACGCGGTGCTGGTAGTACAGGTCGATGTGGTCCGTCCGGAGACGGCGGAGCGATCCCTCGGCGGCGGCACGGACCTCGTCGGGGCGGAGCAGGCGGCCGAGCGGCTCGTGGGTGTCCGGATCGATCGCGTTCGCGAACTTCGTCGCGATCGTCACACGGTCGCGGAACGGCGCGAGTGCCGCACCGACGAGTTCCTCGTTGCGGTGCGGGCCGTAGGTCTCGGCGGTGTCGAAGAGGGTGACGCCCTGGTCGACGGCGCTGTGCAGGAGGTCGACCATCGCGGTCCGGTCGGGGTTGCCGCCGTAGCCGCCGGTCATCGTCATGCAGCCGAGGCCGATCTCCGCGACGTCGAGGTCGGTGCCGAGTGTCCTGGTCTTCACGAGTGTCCTCCGGTGGGATCGGGGCGGGCGGCGGCGTGGAGTGCGTCCCGGCGTTCGGTGGCGTCCAGCGAGCCGAGCAGCCGGAGGGCGTCGGCGGTCGGCGAGCCGGGCTCCGCGGTGTAGAGCAGGAAACTCAGGCTCGGATCGCTCATCAGCCGGGACCCCTCGAAGAACAGGTCGAGCGCGCCGACGACCGGGTGGACGAAGTGCTTCTCGCCGTTGGCGTGCCGGCGGACGTCGTGCGCACCCCACTTCGCGCGGAACTCGGGGCTGCGCGTGGAGAGCTCGCCGATCAGGTCCTGCAGGTCCTTGTCGTACGGGTCGTGCCCGGCGGCGGTGCGGAGGATCGCGACGCTCTGGTCGGCGGCGAGGTCCCAGTCCGGGTAGAACGCGTCGGACCACTCCCGGTCGAGGAAGGCGGCGCGGGCGAGGTTCGGGCGCTCGGCCTTCCGGAAGAGGTCGGCGTAGAGGGCCCGTCCGAGGGCGTTCGCACCGAGGACGTCGAGGCGGTCGTTGCGGATGAAGGCCGGACCACCGGCGAAGGCGTCGAGCGCGTACTGCAGCCCGGGGCGGAGCGTCTTCGGGGTGACGGACCGGCGGCGCGCGCGCACCGGGGAGGAGTTCGCGGCGCGGGCGAGGTCGAAGAGGTGGTCGCGTTCGGCGTCGTCGAGCAGCAGCGCACCGGCGATGGCGGACAGCACGCTGTCGGACACCCCGGACAGGCTGCCGCGTTCGAGTCGGGCGTAGTACTCCACGCTCACGTCGGCGAGCATCGCGACCTCGCCGCGTCGGAGGCCCGCGACCCGTCGGTTCGGCCCGGCGGGCAGCCCGACCTGGTCGGGGCGGACCCGCGCACGCCGGCTGACGAGGAAGTCCTTGACGTCGTCACGGTTCGTGCTCATGAGGCGACCCTACGAGTGCGGGTGGGGGCGAGGAACGCACTGGCAGGACACCCCACGGCGGTGCTCACGGTCGCGGTCTGATCCGGACGGTCGCCGAGGTCGGCCCGTCCTGCAGCATCGGCGGCAGGTACTCGCTGCCCGCGTACTTCGTCTCGTACGCGGCGTCGATGCGGCTGTTCAGGTCCGGACCGACGGCCTCGAAGGCGACCTCGTGCTCGGCACCGGCGGCGCTGATCCTGCCGGCACCCTGCTCGATGGCGGAGCGGTACCAGCGGGAGCGGCGGCCGTTGTAGGCGCGGGCGTAGAGGTCGCCGTCCACGACGACCGACCAGATCCAGGTCGGCGTGCCGTACGTCGTGCCGTCCGCTCGGAAGGGGCTCACGTGGAGGTCGTCGCTCGTGGCGATCGCTGCGATGGTGTCGGGGGTCCAGGTGGACATGGTGCTTCCTGTTCGTGTGTCAGTGACCGGCGAGGTCCGCGTCGGAGACGTGCTCGAGCCAGGTGGTGGTGGTCGACGGGTCGTCGGCGTTCTCGAGCATCGCGACGTGCTCCATGAAGGTGCCCTCGGCGGAGGCGTGGAAGTGCTCCTCGCCCGGCGAGACGTACACGGTGTCGCCGGGGTGTGCGGTGACCAGCGCGCCGTCGCGGGTCCCGAAGTGCGCGACGCCCTGCGTGACCCGGAGGAACTGGCCGCGGGCGTGGGAGTGCCACGCGGTGCGGGCACCGGGAGCGAACTTGACGATGGCCAGGGTGGCGCGCTGGTCGTCGTCCTGCGGGGTGACGATCGGGTCGACCCAGACGTCGCCGGCGAACTGCTCCGGCGGGTTCTTGACGGTGGGCTGCTTCGGCAGGATCTCCTGCGGCATGGTGTTCCTCCTGGGTCGTGTGGGGGTGCGGACCGCACCGGCTCCCACGCTAGGAGCCGGTGCGGTCGTGAGGGATGTCCTGACAGGGCGACCCTTCCCCGTTCGTGTCCGTCACTCCGGCGCGCTGTCGCGCTGTCGCGGTCACTCCTGTGCGCCGAGCAGCCGCCGGGTCCAGTCCGCGAGTGCCGCGGTCGCGGTCCTGGAGAGCACGGCGTCGGGCATCATGCTGGTGAAACCGTGGAAGGCGCCCGGCCACACGTGGAGTTCCGCGTCGACACCCGCAGCCCAGAGTCGGCTGGCGAAGGTGACGTCCTCGTCGCGGAAGACCTCGGCGCTCCCGCAGTCGATGTAGGTCCGCGGCAGTCCGGACAGGTCCGCGGCGCGCGCGGGTGCCGCGTACTCGGAGACGTCGCCGGTGCCGCGGCGCGACCCGAGGTACGCGTCCCACCCGAAGCGGGTCATCTGCCGGTCCGAGACGCCGACGCCGTCGATCTGCCGGGTCGACACGGTGTCGTCGCGATCGTCGAGCATGGGCGACACGAGGATCTGCGCCATCAGCTCCGGACCCCTCCGGTCGCGTGCGAGGAGCGCGGTACCCGCTGCGAGCCCGCCGCCGGCGCTCTGTCCCGCGATGACGATCCGGGCCGGGTCGATGTCGAGCTCGTCGGCGTGCTCGGCCACCCAGACGAGACCCGCGTAGCAGTCCTCGACCGGGTACGGATCGGGGTACTCGGGCGCCAGGCGGTAGTCGACGCTGACGAGGACGACGTCGTGGTCGAGCAGCCAGTCGTCGTACCCGTCGAGGTTCCCGAGGTGGTGACCGAACATCATCCCGCCGCCGTGGATCGTGTAGACGGCCGTGGTCGTGCCGGTGCGCTCGATGCGCTCGATGATCGCGAGGTCGATCGGGTCGCCGAGGTGGCCGGGCACGGTGACGCTCCGCCGCTGGTACCCACGGGACCGGAGGCGCTCGTCGAGGACGTCCTCCGGCACGTCGAGCTGCCGCATGTGGGGCAGCATCTCCGCGGTGAGGGTGAAGGGACCGCGAGCCTCGAGCGCGGTGAGGAACGTGGCGAGTTCGGGGTCGAACGGCGGGCGGACGAGGGCGTCAGACATCGGTGGGCTCCTGGACGGTGGTGGGTGCGGTGGTGGAAGCGGTGGTGGAAGCGGGGGTGGACGTGCGGCGTGCGCGGACGATGCCGAAGCCGACCAGGAGCGCGGCGACCGCGGTCACGGTGACACCGGCGACCGAGATCGCGCCCTCGAAGGCACTGGTCCGAGCCGGCGTCCACGGGGTCGTGGCGATGCTGCCGCTGACGAGGGCCGCGAGGATGGTGCCGGTGGCAGCGACGCCGACCGCCGTCGCGATCTCGCTCGCGGTGTCGACGAGCGCAGCGCCGATGGAGGTGCGGTCCTCGGGCAGGCCCGTGAGGACGTTGTTGCCCGCCACGACGCCGACGACGCGCATGCCCGCCGCGACGAGCACCAGCGCGACGACGACGAACGGGTAGCCGAAGCGGGCTCCGGCGGCGAACACGGCGAGACCCGCGACGACCGCAGCAGCACTGACCCACGCGGCACGGTCGAGGCCGACCCGTCGGACGAACGGGCCGACGAAGCGCCCGCTGGCCAGGAGCACCACGACCTGCGGCAGCGTGCCCACCGCGGCCAGGGCCGGCGGCCAGCCCCAGGCGAACTGCAGCTGCAGCGTGACCATGTAGGACAGCCCGGCCATCGCGAGACCCGCTGCGGCCTTGTAGGCGAGACCGCTCGCGACCAGCGGCTGCGCCACGAGACGGAGATCGAGCAGCGGGTGACGGGCCGTGCGCTCGCGGACGACGAACCCGGCGGCCGCGAAGACGGTCGCGATCGTGACGCCCCACGGCGTCCACCCGCCGACACCGCTCACGAACAGCGTCGGGGCGACGAGGACACCGACGATCGTCGCCGTCCCGAGGGCGGCTCCGACGACGTCGACCGGGTTGCGGTGGAGGTCGCCGGGCTGGTCCGCTGCGATCCCGACGCGGATGCCGACGAACGCGATCGCGGCGATCGGCGCGTTCGCGACGAGGAGCACCTGCCACGGTGCCACCGCCAGGACGAAGCCACCGACCGTCGGTCCCACCGCGAGTCCGACCAGGCCGGCGGTCGAGATGACGGTGAGTGCGCGGACCCGCAGGTCGTCGCTCGAGAACAGCCGGAAGGCCAACGCCATCGATCCTGGTGTGGTCATCGCGGCGGCGAGGCCCATGAGGGCGCGGACGACGATGAGCTGCTCCGGCGTGCTCACGAACACGGTCGCGACGCTGACGATCGCGAGCAGTGTCAGGCCGACGAGCATCGTGCGGCGGCGGCCGAAGCGGTCGGCGACGGCGCCGAACAGCAGCATGAGCCCGCCGAAGGCGACGGAGTAGGCGCCGGACACCCACTGCAGCGCCGTCGTGGAGGCGTCGAGCTCGCGGCCGATGGTCGGGAGCGCGACGTTGAGGACCGAGTTGTCGAGCATCTCGAACAGGAACACGGCGGAGAGGCCGGCCAGCGCCACCCATGCGTCACGCAGGCGTGGCGGGGACGCCGGGGGCAGCGTCGGTGATGCGGTTCGTACGGACACGGGGGCACTCCTTCGATGAAGAAGTGACGACTCCCGTGAGACGTGTACGCGCTTCCGCCTGCCGGAGCAAGCGGGATTTTTCCCTCTGCGACGAACTCTAACCCACCTCGCACGGCGGCGCGAGCGGTCACCGGCGATGATGGGTCGATGTCCGACGAACCGGCCGCCGCGCGCGAGCAGCCGCACGATGCCCTCGTCCGGCTCTACGGACCATGGCTCCCCCGCACGCCTGCGGACGTCGCAGCGCTCCTCGCTGGCTACCCCGGCACCTGGTGGATCGCCGGAGGGTGGGCGATCGAGGCCTTCACGGGCCGGGGTCGACGCCACGGCGACATCGACCCGAGCATCCCCCGCTCCGACGTGCCGCTGCTCCGCGCCCACCTCGCCGGCAGGATCGACGTCTGGGCGGCGGATCGCGGAACCCTGCGGCCGATGGTGGACGATGCCGACACGCTCCCCGACACCTGCGGCAACCTCTGGCTCCGCCGCAGCGGTGCGGACCCGTGGGAGTACGACGTGCTCCTGATGGACATCGACTCCGATGCGTGGGCGTACAAGCGCGACGGGAGCGTCACCCTGCCCGTCGCCGAGCTCTTCTGGGAGCGCGACGGGATCCGGTACCTGCGCCCCGAGGTCCAACTCCTCCACAAGGCACCAGGCCTGCGCCCGCAGGACCAACAGGACTTCGACGCGTGCCTGCCGCTCCTCGGCGAGGAGGCTGCGGCATGGCTGCGCACTGCGTTGGAGCGAGCGCATCCGGCGCACCCGTGGATCCGCGCCCTCGGGGTACGCTGAGCCGTCACCGCGTCCGCACGGCGCTCCGAGACCGCAGGGCCGCGATCACCGCGGCCAGCACCAGGACGACCACGAACACTCCGTACGCGAGCACGGTGGGTTCGAGCCCGACGGCCCCTGCCGCGAGGCCGGCCACGAGGGCGGGCACGCTGAAGGCCGCGTAGCTGACGATGTACATCGTCGCGAACACCTGACCGCGCTGGTCCGGCGGAGCCGTGGCCCCGAGCGCGGTGACCGCGAACTGGAACGTGCTGCCGAACCCCAGCCCGGCGATCGCGGAGCCGACGACGTAGAGCGGCAGCGCAGTGGTGAGGACGGCCACGAGCATGACCACCACCCCGACGGCGAGCGTGCCGTACCCGAACCACTGGCGGCTCTGCGACGGCAGGAACGTCGAGACCGCGCCGCCGATCGTGCCCGCGACGAAGAAGGCCCCGAGCACCAGGCCGACCACGAAGTGACTGTGCACCTCGAGCAGCGTGCCGATGACCGACGACCCCAACGACAGCGACAAGCCGGACAACGCCCACGTCGCGATGATCGACGGCACCAGTGCGAGGAACGCCGGGCGGACGGCCGGCGGCAGGGCGGCGCTCGGCAGGAGTGAACGCCAGACCGGGCCACGGTCGGCCGCTGCCGGTCGGGAACGCTCCGGGATCCACCAGACGGCCGCGGCGAGCACCAGGTACGCGGCGGCGAGGACCCAGAACACGAGCTGGCGCGGGAACGGCGCGAACTCGACGAGGGCACCTGCCAGGACCGCACCGATCGTGATCCCGAGCGACGGGACAGCACTGCTGACGATCGATCCACGCCGCGGGTCCGGGGCGGCGTCGAGGATCATCGCCGTGACCGTACCGGTGGCCGCGCCGACCGCGAACCCCTGGACGACCCGGGCGACGACGAGCCCCCCGGTTCCCCCGGCGACCACGAACAGCAGCATGCCGAGGGCGAGCAGCACCATCGCGCCGGACGACACCGGCCGACGTCCGATCCGGTCCGAGAGCGACCCCACCGTCAGCAGGGCGACGAGGAGCGCACCGACGTAGACCGCGAAGACGACTGTCAGCGTGAACGCCGAGAAGCCGAACAAGTGCTGGTACACGGGGTACAGCGGAGACGGCGCGGAAGCGGCCGTCAGGGTCGCAGCACCGGTGGCCCCGGCGACGGCGAACGCGACCTGGCGGGGGAACGCCATGGGTACCTCCATCAAAAGCAACGAGTTTGGCGTTAGCGACGGTAGCCCGGGTGGTTACGAAAAGCAAAGAAGTTTGCGATAGTTGGATCATGTCCGCAACAGCCACGACCAGGCCCGGCGGGCGGAGCAGTCGCGTGCTGACCGCCGTCTACTCGGCGGTGGGCGCGCTCGTGGGCGAAGGTGCGGAGCGCATCACCTTCCCCGTCATCGCGGAGCGCGCCGGTGTCAACCCGACGACGCTCTACCGACGGTGGACCGACGTCGGTGACCTCCTCGAAGAGGTCGCCGTCGCCGCCCTCACCCGCGACGGCGACGCGCTCCCCGACACCGGCACGCTCGTCGGTGACCTGATCGAGTGGGCGACGATCATCACGCGCGACATCACCCGACCGGAGCGCGCGCGGTATCTGCGGGCGATGGTGGCCGCCCGCCAGGACGTCGTCGCGCACTGCGAGGTGACCGACACCCGCTTCGAGCAGGCGTCAGTGCTCCTCCGTCGTGCCGAGGGTAGGGGTGAGGTCGTGCCGACGGCCGAGCAGGTCCTCGATCACGTCATCGCCCCGCTCTACTACCGGGTGGCCTTCGCCCTGGCGGTCGACGAAGAGCGCCCGCGCCGCCTGGTCCGTGACGTCCTCCGGATGGTCGCCCGGGGTCCTGCGGCGACGGAGCGCTGACCCTCCGCCTGGGTGGCGCGCGGGCGGTCTTGACTGCCGCCCACCGGCCGACTCCGTGCACGAGGGCTGGTCGGCGAGCTCACTCACTCCCACTCCCTCGGTTCTCCGCTCGGCGCCGCACCGGAGCCGAGAGGATCCCTGCAAGAGCACCCGCCAGTGCGAGGGACAGCGCCGCGGCATTCAGTTGGTGGACGGCGGGACTGCCGGGGACGAAGAGGGTCAGCCCGACCGAGGCGAGGGCGACGGCTGCACCCCCGCACGCCGCTCCGACAGCGAGGAGCACGATCGACAAGGTCCGCATGAGAGATCTCCGGCCGGTTACTGGTTGTTGCACCACATCACGGCGGTCAGCTGGCCCGTTGCCGTAGCTGCCAGATTGCCGTACAGATGCAGAATGTACAACAGCAGTAGCGGCTTCGTGCTGCCGCCCGCTGGGCACCGGCCCCTCTCCGTCTCGAAGACGCTGGTCAACCCGCGGGAGGCCCGGATCACGGTCACCCACGGCGTTCCCTGAGCCGGGGCCAGCCCTAGTCCGTCGCGTCGTCGTAGATCCGGATCAACCGGTCCAGGAACGTCTGCACCGTCGCCCGTTCCGCCGCGTCCATCCCTTCGACGAGCTCCTCGATCCCCTCGATCATCGGCAGCACGAGCTCGTACGCCTGATCGGCGGAACTCGACGCAGCCGTCACCACGAGCTTCCGCCCGTCGCTCGGGTGCCGGTCCCGCCGCACGTGTCCGGCCGCCTCGAGCCGGTTGAGCACGAGGGTCATCGCCGCCGTCGAGATCTCCAGGCGGCGGGCGAGCTCGGTCGGGGTGGCGGGTCCGCTGGTGATGAGGTGGTCCATCGCCTCGAGTCCCATCGCGTCCACGTCGAGCGCCCGGGCCAGGTGTCGCTCGAACCGCTGCTGCCGCACGGCGACCTGCTGCACCCGCGCGCGGATGTCGTCCTCGGGCATCGGACGTCCGTCGCGACGCGCGGACTCCCGATCGCGTCGGTCGTCGCGATCGATCTCGGGGCGCGTGGACACCCGTCCATACTAACCGTGTACATTGCCAATCTCGTTGATAATCAAGATGTGAGGCAACATGCACAGCACCTCCCGCGGCCGCGTCCTCGTCTCCGGCGCGAGCATCGCCGGACCCGCCCTGGCGTTCTGGCTCCACCGCTCCGGCTACGAGACGGTGATCGTCGAGCGCGCCCCGGCGCTCCGGACCGGCGGGCAGAACGTCGACGTCCGCGGAGCCGGGCGCGAGGTCGCACGTCGGATGGGCATCGAGGACGACATCCGTGCGGCCACCACGGGTGAGGTCGGGACCCGGTTCATCGGGCCGCGCGGTGCCACGATCGCCGAGTTCCCCGCGGGGACGACCGACTCCGGCGGGGCGACCGCCGAGCTCGAGATCCTCCGCGGTGACCTCGCGCGGCTGCTGGTGGACCGCACGGCGTCGGACACCGAGTACCGCTACGGCGACCGGATCACCGGCCTCGAGCAGGACGGGGACGGAACGGTCCTCGTGCACTTCGAGCACGCCCCCGACGAGCGCTTCGACCTCGTGGTCGCCGCGGACGGCATCGGGTCGAGCACCCGTCGTCTCGTCTTCGGCGACGAGCCCGAGATCCGGTCGCTCGGCCTGGAGACGACGTTCGGCACGATCCCCCGGACGGACGCGGACGACGACTGGTGGCGCTGGTACAACGCCCCCGGAGGCCGCTCGATCACGCTGCGCCCGGACGCGCACGGCACGATCCGCGCGACGATGTCGATCCTGACGGACCGGAAGCGGGAACGCGCCGGCTCCGAGCGCCGCGACCTCGTCGCGCAGCGTCGGCACCTGCACGAGGCGTTCGCCGACGCCGGGTGGGAGGCCCGTCGCGTGCTCGCCGGGTTCGACGACGCGGACGACCTGTACGCCGAGTCGATCGGCCAGGTCCGTGCGCCCCGCTGGTGGGACGGGCGGGTGGCGCTGGTGGGCGACGCCGCCTACTGCGCCTCGCCGGTCAGCGGCATGGGCACGAGCCTCTCGCTCACGGGCGCCTACGTCCTCGCCGGCGAACTCGCCGCGCACGTCGACCACCGGGACGCCTTCCGGGGGTACGAGCGGATCATGCGCCCGTACGTCGACCAGGCGCAGCAGCTGCCGCCGGGGACCCCTCGGGTCGCGAACCCGCGGTCGCGGCTGGGCATCGCCGCGTTCGGCGCGGTCGTGCGGATCGGTGCCACCCCGCTGGTCGGTCGGCTCGGAGAACGGCTCTTCACGCCGCCGGCCGACGCGATCGACCTGCCCGACTACGCCCACCTGCAGGAGCGGTCGGGTACCTGAACGCACCGTGACGGGCACCCGTTTCACTGGGTGGAGCATCGCCTGCACGGCGGAAGGAGCCCACCGGTGAAGCACATCCTGTACGACGGCGCGTCGATCCTCACCAGCGACGACGCCGCCGACGCCGTCATCGAGTACGCGGCAGCGCTGGCCGGCGGTGACCGCGCGGACACGGTGGCCGTACCCGCGGTCGCCGCGGACGGCACGATGACGACGACGAAGATCCTGATCGGACCCGCCAGCGAGGTCGTCGTCGAGGACGCCGACGACGATGAACTCGAGCCCGACCACACCGAGTTCGTCGCGCGCCTGCGGGCGGCGGCGCGGACCTTCGGGCACAGCGAACCCATCCACGCCGACACGCGTGCGGACCTGACGGGCGCGTAGACGGCCGGGTGCTCAGCCCCGTCTTGGTTGGGTGGAGCCATGCAGTCCCCGCCGACCGTGTCCGTCGTCATCCCGGTGCTCGACGACGCCGAACAGCTCGCGGCGTGCCTGGCGTCCCTCGCCGCGCAGACGCGACAACCGGACGAGGTCATCGTGGTCGACAACGGCAGCTCGGACGGCAGCGCCGAGGTCGCCATGGCGGCGGGCGCCACGGTGCTGCACGAACCACGACGGGGCATCGGAGCGGCGTCGGGTCTCGGGTACGACCGAGCGACGAGCACGGTGATCGCCCGTGTGGACTCCGACACCGAGCTGCCCCCGGACTGGCTGGCGCGGGCGTCGAGCTGGTTCGAGGACCCCCTGGTCACCGCGGTCACCGGCCCCGGCCGGTTCCGCGGACTCGGCCCGGTCGCGGGCCTCTTCTGGGACGTCGCCTACATGCGCGCGTACTTCTTCCTGATGACCGGGGCGCTCGGGAGGCCGCCGCTCTTCGGCTCGAACATGCTCATGCGCCGGAGTGCGTGGCTCGCGATCCGGCACCGCGTGCACCGCGAGGACGCGATGGTGCACGACGACGTCGACCTCTCGATCCAGTTCGACCCGACGTGGCGGACGGTGTTCGACACGCGCCTGGTCGCGTCGGTCTCCGGGACGCCGGTGCAGGACCCGTGGGGCCTGGTCGTCCGGACCCGGAAGGCGGGTCGCACGATGTGGCGCTCCGGCATGCGGGCCTTCTCCCCCGGCCGGATCATGCGACGGGCGCTCGTCGGCACCCGTCCGGTCCCGGCGGTCCGTCGGAGCGCCGCGCGAGCCCCGTCCGATCGGCCGGAGCCGACGACGGTGCCGCGGTGACCCGCGGGGACGTCCCCGCGATCGGTCCCGTCTCGGCACCGGCGCTGCACTGCATGACCCTCAACGTCCGCCGTCCGGTACCGCACCTGCGCCGCGGCCACCCGGACGCGTGGCCCCGGCGGGCACCCGCCGTCGCCGCGCTGGTCCGGTCCGAATCCCCCCACCTGCTGGCCGTCCAGGAGGCCGTGCCCGAGCAGGTGCAGCACCTCCGGACCGCCATGGGGTCACGGTGGCGAGCCGTGGTCGCAGGTCGCGGACGCTCCGGCGGTGGCGAGGGGGTGGGGTTCCTCGTCGACGAGGACCGGCTGCGGGTCGGGGAGACCAGCACGATCGCACTCGCGCGGCACCGCGACCGCGTCGGCACCCGGGACTGGGGTGCGCTCTTCCCGCGCATCGCGGTCCTGGCCGAACTCGAGGACCGGGTCACCGGGGTCGGATTCCTCGCCGTCGCCACCCACGTCGACCCGTTCTCGCCGCTCGCGCAGGTCCGGTCCGCCCGGCTGCTCGGCGAGGTCGTCCACGACGCCGGACTGCCCGCGGTGGCGATGGCCGACTGGAACGCCGGCGCGGGTTCGGCCTCGGCGCGGGTCCTGACGGCCGCGGGGCTCCTGGACACCTGGGACCTCGTCCCGCCGGCGGACCGACCGCCGACGCTCGGGACCTACGCGGCCTACCGGACGCCGCGGCCGGACGGCGAGCGGCTCGACCGGATCCTGGTCCGCCACGACGGCGTCACCGTCGACCGGGTCGCCGTCTCCGTGCGACGCCCGGCCGGTGTCTGGCCCTCCGACCACCTGCCCGTGCACGCCGTCATCCGATGGGAGGCCCCGTGACCGGGATCGCCACCACCGCAGGTCCGACCTTCCTGCGCCGTCCGCACGGCGCCGAGTACGTCGCCGACGCCCTCCGGGTCCTGACGCTCGTCAGCATCCCGATCGCCGCGATCGGTTGGGGCGCGGTGGCGTTCGCCGTGATGGCGCTGGCCCTGCTCGGCGTCGTCGTCCCCCGCGTGCTCGGACTCCGGCCGGGATTCGACATCGTGCTGTGCCTGCTCGCGCTCGTCGCCGGCTGGAGCAGCGTCCTGGAGTGGTACACGACGGTGTTCGGCTGGGACAAGCTCATCCACTTCCTGCTCATCGGCGCGCTGAGCATCCTGGTGGTGGTCATCGGCGCCGACGCGGGGGTCCTGCCCGACCTCGGCCGGATGCCGCTCGTCGCGCTGGTGATCCTGGCCGGCACCGCCGGCCTGGCGATCGGCGGCGTGTGGGAGATGTGCGAGTGGTTCGGGCACACCCACCTCGACTCGTCGATCTACGTCGGGTACGACGACACGATCGGCGACCTGGCAGCGGACACCGCCGGCGCGGTCGCGTCCGGGTTCCTGGTCCGGTGGAGTGCGACGGACCGCCGGGTCACCGCAGTGCTGGGCAGTGCTCCGGGGTCGGGTGCTCGGTGATCGCGATGACCTCGTCGAGGCGGTCTCGGACGGCCTCGAGTTCGACGAGCTGCGCCGTGATCCGGTCGCGCTCGCGGGTGAGGAGCGCGGAGCTCTCCGGGGTGGCGACCCCGGAGTCGACGCACGGCATCAGCATCGCGATCGTCCGGCTCGGGAGCCCGGCGGCGTAGAGCTGCTGCACGAGGCGCACCCGGTCGACCGCGGCCTCGTCGTAGGTGCGCTGCCCGGACGGGGTGCGGTCGGCGGCGAGCAGCCCCTGTTCCTCGTAGTACCGGAGCGATCGCACGCTCACACCTGCTCGCGCAGCGAGGTCCCCGATGCGCATCCGTTCGTCGATCACGACTTGCCCCTGACATCCATGTGAGGTCTTAGCGTACCTCCGTCGCTCCGGGAGACGCCCGGACGACGGGAGGAACCCATGGACATCGCCGGATCGGTCGCACTCGTCACCGGATCGAACCGCGGCATCGGACGCCGCTTCGTCACACAGCTGCTCGAGCGCGGGGCCGCCAAGGTCTACGCGACGGCACGCCGGCCCGAGCTCGTCGACATCGAGGGCGTCGAGGTGCTGCCCCTCGACATCACCGACCACGCCTCCGTCACCGCGGCCGCGGAGCGCGCGAGCGACGTGACCCTGCTCGTGAACAACGCCGGGATCGCCACGCAGTCGTCGCTGCTGACCGACGACCTCGACAACGTCCGTCGTGAGATGGACACGCACTTCTGGGGCAACCTGGACATGGTCCGGGCGTTCGCGCCGGTGCTGGAGCGCAACGGCGGCGGCGCGATCGTCAACGTCCTGTCCGCGCTCTCGTGGTTCGCCTACCCGGGCTCAGGTGGTTACGCTGCCGCCAAGGCAGCGGAGTGGAACATGACCAACGCCGTCCGGCTCGAACTCGCACCGAAGGGCGTCCTGGTCCAGGGCGTGCACCTCGGGGCGGCGGACACCGACATCATGGCGGGCTACGAGGGACCGATGATCGACCCGGCCGAGGCCGCCAAGGCGGCGCTCGACGGGGTCGAGCGCGGGGCGATCGAGGTCGTCGTCGACGACTGGAGCGCGATGGTGAAGGCGTCCCTGGCGGGCGACCCCGCTGCGCTCTACGCGCAGATGCCCGCCTGACCGCCGGACGGGAGGCTCGTCGCCGGCCGGCACCGAGCCTCCCGTCCGACGTCTGGTCACCGCTCCGCGACCGCCGCGGCGGCGAGGATCGCCGCGAGGGCGACCTCGGGGTGCGACACCATCGAGACGTGCGAGGCGGCGACCTCGGTGACGGTCGCCCCCGCACGTTCCGCCATCGAGCGGAGCACCGCAGGCGGGATCACCAGGTCCTCGGTGCCGACGACCGCCCAGCTCGGGCGGTCACGCCACGACGGCGGACCGGACGGCGCGGTGTTGGCGCTGAGCGTGATCGGGCGCTGCCGGGCCGCGATCAGCAGCCGGTCCGGCTCGGGCAGGTCCTGCGCGAAGGCCGTGTGCACGGTCTCCGGCTTGAGGAAGGCCTCGAGGTCGCCCTCCGGCGCGGTCGGGTACCCGATGAGGTCCAGGACCGTCGTCGGGTCCGGCACGTCGAGCGCCGATCCGGAGCCGCCGAGGAGCTGGAAGACGAACTCGCCCTCGTCCGGGATGAACGCGTCGACGTAGACGAGCGCCTTCACGTCGTCGCCGAAGGTCGCGTTCGTGATCACGAAGCCGCCGTAGGAGTGCCCCACCACGACGACCGGTCCGCTCGTGCGCTGTGCGACGAAGGACGAGATGTACTCGGCGTCACTCGCGACACCGTGCAGCAGGTTCGGCGGGACCAGGACCGTGTAGCCCTGTTCCTGCAGTGACGCCGTGACGAGGTCCCAGCTGGACCCGTCGGCCCAGGCGCCGTGGACGAGGACGATGGTCGGTTTCGGCATGCGTGTTTCCTCACGTTCCGCCCCGGAGGGCGCGCCGCCGCGGGGCGGCAGGACGTGTCCCCTCGGGCGACGGGACACGGGAGAGGCCGGCGTCACGTGGCGACCGCGCGGTCATGAGGGATCATCGAACGATCGGAGGCTACTCCGGGTGCCGCTCGGACGACAGCCCCGGATCAGTCGGCGGTCGGCTCGGCGATCGCGGTCTCGCGGCGGAGGATCGCGGCGGCTGCACGGGCGCGCGGGATGACGACCACGGCGGCCCAGAGCGCGAGTCCGACCCAGAGCCCGGAGAGCAGCACCGTGATGAGCGTGCCGTGCTGGTCGCGCATCGACCAGGTCATCGCGGTCCAGAACACGGCGAGCACGATCTTGCCCCAGCCGGCGCGCTGCCGCTCGGCCTGAGCCACGAGCAACGGCACCCACACCTGCACGGGGACGTCGGACGGCACCCGGCCGTCGCTGATCCACCGCTGGACGGCGCTGGCCTGTTCGTAGCCGCCCTCGATGCGCCACGAGCGCAGCAGCACGGAGACACCGATCGCCGCACCGAGCACCGCGGCCGGGACGCCGACGGACACCAGCACGCTCGTCGTCGCTGCGGTCCACGAGGACAGCACGAGCATGGTGAGCACGACGGCGAAGGCCGCACCGGCCACCGCGTTCCCGAGCAGCCGCAGCCGACCCGCTTCGTCGATCACTCCCACGGGACCATGACTACACCAGTCCGCTCGGAGCCACCGGGCATCCCAGGCGCGCGTGGGTAGCGTCGGGACCATGGCGAAGAACACGAAGCACACCGGGACGAAGGCACTGCTCCTCGGGATCCTGAGCGGCGGTCGGAGCGCGACCCCGCTCGCACTGCTGGCCCTGAACCGCGACCGCAAGGAGCTCTCCGGCGCCTGGCAGGACTGGCCGGCCTTCCGCACCCCGCTCGGGCGCGGGCTGCTGGTCGCCGGAGCGGTCGGCGAGCTCATCGGCGACAAGCTTCCGATGACGCCGAGCCGCGTCGCCGCCGCGGGCCTGATCGGGCGCGCTGCCTCCGGTGCGTTCGTCGGACTCGCGATCGGCACGACCGGCAAGCGCGACCGCCGCGTCGAGGGTGCCGTGCTCGGCGCCGTCGGGGCGATCGTCGGCAGCTACGCCGGCTTCCTCGCCCGCAAGGCCGTCGGCAAGACCACCGGGCTGCGCGACCCGCTCGTGGCGCTCGCCGAGGACGCCGCGGTGATCGCGGGCACGACGAAGGTGCTCACCTCGCGCTGACCCCGTGCCCTCGGCGCGGATCGGGTGTGTGATGAGGCATGACGACCAAGATCGAACTCATCGTGGACGACCTCGACGACACCGAGGCGTTCGACGCCCAGCTGCCCGGGCTGCTCGACCTGGCCAGGGCCCTCCCTGCGCTCCAGCGACTGGAGTCCGGGAAGGTCTGGCCGAAGGAGGACGGCACCGCGCGTCCGGCGCACCGTTCCCTGGACCTGTACTTCGCCGGCTACGACGAGGCCTCGGCGGCGACGTCCTCCGCCGAGGGTGCGGCGTTCTTCCCCGCGTTCATCGGGGCGGCGGGCGGGAAGGTGACCGGGCTCTTCACCGACGTCGAGGAGTGACCCGTCACCACCGCGGGTGCACGGTGGCGCGGAACCAGCGGTCGTAGAGGTCGTGCACGGTGGCGTCGAGCCCCGGCAGGGCATCGAGTCCGAGCGAACCGGCCGCCGCGTTCGAGCGCGCCTGCTCGGCGTTCCGGGCTCCCGGGATCGCCGCGGTGACGCCGTCCTGGGCGACGACCCAGGCGAGAGCCGCCTGCGGGACCGAGACGCCGTCGGGCAGGGACGCCGCGAACTCCTGGGCGGCACGGACGCCGTCCTCGAAGGGCACCCCGCTGAAGGTCTCTCCCTGGTCGAACGCCTCGCCGTTCCGGTTGTAGGACCGGTGGTCCTGCGGGGCGAACTCGGTGTCGGTCGTGTACTTGCCGGAGAGCAACCCCGATGCCAGCGGGACGCGCGCCAGGACGGCGACCCCGGCCTCCAGGGCGGCGGGGAGGACTGCGTCCAGCGGCTTCAACCGGAACGCGTTCAGGATGATCTGGACGCTCGCGACCCCCGGCCGGGCGATCGCTGTGAGGGCCTGGTCCGCGGTCTCGACGCTGACGCCGTAGGCGGCGATCGATCCGTCGTCGACGAGCGCGTCCAGGGCGTCGTAGACGCCGTCGTCCTCGATGACCGCCGTGGGCGGGCAGTGCAGCTGCAGGAGGTCGAGCGTGTCCTGCTGCAGGTTCGTCCGTGACCGGTCCACCCAGGCGCGGAGGTTCGCGGCGACGTAGTTCTCGGGGACCTGCTCGGCGCGCCGGCCCGCCTTCGTGGGGACCGTGACGCCGGCGTCCGGGTTCGCGCGGAGCCAGCGACCGATCAGGGTCTCGCTGCGGCCGTCGCCGTACACGTCGGCGGTGTCGAAGAGGGTGACGCCGGCCTCGGCCGAGGCGTCCATCACGGCGAAGGCGTCCGCGTCGGCGACGGGACCCCAGTCACCACCGAACTGCCAGGTGCCGAGACCGATGACGGAGGACTGCCGGCCGGTACGGCCGAGGGTGCGACGCTGCATGCCGATGACGGTAGTCGGTGTTCGCTGGGGCCATGACCGCTTCCGAGAACCGACGCGTCCTGATCTCCGGCGCGAGCATCGCCGGACTGTCCGCCGCGTACTGGCTGGACCGCACCGGATGGGACGTGACGGTCCTCGAGCGCTCCCCGGTGTTCCGTGAGGGCGGCCAGAACGTCGACGTCCGCGGCGTCGCGCGCGAGGTCCTCGACCGGATGGGGCTGACCGATGCGGTCCGGGCCGCGAACACGACCGAGACCGGCACGGTGATCGTGGACGAGCGCGGGGACACCATCGTGCGGCTGCCCGACGACGAGGGCGGTGAGGAAGCGACCGCGGAGCTCGAGGTCCTCCGCGGGGACTTCGCCCGCGTGATCCGGGACGCACTCCCCGCGTCGGTGCAGATCGAGTACGGGCAGACGATCACCGGGGTCGCCGGTACGACGCCCGCTGCCGGACCCGTCACGGTGCGGACCGCGTCGGGGGACGAGTTCTCCGCCGACCTGCTCGTCGTCGCCGAAGGCGTCCGCTCGAGCACCCGCGACCTGGTGTTCGGCGACGAGGCCGAGCAGCGGCGCGTCGGTGTCACGATGGTCTTCGGCACCATCCCGCGGATCGACTCGGACGACGACCGGTGGAGCTGGTACAACGCCGTCGGCGGGCGGCAGGTGCACCTGCGACCGGACAACCACGGGACGACCCGGGCGATGTTCGCCTACACGAGCGGGCCGGACGACGACCCGTCGGGCTCGACGGGCTCGACGGGCTCGCTGCGCTCGCTGCGGGACCGGTACGCGGATGCCGGGTGGCAGACCCCCAGGGTGCTGGACGGCTTCGACGCGTCGGACGACGTGTACGTCGACGACCTCACGCAGATCGTCGCGCCGCGCTGGCACGACGGACGCGCGGTGCTGCTCGGGGATGCCGCTTGGTGCGTGACCCCCATGGGCGGTGGTGGCAGCTCCCTGGCGCTGACCGGCGGGTACGTGCTCGCGGCGTCGCTCTCCACGGGGGAGATCGAAACCGGACTCGCTGGTTACGAGGGCTGGATGCGCCCGCTGGTCGACCGGATCCAGACGATGCCGAAGGGTGTGACGACGTTCGCGTACCCGCAGACGGCGTTCGGTCTCCAGCTGCAGCGCGCGGCGCACCACGTGCTCACGTCGAGGCCCGTCGCGCCGCTGATGGCCCGGTTGATCCGGATCGCGGACGCCGACCGGCCGTTGCCGGAACTCGTTCCTCACCACCGTTGAACATCCCGGTTCAACAGTGTTGAATGACCGGCATGAGCGACGACGACACCACCCTCACCGCCGGATCCACCATCGGGACGTGGCTCGCCCATCCCGTCGGCGGTGACCTGATCCGCGGCCTGCTCGCGCAGGCCGGTGTCGGGGAGGAGATGCTCGCGCCGGTGCGGGCGCTCCCCCTGCAGCAGATGGTCGCGATGTCGAACGGGCAGATGCCGCAGTCCGCGGTCGACGACCTGGTCCGCGCCGCGAACGGCGGCGAGATCCCGGAGCCGTCCGACGACGACGGCGCGTGGCGGGAGCAGGTGACGGCCGGACGGTTCGCCGGCCGGACCGTGGTCGTGACGGGGGCCGCGTCCGGGATCGGGCGTGCGACGGCGTCACGCATCGTCCGGGAGGGCGGCAGGGTCGTCGCCGTGGACGTGTCTGCCGAGCGGTTGGCCGCGCTGGCCGCGTCGGTCGCTCCGGCCCCGGGTGCCGGCGAGGTCGTCACGGTCACCGGCGACATCACCCAGCAGGACGACGTCGACGCGGTCGTGGCCGCTGCGGGCGGTCGGATCGACGCCCTCGCCAACGTCGCCGGGATCAACGACGACTTCTCGCCCCTGCACGAGACCAGCGACGCGATGTGGGACCGGGTGATCGGGGTGAACCTCACCGGGGCGTTCAAGCTCTCCCGCGCGGTGCTGCCCGTGATGCTCGCGGCCGGTCGCGGTTCGATCGTGAACGTCGCGTCCGAGGCCGGGCTCCGCGGCAACGCGTCGGGCAACGCCTACACGGTGTCCAAGCACGGCGTGGTCGGGCTCACCAAGAGCGCCGCGTTCATGTACGGGCCGCAGGGCATCCGCGTCAACGCCGTGGCACCGGGCGGGGTGGCCACCGGGATCCCGATGCCGGCGCACGTCTCCGAGGCCGGGTCGGCGCGGCTCGGGCCGTTCCAGGCGGCGATCCCCTCGCTGGCGACCGCCGAGCAGCTCGCGGCGTCGATCACGTTCCTGCTGAGCGACGACGGGGTCAACATCAAC
Organism: Curtobacterium sp. NPDC090223; assembly: GCF_044746585.1. NCBI lineage: Bacteria > Bacillati > Actinomycetota > Actinomycetes > Micrococcales > Microbacteriaceae > Curtobacterium > Curtobacterium sp. NPDC090223. The sequence goes on along the minus strand of NZ_JBIVCN010000004.1, from coordinate 270,715 downwards.
GGCGCGGTGCTCGCGTCGGACGGTGGTTGGTCCGTCCAGTGACACCCGGGCTCACGCGGGGGCGGTCCGTCCGGTGACCCCTGCGGTCACGCGGGGGGCGGTCCGTCCGGTGACCCCTGCGGTCACGCCGGTGTGACGAGGTCCTGGACCACCCGGCCGTACCGCGTGACCAGGTCCGAGCGGTCGGCGGCGAGCAGGGTCTCGTCGCCGACCACCCACAGCGCGTAGAGCAGGCCGCCGACCGTCGCGGCCGCGAGCGACGCACGCAGCTCGGCGTCCGGGCCGCTCATCCGCTCCCGGAGCGGCGCGACGACCGAGCGGACGTGCTGCCGTCGCAGTTCGGAGCCGACCTCGTCCGAGTCGCTGGCGTGGATCAGCGCGAGGAAGGTCGAGCGGACCTCGGGCGCGGCGTCGAGCAGGTACCCGATGAACCGTTCGCCGATCGACTCGACCGTGCCCTCGGTGAGCGGGAAGTGCGGCAGCCGGCCGGCCATCGCGGCCACGAACAGGCCGTCCTTCGAGCCGAAGTGGTGGATGACGAGCGCAGCGTCGGCACCGGCGTCACGGCCGATGTCACGGAGCGAGGTGCCGCCGTACCCGTTCGCCACGAACAGCCGCCCGGCGGACGCCAGGATCGCCGCGCGCTTGGTCCGAGGCTCGTCCGTCACGCTCGAATCGTAGTCGGGGGTCCCGCTGGGCGGTGTACCGACGGTGCCTCCCTCACGGCGGCGCGGGCTCCTACGGTGGCGGGATGGACGACCAGACGAGCACCATCGAGACGCCCGACCTCGTGCGCCCGCGCCTGTCGCTCGGGCAGCGCATCGCCACGTGGTGGGCGGTGAGCACCGAGATCCACGAGCTCACCAGGGACCGCGGACGCGAGGAGCGCGTCCGGGCCGAGGCGGCCGTGCGGCTGGCGCCGGGACCGTGGGCGGTCGCCGACCTGTTCCGGCGCCGCCGCTGACGCGCTGGCCCGTCGCTGCCCCCGCTGACGCGCTTGCCCGTCGCCGCCGCCGCTGGCGCTTGCTCAGCTCCCGAGCCGCGAGAGCTCCTCGAACTCCTCGTCCGTGAGCGTGACGTTCGCCCCGGCCAGGTTGTCCTCCAGGTGCGCGACGCTCGACGTCCCGGGGATCGGCAGCACGACCGGCGACCGCTTGAGCAGCCACGCGAGCGCGAGCTGCGCCGGGGTCGCGTCGTGCTGCTCCGCGAGCTCGGTCAGGGGCGAGTCCTTCCCCGTCAGGCCGCCGGTCGCGAGCGGGAACCACGGGATGAACGCGATGCCCTGCTCGGTGGACCAGTCGAGAAGCTCCTCGGCGTCGCGCTTCTGCAGGTTGTAGAGGTTCTGCACGGACACGATCGTGGCGATCTCCTGCGCCGCCTTCACGTCGTCGACGGACACCTCGGACAGGCCGATGTGCCGGATCTTGCCCTCGTCCTGGAGCTTCTTCAGCTCGCCGACCTGGTCCTCGAGCGGGACCTTCGGGTCGATGCGGTGCAGCTGGAACAGGTCGATGCGCTCGAGGCCGAGGCGGCGCAGGCTCATCTCCGCTTCCTGGCGGAGGTACTCCGGGCGGCCGACCGGGGGCCACTCGTTCGGTCCGGTGCGCGTCAGTCCGGCCTTCGTCGCGATCACGATGTCGTCGCCGTAGGGGTGCAGCGCCTCGTGGAGCAGGTCCTCGGCGACGTAGGGCCCGTAGCTGTCGGCGGTGTCGAAGAAATCGACGCCGAGCTCGACCGCGCGCTTGAGGACGCGGATCGCCTCGTCGTGGTCCTTCGGCGGTCCCCACACGCCGGGACCGGTGAGCTGCATCGTCCCGTAGCCGAGACGGTTGACCTCGAGGTCGCCGCCGATGCGGAACGTGCCGGAGGCGTCGGCGGGACGGGTGGTGGTGTCAGTGCCTGTGGTCATCATCCCGGTCTACGCCGTCGGTGCGGATCGTCCTCAGCGGCGGTGTCCCCCTGCACGCACGCCGGATCAGTCGCGGAACAGGCCGGCGGTGGCGAGGCGGACCCGTGCCCGTGCCCGGTCCTGGTCGTCCCCGAACCGGTCGACGCCCCACGACAGCGTGGTGAGCAGCTCGAAGACGTCCTCGGCGCTCGCCGCGTCCGTCGCCGAACCCGCGGTCCGGGCACGATCGAGGAACTCCGCGGTCCGACGGGTGAGGCCCTCGCTCACGGTGTTGACGGGTGACTCGTCGTCCCCGATCGCGGTCGCGATGCAGGTCGGCAGGTTCTGCCAGATGCGGAGCTGCCACGTCACGCGGAACATCCACTCCGCGAGTGCATCGTCGGCGGGCAGGTCGTCGAGGTCCTGGGCATCGCGGAGTGTGGCGTCGAAGTTCTCCGCCATGACGGCCGCCAGCAGGTCGTCGCGCGTCGGGAAGTTCCGGTACAGCGTCGCGTTGCCGACCCCGGCCGCGGTGGCGATGCCGTCGAGCGACGCGAAGATCCCCTCTCGCTCGAAGACCTGCCGCGCCGCAGCGACGATCGCGTCGCGGTTGCGACGGGCATCGGCGCGCATCGGCTTCACGGTCGTCTGGTCCACGGCGTCTCGGATCCCGTCGGGTTGCTTGACATAAGTGGGGACTTTCCCCACATACTGATACGGGGAGCATCCCCGTTTTCTCGTACAACCTACAGGAGTGACCATGACAGAGGGACTCGACGGCCGGATCGTCCTCGTGACCGGAGCGAACGGAGGGCTCGGCGAGGAGTTCGTGCGGCAGGCGCTCGCGCGCGGTGCCGCGAAGGTGTACGCGACGGCCCGTTCCCCCCGGCAGTGGGACGACGACCGGATCGTGCCGCTCGTCCTCGACCTGACCGACGCGGACTCGATCGTCGCCGCGGCCGCCACCGCGTCCGACGTCGACCTGCTCGTCAACAACGCGGCGATCGCCCCGGCCGCCGACAGCTCCATCGCGGCGGCGGACGACGATCTGCTCCGGTCCGTCTTCGAGACGAACGTGATCGGGACGATCCGGGTGTCCGGGGCCTTTGCTCCCGTGCTCGCCCGGAACGGTGGCGGCGCGGTGCTGAGCGTGCTCTCGCTGGCGGCGTGGACGCCCCTCCCGACCGTGTACGCGGTGTCCAAGGCGGCCGCGCTGTCCGCGACGAACGGGCTGCGGACCGAACTCGCGGCGCAGGGGACGACGGTGACCGGCGTCCTGGTCGGGATGGTCGACACCGCGATGGGAGCGCGCTTCGACGTGCCGAAGGTCAGCCCTGCCAGCGTCGTGGCGCAGGCGTACGACGGTGCCGTGACCGGCGCGTTCGAGGTCCTCGCCGACGACGACACCCGCATGGTCAAGGGACTGCTGAGCCGGCCGGCCGAAGACCTCGCCGCGGTGACCGCCGCGGCCATGCAGGCGATCTCGGCCTGACGTCGGGGTGCTACCGGGCCGGGCGCGGGTACGGGGTCTCGCCCCGCTCGAGCATCCCGACCAGCTTGGTGAGCCGGTTCGTCCGGGCCGTGGCACTCGGTGCCGTCATGATCCGGTGCAGCACGGCGTACCGGTTCGTGGCATCGAGCTCGGCGAACAGGGCTGCGGCTGCCGGAGCGGCGTCGAGCGCTGCCCGCAGGTCCTCGGGGACGGTCGCCCCGGCGGCGCCGGCGTAGGCACGGTCCCAGCGGCCGTCGGCCTTCGCGCGGTCCACCTCGGCCTGTCCGCGCGGGCGCATCCGGCCGTCCGCGACGAGCGCTGCGACGAGGCCGATGTTCCGCTCCGACCAAAGGGACGCCTTCCGTCGCGGCGTGAACCGCTGCAGGAAGGTCGCCGCGTCGAGCGACCGCTTCTGCCCGTCGATCCACCCCGAGCAGAGCGCCTCGTCGAGGGCCTGGGCGTACGTCACGGACGTCGGTTCCGTGGTGCCCTTCTTCGCCAGGACGAGCCACACGCCGTCGGACTCGTCGTGCGCGACGAGCCAGTCCCGCCAGGCGGCGGCGTCGGCGACGACGAACGGATCGATGTCCATGGCGCACATCGTAGGACGCGGACGACTACCGTCGGGCAGAACCGGCCCACAGGGGCCACGAAGGGAACTCTCATCATGAGCAGCACTTCTGCTTCCGGTCGTCCGACGTCGGTCACCATCTCGTTCGTCCTCTGGCTCCTGACGGTCCTGATCGGGATCATCGGCGGCATCGTGAGCCTGTTCTCCGCGGGCTCGCAGGTCGAGGGCATGGCGAGCGGCACCGCGGTCGTCATCGGCGGGATCATCGGCATCGTCATCGCACTGGTCCAGCTGTTCATCGTCTTCCGGATGCGCGACGGCCGGAACTGGGCGCGCATCGTGCTGCTCGTCCTGGCGATCCTGCAGGTCCTCGGCGTCGTCAGTGCGTTCAGCATCGTGGGCACGATCGGCCTCATCGCCGTGATCGTCGCCACCGTCCTGATGTTCCTCCCCGCGTCGAACGCGTACTTCCGCCGCTGACGCGCGCGGCCGCGCGTGCTCGCACGCGCGGCCACCCGCGCTCGCGCGCGACCGGCGCACCGCGGCACAACCAAAACCGGCTCGCACCACGGGAACCCGTGGTGCGAGCCGGTTTCCGTTGTGCGTAGCCGATCGGCACCGCCCCCGCGCCGCGCAACGCGCCGCCGGCGCGACCGCCGCCCCGCGGCACTCACACCCAGTGCGGCTGCGCGAACACCCCGCCCGGGTCGACCTGCTCCGCGATGCGGTGCAGCCGCGACGTGTTCACGTCGAAGTACGCCGACGGGTCCGTGATCGCCGCGTCGCAGTAGTTCGCGTACGCCCCGCTCCCCCACGCGGGCGTCATGGCCGAGCGGAAGCCCCGCACGTACGCGTCGAACGGCGCCGGGTCGGCTCCGTCCCGGAACGCCGCCGTGTACTGCACGGTGCAGAGCGCCGACCGCCACGGGAACGCACTGTCCGTCCGGCCGACGTCCGACACGACGCCACCGAGGGCATCGAGCGCGACGCCGCCCTCGGTCAGGCCGGACACCTGCGACGCCGCCGCAGCGTGCTGCACCAGCAGGTCGATCTGCGCGTCGGTCAGCGCCCGCGTCCCGATCGAGGACGTGGCCGACTGCGACACCCGCTGGCCGCTCCCACCGAGCTGCGCCATCGCCGTCCCGTAGCTCATGTCGGTCGCGGTATGTGTCGTCGGCGTGACCCCGGTCGCCGCGATGAAACCGTCGACGGAGGTGTCTGCTCCCGACTTTTCGCCGGTCCACACGCCCGTCACCGTCACGGTGGGCGTGCTGTGCCGGGAGCCGCCGAGGAGCTTCAGGGTCGACCAGAGCTTCGGGTCCGCCTGCGGCGCCCAGGACTGCCAGGCGCGCACCACCCGCGCAACGGCCGACCATGGGAACACGATGGTGACGAGCAGGACGGGAGGCGCGGGCTGGGTCCGGAACGTCATCGACGTCACGACGCCCACGGTTCCGCCGCCCCCGCCGCGGCACGCCCAGAACAGGTCCGGCTCCGTCGTCGACGAGACCTGGTGCACCGCGCCGTCGGCCGTCACGACGGTCGCCCCCGTGAGCTGGTCGCACGTCAGCCCGAACGACCGGACGAGCACGCCGACACCGCCGCCGAGCGTCAGGCCGCCGATGCCGACGGTCGGGCAGGAACCGGCACCGATCGCCCGGCCGGCCTTCGCGAGTGCGGCGTAGACGTCGCCGAGCTCGGCACCCGGTCCGACGGTCACCGAGTCACCGGACACCTCGATGCCGTCGAGCCCGGCCGTGCTGATCACGAGCGACCGCGGGACGTCCGTGCCCGACGCGCCGCCGGCCGACCAGCCCGTGTACGAGTGGCCACCGGAGCGGAGTGCGACGGGCGTGTGCGTGTTCCGCGCGAACGCCAGGCCGGCCGCCACGTCGGCGGCGTTCGCCACCCGGAGGATGCCCTGCGGGTCGGCATCGTCGTACCGCGGGTTCCGGAGCACCCGAGCGCTGTCCCACCCCTGCGACCCCGAGCGCAGCAGCGTGCCCGACGTCGCGGCCGCGAGCGCCGACCAGGTCGTCGGCCCGGTCGTGCCCGACGGGGTGGGCTCCGGCGTCCGGGACGGGGTCGGGCCGGCGGACGGCGACCGCGTCGGTGCCGGTGACGGCCCGGAGCACGCGGCGAGCACCCCGGCGAGCCCGAGCCCGACACCACCGGCGATGAGTCCCCGTCGCGTGGTCGTGCTGCGGGTGGAGGTGCTGGGTGTGGTGTTGCCTTCGCGCGGTTCCGTCACCGCACCTGTCTACCCCGTCCCGGAGCCGCTCCGGACGGCTGCCGAGGTCGGTCAGCACGCGCGAGTAGACCGGGAGGCATGCAGACACGCAAGCTCAGTGACCTCGACGTGGGCGCGATCGGCCTCGGCACGATGGGGATGAGCGCCTTCTACACGGGCGCCGGAACCGATGACGACGAGTCCGTCCGGACCATCCACCGCGCGATCGACCTCGGCGTCACGCTCTTCGACACCGCCGAGGCCTACGGGCCGTACACGAACGAGGAACTCCTCCGCCGGGCCCTCGCCGACCGCCGCGACGACGTCGTGATCGCGACGAAGTTCGGGCTGATCACCCACACCGCCGACGAGATCACGCCGAGCAGTCAGCGCGGCATCAGCTCGTCGCCGGAATCCGTGCGGATCGCGCTCGAGGGGTCGCTCCAGCGCCTCGGCACCGATCACGTCGACCTGTACTACCAGCACCGCGTCGACCCGGACGTCCCCATCGAGGACGTCATCGGCCAGCTCGCCCAGTTCGTCCAGGAGGGGAAGATCCGGCACATCGGGATCTCCGAGGCGAGTGCCGCGACCATCCGGAAGGCGCACGCCGTCCACCCGATCACGGCGCTGCAGAGCGAGTACTCGCTGTGGACGCGCGACCCCGAGGGCGAGGTGCTCGACACCCTCCGCGAGCTCGGCATCGGTCTGGTGCCGTACTCGCCGCTCGGCCGCGGGTTCCTCACCGGGGCGATCACGAAGCCCTCGGACCTCGACGCCGACGACTTCCGTCTGGCGAACCCGCGGTTCCAGGACGAGGCCTTCGCCACGAACATGCGCATCGTCGACGAGGTCAAGCTCGTCGCGGAGGAGGTCGGCGGCACCCCGGCGCAGGTCGCGCTCGCCTGGCTCCTCGCCCAGGGCGACGACATCGTGCCGATCCCCGGGACGAAGCGCGTCACCCGTCTCGAGGAGAACGTCGGCGCAGCCGACCTGACGCTGTCCGCCGAGCAGGTGCAGCGCCTCTCGGCGCTGCCGGCGCCGACCGGCGACCGGTACCCCGACATGTCGACCATCGGCCGGTAGACGCGACCGGACGACGGACGGGTCGGGTCTAGACCTCCGCGGCGAACCCCGCCGCGCGGAGCTGCAGGTCCTCGATGCGCCGGAGGCGCGCCGCCTCGACGTCGAAGCCCTCGTAGGCGAGCGGGGGCGTCTTCCGGACGTTCCGCGAGCACTCGAAGTCCTGGCAGACGAGCGTCCCGACCGTGTTGCCGTTGCGCCCCGCCTTGCCGGACCGCTTCGCGCTGTAGAACACGACGTCGTTCGGCAGCTTCACGTCCTGGCACCACGAGCACTGGGCACGGGAGCGCGGGGAGGCCTCGGCCTGGCGGAACAGGATCCCGACGAGGTCGCCCTCGAGCGTCGGCACGACGACGTACGCGCGTCGGCCGATCTTCGGGTCGCGCCAGCCGAGGTAGTCCAGGTCGTCCCAGGACAGGGTGTCGAGGTCGGCGGGCAGGGTGATGTCGCTCGTCTCCTTGCGGGAGGCGTTGACGAAGGACGCGCGGATGGTGGTCTCGCTGATGGGCAGCATGGTGTGGGCCGTTCTGTGATGCCGTCCGGGGCGCTGATCGGCGCCGCACCGGGCGGTTCTTCCGAGGATGGGTCGACGAGTGCGGCCGTGTCGGACGACACAGCCGGGGGCGTCAGGCCCTGATGCCGGCTGGGACGCCGACGACCTCCTCGGGACGGTTGCTCACGACACCAGCCTACGACGGGCTGTCAACAGCACCAGGGAGCCCTCGTAGGAGGGCTGCACGCGGAGGGGGCCGTGCCGGTCGTCCCACGCGCCGGTCTCGAGCGCAGTGCGGAGTGCGGCGACGGAGCGGGCAGCGCTCATCTCGTCGACGAACGCCCACGCCGAGTTCGCCTTGCGCGCCCCCGGGTCGAGGAGCCGCTCCGGACGGCCGTAGTACGCCTCGGAGAAGCCGTCGACGCAGGTGTACGGGATGGGGAGACGGGTCGTCGTGACGTCGCCGCCGAGCGCTGCGGCGATCCGGTCGAGCGCGGGGTAGCGGCGCGCCTCCGTTGCCATCACGTCCGGGGCGTACTCGGCGAGCCAGTAGTCCTGCACGCGCTCGGGGTCGCACGTCATGACGACCACGGGCCCGCGCGTGACCCGGCGCATCTCGGCGAGCCCCCGCTCGACGTCCTGCCACTGGTGCACCGAGAACGTCGTCATCGCGGCGTCGAACGCGTCGTCGTCGAACGGCAGGTCCTCGGCCGTGGCGTCGATCGCCGTGACGAGCTCCGGCGGACGCTGGGCGCGCATCGACTCCGAGGGCTCGACGGCGGTCACGTCCCGGTCGCGGGGCTCGTAGGAACCCGCGCCAGCCCCGACGTTCAGCACCGTGCGGGCGTCCCCGAGTTCCTTCGCGATCGCCCGGGTGAAGGACGGCTCGGGCCGACGGTAGCGGCCGTACCCGGCGCCGATCACGCCGTAGTCGGCGTCCCCGGCCGATCCGTCCGCAGTCCTCGTCACGCCGTCAGCCTACGGCGCGGTCAGTCGACCGACTCGGACTCGGCTTCGCGCAGGGCGGCGTAGTGCTCGGCGCGCTCGGTCGCGGCCCAGGTCCCGAGGAGGGCCAGCGAGCGCTCCGAGGACGACCCCGGCTCGGCGCTGTAGGTGAACATGGTCAGGCCCGGGTCGGCGACGAGGTCGAGTGCCTCGTAGTCGAGCTCGAGGTCCCCGACGACGGGGTGGTTGATCCGCTTCTTGCCGGTGCGGTGCAGCCGGACGTCGTGCTCGGCCCACCACGTGCGGAACTCCTCGCTGCGGGTGGAGAGCTCCCCGACGAGCGTCACGAGCCCGGGCTCGCAGGGGTTCGCCACCGCGGCGGCACGGAGGATCGCCACGGAGTCCCGGGCGGTGCGGGGCCAGTCGACGAAGAACGACCGGGCGGCGGGGTCGAGGAACGTGAAGCGCGCGGAGTTCACCGGACGACCGGGTCCGGCGAACATCGGGGAGTACAGCGCTCGGCCGAGCTCGTTCGCGGCGAGGACGTCACCGCGTTCGTTCCGCACCCAGGCGGGCGCACCGGTGATCGCGTCGAGGAGCCGCTGCACGCCAGGACGGATCCGGGTCGGCATGGTCTTGTGCATCATCTTCACGCCCGAGTTCGCCAGGCGCGCGAGGTCCCAGAGGTGCGTGCGCTCGTCGGCGTCCAGCTGCAGGGCGCCGGCCAGGCCCTCGAGGACACTGTCCGAGACGCCCTTCAGCGTGCCGCGCTCGAGCCGGGTGTAGTAGTCGACGCTGACACCGGCGAGCATCGCGACCTCGTGCCGCCGGAGCCCCGGCACACGGCGCACCCCGCCGCCGAACGACGGCATGCCGGCCTGCTCGGGGGTGATCCGCGCCCGCCGCGAGGACAGGAAGTCGCGGATCTCGTTGCGCACGTCGATACCCATGGTCCACAGGCTACGTCGTGGCACCTGGCTCGAGGCAGGTACCAGCGGAACCCGTCGGCGGACGGGAGGCTCGTGACGGCGCCGCCACGGGCCTCCTGTCCGTCATCTGGTCGCGTTCTCCTGGATCGCGACGCGCGCGACGCGGTGCCCGTCCATCCGGGTGACCTCGAGGCGGTGCTCCCCCACCTCGACGACGTCGCCGACCTGCGGGACGCGGTCCAGGTGCACCTGCACCAGACCGCCGACGGTCTCGTAGTCGCCGTCGGGCAGGACGGGCCCGCCGTCCGCGACGAGGTCCTCGAGCACGGTCGCCCCGTCGACGTCACCGGTGTTGCGGACCGGGGCGTCGTACTCGTCGCGGATCGGGCCGACGAGGTCCTCGAGCAGGGCCTCGAGCGTGACCATGCCGGCGCTGCCGCCGTACTCGTCGACGACCAGGGCGATCTGGGCGCCCTCGGTCCGCATCTCGGCGATCGTGCTCGACAGCGACTTCGTCTCCGGGAAGGCCACGATCGGGCGGATGACGGTGCGGATCTCGGCGTCGGGCGCGACCGGCCGGAGCAGGTCGCGGAGGTGGACGAAGCCGATGACCTCGTCGCGGGAGCCACCGGTGACGACGTACCGGGTGTGCCCGAGGTCGAGCGCGAGGTCGGTGGCCTCGGCGATGCTCTGCCGGTCGTGCAGCGTCGCGACGTCGTACCAGGGGCGCATCGACTCGCGGAGGATCCGGCCCTGGGCATCGAGCGCGCTGCGGGCGATGCGTCGCCCCTGCTCGTCGATGGCATCGTGCTGGGACACCAGCCCGCGCAGCTCCTCGGTGCTCATCGACTCGCTCCGGGCGTCCGGATCCCCGCCGAGCAGCCGGACGACGGCGTCCGTGCTCCGCGACAGCACCCAGATCGCCGGGCGCATCAGGGTCGCGAAGCGGTCGAGCGTCGGTGCGACCAGCATCGAGAAGCCCTCGGCGCGCTGGAGTGCGAGGCGCTTCGGGACGAGCTCACCGAACACGAGCGACAGGTAGGCGATGACCAGGGTCATCGCGATCAGTGCGACCGTCTCGGCGGTGCCGGTCGCGAGGCCCAGGCCCTCGAAGAGCGGGGCGACGTCGGGGGCGATCGAGGACGCGCCGTACGCGGCGGAGAAGAACCCGGCGACGGTCACGCCGATCTGCACGGCGGAGAGGAAGCGGTTCGGGTCACGGCCGAGCGTGGCCACCCGGGCGCCGCGGCTGCCGCGGTGCTCGAGCTGCTGGAGCTGGGACTCGCGGAGCGACACGAGCGCGATCTCGGCCGCGGCGAACACCCCGCCGACCAGCACGAAGACGACGACGAGACCGAAGGCCAACCAGGTGTCCACGCCTGTGATCCTGCACAGGTTCGCTGGGGAACCGGCCCGGAACGCCTGGGGAAGCGTCTAGAGCGAGCGGCCGGAGTGCGACTCGATCCAGGCCCGCGGGTCGATCGGCAGCGTGCCGTCCAGCAGCACCTCGAGGTGCAGGTGCGCGCCCGTCGAGACCCCGGAGGAGCCGACGCTGCCGACGAACTCGCCGGCCTCGACCCGGTCGCCGACCTTGAGCGGCGAGGACCCGGGGATCATGTGCCCGTAGAGCGTCGAGACCTCGCGCCCGTCGACCACGTGGTCGATGACGACCGCGTTGCCGTACGAGAAGTACATGCCGGAGACCCGGACGGTCCCCGCGGCGACGGCACCGATCGGCGCGCCCATGCCGGGATTGAAGTCGAGGCCCTGGTGCAGCGACGAGCACGCGGCGCAGGGGGCCGAACGGTAGCCGAAGCCGGAGCTCATGCGGACCTGGGTCGGGAACGGCGAGCGGACCGCTCCGCCGAACGTGACCTCGGCGCCGGGGGCGCCCCCGCCGCTGCCGCCGACCGTGAAGCCGTCCCGCGTGGTGGTGGCGGTGGCGACCGCCTGGGTCACGGCGAAGTCCTGCGTGCGGACGATCGGTGCGAGGGTCGACGTCGCGCTCGAGGTGCCGGCGCTGGCGTGGGCGGGCATCGCGGAGGCGGCGAACATGGCGATCGCGGCGACGGCGCTGGTGAGCGTGAGGCGGCTGGTGCGCTGTCCGGTGGTGAGCCGGGGCCGTCTCGACACGGCCTGCACCGGGGCGGCCTGTCGCGGCGCGGCCTGCTTCGGGGCGGGCGGTCTCGGGGCGGCCTGCTTCGGGGCGGGCTGTCGCGGCGCGGCGCGGCGGCGCTTCGGTGCGGCTGCCGCGCGCTCGGCCTCGAGGGCGGCGCGACGGGAGAGGTGCACGACCGGGGTGTCGGGCTGCTGGTCTGCGTCGCGTGGTGTCGTCATGGCCGCAGACCATTCTGCACGAACCTGTCCGGTTGTACAGCCCCTGTTCGCCGTCACCGGTCGTGGAAGCGACGCTCCAACCACGTCGAGAGCCACCCGGCGGGGACGAGCACGAACAGCCAGAACGGCCCGCCGGCCGGCACGATGACGGCGCCGAGCAGGGCCACCACGAGCGCGAAGAACGTCACGGTGCCGTCGACCGGGTGGAGCATCGCACGCCCGTCCTCGCGGATGAGCGTCGGGTCGCGCCACACCGTCCACTGCATCACGGTCATGCTCAGGCTCGCCATCGCGATCGTGCCGATGTACAGGGCGTTGACCCCACGGTCGTGGGTGGTCTGGGCGATGAGGTTCGACGAGAACGGCAGGAACGCGATGCTCGCCAGCCAGACGAAGTTCACGCGCAGCACCGCGCTCGAGTACGACTGGGTCGCCTCGAACAGCCGGTGGTGGGAGAGCCACAGGCGCGAGATCACGACGAAGCTGACGAAGAACGCGATGATCGTCCCGACGTTCTCCCCCAGGAGCGTGCCGAGCGACTCGTGCTCGATGTCGTCGGCGACGTCGACGAGGGGCAGGAGCAGCAGCGTGATCGCGATCGCGACGGTCGCGTCGGAGAAGTTGACGAGCCGATCGAGACCCCGGTCCGTGCGGAGCATCCGTGCCATGGCGTCAGCCTAGGGTGCGGGCGGGCGTGTCGGCCCGCGGATCAGTAGTGTCCGAGGAGCAGCGAGCGGAAGGACCCCTCATGGCCCGAACGCCCCGGGAACGCCACGAACCGATCGACCTCGAACACGCCGAGGTCGTCCTGGCCGGCACGCAGGACCTCCTGCCGGTGCTCCGCGTCGCAGCGGTACGCGCCGGCGTCGATGCTGCGCGGCTCCGGGTGATCGGCGTCGACGACCTGCCGGACCCTTCCGAGACCGGCAACGCCGAACTCGCCGTGATCGCGATCCGACGACCGGGCGACGACCCCGCGTTCCACCGGGCGCACGAGGCCGCGGAGACCATCGACCCCCTGCTCGCCCCGCACGCGGTCCGGATCGTCGTGACGGTCTCGGGTGCCACCCGGCTCGCGCCGAAGCTCGAGCGCACCCTGACCACCGAGGTGCTGCACCAGATGGGCGCCGCTGCTGCCCCCACCGGGCTGAAGCGGCCGTTCCGGAACATGCGGATGCGGCTCGGGCTGGCCGCCCTGCAGACCGCCGGCGTGCGGGTGTTCCGCATCACGATCGGCCACTGAGCGCCACGGTCGTGCGGGCCGCTGCTCAGCCGGTCGGACCCCCGCGCAGTTCCAGCGCGATCTGCTCGGCGTCCAGGTTCTGCAGGACCGAGTCCAGCACCTCGGCGTCGAAGGTGCCGTCGTCGCGGGCGTCGAGCAGCGCCGACCGCTGGGCGTCGAGGACCTGCAGGCGCCGGACCTTCTCGCGCCCGAACCACGCGCGGAGCTCCGCCGGGTCCGTCGCCGCGAGTTCCTCACGCGTGCGCGGGGTGAAGCCGTCCGGGGACTCCGCCGCGACCGACTCGGCCGCGTCCCGCATGACCGTCATCAGGCGCTGGCGTTCGTCGGTGTCGTTCGCCGCGCTCGTGGTCGTCGGGGGACTGATCCGGCGCAGCAGCGGGCCGATGGTCCCGCCCTGGACCAGCAGGGACAGCCCGGCGACCGCGAAGGCGATGAACACGAGCAGGGACTTCTGCGGGGCGGTGTCCGGCAGCGTCTGCGCTGCCGCGACGGTCACCGCGCCGCGCATGCCCGCCCAGACGACCGCGGTGCCCTCGCGCCAGCCCATCGGTGCCTTCGTGAAGTACTGGATGTCCGCCAGCATCTGCCGCACCCGGGTGCCGAAGCGCTCCAGGTCCCGCTCGCTCGGCTCCCGGTTGCCGAACCGGTGTTCCTGCAGTGCGGCGCTCGTCGATTCCCGATCGGCGCCCTGGAAGCCCTCGAGGCGTTCCTGCATCCGCGCCTGACGCCGTGCGCTCTTCGCCAGGCCGAGGAACAGCGGCACGACGTACGCCGCCCGGACGAGCACGGTGAGCACGAGGGCACCGACGGCGATGAGCAGCGCGGGGCCGATGCCCGCGTGGTCCTGGTGCACGTCGGTGATGATCGACGCGAGTTCGAGTCCCATCACCAGGAACACCGCTCCCTCGAGCACGAACTCGACCGTGCCCCAGTTCTGTGCGTCCGACAGTCGGTGGCTCGGCGGCAGGACCCGCGGCGCACGGATCCCGGTCACGAGTCCGGCGACCACCGCGGCGACGAGACCCGACGCGTGCAGGGCCTCAGCGGGGATCGACGCCGCGAAGGGCACGGCGAACGAGAGCGCCGTGTTGACGGTCGCGTTCGGGACGCGGGCGCGGACACGGAGGTTCAGCCACCCGACGACGAGCCCGATCGCGACGGCGACGGCCACCGCGAACGCGAAGTCCCCCACCGCGCCCCAGAACGAGAACGACGCGGCCGCGGCGACGATCGCGGTCCGCAGGAGCACCAGGGCGGTGGCGTCGTTGAGCAGCGACTCGCCGTCGAGGATCGCGATGACCCGTCGGGACACCGAGGTCTGCTTCACGATGGACGTCGCGACCGCATCGGTCGGGCTGACGATGGCCCCGAGTGCGATCCCCCAGGCGAGTCCGAGCCCCGGGATCACACAGGCGAAGAACAGGCCGAGCACGACGGAGCTCGCGATGACGAGCACCACGGACAGGCCGCTGATCGCCCCGAACTCGCGGCGGAAGTTCATCGTCGGCATCGACACCGCCGACGAGTACAGCAACGGTGGCAGCACCCCGGCCAGGATCCACTCTGGGTCGATCTCGGCGTTCGGGATCCAGGGCACCAGGCTCGCGACGATGCCGACCGCGACGAGCACGAGCGGTGCGGCGACGCCGATCCGGGGGCCGAGCACGGCGGCGCCCGCGATGACCAGGATGGCGACGAGGCCGACGACGAGGAGTTCTGTCACCACCCCAGCGTGACACCGAACGCCGGTTCAGTCCGCGTCGGGTCCCTGGTTGTGGACGGCCGCGGCGTCCACGGTGTGGTGTGGGGCGACCTCGGTGGCGACGAACGCCAGGCTGCCGGCGACCAGGGTGAGCGCGAGCGCGCCGGCCGTGATCGCGGTCCCGATGCGACGCAGCCGGGACGCGGAACCCCGGTTGCGCGGCGCGAAGCGGGCGAAGCCACGGACCGGGTCCGGGCCGACGAGCCAGGGGCCGCTGCCGTCCGGGTCGTACGAGAACGGTCCGGAGCCGTCCGGGGCGTACCGGTACGGCCCGCTGCCGTCGGACGCGTACGCGGAACGGAGGTCCTCGGCGGTCCACCCGTGGTCCTCGGGACGTTGTCGTGCAGCGGCCATGGTGTGCTCCTCTCGGGGTGCACCATTCCACGACGCTTCCCTATGACCCGTCGTTGCGAATCCTGGACGGTGGCTGGACGACGCCTCGGCAATGTATCTTGATGTCGAGACATCACTCACCACGAGTAGCGTGGAAGCACCGACGCGCGAACAAGGGAGTACCCGCCAGCATGGCCAAGATCATCTACACGCTCACGGACGAGGCGCCGTTCCTCGCCACCCACTCCTTCCTCCCCGTCATCCAGGCGTTCGCCGGCACCGCCGGCGTCGACGTCGAGACGCGGGACATCTCCCTCTCCGGCCGGATCATCGCGCTCTTCCCCGAGCGGCTCACCGACGAGCAGCGACTCGACGACGCACTGGCCGAGCTGGGCGACCTCGCGAAGACCCCCGAGGCGAACATCATCAAGCTGCCGAACATCTCGGCATCGATCCCGCAGCTCAAGACCGCCATCAAGGAGCTCCAGTCGCAGGGCTACGACCTGCCGGAGTACCCGGACGAGCCGACGACCGACGCCGAGCGCGACGTGCGCGCCCGCTACGACAAGGTCAAGGGCAGTGCCGTGAACCCGGTCCTGCGCGAGGGCAACTCCGACCGCCGTGCGCCCCTCTCGGTGAAGAACTACGCCCGCAAGCACCCGCACCGCATGGGTGCGTGGAGCCCCGAGTCGAAGACCAACGTCGTGACGATGGGCGCCGACGACTTCCGCTCGAACGAGAAGACCTGGGTCGCACCCGCCGACGACACCCTGACGATCACGTTCGTCGGCACCGACGGGCACGAGCAGGTCCTCAAGCAGTCGATCCCGGTCCTCGCCGGTGAGGTCATCGACGGCACCGTCCTGCACGTCGGCCCGCTCGAGCAGTTCCTCCGTGCGCAGATCCAGCGCGCCCAGGACGAGGGAATCCTGTTCTCGGTGCACCTCAAGGCCACGATGATGAAGGTCTCCGACCCGATCATCTTCGGTCACGTCATCCGGGCGTTCTTCCCCGACGTGTTCGACCGCTACGGCGCCGACCTGGCCGCGGCGGGCCTGACCCCGAACGACGGTCTCAACTCGATCCTCACCGGGCTCGACGCGCTGCCGAACGGTGCGGAGATCAAGCAGGCCTTCACGGACGGCATCGCCGCGGGCCCGGAGCTCGCGATGGTCGACTCCGACAAGGGCATCACGAACCTGCACGTGCCGAGCGACGTCATCGTGGACGCCTCGATGCCCGCGATGATCCGCACCTCCGGGCACATGTGGGGCCCGGACGGCGACGAGCACGACACCATCGCCGTGATCCCCGACTCGAGCTACGCCGGCATCTACCAGGCCGTCATCGAGGACTGCCGTGCCAACGGTGCGTTCGACCCGGCCACCATGGGCTCGGTGCCGAACGTCGGCCTGATGGCGCAGAAGGCCGAGGAGTACGGCTCGCACGACAAGACCTTCGAGGTCCCCGGCGACGGCACCGTCCGCGTGACGAACGCCGCCGGTGACGTCGTCATCGAGCACCAGGTGGCGCAGGGCGACATCTGGCGTGCATGCCAGACCAAGGACGTCGCCATCCGCGACTGGGTCAAGCTGGCCGTCACCCGAGCCCGTGCCTCCGAGACGCCCGCGGTCTTCTGGCTCGACGAGAGCCGCTCGCACGACGCCGCCCTCATCGAGCTCGTGCAGCGCTACCTCGGCGAGCACGACACCGACGGCCTGCAGATCGAGATCCTGTCCCCGGTCGACGCCATGGCGTTCTCGCTCGAGCGCATCCGCCGCGGCGAGGACACCATCTCCGTCACGGGCAACGTGCTCCGCGACTACCTGACGGACCTGTTCCCGATCATGGAGCTCGGCACGTCCGCCAAGATGCTCTCGGTCGTCCCGCTCCTCGGCGGCGGTGGCCTGTTCGAGACCGGTGCCGGCGGCTCCGCACCGAAGCACGTCCAGCAGCTCGTGCAGCAGAACTACCTGCGCTGGGACAGCCTCGGCGAGTTCCTGGCCCTGGCGGTCTCCCTCGAGCACCTCGCCGGCGTGACGGGCAACCAGCGCGCGAAGATCCTCGGCGAGACGCTCGACCGTGCCACCGGGACCTTCCTCGAGGAGGACAAGTCCCCTGGTCGCAAGCTCGGCACGATCGACAACCGCGGCAGCCACTTCTTCCTCGCGAAGTACTGGGCGGAAGAGCTCGCGGCGCAGACCGAGGACACCGAGCTCGCGGCGGCGTTCGCCGAGATCGCCGGGCAGCTGGGTGCCCAGGAAGCCACCATCGTCGACGAGCTCGTCGCGGTCCAGGGCTCCCCGGCCGACATCGGTGGCTACTACCGCCCCGACGACGCCAAGACGAGCGCGGTCATGCGCCCGTCCGCGACACTGAACGCGGTCCTGGCCGCGCTGTAGACGCGCGGAACCACGAACGGGAGGCCCGGTGCCAGCTGGCACCGGGCCTCCCGTCCGTCCGTGGTCGCGCCGCCACCGCACCTCGAGGTTCCGTAATTACGGAATCTCGAGCGCCCGGACCGGTCCTCTGCGGAACCGGGGCGGACCTGAGCGGCGAGTCGTGGAACCTCGGGGAGGGGGCGGCGCGCCGGTACGGCCGAGCGTGCGCGACGGGTCAGCGCGACGGGACCGGCGGGCCGAGCGTCAGCAGGAGGACGAAGACCAGCACCACCAGCACCACGCCGACGACGGCGGCGGCCAACGGGTGCGCGACCACGGTGAAGAGCAGGCGGTCGAGCGGACCAGGACGCCCGGACGTGGACGACCGGCGCCACGGGCCGTCGAGCATGCCGCGGCGGGCGACGCCGGCCTCGAACGGCAGTGTCGTGTAGGGCACGATCGCACTCGCCCAGCCGAGGAGCGTCGTCCGGAACGACCACCGCTGGTTCACCGCGACGACCGTCGCCACGACGAGGTACGCCAGGAAGACGAAGCCGTGCACGCCGCCGCCGATGCGCACCGGCAGGTCGCCCAGTCCGAGCGCGTACTTCATCACCATGCCCACGAGGAGCATCGTCCAGGTCACGAGTTCGGCGACCGCCAGGGCGCGGAACAGGGATCGAGGCGTCATGCCTCCATGGTCTCGGACCTCAGATGGGAGACCTCCGCGCGCGTTCCTTCCCACATCGCCCGCAATGGGAAGGCGGATCGCGCGTAGGGGGTCGGAACTTCGGGCTGCCTACGCGCGATTCAACTACCTACGCGCGATTCGACCACCCAGCCCAGCCCCCACCCAGCCCCCACCCAGCCCCCGAACCGTGACACGCCGACGGTCGTATCGATTCGACCCGCGCCTCGGGTAGCGTCGATGTCATGTCGACGACGACGAACACGACGACGGATGCAACACGAACGCTCCGCGTCGGGGTGGTGGGTCTCGGGTTCGCCGGGACCACGCACCTCGATGCCTACACGGCACTCCCGGGGGTCGAGGTGGTGGCGCTCGCGGGACAGGAGACCGCGCGGCTGGCCGAACTCGCCGAGTCCCGGCACGTGCCGAACACCTCCGCGGACTGGCAGGACCTGGTCGCCCGGGACGACCTGGACATCGTGTCCATCGGCGTCCCGAACGCGCTGCACCACCCGATCGCGGTCGCCGCGCTCGAGTCCGGCAAGCACGTCTTCTGCGAGAAGCCCCTCGCCACGACCGGTGACCAGGCGCAGGAGATGGTCGACGCCGCCGTGCGGAACGACCGCGTCCTCGAGGTCGCCTACAACCACCGCCGCCGCGCGGACGTGCAGTTCCTGGCGAACCACCTGCACGCCGACGGCGGCCCGAGCCCGATCGGCCACGTCTACCACGCCCGGGCCAGCTGGCTCCGCCGCGCCGGGATCCCCGGCATCCAGAGCTGGTTCGCGAACAAGGAGACCGCCGGCGGCGGACCGCTCATCGACCTCGGGTCGCACGTGCTGGACATCGCGCTGCACCTGATGGGCGAGCCGCGGGTCGTCACCGCGAGCGCGGTCGCGTACAACGAGCTCGGCAGCGCCGGCCGTGGCGGCAGCGACCGCACCCCGGTGTCCGCCGCGACCGGGCGGCCCTTCGACGTCGAGGACTTCGCGAGCGCCCTGCTCCGCTTCGACGACGGCTCCAGCCTGCAGCTCCAGGCGAGCTGGGCGTCCTACTCGAAGGACGTCGAGGACATCGAGGTCGAGCTCCTCGGCTCGACCGGCGGCGCCCGGCTGTTCGTCCGCGACTACGCGACCGAGGGCACGGTGACGCTCTACTCCGACGAGCAGGGCGTCCCGACCGTCACCCGACCCGGGGTGCAGGTGCCGTCCGGGCACCACCAGCGGGTCATCGAGGAGTTCATCGCGACCATCCGGAGCGGCCTGCACGACGGCCACCACGGGGAGTTCGCGCTGCACCGGAGCCGTGTCGTCGACGCGATCTACGCGTCAGCGGCTGCCGGGCACGAAATGGAGGTGCAGGCGTGACCAACATCGTCGTCTGGAACGAGAACGTGCACGAGTCCCGCGGGGACGAGACCGTGCTGGGCCACTACCCGAACGGGATCCACACCGTCGTCGCCGACGCCCTGCGGCAGCACCACCCGGACGCGGACGTCAGCACCGCGACCCTGCAGGAGCCCGAGCACGGACTGACGCAGGAGCGCCTGGACGCCACCGACGTCCTGTTCTGGTGGGGCCACGTCGCCCACGGCGAGGTCGCGGACGAGGTCGTCGACCGCGTGGTCACGGCCGTGCAGTCCGGCATGGGCCTCGTGGTCCTGCACTCCGGGCACTACTCGAAGCCGTTCACCCGGCTGATGGGCACCACGTGCTCGCTGAAGTGGCGCAACGACGGGGAGCGCGAGCTGGTCTGGACCATCGCACCAGAGCACCCGATCGCGAAGGGCGTGCCGCACCCGATCGTCATCGACCGTCAGGAGATGTACGGCGAGCACTTCGACATCCCGCGCCCGGACGAAGAGGTCTTCCTGTCGACGTTCGCGGGCGGCGAGGTCTTCCGCTCCGGCGTCGGGTACCACCGCGGGCTCGGCAAGGTGTTCTACTTCTCCCCCGGTGACCAGGAGTACCCGGTGTACCACCACCCGGACATCCAGCGGGTCCTCGCCAACGCCGTCGAGTGGGCCGCCCCGACGTCGGCGCGTCGTGCGCTGACGGCGGACCAGCACCCGCGGGACTGGTTCCTGGACCCCGCTCGGGGTAGACAGGGCGTGTGAGCTCCACAGCAGAGACGTCCGCTCGCCGGACCGCCGTCGTCGAGGCCCTCGGCATCCTCGGCAGCGGTCCGGAAGAGCGGTTCGACCGCATCACCCGGATGACCCAGCAGGCGTTCGGCGTCCCGCTGAGCTTCCTCAACCTCGTGCACGACAACGTCGTCACGGCGCAGTCCACCCAGGGCTGGCAGCAGGGCGGCAGCGCACCGGCGAGTGCGGTGTTCTGTTCGACCACGGTCCTGCAGGACGAGGCGCTCGTGATCCCGGACGCCACGCTCGACCCGCGGTTCAGCTCGCTGGCCGCGGTGACCGGCGAACCGGGCATCCGCTTCTACGCCGGCGCACCGCTGACGATGGCGGACGGCACGACCGTCGGCACACTCTGCATCATGGACCCGCGGCCGCGCGACCTCTCCCCCGAGGACGTCGAGCTGCTCCGCGACCTGGCGCGCTGGGCGGAGCGCGAGCTCGGACACGCGATGGACCGGGACCGCGTGCGGAAGGTGCTCGACGGCCTCACCCCGGAGCCGGTCGACGTCGACGGGTTCGACCTGCAGACGGCCTCGTCGGCCCGGCAGGACTCCGGCGACGTCGTCGACTGGCGGCTCGCCGCCGACGGGACGCTCCGCCTGACGATCGGGACGGTGTCGGCCGCCGGCCGGGCCGCCGCGCTGCTCGCGTCCACGATGCGCGCGGCCGTCGTTGCCCGCACGGACGTCCCGCTCGGTTCCGACGGGCCCTCGCTGGAGGCCCAGATCGCCGCCGACCTGACGGCTGCGGAAGCCGTCGGGTCGCTCTTCCACGCACGGGTCGACCCGACGTCGGGTGCGGTGACGTGGGTGGACGCCGGCCACGGCCTGGCGCTGCACGTGTCCGCCGACGGTGCGGCCGCGGTCCTCCGGTCGCACGACCTGCCGATCGGCCTGCAGCCGGCGGGCACCTCGCGGACGCACGGCACCCTGACGCTCGCCCCCGGTGACCAGCTCGTGCTCGTCACCGCGGGCATCCTGACGCTCGACGGACTCGGCGACCTGCAGGCGCTCGCCGCACTCGCCGCCGCGGGTGGCGGGGCGCTGCTCGACCGGGTCCGCGGCCTGCTGCCGACGGCCCCGGACGCCGACGTCACCGTCGTGGTGCTGCGCCGCCACCCGGAGTCGACCCGCCGGTGAACGAGGGCCGGGTGAGCGCGACGACCAGGAGCGTCGCGAGCAGCCCGAACCCGCAGAGCTCGATGCCGAGCCCCGCGAGCTGCCAGTAGGCGCTGCCGACGTGCTGCGGCTGCGTGATCGCGTCCGGCCACCACGACTCGATGAGCGGGAACGACCCCGGGAACGGGTCGAGCGCGAAGACGGCGAGCCCACCGAGCAGCATCACGACGCCGAGCGCGGCCATCGCCCCGCGGCTGGCCCGGAGCATCCTGGCGACCAGTGCCGCCGCGATGCCGACGAGCCCGAGGACCGCGACGAGGAAGGCCGCGACGAAGACGCCCTGCGGCACGAGGGTGAACCAGTCGAGCACCAGGATCGGCAGCAGCAGCCACCGTCCCGTCCGTGCCCAGCGCACCGGGTTCCGCCATCCGTCCATGCCGGAACGGTAGGGCACCCTCCCTGACGAGCGCCGGTGAACCCATCGGGACGGCCGCTACGATCACGGGATGGCGCAGGACGGTCGCACGCGACAGCAGCGAGCAGTCCTCACCCGGACCGCGGTGCTCGAGGGCGCCGCACGGGAGTTCGACGAGCACGGGTACGTCGGTGCGTCGATGGACGGCGTCGCGGACCGTGCGGGCGTCACCAAGGGCGCGCTGTACTTCCACTTCGGGTCGAAGGCGGACCTCGCCGCGGCCGTGATCGCCGAGCAGCACGCGATCTCCCGGCGCTACGGAGCCGCGGCGCTGGCGAAGGCGAGCTCCCCGCTCGAGGCGATCATGTGGATGTCGCAGGGACTCGCCACCCAGATGGTGACCGAGGTTGCGGTGAGCGCCGGCATCCGGTTGTCGACCGAGGCGGCCACGAGCGACGTCGCACGATCGGACCCCTACACGGACTGGATGGCCGTGACGGCGGACCTGATGCGCGAGGGCGTCGCCGCCGGCCAGGTCGACGAGCACTGGGACCCGGAGCTGCTCGGACGCGTGATCATCCCCGCGTACACGGGCGTCCAGACCGTCTCGGACGTCCTCGCCGGGCGGGCAGACCTGTTCGAACGCCTCCGGGACCTGTGGACGGTGCTCCTCGCGGCCATCGTCACCGACGCCGTGCGCCCGGAGATCCCCCGGCTCGTCGCGATCATCGCGCCGACCGAGATGCCCTGACGTCCCGACCGGCCACGGGCCGGGTCACGGGTCCCCCCAGATGGCACCCATGCATCCGACCCTATGAAGATACCAAGCGGTAGGTTCGACCCGCGTACCCCCGTTCACGGGACCACGACGGCGCGCTAGCCTGACCCGATGCCCACCCCAGCAGCGGAGTTCACCGTCGACGTGCCGCTCGTGCGCGCGCTGCTCGCGGACCAGCACCCGGACCTCGCCGGGCTCCCGCTCGAGGTCGTCGCGGACGGCTGGGACAACGTCGTGGTCCGGCTCGGGGACCTGCTGGCCGTCCGACTCCCCCGCCGCGAGGCCGCAGCACGGCTCATCGAGCACGAGCAGCGGTGGCTCCCGGAGATCGCCGAACGGGTCGCCGCGATCGTCCCGGTGCCCGACCCGGTCCGGATCGGCCGCCCGGCACTCGGGTACCCGTGGTCCTGGAGCATCGTGCGCTGGCTCCCCGGCACCGCCGCCGGCGTGCGACCCGGCGGCACCGCCGTCGCGGAGGCGCTCGCCGCGTTCGTCGGACTGCTGCACGTGCCCGCCCCGGCGGACGCGCCGGTGAACCCGGTGCGGGCCGTCCCGCTCGCGACGCGGTCGGACGCCGTCCTGGAACGGCTGCGGACCGCGGACGTGCCCCGCGCCGGTGCGCTGGCCGCGCTCTGGCGGACCGCAGCCGCCCTGCCCGCGTACGCCGGGCCTCCCGTCTGGGTGCACGGCGACCTGCACCCGTTCAACCTGCTCGTCGAGCCCGGGCCGCACGGCGACCGCCTGTCGGCGGTCGTCGACTTCGGCGACGTCACCGCAGGGGACCCGGCGGTCGACCTCGCGACCGCCTGGCTGACGCTCGACCGGGAGGCCCGGCGCACCTTCCGCGCGCTCGTCGCGGCCGACGACGACACCTGGACCAGGGCGCGCGGCTGGGCCGTGTCCATCGCCTCGGCCCTCGCGACGAGCGACGACAGCGCGTTCCGGACGGTCGCACGACGCGGGATCGACGCCACCCTCGACGGCTGAGCGGAACGGGGTTATCGTCACTGCACACCATCCGTGCACGTGAAGATCGGAGGGGCCTGATGACCCTCGAGTTCCGCGTCCAGCACGACGTCGACACCGACGCCGCACCCTCTTCCTCCCCGTCCACCCGATCCGGTCTCCGAGGGCTCCTCGACCGGCTCGCCGAGCGCCGGGCCGCTGCCAGGGTCCGTCGGGCCGACGCGCAGCTGCACGAGCTGGCGGACCTCGAACGGTTGCTCTCCGGAGCCCGCGGCGTCATCGAGCAGGGCTGGATCCAGCACGCCTGGTTCGCCTACGTCGACGACCGGGGCCGGATGCGCAAGGCGTCGAGCGCGGCCGCGATGGACGTCGCCGGCCGTCCGCTCGTCGGCGCCTGCCTGGTCGGCGCCGTCGTCTACGCGGCCGGTGGCCCGCACGCCGTCCACTCGCAGCCGGTGCAGCGCGCACTCGACGTCGTCTGGCACGCACTCGCCGTCGAAGAGGGCGCACCCGTCCTCTGGTGCCCGGCACCCGACGTCCGGATGGGCCGCGTGCGCGACCTGACGAGCTGGAACGACGCACCGTCGCGGACGTCCGCCGACGTCGCGTCGCTGCTGCTGACGGCCGAGCGCGTGGCGGTGTCCGAGTCGGAGCGCATCCGAGCACGCGTGGTGGCACGATCGGACGCATGAGCGACGTGCCGGCGGGCCCCGATGTCGACGATGTGCCGGTGGTCCGGGCGGCGTCGCCCACCGGGACCCTCGCCGCGGTCGGGAACTCCCGGCTGACCGACGAGGGCACGTCCCCCGTGACGGACCAGGCGGCCGTCAAGCAGACGCTGCAGCGCTACCTGCAGAAGCACCGGGCGGCGCTGCTCGCGAAGCTCGACGGCCTGGCGGAACGGCAGGCCCGGTGGCCGGTCACGCCGACGGGCACGAACGTGCTCGGGCTCGTGAAGCACGTCGCCGCGGTGCAGTCGGAGTACTTCGGGCGGGTGTTCGACCGCCCGCTCCCCGATCCCCCGGCCTGGCTCGACTCCGACGACGACCGTGACATGTACGCCACGCTCGACGAGACGATGGACGACGTCATCGCGTTCCACCACGCCAGCGCCGCGCACGCCGACGCCACGATCGCGGCCCTGGACCTCGACGCGCGCGGGGTCGTGCCGTGGTGGCCGGAGGAGGTCCGCCAGGTCACGCTGCACCGGATCCTGGTCCACATGGCGTACGAGACCGCGCGGCACGCCGGGCACGCCGACATCGTCCGCGAGATGCTCGACGGCCTCGCCGGTGACGGCGACGGCAACCTCGCCGAGAAGACCCCGGACGAATGGGTCGAGTGGCGGGAGCACCTGGTGTCGATCGCCGAGCAGGCCGGCCTGCGGAGCGCAGGCCCGTAGCCCGTCCGGGCGCAGCATCGTTACCGTTCTCCCAGGTACACCGCGGCAGTACCGCTCTGATCAGGGCTTTCCGTCTGATCGTCCGTGCAGGCGGACGTTCTGCGAGCCGTTCTCGGTTGTACGAACGGTGTGGGCCCTGCGTACGTTTGGCGGCGATCGTGCCCCGGACCGTGGGCAGAAATGCCGACCGGAGGGGAACCAGCGACGGTGTTCTTCAACTACGTCACGGAGCGATGGGGCCAGATCTGGTTCGCGTCGTGGCAGCACTTCTCACTGGTGGTCCAGTGCACCGTGCTCGCCACCGTCATCGCCGTGGTGCTCGCGGCGCTCGTGTACCGCAGCCCACGCTTCCGATCGCTCGCGAACGAGGTGTCGACCATCGGTCTGACGCTGCCGTCGTTCGCCGTGATCGGTCTGCTGCTCGTCCCGCTCGGGTTCGGCGTCGTGCCGTCCGTCGTGACGATCACGTTCTTCGCCGCCCTGCCGATCCTCCGCAACGCGGTCGTCGGGCTGTCCGAGATCCCGCCGGCCGTCGTCGAGTCCGCCAGGGGCATCGGGATGAGCCGGTTCCGGACCCTCTGGCAGGTCGAGCTGCCGATGGCCTGGCCGATCATCCTCACCGGCGTGCGGGTGTCCGCGCAGATGGTGATGGGCGTCGCCGCCGTGGCCGCGTACGCACTCGGCCCCGGGCTCGGCGGCTTCATCTTCTCCGGGCTCTCGCGGCTCGGCGGCGCGAACTCGCTCAACTCCGTCGTGGTGGGCGTGGTCGGTGTCGTCCTGCTCGCCCTCGTCCTCGACCTGCTCCTCCTCGGCCTCGGCCGCCTGACCACCTCGCGAGGTATCCGTGTCCAGCACTGACGCAACCCTGTCCCCCGACGCCCCCGGCGACGTCACCGGCCGCAGCATCCTGCTCGACACCGTCACGAAGCGGTACGCCGGGCAGTCGAAGCCCGCCGTCGACGGCATCACGCTCGAGATCCCGGCGGGCAAGATCGTCATGCTCGTCGGCCCGTCCGGTTGCGGCAAGACCACGACGCTGAAGATGATCAACCGACTGATCGAGCCCACCGAGGGCCGCATCGTCGTGGGCGACGACGACGTCACCGCGATCGACGGCGACGAACTGCGCCGCCGGATGGGCTACGTGATCCAGGCCGGCGGCCTCTTCCCGCACATGACGGTCGCCGCGAACATCGCGATCGTGCCGAAGATGCTCGGCTGGTCCAAGGACCGGATC
This sequence comes from Curtobacterium sp. NPDC090223, assembly GCF_044746585.1. Classification (NCBI taxonomy): domain Bacteria; kingdom Bacillati; phylum Actinomycetota; class Actinomycetes; order Micrococcales; family Microbacteriaceae; genus Curtobacterium; species Curtobacterium sp. NPDC090223. The sequence goes on along the minus strand of NZ_JBIVCN010000004.1, from coordinate 244,278 downwards.
GCCGCACGCGTGGACGAACTGCTCGACCTGGTCTCGCTCGACCCGGACACCTACCGCGACCGCTTCCCCCGGGAGCTCTCCGGCGGGCAGCAGCAGCGCGTGGGCGTCGCCCGGGCGCTCGCCGCCGACCCGCCCGTCCTGCTCATGGACGAGCCGTTCGGTGCCGTGGACCCGATCACCCGGCAGCGCCTGCAGGACGAGCTGCTCCGCATCCAGGAGGAGCTGCACAAGACGATCGTCATCGTCACCCACGACTTCGACGAGGCCGTGAAGCTCGGCGACTGGATCGTGATCTTCTCCGAGGGTGCGCACATCGTGCAGTACGACACCCCGGAACGGATCCTCGCCGAGCCCGCCAACGAGTTCGTGGAGAACTTCATCGGGTCCGGCGCCGGGCTCAAGCAGCTGACGCTGAACCGGGTCCGCGACGTCGAGGTCGTCGACGCGGTCACCTGCTCGCCGGGCGAAGAGGCGGCGGCCGTGCTCCAGCGGATGCGCGAGGCCGGCGGCCACGGGCACGCCGTCGTCGTGGACCGTCGGCAGCGACCGATCGGGTGGCCGTCACGCCGGCAGCTCGAGCGCCTCGACCGGATCCCGGAGGGCATCGAGCCGAACCTGCCCGTCGTCGGCGAGGGCGCGACCCTGAACGACGCGCTCGACACCATGCTCGTCTCGAGCGCCGGGGCCGCGCTGGTCACCGGGCGCCGCGACGCGTTCCGCGGGGTCATCACCGTCGAGACGGTGATGGACGCGATCACCCGGTCGCGCGCCGCCGCGGCCGAGGAGCAGGCGTACACGCCGGTCGGGACGAACACGAACCCGATCGAGACCATGCCGTCGACCCGCGCGGCATCGGTCGCCGACTCGGAGGTCGTCGATGACTGACGTCGTGACCGAACCGAGCGTGCGCCCCGGTCGCAGCACGTCGTGGACACCCCTGGTCATCCAGCCGATCGCGATCCTGGTGGTCCTCGGTGCGTTCGCGGTCTGGCTCGCCACCGCCGACCTCACCGCGACCGAGCGCTCCACGCTGAACCCGGCGGACCTGCTCGCGCTCACGTGGCAGCACGTGCTGCTCACCATCGTCTCGACGGTCATCGTGCTCGTGATCGGCATCCCGCTCGGCGTGGTGCTCACCCGCGGGCCGCTCCGCCGGGCGAGCGGGGTGATCCTGGCGGTCGCCAACTTCGGCCAGGCAGCGCCCGCCGTCGGCCTCGTGGTGCTCCTGGCGTTCTGGCTGGGCTTCTCGTTCTGGGCCGCCGTCATCGCGCTCGTGCTCTACGCGATCCTGCCGGTGCTCCGGAACACGATCATCGGCATCGAGAGCGTGGACGCCCGGCTCGTCGAAGCCGGCCGGGGCATGGGCATGAGCGCCTTCTCCGTCCTGCTCAAGGTGGAGCTGCCGCTCGCCGTCCCGGTGATGCTCTCCGGCATCCGCACGGCGCTGGTGCTCCTGGTCGGTTCGGCTGCCCTCGCGACGTTCATCGGCGCCGGTGGCCTCGGACTCCTGATCACCACCGGTGTGAACCTGTTCCTGCCGAAGGTGCTGGTGTCCGGCGCCCTGCTCATCGCGCTCCTGGCGCTGTCCATCGACTGGATCGGCCGCATCGTCGAGACCGTCGCACGACCGAAGGGACTCCGATGACCCCCCGAGCCCGCACACGCCGTCGTGTCCTCGTCGGCCTGGTGGCCGGTGCCGCGGCCCTCGCCCTCACCGGCTGCGGTCTGCAGCCCGCGACCTCGTTCGTCCCCGCGGCCGGACCCGGCACGATCGAGCGCATCGACGACCTGCCCGACGGCGCGCACATCACCGTCACGTCGAAGAACTTCACCGAGCAGCTCGTGCTCGGCAAGATCGCGGTGCTCGCCGCGAAGGCCGCCGGCTTCGAGGTGACCGACGAGACGAACGTCCCCGGCAGCGTCGCGGTCCGCCAGCTCATGACGAGCCACGACGCCGACATGACGTACGAGTACACCGGCACCGCGTGGCTGACCTACATGGGCCACAAGGAGGGCATCCCGGACAAGACCGAGCAGTGGCAGGCGGTCAAGGACGAGGACGCCGGCAACGGGCTGACCTGGCTCGACCCGGCGCCGATGAACAACACCTACGCGTTCGCGGTGCGGAAGGAGGCGGTCGCGGAGCTCGGCGGCATCACCAAGCTCTCCCAGATCGCGGACCTGCCGGCCGACCAGCGCACGTTCTGCGTCGAGTCGGAGTTCAACTCGCGGGCCGACGGCTTCAAGCCGATGCTCGCGAAGTACGGGCTCCAGCTCGGCGGCTCCGGCGCCACGTCGATCCCGAAGGGCAACGTCGACATCCTGGACACCGGCACCGTGTACACGGCGACCGACCGCGGCACGTGCAACTTCGGTGAGGTCTTCACCACCGACGGTCGCATCAAGTCGCTCGGCCTGCAGGTGCTCGAGGACGACGAGGGCTTCTTCCCGGCGTACAACGTCGCACCGGTGCTCTCGTCGTCGGTCCTGCAGGAGTACCCGCAGCTCGCGGACGTCTACGACCAGATCTCGCCGAAGCTCACCGACGCGGTGCTGCAGGAGCTGAACCGGCAGGTGGACGTCGAGGGGCGCGAGCCGGCCGACGTCGCGTTCGACTGGATGGTCAAGGAGGGCTTCATCAGCCGGCGGTGATCCGGGCCGCGGTGTCGCGCATCAGTGCGACCACCTGGACGCGCACCTGTTCCGGGTCCGTGCCCTCGTGCCGGGCGGAACTCCGGAGGGCAGTCATCACCATGCCGAGCAGCATCTCCGCCGCCTGCGGGGTCGCGGCCTCCGGGCCCCAGGCCGGGTCGCGCTCCAGGACGGTGCGCACCGCGCCCGTCATCGCCTCGGCGACCGTGGTCATCCGGGTCACCTGACGGCGCATCAGCTGCGGGAAGCGCACGATGAGCTCCTTGCGCTCGTGCCGGTGCCGTTCGTCGCCGAAGGTCGGGCCGAACACCAGGAACGCCAGGTCCACGACGGCCTGTGCCGCGGGTTCGCCGGCGACCGCGCGGACGTGCGCCTCGAGGGTCTCGGAGGACAGGTCGAGCTCGGTGTGCCCGAGGACCGCGTCCTCCTTGCTCTCGAAGTAGTTGAAGAACGTCCGTGGCGAGATCTCCGCCCGCGCCGCGACCTGCTCGATCGTGGTGTGGTCGATGCCCTGCTCGAGTGCCAGGGACCGGGCCGACTCGGCGATGCGGGAGCGGGTCTCGATGCGTTTGCGGTCGCGGAGACCCATCTCGCCGGAGGGCACACTGTCGGGCATGGCACGACTGTAACCGGAACGTCACATCGTTTGCAGCAAACGCAAACTTTCAGTCGTGCAACGGACAGTACGCTCGGGCGCATGACCACTCCCGTGCTCGAGGCCAGAGACCTCACGAGGACCTACGGCCGCGGCTCCACGCGGTTCGACGCGCTGAAGGGAGTGTCCCTCGCCGTGCACCGGGGCGAGAGCCTGGCGATCGTGGGCAAGTCCGGTTCCGGCAAGTCGACGCTCATGCACCTGCTCGCGTTGCTCGACAAGCCGTCGTCGGGGGAGATCCGGCTCGACGGCACCGACGCGGCGACGCTGAGCGCCCGGCAGGTGAACCGCACCAGGAACAGCACCTTCGGGTTCGTCTTCCAGCAGTTCTTCCTGACGCCGAAGACCTCGGTGCTCGACAACGTCGTGCTGCCGCTGAAGATCGCGGGCGTCTCCGGGGCGGAGCGGAAGCGCCGGGGGATGGCGGCCCTCGACGCCCTGGGCCTGGCGGACAAGGCGAAGAACGACGCGAACGACCTCTCCGGCGGGCAGAAGCAGCGCGTGGTCATCGCGCGGGCGCTCGTGGGGGAGCCCAGCGTGATCTTCGCCGACGAACCGACCGGCAACCTCGACACGAACACGGGTGAGGTGGTCGAGGACATGCTGTTCGGCCTGCAGCGGGAGCGTGGCATCACGCTCGTTGTCGTCACGCACGACGAAGAGCTCGCGGCGCACTGCGACCGGAGCGTCAACGTGCGGGACGGGCTGATCGTCGGCGGTTCCGCCGGCACCGGAGTCGATGCGCCCGCGCCGGGTGCCCACGAGCACGGAAGGCACTCCGCATGAACTTCCTCGACCTCCTGAGGACCGCGGTCGGCAACACCTTCCGCTCCAAGCTGCGCACCACGCTGACGGTCATCGCGATCTTCATCGGTGCCTTCACGATCACGCTGACCTCGGCGATCGGCACCGGCGTCGGCAACTACATCGACACCCAGGTCGCGTCGATCGGCGACACCGGGGCCCTGACGATCACGAAGACCGTCGACAGCTCGTCCACCGACAGCGGCCCCGCGAAGTACGACCCGGACGCGTCCACGCAGAGCGTCGACCGCGGCCCGGCGTCGTTCGGGTACCTGTCCCAGTCCGATGTCGACGAGATCAAGGACGTCGACGGCATCGACACCGTCCGCCCGGCCGTCGCGCTGAGCCCGAAGTACGCCGAGTACGGCGACCAGGGCAAGTACGTCGTCACGCTGTCCGCCAACGCCGGGGAGCTCAAGGCCGACCTGGCGTCGGGGAAGCAGCTCGACGACGACACGGACGCGAACCAGGTCATCCTGCCGACCAACTACCTCAAGAACCTCGGGCTCGGGAGCGAGAAGGCCGCCGTCGGCAAGGAGCTCACCTTCGCCGTCGACGACTACCAGGGCAAGGAGCACACCCTGACGGCGACGGTCGTCGGCGTGCAGAACGAGTCCCTCTTCGGCGGCGGCGCCGGAGCGAACGCCGAGTTGACCGACGCGATGCAGTCCGCACAGGAGACCGGCAAGCCGGCGTCGATCGCGACGTCCTACGCCAGCGCCTCGGCGACGCTCGAGCGCGGCGCCACCGCCGCCGACGTGAAGAGCGCGCTGTCGAAGGACGGCTACACGGGCCAGACCATCCAGGACCAGCTCGGCCAGTTCCAGACGGTCATCAACGGCATCGTCGGCGTGCTCAACGCCTTCGCGGTGATCGCCCTGATCGCCGCCGGGTTCGGCATCATCAACACGCTGCTGATGAGCGTGCAGGAGCGCACCCGCGAGATCGGCCTGATGAAGGCGATGGGCATGGGCGGCGGCAAGGTCTACACGCTGTTCTCGCTCGAGGCCGTGTTCATCGGCTTCCTCGGCAGCGCGATCGGCGCCGGTGTGGCGATCGCGCTCGGGACGGGGATCTCGAACGTCCTCGCCGGGACCGTGCTGAAGGACCTGCCCGGCCTGCAGATCATGCAGTTCGCGCCGTCCTCGGTGATCACGATCATCGTCGTCGTGATGTTCATCGCCTTCCTCGCCGGCACGCTGCCCGCACGCCGCGCCGCCCGGCAGAACCCGATCGAGGCGCTCCGGTACGAGTAGCGGGCCAGGTGCATAGTGTCGGAGCCGTGACGGCATTCGGGCGGGACCTCGGCGACGGCTGCACGCTGACGCTGCGCGACCTGTCGACCGTCACGGCCGTGCACGACCTGGTGCTCGCGAACCTCGACCGGTTGCGCGCGGCCGAGCCGTGGGCGTGGGGGCCGCAGACGCTCGAGGCCACGTCGCTCCACACCGAGCGGATGCTCGCCCAGTACGCGATGGACCGCTCGCTGCCGTGCGTGATCCGGGTGGACGACCGGATCGTCGGCGCCGCGTCCCTGGCCTTCGACACCTACCTCGGGCAGGCATCGCTCGGCTACTGGATCGACGCCGGCACGGAGGGCCGGGGCGTCGTCCGGCGTGCGGCGTCCGTCCTGGTGTCGGTCGCCCGGGCACGGGGTGCCGAGCGGGTCGAGATCCGCACGGCCGCGGGCAACGAGCGCAGTCGCGGGCTGGCCGAGCGCCTCGGCTTCACGCACGAGGGGACGCTGCGGAGCGCGCTGCCGCTCGGGCCGACGCGGGTCGACGTCGCGCTGTACGGCCTGGTCCTCTGACCCGAGCGTCGGTCGGCCGTCAGGAGCCCTGCGTGGCGTGCTGCCACGCCGCGATCGTGCCGAGCCCGACGAACAGGGCGACGAGCACGATCCAGACGGCGAGGGCGATGACGTTGAGCAGGATGCCCCACCCGGCGCGCCCGCGGGCGAGGGGTTCGCGGCTGCGGGACGCGATACCGAGACAGAGCCCGACGATCGGGGCGAAGAACGTCCACCCCGCGAGCAGCGAGCAGACGCCGAGCACGAGACTCGCGGTGCCGAGGCCGGTCCTGGGGGATTCGGAGTACGTGACCATGCCTGCGACGCTACGGACCCGCTCGGGGTGAGTCGTCCCTCCCGGTGGGGATCCGGGTCCACCTGCGGACTGATGGTCACCCGCCGCCGGTATCGTCGTCGTCATGGCTCTGTTCGGACGAAGTGGCAAGGACTCCACCGAGCGACCCATCAGCCAGGTCGAGCTCAAGCGTGCGGTGGACGAGGGCTTCCTCATCGCGAAGGCCGCCGTCGTGATCGCCGTGGCGAACCGGATCATCACGAACTCCCTTCGTGACCAGGGGTTCTTCGACCACGCGGTCGCGGCCGAGGTGACCCGCGAAGAACTCCACCGGATGGCCGAGGAGCAACGGGGCGACGCCGCACGGATGCGCGAGATCCGGTCGAAGGCGATCAAGCAGAAGGGCCGCTCGAAGCACCAGCACGACTACCGCCGCGGCGACGACGTCAAGCTCCGCACGCGTGAGGCGCAGTACGAGCAGCTCGCGACGATGCTCGACCGCCGCCGGGACGACCAGGGCTTCGTCGACGGCATCGTCCTCGCCGCGCGGGCCCGGGCGTGGGACGACATCGGCGCGACCGTCGTCGGCCGCCTGGGGTGGGCGCAGCGCCCGACCGAGGGCTACGAGATCGGCCGTGACGACCGGGTGCAGCAGATGCTCGACGAGGACTTCGCGGCGCTGCTCGCCGAACACCCGGTCGGCTCCGGCCCGAGCTCGGTCGAGGACACCGACGACCCCTCGGACGCGGACGCCGACGACGACGGCACGGACGCCGCCGACGCGGACACCACCCGCAGCTGACCGACGGCACCGCGGCGCCTGGGACGAGTGACGACCGCACCTCGTAGGCTCGGGGCATGGTCGATGCGGTGGTGGTCGGGGCGGGACCGAACGGGCTCGCCGCCGCGGTGACCCTGGCGCGCGCCGGGCTGTCGGTCGAGGTGGTCGAGCGCAACGACACCATCGGTGGAGGAGCGCGGACCGCCGAGCTCACGCTGCCGGGGTTCCTCCACGACGTCTGCTCCGCCGTGCACCCGATGGCGCTGCAGTCCGAGTTCTTCCGACGTTTCCGGATGGAGGACCGCATCGAACTGCGGCTCCCCGAGGTGCAGTACGGCCACCCGCTCGACGGCGGCCGTGCCGGCATCGCCTACCGGGACCTCGAGCGCACGGCGGCCGAGCTGGGCGTCGACGGCCCGGCGTTCCGGAACCTGATGGGGCCGCTCGCCAGCAGGGCCGACCAGGTGGCCGACTTCGCCACCGACGCGCTCCTCAACGTCCCACGCCACCCGCTGACCGTGCTCGCGTTCGGCCTACGCGCGCTCGAGCAGGGCAGCAGCGCATGGAACGCCCGGTTCCGGCAGGAAGTCGCCCCGGCGATGATCACCGGGGTCGCGGCCCACTCGATCCAGCAGATGCCCTCGCTCGCGACCGCCGCGGCAGCCCTGTCGCTCGGGGTCTACGCGCACGCCAGGGGCTGGCCGGTGCCGATCGGCGGCAGCCAGGCGATCGTCGACGCGCTCGCCGCGGACCTGCTCGCCCACGGGGGCACGATCGAGACCGGCCACGAGGTGCGCTCCCTGGCGGACCTCACCCCCGCCAAGGCGGTGCTCTTCGACACGAGCGTCCCCGGGATGCTGCGGATCGCCGGGACGCAGATCCCGACGCCGAGACGCGGTGCACTGCGCCGGTTCCGGTTCGGGAACGCCGCCGCCAAGGTCGACTTCGCGCTGTCCGACCCCGTGCCGTGGGCCAACGCCGAGCTGCGGAAGGCCGGGACGGTGCACATCGGCGGGACGCGTGCGGAGATCGCCGCTGCCGAGGGCGCCGTCGCCCGCGGACGCCACGCCGACCGGCCCTACGTCCTCGGCGCCGAGCCCACCGTGGTCGACCCGAGCCGGGCACCGCAGGGCAAGCACGTCTTCTGGGCGTACGCGCACGTCCCGGCCGGATCGGACGTCGACCACACCGAGATCGTCACGCGGCAGATCGAGCGCTTCGCGCCGGGGTTCCGGGACACGGTCCTCGCCACCAGCTCCCGGACCGCCGTGGAGATGGCGGCGTACAACCCGAACTACGTCGGCGGGGACATCGCCGCCGGGGCCGCCAGCTTCTGGCAGCTCGTCAAGCGCCCGCTGCTCTCCGGCGACCCGTGGCGGATGGGCGGCGGCATGTACCTGTGCTCCGAGGCGTCGTCCCCGGGCCCTGGCGTGCACGGCATGGCCGGCTGGCACGCGGCACGGAGCGCACTCCGACACACCTTCGGGCTCCCCGAGGACGTCGATCTCACACCGGAGGACTGACCACGATGGCGAAGAACGTGCGGATCCTGCACTGCACCCCCGAGGACGTCTTCGACGTGTTCGCCGACGGGTGGCTGTACACGACGTGGGTGGTCGGGGCGTCCCGGCTGCGCGCCGAGGAGCCGGGGTGGCCGGCGGTCGGCACGCGCCTGCACCACTCCTTCGGCGTCTGGCCGGTGGTCATCGACGACGTGACCACGTCGCTCGAGTGGGACTCGCCGCACCGCATGGTGATCCAGCCGAAGGGGTGGCCGATCGGGGAGGCCCGGGTGGAACTCACGGTCGAGCCGCACGCCAAGGGGTGCAAGGTCACGATCGTCGAGAACGCGGTCGCGGGCCCGGGGTCCTGGGTGCCGGGCTTCGTCATCCAGCCGCTCATCTGGGTGCGGAACCGCGAGACACTGCGCCGGCTCGGCTGGGTCGCGACGGGTCGCGCCCGGAACGCGTGACGAGCCGGACAGGAGGCCCGTGGCGGCGCCGCCACGGGCCTCCTGTCCGTCGGTCCGTCGCTAGACGGCGCGGCTGAACGCGCTCGCGCGCGTCACCTGGTCCTCGGTGAGGGCGACGCCCGTGTACCGCTCGAACTGGCGCGCTGCCTGCAGCGCGATCACCTCGGCGCCGGTGATGACGTGCTTGTCCGCGGCCCGACCCGCGCGCACCAGCGGGGTCTCGGAGGGGAACGCGACCACGTCGAACACCGTGTGGGCGGCGTCGACACGGTCCGGCTCGAACGCGAGCGTCTCCGCCTGGTCGCCGTCCATGCCGAGCGGTGTGACGTTGACGAGCAGGTCGGCGTCGCCGGCGTCGCGCTCGGACCCCGCCCAGGCGTAGCCGTACTGGTCGGCGAGGGCCGGGCCGGTGTCCTCGTTGCGGGCGAGTACCGTGAGGTGGTCGAAGCCGGCACCGCGGAACGCCGCCGTGACCGCCTTCGCCATGCCGCCGGAGCCGCGGAGCAGCACGCGGGAGGCCGGGTCGACGTCGTGCGAGGCGAGGAGCGCGGCGACGGCCTCGTAGTCGGTGTTCGACGCGGTGAGGACGCCGTCGTCGTTCACCACGGTGTTCACGGACTGGATCGCGGCGGCGGAGTCCTCGATGGTGTCGACGAGGGGGATGACCGCCTCCTTGAAGGGCATCGACACCGAGCACCCGCGGATGCCGAGGGCGCGGATGCCGGCGACGGCGCCGGGGAGGTCGGTCGTCGTGAACGCCTTGTAGAGGAAGTTCAGCCCGAGCTCGTCGTAGAGGAAGTTGTGGAACCGGGTCCCGATGTTGCTCGGCCGTGCGGCGAGCGACATGCACACCTGCATGTCCTTGTTGAGGATGGGCATGTCGTCAGTCTCGCACGGGAACCGGCATGGTTGGAGCGGTCCACAGTGGACGGTCGTGCGCGCAGGGGTAGCGTCGGGGACGATGACTGACCTTCCTGAGACCATGCGAGCCGTCCGCTTCGACGAGTGGGGGGACCGCGGCGTCCTGCACGTCGCCGACGTCCCCGTCCCCGCGGTCGAGCCGGGCCGGGTGCTCGTCCGTGTCCGTGCCGCCGGGGTCAACCCGGGGGAGTCCGCGATCCGCCAGGGCGTGTTCGGCGGCGACCTGCCGTCCGGTCAGGGCACCGACTTCGCCGGCATCGTCGTCGCCGTGGGCGAGGGCGTGGACGGCGTCGACGAGCGCGAAGAGGTCATCGGCTGGTCGTGGGAGCGCTCGAGCCAGGCGGAGTACGTCTCCGTCCCCGCCGAGCAGGTCGTCCAGAAGCCACGCCTGCTGGACTGGAACGTCGCGGGCGGACTCGACATCGTCGCGACCACCGCAGCCGCCGCCGTGCGCGCGGTGGACCCGAGGCCGGGGGAGACCGTCGTCGTCTCCGGAGCAGCCGGCGGCGTCGGCGGCTTCGTGACGCAGCTGCTCACGAACGAGGGCGTCGACGTGATCGCCGTCGCGTCCGAGGACAACCACCAATGGCTCGCATCGAAGCGCGCACGTCCGGTCGCGTACGGTGACGGACTCCAGCAGCGCATCGAGGAACTCGCGACGAACGGCATCGACGCGCTCATCGACACGCACGGTGCCGAGTACGTGCACCTCGGGATCGCACTCGGGATCCCGGCGGACCGCATCGAGACGATCATCGCGTTCGAGGCCGCCGCGGAGGTCGGGGCGAAGGCCTCCGGCAGCGCCGACACCGCCGACCCGGAGATCCTCGGGGCGCTCGCCGCGATGGTCGCCGAGGGCGCGATCGAGGTCCCCGTCGCGAACACCTACCCGCTCGAGCGCGTCCAGGACGCGTACGAGGAACTGGAGCGGGGCCACACCCGCGGGAAGATCGTGCTGGTGCCCTGATGCGTTCACTCATCCGCCCTCGCAACGGGCGCGTCCTGGCCGGCGTGTGCGCCGGCATCGCCGACCGCTTCGGCTGGTCCCGCACGGTCGTCCGGGTCGCCTGGGTCGTGCTGAGCTTCTTCCCCGGGCCGCTCTGGATCGCGTACGTCGTGCTCTGGTTCCTGATGCCCGCCGAGGGCAACCGCCGCTGACGCGCCGTCCGTCCGGACGGGTTAGGGTGGCGGCGTGCCGGTCTCCGTCTTCGATCTCTTCAGCATCGGCGTCGGCCCGTCGAGCTCCCACACGGTGGGCCCGATGCGTGCCGCCGCGGAGTTCGCCGACCGCGTCGCCGGTCTTCCGGTGACCACGATCCGCGTCGACCTGTACGGCTCCCTGGCGTCCACCGGGCAGGGCCACGGCACGCTCGGCGCCGTCGCGGTCGGACTGACGGGTGCGCAGCCGGAGACGGTCGACCCGGACGCGATGACCGCTGCGCTGGACGGACTCGAGGCCACCGGCACGCTCCGGCTCTCCGGCGGGCAGACCGTCCCGTTCCGGCTCCGGGACATCGTCCAGCACCCGCTCACGATGCTGCCACGCCACCCGAACGCCATGCGCCTCCGCGCCTTCGACGACGGCGGCAGCGAGATCGCCGTCGAGACCTACTACTCCATCGGTGGGGGCTTCATCGCCCGCGACGGCGACGACACCGCGGACGGAGCCGGTGCCGGTGTGGCGGGCGCGGCGATCCCGGTCGGCGACGCCGTGCCGTACCCGTTCTCGAGCGGCGCCGAGCTGCTCGCCGCGTGCGCACGCTCCGGGCTGCCGGTGAGCGGCATCGCCCTGGCCAACGAGACCGCGACCCGCCCCGAGGACCAGGTCCGCTCGGGCCTCCTCGGCATCCACGCCGTCATGGAGTCCTCGGTCGAGCGGAGCATCCGCCGCACCGGGACCCTGCCCGGCGGCCTCGACGTCCGCCGTCGCGCGGCGAACTGGTACGAGCAGCTCGTGCGGGACGACCCCGACCACGACCCCCTGTTCGCCATGGAGTGGGTGAACCTCACCGCGATGGCCGTGAACGAGGAGAACGCCTCCGGCGGCCGGGTCGTGACGGCACCGACGAACTGTGCCGCCGGGATCATCCCCGCGGTGCTGGCGTACGCGCTGACGTACGTCCCCGCGATCACGCCGGAGCTCCGGGACGACGCCGTCGTCCGCTTCCTGCTCACCGCCGGTGCGATCGGCTCGATCTACAAGGAGCGCGCGTCCATCTCCGGCGCCGAGGTCGGCTGCCAGGGCGAGGTCGGTTCCGCGGCGTCGATGGCGGCCGCCGGGCTCGCCGAGGTGCTCGGCGGGACCCCTGAGCAGGTCGAGAACGCCGCCGAGATCGCGATGGAGCACAACCTCGGGCTCACGTGCGACCCGATCGGCGGGCTCGTGCAGATCCCGTGCATCGAGCGGAACGCGATCGCGGCGAACAAGGCCGTGAACGCCGCACGGATGGCGCTCCGTGGGGACGGGGTGCACCACGTGTCGCTCGACCAGGTCGTCGAGACCATGCGCCAGACCGGGGCCGACATGTCCACGAAGTACAAGGAGACCGCCATGGGCGGGCTCGCGGTGAACGTCCCGCTCTGCTGACGGGACCTCCGTGGCGGAGGTGGGCCCGGCCTCCCGTCCGGGTGTCCGTGTGGCGTGACCACCCGATCGCCCCCTCGAGGGGGACCGAGCGGGGTACATCGCCTCCCAACTGGGGGAGCGGCGAGGTGCCCCGGCGGGTTAGCGTGCTGGCGTCCACTCCGACCAGGGTGGACCGGTACCCACGGACCGGGTGCCGCACCAGTCATGGAGTGACGCCGATGCTGCACCGACCCCTCGCCCTCGTGACGGCGACCGCGCTCGCCGCGACGCTCGCCGTCGGCCTCGCCGCCCCGGCGTCCGCGACGCTCGCCGTCGGCCTCGCCGCCCCGGCGTCCGCGACGCCTGCCGCTGCCGCTCTGACGCCGTCCGCTGCTCCGGCCGCGGTCCCGGTGCCGTCCGACCCGACCGTGGGACGGACGCCGGCGGACGCCCCCGTCGACCTGACGGTCGTGCTCCGGCCGAGCGACGAGGCGACGCTCCGGACCCTGCCGACCGCGACCGTCGGTGACAGCGCCGCCGACCGTGCCGACGCGGTCGCGGCGGTCGCGCCGGAGCCGCCGCACGGTGCGGCCGTCCGAGCAGCGCTCGTCGCCGCCGGCTTCACCGTGACGGACCGCGACACGTGGGAGCTCGAGGCGACCGGCACCGCCGCCCGGGCCGAGGCGCTCTTCGGCGTCCAGCTGCTCGGCAGCGGCGACGGGATGCACCCGGCCGCCGAACCGGTCCTGCCCGCGTCCTTCGGGGGAGCGGTCACGACCGTGCTCGGACTCGACGCCCGACCGGCCGCCGCGCACGCCGCGCTGCCCGGCGGCTACGCGCCCGCCGACCTGGCTCGTGCGTACGCGTCGTCGAGCGCCACGACCGCCGGCGCGGGGACGACCGTCGCCACCGTGCAGCTGTCCGGGTGGGACCGCAACGACCTCGTCGCGTACGCGAAGGCCGTCGGACGCGACGTCCCCGCGCTGGACCAGGTCGCCGTCGACGGTGCCGACGTGCACCGCCCGGACGGCAGCGGCGGCGAGTCCGAGGTCGCGCTCGACCAGGAGGCGATCCTGGCGACCGCCCCGGCAGCGCGGCAGCGCGTGTACGTCGCGCCGAACTCGTTCCAGGGGCTCTACGACGCGTACAGCCGCATCGCGGACGACGTCCGCGCTGCCGGCATCGTGGCGGTGAGCGTCTCGTGGGGGTCCTGCGAGTCGACGACGTCGGCGGGCGCCCGTGGCGCGCTGGACAACGCGCTCAACCGCGTCGTGGCGGCGGGCGCGACGGTGTTCGCGGCCTCCGGTGACGACGGCGCGGCGTGCCCGACCGGGCCGAAGACCGCGGTGACCTCGGTCACGTACCCGGCGTCGTCGCCGGCCGTCGTCGCCGTCGGCGGGACCTCGCTCCGGACCACGGCCTCGGCGACGCGCGAGTCGGCCTGGGGGAACTCGTACGGCGCCAGCGGCGGTGGCGTCTCCGCCGCGTACGCACGCCCGGCGTGGCAGACCGGCACCGGTGTCTCCGGGACGCAGCGCCTGGTCCCCGACATCGCGTCCGTGGCGGACCCGGCGACCGGGCCCGGGGTCTACCTCGGCGCCGCGCACGGGTTCGCGCTCGGCGGTGGGACGAGTCTCGCGTCCCCGGTCGTCGCCGGCCAGCTCGCTGCGGCGCTCAGCGCGCGCGGCTGCGCATCCGGCGTCGGCGACCTGCACCAGACCCTCTACGCGAACCCCGGCGCGTTCCGGGACGTGACCAGCGGGACGAACGGCACGTACGCGGCGGCGAAGGGACACGACCTGGCGACCGGGCTCGGGTCGCCGAACTGGTCCGTCCTGGGCGCACTGCTGCCGGCCGCGGAGTGCACCGTCGGACCGGTCGCCGGGTCCACGGCGGACGCGGGTGCCACCGCGACGGGGATCACCGGGTCCGCGGTGCCGGTGCCGTCCGGGACGTCGATCCGCTCGCCGCACGGGCTCTGGTGGCTCGACCTGCAGGCGGACGGGAAGCTCGTCGAGTGGGGTGGCGGCCGGGCGGTCTGGTCGTCGAACGTCGCGTCGAAGGGTGCGTCGCTCGTCGTCGGGACGGACGGCACGCTCGCCGTCCGGTCGACCTCGGGCGCCACGGTGTGGAGTGCCGGCAAGGTCTCCGCCGGCAGCGCGCCGCGACTGCAGGTGACGGACCTCGGGGCGGTGCAGCTCGTCCGCGGCACGACCGTCCTCTGGCAGCAGGTGCCGGCGACCCGCGACCGGCTCCTGCCCGGAGCGAGCCTGGTCCCCGGGCAGGAGATCCGCGACACGACGGGGCACCGCCGGTTCCTCGTCCGTGACGACGGGCAGCTCCGGATCATCCTCGGGACGAAGACCGTCCTCGCGGTGTCCGGCGGCCGGGAGAGCGCGCTCCGGGTGCACGCGGACGGCAACGTCGTCCTCTACGACGCGCTGGGCCGGGCGAAGTGGTCGACGAGGACGTCGCGGTTCGGCGGCAAGGGGATGGTGCTGCGGATGCAGACGAACGGCGACGTCACGCTGTACCAGGGCACGACGATGCGGTGGCACTCCAAGACGAAGGGCTGATCGCCGTTCCGGTCACGCTGCCAGCAGGGTGAGCAGCCGCGCGGTCTCCGCGGCGATGGCGTCCCGACCGGCCGCAACGTACTTCCGAGGGTCGACGACGTCGGGGCGCTCGTCCAGGACGTCCCGCAGCGCCCGCGTGAACAGGCCGTTGAGGTGCGTCGAGATGTTGATCTTCGTCATGCCCGCCGCCACCGCGCCCCGGAGCTCGTCGTCGGAGAGCCCCGATGAGCCGTGCAGGACGAGCGGGACCGGCACCGCGGCACGGAGGCGTCCGATCAGGTCGCGGTCCACCGCGGCCTCTCGGGTCTGCATCGCGTGCGAGGTCCCGACCGCGACGGCGAGCGCGTCCACACCCGTCGCCGCGACGAAGGCCGCCGCGTCCACCGGGTCGGTACGGACGCCGGGCGCGTGCACGCCGTCCTTGCCGCCCACCTCACCGAGCTCGGCCTCGATCGCGATGCCGGCGCGGTGGCATCGCTCGGCGAGGGCCTGCGTCGCCGCCACGTTGGCGTCGTAGTCCAGGTGCGAGCCGTCGTACATGATCGAGTCGACCCCGAGCGCGATGCCCTCGGCGACGAGGTCCACGTCCTCGATGTGGTCCAGGTGCACCAGGACCTCGACGTCGGCAGCCCTGGCGATCGCCTGCGTGGCCGCCGTGATCGGTGCGAGACCACCGTGGTAGCGGACGCAGTTCTCGCTGATCTGCAGGATCACCGGCAGGCCCGCGTGCGCCGCACCGTCCACGATGGCCTCGGCGTGCTCGAGGAGGACGACGTTGAACGCACCGACCCCGCTGCGGGTCGAGCGGGCGGAGTCGAGCAGTCCGGTGAGGGCGAGGTCGGTGATCATGCGGGGCTCCGGGTGGTCTCGAGGTCGGTGGTGAAGCGGTGGGCGGCGTCGTGGTCGATCTCGCCGGCGACGGGGCGGAGCACGGCGGCGGCGCCGAACGCGGCGGCGGTGCGGAGGGCCGTCGCCAGGTCCGCGCCGCGGGTCAGGGCGAGGACGAGCCCGGCGGTGGCCGCGTCGCCCGCGCCGGTCGGGTTCCCGGTGACGCCGGGGACGGCGGGGACCTCGAGCACGGTGTCGGCGGTGTGGGCGGCGATGCCCGCGGAGCCGCGCGAGACGACGACGGTGCCCGCGCCGCGACGGAGCAGCTCGAGCGCGCCGTCGCGTTCGTCGGGGCAGCCGGTCGCCTCGGCCAGTTCCTCGCGGTTCGGCTTGCAGACGGTCGCGCCGGCGACGGCGGCCGCCAGGAGTGCCGGGCCGGAGACGTCGGCGACGACGAGGGCGCCGGCTGCGACGGCGTCGGTGATCCAGGGGGTGACGACGTCGGGCGGTGTGCCGGCGGGCAGCGAGCCGGAGACCACCAGGGCCGCGGTGCGCACCGCGTCGAGCCTGGCGCGCACCGCGTCGTCGACCACGTGCCATGCCGCGGCCGGCACGCTCGGGCCCGGTTCGCCGAACATCGTCGGATGGGCGAGGTCGTCCACGACGGTGACCGTGGTCCGGGTCTCGCCGGGGACCGGCACCGCGGTGGAGCGCAGCCCGAGGGCCGTGACGGCATCGGCCACCCAGGTGCCCGACGCGCCGCCGAGGGGCAGGACCGAGTGGGTCGGGGCGCCCTCGGCTGCGAGGACACGGGCGACGTTGAGCCCCTTGCCGCCCGGGCGACGCTCGACGCTCCGGACGCGCTGGGTCGTCCCGATGCGCTGCTCGTCGACGCGGTAGGTGACGTCGACCGCCGGGTTCGGGGTGACGACGACGATCATGCGAGGACCTCCTCGGGGAGTGGGCCGGCGCCGACGACGAACAGGTCGGCGCGCGACCCGACCGCCAGCGGCACCGGGAGACCGAGCACGGCGGCGGCGCGACCGGACGACGCCTGGACGGCCTCGATCAGCGGAGCACCGGCGCCGAGCAACCGGGCGAAGCCGTCGGCGACGACACCCGTGCTGCCCGCCAGGGACGAGCCGTCGGCGAGCATCGCGACCCCGTCCGCGACGACGACGTCCGATCCGGCGATCCGGTAGGCGCCGTCCGGGCAGCCGGTCGCCGCCATCGCGTCGGAGACCAGGACCATCCGGCCCGCCGCGCTCCGGCGCACGAGGTCGACCGTGACCGCGTCGAGGTGGTGACCGTCGACGATGGCCTCCACCGTCAGCCGGGGATCGGTCAGGGCGACGCCCACCGGGCCCGGCGCTCGGTGGTGCAGCGGCGGCATGCCGTTGAAGACGTGCGTGACGAGTCGCGCACCGGCGTCGACGGCGCGTTCGACGGTCGCGGCGTCGGCATCGGTGTGGCCGATCGCGACGAGGACGCCCGCGGACGCGAGGCGTGCGACGGCGTCGAGCGCGCCGGGGAGCTCGGGGGCGAGCGTCACGATCCGGAGCGTGCCCGCGGCGGCGTCGAGGTACGCGTCGAGCTCGGTGGTCGTGGGGGCGTGCAGGAGGTCCGGGGCGTGCGCTCCCCGGCGGGCGGGCGAGAGCCACGGCCCCTCGAGGTGGAGTCCGGCGAGGACGCCGTCGGTCACGAGCGACGCCGACCGGCGGAGCGCGGCCGTCGTGGCCTCCGGGGTGCCCGTCGCGATCGAGGCGACGAGCGACGTGGTGCCGCGGTCGGCGTGGTGCGCTGCGACGGCGCGGGCGTCGTCGGGGGAGCAGGTCGCGAAGTCGTGTCCGAGTGCGCCGTGCGCGTGGATGTCCACGAAACCGGGGACGACCGTGCCCTCGACCCGGTGCACCCGGCTCCGGTGCGCCTGCTCGGGCGCCGCACCGGAACCGCGTGCGACGACGACACCGTCCTCGACGAGCAGCCAGCCGTCGTCGAGCACGGCGTCGGGGGTGACGATCCGTGTGGCGCGGAGGAGCCCGTTCACGCGTGCTCCAGCGTCCCGAGGAGGTCCCGCGCGAGCAGCCCGGCGCCGATGGCTCCGGCGGCGTCGCCGTGCCGGGCGGGCACCACCGCCGGGACCCGCAGTCCGACCAGGCGTTCGGCGACGGCGACGCGGAGCGGGTCGAAGAGCAGCGGGCCCGACTCGGCGAGCCCACCGCCGACGACCACGGTGTGGCAGCCCGCGACGGCGCTGATCCAGGCGAGGGTGTCGGCGAGGACGTCGACGCAGTCGGTCCAGACGGCCTCCGCGGCCGGATCGCCGGCGCGGACGCGGAGCATCGCCGCGTGTGCGGAAGCCGTGCCGGTCCGACGGGCGACGGCGCTCGCCGAGGCGATCTCCTCGACCCGGAGGCCGGCGTGCGGGCCGTGTGTGATCCGGACCTGCCCGACCTCTCCAGCCCAGCCGCCACCGGACACTACGGTGCCGTCGACGACGAGTGCGCTCGCGAGCCCGGTGCCGACGGGGACGAAGGCGACGGAGCCGACGTCGAGCGCCGGGGACCGCGTCTCGGCGAGGGCACCGGCACGGACGTCGTGGCCGAACGCCACGGGGACGTCGACGCCGTGCGCCGCGAGGGCCGTCCGGACGTGCTCGCGGACCGGGACGTCCTGCCAGCCGAGGTTGACGGCGAGCACGGACCGGCCGGCGGCCTCGTCCACGACGCCGGGCACGACGACACCGACGGCGTCGAGGGTCGTGCCGGCAGCGCCGTCGCCCTGCACGGTCCGCACCGCGCTCACGACGAGCCGCGCGACCGTGGTGGCGAGCTGCTCGGCGGTGGGGTCGCCCTGCGGGGTCGGCACCCGTTGCTCGGCGAGCACGGTGCCTGCGGCGTCGGTCAGCCGGGCCTTGATGCCCGTGCCGCCGACGTCGACCCCGAGCACGACCCCACTGCCGGGCATCAGGTGAGGATGACCGAGCGGGTCAGCGAGCGCGGGTGGTCCGGGTCGAGCCCGCGGGCTTCGGCCAGGGCGACCGCGAACCGGTGCACCACGACGAGCCCGGCGATCGGGTCCAGGTCGTGGTGGACGAACCGGGCACCGGTGGCAGCGACCTCGTCCGCGAGGCCCTCGGGGGCCGCACCGAGCGACCACACGAGGCGCCCGGGCTGCGCGATCGCGATCGGACCGTGTCGGTAGTCCATCGCCGGGTACGACTCCGCCCAGAACTGCGCGGCTTCGCGGGTCTTCAGCGCGGCTTCGTAGGTGAGGCCCACGGCGGCACCACGCCCGACGAACGACACCTGCTCGGCGCCGAGCAGGTCGTCGATCGGCAGCGCGAGAGCCGCCTCGGCCTGGGCGGCCAGCGCGTCGACGTCGTCACCGATGGACGCACGGAGGAGCGCGAGCGCGGTGGTCGCGAACCGGGTCTGCACGACCGAGCGCTCGTCGGCGAAGGGGAGTGCGACGACGGCGTCCGCGACGGCGGCCGCCGGGCTGTCCGCCACGGCGGTGATCAGCACGGTGCGCTGGGTCGGGAGCGCGGCGAGGAGCGAGATGATCTCGGTCGTCGTGCCGGAGCGGCTGATCGTGACGATGCGGTCGTACTCGCGCCCGGTCGGGTACTCGGACCCGGCGAAGGCGTCCGTGACTCCGAGGCCGGCCTGCTCGCGGGCGACGGCGTAGCTCATCGCGATGAACCAGCTGGTGCCGCAGCCGACGACCGCGACGCGCTCGCCGGGCTGGGGCAGGACGTCGGCGAAGGAGGGGAGGAGCGCGGCGGCGGCGCGCCAGGTCTCCGGCTGCGACGTGAGCTCTGCGCTCACGAAGGTGTCGGTCATGGGTGCCTTCCGGTCCGGATCGATCCGGGTGATCGATGTGGTCGGAAGCATAGCGAGCGATCGTGCTCGATGCGAGAGGAAAACGTCATTTCCGATCAGCAACCGAGCACGGCGCGCCCGTAGGATGGCCTCCATGACTCCGCAACAGCGGCTCAACGCCCTGCTCGAACTCGTGAGCGAACGGGGCAACGTGTCGATCTCCGAGATCGGCGAGATGCTCGGGATCTCCCCGGCGACGGCTCGCCGCGACCTCGCGACCCTCGCCGACCAGCGGCTCGTGACGCGCACGCACGGCGGAGCCGCGGCGCTCGGGGCCGGGTACGAGCTGCCGCTGCAGTACAAGATCGCCCGCCAGGCCGAGGCGAAGACCGCGATCGCCCGTGCCGCGGTGGCGCTCGTCGGGCCGGGGGAGACCGTCGGCCTCAACGGCGGCACCACCACGACCGAGGTCGCACGGGAACTCGGCAAGAGCGAACGGTTCATCCGCGCGGACGGCGAGTACGGCGTGACCATCGTCACGAACGCGCTCAACATCGGGTACGAGCTGTCGGTCCGCGCCAACGTCAAGATCGTGGTGACCGGCGGGGTCGCACGCCGACAGTCCTACGAGCTCGTGGGGCCACTGGTCCGCGACACCCTCGACGAGTTCGCACTGGACGTCGTCGTCCTCGGCGTGGACGGGCTCACCGGGCAGTACGGCGCCACCACCATGCACGAGGGAGAGGCCGAGGTCAGCCGGCACTTCGCGTCCGTCGGTCGGCGGGTCGTCGTCGTCGCGGACTCGACGAAGATCGAGCGCTCGACCTTCGCACGCATCTGCCCGCTCGACCGCATCGATGTGCTGGTCACGGACCAGCCCGTGCCCCCGGCCTTCGCGGCCGACCTGGCCTCGGCCGGGGTGGAGCTCGTCGTCGCCGACTGAGTCGGGCACCACCCGGCCGGCGGACCACCACCCGTCCCGCGGGTCGCCCTGCCGACCGCGCTGCCGGCCGACCTGCTGGCCGCCCGCGAACGTTACCGGCGTGTAAAACCCTTGCATCTCGCTTCCGTGAGCGATCCGTGAGCGCCTATTGTGCATTCATGATCGATTGGGCATCATGGGCGTCACAATCACGCAAGGGAGCGAGATGAGCGTCGACACGAACGAACCCCTCCGCGTCGCGGTGATCGGGATGGGCCAGCGGTCCGCCATCGCCCGGCACGTCGCCGAGGCGGTCGCCTCGCACCCCGACCTGCAGGCGTCGGTCACCGCCGTCGCGGACGTCACCGCCGACGGTCGGGCACGCGGGCACGCCGAGTACCCCGACGCGCTGGTGGTGGAGCACCACCGGGAGCTCGTCGGTGCGGTGGACGCCGCGATCGTCACGACGCCGGACTGGACCCACGCCGAGATCGCGATCGACCTGCTGCGCGCCGGCATCGCCGTGTACCTCGAGAAGCCCCTCGCGATCACGGTGGAGGACGCGGACGCCGTCCTGAACACCGCGGCCGAGACCGGTACCCCGCTGTACGTCGGGCACAACTTCCGGCACGCGGCCGTGGTCCGGCTGATGCGCGAGATCGTCGAACGCGGCGAGATCGGCGAGGTCAAGGCCGTCTGGTGCCGGCACTTCGTCGGCAACGGCGGCGACTACTACTTCAAGGACTGGCACGCCGACCGCACGAAGGTGAACTCGCTGCTCCTGCAGAAGGCCAGCCACGACCTCGACGTCATCCACGCGCTGGCCGGCGGGTACACCAGCCGGGTCGTCGGCATGGGCTCGCTGTCGGTCTACGGCGACGTCACCGACCGGCGTGACCGCTCCGGTGAGCTGATGGGCGACTGGTTCTCCCTGGACAACTGGCCCCCGCTCGAGCAGACCGGGCTCAACCCCGTCGTCGACGTCGAGGACGTCTCGATGGTGATGATGACGCTCGACAACGGCGTCCAGGCGAGCTACGAGCAGTGCCACTTCACGCCGGACTACTGGCGGAACTACACCGTGATCGGGACCGAGGGGCGCCTGGAGAACATCGGCGACACCGGCGGTGGCGTCGTGAAGGTCTGGAACCACCGTCGCGGCTGGGACGTGCAGGGCGACCGCGAGTACCCGATCGACGGCGTCGAGTCCGGGCACGCGGACGCCGACCTCCTCACCATGACCGAGTTCCTGCGGCTGGTGGCCCTCGGCGAACCGACCTCGCTGTCCCCGCTCGCGGCCCGCGCCGCGGTCGCCGCCGGAGCCCTCGCGACCCGTTCGCTGCGGAACGGCTCCGTCCCCATCGACGTCCCGGCACTGCCGGACGAGACACGCACCCACTTCACCCACCCCACCCAGACCGTCAGCCGCTGACGGCCGTGCGAAAGGACCACCCGATGACCGCACACACCACGCACCGAGGAGCGCGCCGCGTCCTCCTCGGCGCCGTCGCCGCCCTGGGCGCGGCGGTCCTGCTCGCCGGTTGCTCGACCTCCTCGGGGGCGACCAGCTCCGGCAGCGCCTACGACAAGGCCGCGAAGGACACCAAGGCGACGCTGAACTACGCCGTCTGGGACGAGAACCAGGTCAAGGCGATCAAGGCGAACCTCAAGGGCTTCAACGAGGAGTACCCGGACATCAAGGTCAACGTCGACGTCACGCCCTTCGCCAACTACTGGACGAAGCTGCAGACCCAGGGCTCGAGCAACACGCTGCCCGACCTGTTCTGGATGAACGGCCCGAACTTCCAGCTGTACGCGGCCAACGGCAAGATCGCGCCGATCACCGGCGAGGTGAAGGCGGGTGACATCGACCCGGCGAACTACTCGAAGGCGTTGAACGAGCTCTACACGTACGACGGCACCCAGTACGGCGTGCCGAAGGACTTCGACACCATCGGCGTCTGGGTGAACAAGGCGCTGTTCGAGAAGGCCGGGGTCGCGCTGCCGTCGAAGGACTGGACCTGGGACGACTTCCAGGCCACCGGCAAGGAGCTCTCCGAGAAGCTCAAGGCCGACGGCGCGTACGGCGCCGCCGGTGGCATGGACGGCCAGACGACCTACTACGACACGATCTTCCAGGCGGGCGGCTCGGTCGTGAACGCGGCCGGCACGAAGTCCGGGTACGACTCGAAGGCCTCGGAAGCCGGGCTGCAGTTCTGGACCGACCTGATCAAGTCGGGTGCCTCGCCCTCGATCAAGCAGCTCACGGACACGACCGCCGACCAGTGGTTCACCTCGGGCAAGCTCGCGATGTACCAGGGCGGCAGCTGGTTCCGGTCGGCACTGACCGGAACGGACCTCGAGAAGGACGTCGTCGTCTACCCGCTGCCGAAGGGCAAGGAGCAGGCGACGGTCATCCACGGCGTCTCGAACGTCGTCGCCGCCAACTCGAAGAACAAGGCCGCCGCGCAGGCACTGCAGGTGTACCTCGCCGGCAAGACCGCGCAGCAGCAGCAGGGCGACATGGGCGCCGTGATCCCCGCGTACACCGGCACGCAGGACGCCTTCACGAAGACGATGCCCGACGCCGACCTGCAGGTCTTCCTCGACGCCGTCGACTACGCCAAGCCGCTCCCGGTGTCGAAGAACACCGCCGCGTGGAACACCCTCGAGACGAACCTGCTCCCGAGCGCGTTCGACGGCTCGACGCCCGTCGACCAGGTGGCGACCGAGCTCGCCCAGAAGATGGACACCGCCCTCGGCAAGGAGAAGTGACGCCCCGGCGTCAGGGAGAGACCCGATGACGATCCACACGGAGCCCACCAGCGCGGCGCACCCCGACACGGCGGGCACCCCCGCCGCCACCCCCGCCCGGGCGCAGCGCGCGTCCGGGCGGGGCGCCCCCGGCGCCGACCGGAAGCGCACGATCATCCGCACCGACGGTGCCTGGCCCTGGCTGTTCGTGCTGCCGCTCCTGATCGGCGTCGGCACGTTCTACATCTGGCCGATCATCCAGACGTTCTGGTACTCGTTCACGACCTGGGGCGTCTTCGGTGGCGCGACGTTCTCCGGCCTGGCGAACTACGGCCGGCTGCTGTCCGACCCGCAGCTCTACCAGTCGCTGCTCAACACGGTGGTCTACACCGCGATCGTCCTGGTCGGGATCCCGATCGCGGTGTGGCTCGCCAGCCTGCTGAACACCCAGGGCCTGCGGTTCGCGCAGTTCTACCGGGTGCTGTTCTTCCTGCCCTACGTGGCGATGCCGGCCGCGATCGCCCTGGTGTGGCGGATCATGTTCAACGGCGACTACGGCATCGTGAACTGGTTCCTCGGGTGGTTCGGCATCGACGGCCCGTACTGGATCTCCACGCCCGGCTTCGCGCTGGTCGCGGTGAGCCTGGTCGGGCTGTGGTCGTCCCTCGGCTTCTCGATGATCATCCTCGGTGCCGGCCTCAAGGACATCCCGCCGGAGCTCTACGAGGCCGCCGAGCTCGACGGTGCCAGCCGGTGGCGCCAGTTCCGCTCCGTCACGGTGCCGCTCCTGTCGCCGAGCATCTTCTTCGTCGTCATCGTCACGACGATCTCGAGCTTCCAGCTGTTCGACCTGCTCTACGCGATCCTCGGCAGCACCAACCCGGTGATCCCGAAGACGATGTCCCTCGTCTTCTACTTCTACAGCGCCGGCTTCATCGACAACGACAAGGGCTTCGCGGCTGCGATCGCCATGGTGATCTTCGTGCTCATCGGCATCGTCACGCTCGTGCAGTTCCGGTTCCAGCGGAAGTGGGTCCAGTCATGACCGCCACCACGACCACACGCGCCCGAGCGGCCCGCCGGCCGGGCCGCCGCGGCGGGAGCCACTGGTGGATCCACGTCGTCCTCGGCGTCGGCGGGTTCGCGATGGCCTTCCCGTTCCTGTGGCAGATCATCATGTCGCTGTCCACGAACGCGCAGGTGCAGTCCGTCACGCCGGTGTTCTGGCCGGGTCAGCTCCAGTGGCACAACTTCGCCGAGGTGTTCGAGCGCCTGCCGTTCCTCAGCCAGCTCGGCACGTCGGTGTACGTCACGATCATCCGGACCGTCGCGCAGATCGTCCTCTGCACGCTCGCCGGGTACGCGTTCGCCCGGATGCGGTTCCGCGGCCGTGCGGTCCTGCTCGCGATCGTGCTGTCGATCCTGCTGGTCCCGTCGCAGGTCTACCTGATCTCGCAGTACCAGATCGTGCAGGGCCTCGGCTGGCTCGACACCCTCGCCGGGATCGTCGCGCCCGGTCTGTTCAGCGCCTTCGGCACGTTCCTGATGCGGACGGCGTTCCTCAACCTGCCGCCCGAGCTCGAAGAGGCCGCCCGCATGGACGGCGCGAACCCGTTCCAGGTGTTCTGGCGGATCATGCTGCCGCTGGCGCGTCCCTCGATCAGCGTCCTGGCGATCACCACCGTGCTGTGGTCGTGGAACGAGCTGCTCTGGCCGCTCGTCGTCTCGACCCGCGCCGAGGACATGCCCCTCGCTGCCGGGCTCGCGACCCTGTCCAGCGACCGCACGATTGACTACCCCGTGCTGATGGCGGCGAGTCTGATGGCGATGGCCCCGGTGCTGATCATGTTCATCGTGCTGCAGCGTCGCGTGATCGACGGGCTCGCGTCCTCCGGGCTGAAGTGAGCCAGGAGGCCCTGCCCACCTCCGTCGCGCTGCTCACGGCCGCCATCGGTCGCGTGCACGACCCGGCGACGCTCGCCGCGCAGCTCGCGTCGAGCGTCGCCGACGCCCCGGCCGGTGCGCGGGAGGACCTCGCGATGGCCGCGGTCGACGCGGTGCTGCCACGCACCGCGGCGTGGCTCGTCGCCCACGGTGCGACCCACGAGCAGGCCGCAGCGAGCATCGCGGACGTGGACCGGAAACGCGACCGGTACGGGGTGCGGGGCACGGGGCTGGACTGGTTCTGCGCGGTGGCGACCGGACGCGTGGTGGCCGTGGGTCGCCTCCAGTTCGAACTCGGTGCGCGTCTGGCGGACGGCACCCGGTCCTGGGGCGTGCACGTCCCGGAGACCGGCCCGCTCGACCCGGTCGCCTGCGACCGTGCGTTCACCGCCGCTCCGGACGTCCTCCGCCGGCTCGCACCGGAGCACGCGGCGACGGTGTGGAGCTGCCGGTCGTGGACGCTCGACCCCGGACTGGCCGCCGAACTCGGCCCGGACGCGAACCTCGTGCGCTTCGCCGAGCGCTTCACGCTGCTCCCGCCCGGCGCACACGACGCGACAGCGGGGGACGACAGTGCTGCGAAGTTCGTCTTCGGCACGGACCTGGCGAGCGCACGGTCCATCGCGCCGCGCGGTCGTGTCCAGGCAGCGGTCCGGGCCAGGTGGGACGCCGGAGAACACTGGACCGAGCGCACCGGGACCGCACCGGTCGGGTGAGCCCGCGCACCCGCGGACGCGTACCGTCGCGGGCATGAGCGAAGCACCGAAGCACCCGCACGGTCCGGACCGCGACCACCTCGACGACGGGGTCGACATGACGTTCGACGAGCGCCGGCACGACACGCTGCGCCGGATGTCCGGCTCCGACGCCCACGACGAGGACCCCCGCGTCGAGGTGCACGAGGAGTCCGACGGCACCGTGCGCATCGACGTCGCAGACACTGCCGCGGTCCGACCGGGCGGGACCGATCCGAGCCGCCGCGACCGCTGACCCGTCCGGCGAGGACGGTGGTGCACGGCATGATCGTTCCGTGCACCTCGTCCTCAGCCGCGTCGACGGCGGCGTCCTCGCCACCCCGCTGACCGACGCGGGGACCACCGAGGGCGAGCCGGTGCACCTGCGGGAGTCGGACCTCCCGGCCTTCGTCGCCGACCGCGAGTCCGCCGGCGTGCGCTGGGTGTGGGACGACACCGCGCGGTGGTACCCGGCCGTGCTCGCAGCGGGCGGCCGCGTCGCCCGCTGCGTCGACCTGCGGCTGTGCCACCGGATCCTCCGCGGCGCGCTCGCCGCCCGCGGGTCCGACCTGCAGGCAGCCCCGCTCGGGCCGTGGGACGCCGCGGCACCGCAGGAGCGGGTCCAGCGTGCGACGCAGGCGCAGCTGTTCGACGACGCGCTGTTCGACGTGGCGGCACCCGCCAGCGCGGCCGACCCGGTCGCCGAGCTCCGCGCGCAGCTCGCCGCCGTGGCGGGATCGACCGACGCCGGAGCGCTCCGGCTGCTCCTCGCCGCGGAGTCCGCCGGGGCGCTCGTCGCCGCCGAGATGCGCTTCGCGGGGTTGCCGTGGCGTGCGGACGTCCACGAGCGGCTGCTCGAGGACACGCTCGGCCCGCGCGTGCCCTACGGGGTCCGGCCACGACGGCTCGAGGAGATCGCCGTGGTCCTGCGCGACCGGCTCGACGACCCGTCCCTGAACCCGGACTCGCCCGCCGACGTGCTCCGGTCCCTGCGGCGGGCCGGGCTCGTGGTGGACAGCACGCGGAAGTGGGAGCTCCAGCGCCTGGAGCACCCGGCGATCGAACCGCTGCTCGAGTACAAGCGGCTGTACCGGCTGCTCACCGCGAACGGCTGGTCCTGGCTCGACGAGTGGGTGCAGGACGGCCGGTTCCACCCGGAGTACGCCGTCGGGGGTGTCGTCACCGGACGCTGGGCGGCGAACGGCGGTGGGGCGATGCAGCTGCCGAAGGCGATCCGGAGCGCCGTGGTCGCCGACGACGGGTGGAAGCTCGTCGTGGCCGATGCCGCACAGCTCGAGCCCCGGGTGCTCGCCGCGATGGCCGGCGACCTCGCGATGGCGTCGGCGGGCAACGGGCGCGACCTCTACGACGGGGTCGTCGCGTCCGGCGCCGTGGAGACCCGGCAGCAGGCGAAGGGCGCGATGCTCGGTGCGATGTACGGCGCCACCCAGGGCGAGGGCGGCCGGCTGGTCCCGCGGCTCGCCAGGGCGTTCCCGCGGGCGCTGGACCTGGTCGAGCGCGCGGCGCGGGCGGGGGAGCACGGCGAGCCGGTGACCACGCGGCTCGGGCGGACGTCGCCGATCCCGGAGCAGGCCTGGTTCGAGGCGAAGAACCTCGCGTGGTCGGTCGAGGGCACCCCGGCGATGCAGCGCTCCGTCGAGTCGCGGGCCCGCAGCTGGGGGCGGTTCACCCGGAACTTCGTGGTGCAGGGCACCGCGGCGGAGTGGGCACTGTCGTGGATGGCCTCCCTCCGGACCCGGCTCGCCGCGCGCGCCCGGGGGCCGGTGCGGGACACGGCGCACCTGGTCTTCTTCGTGCACGACGAGATCGTCCTGCACGTGCCGGAGGCCGACGCGGCCTGGGTCGCCGAGCAGGTCGAGGCCGCTGCCGCCGATGCCGGGCGCATCATGTTCGGGGACTTCCCCGTGACGTTCCCGCTGTCGGTCGCCGTCGTCGACGACTACGGCGAGGCGAAGGACTGAACCCGGATACTTGAATCCGACGATCACGACTTCAAGTGGATTCGTGTCGAGTGGAATCTCGGCATTCTCGATTCAATTCCATGGGCCTAGAGTTGAATCATGAAGATCGAACGCTTCCGGCACAGCCCGATCGGGCAACTCGTCCCGATCTCCGGAACGGACGGTCGGACCGGACTCGAGTACGACCACTTCGCGTTCGTCCCGGACCCCCTCCGCGACGAGCCGGTGCTGAGCGGGTCGACGTGGACCGCGATCGGACGAGCGAACAGGGCGCTCGGTGGACTGGACCAGGGTGCGTCGCTCCTCCCGAATCCCGGGATCCTGCGCCAACCGACACTCAGCCGCGAGGCACAGAGCACCTCGGCACTCGAAGGCACCTTCGCACCGCTCGATGACGTCCTCGCCGCAGAAGCCGTCGGAGGCGGCGGGCGTTCAGCCGCGCTCTCCGAGGTCTTGAACTACGTCGAGACAGCGGAGCTCGGCTTCGCTTGGGCAGAGGAGCGCGGTCTCACGGTCGGCATCCTGGAACAGCTCCAGAGCGTCCTGGTACGGGGGACGACCGCCGACACGGTCCAGGCGGGCAAGGTCAGGGAAGTGCCTGTCGCGATCGGGACGAGAGGGGGTGGGATCGAAGAAGCGAGATTCGTCCCGATGCCGCCGGGACTCGGCCTGCGGAGCGCACTCGGTGACCTCACCGGCTGGATGAACGACGTGGAGCGCCGAGGAGTCGACCCGGTGCTCGCGGCGGCGATGGCGCATTACCAGTTCGAGACGCTTCATCCGTTCAACGACGGGAACGGGCGACTCGGGCGTCTGCTCATCGTCCTGCAGTTCATGCGATCGAGGACGTTGGCTCAACCGCTCTTGAGTGTCTCGCCCTGGTTCGAGGCGCGTCGCGAGCGGTACCAGGACGGGCTCGCCGAGGTGAGTGCGACGGGCGCGTGGGATCAATGGGTGCGCTTCTTCGCGGAAGGCATCGAGCAATCCGCGATCGACACCGGCGCCAGGATGAGGGAGCTCCTCGCGGTGCAGGGCGACTACCGGGAGCGCATCCGCGAGAGCGGCGGGCGAGGGATCGTCCTCGACATCGCCGACCTGCTCATCGGGTCGCCGTTCGTCACGGTGCCGATGCTCGCGAAGGCGACGGGCCGGACGTACCAAGCGGCGAGCAACGCGGTCTCGAAGCTGACCGAGCTCGGCATCCTCGTGGAGGTCGAGCGACAGGGAGTGCGGATCTTCCGCGCCACCGACGTCGTCCGGGTCACGACTCGGCCGATGATCGTCCGACGTTCGTGAGGCAGCGTCCGCAGGGCGCGCACGGCCGACGCCGGGCAGGCTGGACGGATGGACGACGAGGCACGCCGCGAACACCGCACCGTCGGCGACGTCGACCTCACCACGTGGCGGACCCGCGCCGGCCGGGCCTCGGCGTCCGCGTGGGTGCGGCTCGGTGACCGGTTCGGTGCGCTGCCGCTGCTCCTCGTCACGCTGGTGATCGGAATCGCGGTCGCCGCCGTGTGCACGTGGATCGCGTCCGAGGTCTACGACGCCGTCCGCGAGGCCGACGACGTCGCGGTCCTCGACCGGCCGGCGCTCGACGTCGCCCTGTCGCTGCGGACGCCCGGGCTCGACACGGTCGTCACGTGGTGGACGAACGTCGCCGGCACCATCGGGATGCCGGTCCTCGCCGTGGCGTTCCTGGTCGGGTTCACGATCCACCGCCGGGCACGGACACCCGTGGTGCTCCTCGTCGCGGCGAGTGCCGGGTCGCTCCTGATGACCGTCACGGGCAAGGACCTCATCGGGCGCGCCCGACCACCGCTCGCGGACGCCGTGCCGCCGTACGAGCACTCGCCGTCGTTCCCGTCCGGCCACACGCTGAACGCGACCGTGATCGTCGGCACGATCGTGTACCTGCTGCTCCTCCGGCAGTCGAGCCGGGTGGCGCGCGTGGTGACGGTCGTCGTCGGGAGCGTGTTCGTCGTCTCGATCGGGTTGTCGCGCGTGTACCTCGGGCACCACTGGCTGACCGACGTCCTCGCGGCGTGGGCGCTCGGGCTCGCCTGGCTGGCCCTCGTGATCACCGCGCACCGGCTCTACCTCACCGCGATCCGGCCCCGCTGACCCGCGGCGGCGTGCGGGGCCGTCAGGCTGAGCCGGTAGGTTGCCCGGCATGGAAGAACGGGTCTTCGGCGGCAGGTACCGCGTCACGGGCACGCTCGGTCACGGGGGCATGGCGTCCGTGTACCGCGCGGTCGACGAGCAACTCGGACGCGAGGTCGCGGTCAAGGTGTTCCGCATGGGCGCGGTCGACCACGGGGAGCGGGCCCGCGCCGAGGCGGAGATCCAGGTCCTCGCGGGCCTGCGCAGTCCGGCGCTCGTGACGCTCTACGACGCCGCACTCGACGACGCCGACGGCGATTCGTACCTCGTGATGGAGCTCGTCCCCGGCAGCGACCTCGCCACGCGGCTCCGCGAGGGCCCGCTCGACCGTTCGACCACCGCGCGCGTCGGCGCCCAGGTCGCGGACGGCCTCGCCGCCGTGCACGCGCAGGGCATCGTGCACCGCGACGTGAAGCCCGCGAACGTGCTGCTCGAGGCGGACGGTTCGCACGTCAAGCTCGCCGACTTCGGCATCGCCCTGCTCCGGGACGCCGCCCGGGTCACCGGGACGGGCACCGTGATGGGCACGGCGGCGTACCTCGCGCCCGAACAGGTCACCGCGCAGGGGATCAGCGGGAAGTCCGACGTGTACTCGCTCGGCCTGGTGCTGCTCGAGTGCCTGACCGGCCGCATGCCGTTCCCCGGCAGCGCCGTCGAGTCCGCCACCGCGCGGCTCACCCGGTCGCCGGAGATCGACCCGTCCCTGCCGACGGCCTGGCGCGTGCTCCTGCACGTCATGACGGCGACCGATCCGGCCGAGCGACCGTCGGCGGCCGAGGCCGCCGAGCGGCTCCGCGCCCTGTCGTACGACGACGGTGCGCCCGCCACGCAGCTCCTGCCGGGAGGCCCTGGCACGCTCACCGCGGCGGCTGCGGCCGGCGGGGCGGTCGCCGCCACCGCCGTGCTCGGCGCCGCGGGACCGGCGCAGGCCGACGACACGACGCGCGCGATGCCCGTGAGCCGACCCGACGACGACGCGACGCGCGTGATGCCCGCGAGCCGGGCCTCCGGATCGGACGACGTCGCGACCACGGTGCTGGGTGCGCAGCGAGGCGGCGGCAGCACGGGTGGTGGCGCTCCCGTCGCACCTGCGCCGGCGCAGCCGGACGAGCAGCCGGAGAAGAAGCGCCGGCGTGGCCTGGTGATCACGCTCGTCGTCATCGGTGTGCTCGTGCTCGCCGGGATCGTCGTCGCGGTGCTCGCGCTCGGCAACGGCGGTGGGACGCCGGCCCCGACCGAGTCGAGCTCGACCTCGCCGTCCGCGCCCGTCGACGACCAGCCGAGCGACGAACCGTCCCAGCCCGCGGACGAGCCCTCCGAGCCCACCCAGCCGTCGCAGACGGTCGCGCCGCAGCCCTCGCAGACCGTCGAACCCGCGCCGTCACAGCCCGCGGAGCCGTCCAACGGCCCGGAGCCCTCCGTCCAGCCGACCCTGCCGGTCCAGACGCCGCTCGACAGCGGCGCGGCCGGCGCGACCTCGGCCGACACGGGCCCGGGCAACTCGGAGAACGCGCCGGGTCACGACGAGGGCTGAGCCAGCGCCGTCTCGATCGCGGCGCGCACGGGGAGCGGCTCCCGTCCCAGGAGCTCGGCGAGCAGCGGGTCGACCTCGTCGAACTCGCCGGCACGGGACCCCTGGAACATGCCGAGCATCATCTGCGCCGCCGCGGCGGGCACGCCGTGGTCGAGCTGGCGTGCGAGCCACTCGTCGTCGGCGAGGACCGTCCGGCGGACGGTCGTCCCGGTGACGTCGGACACGATCCGCGCGACGTCGTCGAACGTCACGGCGGCCGACGCGGTGAGCGCCGGGGTCGGCCCGTCGAACACCGGGCCGTCCGCCAGCAGGACCGCGTCCGCGAGTGCCAGGTCCTCCCGCGCGGTCCAGGAGATCGGGCCGTCCTCGGGCAGCAGGAGTTCCCCGGACTCGGCGGCGCCGGCGATCAGCCACCCGACGGTGTGCGCGTAGAAGCCGTTCCGGAGCGACGTCCACGGGGTGCCCAGGCCGGCGAGTGCGACCTCGGTGGCAGCGTGGTCCACCGAGAAGGCCACGGGGGAGTCCGCCCGGGTGTTCTGGTGCGCCGTGTAGAAGACCCGCTCGGCACCGGCGTCCGCAGCGGCACGGGCGGCGGCCGCGTGCATCGCGACCCCGTCCGGCCCGAGTGTGGTGCCGGAGACGACGAGCACGCGGTCCGCGTCCTCGAACGCGTGCGCGAGCGATCCGGCGTCGCCGAAGTCACCTCGGCGGACGCGCACACCGCGGGCCGCGAGGTCGGCCACCTTCGCGGTGTCCCGCACGCTGACGCCGATCTGGTCGGCGGGGACGCGCTGGAGCAGCGCTTCGACGGTGGCGGATCCGAGAGCGCCGGTGGCGCCGGTGACGACGAGCATGGTGATCGACCTTTCGTTAGCGGTGGAAACGCGATGACCGTACCACTGAAAACACGCCGCTAACAAGAGTTCGTTATCGTTGGTCCATGATCGATTCCGCGCGCGCCCGCATCGTCGACGCGGCCGCCGAGCTGCTCGCCGAGCAGGGCCCCGCTGGGGTAACGACCCGGGCCGTCGCCGCGGC
Organism: Curtobacterium sp. NPDC090223; assembly: GCF_044746585.1. NCBI lineage: Bacteria > Bacillati > Actinomycetota > Actinomycetes > Micrococcales > Microbacteriaceae > Curtobacterium > Curtobacterium sp. NPDC090223. The sequence continues at coordinate 211,544 of NZ_JBIVCN010000004.1, read as the reverse complement.
CGCCGGCGTCCAGGCACCGACGATCTACCGGCAGTTCGGCGACAAGGACGGCCTGCTCGAGGCCGTCGCGGACCAGGTCTTCGCGAGCTACGTCGCCGGCAAGACCGTGCCCGACGACGTCGATCCCGTCGAGCACCTCCGGGACTCCTTCCACGCGCACATCGCGTTCGGGCTCGCGAACCCCGGGCTGACCGCGCTGTTCTCGGACCCGTTGCGCGCGCACTCGAGCACCGAGGACCGGGGCATCGCGGTGCTCCGTGAGCGGATCCACCGCGTGGCGCTCGCCGGACGGCTGCGGGTTCCGGAGCCGCGAGCCGTGTCCCTCGTGCACGCGATCGGGGTCGGTGTCGTGCTCGACCTGATCGGGACGCCGACTGAGCACCGGGACCCGGTGCTCGCCGATGCTGCGTGGGAGTCGCTCGCGAGTGCGATCCTGACCGAGCCCGCCGCGCCCGACACCGGTTCCGAGGACGGCCCGCGGGCCGCGGCGATCCGTCTCGCCGCGGACGACGCGGCGCTGGCGGTGCTCGGTCCGGCGGAGCGGGCGCTGCTGCGGGAGTGGCTCGGCCGGATCGCCGAGGGGGCGCCGGGGTCCTGACGCACGGTGGGTCCACGCGGCACCGTGGCACGTGGGGTTTCGTCCATCCGGTGGAGCAAATAGGGTGGAGGCCGTGCGAGAACTGCAACGGAGCGGTGGCCCGACGACGGCCGTCGCCGCCAGGAACCATGTCGGCTTCACCTCCCTCGAGGGGTACCTCCTCGAACAGCCGGAGGGCACCGGCACCGTCGCCGCGATCGTCCCCGGCTTCGCCGGACGCACGATCGGGTCCGGGGACCGCCTGTCCTGGGTCTGGTTCCCGGAGCGCACCCTGCCGGCCGGCCGGACCGAGCCCGAGGTCGCGGACCTCGACCACTTCTGGGACGCCACGGCCCTCACGCTCGACGTCGTCTTCACCGACGGCTCCCGCCTGAGCGACGCCGCCACGGACCAGTACGGCGACGCACTGACCCCGGACGCGCAGGACGCCGCCCGCAAGCAGTGGGTGGACCAGTGGAACCGGCGCGACGTCGACCTCGCGTCGTTCGCGGGTCGGGTCGTCGACCGCCTGGAGGCCCGGCTCGGCTCCGCCACGCCGGCTCCGGCCGACGACGCGGCCACGACCCCGGCCCTCCGCGGCTGGCTCGACGACGTCCGGATCGAGCCGCCCCGCCGTCCCGCCGCGTCCCGCCCTCTCGACCACGTGCGCACCACCCGTGGTACCCAGGCCTCGTCCCGGTTCTCCCGCGGCAACAACGCCCCGCTCGTCGGGCTCCCGCACGGCGGTGTCTTCGGACTGCCGATGACCGACGCGGCGAGCAACCGGTGGCCGTACGCGTACCAGGAGCACAACCGCGCGAGCGACAACCGCCCCGCGATCCAGGCCTTCGCCACCAGCCACATCCCGTCGCCGTGGATGGGGGACCGCGGGGTCTTCCAGGTGATGCCGTCCCCGCTCGCGTCACCGGACGTCGACCGCGTCGCCAGGGCCCTGGCGTTCGACCACGACGACGAGCTCGACGGCCCGCACCGCTACCGCGTGACCCTCGAGCACGGCGTCAGTGCCGAGATGACCGCGGGGGAGTTCGCCCTGGGGTTCCGCTTCACCGGCGTCCGCAGCATCGTGCTCGACCACCACGGCCGCGTGCTCGCGAGCACGGTCGCGATCGGCGCCGACGGGACCGCCGTGGTGGAGGCACACCTCGACGACCGACCGGGGACCCCGCCGCACTTCGTGCACCTGCGGATCCCGGGCGTGACCGCCGACCACACGTCGTCCAGCGACCAGCAGCTGCGCGGGTGGCTCGCGGTCCAGGGCGACACCGACGTCCTGCTCGGCATCTCGACGGTGTCGTTCGCGGACGCCCGCGCCAACCTCGACGCCGCCGGATCCTTCGACGCGATGCGCGACCGTGCCGAACGGGAGTGGACCGAGAAGCTCGCGACGCTCGAGGTCGAGGGCGCCACCGAGGACCAGCTGACGTCGGTCTACTCCGGCCTCTACCGGCTGTTCCTCTACCCGAACCGCGCCGGCGAGACCGCGCTCACGGGGGCGCCGCACTACCGATCCCCGTACGGCGACGTCCTGGCGGAGCCGATCCGCGACGAGCCGGGGCCGGAGGTCGTCGACGGTGCGATGACCACCACGAACGGGTTCTGGGACACCTACCGCACCGCCTGGCCGCTCCTCGGGCTGCTCACCCCGGACACCGCTGCCGACCTCGCGCAGGGCTTCGTCCAGCACTTCCACGACGGCGGGTGGACCCCGCGCTGGAGCGCCCCCGGCGCCGAGGACTGCATGACGGGCACCACGAGCGACACCGTGTTCGGTGACCTCCTCACGAAGGGCGTCGACGGGTTCGACCTGGAGCAGGCGTACCGCAGCGCGGTGAAGAACGCGACCGTCCCGCCGCGTGACGAGCGTGTCGGACGCAAGGGCAGCCTCCCGGGCGCCTTCCGCGGCCACGTCGACACCGACACGTCGGAGGGGATGTCCTGGACCCTGGACGCCGCGATCAACGACTGGAGCGTCTCGGTGATGGCCACCGCACTGGCGGACCGCACCACCGACCCCGTCGGACGCGAGCGGTACCGGGCAGAGGCCGAGTGGTTCGCCCGCCGGTCCCTGCAGTACCGGAACGTGTTCGACCGTCGCCGTGGGTTCTTCATCGGCCGGACCCCGGACGGGCAGTGGCGCGAGGGTGAGGGGTACGACCCCGACCAGTGGGGCGGCGACTACACCGAGACCAACGCGTGGGGCACGATGTTCACCGCGCCGCACGACGGTGCCGGGATCGTCGACCTGCACGGCGGCCCGTCCGGCTTCGACGCCGCGATCGACACGTTCTTCGCGACGCCGGAGACCGGCTCCACCGACCGCGCCGGCCACTACGGCTCCCCGATCCACGAGATGACCGACGCCCGCGACGTCCGCATCGGCATGCTCGGGCTGTCGAACCAGCCGGCGCACCACATCCCGTTCTTCCCGATGTTCACGGGCCGCCACGACGACGCGCACCGCATCGTGCGCTCCGCGCTGGACCGGCTGTTCGTCGGGTCCGACCTCGGGCAGGGGTACCCGGGCGACGAGGACAACGGCGAGATGAGCGCCTGGTACGTCTTCGCCTCGATCGGCCTGTACCCGCTGGCCCCGGCGAGCGGGTCCTACGTGATCGTGCCGCCGTCGGTCCGGCGCGCGGTGCTGCGCCAGCCGGGAGGCTCGGTGACGGCCATCGAGACCACTCGCGCTGGTCGGTTCATCGCCTCGGTCACCGTCGACGGCGCGCCCTGGAGCTCCATCAGCATCCCGCACGCGGTCGTCGTCGGCGCGTCGACGATCGTCATCGAGCTCTCCGAGACCCCCACCGGCTGGGCGTCGGACACGCGGCCGGTCTCGGCGTCCGCGGTGCACGGGTACCGGGACACCCCGGCGGACGTGCTCCCGGTGGGGGCGTCGGCGCTGACGGACGACACCGGCAGGACCGTGACGTCGCTGGCCGCCGGGTCCTCGGTGACGTTCCCGGTGACGATCGACTCCGCGTCGCTCTACACGGTGACGGCGGCAGTGCCCGGGACGTACTCGTGGCAGGTCGCGCTCGGGTCGTCCTCGGTCGACGTCACCGACGCGGCGTTCGAGTGGGCGGGGCAGACCCGGGTGTTCCGGATCTCCGGGGGCGGCGACACGTTCGCGTTCACCGCCGTGTCGGACCTGTCCCTCACGCAGCTCGAACTCATCGCGTCCGACGGACGGCGTTGACGCGCTGTTCACCTCGCCGGAGCATCCTCACCCCATGTCGATGAGCACACCGTTCGATCCGGAACAGCAGGGCAGCGCCGTCCCCGTGGACGGTCGGGACGAGGACGAACTCGAGGTGGAGGAAGCGCGGTCCGCCGAGCCCGACTCGTCCGCGGCCCCACTGCGGGAGCAGGACGAGGCCGGCGGCGGACCGGTCTTCCGCCGACCGCAGGCGGGTGACCGTCTGTCCGCGCAGGAGCTCTCGGCGGACACCGAGCTCGATTCATAGGCGCTGCTCATCGAGGACGGGCATGCTCGTCCCATGTCGATGAGCAGCGCGTTCGATCCGTCCCAGGGCCGCGCGATCCCCGAGGACCAGGTGGCCGAGGACGGCCTCGAACTCGATCAGGACCCGGCGCTCGGCCTGGACATCGCGGTCGAGGTGGTCAGCGGGGCCGCTGCCGATCCGGCGGCGCCGTCGCTGTTCCTCGCGCCGATCGCCAGCCCCTCCCCGAGCAGCCCGGAGTAGCCCTCAGGCGGACTCGGCGTCGTCGTCCTCGGACTCCACGGCGGCACCCTGCTGGAGCAGCCCCGTCGCGACGTCGTTGAGCACGCTCGTCAGGTCCACCCCCGTCGCGGCCTGGACCGAACGCAGGACCGTGGCGTACCGCGCCCGGGCGTCCGCGATGACGCGCTCGCCGATCGCACTGAGGGTGATCAGCGAGCCGCGCCGGTCGGAGGGGTTCGGGCGACGCTCGACCAGGCCGGCGGCCGCGAGCCGGTCGACGAGGTTCGTCACCGCGCCCGACGTCAGGCCGAGGTAGCCGGAGAGCTCCGTCGCGGTCGCGTACCCGGTGTCGCTGATCTGCGCGAGCGCGCGGAGGCCGGTCTCGTGGATCCCGGCGCGATCGCTGAGCTGCCCGGCGAGGCCACGCTCCGCCCGGATGACGGCGTCGAGCGCTCCGAGCAGCTCCGCTGCGTCACCGTCTGCTGTTCCTGCCACCGGTCCGGCCCTCTCCCTGTCGTGTTCCGACGCAAGGATGACACGGACTCCGGGGCCGCTTCCGCGCTGTCCCCCGCACTGGGGCGGCTGACGCGTTGCCACTTATGTGAATGACTGGCTATCTTGATGATCAAGCAACAACGCCACTCCCGGTGGCGGACCATCCACTCCTGATCATCGAGGTATCCCGTGTCGAACCCGCACCGCATCTCCCCGGTGAAGCGCCTCCGCTTTGCGCCTGTTGCGCTCATCGCGGGCATCTTCGCCGCCGTCCTGCTCTCCCTCTCGCTCACCGGCACCCTGTCCGGGTTCGCGGCGAGCATCACCAACAGCAGCAACACCGCCGGCAGCGGCACGCTCGTCATGCAGGAGCAGAACGCCGGCGCCTCGGTGACCTGCCTCAGCACCGACGGCGGCTCGGTGTCGACGAACTCCGCGACCTGCTCCACGATCAACAAGTTCGGCGGCAGCACGACCATGACGCCGGGCAACACCGTGAACACGGCGATCACCATCAAGAACACCGGCACCGCCGCGGCGAGCACCTTCACGCTCACCCCGGGGACGACCTGCACGCAGAGCGCGAACGGCTCGGCGAACGGCACCGCGACCGACCTCTGCGCGAAGATGAACCTGGTCATCACCTCCGGGTCGACCACGGTGTTCTCCGGCACCCTCGCCAGCTTCAAGGGCGCCGCAGCCTCCGCCTTCACGATGCCCGCGGCCCCGGCTGCCGGTGGGACCGTCCCGTTCAACTTCGCGGTGACGCTCGACTCCTCGGCCGGCAACACCTACCAGGGTCTCGCCGCATCCGTCCCGATGACCTGGACCTTCACGGCCTGATCGGCTCCACCCCCGGGTGACACCTCGACCGAGCCCGACACGGCCGAGGTGTCACCCACCCGTACGACCGCACGCAGCACCGCTCCACGAACGCACCGACAGGGAGGACGACCATGAGCCAGACCACGGCCGTCCCGCTGACCGGCACCCTGTCCCGTCCGCTGCTCGGAGCCCCGACCGCCAGCCGGTTCGAGGTCGTCCTGGCCTGGTCGGTCGCCGCGGTCGCCGCGGTGCTCCTCACCGTGGCCGCCGTGTTCCTCTCGAGCGGCGGCCGGATGTTCGTCGTCGAGACCCCTTCCATGGGCGAGGCGGCCCCCGTCGGCACGCTCGTGCTCGACCTGCCCGTGCAGGCATCGTCGCTCCGGGTGGGTGACATCGTCTCGTTCCGCGTGAGCGAGGCACCCGACACCACCTACACGCACCGGGTCATCGGCATCGACGGCGACGGCGGCATCCACACCCGCGGCGACGTGAACGGCGCGACCGACCCGTGGACGCTGACGCAGGAGAACCTCGTCGGGGCACCGGCGCTCCTCGTCCCGAACCTCGGCTGGCTCTTCCGGGCGGCCCCGTTGCTGCTCATCGGCACCCTCCTGATCTGGGTACTGACGAGTCCGTTCAGCGACCGGGTCACCCGGAGCTCGCTCCGCATCGCCGGATCGGCGCTCACGGTCTCGTACGCGGCGTTCGTGCTCAAGCCGTTCGTCAACGTGACGACCATCACGAACACCGCGCACCCGCACTCCGTCGAGGCGACGCTCATCTCCTCGGGGATGTTCCCGGTGCGGGTCGACGCCCACGGCGGCAGCACCGTCCACCTCGTCGACGGGGAAGTGGGGCGCGTGGTCGTCCACGAGCTCAGCAGCAACGGGCAGTACCAGATCACGTCGAACATCGACCTCGACCCGCTCGGCTGGGCGCTCCTCATCGCTGCGTGCCTGGTCCCGCTCGTGCTGTGCCTCGTGGTCGGCCGCGTCCACACGGTGCGCCCCTCGTGAGCGGCGTCCGGCTCCGCGACGGCAGGGTCGTCGCACTCGTGCTCGTGCTGGCCCTCGTCGCGGTGGTGCTCCTCGCCCAGTTCGCGCCGACCCGGTCCGCCTTCAGTGCGAAGGTCACCGACAGCAGCAACACCGCGGGGACCGCGAAGGACTTCACCTGCTCCGGCGCGATCGACGACGACCTGACGGGCGCGGTCTTCGCCTACAAACTCGGCGAGGCGACCGGCGCGAAGACGGCCGTCGACTGGTCGGGCAAGGGCGCGAACGGCACCTACCAGGGCACGATGACCGCCGCGACCCCGAACCCGAACGCCTGCCCCCGTGACGCCGGGAGCTCCTACGTCCTCAACGGCAGCACGTCGTTCGTCTCCACCCCCACCGCGGTGAAGAACCCGACGACCTTCAGCGAGGAGGTCTGGTTCAAGACGACCGTCGCCGGTGGCCTGCTGATCGGCTTCGGCAGCAACCAGGTCGCGGTGTCCGGCCAGCACGACCGGCAGATCTACCTCAACACCAGCGGCCAACTGGTGTTCGGCGCCTACAACAACGGGGTGCAGGTCGTGACCTCACCGCAGTCCTACAACGACGGGGCGTGGCACCACGTGGTGTCCACGATGTCCGCGGCCACCGGGATGCGGCTCTACGCCGACGGTGTGCTCGTCGCGTCGAACACCGCCTACACGCTGCCGGAGAACGCCACCGGGTACTGGCGGGTCGGGTACGACACGACGACCGGCTGGCCGGGCTCGGCGAGCAACTACTTCTTCACCGGCTCGATGCGCTACGCCGCGGTCTACAGCACGGTGCTCTCGCAGACCCAGGTCACGAACCACTACGTCGCCAGTCGCTGACGTGTGGTCGACCCTGCAACCGTTCGGTGACCGGTAGTGTTCCAGGATGACACCGACGGCCTACGTCGACGAATCCGAACCGGGGGACGCGCGTGACCCCGGCGCGTACATCCTCGCCGCCGTGCTCGTCGCGGAGGCTGCAGCGGATGATGTTCGGAGTGCTCTCGTGGCGCTGAAGCCGAGGTCGGCGAAGAAGCTGCACTGGACCGAGAGCGATGCGCGGCATCGAGAGCGCATCGTGGCTGAGGTCACGGCCGCGCCGGTCACGTTCATCGGAGTGGTCGCTGTCCTCGACGTGCTCGCGCGGAGCGAGCGCCGACGCCGCATCACATTCGAGCGCCTGCTACTCGAGCTGACGGCGGTCGGTGTCGACCGGGTCGTCCTCGAGTCCCGCGGACCCGCGGATCGGTTCGACCGTCAACACGTCGACGCGCTGCGGTCGCGCCGACTGCTCGTGGACGTCCGAGTGGACCACATGCCGGGGGCGGCCGAGCCATTGCTCTGGGCAGCCGACGCGATGTGCGGCGTCATCGCGGCCGACCGACAGGACAGTGGGCAGTACCGGGTTGCTGTCGGGGCGAAGCTCGTCGTCCACGAGGAGTGCCGATGACAGCGCGAATCCCCGGGCCCCGCTATACCGCAGGATCTCCCAGGGATCACTTCCGCTCCCACCGCGATGGGGCGACTCCGGCCAGTCTGACATTTCACCGCTCGGAAGGCAACAGTTCTCCACCGGCAACCCGAGCTCGACGGTGCGAGCGCCCTGGGCAGGGACGCCGAAGCGACCCTGCCCGGCTCGACGCGTGTCAGGGAACGGTGTGCCCCGCTGCCGTCAGCACGCGGTACCACTCCTCGCGCGAGAGCACGACGTCCGAGCCGGCTGCCGAGTCCCCTACGCGCTGGGGGTTCGTCGTACCGAGGACGACCTGGAAGTGCGCGGGGTGCCGGGTGATCCACGCCACGGCGATGCCCGTCGGGGTGACCCCGTGCGCCGACGCCAGCTCCTCGAGCACGTCGTTCAGCTCCGCGTAGTGCTCACGGTCACCGAGGAAGACGCCGTCGAAGAAGCCCTTCTGGAACGGCGACCAGGCCTGCGGGGTGATGTCGTGCAGGCGCGAGTAGTTGAGGATGTCGTTGTCGCGGTCGATCGACTGGTCGAGCCCGCCCATGTTCGCGGCGAGGCCCTGCGTGATGACGTTCGCGTGCGTGATGCTCAGCTGCACCTGGTTGAACGCGAGGGGCCGCGTGACCGACTTCTTCAGCAGCTCGACCTGCCCGGGGGTGTGGTTCGACACCCCGAAGTGGTGCACCTTGCCCGCGGCGTGCAGTTCGTCGAACGCCTTCGCCACTTCCTCCGGCTCGACGAGCGCGTCCGGGCGGTGCAGCAGCAGGACGTCGATGTAGTCCGTGCGGAGGGCCGTGAGCGACTCCTCGACCGACGACATGATGTGGTCGTACGAGAAGTCGAAGTAGCCCTGACGGATGCCGACCTTCGTCTGCAGCTGGATGTCGGCGCGCTCCGATGGGGACAGCGTGACCGCGGCGCCGAAGCGCTCCTCGCATCCGTGCCAGCCGCCGTAGATCGCGGCGTGGTCGAACATGGTCACGCCCGCGTCGCGCGAGGCCGTGTAGAGCGAACGGATGTCCTCGTCGCTCATGTCGTTGATCCGCATCAGGCCGACGATGACGTCGGAGGCGGTGAGGTCCGTCTGTGGCAACTCCAGTGTCTTCACGCCCTCGATCCTGCCAGGCCGGACCCGACCGAACGAGGCCCTGCCGGTACCCGTCGGGCGGACGAGCCGTCAGATGCGGACGGGTCCTCAGGCGCGGAACGTCCTCAGGCGCGGAGGACGGCCAGCACGGCGGCCTCGGTACCGGCCCACGTCGCGGTGAGGGTCTCGCCCGCGGGCAGTGGCGTCCCGACGACGCGCAGGATGGTGAGGTCCCCGATGGTCGTCAACGCGCCGTCCGTCGACGGGTCCACGGTCGTGACGGCCGGCGACGACGCCACGGACCCGCTGCCGCGCGCCGACCCGTGCGACGGCGGCAGCCCGACTCCCGGCGCGCCCACGAGCTCGGCCTCGTGCCCGCCGGTCGCGATCGTGTGCCGGAGGACGTCGGCGTACACCGGGTCCCCGGCGGCGTCGTAGACCCAGCGGCGACCGAGCACGGAGTGGTCCATCTCGGTGACGAGGAACGCCGCAGCGCCGTCGAGCGGTGCATCGCGGTAGGTCAGTGGCGCGTGCAGCACCGGACCGTCGCCGACGCGGACGAGCATCGTCTCGACGCCGACCTCGCCGGCGGGGTCCTCGAAGCGGAACCGCCCGACCACCTCCACCGTCGCGTCGGGGGCGACACCGCTCCACGGCTGCGACGGCAACCAGGCGGCGAGCGCCTCGGCCTTGGACGGACGGAGTGCAGCGCGGTGGATCAGGGCCATGCAGCGAACCTAGGGCACGCCGCCGGGCCCGGCGACGTCAGTGGACGGAGAAGCCGCCGTCCACCGCGATCGACTGCCCCGTGACGTAGGCCGAGCCCGGACCCGCCAGGAACACCGCCGCCGCGGCGAAGTCGGACGCGAGGCCGTTCCGCCCGACCAGGGTCCGCGCCGCCAGCCGCTCCACGGTCGCGGGGTCCGAGCTGAGCCGCCGGTTCAACGGGGTCTGCACGAACCCCGGGACCAGCGCGTTGGCGGTGACCCCCTGCGCGGACCAGGCTTCCGCCTGGGACCGGACCAGGGCCTCCAGTCCGGCCTTGGAGACCCCGTACGCGCCGCTGGCGGCGAACGGACGGTGGGCCTGCTGGGAGCTGATCGCGATCAGCCGCCCGAACCCGCGCCGCGCCATCCCGGGCGCGAGTCGCTGCCCGAGGACGAACGGCGCGTCGAGGTTCACCGCCATCGTGGCGTCCCACGTCGACTCGTCGAGCTCCGGCATCGGCGGGCGCAAGTTGATCCCCGCGGAGTTCACCAGGACGTCGACCCGGCCCACCGTGTCGGCGAGCGCGTGCGCTCCGGCGCGGGTGGACAGGTCGGCGACGACACCGTCGGCCGACCCGCCGGCGTCGCGGATCTCCTCGACGGCGGCGGCGATGGTCGCCGTCGTCCGAGCGGCGACGAGCACGTGGGCGCCTGCGTCCGCGAGTGCCGTCGCGATCGCCCGGCCGATGCCGGAGCTCCCGCCCGTGACGAGTGCGGTGCGTCCGTCGAGGCCGAAGAGCTGCTGGAGCGACATCCGGCCAGGCTACCGACGCCCGTACGCTGGACCGCGTGCGTGACGACCTGCTGCCCGTGCTCGCCTGCCCCGTGTGCCGCGAGCCGCTCGGTCGCACCGGCGCCGGCCAGGCCGGGTGCGCGAACGGCCACCGGTTCGACCAGGCCAAGCAGGGCCACCTGACCCTCCTGCCGGCGAAGCGACGCGCGCTCACCGCGGACACCCCGGAGATGGTCGACGCGCGCATCCGCTTCCTGGGACGCGGGCACTACGCGCCCGTCGAGCGGGCGCTCGCCGCGGTGGTCGCGTCAGCCGGTGCGCCTGGCGTCGTGCTCGACGTCGGTTCCGGCCCCGGCACGTACCTCGCGCACGCGCTCGACGCGTCCGGTGCGTCCGGCGCGTCCGTCTCGTCAGGAGCTGCCGGGAGGCTCGGGGTCGCGTTGGACCTGTCGGCCGTCGCGATCAGACGGGCGGCTCGGGTACACGTGCGGGCCGGTGCGGTCGTCGGGGACGTCACGGAGCGCCTGCCGGTCGTCGACGGCGCTGCCGCCGTCGTCCTCGACGTCTTCGCTCCGCGGAACCAGCGGGAGTACGCGCGGGTGCTGCACGAGGACGGTGTCCTGGTCGTCGTCACCCCGCGCACCGGGCACCTGGCCGAACTCGCCGAGGCGACGATCAGCGTCGACCCGGAGAAGGAGCGGCGGCTCCACGACGCATTGACGCCGTCGTTCGCCCAGACGTCGTCCGAGGACCTGACGTGGACGATGGACCTCTCCGCCGAGGACGTCCACGACGTCGTGCACATGGGGCCGAGCCACCACCACGTCGCTGCCGACACGGTCTTCGCGCCGGCCACGGTGACCGCCGCGGTCACCGTGTCGACGTGGACGCCGACACGGTGACGCAGCGGGTCGGTGGTCAGTGGTCGGTGGACTCCGGGGTCACGTCGAGGGCCCAGACCACGCCGAACCTGTCGCGCAGCTGCCCGGCGAGCGGTGACCACGCGGCGGGTCCGAACGGCTGCCGGATCTCGGCGCCGTCGGAGAGTCCCTCCCACGCGGCGGTGATCTCGTCGGCGTCGGTGCCGCTCAGGTACACGTAGAACGCGTTCGTGCCCTGGTCGTAGGGCTGTCCGGGCCAGACGTCGAAGGCCATCACGCGGATGCCGCTGGTCGTCTCGACCTGGCCCCACACGATGCGGTCCGCCCAGGCGGGGTCGTCGGTGGCGCCCATCGCGCCGTAGGTCATGGCCGCGGGCTCGGTGCCGAGGGCCTTCGCGTAGAAGTCGAGGGCCTCCCGGGCGTTGCCGTCGAAGTTGAGGTGCGGAGTCGTCGTGATCGTCATGGGGACGAGTCTGTCGACGGTAGCGGTCAGATCGTGTCCGCTTCTCCACGGATACTGGATCCGTGTCCGGACCCTCCTCGCGCATGCTCGCGCTCCTCTCCCTGCTGCAGGTCCGTCGCGACTGGCCGGGTGACGTCCTCGCCGAGCGCCTCGAGGTCAGCCCCCGAACCGTCCGTCGTGACGTGGACCGGCTCCGTGAGCTCGACTACCGCGTCGAGGCGCTCAAGGGCCCGGCCGGCGGCTACCGGCTCTCCGCCGGCTCCGAGCTCCCGCCGCTGCTCTTCGACGACGAGCAGGCGGTCGCGATCGCCCTGGCGCTGGCGGTCGCCCCGGCGTCGGGTGCCGACATCGCCGAGTCCGCGGCGCGGGCGCTGGCTGCGGTCCGGCAGGTGATGCCCGCACGGCTGCGGCACCGCATCGACGCGGTGGACGTGGTCGCGACACCGGGGACGACGACGGTCGATCCCGAGGTGCTCGTCGCCGTCAGCGACGCCGTGCGGACCCGGCAGGTGCTCCGCTTCGACCTCGATGCTGCCTGGGCCGGTGACGCGCGGGACGAGCGGCCTCCTCGTCGTGTCGAGCCGCACGCCGTCGTCGCCCGGAACGGGCGGTGGTACCTGCTCGCGTGGGACGACGAGCGGGACGACTGGCGCACCTACCGCGTCGACCGGATGCGTCCGCGGACGCCGACGGGTCTCCGCTTCACGCCGCGCGAGGTACCCGGCGGGGATCCGGCGGCGTTCGTCGCCGCACGGTTCAAGGGCTCGGACGTCCGGGACGCCTGGCCGTGCACCGGGACCGTCGAGCTGCGAGTCGCGGCGCGGACCATCGCGCCGTACCTCGACGCCGGCGCGGTGCTCGACGAGCTCGGACCGGACCGGTGTCGGCTCACCATCGGGTCGTGGTCGTGGACGGCGCTCGCCGCACGGATCGCGGGGTTCGATGCGTCGTTCGAGGTCCTCGAGCCACCGGCGCTGCGCGATGCCTGTGCCGTGGTGGCGGACCGGTTGCGGGCGTCGGTCATCGACTCGTAGCTGGACCGCCGATGCCGGAGAGCAGGTCGGGGTGGCATCGCAGGAGCCGAGCGAAGCTCCGCGAGGCGGACCTGTTCGCATCGACGGTGTCTGCCAGGTGGCAGATGACCACGATCGATCGGTAGGGGCTCCGTAGGGGGCTGCCGTCGAGACGGGCAACGAGGTCATCCGGCGATCGATACTGCGGTGTCGGGACGCCGAACTGACGGCCCCAGACCCGCGTGTGGTGAGCGCAGCAGTTCCGGACGTGCGCGACGTGCTGCATGGTTCCCCTGAGGGTGGACGGAGGCAGCCTGAACGAGGCGGCGACGGCATTCCTCGATCCGGCGTCGAGGGCTCCGGTCACGCGGGAGAGTGTCCCGAAGCTCAGTTCTTCGGACAACATCCCGAACGAGATCTGGTCGAGCCTCCGTCGTCTCCAGATCGCGCGGACGGCGGGGTCGTAGCTGCGGTCCAGAGCTGCCGCGTACTGCTGGCGCAAGGCGTCGAGCACCGTGCCGCGTCGGAAGGCCGCTGGGTCGAGATGCCATCGCTGGCCGAACTCGGCTGAGGCGGAAGCGTCGACGCGTCCTCGAAGGGCAAGCTCGATGCGCTCGACCTGTGTCAGCAGGAGGCTGCGGAGGCAGCTGTCGAACTCTCTGACTCGGATGAGCGATGCCTCGGTCACCTCGTGGTCGTGTTCTGAGAGTGCGCGGCGGAACTGGGCCGAGCGGTAGGCCGAGAGGGCGACTGAGTGCGGCAAGAGTGCTCCGAGGCGTCGAGATCGAACGATCTCGGGCGAGCCGGCAGCAACTACAGCGCAGGAAACGAACGTGAGCGGAGAAAGAGGCACCCCGCGCCGGGACGGCGCGGGGTGAAGAAGTCCCACCGATTTGAGGAAGCGCTGGCTTGAGCCTTGGCAGGAACGATTACCGGAAACATATCACATGATGCCAGGCGGGGCAAGCGGTGTTAGGGGCGCGCATGCGTCGCGGAGCGGGGCGTTAGGAGCGCGTTAGGAGCGGTCCGGAGGCCCGGTGCCGGATCCAGGATCGGATCCGGCACCAGGAACGGTGCCGTCCACGGCATCTCGTCGCGGACCCGAAGAACCTCCAGGAGTCCACGTGCTCGGCATCACCATCGCAGCCGCCGTCCTCGGCGTCGCCGCGGTCGTCTACCTCGTCTGGGCGCTCGTGCGCCCGGAGCGGTTCTGATGGGGGCCGCGGCGACCTGGGCCGGCATCGCCCAGGTCGCGGTCCTCGTCCTGCTGCTCGTCGTCGTGCACCGTCCGCTCGGTGACTGGATGGCGCGCGTGTTCTCCTCCACCCACCACGGCCGCGTCGAGCGGGTCGTCTACCGGGTGATCGGCGTCGACCCCGACGCGGAGCAGTCGTCCGGCGCGTACCTCCGCGGCGTGCTGCTGTTCAGTTCGGCCGGGCTCGTGGTCGTGTTCCTCCTGCAGCGCATCCAGACCGTGCTGCCCGGGGACCTCGGGTTGCCGAACGTCGGCTGGTCGCTCGCGTTCAACACGGCGGCGTCGTTCGTGGCGAACACGAACTGGCAGTCCTACTCGCCCGAGGTCACGGTCGGGTACTCGGTGCAGCTGGCCGGGCTCGCGGTGCAGAACTTCCTGTCGGCTGCGGTCGGGCTCGCGGTCGCCGTCGCACTCGTCCGCGGGTTCGCCCGGCGACGCTCGTCGACGATCGGCAACGTCTGGGTCGACGTCGTCCGGGGCACGGGCCGGCTCCTCCTGCCGCTGTCCTTCGTGTTCGCGATCGTGCTCGTCGCCGGCGGTGTCATCCAGTCGTGGGGGAGCGGCACCGACGTGACCACGCTCACCGGCGGGACGCAGCACATCCCGGACGGCTTCGTCGCCTCGCAGGAGGCGATCAAGCTCCTCGGCACGAACGGCGGCGGGTACTTCAACGCGAACTCGGCCCACCCGTTCGAGAACCCGTCGGCGTGGACGAACCTCGTCGAGGTCTTCCTGATGCTCGCGATCCCGTTCTCACTGCCGCGCACCTTCGGCCGGATGGTGGGCGACCGTCGGCAGGGGTACGCGATCCTCGCCGTGATGGGGGTGGTCTTCCTCGTCTCCCTGGCGGCGATGTCGATCGCCGAGCTCGCCGGTGGCGGGGCGGCCACGCACGCCGCCGGGGCCGCGATGGAGGGCAAGGAGGTCCGCTTCGGGGTCCTCGGCACCACCCTCTTCGGCACCACGTCCACCGCCACGTCGACCGGTGCGGTGAACGGGATGTTCGACAGCTTCACGCCGATCGGCGGGATGATGGCGCTGCTGAACATGATGCTCGGCGAGGTCACGCCCGGCGGCGTCGGGTCCGGCCTCTACGGCATGCTCGTCCTCGCCGTGATCACGGTCTTCATCGGCGGACTGCTCGTCGGCCGGACGCCGGAGTACCTCGGCAAGAAGATCCGGTCGCGCGAGATGACCTTCGCGGCGCTCTACATCCTCGTGACGCCCACGGTCGTGCTGCTCGGCACGGCGCTGTCACTGGCGATCCCCGGCGTCCGGGAGCAGGTCCTCGGCACCTCGGTGTTCAACCCCGGCAACCACGGCCTGTCCGAACTGCTCTACGCGTTCACGAGCGCCGGCAACAACAACGGCTCGGCGTTCGGTGGCCTCACGGCGAACACGACGTGGATGAACACCGCGCTCGGCGTCGCGATGCTGCTCGGCCGGTTCGTGCCGATCGCCTTCGTGCTGGCGCTCGCCGGGTCGCTCGCCGCGCAGGACCGCGTCCCGGCGACCGCCGGAACGCTGCCGACGCACCGGCCGCTGTTCGTCGGGCTGCTCGCCGCCGTCGCCGTCATCGTCACCGCACTCACCTACTTCCCGGTGCTCGCACTGGGCCCCCTCGCAGAAGGACTGTCATGACAACCGTGACCTCCGAGTCGGAACCGCACACCGCGGTGGAGCCGACCACCCGCTCGTCCGCCTTCGGACCCCGTCAACTGGTGGCGGGCCTCCCGGGCGCCCTCCGGAAACTCGATCCGCGACTGATGTGGCGGAACCCGGTCATGTTCCTGGTGGAGGTGGGCGCAGCCCTCACCACGGCCGCCGCGTTCGTCGACCCGTCGGCGTTCACCATCGCGATCGCCATCTGGCTGTGGCTGACGGTCGTCTTCGCCAACCTGGCGGAGTCCGTCGCCGAAGGGCGGGGCAAGGCCCAGGCGGACACACTCCGGAAGACCCGGTCGACCACCAGCGCTCGCCGCGTCCTCGGGTACGCCGCCGCGGACCCGTCCGCGGCCACCAACGCCACCGAGGACATCGCGTCCGTCGACCTCGCGAAGGGGGACGTCGTGGTCGTCGTCGCCGGCGAGGTGGTGCCGGGCGACGGTGACGTCATCGACGGCATCGCCTCGGTCGACGAGTCCGCCGTCACCGGTGAGTCCGCTCCGGTCATCCGCGAGTCCGGCGGCGACCGCAGCGCCGTCACGGGCGGAACCCGCGTGCTCTCCGACCGGATCGTGGTGCGCATCACCTCGACACCGGGTGAGACCTTCATCGACCGGATGATCCGCCTGGTCGAGGGCGCCGCCCGGCAGAAGACGCCGAACGAGATCGCGCTGAACATCCTGCTCGCGTCGCTGTCGATCGTGTTCGTGATCGTGTGCCTGACCATGCAGCCGATCGCCGGCATGGTCGGCGCGACGGTCAGCATCACGGTGCTCATCGCGCTGCTCGTCTGCCTGATCCCGACCACCATCGGCGCGCTGCTGTCGGCCATCGGCATCGCCGGGATGGACCGGCTCGTGCAGCGGAACGTGCTCGCGATGTCCGGACGTGCGGTCGAGGCAGCCGGCGACATCACGACGCTGCTCCTCGACAAGACCGGGACGATCACCTACGGCAACCGTCGGGCCTCCCGCGTGGTGCCCGTGCCCGGGGTGACGCAGGCCGACCTGATGGCCGCCGCGGCACTGTCGAGCGCAGCCGACGGGACCCCCGAGGGGCGCTCCATCGTCGACCTGGCGGTCGCCGACGGGGTGACCACGGGCCTGCCGGCCGGTGCCGTCGAGGTGCCGTTCACCGCGAACACCCGGATGTCCGGCGTCGACCTGGCCGACGGCTCGCAGGTCCGGAAGGGCGCCGCTGCGGCAGTGCTCAGCTGGGCTGGAACCCCCGATGCCGGTGTGGTCGCGGCGATCGACGCCACCGTCGCCGAGATCTCCGACCAGGGCGGGACGCCGCTCGTCGTCGCCCGTCGTGCCCCGTCGGGCCAGGTCGCGCTGCTCGGCGTCGTCCACCTCAAGGACGTCGTCAAGGACGGGCTCTCCGAGCGGTTCGACGAGCTCCGCAGCATGGGCATCCGCACGGTGATGATCACCGGCGACAACCCGCGCACCGCGAAGGCGATCGCCGCCGAGGCCGGTGTGGACGACTTCCTCGCCGAGGCCACCCCGGAGGACAAGCTCGCGCTCATCCGCCGGGAGCAGGAGGGCGGGAACCTCGTCGCGATGACGGGCGACGGCACGAACGACGCCCCGGCCCTGGCGCAGGCGGACGTCGGCGTCGCGATGAACACCGGGACGACCGCGGCGAAGGAGGCCGGCAACATGGTCGACCTGGACTCCGACCCGACCAAGCTCATCGACGTCGTCCGGATCGGGAAGCAGCTGCTCATCACCCGCGGGGCGCTCACCACGTTCTCGATCGCCAACGACGTCGCGAAGTACTTCGCGATCATCCCCGCGATGTTCCAGTTGGCGTTCCCCGGTCTGGCGGCACTCAACATCATGGGCCTGCACAGCCCGTCGTCCGCGATCCTGTCGGCCGTCGTGTTCAACGCGCTCGTCATCGTGGCGCTCATCCCGCTGTCCCTGCGTGGCGTCAAGTACCGCGCAGCCTCGGCGTCGTCGATCCTCGGCCGCAACCTGCTCGTCTACGGGCTCGGCGGCGTGATCGTCCCCTTCATCGGCATCAAACTGATCGACCTCGTCGTCGGTCTCATCCCGGGGTTCTGACTCATGGCAACCAGCTCTCGTTCCTTCCTCCGCAGCACCGGCGTCGCGGTCCGGCTCACCCTGCTGGCGACGGTCGTCCTCGGCGTCGCGTACCCGGTCGCCGTCTGGGGGGTCGGCCAGGCGGCGTTCCACGACCAGGCGAACGGCTCGATCGTGTCCCAGGACGGCGAGCGCGTCGGCTCCTCGCTCATCGGCCAGTCCTTCGCCGGCAAGCAGGCGGACCGGTGGTTCCAGTCGCGTCCGTCCGCCGCGGGCGAGGACGGCTACGACGCGAACGCCTCGTCCGGGTCGAACCTCGGCCCGTCGAACCCCGACCTGACGAAGGCCGTCGAGGAGCGGAAGGCCGCGGTCGCGAAGGCCGACGGGGTCTCGGCTGCCGACGTGCCCGCGGACGCGGTGACGGCCTCGGGCTCCGGCCTCGACCCGGACATCAGCCCGGCGTACGCGCAACTCCAGATCGCGCGGGTCGCGGAAGCCCGCAGGCTGAGCGAGTCCGTCGTGCGGAAGCTCGTCGACGAGCACACGGAGGGCCGGGAGCTCGGCGTCCTCGGCGCTCCGGCGGTGAACGTGCTCGAGCTGAACCTGGCGCTGGCGAACGCCGGCTGACCGACCGGGCGCCGGAGCAATCCGCCACGACGCCGAACCGGGCGTGGTGCGGTTCGGCGTCGCACCACCGGAACTCGTCCGAACCACGGACGACCGTGGTTCGGACGGGAATCGGTTGTGCGGCGCCGATCGGCGCCGCCGCGCCACGCGCGAACCGCCGCGCCACGCGCGCGGCGCCGCGCCGCAGGACCCACCGAACAGCGAGAGGATGAGCGCGTGAAGCGAGGGAAGCTGCGGGTGCTGCTCGGTGCCGCGCCCGGCGTCGGGAAGACCTTCACCATGCTCGAAGAGGGGCGCCGCCTCCGCGACGAGGGCCGCGACGTGGTCGTCGCCGTCGTCGAGACCCACGGCAGGGCGGCGACCGCAGCACTCGTGGACGGTCTCGAGACCGTGCCCCGGCGCATCGAGACCCACCGCGGGGTCGAGCTCGACGACCTGGACCTCGACGCCGTCCTGGAGCGGGCGCCCGAGGTCGCCCTGGTCGACGAGCTCGCCCACACGAACGCCCCCGGCGGCCCGAACGAGAAGCGCTGGCAGGACGTCGAGGCACTGCTCGACGCGGGCATCGACGTCATCTCGACGGTGAACATCCAGCACATGCAGTCCCTCGGCGACGTCGTCCGCGAGATCACCGGCACGGTCCAGCGCGAGACCGTGCCCGACGCCGTGGTCCGCGGGGCCGACCAGATCGAGGTCGTCGACCTGTCACCGCAGGCCCTCCGCGAGCGGCTGTCCGACGGGCTCGTGTACCCGGCGGCCCGGATCGACGCCGCGCTGTCGAACTACTTCCGCCTCGGCAACCTCACGGCCCTCCGCGAGATCGCCCTGCTCTGGCTCGCCGACGAGGTCGACGACGCCCTGAAGCGCTACCGCGCCGAGCACGGCATCGAGCACCGGTGGGAGGCCCGCGAGCGCGTCCTCGTGGCACTCACCGGCGGCCCGGAGGGGGAGACGCTCCTGCGCCGTGGCGCCCGGATCGCGGCGCGGTCGTCCGGCGGCGAGCTCGCAGCGGTGCACGTCACGACGAACGACGGGCTCCGCGAACGGCACCCGGGTGCGCTCGGCGCGCAGCGGGCGCTGCTCGAGCAGCTCGGCGGCACGTACCACCAGGTGGTCGGCGACGACGTGCCGAGCACGCTCGTGCGGTTCGCCCGCTCGATCGACGCGACGCAGATCGTCGTCGGTGTGAGCCGCCGCAGCCGCGCGGCCGCCGCGCTGACCGGCCCGGGCATCGGCAACACCGTCGTCCGCGAGTCCGGCGACATCGACGTGCACGTCGTCACGCACGAGCGGGCCGGCGGCGGGTTCGCCCTGCCCCGGCTCGGCGGCAGTCTGTCCCGGGGCCGGATCGTCGCCGCGTTCGTCCTCGCCCTCGTCGCCGGGCCCCTGCTCACGCTGCTGCTCTCGATCGGCGACACCCCGGACGCCATCACGGTGGACGTCCTCGCCTACCAGCTCCTCGTCCTGGTCGTCGCACTCGTCGGCGGGATGTGGCCAGCGGTCTTCGCGGCGGTGCTGTCCGGGCTGAGCCTCGACTTCTTCTTCGTGCAGCCCCTGCACCGGGTCACCGTCCAGCAGCCCTGGCACCTGGTCGCCCTCGTCATGTACGTCATCAGCGCGGTGCTCGTGAGCTTCGTCGTGGACCGCTCGGCCCGTCGGTCCCGTGCCGCCCGGCGCGCAGCCGCCGAGTCGGGGCTGCTGGTCGGGATCGCGGGCAGCGTGCTCCGCGGCGACGACGCGCTGCAGGCACTCGTCGACCGCACGCGCGAGGCGTTCGGCTTCACCGGTCTGCGCGTCCGGCAGGGGGACCTGGTGCCGGCCACGTCCGGCACGTTCGGCGACACGCCGGACGCCACCACGAGCCTCCCTTCCGGCGCCGTCCTGGAGTTCGCCGGCGCACCGGACGACCCGACCCAGCGCCGGTTGCTGCGGGTCGTCGAGCAGCAGATCGACGCTGCGGTCGAGCACCGCGACCTGACGCGTGCCGCGGTCGACGCGGAGCGGATCGCCGCGGCGGACCGGGTGCGGAGCGCGATCCTCGCGGCCGTCGGCCACGACGTCCGGCGGCCGATCGCGGCCGCCTCGGCGGCCGTGCAGACTCTCCGTGCCAGCGACATCGCCCTGTCCGAGACCGACCGGGAGGCCCTGCTCGCGACCGCCGACGAGAGCCTCGGTCGTCTCGCGGTGCTGCTGGGCGACCTGCTCGACGTCAGTCGTGTGCAGGCGGGGGTGGTCGCGTCCACCCCCGTCGCCATCCCGGTCGAGACCGTGGTCGCGCCGGCACTCGACGAGCTGGAGCTCGGGCCGGACGACGTCGACCTGGACCTGCCCGCCGAACTCCCGCAGGTGCTCGCCGACCCGGTGCTGCTGCAGCGCGTCCTCGTGAACCTGCTCGCGAACGCGGTGCGGTTCACCCCGTCCGGGACGAGCGTGCGGGTCGCGGCGAGCGCGTTCGACGGCGCGGTCGAGCTGCGGGTCGTCGACCACGGGCCGGGCATCCCGGAGGCGCAGCGGGACGACGTGTTCCAGCCGTTCCAGCGGCTCGGCGACACCGACAACGACACCGGGCTCGGGCTCGGGCTCGCGCTGGCGCGCGGCTTCACCGAGGGGATGGGCGGCAGCATCGAAGCCGACGACACCCCCGGAGGCGGACTCACCATGGTCGTGCGGCTGCCGATCGCCGGACACGTCGGGGTGCAGACACGATGAGGATCCTGATCGCCGACGACGACCCGCAGCTGGTCCGTGCCCTCGAGGTGACGCTGTCCGCCCGCGGGTACCAGGTCGTCACGGCGCGGGACGGCCGTGCCGCGATCGACGCCGTCATCACCGAACGCCCGGACCTGGTGATGCTCGACCTGGGCATGCCACGGCTCGACGGCATCGGTGTCCTCGAGGGCATCCGCGCGTGGTCGCAGGTCCCGGTGCTGGTGCTGTCCGGCCGGACCGACTCGTCCGACAAGGTCGACGCGCTGGACGCCGGGGCCGACGACTACGTGACGAAGCCGTTCCAGATGGACGAGCTCCTCGCGCGGCTCCGGGCGCTCGGGCGACGCCAGGCGGCGGCAGCCGTGGCCGCGGACGCCGCGCCGACGGTCCGGATCGGCGACCTCGTCGTGGACCTCGTGGCCAAGCAGGTCCTGCCGAGCGACGGTCCGGCCATCCGCCTGACCCCGACCGAGTGGCGGCTGCTCGAGGTGCTGGTCGCGAACCCGGACCGGCTGATGACGCGGGAGATGCTCCTCACCGAGGTCTGGGGACCGTCGCACGGCAACGACTCCGGGTACCTCAGGCTCTACGTCGCGCAGCTCCGCCGGAAGCTCGAGCCGGACCCGTCGAGCCCGCGGTACATCGTCACCGAGTCCGGGATGGGGTACCGCTTCAGCCCGTGACCGGCCGCGACCCGAGTGCGGCGAGTTCCGCACGGGTCCGGGCACCGCGCTTCCGGAGCAGGTTCGCCACGTGGTACTTCACGGTGTTCACGGTGATGCCGAGCCCGTCGGCGATCTCCCGGTTGCCGACCCCGGTCGCGACGAGCCGCAGGACGTCCTGCTCGCGCGGGGTCAGGTCGGCGTCGTCGGGCAGGTCGACCGCACCGGGGACGGGGTCGAGGGGCAGCGAGATGTCCAGCACGGACCCCCACGCCGGCGTCGACTCGACCGCCATGCGACCGTCGAGCGCGACCACCCGCTCGGCGATGGGCCGCACGGCGTCGTCGTGCGCGTCGAGCGTGCCGGCACCGTCGTCGCGGAGCTGCATGAGCAGGTTCCGTCCGTCGCAGTCCCACTGGATCCGCACCCGGTGGGCGTCGCCGGCGTCCACGAGCGCCAGGACCGCGGTCCGGACGATCGCACGTGCGGCGTGTGCGACGTCGCCCGGGAGCGCACGTCCGGTCGCCGGGGGCTCGACGAACTGCACGTCCAGGTCGCCGAACCGGACGAGCGGGCGCAGGTCGGCCCGGAGCCGTGAGAACGCCCCCGTGACCGGTTCGAGGAGCGTGCTCCGCTGCCGGTCCGTCACGGTCCGGAGTTCGACGAGGGCGGCCGACGCGATCTCGACGGCCTCGGCGCGGGCTGCGGCGTCGCCGACGCGCGGCGAGCGGAGCACCGCGAGCACCGACTCCAGCGTCAGCGCGTGCCGGTCGGCCTGGTCCGCCACGGTCCTGGCGTGCTCCGTCGCGGCGAGCCGACTGGCGGAACCGACCCGGGCCTCCAGGCCGTCGTCCACTGCACCGTCCATGGGTCCTGAACCTACCTGTCCCACCCGAGTGGACGGGGCCACCCGATCGGGTGGGACACCCGCCGTCGCGGGTAGCGGCGGGCCGCGCCGGTCCGCGTCAGGCTCGTGGTCATGCAGGCACCCTCCGTCTCCCGGTCGCTCGCCCTGGTCGTGGACGAGATCCAGACCCTCGTGGCGAGCGTGCACGACGACGCCGCCGACCGCGCCGTCGACCTGATCGAGCGCGCCGACCGCGTCTTCGTGCACGGCGCCGGCCGCTCCGGGCTCGCGCTCCGGATGACCGCGATGCGCCTGATGCACCTCGGGCTCGACGTGCACGTGGTCGGCGAGGTCACGACACCCGCGATCCGCTCCGGTGACGTGCTCGTCGTCGCGAGCGGCTCCGGCACCACCGCCGGCATCGTGGCCGCGGCGACGACCGCCGAGGACGTCGGCGCATCGGTCGTCGCGATCTCCACGACCTCCGACTCCCCGCTGTCCGCCGTCGCGGCGGTCACCGTCGTGCTCCCCGCCGCGACGAAGACCGACCGCTCCGGCGCGGCCTCCGCGCAGTACGCCGGCAGCCTGTTCGAGCAGGCGGTCGCGCTGCTCGGCGACGCACTCTTCCACACCCTCTGGGCCCGCGGCGGACAGTCCGCCGACGACCTCTGGCCCCGACACGCCAACCTCGAATGAAAGGCACTCCCATGCAGCTCCAGTTCGCCATGGACACCCTCACCACCGAAGCCGCCCTCGAACTCGCCGCCGCGGCAGCCCCGCACGTCGACGTCCTCGAGCTCGGCACCCCGCTCATCAAGAGCGCCGGGCTCTCCGCGATCACCGCGATCAAGGAAGCACACCCGGACAAGACCGTGTTCGCCGACCTCAAGACGATGGACGCCGGCGAGCTCGAGGCCGACATCGCCTTCGCCGCGGGTGCCGACCTGGTCACCGTGCTCGGCGTCGCCGGTGACAGCACGATCGCCGGCGCGGTGACGGCCGCGAAGAAGCACGGCAAGGGCGTCGTCGTCGACCTCATCGGTGTCGCCGACAAGGCCGCGCGTGCCCGCGAGGTCATCGCCCTCGGCGCCGAGTTCGTCGAGATGCACGCCGGACTCGACGAGCAGGCCGAGGACGGCTTCACGTTCTCCACGCTCCTCGACGCGGGCAAGGCCTCCGGCGTGCCGTTCTCCGTCGCCGGTGGCGTCTCGGCAGCCACGGTCGCCGACGTCCAGGCGGCCGGTGCGACGATCGCCGTCGCCGGCAGCGCGATCTACAGCGCGTCCGACGTCGGGGCTGCCGCCGCCGAGATCCGCGCTGCCATCGCGGAGACCGTCGCGTCCTGATCCCGTTCGCGCCCCGCTGTGCACATCGCGCCCCGTCACCACGGGGCGCGATGTGCGTCCCGGGGCGCGAACGCTGCGACCGGCGACCGGGGGACCGACGTGTCCGGAGTCCGGGCGGTAGCGTCGGGGCGTGACGATCGAGCTCCGTGCCCTGACCGCCGACGACTGGCGGGTGTGGCGGCCGGTGCGGCTGGCGGCGCTCGCCGACGCCCCCGACGCGTTCGGGTCGCGGCTGCGCGACTGGGTCGACGCGCCGGAAGAACAGTGGCGCACCCGGCTCGCGATCCCGGGAGCCCTCGACCTGCTCGCGTTCGACGGCGATCGTGCGGTCGGGATGGCGAGCGGGACACCGGGGGACGGCGACCGCGCCGAGCTGATCTCGATGTGGGTGGACCCGTCCGCTCGCGGTCGCGGGGTCGCCGGGCTGCTCATCGATGCGATCGCCCGCTGGGCCGCAGCCACCGGGGCGACCGCGCTCGAGCTCGCGGTGATGCCCGACAACGACGTCGCCCGCCGGACGTACGAGCGACACGCCTTCACGACCACGGACGAACCCGGCGACCTGCTCCCGGACGGCCGCCACGAGGTCGTCATGCGCCGGGACCTCGACGCCGACCGGACGCTCGACACGTACGAGCAGGCCGCCGGACTGTACGCGGACCGGACCGAGCGCGGGCGTTCGGGACTCGTCGACGACCTGATCGGTCTCGTCACCGCAGGGGCGCACGTCCTCGAGCTCGGTTCCGGGCCCGGACGCGACGCACTCGCCCTGGAAGCCGCCGGCTTCCGCGTGGACCGGACCGACGGGGCCAGGTCCTTCGTGGAACGGCTGCGTGAGGACGGGCACGTCGCGCGGGTGCTCGACGTCCGCACCGGGGTGTTCGGCAGCGGGTACGACGCCGTGTTCGCGAACGCGGTGCTGCTCCACGTCCGGCGGGAGGAACTGTCCGGCGTGCTCCGGCGTGCGTTCGTAGCCGTCTTGCCCGGCGGTGTGCTCGCCGCGACCGTGAAGCGCGGTGACGGCGAGGACTGGAGCACGAGGAAGCTCGACCGGCCGCGGCACTTCACCTACTGGACCGAGGAGGCGCTCGCGTCGGTCGTGTCCGCGACGGGGTGGACCGGTGTCGCCGTCCGCGAGACGACCGCACCAGGAGCCGATGAGCGGTGGCTGACCGTCACCGCACGACGACCGGAGGAGACCCGATGAACCGAGCACTGCGCTGGACCGCCTGGATCGTGGCGGTGCTGCTCGTCGTCGTGGTCGTGTTCCTGGTCTGGGCGAACATCGTGATGCAGGGCACCCGGTCCGCAGCACTGCAGGTGTGGCGGGACGACCGGGTGGCCGTACGGGACGCGGGCGACTCGGTCGTGATGACCCCGACCGGGACCGCGAACGGCGTCGGGGTCGTGTTCGTCCCCGGCGCGAAGGTCGACCCGTACGCGTACATGGCCACGTTCCGGCAGGTGGTCGCGAGCGGGACGACGGTCGTCATCACGAAGCCGACGCTGCACCTGGCGTTCTTCGACCTCCGGCCGCTCTCGACGTTCGAGGCGCATGCCCCGGGCGTCCGGGCCTGGGCGGTCGGCGGGCACTCGCTCGGCGGGGTCCGGGCGTGCCAGCTCGCGGACGACCCCGGGGTCGCCGGACTCCTGCTGCTCGGCAGCTACTGCGCGAACGACCTGTCCGACAGCGGTCTCGACGTGCTGAGCGTCTCGGGCTCGCGCGACGGGCTGTCCACGCCCGAGAAGATCGACGCCGCGCGGCACCTGCTGCCAGCCGACGCGACGATGACCGAGGTGCAGGGCTCGAACCACGCCGACTTCGGTGCCTACGGCGCGCAGCCCGGTGACGGCACGGCGACGATCTCCCGCGCCGCTGCGCGGGAACGGATCAGCGCCGCCATCGAGCGGTGGACCGAGGAACTGCGGTCCGGCGGGCTCAGCTGACGGAACGCCCGGTCGTCGGTCCGCTGCGCGTCGTCGGTCCGCTGCGCGTCGTCGGTCCGCTCCGCGCGAGGTCGACGGCCGTGCGGGCACGCTCGGGGACCAGCCCGATGCGGTCGAGGTCGGCGACCGGCACCCAGGCCGGTTCGTAGCGGTTCCGCTCGGTGGCGCGCTGCGCCTCCGGAGAGTCGGTCGGCAGCCCTGGGGCGCCGCCGTCGACGCGGACGCGGAAGTACACGGCCGGGGCGTCGCGGTCGACACCGACGGGCAGGAGCTGCTCGGGCACGCCCGTCAGCCCGGTCTCCTCGCGGAGTTCCCGGACGCACGCCTGCTGCGGCGTCTCGCCGGCTTCCACTCCGCCGCCGGGCAGGACGGCGTACGCGCGGCCGTCGCGGTGCCGGCGGACGACCAGCACCTCGGTTCCGCGCAGGACGACGGCGACGGCACGGACTCGTATCGCTTCGGGCACGAGGACGACGCTACGCGCCCCGGACGGGCCGATCGCCCTCGGTGAACTCCTTCCACAGGGGTGGGTCGGGGTGCGACGTGGTGCCTGGAGCGGTCCTAGACTCGGGCGGAGCACTCGTACGACACCACTCCCTGGAAGGTGTGTCCATGACGTCGTCTGACCGGCGGGCCCCTGCGCGCCTCGCGGATGCCCGTGCCCTCCTCTTCGACCTCGACGGGGTCCTCACGCCGACCGCCGACGTGCACATGCGCGCGTGGAGCCGGCTGTTCACGCCGTACCTCGCCGCGCACGGCGTCGATCCGTACACGGAGCAGGACTACTTCGCGTACATCGACGGCAAGCCCCGCTACGACGGCGTCCGCTCGCTGCTCGAGTCGCGCGGCATCGAGCTGCCGCAGGGCACGCCCGACGACGGACCCGACCAGGACACCGTGTGCGGACTCGGCAACCGGAAGAACGCCGAGTTCACCGCCGAACTGACCGAGCACGGCGTCGAGCCCTACCCGGGGTCGCTGCGGTTCCTCACGGCCGCCACGGACGCCGGCCTGTCGGTCGCGGTCGTGTCGAGCTCCGCCAACGCGACGCAGGTCCTCCGCACCGCGGGGATCCTGGAACGCTTCCCCGTCGTCGTCGACGGCCTCGTCGCCCGTGCAGACGGCCTCGCGGGCAAACCCGCACCGGACACCTACCTCGACGCCGCCAGCCGCTTCGGCCTCACCGCGGCCGAGTGCGTCGTCGTCGAGGACGCGACGAGCGGCGTGGCCGCCGGCCGGAACGGCGGCTTCGGGCTCGTCATCGGCGTCGACCGCGGCGCGGGTGCCGACGACCTCCTCGCGAACGGGGCGGACGTGGTCGTGACCGACCTCGCCGACCTCGTCGCGGACCTGCCCAAGCCGGCCACGCGCACGACGTAGGCGACCCGCCCGGCGCGACCCGTGCCTCCAGGCCGTCCCTGACCGCTCTCCCTTCCCACGGAGCCTCATGAACCCCATCACCTCGGACCCCCTCGACCGTGTCCGGTACCCGGTCGACGAGTGGGCACTCGTCGAGACCGAGTACGCGCCCGACCAGCAGGGCGTCGCGGAGACGAACTTCGCGGTCGGCAACGGCTACCTCGGCCTGCGCGGCAACCTCGACGAAGGTCGCGGCGGCGTGCAGTACGGCTCGTACATCAACGGCTTCCACGAGACCTGGCCGATCCGCCACGCCGAGGACGCCTTCGGGTTCGCCAAGACCGGGCAGACGATCATCAACGCGCCCGACGCCAAGGTGATCCGGCTGTACGTCGACGACGAGCCGCTCGTGCTCGCCGAGGCGGACATCCTGCGACACACGCGTCGGCTCGACTTCCGCGGCGGGTACCTGCTGCGGGAGACCGAGTGGTCGACGCCGTCCGGCAAACGCGTGCTCATCCGTTCACGCCGGCTCGTCTCGTTCACCGACCGGCACCTCGCCGTCATCGACTACGAGGTCACGATGCTCGACCACGACGCGTCGATCCTGCTGTCGAGCCAGATCCTCAACCGTCAGGACGTCGTCGACGAGTACCACGCCGGCATGCGGGCCGCCGCGAACGCGTTCGACCCGCGCAAGGCCGAGGCGTTCACCGAACGGGTGCTCGAGCCGCGGCTGAAGCGGAACTCCGGCAGCCGGTCCCTGCTCGGGTACCAGGCGGCGACCTCGGGCATGACGATCTGCGTCGGCGTCGAGCACCGCATCGAGACCGACAACACGTGGGACGAGTCCTCCTCCATCGAGGACGACCTCGCGAAGCACGTCTACCGGGTGCAGGCGAAGGCCGGTCGCCCGATCCGCCTGACCAAGAACGTCGTCTACCACACGTCCCGTGGGGTGCCGGCGCGGGAGCTCGCGGACCGCTGCGACCGCACGCTCGACCGAGCGCGTGCCGAGACGGTCGAGGAGACGTTCGCGAAGCAGCGCACGTGGATGGACGACTACTGGGCCCGCAGCGACGTCGAGGTCGCCGGGCAGCCGGAGATCCAGCAGGCAGTGCGCTGGAACCTGTTCATGCTCGCGCAGGCCACGGCCCGCACCGACGGACACGGCATCGCCGCGAAGGGCGTCACGGGGTCGGGCTACGGCGGCCACTACTTCTGGGACATGGAGATCTACGTCCTGCCGTTCCTGAGCTACACGGCGCCGATCGTCGCGCGGAACGCCCTGCGGTTCCGCTACAACATGCTCGACGCGGCGCGGGCGCGTGCCCGTGAGCTGAACCAGCACGGCGCCCTGTTCCCCTGGCGGACGATCAACGGCGAGGAGTCGAGCGCCTACTACGCCGCCGGCACCGCGCAGTACCACATCGACGCGGACATCGCGCACGCCCTCATGCAGTACGTGCGGGCCTCCGGGGACACGGAGTTCCTGAAGCGCGGGGCGATCGACATCCTGGTCGAGACCGCCCGCCTGTGGGAGGACCTCGGCTTCTGGCGGTCGAACGGCGACCAGAAGTTCCACATCGACGGCGTCACCGGCCCGGACGAGTACACGACGGTCGTCGACGACAACATGTACACGAACGTGATGGCGCGGGCGAACCTGTGGTTCGCGGTCAACGCCACGCGTGAGCTCGCGGTGGACGACCCGGAGGAGTACGCCCGGATGGTCCGCCGGACC
Source organism: Curtobacterium sp. NPDC090223 (assembly GCF_044746585.1). Lineage (NCBI taxonomy): Bacteria > Bacillati > Actinomycetota > Actinomycetes > Micrococcales > Microbacteriaceae > Curtobacterium > Curtobacterium sp. NPDC090223. The sequence goes on along the minus strand of NZ_JBIVCN010000004.1, from coordinate 182,298 downwards.
GGTCTCAGCGAGACCGAGGTCGTGGACTGGGAGCGTGCGGCGGAGTCGATGGAGATCCCCTTCGACCCGCACCGTGGGATCCACCCGCAGGACGCCCAGTTCCTCGACAAGGAGCTCTGGGACCTGGAGAACACGCCGGAGTCCAAGCGCCCGCTGCTGCTGCACTACCACCCGCTGGTCATCTACCGCTTTCAGGTGCTCAAGCAGGCGGACGTCGTGCTCGCGCTCTTCCTGCAGGGGCACGAGTTCACCCCGGCAGAGAAGCGCCGCGACTTCGACTACTACGACGCACTCACGACCGGGGACTCGACGCTCTCCGCGGTCGTCCAGTCGATCATGGCGGCCGAGGTCGGGTACCACGAGCTCGCCGAGCAGTACTTCAACACGGCGCTGTACGTCGACCTCGCCGACCTGCACGGCAACACCACCGACGGCGTGCACGTCGCGTCCACCGGCGGGATCTGGGGTGCCCTGGTCAACGGCTTCGGCGGCATGCGCGACCACGGCGGCAAGATGTCGTTCAACCCGCGCCTGCCGAAGGAGTGGGAGCGGCTGTCCTACCGGCTGACGGTGCGCGGCTCACGGGTGCGTGTCGACCTCGAGCAGGAGCAGATGACGTTCACCGTCGAGACGGGTTCGGGCTTCACGGCGTGGGTGCACAACCAGCCCTACGACATCGAGGCCGGCGAGCCGACGATCGTGCCGATCCCGCACCACGGGCCGCGCATGTCGGGGCACGCACCGACGACGAGCGACATCCAGGGCACGCTCCGTGCCGATGGCTCCGTGATCACGGCGTCGATCCCGACGATCTCGCTCGAGCGGGAGCTCGAGCCCGACGACACGACGGCGTAGCGCGCGCGGCGGTGCGCGCCGGCGCAGGCCAGCGCGCACGCCGGCGCGCGACTGCGCGTCCGCGGCGCGGATCGGCGCCGCACAACGGAAACCGGCTCGCACCACGGACGTCCGTGGTTCGGCCCGGTTTCGGTTGTGCGGGAGCGCACCCGGTCGGCCAGGCGCGGTCGGCCGGGGCGGTCGGCCGCCGGTACTAGAGCAGCTTCCGGAGCGTGTTCACGTTCCGCGTCGTCGTCGTGCGCTTGAACCGGGCGGCTCCGGCACGCTTGGCGAACGCGGTGTCGGTGCTCGACCCCTTCGGGCACGACCAGTACACGACGCCCTCGCCGCGCGCGACCCGTTCGACCGACGGGTCGAGGTCGAGGTCGGTGAGCAGGTCGTCGAGCGCCGCGTGGTCGGAGCCGAACAGCACGTAGTCGTGCCGGTCCGGAGCAGAGTCGAACGGGAACCCGTCGACGACGGCGGCGAGCGTGTCGTGCGGGACCAGCACGATCCAGGCGTCGTACCCGAACCGCTCCCGCAGTGCCTGCTCCACCTCGGTCTTGAGCGTCTCGCGGGCGGATCCGCTGCCGAAGACGACGTTGCCGGAGGCCAGCACCGTGCGGACGTCCGTGAACCCGTGCTCGTCGAAGAGCGCACGGAGGTCGGCGGACCGGATCGTGATGCCGTTCACGTTGACGCCGCGCAGCAGCGCGATCCACCTGCTCATGTCGAGACGGTACCGCGCAGCTCGATCCACAAGGAACGTTGCGCAACGACTCTTGTGGATCTATTGTGAGGGCATGGACGACGGACGGATCGACGACCCGGGCCAGATGCGCGCGCTCGCACACCCGACGCGACTGCGGATCCTCGGGCTCCTCCGCGCCGACGGGCCGCAGACGGCGGCGATGCTCGGCGAACTCATCGACGAGGCCCCCGGCACGATCAGCTACCACTGCGGCAAGCTCGCCGGCGCGGGGTTCATCGAGCCAGCGGACGTGCCAGGGGCCGACCGTCGCGAACGCTGGTGGCAAGCCGCGCACGCGTCGTCGTCGTGGCGCCTGGAGGACGCGCTCGACGACCCGGAGCGGGCGCTGGCCGCCAGTGCACTCGACCGCGCCGTGGCCCGCACCTACGCGGCCAACTTCGAGGCGTACGTCGACCGCGCGGCCACCTTCGGTCGGGACTGGGTCGCGGCGGCGACGAGCTCCGACCGCGTGATCCGGCTGACGGCGGCGGAACTCGCCCAGCTCGGCGCCGAGATGCGCGCGGTCGTCGAGCGGTGGCGTGCGGTCGGGGCCGAGCACGTCGAGGGCGACGGGTCCGAGCAGGTCGTCGTGCTCCAGCAGGCGTACCGGTGGCCGCGCATCTGAGCCCGCGCGGGCGGCTCCGCGCGCTGCTCGCCGTCCAGGTCGCCTCGCGCATCGGCAACGTGGTCACGACGGTGAGCGTGCCGTTCGCGGTCCTGGCGCGCGGCGGGTCCGCCACCGACGTCGGGATCGCGGCGTTCATGGCGACCGTGCCGATCGTCTTCGGGGGTCCGCTCGGCGGCGCGCTGGTCGAGCGGGTCGGGTTCGTCCGGTCGAGCATCGGCTCGGACCTCGTCAGCGGCGTGACGCTGCTCGCGATGCCGGTGCTGGCCTGGACCGTCGGGCTGCCGTTCTGGGCGCTGCTCGCGCTCGTCTTCGTCAGCGGCTTGTTCGACATGCCGGGCGAGTCCGCGCGGCGGGTGCTGCTGCCGGGGCTCGCGACCGAGGCGGGGGTCTCGCTCGAGCGTGCCGTCGGGCACTTCGAGGCGTCCGCGCGCCTGTCGGTGCTCATCGGTGCACCCGTCGGCGGGGTGCTCGTCGCGGTCCTCGGGCCGATGCCGGCGCTGGCGTGCACGGCGCTCGCGTTCGGCGGTGCGGCACTGTTGACCGCGCTCTTCGTCCGCCCGGCCGCCGTGCCCGCGGGTGCTGCCGCCGAACCGGGACCGCCGTCTCGCGGGTACTGGCGGGACATCGCGGAGGGCTTCCGGTTCTGTGCGCGGGACCCGTTCTTCCGGCTGATCATCGCGCTGGTGCTCGTGACGAACCTGCTCGACGCGGCACGGTCGACCACGCTGCTGCCGTTGTACGCGGACGAACGACTCGGCGGCGCCCAGGCGTTGGGCTTCATGACCGGGACGTTCGGCGGCGCGGCCTTCCTGGGGTCGCTCGTGTTCGGGTACGTGGCGCACCGGGTCCCGCGGCGGATCACGTTCGTGGTGTGCTTCGTGCTCGCCGGCGGGCCCTCGCTCGTCGCGCCGGCGCTCGGACTCGGGCTGCCGTGGGTGCTCGGCGCCGCGGCCGTGTCCGGGCTCGCCGCCGGGGCGCTCAACCCGATCCTCGGGGCCGTGGAGCTCGAGCGCGTCCCCGAGCACATGCGGGCCAGGGTGTTCGGCCTGCTCGGTGCCGGGTCGTGGGCGGGGATCCCGCTCGGCGGGCTGCTCGCCGGGGTCGCGGCGGACGGCATCGGGGTCTCGGTGACCTTCGGCATCGTCGCGGCGGTCTACACCGTGGTGACCCTGGCGCCGCTGCTCGGGGGGTCGTGGCGCCTGATGGAGCGGCCGGTACCGACACCGACGGAGCTCGCCCCGGCGTGAGCGGGCCCGCCGTCAGGACCAGGTCCGCGCGACCCTCCACCCGCCGTCGTCGGGGACGATGTCGACCACCAGGGTCTCGCGGTCCTCGGCGGTGACCTGGAAGCGCCACCCGGCGGTCCGCTCGGGTGCGTGGGTGATGGCGGTGGGCAGGTCGCTGGGGGTGACGGTGAGCCGTGTGGGCACGTCTGACACCCACCAGCGCCGTCCCTGCCACACGATCCGCGACGGTGTCCCCTGGTGCCACCAGACCGTGACGGCTGCATCGACGACGATCATCGGGTCCTCCTCGTTCGAACGTGTGTTCGAATGGTAGGCGGCCGTCCGGAGGCTCGCAACCGCACCGCGTGTCCGGGAACGGTTCCCGGATCGGCCGAGTAGACGAGGGGCATGACGAACGACGTGACGACGAGCGATGCGACCGATGCGCAGGGTCCGGACGAGCAGCACCAGGTCCCCGAGGGTGTGTCCGATGCCACGGTCGAGGCGCTCGGGACGCTGTCCGCGGCGGTCGAGGTGATCGAGCACGCGCGGGGTCTGCTCTACGGCTTCCACCGGCTGACCGGGATGGCGGACCTGAACCTCGGCGAGGCGGTCGAGCAGCTCCGGGACGCGGGCCACACCGAGCTCGCGGACCGCATCGACACGGAGCTGATCGGGCGGAACGTCATCGCCGGACGGTGGACGTTCCAGGTCGTGGAGGACTACGACGACGGGTACTACGCGCTCGCCAAGGAGCTCGAACGCACCGCGCGCGACGAGCTCGCCGCGGGGCGCCGCCACCTGCTCGAGGCAGGCATGAAGGAGGACCGGCGCACCGGCGGTCGACGCCACCACGAGGCGACGCCGGCCGACCTGCCAGACTGAGCCCCAGCCTCCCGGCAGTGCCGAGCCGCGCCGCGCCGCACCGCGCCGTGGTGCGGACCGGACCCGCACAACGGGAACCGGCTCGCACGACGGACGTCCGTGGTGCGAGCCGGTTTCTGTTGTGCGAATCCGAAGCGAACCGCCGGCGGCGCAGCGGCGCCAGCGGCGCAGCCGCGCCAGCCGCGCCCCCGCGCCCGCGCGTCACCCGACGCCGAGCACGCTCTCCAGCGGACCGCGCGCGAAGTACAGCAGGAACCCGGCGGCGACCACGTAGAGCAGCCACGAGACCTCGCGGCCCTTGCCCGACAGTGCCTTGATCAGCACCCAGCTGATGAACCCCGCCCCGATGCCGTTCGCGATCGAGTAGGTCAGCGGCATCACGACGATCGTCAGGAACGCGGGCAGCGCCGACCCGAAGTCGCTCCACTCGATGTCCTTCACCTGCGCCACCATGAGCGCGCCGACGACGACCAGCCCGGCGGCCGCGACCTCGAGCGGGACGACCTGCGTCAGCGGCGTGAGGAACATCGACGCCAGGAACAGCAGCCCCGTGATGACCGAGGCCATGCCGGTCCTGGCGCCCTCGCCGATGCCGGCCGCGGAGTCGATGAAGACGGTGTTCGACGACACCGAGGCGCCACCACCGGCGATGGCACCGGCACCCTCGACGACGAGCGCCGAACGGAGGCGGGGGAACGTGCCGTCGGGCTTCGCGACCCCGGCGGCCTTCGCCAGACCGGTCATCGTGCCCATCGCGTCGAAGAAGTTCGTGAACACGAGCGTGAAGACGAGCATCGACGCGGCCAACGGGCCGATGCGGCTGAACGCGCCGAAGTCGAAGTGGCCGACGAGCGACAGGTCGGGCAGGGCGAACAGCGCGCTCGGCAGACCGGGTGCGTTGAGGTTCCAGCCGGTCTTCGAGTCGACCGAGGTCGGCACGTGGAAGATCGCCTGCAGGATGATCGCGATGACGGTCGTCGCGATGATGCCGATGAGCAGTGCACCCTTCACCTTGCGGGCCATCAGCGTGCCGATGATCACCAGGCCGATGAGGAACACGATCGTGGGCAGTGCCCCGACGGAGCCGTCCTCGCCGAGCTGCAGCGGCGGCGACGCCAGACCCGAGGAGCGCACGAACCCGGAGTCCACCAGCCCGATGAACGCGATGAACAGGCCGATGCCGACCGTGATCGCCGCCTTGAGCTGCGCTGGCACGGCCGTGAAGATCATCGTCCGGATCCCCGTCAACGCCAGGATCACGATGATCACGCCGTTGATGACGACGAGGCCCATCGCCTCTGCCCACGTGACCTGGTGCACGACGCTGACGGCGAGGAACGAGTTGATCCCGAGGCCGGCCGCGATGCCGAACGGCAGGTTCGCGATCACCCCCATCGCGATCGTCATGAGCCCGGCGACGAGCCCCGTCGCCGCGGCGACCTGGGCGTTCTCGAGCCAGCCGCCGGTGACGTCCTTGGCGGCCTGGTCGGCGCTGAAGCCACCGAGGATCAGCGGGTTGAGGATGACGATGTACGCCATGGTCACGAAGGAGACGAGACCACCGCGGACCTCGCGGGGGATGCTCGAGCCACGCTGGGTGATCGAGAAGAAGCGGTCGAGTCCGGAGGCGACTCGGTTCCGGGGCGTCGTTTCGGTTGTCTGCGGGGCGCTCACCGCCCAAGTTTAAAGGAACCTGGCAACGTCGGTGGCCTGGTGTTGGATGGACGGTGTGAACCCCCGCTTGGACCGTGTCCGTGCCGAGTCCGCCGTGCGGGAACTCCTGGCGGCGCTCGGGCAGGACCCGGATCGCCCCGAGCTCGACCGCACCCCTCAGCGGGTCGTCGACGCGTTCACCGAGTTCTTCTCCGGCACCGACGTGGACGCCGTCGCAATCGCCCGTGACGGCACCGTGCCGACCGACCCCGACGAGCGCGGCGAGCTCGTGATCGTGCGCGACATCCGCTTCCGGTCGGTGTGCGAGCACCACCTGCTGCCCTTCACCGGGGTCGCACACCTGGCGTACGCGCCGGGCGAGCGGCTCATCGGGCTCGGCACGCTGTCCCGGGTCGTGGACGCACTCGCGTCCCGCCCGCAGCTGCAGGAACGGCTCGGCGAGCAGATCGTCGCCGCGGTGCAGGACGGACTCGGTGCACGGGGCGTCCTGGCGGTGCTCGACGCCCGCCACCAGTGCGTCACGACCCGCGGAGAGCGCCAGACCGCGTCCTCGACGGTCACCGTGGCCGCCACCGGGACCCTCGCCGACGCCGCGGGGCGCGCCGAGGCGATCGCGCTCATCGGGACCGGCGCATGACACCCGTCCAGGCCGGTCTCGGGTGGGTCGTCCCCGACCTCCGCGACCCGGTCCGCACGATCGGTCGTCGCACCATCGACTTCGACCACCGCATCGCCGTGATGGCGATCGTGAACCGCACCCCGGACTCCTTCCACGACCGCGGCGCGACCTTCGAACTCGACCGCGCGGTCGCGGCAGCGGTCCGTGCAGCCGAGCTCGGTGCCGACTGGGTCGACATCGGCGGCGTCAAGTTCGCCCCGGGGCCCGAGCTCCCCGCCGCCCAGGAGATCGATCGCGTCGTCCCCGTCGTGGCCCAGCTCGCCGAGCAGTCCGACGTCACCATCAGCGTCGACACCTTCCGACCCGAGGTCGCAGCGGCAGCGATCGCCGCCGGAGCGAGCGTCGTCAACGACACGACCGGGCTCTCGGACCCGCGGATGGCATCGGTCGTGGCGGATTCCGAGGCGACGATCGTCATCACGCACTCCCTCGCCGCACCCCGTACGGCACTGCCGGAGCCACCACGCTACGACGACGTCGCGGCGTCCGTCGTCGCGTTCCTGCGCGAGCGGGTGGACCGGGCGCTCGCCGCCGGCATCCCGGATGCGCGGATCATCGTCGACCCCGGCCACGACCTCAACAAGAACACCGTGCACACGCTCGAGCTCACCCGTCGGCTCCCCGAGGTGGTCGCGCTCGGGTACCCGGTGCTCGCGGCCGTGTCGAACAAGGACTTCGTGGGGGAGTCGCTCGGCCGCCCGCGGGGCGACCGGCTCGCGGGCTCGCTCGCGGTCGCCACGGTGAGTGCGATGCTCGGCGCACGGATCGTCCGGATGCACGACGTCGCGGAGTCCGTCGACGCCATGCGCATGGTCGAGGCGACGCTCGGCTGGCGGGCACCGGTGGAAGCGCGGCACAACACGTGAGCGTGCTGCCGCCGTCCATCGGCGACCTGACGGACGACGACGTGGTCGCGCTCTACGGGTCCGTCCCGCCCGGCGCGGCTCGACCGGGCGACGGCCTGGAGGCCCGGGTCACCCCCGGCACGTCGGCCGGCGGCTGGCTGCGGGTCAACTTCGTGAGCACCATCGACGGGTCCGCGTCGGCCGGCGGGGTCACGGCCGGCATCGGCGGCCCCGACGACCTGCGCGTGTTCGACCTGCTGCGCCGGGTCGCGGACGTCGTCCTCGTCGCCGCGGGGACCGTCCGCGACGAGGCGTACGGACCGATGCGCGTGCGGGAGTCGGACGTCGCGTGGCGACGGGCGCACGGGATGCCCGACCACCCCGTGTTCGCGATCGTGTCCGGATCGCTGTCGCTCGACCCCACCTCGAACGTCTTCACCGAGGCGCCGGTACGTCCGGTCGTGCTGACGTCAGCTGCTGCTCCGGCCGACCGCCGCGCTGCCCTGTCCGAGGTCGCCGACGTCGTCCCGTGCGGGGACGACCGCGTGGACGTGGCACTCGTGCGGTCGGCCCTGGTCGACCGGGGCCTCGCGCGGATCCACTGCGAGGGCGGTCCCTCGTTCCTCGGCTCGCTGATCGCGGCGGACCTGGTCGACGAGCTCTGCCTGACGATCGACCCGTCGCTCGAAGGCGGCGCGGGGCCCCGCATCGCCCGGGGATCGTCGCCGGAACTGCGCCGGATGCGCCTGGCGCACGTGTTCCGCGGCGAGGGCGACGTCCTGCTGACGAGGTACCTGCGCCGCTCCTGAGGGCTGGGCCGGAGTGTGGAACATCACTAGGCTGGTCGCCATGACGAGGTCGAGACGTCGCATCGTGGCCACGCTGTCCGGCGCGGCAGCTGTCGTGATGGTGCTCGGTCAGGTCCTGCCCGCGCTCCAGCAGCGGCCGGTGGTCGTCTGGTCCGGCGTGCTCGTGCTCCTGCTCGTCGCGCTCGTCGTCGCGGCGGTGACGGCACGCGCACGGCGACGCGGACGCACCGACAGGTAGGGTCGGGCTCGTGATCGACATCGTGGCGTCCGGGGTCCTCTTCGACATGGACGGGACGCTCGTCGACTCGACGTCGGTCGTCGAGGGGGCGTGGAGCCGCTTCGGTGCGCAGCACGACATCGCCCCCGCGACGATCCTGGCCTTCTCGCACGGCCGCCAGACGATCGACACCGTGCAGCACTTCCTGCCCGACCTGCCGTACGACGAGCAGCGCCGCCTGGCGGACGAGCTCGTCGCGGACGAGGTCGAGAACACCCACGGCATCATCGAGATCCCCGGCGCCGCGGCGTTCCTCCGACGGCTCGTCGACGCCGGTGTCCCCGTCGCCCTCGTCACGAGCGCCCCGCGGGACCTCGCCCTGAACCGGATGCGCGCCGCGGGCGTGACCGTCCCGGAGTCGGTCGTCACGTCGGAGGACGTCGAGCAGGGCAAGCCGCACCCGGACGGGTACGTCCGGGGCGCAGCGCTCCTCGGGCTCCGCGCCGAGGACTGCGTCGCGTTCGAGGACGCCCCAGCCGGTTTGCAGTCCGCGATCGCGTCCGGTGCGACGACCGTCGTCGTGGGGGAGCTCGACGCCGACGTCACGGCGGGACTCGCCCGCGTGCACGGGTTCGACGGCATCGAGGTCACCGCCGAGGACGGCGCGTTCCGGCTGCGCGGCTGAGCCGACGTCCAGCGCCACCGAGCACCGTGGTCGGTGCGGCCGGAGACCCCGGCACGTGGAAGGAGCGACCATGGCAGCCCTCGACGGAACGAACGTCCTCGTCATCACGACCAACTACGGCGTGGAGCAGGACGAGATCATCGTCCCGACGGAAGAACTCCGCAAGCGCGGTGCGTCGGTGACGATCGCGGCGAAGGAGACCGACACGGTCCAGACCCTCGTCGGCGACAAGGACCCGGGGAAGTCACTCGACCCCGACACCACCTTCGGCACCGTCTCGGCGGGCGACTTCGACGCCCTCGTCGTCCCCGGTGGCACCATCAACGCGGACACCATCCGGCAGGAGTCTGCAGCGATCGACCTGGTGCAGGCGTTCGTCGCCGCCGGCAAGCCCGTCGCCGCGATCTGCCACGGACCGTGGACCCTCGTCGAGGCCGGCGTGCTGACCGGTCGGACGATCACGTCCTACCCGTCGCTCCAGACCGACGTCCGGAACGCCGGTGCCGAGTGGGTCGACCGCGAAGTGCAGGTGGACGAGACGGGCAGCACGATCATCACGTCGCGGAACCCGGGCGACCTGCCCGCGTTCGTCGACGCGATCCAGGCGGCGCTCGCCCCGGCGACCGTCTAGCCGCGCCACGCCACGGCACGCACCGTGCGAGGTTCCGGACACGGTGGTAGGCCCGTCGCGCCGCACGGTGTCCGCAAGCTCGCACGCTGCGGAACCGCGCGCTACGCGGGCACGGGCACGGGGCGGGCCGTGCGGAGCACCGCGGGCCCGAGGGTGAGCACACCGTCGGACTCCGGGTCGCACCGCACCCCGCCCCGTCCGCGCATCGCCCGGAACGCGCCGGGAGCGATCTCGTGGTCCATCCAGGCGCAGGGGTTCGCCGGCCGGTACCCGTGGAACAGCACGGGGCCGTCCCCGGTGTCGAGCGAGAACGGCTCACCCCGGAGCGCCTCGACGTCGACGCCGCGCAGGAAGACGTTCCGACGGGTCGCGACCGGGTCCAGCGCGACGCCGAGGGTCCGACCGACGTCCTCGAGCGCCTCGAGCCCGATCACGGTGACGGACGCGTGCACGTGTGCCCGCGACGCGAAGTAGCGGTCACCGACGATCCCGAGCCCCGCGCGCAGGGTGATCCGGTCCCGTAGCTCGTCCTCGTCCGCGGGGAGCGCCCCGTCGGCGGGCCGTCCCTCGTAGCGGTGCCGCCGGGAGACCAGGAGCATCGCGACCTCGACCGGGGTGACGTGGTCCAGGGCGCCGGACGCGACCGTCTCAGCACCGGAACCCATGCGCACGACGCTAGCCGAGCCTCCCGGCCGGTGCTCGCGCGCTTCGCGAGACGCCGCGCTCTCCGCGAGACGCCGCGGAATCCGGCGGCGTCTCAGCAACCGGGAGGCGTCTCGTGGACTCTGCGGCGTCGCGGCCGCGTGCCGCGGAGCGGACCCCGGCTGCGCCGTCCGATTTCCGCCAGTCGATGACGGTGGTGCGTGTCAGGCTTGCCCCGTGACCACCTCAGGAGCCGACGCGCTGCACGACGAGCGGTACCGCATCGCGGCATCGCGCGATGCCCGGTTCGACGGCCAGTTCGTCACCGCCGTGCACTCCACCGGCATCTACTGCCGCCCGAGCTGCCCGGCCCGGACGCCCCGCTCGACGGGCGTCACCTTCTACCGGACGAGCGCCGCAGCACACCTCGCCGGGTACCGCGCGTGCAAGCGCTGCCTGCCCGAAGCGACCCCCGGCAGCCCCGAGTGGGACCTCCGTGAGGACGTCGCCGGCCGCGCCATGCGCCTCGTCCTCGACGGCGTCGTCGAACGCGAGGGCGTCCCGGGGCTCGCCGCACGCGTCGGCTACTCCGAACGGCACCTCGGCCGGATCATGACCGAGGAGCTCGGCGCCGGCCCGAAGGCGCTCAGCCGCGCGCACCGCGCGCAGACCGCTCGGACGCTGCTGACGTCCTCGGACCTGCCGATCGCGGACGTCGCCTTCGCGGCGGGGTTCGCGAGCGTCCGCCAGTTCAACGACACCGTGCGCGAGGTCTTCGCCGTCACCCCGACCGAACTCCGTGCCCGGCGGCGGGTCCAGCCGACCCCGGACGGTGGCCTGCACGTGCACCTGCCGGCCCGCGCGCCCTTCGACGCGCAGGGGCTCCTCGACTGGCACGCGCTGCACGCGCTCGCCGGGCTGGAGCAGGTGGTGCGGGGCGACGACGGCACGGTCCGGTCCTACGGCCGGCTCCTCGACCTGCCTGGAGGCCCCGGCTGGTTCAGCGCATCGGCCGCGGTCCCGGACACGGCCGGGCGGGGCAGCGGCATCGACCTGGTCGTGCGGGTCACGGACCTCAGCGACCTGCCGACGCTCGTGGCGCGGGTGCGGGCACTGTTCGACCTCGATGCCGATCCGGTCGCGGTGGACACGGTCCTCGGATCGGTCCCGGTCCTGGCGCCCGCCGTCACGCGGGTGCCCGGGATCCGGCTGCCGGGGGCGGTCGACGCGCACGAGGTCGTGTTCCGCACGCTCATCGGGCAGCAGGTCTCGGTGGCTGCGGCGCGGACCGCCCAGACCCGGCTCGTCGCCGCCCTCGGGACACCCGTGCCGACCGCGATCGCCCCCGACGCGCTGCTCTTCCCGTCCGCCGCCGTCGTCGCGGAGCGCGGCGGGTCGGTGCTCCGCGGCCCCGCAGCCCGGATCCAGACCATCCTCCGCGTGGCGACCGCGCTCGCCGACGGATCGCTCGTCGTCGACGGCGGACAGTCGCTCGACGAGCTCCGGAACGGACTCCTGGCCGTGCGGGGGATCGGCCCGTGGACCGCGGACTACGTGGCGTTGCGGGTCCGGCATCACCCGGACCTGTTCCTCCACAGCGACCTCGCCGTGCGGAACGGTGCACAGGAACTCGGGCTGCCCGGTTCGGCGCGCGAGCTCTCCCTATGGTCGGAGCAGGTGGCGCCCTGGCGGAGCTACCTCACGATGCACTGCTGGCGGCCGATCGTCGACCGCGCGACCGCAGTCGCGCGTGCAGCCTCCACGACGTCCCGGAAGGACACCCCATGACCGATGCACTGATCTCCACCCTCCAGACCCCCGACGGCGCGTTCACCGTGCTCGAAGACGACCAGGGCCGGGTGCTCGCGTCCGGCTGGACGGACTCGTTCGACCGGATCCTGGCCAGGGTGCCGGCACGCCACCGCCCGACCACCGTGACCGAGGGCACCGTCGCCTCGGCCGACGCCGTCGACGCCTTCTACGCTGGCGAGATCGACCACGCGATGCAGGTCCCGGTGCGACAGGTCGGCACCGAGCTCTTCGAAGCCGGGTGGCGGCAGCTCCGTGAGATCCCGGCCGGCACCACCCTGACGTACACCGAGCTCGCGGCCGCGATGGGCCGACCGGACGCCGTCCGGGCCGCGGCGAGCGTCTGTGCCCGGAACGCCCCGGCGCTGTTCGTGCCGTGCCACCGCGTGCTCCGCTCCGACGGGTCGCTCGGCGGCTTCGCGTGGGGGCTCGACGTGAAGCGATCGCTGCTCGAACGGGAGTCGGTGGGCTCGGGCGCGATGGTCTGAGCAGACCCCGCAGCTCGCGGCGATCGGGGGCGTCTGCACGTCCCGATCAGGGGCGTCTGCACGTCCCGATCAGGGGCGTCTGCCCCTGGTTGCGGGGGATGACGGCAGGGCGCCGGACTGCGACACTCAGAGGACGACCCGCACGGCCCCTCCCCGAGGACCCGACGCAGTGCCGTCGAACCACCGCTGAGGATCACATGCACCCTTCCACCGACCGAACGGTCGTCTCCGCCGACGGCACCCGCATCGCGGTGTCCGACGCCGGCAGCGGCCCCGCGGTCCTCGTGGTGGGCGGTGCGTTCGGCCACCGCGGCACACCCTTCGTCGAAGCCGTCGTCCAGGGCCTCGCCGACCACCACCGGGTGATCACGTACGACCGACGCGGCCGTGGCGACAGCGGGGACACCGGCCCCTGGGCCATCGAACGAGAGGTCGAGGACCTCGGCGCCGTCGTCGCCCAGGTCGACGGCCCGGTCACCGTCCTCGCCGTCTGTGTCGGCGCCGGGGTCGTCCTGCACGCGCTCGCCGCCGGGCTCCCGGTGGAGTCCGCCGTGCTGTGGGAACCGCCGTACCGCGCGAGCGTCGACCCGCACGCGGACGACGTCGTCTTCGCGGACACCCTCGACGAGCAGGTCGCCGCCGGCCGCCGGGCCGCAGCCGTCCGGGCGTTCCTGGCGCAGGTGCTCGGGCTGCCGATGAGCCAGGTCAGTGCGTTCCGCCTGCGTCCCGGTCTGTGGCGCACACTCCTGGCCGACGCGCACGTGCTCGCGCGGGACGTCCGGATGCTCAACGGGCTCGCGATCCCCGAGCGGGTGCTCGCCGCCGTGGGCGTCCCGGTCGTCGTCGGTTCCGGCACCGCCAGCCCCCGGTGGCTCCGGCTCGCCGCGCGGGCCACCGCCGAGGCGATCCCGGGTTCGGAACTCGTGATGGTCGACGGCCAGGGGCACGTTCCCGACGCCGCGACCCTCGCCCGGCTGCTCGGCGCGCTCCGGACCCCGCGACACTGAGAGGATGGTGCGGTGAGCGCACCCCGACTCGGACTCCTGCTGGACGTCGACGGCCCGATCGCCAGTCCCGTCTCCCGCACCATCGCGATCCAGAGCATCGTGGAAGACCTCGTCGCGCTCGCGGCCGAGGGCATCCCGGTGGTGTTCAACACCGGCCGCAGCGACGCCTTCATCCGCGAACAGGTCGTGCGCCCGCTGCTCGCCGGCGGACTGGCCCCCGGCGGCCGGGTGCACGCCGTGTGCGAGAAGGGCGCCGTGTGGTGCTCGATCGGCCCGCAGTACGAGGACGGCATGAGCGACATCGTGATCGCCGAGGACCTCGCGCTCCCCACCGACTACGCCGACGAGATGCGCGAACTCGTCCGTGCGGAGTACGCCGACCTGGTGTTCTTCGACGAGACCAAGCACGCGATGGTCTCGGTCGAGCAGCGCGTCGAGGTGCCGAACGCCACGTACCTGGCCCGGCAGCCGGAGTTCGACGAGCAGGCGATGGCCGCACTCCAGCGCCGCGGCCTCGGCGTCCGTCGACTCGACGACGTCCGGCCCGCTGCCGACGGTTCCGTCGCGTGGCGGATCGACCCGACGATCATCTCCACCGACGTCGAGTCGGACCGCAGTGGCAAGGACATGGGCGCCGAGCGCTCCCTCGAGCTCCTCGCCCAGGACGGCGAGCTGCCGCTGGCCTGGCGCACGATGGGCGACTCCCGGAGCGACTACGCGATGGCCGACTGGCTGCACGCGAACGGCCACGACGTGGCGCACGTGGACGTCCGTCCGTCCGACGGTGTCCCGGTCACGCCGTACCCGGTGCTCACCGCACCCGACGGCGTGATCCACGACGAGGCGGGCGCCCGCTACCTGGCGGACTGGCGGCGCGCGGCGGACTGACACCGGGCCTCCCGTCCGGTTCTCCCCTGCTGTCTGCTGACCGCACCGTCCGTGCGGACGCTTTGCGTACCGGGGTGGTACACCAGTACCCTTCCGGGGTCCCACGCCAGCCGATGACGGGAACCACCCCATGGCAACGAAGCTCCGCACCAAGTCGATCGAGGCCTCCCTCGCCGACGCCGACGAACAGGGACGCTCGCTCAAGCGCTCCCTGAAGACGTTCGACATCGCCGCGATGGGCATCGCCGTCGCGGTCGGCGCCGGCATCTTCTCGGTCGGTGCGAACGCCGCGGCGAACTTCGCCGGCCCTGGCGTGATCATCTCGTTCCTGCTCGCCGCCGTCACGTGTGGCCTGGCGATCATGTGCTACGCCGAGTTCGCCTCCACGATCCCGGTCGCGGGGTCCGCGTACACGTTCACCTACGCCACGATGGGCGAGCTGCTGGCGTGGATCGTCGGGTGGGACCTGATCCTCGAGACCCTGACCGCCAGCGCCGTGATCGCGAAGTACTGGGGCATCTACCTCAGCACCGCGTTCGAGGTCTTCGGCGTCAAGCTCCCCAGCACGATCGCCCTCGGCCCGATCGGCTTCACGTGGGGACCCGTCCTCATCGTCGGCATCTTCACGGTGCTGCTGGCCTTCGGGACGCGGCTGTCGTCCCGGGTCTCCGCGGTCATCACGATCATCAAGGTCGCGATCGTCGTCTTCGTCATCGTCGTCGGCGCCTTCTTCGTCAAGGCCGCGAACTTCACGCCGTTCATCCCCGCGGCCCAGCCGTCGAAGGGTGCCGAGGGCAGTGTCTGGACGCAGTCCCTCGTGTCCTGGTTCACCGGCTCCGAGCCCGCGCAGTACGGGGTCTTCGGCCTGCTCGCCGCTGCGTCGCTGGTCTTCTTCGCCTTCATCGGCTTCGACGTCGTCGCGACCAGCGCGGAGGAGACCGAGAACCCGCAGAAGACCCTGCCGCGCGGCATCTTCATCGGGCTCGGCATCGTCACCCTGCTCTACGTCGGCGTGAGCATCGTCATCACCGGCATGGTGTCGTACAAGCAGCTCGCGCAGGAGGACGCTCCGTCCCTCGCCTCGGCCTTCGACCTCGTCGGACTGCCGTGGGCCGCCGGCATCATCGCGATCGGATCCCTCATCGGGCTCACCACGGTCGTCATGGTGCTGCTGCTCGGCCTGTCCCGCATCGTCTTCTCGATGAGCCGTGACGGCCTGCTGCCCCGCTGGTTCTCGGTCACGAACCCGAAGACGCAGACGCCCGTCCGGGTGCAGGTCGTGGCGGGTGTCGTGGTGGCACTGCTCGCCGGGTTCACCGCTGTGGACAAGCTCGAGGGCATGATCAACATCGGGACGCTCTCCGCGTTCGTCCTGGTGTCGATCGGCATCATCGTGCTGCGGCGCACCCGTCCGGACGCGCCCCGCTCGTTCCGGGTGCCGTGGTCGCCGGTGATCCCGATCCTGTCGGCGGTGCTGTGCTTCTGGCTGATGCTGAACCTCGAGGTCGAGACGTGGCTGCGCTTCGTCATCTGGCTGGTCATCGGCTTCGCGATCTACTTCGGGTACAGCCGCCGCAACAGCCGGGTGGGGCGCGGGC
The DNA here is from genome assembly GCF_044746585.1 of Curtobacterium sp. NPDC090223. Lineage (NCBI taxonomy): Bacteria > Bacillati > Actinomycetota > Actinomycetes > Micrococcales > Microbacteriaceae > Curtobacterium > Curtobacterium sp. NPDC090223. Next base: position 166,002 of record NZ_JBIVCN010000004.1, on the reverse strand, counting down.
TGCAGTAGCGGCGCCGCGAGCCGCGCGTGGCGCGGCCGCGCGCCGGCGGGCCGCGCGTGGCGCGGCTTGTCTTCGCACAACCGAAAGCAGTTCGCACCACGTGATTCCACGGTGCGAGCTGCTTTTGGTTGTGCGAGCCCGACGTCAGGCGCCGACGAGCAGCGCGATGCCGAACGCGAGCATGACCAGGGCGACGCAGCCGTCGAAGACGCGCCAGGTGATCGGCTTCGCGAACAGCGGCCGGAGCAGCCGCCCGCCGAACCCGAGGGCGCCGAACCACAGGCAGCTCGCGGCGACGGCCCCGAGGATCCACCACCAGCGCTCGTCGACGCCCTGCTGGTTCGCGACGGAGCCGAGGAACACCAGGGTGTCCTGGTAGACGTGCGGGTTCGCCCACGTGAAGACGAGCATGGTCAGGACCGCGGCGCGCATGGTCGGGTCGGTTCCTCCGGTTCGTCCGGTTCGGCCGGGAGGCTGGGCGAGCGTCGTCCGTGCCGCCCCGGCTCCCGCGGTGGTCGCCTCCGGTGTCGCGTCGCGCCCCGCCACGGCCGTCGCGCCCCCGTGCACCGGGGCGCGGTGTCCGCCCCGGGGCGCGAAGTCGACGTCCGCCGCAGTGTCCCCGTCCGCCCGCGCCCCCACGGCGACCCCGTCGTCGTCGGCGGCGACCCGGATCGCATCGCCCGAGGGCCGCAGCGCCCGCCGCGCCGCCAGCACCCCGTACGTCAGCAGGAACGCCGCCCCCACGAGCCGGACCACCACGAGCGCCACCGGGAACCGCTCGACGACGACCCCGACCCCGAGCACCCCGGCGATGATGAGCACCGCGTCCGACACCGCGCAGACGAGCACCGCGGCGGCGACGACCCGCAGCCGCGCGCTGACCGCGAGCCGGAGCAGGTACGTGTTCTGTACGCCGATCGCCACGATGAGGGCGAGCCCGGTACCGAGGCCGGACAGTGCGGGGAGGAGGGCGGTCACGGACTCGACGGTAGGGCAGTGACCCCGTGCAGTACAGCTCACGTTCCTGTCGCACCGTAAGCTCAGCTCATGCTCCGTCTGCAGCGCGAACACCTCGAGACGATCCTCGCCGCGGTCGACCTCGGCACCTTCGACGCCGCGGCCCGCGCGCTGTCGATCACCCCGTCGGCCGTCTCCCAGCGGATCAAGGCGATGGAGCAGCTCGTCGGTCGGGTGCTGCTGCAACGAACGGCACCGATCGTCCCGACGCCTGCCGGGGCGGTGGTCCTCCGCCATGCGCGACAGGTGCGGCTGCTCGACGACGAGACCGCGCGGGCCCTCGGCGACGGCGTCGACGCCGCGGCGAGCATCCCGTCCATCCCGCTCGCGGTGAACGCGGACTCCCTCGGCACGTGGTTCCTCGACGCGCTGGCACTCGTGCGCGCGGACACCGAGGTGGTCTTCGACCTGCACCGCGAGGACCAGGACCGCACGGCCGAGCTGCTGCGCTCCGGCACGGTGATGGCCGCGGTCACGGCGGAGTCCGATCCCGTCCAGGGCTGCTCCTCGGTGCCACTCGGCATCGACCGGTACCGCGCGGTCGCGTCGCCGGCGTTCGTCGCCCGGTACCTGGACGGCGCCGACACCGAGCGTCGGATGCTGCAGCGGCTCGACCGGGTGCCGCTCGTGGACTACGACCACGACGACGACCTGCAGCAGGGGTTCCTGCGCCGGGTGGTCGGGCACGCTCCCCGTGGCCCACGACACTTCGTCCCGACCTCGGCGGACTTCGCGCGGGCGGTGTCGCTCGGCTTCGGGTGGGGGCTGCTGCCGGAGGCCCAGTGTCTCGGAGCGCTCGAGCGAGGAACACTCGTGGAGCTCACGCCGGGGCGTCGGGCTGACGTGGCGCTGTGGTGGCAGCGCTGGAACCTCGCGTCACCGCTGCTCGAACGGGTCACGGACGCGGTGCGCACCACCGCTGCCGAACGACTGCACCCGGCCGGTCGGACTCCGGCTCAGACGGTCGCGCGGTAGCGGAGTCCGTCGACCAGGAGCCCGACCATGAGCTGGCTCTGCTCCGGCGTCGGCGCGCCGTGGCACAGGTCCGCCACGGCGTGCAGCAGCTGCCCGGCGTCGACGTCCGGGCGGATGGTGCCCGCCGCCGCTGCCGCGTCGAGGAGCCCGGTGAGCGCGTCGCCGAGCCGGCCGAGGAAGTAGTCGTGGAGCGCCTCGAAGGCCGTGTCGCCGGAGTGCAGTGCCGACGCCAGGCCGCGCTTCGTCGCGACGAACTCGGTGAACCGCTGGACCCACCGGGCGAGCGCTTCATCGGGTGCGTACTCCGCAGCGAGCGCCGGAGCAGCGTCGGCACACGCGTCGACGGCGCGCTGGAACACCGCGACCACCAGGTCTGAGCGCTGGGGGAAGTGCCGGTAGAGCGTGCCGACGCCGACCCCGGCGCGGTCGGCGATCACCTTCGCGGGGGCGTCGACACCATCGGTCGCGAACACCGCCTTGGCGGCGTCGGTCAACGCGTCGAGGTTGCGTCGGGCATCGGCGCGCACGGCTGCTCCTGGGAAGGGTCGATCGAGGGTTGCGTAAACGGAAAGGCGTTCCGTATAGTTCCGGAAGGGCGTTCCGGTTCGGTCCACGATACGGCACCGACGGTCAGGACGCCATCGACAGGAGGCATCACCATGCAGTACCGCACCCTCGGCCGCACCGGGATCCAGGTCAGCCCCTTCGCGCTCGGCGCCATGATGCTCGGCACCGACGGCCGCATCGGCAACGGCGACGAGCAGGACTCGATCCGCATCGTGCACCGCGCACTCGACGCCGGCATCAACCTCATCGACACCGCCGACCGCTACTCGCAGGGCGGCTCGGAGGAACTCGTGGGCAAGGCCATCGCGGGGCGCCGCGACCAGGTGGTGCTCGCCACGAAGTTCCACGGCCCGATGGGCGACGACCCGAACCAGCGGGGGAACTCCCGCCGCTGGATCATGCAGGCGGTCGAGGGGTCGCTCCGACGACTCGGGACCGACCACATCGACCTGTACCAGGCGCACCGTCCGGACGACTCCGTCGACGTCGAGGAGACGCTGTCCGCGCTGACCGACCTGGTCCGCAGCGGCAAGGTCCGCACGATCGGCAGCTCCGACTTCCCGGCGTCGATGCAGGTCGAGGCGCAGTGGACGTCCGAGCGTCGGGGGCTCGAGCGCTTCCGCACCGAGCAGCCGACGTACTCGATCCTCAACCGCGGCATCGAGCGCGAGGTCCTGCCGACCGCCCAGCGCTACGGCATGGGCACGCTCGTCTGGAGCCCGCTCGCAGGCGGCATGCTCACCGGACGGTTCCGGAAGGGCCAGGAGAGCGACCTCGCCCGCGTCGGGATGTTCCAACACAACTCCGACGAGCGACGCATCGACGCCGTGGAGCAGGTCGTGGCGTTGTCCGAGGAAACCGGCATCCCGATGACGCACCTCGCGATGGCCTTCGCGATCGCGCACCCGGGCGTCACGAGCGCCCTCATCGGCCCGCGGTCGATGGAGCAGCTCGACGACCTGCTCGCCGGGGCCGAGGTCACGCTCTCCGACGAGGTGCTCGACCGCATCGACGCGATCGTGCCACCCGGAACCGACGTCGGACGCCTCGACCAGCAGTACAACCCGCCGGCGGTCCTGCAGCCGGGTCTGCGCCGCCGCACGCTCGCCGAGCGCCCCGCCGCCTGACCCCGCGCACCCTGCGAGACCGCGCGCGGGTCAGGACTGGCAGCGCGGGCACCAGTACGTGTCCCGCAGGGTGAGCTCGGAGTCGCCGAGCTCGCCCGCGCGGATCGGCGTCCGGCACCGCAGGCAGGGCTTCCCGCGCCGGTTGTAGACCCAGAAGCGGGAGCCCGGCCGGTCGACGCCGGTGGTCACCCGGGCGCTGCGGTCCCGGTTCGCCAGGATCAGCCGGTGGGCGAGGGCGATCATCCGCGGGACGTCCTGGACCTGGCCCACCGGCCGCGTCGGCAGCACCCCGCGGAGGAAGCAGAGCTCGTTCCGGTACACGTTGCCGAGGCCCGCGAGCACCCGTTGGTCCAGCAGCGCCAGCCCGACCGGCCGCTCGGGGTCTGCCGTCAGGTTCGCCTCGGCCACGGAGGCGTCCCAGTCGGGCCCGAGCAGGTCGGGCCCGAGGTACCCGACGACCTCGGACTCCGCGTCGCGCGGGACGACCTCGAGCACGCCGAGTGCGAAGCCCACCGTCGACACGTCCGACGCGTCGAGGACGGCGCGTGCCTGGTGCGCCGGGCGACGCCACCGGTCACCGGGGCCGTAGACGTCCCACCGGCCCTCCATCTTGAGGTGCGAGTGCACGGTCAGGTCGCCGATGCGGTGCAGGATGTGCTTGCCGCGGGGGACGACCTCGTCGACGGTGCGTCCGACCAGGTCGAGCGTGGCGAACGTGGGCACCCGGAAGTCGCTCCGGGTGAGGACCTTGCCGGCCAGCGCCGTGTGCAGCCGGTGCGCGGCCCGGTAGACGGTGTCGCCCTCAGGCACGCAGCCGCACCCCCTGCGGCGTCGCGGTGAACCCGGCGGTGCGCAGGGCGTCACCGAACGGGGACTCGAGCACGAAGACGCCGTTCACGCGTTCGACGGACAGCTTCCCGAGGCCGCTCCGGACCGTCGCGGCGATCGACGTCGCGGCGGCGGCCAGGTCGGCCGGGTCGTCGGTGAACGTCAGCACGGACTTGCCGCCGCGCTCGACGTAGACCCCGAGCGCACCGTCGACCAGCACCACGAGCGCCCCGGCCTTGCGACCCGGGCGGTGCCCGCGCGACTTGGGTCCGTCGACGGCCGCGGGCGCGTCGCCCGAGTCGGGATCGGGGGCGTCCGTCGGCCACGGCAGCGCCGCACCGTACGGGTTCGCCGGGTCGGTCGCCGCGAGCGTCAGGACCTCGCGTGCACGGTCCGGGTTCGCCCGCTCGTCGTCATCGAGGTCCCTCGCGTACGTCCGGAGCCGGTCGATCGTCGGGCTCGTCGCGAACTGCGCCGCCCCGAGTCCCTCGATGAAGTACCCGCGGCGCGCACGACCCGATTCCTCGAACCGGGCGAGCACCCGGTACACACCGGCGAACCCGCCCCGGACGCCCTCGACCTGCACGGCGCCGCGGGTGACGACGCCGTAGCGCTCGAGCAGCTGCTCGGCGGTGGCCGCGGCCCGGACGGTGGCGTCGGCCTCGGCCAACGGCAAGAGCGACCACCGGCCGCCGACGCTCGGCGGCCCGGACTGCGTCGGGAGGGTCGGACGCCGACGTCCGCGGTAGGCGCGGGTCCGTGGCGCTGCACTCGACCGGGCCTTGCCCCCGAGCATCGAACGGAGCGGCGCGAACGTGTCGTTGGTGATCTGGCCGGCCCAGACGAGGTCCCACAGCGCCGTCGTCAGCGCCTGGTCGTCGGTGCTCCCGACGGCCTGCCCGAGCTGCCGGAAGAAGTACGCGCCGCCGCCGGCGAGGGCGCCGAGCACGTCCCGCTGGAGCTCGGTGGTCTCGTCGCCGGCGGGCTCGGCGAGCGTGGTCGGCGCGGTGTCCGCCAGGTGCAGCCGGATCCAGCCGTCGTTGCCGGGCAAGGTGCCCCCGCCGGACCAGAGGACCTCCCCGGTGGCGGTGAGCTCGTCGAGCATGTTCGGCGCGTAGTCCGACACCCGCGCCGGCAGCACGAGCGCCTCCCAGGCGCTGGCGGGAAGCGCGACACCGGCGAGCTGGTCGATGACCTGCAGCACCCCGTCGATGCCCCGGAGCCCGCCACGGGTGCCGGGCACCTGGACGTGCTGCCATGCGGGCAGGAACCGGGCGAGGGTGTCCGGCGAGACCGGTTCGACCTCGTGGCGCAACGCCGCGAGCGATCGCGTGCGGATGCGCCGGAGCACCTCGGCGTCGCACCACTCGGCGCCCTGGCGGTCGGGGCGGAACTCGCCCTCGACCAGGCGCCGGTCGGCGACGAGCCGGCGCAGGGTGTCCTGCACGACGGCGATGCCGAGACCCAGGCGCGATGCGGCGTCCTGCGCGGCGAACGGCCCGTGCGACCGGGCGTACCGGCCGACCAGGTCGCCGAGGGGATCGGCCACGGGCTCGATGAACGCGGTCGGCACACCGATCGGCAGCGGGACCCCGAGGGCGTCACGGAGCCGCGCGGCGTCCTCGATCACGGCCCACCGGGTGGCGCCGGCGTGCGAGAAGGAGAGCACCCGGCGATCGCGTTCGAGCGACTCGAGCGTCGTCCGTACGGTGTCGCGCGCGGCGGCGCGGTCGGGTGCCTCGGCCAGCCAGCTGCGGTCGACTGCCTCGTCGAGGTCGAGCGCACCGACCAGGCGGAACACGTCGACGAGCCCCTCGGTGTCGCGGGCCCGGCGGTCGGGGGAGAGTCGCTGCAGGTCCTGCTCCGTCGCCGCGATCACGGCGGGGTCGAGGAGCTCGCGGAGTTCGGCACGGCCCAGCAGTTCGCCGAGCAGCGTCGAGTCGAGGGACAGTGCCGCGGCTCGGCGTTCCGCCAGCGGGGAGTCGCCCTCGTACATGAACGCGGCGACGTACCCGAACAACAGCGACCGCGCGAACGGCGACGGCTGCTCGGTCTCGCTCTCGACGAGCCGGATCTTCCGCCGTGCGATCTCGTCCGCGATGCCGAGCAGGGACGGCACGTCGTACACGTCCTGCAGCACTTCGCGCACGGTCTCGAGCACGATCGGGAAGGCCGGGTACTTCTGGGCGACCTCGAGCAGCTGCGATGCGCGCTGCCGCTGCTGCCAGAGCGGGGACCGCCGGCCCGGGTCGCGCCGCGGCAGCAGGAGTGCACGCGCAGCGCACTCCCGGAAGCGTGCGGCGAACAGGGCGGAACCACCGACCTCGTCGGTGACGAGCGCCTCGAGGTCGTCTCGTTCGAACACGAACAGGTCTGCGCCCGGTGGTTCGGCGTCGGTCTCCGGGATGCGGACCACGATGCCGTCGTCCGCGGCCATGGCGTCGCCGTCGATGCCGTGGCGCTCCCGGAGGCGGGCCGCGACCGCGAGGGCCCACGGCGCGTGCACCTGCATGCCGTACGGCGAGTGCAGGATCAGCCGCCAGTCGCCGAGCTCGTCGCGGAACCGCTCGACGACGAGCGTGGTGTCGTTCGGCACGTGCCCGGTCGTCTCGCGCTGTTCGCGGAGGAACGTCAGCAGGTTCGTGACGGCCCGTTCGTCGAGGCCACCGGCAGCGACCCGTGCGCGGGCGTCCGCGTCGGACGCGCCCTCGACCTCCCGGATGAAGGCACCCGTGGCACGGCCGAGCTCTGCGGGCCGGCCGATGCCGTCGCCCTTCCAGAACGGCACCCGCCCGGGCTGCCCGAACGCCGGGCTGACGATGACCCGGTCGTGGGTGATCTCCTCGATGCGCCAACTCGTGGCGCCGAGCGCGAAGACGTCCCCGACGCGGGACTCGTAGACCATCTCCTCGTCGAGCTCGCCGACGCGGGACGCCCGCTCGCCCACCATGAACACGCCGAACATGCCGCGGTCGGGGATGGTCCCGCCGCTGGTCACCGCGAGCCGCTGCGCCCCCGGGCGGCCGGTCAGCGTGCCGTGCACCCGGTCCCAGACCAGGCGCGGGCGGAGCTCGGCGAACTCGTCGCTCGGGTACCTGCCCGTGATGAGGTCGAGCGTGGCCTCGAACGCCGAGCGGGGCAGCCCGCTGAACGGGGCGCTGCGCCGCACGAGCTCGAACCAGTGCTCCACGTCGAGCGTGTCGACGGCACCGGCCGCGACGGTGTGCTGCGCGAGGACGTCGAGCGGGTTCGCGGGGACCGAGATCGACTCGATCTGCCCGGACACCATGCGTTCGACGGTGACGGCGCTGTGCACCAGGTCGGCGCGGTGCTTGGGGAAGAGCACCCCGCGGGAGATTTCGCCGACCTGGTGGCCGGCGCGACCGACGCGCTGCAGACCGCTGGCGACCGAGGGCGGTGCCTCGACCTGGACGACCAGGTCGACCTCGCCCATGTCGATGCCGAGCTCCAGGGAACTCGTCGCGACGACGCATCGCAGGCGCCCGGACTTCAGGTCGTCCTCGATGATGGCGCGCTGGTCCTTCGAGACGGACCCGTGGTGCGCCCGCGCCAGCACCGGCACGGCGCCGGCGGTCTGTCCGGACGCGCCGATCACCTCTGCCGGGGGACGGGTGGGGGCGGGCGCGTGCGCCGAGGCCCGCGCGGGCGACTGCGGACGGGACGCCGTCGCAGCCCCGGCCGACACCAGGGCACCCTCGGCCGCGGCCGTCACCCGTTCCTCGTGGATCTCGTTGAGCCGGGCGGTGAGGCGCTCGGCCAACCGCCGGGAGTTCGCGAACACGATCGTCGACCGGTGTTCCTCGATGAGGTCGACCACGCGTTCCTCGACGTGCGGCCAGATCGACCCGTTCGACGGCGCATCGGAGGCGTCGGCCCCGACGGGCGGTGCCCCGAGCTCGGACATGTCGTCGACGGGGACGACCACGCGCAGGTCGAACGTCTTCTGTGCCGGCGGCGCGATGATCTCCACCGGCGCCCGCCCGCCGAGGAACCGCGCCACTTCTTCTGCCGGACGCACGGTCGCGGAGAGCCCGATGCGCTGGACGGGCTTCTCGAGCAGGTCGTCGAGGCGTTCGAGCGACACGGCGAGGTGCGCCCCGCGCTTCGTCGACGCGACGGCGTGGACCTCGTCGATGATGACCGTGTCGACGTTCACCAGGGTCTCCCGCGCCCGGGACGTGAGCATCAGGTAGAGCGACTCGGGCGTCGTGATGAGGATGTCCGGCGGCACGCGCAGCAGCTTCTGCCGGTCGGACGACGGGGTGTCGCCACTGCGGACGCCCACCGTGACGTCCGGGGGTTCGAGCCCGAGCCGACGAGCGGTCTGCGTGATGCCGACCAGCGGACTCCGGAGGTTCCGCTCGACGTCGACGCCGAGCGCCTTCAGCGGTGAGACGTAGAGCACGCGCGTCCGCTGCTTGGCAGGTGGGTGGTCCGTCGAGCTGATGAGCCGGTCGATGGACCAGAGGAACGAGGCCAGGGTCTTGCCGGACCCGGTCGGGGCGACGACGAGCGCGTGCCGTCCGGTCGAGATCGCGTCCCAGGCGCCGGACTGCGCCGCGGTGGGCGCGGAGAAGGCGCCACGGAACCACTCCGCGGTGGCAGGGGAGAAGCGCTCGAGGACGTCCGTCATGGTCCGTCCCATCCTGCCCGCGACCCCCGACAACGAGCCCAACCGGGACCAGGGTTGACAAACCGATAGTTACCGATTTATCGTAAACACATCGCGATACGAACGAGACAGATCAGTACCGCGAGCCGACTTCGAACACCTCAGGAAGGAGTCATCATGCGCCCCATCGATGACAACGACACCAACGACCACGACCACGGCCGACGCGACCAGCGCGGCTTCGGACCGCGCGGCCCCCGCTTCGGCGGCGCGCGGCAGCACCACGGCACCGGCTTCCCCGGCCGCGACCGCGGTGACCACGGCGGACGCGGCGGCTTCGGCCCCGGCTTCGGCGGACGCGGGGGCTTCGGCCCCGGCATGGGCTTCGGCCCCGGCGGCGGCTTCGGCGGCCCCGGGTTCGGCCGCGAGCGTCGCCGTCGCGGCGACGTCCGTCTCGCGATCCTCGGCCTGCTGGCAGAGGGCCCGCAGAACGGCTACGCCGTCATCAAGACGATCGCCGAGCGCACCGGTGGCGCCTGGAAGCCGAGCCCCGGCTCGGTCTACCCGACGCTGCAGCAGCTCGTCGACGAGGACCTCGTCGTCTCCACCGGCGACGGCCGCAAGACGCTCTTCGAGCTCACCGACGCCGGCAAGGCCGAGGCGGAGTCCAAGGCGGACGAGATCGCCGCGGCGTGGGAGTCCACGCCCGGCGTCCCGGACGCACAGCGCGAGTTCTTCGAGACGCTCCGGAAGACCATGGGCGTCCTGCACATGTACCGGACCAGCGCGACCGAGGAGCAGACCAAGGCGGCAGCCGCCAAGGTCGACCAGCTCCGCAAGGACCTGCTGCAGATCCTCGCCGACTGACGACGATCGCGGGTCGCGACCACGACCCGGACGGGAGGCCCGGTGCCAGCTGGCACCGGGCCTCCCGTCCGCAGTGGGGTCCCCGGCGGCCGTCAGCCGCCGATGAAGGCGGTCACGTCTGCCAGCTCCGCGGCGGACACCGCGTGCGGCAGTCCCTCGTAGGTACGGTCGGTCACGTCGGTGTTCGCCGCTGCCCAGGCGGCCGTGCGCGCGGTGGCCTCGCCGGGGATGACCGCGTCCAGGTCGCCGTGCCCGAGGAACACGCGGGGCCGCACGGCCGCGACGGCCTCGTCGCGGGAATCCGTCACACCGGGGACCACGAACCCGGAGAGCGACACCGCGAACGCGAAGCCCGAGGGGCGCGCACGGAGCAGCTGCAGTGCCATCGACCCGCCCTGCGAGAACCCGAGCAGGCCGATCCGCGGGTGGTCGGCGGCGACGGAGTCGACCCAGTCGAGGACGGCGGCCACGCTCGCGTCGACCGGCTCGAGCGCGGGGGACCCGGGCGTCCCGAGCGGGTACCAGCTGTGGCCCCCGCCCCACGGCATCGGTGCCCGCAGTGCGGCGATCGTCCACGCGGCGGGCAGCGCCGGGGCGAGTCCGAGCAGGTCCCGCTCGTTCGACCCCACCCCGTGCAGCGCGACGAGCAGCGGTGTGCCGGCGCGCTCGGCCTCGGGGCGGGTCCACTGGACGGCGTCTGCATCGATCATGGTGCCGACATTAGTTGACGCATCAACCATCCCCAACCCCGTGCCCTTCCACCTCGTTCGCCTGCGCGGCTGGTAGACACGGTGCATGGCCTCGTTGCGCACCCCTGACCCCGACTCCGGCTGGCTGTCCGACGAGGAGCTCGCGATGGTCCGCCGTCGCCTGCCGATCTGCTACGTCGAGGCGATCCCGGTCCGCACCGACGGCCTCGGCGTCGTGACCGAGGTCGGTGTGCTGCTCCGCGTCGCGCCGAGCGGCTCGATCGCCCGCACGCTCGTCTCCGGCCGCGTGATGTTCGGCGAGTCCATCCGCACCGCGCTGTTCCGGCACCTCGAGAAGGACCTCGGTCCGATGGCGTTCCCGCAGCTGCCCTCGAACCCGGCCCCGTTCACCGTGGCGGAGTACTTCCCGCTGCCCGGCGCCTCGGTGTACACCGACGAGCGGCAGCACGCGATCTCCCTCGCGTACGTCGTCCCCGTCACGGGCACGTGCGAGCCCCGACAGGACGCCCTCGAGCTCACGTGGATGAGCCCGATGGAGGCCGCCTCGGTCGCCGTCTCCGAGGAGATGGAGGGCGGCCGCGGCGCACTCATGCGCGCCGGCCTGGCCTCCGTCGGCGCCCTGCTCTAGCGCTGCGCGCGCCGAAGCCCCCGCCGCCCGCCGCGCGCCGCGCGCTCGCCGCGCCCGCCGCGCCCGCGCGCGCCGCGCGCGCCCGCCGCGCCCGGCGCGAATAGGATCCGCACAACGCAAACCGGCTCGCACCACGAACGTCCGTGGTGCGAGCCGGTTTCCGTTGTGCGCCGCCACGCGGCACCACGGCGCGAGCCCCGCGAGCGCTACGCGCGACGAAGCCCCCGGGTCCCTCAGGACCCGGGGGCTTCGCAGTGCGGCCTGCACGGCCGACTTCGGTCTTACTTGTTGTCCTTGAAGCTGTCGGCGACGCCGTGCGCGGCGTCCTTGACGTCCGTCGCGCCCTGCTTGGCCGAGGCCTTGGCCTGGTCGGTCTGACCCTCGGCCTTGAGGCGGTCGTTGTCCGTCACGTTCCCGACGGCTTCCTTGGCCTTGCCGGCTGCCTTCTCGGCAGCGTTCTTGATGTCATCGATGCCAGCCATAGGCGGCTCCTTCCGTCAGTGGACAGATCTGCCGGGAGACGCTCTCGCGTCGTCCGGTGCAGCAGAACCTACCCGCCGAGGAGCCCGCCGTTCGCAGGCCGCATCAAGGTTGTCCCCCGCGGGACGTCAGCGTGCCGAACCCGCCGGACGCGATGCGCGACGCGAACCGCCACCACGGCGGTTGCCACCGGACTCGGAACCGGAGCTGCGACCGGGGGCGTAGCCACCGTCGGAGGACCAGACCGGAGCGGAGCCACCGCGGACGCCGTCGCTCGAGGCGCGGCGGCTGCCGCCGGAACGGCGCTGCCCACCGGACGACGCGGAGCCGGCCTCGGTGGCACGACCGCCACGACGCCCTGCACCGGCACCGCTGGGAGCCGAGCCGGACTGCGCGGCCGGAGCCGAGCCTCCGGAGCGACCGCCGCGACCACGGCCGCGACCGCGACCCTGACCGGCGGCGTCGGACGACGCGGACTGCTGGCGACGCGGCTGCTGCTGCTGGACGGGTGCCTCGGCCACGTGGCGGATCGGAGCGATCTCGCCGACGAGCGCGGCGACCGGAGCCGACGAGGCGGAGACCTGCTGCGGCGTGACCGTGATCGCGGCCTTGCGCATCATCTGCGCGACGTCGCGACGCTCGGCCGGCATGACCACGGTGACCACGTCACCGGACGAACCGGCACGGGCGGTACGGCCCGAACGGTGCAGGTACGCCTTGTGCTCGGTCGGCGGGTCGACGTGCACGACGAGCTCGACGTTGTCGACGTGCACACCGCGGGCGGCGACGTCGGTGGCGACGAGCACCAGGGCCTCGCCGGCGGAGAACTTGGCGAGGTTGCGCTCACGGGCGCCCTGCGACAGGTTGCCCTGCAGGTCGACCGCGGGGATGCCCTGCGAGGAGAGCTGCTTCGCGAGGCGCTTGGCGTGGTGCTTCGTGCGCATGAAGAGGATGCGGCGACCGGTGCCGGAGGCGAGGGTGCGGACGAGGTCCTTCTTCGCGTCGGCGTCGGCGACCTCGAACACGTGGTGGGTCATCGCCTCGACGGGGCTGGACTCGTCGTCGACGGAGTGCATCACCGGGTTGTGCAGGAACTTCTTCACGAGCTTGTCCACGCCGTTGTCGAGCGTGGCGGAGAACAGCAGACGCTGCCCCTGCTCGGGCGTGGCCTGCATGATCTTCGTGACACCGGGCAGGAACCCCATGTCGGCCATGTGGTCGGCCTCGTCGAGGACGGTGACCTCGATCGCGTCGAGCGACACGTGGCCCTGCTGCATGAGGTCGGCGAGGCGACCGGGGCAGGCCACGACGACGTCCACGCCACCGCGGAGCGCGTCGACCTGACGGCCCTGCGAGACGCCGCCGAAGATCGTCGTGGTGTTGAGGCCCATCGCCTTGGCGAGGGGGGCGAGCGTCGCGTCGATCTGGGTCGCGAGCTCACGGGTCGGGGCGAGCACGAGGGCGCGCGGTCGGCCGGCACGGCGCTTCCGCGGGTTCGCGGCCAGGCGTGCGGCGAGCGGGATCGCGAACGCGATCGTCTTGCCGGAGCCCGTGCGGCCGCGGCCGAGCACGTCCTTGCCCTTGAGGGAGTCGGGGAGGGTGTCCGCCTGGATCGGGAAGGCGTTCTCCTTGCCCTGGCCGACGAGGACGTCGACCATCGGGGCGGGAACGCCGAGATCGGCGAAGCGGATGTCTTCAGTGGGGTTGGTCATCATGACCTTTCGGGCCGTTGCCGGCCGTGGTGCGCGCTCGGATCAGCGCGCGGGCGGGATCGTGTCCGCGGCCGTTGTCCACTCCGGGGAGCGGGCGAGCCCCCTCGGGAGAGGGCACGGCGGTGCGGGCACTGTCGCCGCAGCAGAGAGCCTGGCACCGGTGTTCCGACCCGGACGGGTTCCGGGGGAGCGGTGGTGCGCGATACGCATCGGTCAGTTCGACCGGGAGGTTTCGGGGGCGTCCGTACGACGCACGAGGCGATCGGCGCCTCGAGTACGTCCATCATAGCGGTTGGACCACTCCACACGGAAGAGTGCGGGGTCCGTGGGAGGATCACGGTCATGCGTGCTCGGTCCCTGGTCCTCGGTTCCGTGCTCGTCGTGGGGGCCCTGCTGCTGGCCGGGTGTGCGGCGGGCACCGGCAGCGACGGCGCGGACGACGGGTACACGAACCTCCCGACCTCGGGCATCCCGGACTACCAGCTCGGCGGCGCGTACCGCCCGGCCGACGACGTGACGATCGTCGAGCGGGACAGCACCGCGCACCCGGCCGCCGGCAGGTACTCGATCTGCTACGTGAACGGCTTCCAGACCCAGCCCGAGGACGCCGCGATGTGGAAGGACCGGTACCCGGACGCGCTCCTGCGGGACGACGACGGGAAGCCCGTGTCCGACCCCGGGTGGCCGGACGAGATGCTCCTCGACACCGCGAGCGCGGGGGCGCGGCAGTCGATCGTGCACGTGTTGACGAAGTCGATCGCACGGTGCAGCGACCGCGGGTTCGACGCGGTCGAGTTCGACAACCTGGACTCGTGGACGCGCTCGCACGGTGCGCTGACGCGTGCGGGGAACCTCGCGCTCGCCGAGCAGCTCGTGGACGTCGCGCACGAGCACGGACTCGCCGCCGGGCAGAAGAACACCCCGCAGCTCGGGTCTGCCGGCCGGCGTGACACCGGGTTCGACTTCGTCGTGGCCGAGGAGTGCGTGACCTACGACGAGTGCGGCGCGTACACGAAGGCCTACGGGGCGCGGGTGATCGACGTCGAGTACTCGGACGACACCGACGGCCCGTGGTCGGACGTCTGCGCGTCGGACAGCCGTCCGGCGATGACGATCCTGCGCGACCGGGACCTGGTCGCGCGGGGGCACGAGTCGTACGTCTTCGAGCACTGCTGAGACGGCGGCCCCAGCTGCGCTACGCGGGCCAGGCGTCCCGGAGTGCCGTCGCGGTCTGGTCGGCGGACAGTCCCGCGGCCTTCGCCTCGGTGACGAGCGCGCGCACCGCCCCGGCCACGGCGTCCGGCACCTCGCCCGGACGCACCACCCGGGTGCCGGCGCCGCGAGCCGTGTGCACGAGCCCGGCCTCCTCGAGCAGCGCGTAGGCCTTCGCGACGGTCCCGGCCGCCAGCCCGAGCTCCTCGGCGAGCGAGCGGACGCTCGGCAGGCGCTGCCCGTCCACCAGGTACCCCGCTGTGATCTGCGCCGCGATCTGCGAGCGCACCTGTTCGAACGGGGGGATGCGCCCGCCGGCGTCGATCGCCACGAGCCGGGTCGTCGACCCGGTGCCGGTCTTGGAAGACATCGTGCCCGTCCTAGAAGTCGTACTGCTCGCCGACGGGGATCGCCACCGGCACGGTGTTGCCCGGAGGCGCGAGCGGGCACGCCCACGCCGGGTCGTACGCGCACGAGGGGTTGTACGCGAAGTTGAAGTCGAGCACGACCTCCCCGTCGTCGCCGCCCAGGTCCGCGCCCTTGATCGTGTCGAGCAGGTACCGCCCGCCGCCGTAGGTCCCGCGGGCCTTCCCCGCGCTGGCGTCCTTCACGGGGACGAACACGCCGCCCGCGTAGCCGCCGTGCGACCACACGTCGAGGGTGCCGATGCCCGGCAGGCGCACGATCCCGAGCCGATCGAAGTGCACGGTGCCGTCGGTGCCCGTCTCGACGTCGAGCACCTGGTCCTCGGCGGGTTCGATGCGCGCCCGGAAGCGCCAGTCCGGGTCGTACGGCGGGACGGGGAGCTCCTCGAAGTCGACCGCGTCCTCGTCGAGGAGCGGGCTGGCCGGGTGCTCGGCGAACATCGCGTCGCGGGTCTCGCGCCACAGCGCGTGCGCGGTCTCCGGGTCGGGGGTGGCCCGGACGCGACGGTAGAGGTCGAACGTCATCCGACGCCAGTCCACGGTCGCCAGCGTGCGGTGCACACGGTCGTCGGTCATCGGCTCCTCGGGGCGCGTCTGGCTCACGTGGTCGAGGCTACGCCCGCTGCGCGGCGGACGGGAGGCTGATCTCACCCCGATCGCGCGTGTCCGGCCCGGCGCGTCCCCGGCAGGGACCGGCAGAGGCCGACGGGAACGCGTCAGGCCGGCGGCCAGGTGGGCGCCTGCTGCCGCATCCGGAGCGCACGCCACTGCCAGATCACCCACATGCCCGGCCAGAGCGCGACACCGAGGACCGCGGGGGTCATCCGGTAGTCGAGTCGGTCGACGAGCAGGGTCGTGCCGTCCGGCAGTGACGTCGCCGCCATCCGGTGCCGCATCGCCATCCGGGCGAAGAGGCCGCTCGTGCCGCCGCCGTTGTCGCGCTGCACGGGGACGCCGTCGACCTCGTAGCGGTCGATGTCCACGTGGCTGGTCCCGCTCGGGACCACGCCGAACGCGCTCGCGGCGATCGGGTGCGGCTCGCCCGGCGTCCAGCGGTGCGGGAACCCCGCGGGGTCGAGCGACCGGTACACCAGGAACGGCTTCGTCACCCCCACCATCACGGCAGGCGCCATCAGGGCGTCGCGGACGGCGTCCACGGGGGCATCGAGGACGAGACGGAGACCGACGTGCATGCGGTGGACGGTACGCGGCACCGTTCCCAGGCGTTGCCGACATGTGATGTTCCAGTATGTGGACATGTACAGCAATCCGCGGATCCGCACCGCACTCCTCGTCCTGCCGGTGACCCTCCTCGCCCTCGCCGGTTGCGCACCAGCCGACTCCACGACCACGGCCGATGCGCACGGCGGCGATCCCGGCGCGTCCTGGTCCTACGAGGGCGACGGCGCTCCTGAGCACTGGGGCGCGCTGTCCGACGAGTACGGCACCTGCTCGTCCGGCTCGGAGCGGTCGCCGGTCGACCTCCCGGCGCCGAAGCGTGGCTGCGCGCTCGACATCACGGCGGCCGGGGCGGTCGCAGGACTGACGGCCGACAACGGCCACACGGTGCAGTTCACCCCGGACGACGGCGCGCGGACCCGCGTGGCCGGGGCGGACCTGCACCTCGTGCAGATGCACTTCCACGCGGGTTCGGAAAACACAGTCGCGGGCGAGGCCGCCGCTGCGGAGTTCCACTTCGTCCACGCCGACGACGACGGGGCGCTCACGGTGCTCGGGGTCCTCGCCGACCAGGGCCGGCACAACCCCGTGTACGAGAGCTACGTCGCCGGGGCCACGGCCGGGGCCGGTCGCGCGAGCACCGTCGACGTGGACCGGATGCTGCCGGAGGGTCGCTCGTTCGCGACGTACGCGGGGTCACTCACGACGCCGCCCTGCACCGAGGGAGTGCGGTGGATCGTGCTCGAGGACCGGGTCGAGCTCGGGGCGGACCAGCTCGCCGACCTCGAGGCGGCCCACGTCGAGAACGCCCGTCCCGTGCAGCCGCTCGGAGACCGGGAGGTCGTGCACGCGCTCTGAGGTGCGCCTCAGGACGGAGGTCGCCTCTCCGGCGATCGGTCGGAATGCAACATGCAAGATGTTGTCATGCATCCACGTTCCCGCATCCCGCTCGTCGTCGCGCTCGCGGCCACCTCCGTCGTCGCCCTCACCGCGTGCGGCGCGGGGTCGGCCCCGGTGTCCACCCGCACCCCGGCCGCATCCGTCCGTGCCACCCCGTCACCGGCGCACTGGGGGTACGAGGGCGTCGACGACCCCGCGCACTGGGCGTCGCTGTCCAGCGAGTACGGCACGTGCGCCGCCGGGACGGCACAGTCGCCGATCGACCTGCCGGCCCTCGGTCACGACGCCCCGCTCTCCCTGGACGTGACCTCGGGGGACGTCGACGAGACCACTGCCGACAACGGCCACACCGTGCAGCTCACGGCCGGCTCGGGTGAGACGACCGTGATCGACGGCACCGAGTACCACCTGCAGCAGATGCACTTCCACGCGCCGTCGGAGCACACCGTCGAAGGCGAGCGCCACCCCGTCGAGTTGCACTTCGTGCACGCCGACGCCGACGGGAAGCTCGCGGTCGTCGCCGTCTTCGCACGGGTCGGAGCGCACGACCCCGCGTTCGACCCCTACATCGCGGGGGCGGTCGAAGGGACGACGTCAGCGCACAAGGACGCGGTCGACATCGGGACGATGCTGCCGGCGGACCGCTCGTACTGGAGCTACGAGGGGTCCCTCACCACACCGCCGTGCACGGAGGGCGTGCACTGGGTCGTCCTCGCGACGCCGATCGAGCTCGGTCGGGACCAGATCGACGCACTGACGGCGGTCCACCACGACAACGACCGCCCGACGCAGCCGTTCGACGGCCGCACCGTGCACAGCAGCGCCGAGTAGGTCAGGCGTGCCGGGCGGAGCGGCGGCGTGAGCCCTCGGCGCGGTCGTGGCGCCGCAGCCGCTCGGCCAGCGAGAGCCGGACGGTCGGCCACTCGGCCGCCGTGATCGAGAAGACGACGGTGTCGCGGAGGGTGCCGTCACGCCCGACCTGGTGGCTGCGGAGGACGCCGTCCTGCTTCGCGCCGAGGCCGGCGATCGCCGCGCGGGACTGCTGGTTGTGCCAGTGCGTCCGGAACTCCACCGCGATGCACTGCCAGACGTCGAACGCCTGCGACAGCATCAGCAGCTTCGACTCGGTGTTGATCCCCGAGCGCTGCGCCGACTTCGCCAGGAAGGTCGACCCGATCTCGACCCGACGGTTGGCCGTGTCGATCGCCATGAACGTCGTCGAGCCCACCACGCGCCCGGTCGGCCGGTCGCGCACCGCGAACGGCACCATCCGGCCGGCTTCCTGTTCGGCGAGCCGGCGGTCGATCTCGGCGTCGACCTGCGCCGGAGCCGGGACCGAGGAGTACCAGGTGCGCCACAGATCCCCGTCCGCGACCGCTACCCGGAGGTCGTCCGCGTGCTCGTGGCCGAGGGGCTCGAGCGTGACGCGGTCACCGGTCAGGGTCGGTGCGGGGGCGATCTCCATGGGAGTCGATCGTACTGGCGGTCCCGCTGACGAACCCCGGGGAGCGGAGCCCCTGTGGAAAGGGACAGGTCCTGCACAGCGGTTATCGTGACGGAGTGCGTGAACGAGGCCAGCAGCAGTACCAGGTCCGCTTCGGATGGGGCGTCGCCGGCGCTCGCCGCGTCGCCGTCGGAGCGCACCTGGTCGTCTGGGTCGACGTCCTGCCCTCGGGTCCGGGGGACGGTCGCACGGCCGACCACCGGGCCGTCGGCCGACAGCTCCCGGCGGGCGCGGAGGTCGTGGCCGGCCACCTGGCCAACGCGGCGGCGATCGCGGAACGGGTGACGAGCCTCCAGGCCGATCGTGGCGACCGGTGCGTGGTCGCGGTCATCGCCGCGGGGACGCACCACGCGCCCTCCGGTGGCGACGCGGCCGAGGCCGCGGGCGAGTCGGCCGACGTGCCGGACGCACCCGACTTCGCCGTCGAGGACCTGCTCGGCGCCGGCGCCGTCGTGGACGCGCTCTCCGCCGTCGGGATCGACCACTCCTCCCCGGAGGCCGCGGCCGCCTGCGCTGCCTACACGGGGCTCCGGCGGGCCGTGAAGCACCTGGTGACGGCCTCGGAGGCGGCCCGCGAGCTCGGTCCGGAGCGCGTGCACGCGGCGCTCGCCGCGGGGCCGGAGCTCGTCACGATCCGCGCCGGGGAACACAGCGCCCGCGCGTAGCGTTCCGACCGGGTGGGCAGACCGCCCACCAACGAAGGAGCGCACCATGAAGGCAGTCGTCGGCGACACCGTCATCGCAGAGGCATCCGAGGACGACCTCATCAAGATCGAGGGCAACTGGTACTTCCCGCCGTCGAGCGTGAAGACCGAGTACTTCACGGAGACCGACACCCAGTACCACTGCCCGTGGAAGGGCGACACGCAGTACTACACCGTGAACGTCGACGGGCAGGCGCTGCAGGACAACGCGTGGTCGTACCCCACGCCGATCCCGTCGTCCTTCGACCGCGTCGGCAAGGACTACAGCGGCTACGTCGCGTTCTGGAAGGGCGTCCGCGTCGTCGAGTAGTCGAGGCGCCCGCGCCCGCGCCTGACGCCGTGCCGTTCGTGGCGTCGCACAACCGAAACCGGCTCGAACCGCGGATCTCCGTGGTGCGAGCCGGTTCGCGTTGTGCGATGCCGGTTCGCGCCACACGCGCCGACGGGCCCGGTGCGCGGACGCGTGCGCCGACGGGCGTGCGCGGGGGCTCCGGCGCGCTCAGTTCGTGATCGTCAGCACGACCAGCGCGACGTTGAGCGCGACGATGACCGTCGCGATCACCCACGCCACCACGCGCGTGCCGCGGGCGTTGACGTCCGCGCCCATCACGCTCCGCCGTGACGTGTAGGTCACGAGCGGGATGATCGCGAAGGCGATCCCGAAGCTCAGCACCACCTGGCTCACGACGAGCAGCATCGTGGCGTCGGCGCCAAGGGCGAGGAGCACGATCGCGGGCACGAGCGTCACGATGCGCCGCACCAGCAGCGGGACCCGCACGTGCAGCAGGCCGTGCATGATCTCGGCACCGGCCATGCACCCCACCGACGTCGAGGCCAGCCCGGACGCGAGCAGACCGACGGCGAACAGCACACCGACGACCGGACCGACGTGGGTCGCGATCGCCGCCTGCGCCCCAGGGATGGTGTCGGTCCCCGGCACGCCGGGCAGGGTGGCCGCCGCCAGGACGAGCATGCAGATGTTCACCCCGCCCGCGACGACGAGCGCGAGGGCGACGTCCCACCGCGTCATCACGAGCACGCGGCGTCGCTCCGGGCCGGCGGGGGCGCCCGCGTGCCGGTCCCGCGCCAGTGCGGAGTGCAGGTAGACGGCGTGCGGCATCACGGTCGCGCCGAGCATCGACGCCGCGAGCATCACCGACTCGGAGCCCGCGAAGCGCGGCACCAGACCCGACACGAGCTCGCCGGGGGAGACCTGCGCGAACAGCAGCCCCGCACAGAACCCGATGGTCAGGACCGCGAGCATCGCCGTGACGACGACCTCGAACGTGCGGGCACCGCGCCGGTTCTGCAGCACCAGGATCGCCATCGACACCACGCCCGTGATGAGACCGCCCGCCACCAGGGGCAGGCCGAACAGCAGGTGCAGGGCAAGCGCACCGCCGATCACCTCGGCGACGTCGGTCGCTGCCGCCACGATCTCGGCCTGCGCCCAGAACAGCAGCCGGGGTGCGCGCTTCATCCGCAGCCCGAGGAGCTCCGGCAGGGACTTGCCCGTGACGATCCCGAGCTTCGCCGACAGGTACTGGACCACGACGGCGCTGGCGTTCGCGGCGACGAGGACCCACAGCAGCAGGTAGCCGTACTTCGCGCCGGCCGTGAGGTTCGCCGCGACGTTGCCGGGGTCGACGTAGGCGATCGCCGCGACGAACGCGGGGCCGAGGAGCGTGAGACCCGCCGCACGCTTCCGCGGGGCGTCCCCGGTGGGGGCCAGGCGCGGCGTCGCGGTGTCGGTCATGTCGACCAGCATGCCAGAGGATTCGGAGAGCCGAACACAGAAGTTCGGTTTGCGTCGAACCGCGCCCGATCCGAGGTTGTGTCGACGACGTGCCCTCGGCCGCACGGGTCCGTAGCGTTGCGGCCATGCAGGGGATCAGACGACGACAGATCGGCGCGGGCGTGCTCGCCGTCGCCGCCGCCGCGGTGCTCACCGGGTGCTCGCAGGGCGGACACGACATGGGCGACCGGGTGACGACGAAGCTCAACGGCTCGGCGTTCCACGGCCAGCTCGCGATCCGGGCCGAGAAGGTCGAACGGGTGACCTCGGGCGCCATGGACCAGTTCGGCCTCAGCGCCAAGGGCGACGACGCGTACCTGGCGCACTTCACCGTGCAGCGGGTCAGCGGCACGTTCGACACCGACGCCGTCGGGGACCTGGCGAACGATGCATGGGGGCTGCGGGCGGACGACCGGCTGCAGGCGGGACCATCGCTCGACACGAGCGACCGGAACGACGTCCTGCAGGACGCGTGCCCCTTCGACCGGAAGGCGATCGCGAAGGCGCTCACCGACGACGGGACCGCCGAGGTCTGCGCGGTGCTGCTCGCACCCTCCGGCAGCACGGTCGACGCCGTCAGCTACATGCGGGCCGCGCCCGTCGACGAGGCACCCGAGGGCGACTCGACGATCACCTGGCGTTCGTCCTAGGCGGCTGCACGGCGCGCACGGTGCGCCCGGACCTTCGCCCGGTTCCCGCACCGCTGCATCGCACACCACCGACGCGTCCCACCACGGGACGAGTCGTAGAACACCAGGCCGCAGTCCGGCGCCGAGCACCGGCTGAGCCGGGTCGGGCGGCCGTCGGCCTCGGCGTCGTCGAAGCCGACCTCGGTGAAGAGCGCGACGGCGTCGCGCGCGACGCTCGAGAGCGCCTGTGCGAGCCGCACCCGGTTCGCCCCGGCCCGGCGGCGGCCACCCGGGAGGCTCGGGGGCACGTCCGGCAGGGCGGCGAACAGGTTGACGGTGTCGATGTCGTCGGGCGCGGGGCGCGTGCGACCGGTCCCCGCGCGGAGGCCCGCCGCCACCGCCGTGCGCTCCGCGGCGGTCGACGCCGGCGCCGGTGCCGCAGCGACGGCCAGGCGACCGATCGCGGCACGGAGCTCGCGGGCGTCCTGCAGTTCGCGGGCGGTCGCACCGAGGTCGATCGGCTCCGTGTGGTCGCTGAGCCACTCGTCCAGGTCGGCCGGGGTCATCAGGAGCTCGCCGAGCTGCGCCCGTGGGCGAGCGCCGGCGGGGTCGTCGGCGAAGCCGCCGGTGTGTGCGAAGTCGAGGGCGATCCGACCGGCGTCGAAGAACCACGACGACCCCGAGTCCGTGCGGATGTGCTGCCCCGTGTGCATCGGGCCAGGCTAACGGGTCGGATGCGCATCGTGCTGCCGGAACCGGACGGGGCGCATCGGGCCACGCTGACGGGTTACACGCCCGCCATGGTCCCGGGTTCGCGACGAGCGGGCTCGGTCCGTCGACTCCACGCGATGAGGTTCCGCTCGTCGAAGCGCCGGGAGCACATCGCGCACGCCAGCGGCCTGGTCGGGGTCCGGTACCGGAAGTGCTCGTGGCCCGCGGGACAGACCCCCACCCACGGGGCGAGCTCGCTGGCGATCGGCCCGTCGTGCAGGCGCGAGCCGGTGTACCCGATCGACGCAGCGGTCCGCCGCCACTTCGGCCCGTGCCCGGCACGCGCCCCGCTCATCGCGTGTGCGATCTCGTGCAGCAGGACCTGGTCGACGTCCTCGTCCGAGAACCGTGCGGCGAGGTGCCGGCTCACCGTGATCCGCCGCTTCGCGAAGTCGCACTGCCCGGCGCGGGTCTTGGCGTGGTCGAAGGCGAACGTCCACGTGCCGGCGCCGAGGTGGGCGCGCATGAGTTCGTCCGCTCGGGACCGGACCAGGTCGAGCGAGGTCACCGGTCGCGGTCGGTGGGACGGGTCCGATCGGCTCGGTCGGTCAGCTTGCCCCACAGGGTGTCCGCCTCGGTCCGGGCGGCGTCGGGAGCCCCGAGCACACGGCGTCGGACGGGCGGGATCTCCTTGACCGGCTCCGCGACGCGGGTGGCCGGGTCGGTCTCCCGGCGCATCGCGGCCTCGCGAGCGGTGCGGGGACGGTCCTCGGCGGCGGGAGCCGCGTCCCGCCGGGCACCGTCGGCACGATCGCGCTCGGGAGCGGCGGACGGCCGGGCGATCGACGCGCGCATCGCTGCCTCCACCGCGGTGCGGAGCGCGTCGGTGCGTTCGGCCGGGGCCCCGGCGGCGCGGAACGCCTCGTAGGAACGGCCGAGGACCTCACGCGCCTCGTCGAAGCGGGAGAGCTCGAACAGCGACCAGCCCTCGATCTCGGCGGCGGCGCCCTCGAGCTCCGGCCACTCCTCGGTGGTCGCCGTGTCCCGGGCCAGCGCGGCCTCGGTCGCGGCGCGCTCGTAGCGACCCAGGTCGTGCAGGACGTGCGCACGACGGACCCGCGCTGCGACCTTGTCGGAGCGTTCGCCGGTGAACATCGTCAGCCGGAAGACCTCTTCCGCGATGACGAGCGCCTCGTCGAGTCGTCCGAGCAGGCGCAGCAGTTCGGCCCGCTCGGCGAGCGCCTCGGTGCTGCGGCTCTGGCCGAGGTCGCGGAGGCGGTCCTGGATCACCTGCACGTCGACTGCGGGGCGCAGGCTGATCGGCGCGAAGGTGCTGCCGGGGCTGACGCCCGCGGTGACGGAAGCCGCATGGCGCGGTTCCCGGGCGCGGTCGTCCCGGTCGTTGTGCTGACGGTCGTCGGGCGGGAGGGACATCAGGGTCGAGGGTAACCGCGGTCACCCGGGAGCGGCTGGTGCCACACGCCGATCACGGTTCCTCGCCCGCCGAGCTCCGGTGTCAGGCCGAGCACGGTGTCAGGAGGCTGCGCCGGTGGACGACACCGCGATGCCGATGTACACGGAGAACGCGACGATGGCCGCGACGACGCCGAGGATGAGCGCGAACACGCCCCAGCCGCGGCCGCGCTTCGTGGCGATCGCGACGATGCCCTGCACGATGCCCCACAGGCCGAAGAGCGTCCCGATCCACATGAACACCGAGCCCGCGGCGAGCTGACCGGCGTTCGCGCCGTTCATCAGCGAGTCCTGGAGCTGCTGCTGGTCGGCGCTCGAGGTGCCGCCGCTGTCGATGATGTCGCGGAGCGCACCGCTGGCGCCGAGCGCCGTCCCGAGGAGGTACCCGCCGACGATGCCGGCGATGAGCGCGACGATCGAGGCGGCGAACGCGATGACACCGACGGTCTTCTTCTTCGCCCGGGGCTCGTCGTGGCTCTGCCACGCGGGGGCGCCAGAGGGTGCCGGGGCCGCGGCGTAGGACGGCTGGGACTGGCCGTACTGCGACTGGCCGTACTGCCCCTGCTGCTGCTGCTCGTACTGCCCGGAGCCGTACTGCGGTGCCTGCTCCCCGTACTGCGGTGCCGACGCCGGGGTGATGCGCTCGCCGTAGCGGGGCGCCTGCTCGTGCGCCGGCTGCTGCGGCGTCCCGCCCCAGCTCGGCGCCTGGCCGTCGGCCGTCCGGTCGTCGTTGCTCCGGTCGTCGTTCGTCATGAGGGCATCCCCGTCTCGTTCGGTCGCGCGCCTGCGCGGTCGTTCAGCACCCATCCTGGCAGCGCCACCCGGACAGTGCCCGGACACGGCACGGCCCGCCCGGACGCCGGACACCGGACACCGGACACCGGGCGGCCAGGCGTCCGCCGCCTACGCGCCGAAGACCGACCGGTTCGGCTCCGGCGACGCGACCGCCGTGGCGTCCGTGACGATCGGCGCGCCCGCGATGAAGGCCTTGAGCTCGGCGCCGTGCACGACCTTCGCCGGCATCGGGTCCGAGGAGTACCGCCGCGGCATGTCCGCCACGGGCAGGTCCGTCGGCGAGCCCAGCAGCACGATGTTGCCGAACCGCCGCCCCTTGAGCATCCCGGTGTCCGCGACGGCCGCGACCGACGGCAGCACCGACTGCAGCGTCGACGCCTGCCCCCGCGCGAACGCCAGCCCCGCACCGTCGGCGACGTTCACCGCGACGATCCCGGTCGGCGACAGGAAGGCAGCGACCTCCCGGTAGAACTCCACGCTCGTGACGTGGGCGGGGATCCGCGAGCCGCCGAACACGTCGACGACCGCCAGGTCCACGGTGCCGCGCAACCCGTGCGGGAGCTTCCCCAGGACCTCGCGCGCGTCGCCGTACCGCACCCGGATCGACGCGCCGCGGGGGAAGGGCAGGACGTCGCGGACCTGGTCGACCAGGTCGCGCTCGAGCTCGATCACCTGCTGCCGGGACCCCGGCCGGGTGACGGCGACGTAGCGGGGGAGCGTCAGGGCCCCGGCGCCGAGGTGCACCGCCGTGATCGGGCCGGGCGGCAACAGGTCGATGGCGTGCCCGATCCGCCGGATGTACTCGAACGCCAGGTGCGTCGGGTCCTCGAGGTCGACGTGCGACTGCGGCGTCCCGTCGACGACGAGCGTGAACGACCCCGGGCGGTGCCGGTCCGGCTCGATGACCGAGAACCCGGCACCGAGCTTGAATCCGTCGAACGCATCAGCCATGGCTCCATCGAACACCACGCGGATCCCCACCCACGTCCCCACCCCAGGGTGGTGGGGCCGCGGACGTCGCCGAACCACGATGGGATCACCGGCCGGGAACCACCCCGCCGGACACCACGGAAGGCTCATCACCATGTCGGTCCAGCTCCTCGCGAACATCCTCATCGGGCTCGCCCTCGTCGGGTTCCTCGCGTACCGACAGGCGACCTGGCGGTTCCTCGACCCGGCGCGCGTCTGGCGGATGCCGATGGTCATGGCCGTCGTCGGCGTGGTCGTCCTGGCCCAGACGAAGGCGTCGATCACCACGACCGACATCGTCTTCCTCGGCATCGAGGCGCTCGTCTCCGTCGCCGTCGGCCTGTCGATGGGGTCCATCACGAAGTTCCGTACGGTGTCGACCCCCGACGACAAGGGCCGCACCCTGCAGTCCCGCACGGGCTGGTCCGGCGCCGGACTGTGGGTCGTCCTCATCGGCGTCCGCATCGGTCTCGACGTGCTCGGCGGGCACCTCGGCGCCCACCTGCTCAGCTCGACCGGCGCCGTCCTGCTGATGCTCGCGATCAACCGGGCCGCCCGTGCCCTCGTCCTCGACCAGCGGATCCCGAACCGTGCCAGCGGCATGATGGTCCGGTGACCCTGCTGTCCGGCGACGACCCGACCGACCTCTCCGGAGGCCGGTCGCGGTCGCGTCTCGGCTGGGGCCTCAGCGCGGTCGGCATCGTCGCCGTCACGTTCTGGTTCGTGAAGAACGGTCTTGCCCTGCACCTGCCGGCGTGGGCCTGGGTCGTCGGGACGGTCGCGCTCGCCGCGTGGACCGTCCGCGAGTTCCTCCGCACGCCGAGGACGACCGTCGTCGCGGCTGCCGTGATGGTCGTCGCCGGTGCCGCGGTCGTGGTGTCCACCGACGCGCTCATGCTCGCGCCCGTGATCGTCGGCATCGTGGTGCTCCAGGCCAGCGACCGCCTGCCCGTGTGGACCGGCACCGTGGCCGTCCTCGTCGCGCTGGTGGAGATCGCCGTGACCGCCGCGGCCGTCGGCACCGCCGTGGTGTTCGTGCTCGCGTCGTGCGGCGGGCTCGTGCTCGGCGTGCTCGTGGGGTTCAGCCGTCGTCAGTTCCGGCTCGCCGAGGCCCAGGCGCGCCAGGCGGAGCGGGACCAGGCGCGTGCCGAGCTCCTGGCGGACCGCTCCCGTGCCGCCCGGGACGTCCACGACGTCCTCGCGCACTCGCTCGGCGGCCTCGTGCTGCAGCTCGACGCGGTCGAGGCGCTCCTCGAGGCCGGCCGCGTCGACGAGGCCGCCCGACGCGCCGCGGACGCACGGACCCTCGCGGCGGACGGCCTGGCGGAGGCCCGACGCGCGGTGCACGCCCTGCGCGAGGACGTCGGCGGGGACCACCCCGAGGCCGTGGCCGGCGCGCCGGTGTCGGCCACGGCCTCCCAGCCGGACCCGGCGGACCCGACGGCCGTGACCGGCCTGCCCGCGCTCGTCGCGGCGCACCGCTCCTTCGGCGGCGAGGTGCTGACCCAGGGTGACCTGGCACTCGCGGACCTCGACGACGCCCACCGTGCCGCCGTGGTCGCCGCCAGCCGGGAGGCCCTCAGCAACGCCCGCAGACACGCCCCTGGCCGCCCCGTCTCGCTCTCCGTCATCCGGGACGGCTCCGCCGTGGAGGTCGTCATCGCGAACCCGCTGTCCGGCGACGGCCACGGCATGATCGGGATGCACGAGCGCTTCGCGGAGCTGCCCGACGGCGCGACGATCCACACCGACCGCGCCGGTGACGAGTTCGTCGTCGCGATGCACCTGCCGACGGCGGGGCACCGTGTCGCGCACCACCGTGTGGACGGCGACCGGTGATCCGCGTGCTGGTCGTCGACGACCAGGCGATCGTGCGGGACGGCCTGGTGACGGTGCTGTCCCTGGTGCCGGACCTCGAGGTCGTCGGCGAGGCCTCCGACGGCGCCGAGGCCCTCGCCGCCGTGGCTGAGCACGCGCCGGACGTGGTGCTGATGGACCTCCGGATGCCGGTCGTGGACGGCCCGACCGCGACGGCCCGCATCGCCGAGCAGCACCCGGGCGTCGCGGTCCTGGTGCTGACGACGTTCGCCGACGACGAGTCGATCACCACCGCGCTCCGGGCCGGGGCCCGCGGGTACCTGACGAAGGACGCCGGCCGGGTGGAGATCGCGACCGCGATCCGTGCGGTGGCCTCCGGGCAGTCGACCTTCGACGCCGCCGTCGGAGCCCGGCTCGTCGCGCAGCTCGCGGTGCCGGCGGCCCCGACGGGCCTGCGCGAGCGGTTCCCCGACCTCACCCCGCGGGAGGCCGACGTGCTCGAGCGCATCGCGGAGGGCCGGACGAACCCGGAGATCGCCGCTGAGCTGTTCCTGACCGTGCCGACCGTGAAGTCCTACGTGAACCAGCTGTTCCAGAAGCTCGGGGTCCGCACCCGCGCGGAGGCCGTCGCCCTCGTCCTGCGCTGACGCGAGGCGGGCGGGCGGGCGACGCGGGGCGCGTGGCGCCTCCATCGTGCCGTGACGCCGCACGTCGGCCGAGACGCCGCGACTTCCGGCGGTGTCTCGGCGACTCGGCGGCGTCTCGAGCACCAGGCGGCGCCCGCGCTCGGCAGATGAATGCGTACACATGGACGGACAGTGGACGCCAAGGGTCGTCACGTACCGTCGG
Source organism: Curtobacterium sp. NPDC090223 (assembly GCF_044746585.1). NCBI lineage: Bacteria > Bacillati > Actinomycetota > Actinomycetes > Micrococcales > Microbacteriaceae > Curtobacterium > Curtobacterium sp. NPDC090223. The sequence goes on along the minus strand of NZ_JBIVCN010000004.1, from coordinate 137,495 downwards.
TTTCCGTCGTCGCGCCGGGTGCGTCGACCCGCCGGGCCCCCACCCTGCCGCGGGTCCGCACTCCGGCCGACCGTGACGAGCGCCCCACCGCCGTCACCAGCGCGCCGCAGCGCCCCCGCCGTCGACGCGTCCCCACCGCGGTCGACCGTTGAACACCCGTCGTTCTGCATGTAAAATACCGAGTGCAGCATCCGAACGGCCCCGAACCGCAGGAGTCCCACTTGTCCGCCGACACCCTCAGCGTCCCGACGCACCGATTCGTCACCGCGAGCCGACCGGCCGTGGTGACCCGGGCCTCCCGCCCGTTCCACGCGGACCGTGAGCACGCACCCGTCTGGATGCGCGTCGTCGGCGGCCTGCTGCTGGCGGCCGGCGGCGGCCTGACCGGCGCCGTGCTCGGCTGGCCGGGCGAAGCGCCGGAGGTCGCCCTCATCGTCCCCGGCGTCGTCGGCATGGTCGTCGGGCTGCTCCTGCTGCTCGCCCGCTCCGGCTTCACCGTCACCGACACGCACGTCACCCTGCACTTCCGCCCGCTCCCGCCGCGCCGCATCCCGCGCGCCCGGATCACGGACGCCCGGCTCGTCGAGGCGGACGCCCGGACGTACGGCGGCATCGGCCTGCGACTCGGACGCGGCGTCCGGGCGATGATGCTGACGCCGGGGCTCGGGATCGAGCTGACCGACGACCGCGGCCGCGTCACCTTCGTGCGCACCCGCCGTCCGGAGGACGCGTTCCGCGCGCTGGCGGGCTTCGAGAACCGGGTCGGAGGCCCGGCTCGCGTCGAGCGCGAACGCCTCGGTTAGGCGCCTGGCCGGCTCCAGGGCCGCGGAATGCCGGCGGGCGATCGGTGCTTATACACGTCGTCCACGAATTTGGTCAAGCCAGGACTGGACATCATGCGCGGCCGCTGCCTATGATGGCAGTTCGCGCTCCCTGGCTGCGTGTCGTCATATTGCGGTCGACCCAAAGGTCCCTTCGAGGACAAGCCCTGGTGCAGCCGGACCCGTATATGTCGGCGGGTGCCGCTCACTCAGATCATCGCACATGCCCTTCGTCCACGTGACACGGGCATGACTGCGTGTCTCGGGGTTGCGCCGAGCGTCAATCCACTCACCTACATGCTGCTCGTCAGTACCGGCCCGACGGGGCCTACGGAGGTCACACCCTTGGCTGCTGCGCCCAACGCATCCACCAACCCCAAGAACGGTCGCAACCACTCGCGACTCTCGTTCGCCAAGATCACGGACACCCTCACGGTTCCGGATCTGCTCGCTCTCCAGACGGAGAGCTTCGACTGGCTCGTCGGCAACGACGTCTGGAAGGCCCGACTGGCCGAGGGGCAGGAGCAGGGTCGTACCGACCTCGCGCTGCACTCCGGCCTCGAGGAGATCTTCGAGGAGATCTCCCCGATCGAGGACCTCGGCGAGACGATGCAGCTCTCGTTCACGTCCCCGGAGCTCGAGGACCCGAAGTACTCGATCGACGACTGCAAGGAACGCGGCAAGACCTACGCCGCCCCGCTGTACGTCAACGCCGAGTTCATGAACCACATGACCGGTGAGATCAAGACGCAGACGGTCTTCATGGGCGACTTCCCGCTCATGACCGAGCGCGGCACGTTCATCATCAACGGCACCGAGCGCGTCGTCGTCTCGCAGCTCGTCCGCTCGCCGGGCGTGTACTTCGAGCGTCAGCAGGAGAAGACGTCCGACAAGGACATCTACTCGGCTCGCGTCATCCCGTCGCGTGGTGCCTGGCTCGAGTTCGAGATCGACAAGCGCGACCAGGTGGGCGTGCGCATCGACCGCAAGCGCAAGCAGTCCGTCACGGTCTTCCTCAAGGCCCTCGGCCTGACGAGCGAGGAGATCCTCGACGAGTTCCAGGGCTTCGCCTCGATCGAGTCGACCCTCGAGAAGGACGCCATCCTGACGAAGGAAGAGGCGCTCAAGGACATCTACCGCAAGCTGCGTCCGGGCGAGCAGGTCGCTGCCGAGGCCGCGCGTGCGCTCCTCGACAACTTCTACTTCAACCCGAAGCGCTACGACCTCGCCAAGGTGGGTCGCTACAAGCTCGACCGCAAGCTCGGCATCGACGCGCCGCTGTCCGACTCCGTGCTCTCGGTGCAGGACATCGTCGCGACGATCAAGTACCTGGTCTCGCTGCACGCCGAGCGCACCACGATCGACGGCGTCCGCGACGGCGAGCCGGTGCAGCTCCGCCTCGACGTGGACGACATCGACCACTTCGGCAACCGTCGCATCCGTGCCGTCGGTGAGCTCATCCAGAACCAGGTCCGCACCGGTCTCTCCCGCATGGAGCGCGTCGTCCGCGAGCGCATGACCACGCAGGACATCGAGGCGATCACGCCGCAGACCCTGATCAACGTGCGCCCCGTCGTCGCCGCGATCAAGGAGTTCTTCGGGACGTCCCAGCTGTCGCAGTTCATGGACCAGAACAACCCGCTCGCGGGCCTGACGCACAAGCGTCGTCTCTCGGCCCTCGGCCCGGGTGGTCTGTCCCGTGAGCGTGCCGGCGTCGAGGTCCGTGACGTCCACCCGTCGCACTACGGCCGCATGTGCCCGATCGAGACCCCGGAAGGCCCGAACATCGGCCTGATCGGCTCGCTCGCGTCCTTCGGTCGGATCAACTCGTTCGGCTTCATCGAGACCCCGTACCGTCGCGTCGTCAACGGCGAGGTCACGAAGACGATCGACTACCTGACCGCTTCGGAAGAAGACGAGTTCGTCGTCGCGCAGGCCAACGCCCCGCTGACCGACGACTTCCACTTCGCCGACGACAAGGTGCTCGTCCGCAAGAAGGGCGGAGAGGTCGAACTCGTCGCCCGCGGCGAGGTCGACTACATGGACGTCTCCCCGCGCCAGATGGTGTCGGTCGCGACGTCGCTCATCCCGTTCCTCGAGCACGACGACGCGAACCGCGCCCTCATGGGTGCGAACATGCAGCGCCAGGCCGTGCCGCTCCTCCGCTCCGAGTCGCCGCTCGTCGGTACCGGCATGGAGGGCTACACCGCCATCGACGCCGGCGACGTCGTCACCGCCGAGAAGGCCGGTGTCGTCTCCGAGGTCTCGGCCGACGCCGTGACCCTGCAGCTCGACGAGGGCGGGACGCAGTCCTACTACCTCCGCAAGTTCGACCGCTCGAACCAGGGCACGAGCTACAACCACCGCGTGATCGTCAGCGCCGGTGAGCGTGTGGAGCAGGGCGAGGTCATCGCCGACGGCCCCGCGACGGAGAACGGCGAGCTCGCGCTCGGCAAGAACCTCCTCGTCGCGTTCATGCCGTGGGAGGGCTACAACTACGAGGACGCGATGATCCTGTCGCAGAACCTCGTGAAGGACGACACGCTCTCCTCGATCCACATCGAGGAGTACGAGGTCGACGCCCGCGACACCAAGCTCGGCAAGGAAGAGATCACCCGCGACCTCCCGAACGTCAGCCCGGACCTCCTGGCCGACCTCGACGAGCGCGGCATCATCCGCATCGGTGCCGAGGTCCGCCCCGGCGACATCCTCGTCGGCAAGGTCACGCCGAAGGGCGAGACCGAGCTCAGCGCCGAAGAGCGTCTCCTCCGTGCCATCTTCAACGAGAAGTCGCGCGAAGTCCGCGACACCTCGCTCAAGGTGCCCCACGGTGAAGAGGGCACGATCATCGGCGTCAAGGTGTTCGACGCGCAGGACGGCGACGACGAGCTCGGCTCGGGCGTCAACCAGCGCGTGGTCGTCTACATCGCCCAGAAGCGCAAGATCACCGCTGGCGACAAGCTCGCCGGTCGACACGGCAACAAGGGCGTCATCTCGACGATCCTGCCGGTCGAGGACATGCCGTTCCTCGCGGACGGCACCCCGGTCGACATCGTGCTGAACCCGCTCGGCGTCCCCGGCCGCATGAACTTCGGCCAGGTCCTCGAGATCCACCTCGGGTGGCTCGCGAAGCAGGGCTGGAACGTCGAGGGCATCCAGGAGTGGGCTTCGGCCCTGCCGGAAGCCGCGCGCAGCGCGGAGCCCGGCACGAAGGTCGCCACCCCGGTGTTCGACGGCGCCTACGAGCGTGAGATCGAGGGCCTCCTCGACTCGACGCTCCCGAACCGCGACGGCGAGCGCCTGATCGGTTCCTCCGGCAAGGCCCAGCTCTTCGACGGCCGCTCCGGCGAGCCGTTCCCGGAGCCCGTGTCGGTCGGCTACATGTACATCCTGAAGCTCCACCACCTGGTCGACGACAAGATCCACGCCCGTTCGACCGGCCCGTACTCGATGATCACGCAGCAGCCGCTGGGTGGTAAGGCGCAGTTCGGTGGACAGCGTTTCGGCGAGATGGAGGTGTGGGCACTCGAGGCATACGGTGCCGCGTACGCCCTCCAGGAGCTCCTGACGATCAAGTCCGACGACATCCTCGGCCGCGTGAAGGTCTACGAGGCGATCGTCAAGGGCGAGAACATCCAGGAGCCCGGCATCCCGGAGAGCTTCAAGGTCCTCATGAAGGAGATGCAGTCGCTCTGCCTGAACGTCGAGGTCCTCTCGGCCGACGGCCAGGCGGTCAGCCTCCGCGACACGGACGACGAGGTCTTCCGTGCCGCTGAAGAGCTCGGCATCAACATCTCCTCGCGGTTCGAGTCGTCCTCCGTCGACGACATCTGATCCCGCCCCGCCCGACAACGTTTCGAATTCAGCAAGAGAGAAGAACATTGCTCGAAGCAACTTCCTTTGACGCACTGCGGATCGGCCTCGCCACGGCCGAGGACATCCGCCAGTGGTCGTACGGCGAGGTCAAGAAGCCGGAGACCATCAACTACCGCACCCTGAAGCCCGAGAAGGACGGTCTGTTCGGCGAACAGATCTTCGGTCCTTCCCGCGACTGGGAGTGCGCCTGCGGCAAGTACAAGCGTGTCCGCTTCAAGGGCATCGTCTGCGAGCGCTGCGGCGTCGAGGTCACCAAGTCCTCGGTCCGTCGTGAGCGCATGGGCCACATCGAGCTCGCCGCACCCGTCACGCACATCTGGTACTTCAAGGGCGTCCCGTCGCGCCTGGGCTACCTGCTGGACATGGCGCCGAAGGACCTCGAGAAGGTCATCTACTTCGCCGCGTACATGATCATCAGCATCGACGAAGAGGGCCGGCACGCTGACATGCCGGGTCTCGAGAACGAGATGCGCCTCGAGATCAAGAACCTCGAGAACCAGCGCGACTCGATCATCGCCGACCGCCTCAAGAAGCTCGAGGACGACCTCGCCGCGCTTGAGGAAGAGGGCGCCAAGGCCGACATCAAGCGCCGCACCAAGGACACCGCCGAGAAGGAGATGTCCCAGGTCCGCAAGTCCTTCGACGAGGACATCACCCGTCTCGAGCGTGTGTGGGAGGACTTCCGGAACCTCAAGGTGGGCGACCTCAAGCCCGAGGACGCCGTCTTCCACGAGCTCCAGGACCGCTTCGGGATCTACTTCGACGCCTACATGGGCGCCGAGGCGATCAAGCTGCGGCTCGAGGCGTTCGACCTGGCCGCCGAGGCCGAGGCACTGCGTCTGCAGATCGCCGAGGGCAAGGGCCAGAAGAAGATCCGCGCGATCAAGCGTCTGCGCGTCGTCAGCTCCTTCCTCGCCACCGGCAACTCGCCGGCAGCGATGGTGCTCGACGTCGTGCCGGTCATCCCGCCGGAGCTCCGCCCGATGGTGCAGCTCGACGGTGGCCGCTTCGCCACGTCGGACCTCAACGACCTCTACCGTCGTGTGATCAACCGCAACAACCGTCTCCGCCGCCTGCTCGACCTCGGTGCCCCCGAGATCATCGTGAACAACGAGAAGCGCATGCTGCAGGAAGCGGTCGACGCGCTGTTCGACAACGGTCGTCGTGGTCGCCCCGTCACGGGCACCGGCAACCGCGCCCTGAAGTCCCTGAGCGACATGCTCAAGGGCAAGCAGGGTCGTTTCCGTCAGAACCTGCTCGGCAAGCGCGTCGACTACTCGGGTCGTTCGGTCATCATCGTCGGCCCGCAGCTCAAGCTCCACCAGTGCGGTCTGCCCAAGCAGATGGCCCTCGAGCTGTTCAAGCCGTTCGTCATCAAGCGCCTGATCGACCTGTCGCACGCGCAGAACATCAAGTCGGCCAAGCGCATGGTCGAGCGTTCGCGTCCGCAGGTGTGGGACGTGCTCGAGGAGATCATCCGCGAGCGCCCCGTGCTGCTGAACCGTGCGCCGACGCTGCACCGTCTGGGCATCCAGGCGTTCGAGCCGCAGCTCGTCGAGGGCAAGGCCATCCAGCTCCACCCGCTCGTGTGTGCTGCGTTCAACGCGGACTTCGACGGTGACCAGATGGCCGTGCACCTGCCGCTGTCGGTCGAGGCCCAGGCCGAGGCCCGCATCCTGATGCTCGCCTCGAACAACATCCTGAAGCCGTCCGACGGCCGCCCGGTGACCCTGCCCGCACAGGACATGATCATCGGTCTGCACCACCTGACGACCGTCCGCGAGGGCGCCGTCGGTGAGGGCCGTTCGTTCTCCTCGGTCGCCGAGGCGATCATGGCGAAGGACCAGAACACGCTGCACCTCAACGCGCAGGTGAAGATCCGCATGTCGGGTGTCCACTTCGCCGAGGGTGAAGCACCCGAGGGCTACGAGGTCGGTCAGTCGATCCTCCTCGAGACCACCCTCGGTCGCGCGCTCTTCAACGAGACCCTGCCGGCGGACTACCCGTTCGTCCAGCGGGTCACCGACAAGGGCACCCTCTCCGCGATCGTCAACGACCTCGCCGAGCGCTACTCCAAGACCGAGACGGCCGCTGCGCTCGACCGGATCAAGGACGCGGGCTTCTACTGGGGCACGCGCTCCGGTGTGACCGTGGCGCTCTCCGACGTCGTGACGCCTCCTCGCAAGAAGGAGATCATCGCGGGCTACGAGGTCCAGGCCGCCAAGGTCCAGGGCGAGTTCGACAAGGGTCTGATCACCGACGCGGAACGTCGCGCCGACCTGATCAAGATCTGGACCGAGGCCACGAACGAGATCGCGCAGGAGATGCGCGACAACTTCCCGGTCGACAACACCATCAACCGCATGGTGTCGTCCGGTGCTCGTGGTAACTGGCTGCAGGTCCGCAACATCGCCGGTATGCGTGGTCTGGTGAACAACCCGAAGGGCGAGATCATCGCCCGCCCGATCATCAACTCGTACCGCGAGGGCCTGACCGTGGCGGAGTACTTCATCGCCACCCACGGTGCTCGCAAGGGTCTTGCCGACACCGCGCTCCGTACCGCGGACTCCGGGTACCTCACCCGTCGTCTCGTGGACGTCTCGCAGGACGTCATCATCCGCGAGGACGACTGCGGTACGACGCGTGGTCTGGAACTGCCGATCGCCACGGTCGACGCCGACGGCAAGCTCGTCCGCGACGCCCGCGTCGAGAACACCGTGTACTCGCGCACCCTCGCCACCGCGGCGACGGACGCGAAGGGCACGGTCGTCGCCGAGGCAGGCGAGGACGTCGGTGACGTCCTCATCGACAAGCTGGTCGCGGCCGGTGTCGAGAGCATCAAGGTGCGCTCGGTCCTGACCTGCGAGTCGGCCGTCGGTGTCTGCGCGAAGTGCTACGGCCGTTCGCTCGCCACGGGCAACCTCGTCGACATCGGCGAGGCGGTCGGCATCATCGCCGCCCAGTCCATCGGTGAGCCCGGTACCCAGCTGACGATGCGTACCTTCCACACGGGTGGTTCGGCCTCGGCCGACGACATCACCCAGGGTCTGCCCCGTGTCACCGAGCTCTTCGAGGCTCGTACCCCCAAGGGCGCGTCCCCGATCGCCGAGGCCCCCGGCCGCGTCGTCATCGAGGACACGGACAAGGGCCGTCGCATCATCCTCACGCCGGACAACGGCGACGAGCCGTTCATCTACCCGGTGCTCAAGCGTGCGACCCTCCTCATCGAGGACAACCAGCACGTCGAGCTCGGCGAGCAGTTCATCGCCGGCACCGTCGACCCGAAGGAAGTCCTTCGCGTCAAGGGTGTCCGTGAGGTCCAGAAGCACCTGGTCAACGGTGTGCAGGACGTGTACGGCTCGCAGGGTGTGCCGATCCACGACAAGCACATCGAGGTCATCGTCCGCCAGATGCTCCGCAAGGTGACGGTCGTCGACCACGCCGACACGGACCTGCTGCCGGGCGAGCTCGTCGACCGGTCGCGCTACAACGCGATCAACCGTGCGGCGCTGCAGGAGGGTCGCAAGACCGCTTCCGCTCGCCAGGAGGTCATGGGCATCACCAAGGCGTCCCTCGCGACCGAGTCGTGGCTGTCCGCCGCGTCCTTCCAGGAGACCACCCGCGTCCTCACGCAGGCGGCCATGGAGGGCAAGCAGGACCACCTCGTCGGCCTCAAGGAGAACGTCATCATCGGTAAGCTCATCCCCGCCGGGACGGGCCTCAGCCGGTACCGCGACGTGGACGTGAACGCGACGGAAGAAGCGAAGGCCGAGCGGTACCCCAACCGCATCTTCACGGACGACTCGTCGTTCTCGGACGCCGACCTGAGCTTCGTCGACTTCGACAGCTTCTCGTCGGACGACTTCACGCCGGGTACGTACAACTGAACCGAGTGATCCGAAGGAAGGGCCCCGCATCCACTGGACGCGGGGCCCTTCCTGCGTTTCAGCGGTAGGTGAGGGTGACGCTGCCGTGCTGGCCCTCGTCGCCGGTGACCGTGACGGTGACGGTGCCGCCGGCCATCCGGCGCGGGTCGAGCGTGACGGTCCACTTCGAGGACCCGGGCACCGGGGGCTCGACGCGGTTGCCGTCGGCGTCGGTGACCGGGCTGCCGTCGGCGTCGGTGAACGACAGTCGGGCGCCCGGCTCGGCGCCGCCGGTGAGGACGAGCTGCTTCGGTGTGTACTTCGCGACGCTCGCGGTCACCGGGAACGGGATCGTGGCACCGGTCGTCGTCGATCCGACCAGCTTGCCGCCGTCGTACACCTCGGCCACGATGCCCATGAAGCGGGTGTCCGCGTCCGGGTACGCGAGGTCCGCGCTCCAGGTCCCGTCCGCGTTCGTGGTCCAGTCGGTCCCGTCGACCAGGGGCCACGGGGCGCCGGACGCGTCGACGAAGCGCATCTCGGTGCCGGCGGGACCGCGACCGGCCACGTGCACCAGGCGACTGCCCGGGTCGACGCGGACCTCGTCCACGAGCAGCGCCGGTTCGAGGAGGGCCGAGGCGGTGATCCGGAGCTGCTCGGTGCCGTCGAACCGTTCGCTCGCAGTGACGGTGTGCGGACCGAACGCCAGTCCGGTGATCCGGTGGGCGACGGCGCCGTCGCGGTCGACGGTCGCGGTCCCGCTCGGGATGCCGTCCACGCTCAGGTCGACGTGGGCCCGTGGCTCGAATCCCGCGCCGATCACGCGGATCGACCGCTGCCAGTTCTCGCGGGCCACCACCATGTGCTGGTAGCTCACGGTGCGGGTCGTGGCCGAGAGCGTCCGTGGCGGGGAGCCGATCGAGTCCGTGACCCGGAAGGTGTGGTCGCCGGGGCCGTCGACGTGCGCGACGGTGCGCCAGGTGCCGTTCGGCTGCACGCGGGTCTGCACCGCGGCGCCGTCCGACGGGGTCACCTCGATGAGACCGCCGGGATCGCCACCGCCGGTCAGCGTGACGTCGCCGGCGTTGTGGGCGATGGAACCGACCCGGGCCGAGAACTCCGCGGCGTGCGCCGGGACGGCGACGGCGACGGATCCGACCGACAGGGCAGCCACGGCCAGGCCGGCGGTCAGCCGCCGACGTACCACATCTGAAATACGTGTCTTCTGCATGCCGACAGCGTGGCACTGCGCGGCTGCCGCGTCCAGACCCGAAACGTGACGTTCACGAAGTTGCTGCACCGCAGAACGGACGGGAGGCACGGTGCGGGCCCGCACCGTGCCTCCCGTCCGTCCGCTGCTCGCGTCTAGAGCGCGCGGCCGGCCCCGCTGTCCTTGCCGTCGGATCCGCGGCCGGTCTCGTCCGCCAGGGAGTACAGGCTGAGGACGTTGCCGTCGGGGTCGCGCACGTCGAACCAGTCGATCGCGCCGTCGACGCGTTCCACCGGGCCGACGTCGATGCCGAGCGCGGCGATCCTGGTGTGCTGCGCGGCGACGTCGTCCACGCCGAAGCGGACGACCGCGGAGTTCTCCTCGGCGTCCGGGTCTTCGACGAGCTGGATCCAGATCCCGCCGATCTCGTACTCCGCGACGCCCTCGGCGGGTTCGAGGTCGGGGTCCACGCGCTCGAACACCGCGCCGTACCAGAGGCAGGACGCCTCGAGGTCGGTGACGGGCAGCCCCACGGTCACGCTCGTGATCTCCATGACTCATCATGTCCCGGCGGCCCGCTGCGCGTCGAGGGTTTTTCCCCACAGCAGGCATCCTGCAGCCGCTGTCCACAGCCCCCGTTCTGGGTGTGCCAGGAGGCCTCCGCCCCCTCATTCTGGGACTGCGGGGCGGCACGGTCCCGGACATAGCGTGGACAGGCGTCGAACCCGAACGGCGCAGCGCCTGCACCCCACACCAGCGTTCACTCAACCCAGGAGGCTCCGAGCCCATGGCGACGCTCTCCGAGATCCTGATCCTCAACGGAGCACTCCCGATCGAGCACCTCGACTCGCTCACCGGCGACGAGGAGATCGACGAACGGTCGATCCGCTCCCTGGTGAGCCAGGGCGTGGTCAGCGAGGCGCAGTTCATCACCGCCCGTGCGGCGTCGAACAACTCCAAGACGGTCGCGCTCACCGACTACCCGGTCGACGGCACCGCGGTGTCGATCCTGCCGGCGGCACTCTGCCGGCGCCACGGCGTGCTCGGTGTCGGGTTCGAGGGCGACGTCCTCGTGCTCGCGATGGTGAACCCGACGAACGTCCTCGCGATCGACGACGCCCGCGCCGCGTCCGGCCGGGCGATCAAACCGCTCCAGGTCGAGGAGCGTGACCTCGCCAGCGCGCTCGACCGCTACCTCCGCGCCGACGACGAGCTGAACGACCTGACGTCCTCGCTGGAAGAAGAGGCCTCGGCGACGGCGCAGCAGCAGGCGGACATCTCCGAGGGCTCCCTCGACGACGTCCCGATCGTGCGCTTCGTGAACCTGCTCGTCTCGCAGGCCATCCAGGACCACGCCTCGGACATCCACATCGAGCCGGGCGAGCACGAGGTCCGGGTGCGCTACCGCATCGACGGTGTCCTGCACGAGATGGCGCCGGCACCGAAGAACATCCAGAACGGCGTGATCAGCCGCCTGAAGATCATGAGCGACATCGACATCGCCGAGCGACGGAAGCCGCAGGACGGCCGCATGTCGGTGCGCCACGGCGGGCGTCAGATCGACCTCCGCGTCGCGACCCTGCCGACCGTCTGGGGCGAGAAGGTCGTCATGCGGATCCTCGACAACACGAACACGTCGATGACCCTCTCGGACCTCAACCTGCTCGAGCGGAACGCCGCCGCGTACCAGCGGTCCTACTCGAAGCCGTACGGCATGATCCTGGTGACCGGGCCCACCGGCTCGGGCAAGTCGACCACGCTGTACACGACGCTCAACGCCGTGGCCCGCCCGGAGATCAACGTGATCACCGTCGAGGACCCGGTCGAGTACCGGATGGCCGGCATCAACCAGGTGCAGGTCAACCCGAAGGCCGGACTGACGTTCGCCTCCGCGCTCCGCAGCATCCTGCGGTCCGACCCCGACGTCGTGCTCCTCGGTGAGATCCGTGACCACGAGACCGCCCAGATCGCGATCGAGGCATCGCTCACCGGCCACCTGGTCCTCTCGACCCTGCACACGAACGACGCCCCGTCCGCGGTCACCCGCCTGACGGAGATGGACATCGAGCCGTTCCTGGTCGGGTCGGCGCTGGACTGCGTCGTCGCGCAGCGCCTGGCGCGGAAGCTCTGCGACCGCTGCAAGGCGCCCGCCGTGTACGAACCGTCCCAGCTGCGGGCGCTCGGGTTCGTCCAGGGGGCGGATGCCGAGATCCCGGAGTTCTTCGCGCCGATCGGCTGCGCCGTGTGCTCGAACACCGGGTACCGCGGCCGCATCGCCCTGCACGAGGTGATGACCGTGTCCGAGGAGATCGAGCGGCTCGCCGTCGCCCGTGCCTCGAGCGCCGAGATCAGCCGCGTCGCGCAGGACCAGGGCATGCTCACCCTCCGTCAGGACGGGTGGGAGAAGGTGAAGCTCGGCATGACGAGCATCGACGAGATCCTGCGCGTGGTGGCGTAGGCCGAGGAGAGCACGAGATGACCGACTCCGTGTACGACATCACCGCGGCGGGCGACGAGCCCGTCGCCGGCTGGCACCCCGTTCGCCCCGGCGCTGAGATGGGATCCCGACGCGCTGCCCGCATGGCCGAGACTGGGCAGCAGCCTCAGGTCCCGGCGCCGGCGGACCCCGTCGTCCCGGTCTACGACCTGTCCGACGACCTCGCCGGATGGCCCGCACCGTCCGGCTCGCCCGTCGCGGTGCCGGTCGCCCAGCCGCACACCGCTCCGGCGACACCTCCGGCGGCGGTACCGCCGTCGACGGCCAGCTACGGGTACGGATCCGGTGACGGTACCGTCGGCTGGGCGGACCAGACGACCCAGCACCTGCCGGTCGTGGCTGCGGAACCGACCACGGTCTTCCCGGTCGTCGCCGGCTACGGCGCTGCGGAGCCGGCGCACCTCGCGCAGGCCACCGCTGCGGCCGACCCGTCCACGCCGGAGATCGGATTCACCCGCCACGCGCGTGAAGTGGCGGACCCCGACCTCATCACCGCACTCGCCCAGGTCGTCTACCAGGGCGCCTCCGACCTCCACGTGACCGCGGACGCCCCGCCCACCGTCCGTGTCGACGGCGGACTCCGCCCCGCGGTGCCCGGCGGCCCGTGGGCGCGGAACAAGGTCATCGCCGCGCTCAAGACGCTCATGACCGTCGAGCAGGCCGGCCAGTTCGACCACGAGCAGGAACTCGACTTCGCGTACTCGCTGTCACCGGAGTACCGCTTCCGCGTGAACTACTACCAGCAGCGCGGCAACTGGGGAGCGGCCTTCCGCATCATCCCCACGAAGATCAAGACGCTCAAGCAGCTCGGCATCCCCGAGCACGTCGGCGACTTCGCCAAGCTACCGCGTGGCCTCGTGCTCGTCACCGGACCGACCGGGTCCGGCAAGTCGACCACGCTCGCCGCACTCATCGACCTGGTCAACGAGACCCGCGCCGACCACATCGTGACGGTCGAGGACCCGATCGAGTTCATGCACGACCACAAGAAGGCGATCATCAACCAGCGTGAGGTCGGGGCGGACACGCAGTCCTTCGCGAAGGCGCTGAAGCACGTCCTCCGGCAGGACCCCGACGTCATCCTGATCGGCGAGCTCCGCGACCTCGAGACGATCTCCGTCGCACTCACCGCCGCCGAGACCGGTCACCTGGTGTTCGCGACGCTGCACACGCAGAGCGCCCCGGGCACCATCGACCGTGTCATCGACGTCTTCCCGCCGCACCAGCAGGGACAGATCCGCACGCAGCTCGCCTCAACGCTCGAAGGTGTCGTCTGCCAGACGCTCGTGCCGAAGGCGAGCGGTGTCGGCCGCGTCGTCGCAACCGAGATCATGACCACCACCCCCGCCATCGGCAACCTCATCCGCGAGGGCAAGACCTACCAGATCACCTCCGCCATGCAGGCGGGCCGCGATTCGGGCATGCACACGATGGACCAGGACCTCGCCGAGCTCGTCAACGTCGGCACCATCACGCGGCGAGCGGCGATGGAGAAGGTGCACGACCACGAAGGATTCGACCGGCTCGTGCAGCGCGTCGAATCACCGTCCGACTCGTCCGCCGCGGCGATCGCTGCAAGCGGTATCGACTTCGGCGACAAGTTCTCCGGAGGCCACTGATGTCACTCGCGTTCGACTACCGGGGCCGGGACGGCGGCGGCAAGCTCGTCAAGGGGCGTCTCGACGCCGCTTCCGAGGGGGCTGTCGTCCAGCGGCTGCGCACGATGGGGGTCTCACCGATCGCCATCACCGAGGCGAAGGCCGGCACGGGGCTCCAGACTGAGATCAAGATCCCTGGGTTCGAGAAGGGCGTCGGGCTCAAGGACCTCGCCATCGTGTCGCGCCAAGCGTCGACCATGCTCTCCTCGGGTCTCTCGCTGCTCCGGACGCTCTCGATCCTCACGGACCAGACCGAGAACAAGAAGCTCAGGGGCATCCTCGAAGACGTCCGCGATCAGGTCGAGCGAGGCGTCGCGTTCTCCGACGCGGTCGCCAAGTACCCGGTCGACTTCCCGCCGATCATGATCAACATGATCCGCGCAGGCGAGACCGGCGGCTTCCTCGACCAGGCCATGGACTCCATCGCCACGAACTTCGAGAAGGAGCACAAGCTCCGCTCGACGATCAAGTCGGCGATGACCTACCCCGTCGTGGTCCTCTGCATGTCGCTGGCAGCGGTCGTCATCATGCTCGTCTTCATCGTCCCGATCTTCCAGGACATGTTCTCGAGCCTCGGCGGGAAGCTCCCGCTCCCGACGATGATGCTCGTCTACATGTCGCACGCAATGGTGTACGTGGGGCCGATCCTGGCCGTGCTGATCATCGTGGGGTTCTTCTGGTGGCGGGCGAACAAGAACTCGCCGCGAGTGCGGGCAGCGATCGACCCGATCAAGCTCCAGCTGCCGGTCTTCGGCGGGCTGAACAGAAAGATCGTCATCGCACGTTTCTCGCGCAATCTCTCGAACATGATCGGTGCCGGTGTGCCAATTCTGCAGGGATTGCAAATCGCCGGTGAAGTCTCCGGGAACTACGTCGTGGAAAGTGCCGTGAGCCGCGTTGCAGAGGCGGTGCGAAAGGGAGACACGATCGCCGAGCCGTTGTTGAAGGAATCGGTCTTCCCCGCGATGGTCTCGCAGATGGTCGCTGTCGGTGAAGACGCTGGATCGCTCGAGATCATGCTCGAGAAGATCTCTGAGTTCTACGACAGTGAGGTCGAATCGACGACAGAAACCCTCACCTCCCTGATTGAGCCCCTGCTCATCGCGTTCCTCGGCGTGGTCGTCGGCGGCATGATCGTCGCGCTGTACCTGCCGATCTTCCAGATCACGAGCCTCATCAAGTAATCGTCGGCACCACCCCCGTCACTCGGACGGGGGTGGTTTGCTTTGCTGGCGCCCCCGCTTCTGGGGGCATTTTGCTACCTGGTGACCCCCGTTCTCGGGATTACCGCGACAATCCTCCTCGAATACGCTGATCACCGGCGGCGAGCAAAGCCCCGAAATCCCCAATCGACATTCCCGAATGAATGGAAAATCCATGTACTTCGCTCTCATGGGCAAGCTCGACGCTCGCCGCAAGGGTCTCCTCGCCGACAAGGAAAAGGGCTTCACGCTCATCGAGCTCCTCGTCGTCGTCATCATCATCGGCATCCTCGCCGCGATCGCGATCCCGGTGTACATCGGCGTGCAGAACAACGCGAAGGACTCGGCCGCGAAGTCCGATCTGACGAACGCGAAGACCGCCGTGATCTCGTACTACACGCAGAACAACGCCAACCCGACGGCGCTCACCGGCCTGGAGGACCAGGGCTACACCGCGTCGACATACACCTCGCCCGGCGTCACGCCGGCCTTCAAGTCCGGTTCCGGTGCTGCGGACGGCAAGTTCTGCATCCAGGTCACGAGCAACGCCGGAAAGCCGTTCAGCGTGACGCAGAACGGTGGCGTCGTCAGCGGTCTCTGCTCCTAGTCGTCGTGAAGCGGGTCGTGCCGTCGGCGCGACCCGCTTCGTCGCATCCTGATCCACTCCGTGAAGGGACCGTCCATGCTCCGCCTGGTCGACCGGCTCCGCGACGCGCGCGAGCAGGAGGACGGCTTCACGATCATCGAGGTCATGGTCGCCATGACGATCTTCGCGATCATCGCGGCCGGGGTAGCCGCGGGCATCGTGTCGAGCATCTACCTCACGCAGGACAACCGCTCCCGCGAGGCTGCGCTGAACCTCGCGACACAGGAGATCGACCAGGTGCGCAGCACGAAGGACATCTTCAGCGTCACGAACACCTCCACCCCGGCGACGGTGGGCGGGAAGTCCTACACCGTGACGCGCACGTCGAACTGGATCACCTCCTCCGGCACGGACAACGCCTGCGGTGCGGGTGACGGCCAGCTCGCCTACAAGCGCGTCAGCGTCAAGGTGAGCTGGACCAACGGGACCTCGAGCGACGCGCGCTCCGTCGTGATGGACACGATGGTGGCCCCGTCGACCTCGGTCTCGAGCGCATCGAGTTCGACCATCGTCGTCGCGGTCAACACCGCCAGTGGCGGTCCGAACACCGGCGTCAGCGTCGCCATCACCCCCGTCTCGGGCGGTGCGACGTCGCTGTCGGCGCAGCCGGCGGTGACCGATGCGAACGGGTGCACCTATGCCCTCAACGTCACGCCCGGGTCGTACAAGGTCGCGCCCACGAAGAGCGGCAACACCGACGAGACCCTGAGCGCTTCCCCGTCCTTCGTCGTCACGGCCGCCGCCGGCAGTGTCGCCAGCAAGACGTTCCTCCTCGACCAGCCCGCGACCGTGAACGTCCAGTACGCCGCGAACGCGCGCGCGGGCAGCAGCCCGAAGCTCCCGTCGGGCATCGCGACGACCTTCCTCCGGGGGAGCACGGCCACCCCGGTGACCGGCACCACGACGACCGTCTTCCCGTACTCCGACGGGTGGGCCGTCATGGCCGGCAACTACAACGCGTCCACGTGCAAGAACGTCAACCCGCTCTCATGGACGACACCGACGACCACGAACCTCATGGTCGACAGTGCGAGCGCCCCGGTCGGGATCGGCGCGGTCCCGGGCACCACCAGTTCGGTGAAGGTGCCGATGGCGCTCATCGACGTGAAGCTGAACGGTTCCGACACGGTGCTCACCGCAGTCGCGACACCCGGCACCACGGGTTCCAACGACCCCGGGTGCACGACGTCGCCCGCGACGACGTACACGTTCACCGGACTGAACGCCACGACAGCGACGACCATCGCGCTGCCCTACGGCACCTTCAAGTTCAGCGAGGGGACGTCGGCGACGTCGCTCGGCTCGAACACGCCGGTGTTCGCAGCGTCCGCGGGCGCGACGAACGTCAACGTGTCGGTCTCCGGGCGCACGGTGCTGTTCGACCCGCGCACGAAGGCGGCATCGTGACCACCTGTCTGCGGTCCCGTTGGCAGCGGCTGCTGCGCGACGAGCGCGGGATCAGCCTCGTCGAGCTCATCGTCGCGATGACCCTGAGCGTGCTCGTGCTGGCGATCGCCGGCTCCTTCCTCATCTCGACGCAGCGTGCATCGGTCACGGCGAGCGCCGTCAACGAGAACACCCGCACCGCTGCGGCGGCGATGAACGAGATGACCCGCGTGATGCGGTCGGCGACGGACAACCCGGTGTCGACCGGTGACGACCCGCAGTACGCCTTCCAGTACGCCAGCCCGACGAGCGTGCGGTTCTTCACCTACGTCAACACGTCGTCGACGGCGACGCAGCCCGTCCAGGTCCAGCTCTCGCTCGACACGACCACGGGGACGATCACCGAGACGAAGTGGTCGGGTACCGCCGTGGCGTACAGCGACTACTTCACCTTCCCGATGTCCGCCGGTGCGACGCTGAGCGCCGTACCGACGTCCACCCGCACGCTCGTGAACTCGGTCGTGTCCACCGCGGTGTTCACGTACTACAACGCGGGCGGTGTCGTCCTCGGCTCGTCCACCACCCCGGTCAGCGCGACCGATCTGCCGAACGTCCGCCGGGTGACCGTCACCGTGACGACCGGCAAGAGCGTCTCGGACACCCGCGCCACGACCATCACCAACAGCGTCAACCTGCCGAACATCGTGATGGGAGCATCCTCGTGATCCGGATCCTGCGTGCCATGCGCGCCCGCGATGACGAACGCGGCGTCGCCCTCGTGGCGGTTGTCGGGATCGGCATGGTCGTCATGATGCTCGTCGCCACGCTCGTCGCCGTCGCGACGAACGGCGCCAAGGTGACGACGAGCGATCGGGACTGGGCACGGGCAGCGGCCGCGGCCTACGCGGGCATCGCGGACTACCAGGCCCGCCTCAACGCGGACAACAGCTACGGGAACTACGGGCAGAAGCTCGCGCCGTTCAGCCAGGCGACGTCCAGCAACTTCACGAAGGGCACCGGCGACAACCCGGCGTTCGACTACACCGCCGGTGGGCGCTGGGTCAGTGTCCCGGGATCGAACGGTGCGGCGAGCGACGGTTCGTACCGGTATGCCGTCGACAACTCGAAGCTCACCTCGCAGGGCGTCATCCGCGTCCAGTCCACCGGGAAGGCCGGATCGACCACCCGGACGTTCATCGCGAACGTGAAACCGGACGGATTCTCGAACTACCTGTACTTCACGAACTACGAGTCGCAGGACCCCTCGGTCAGCAGCGAGACGTACAGCTACAAGTGCGGCTCGTCGACGTGCACGGCGCCCTGTGTGAGCGCCTACCAACCGCTGGCCGGTTCCACGAACTGCCAGTACATCCAGTTCGCCGCGGGGGACACGCTCGAGGGTCCGGTGCGCTCGAACGACCAGTTCCGCATCTGTGGCGCCACGTTCAAGAGCACGGTGCAGAGCGTCTACGGCTGGGCCAAGACGGGGTGCACGGGCACGACGCCGAACTTCGCGTCCAACCCGACGACGAGCTCGACGCTCACGCCGCCCGCCACGATCTCGGACCTCCGTGACTACATGCGGACCGACCTCGCGACGACGACCAACACGGTCGAGGGCCCCGGCTGCCTCTACACGGGTCCGACCAAGATCACTTTCCTGGGCGGCGGCAAAGTGAACATCGTGTCCCCGTTGACGGTCGTGACGACGGTCACCGGGACGATGAACCAGTCGGGTGGATTGCTCACGGGCGGGGCGGCGCCGGCACGCTGTGGAGACGTCGCGGCGCTGCACACCTCGGCTGGCGCGACCATCGACATCCCGAAGAACAACCTGATCTACGTCCAGAACGAGCCGGGTTCGAGGTCCGGGTCGTCGCAGGACCCGAACCTGTGGAGCGCGTCGAGCTACAAGACACAGGCGACCGCCTGCTCGAACACCACCAGGGCGAGCGCGTACACGACGCTGCCGGCGAACGGGGTCGGCTTCCCCGAGGTCGGCACCAACTCCAGCAACAGTGAGGCGAACCCGACAGCCGGCCTCGGGAACGCTGTGACCAACCCGTACAAGTGCGACAACGGCGACGTGTTCGTCCAGGGCACGGTGGACAAGGCGGTCACCATCGCCGCCGAGAACTTCGTCTACGTGACCGGCGACATCACCTACCCGGCCAACCGCACGGCGTCGACGGTCCTCGGCCTCATCGGACAGCAGGCCGTCTGGGTCTGGAACCCGATCAACAGCTCGAACAGCACGTACAAGGCGAAGAACCGGCGCATCGACGCGGCGATCCTCTCCAACGACGGCACCTTCGCGGTCCAGAACTACACACTCGGGTCGAGCCGGGGGACGTTGACGGTGAACGGCTCCATCGCGCAGAACTTCCGTGGTGCCGTTGCAACGACCGGCGGCACCGGGTACGCGAAGGACTACGAGTACGACTCCTCGCTCGCGACGTACACCCCGCCGAAGTTCCCGCAGCCGACGATCACGACCTACCGGGTGTCGACCCAGGTCGAGTCCAAGACCGCGTACAGGGCCGACGGGAGCGCGACGTGAATCCGGAGATCTCGTTCCTGGCGACGATCACGGGGGTACTCGGAGTCGCGGTCGGATCGTTCCTCAACGTGGTCGTGTACCGCGTCCCCGCAGGGCTCTCGGTGTCCCGCCCCGCGAGCGCCTGCCCACGGTGCGCGCACGCGATCCGCGGGTACGACAACGTCCCCGTGCTCTCTTGGCTCGTCCTGCGTGGCCGGTGCCGCGACTGTGCCGCGCCCATCTCGGCGCGCTACCCACTCGTGGAGGCCGCCACGGGCCTCCTGGCCGTCCTGGTGACCATGTTCTTCGTGACCGCACCGTGGAGTCCGCTGCGGACCGCGGCGCCGGACGGCACGGGCGCGGCCCTGGCCCACGGCGCGGTCGTCCTCATCGCCTATCTGTACGTCATGGCGATCAGCGTGGCGCTCACGCTCATCGACCTGGACACCCACACCCTCCCGAACCGCATCGTGCTCCCGGCGTACGCCGTGGTGCCGCTGCTGCTCGCAGCGGCGTCGGCGCTCTCGGGCGACTGGGGTGCACTGGCACGTGCCTTCCTCGGGCTCGTCGTGCTCGGCGGGGTGTACCTCGCGTTGGCGGTCGCGGTCCCCGGTGGCATGGGTCTCGGAGACGTGAAACTCGCCGGAGTCCTCGGCTTCGGGATGGCGTACCTCGGATGGGGACCCCTCGCAGTGGGTTCTTTCGGCGCCTTCGTCCTCGGCGGTATCTTCGCGATCGCAATGGTGGTCGTGCGTCGGGCGGGACGTCGGAGCGGCATCCCGTTCGGTCCCTGGATGCTCGCCGGTGCTTGGCTCGGCATCTCCCTCGGCGGGCCGATCTGGTCGGCCTACCTCGGTGTGCTCGGCCTCAGTTGATCTCCGATCGCTCGCCCTGAACGTGGCCGTCACTCACGGCCAGCCCAACAGACCACCCGCAGCGCACCCGAGCCTGCGGCCCCGGAAGGACAACAGCATGGCGAAGAGCATCGTCGGCTTGGACATCGGCTCCGCCGCCATCCGCGCGGTCGAGGTCCACGACCACGACAAGCCGCAGCCGATGATCCTGCGGTTCGCTGAGGTCCCGGTTCCTCCCGGTTCCACCCGGCAGGGCGAGGTCGTCGAGCCGAACACGGTGGCGGGAGCACTCAAGCAGCTGTGGTCCGCCGGGAGGTTCCGCTCGAAGGACGTCGTGCTCGGGATGGGCAACCAGCGCGTGCTGTCCCGCGACCTCACGGTCCCGAAGGCGCCGCTCGCCCAGATCCGCGAATCGCTCCCGTTCCAAGTCCAGGACATGCTCCCGGTGCCCGTCGGCGACGCCATCCTCGACTTCTACCCGACCTCCGAGTCGATGAGCGAGCACGGCCCGGTCGTCAACGGTCTGCTGGTCGCTGCCCTGAAGGACGCGGTCCTCGCCAACGTCCGCGCGGTCCAGCACGCAGGACTGAACCCGGTCGGCGTCGACCTGATCCCGTTCGCGCTGTCGCGGGCCGTGGCTCCGACCGCGTCCCACCCGACGTCGGCCATCGTCGAGTGCGGTGGCAACACGACGACGGTCATGATCGTGACGCACGGCGTCCCGAAGTTCGTCCGCATCATCCCGACCGGCGGCGACGACGTCACGCGGATGCTCGCGGGCCGCCTGGGGATCCCGGAGGCCGAGGCAGAGGCCGTGAAGCGTTACCTCGGGATGGAGGCGCTCGGTGCGCACACCCCCGACGATGCACTCGCAGTTGCGGCGATCCGTGAGACGACCAGTGAACTGCTGGCGAGCCTGCGGAACACGGTCAACTACTTCGTGAGCACCCACCCCGACGAACCCGTCGGGGAGATCCTGCTGGTCGGCGGCGCTGCCGCTCTCCCCGGCTTCCGTGAATCCCTCTCCGAGTTCACCCGGATCCCGGTCCGCCACGGTGATCCGTTCGCGAACGCCGGGCTCTCCCGCGGGATCAGCCGCGACGTGCTGTACTCGCGCGGAGCGTCGATCGCCACAGCCTGGGGTCTGGCAGCCGGGGGGAAGGCAGCATGAGCGAAGCGACGAAGATCCGGCCGCCCCGTACCGGGCGTCCGGCCAAGACGAGCCAGAGTGCCGAGGGCCGCCTGTCCGCCGAGGTCGCCGAGCGCATCAGGCGGCAGGGGCGCGCCAACGCGCAACTGCTGACCATCGGCGGCCGGCCGCGCGCAGACCTCCTCCCGACCGAGGTCCTGGTGGACCGACGAGAACGCCGGGTCGTCCGGCGTTTCTGGGCCGGCGTCGTCGTCGTTGCCGTCGTCGCGGGGATCGCGATCGGTGGGACGTCGCTCCTGGCGACCGAGTCCGCGAACGACCTGGCTGACGCCCAGGCGCAGACACTCGCCCTGCTCCAGCAGCAGGCGCAGTTCAAGGACGTCCGCGACACCGAGGCCTCGACCTCGCTCCTCCGAGCTGCACAGGCGGTCGGAGGAGCGACCGAGATCGACTGGGGGACCTACCTCGGTTCGGTCAAGAGCTCGCTCCCCGGAGGGGTGGACATCACCGGCGTCACGGTCGACTCGGCATCACCGCTCGAGGCGTACGCCCAGGCCGACGCCCCGCTCCAGGGCCAGCGCATCGCCACCCTCACCTTCGACGCTGAGAGTCCGACGCTGCCCTCGGTCCCGGAGTGGCTCGATTCCGTCAGGACCATCGCCGGGTTCGTCGACGCAACCGCGAACGCGGTGACCCTCGACGAGACGTCAGGCACCTACACGGTCAACATGACGATCCACGTCAACGAGCAGGCCTTCGACGGCAAGTACGACCTCGACGGGGGGAAGTGACATGAGCAAGAACAGACTCAACATGATGATCGCGGTGCTGGCGATGGTCATCGTGGCAGCGGCCGGCTTCTTCCTCGGCGTGCAACCGCAGCTCGCGCAGGCTGCGTCGAACCGTGCGCAGCAGACCACGGTGGAGGCCACGAACAACACCACCGCGAAGGAACTCGCGCGACTCCGGGACCGGGCGAAGACCCTCCCCGAGATGCAGTCCGAGCTGACCGGTCTGGAAGCCTCGGTCCCCTCGACCGCGAGCATGTCGAGGTTCTACAGCGAGATCGACGGGATCGCCTCGACGTCCGGCGTCACGGTGTCGGCGATCACGACGTCCGATGCGCTCGCCTACGCGCCGCCTGCATCGTCGACCGCGACTGCCGCCGCCTCCGACGCGGCGGCCTCCGGTACAACCGCGACTCCCGAGCCGACCGCCTCTGCCAGCGCGTCGGCCGCGCCGACCGCCCCCGACGTGACCACGAACCCGTCGATCACCGGCTCGAACTTCTCGGTCATACCGGTCTCGGTGTCCGTCGACGGGTCGTTCGAACAGGCCCTGTCGTTCGCGTCGGGTACCAGGGACGGTGCTCGCCTGTTCCTGATCGACTCGATCTCGTCCTCGGCTCCGGACGGCTCTGCGGACGCCACGGCGGCATCCACGACGACCTGGACGTTCTCCGGCTACGTGTACGTCCTCCGCACCGGCTCGGATGCCCCCAGCAAGGGCTGATCTCACCGCTCCACGTCACCCCGCCAACTGGGGGAACCCGCGCCACGCCGAGTCCTCTTCCGCGACGCCTGTCGCTGTGCCTACGATGCTCCCGATGCCGCGTTCTGCGGCTCGTCCCACCCTCTCGGAACGGTCGGCTCGAACCGGCCGTTCCTCGTCGTGCCGGAGTCGCGCGTGTTGTCTGGAATCGTCGAATTCCTCGGCTGGTTCGGAGCCGTAACCGTCCTTGCTGGTTACATTCTCTTCTCGACGGGCAAGCTGCCGAACGGCCCCGTGTACCAGCTCTTCAATCTGGTGGGTGGCCTCGCGGTGGCGGTCAACGTCGCGGCCCACCACGCCATCCCGTCGACCATCGTGAACGGCATCTGGGCCGTCGTCGCGGTCGTCGTCCTGGTGCGCATGGCCCGCGCTCGCAGCACCTCGAAGCGAGCTGGTCTCGTGGTGCCGGCGGAGCTGACCACGGAGCCGCCGGCCACGACCGCGGTGCTGCCGGTGATCGGCCCCGCAGTGCGCCAGCACGAGACGGACGCAGCCGACAGCGCGGACGCAACCGACGTCGCAGACGCAACCGCCAGCGCGGACGCAACCGACGTCGCGGACGCACGCGCCGTGGCGGACGCGACCCCGAGCCTCCAGGCCGAGCCGGAACCGGCCGCCCCGATGACCGAGAGCGTCCCCGTCATCACCGCCGCCATCGCGCTCGCGCTCGTCAGCGCCGCGCAGGAGCAGCAGCGCGAGCAGCGTGCGCGCCGCGACGAGCAGCTCGACCGCGAGCAGCCCGTCACCTGACGCCCACCGGACCCGTCACCGGCGATACGATCGCTCCATGTCCCGATGGCTCGTGGCGACGATGACGTCAGTCCTCTTCATCGCCCTCGTGATCGCCGTGACGGGGTTCGAAGCGCTCCTCGCCGACGTCGAGGTGATCTCCCAGACCGACGCGACCCCGTACCTCGGCCCGGCGATGGTCGTCAGCGGCGCGGTCGTCGTCTTCGTCGCGACGGCGCTCGGGATCCCCGAGGGCAACCCGGGCGTCACCGGGCTCGTGGCAGCGGCGACGTCCTACCTGGTGATGCTCGGCGTCGGTGCGGTCGGGTACACGCTGATCCGCGGCGACATCACCGAGCTCCTGGTCTTCCCGGCCGGGTACGCACTCGGCCCCTTCGTCGTCGGCTCGGTCGTGGTGGCGCTCGTGTCCGTGGTGGGTGGGATCGCCCTCGCGCGGCACCAGCCGAAGCAGCCGCAGTGATCGACCGGCGCCGCTGAAACGCCGAGACACCGCCGTCCTGCCGAGACGTGCCGCCGCCGCGGCACCCCTGAACGGCCGAGACGCCGCCGTCCTTGCGAGACGCCGCCGGAAACGGCGGCGCCTCGGCACAAGAGCGGCGCCGCACCCGAAGAGCGGCGCCGCACTCGAAGAGCGGCGCCGCACCCGAAGAGCGGCGCCTCCGCCGCTCGCCGGTAGGCTCGACACTGCCGGACGACCGACCCGGCAGTGATGCAACGGGGGGACCATGACCGACCAGCCGACGACGCCGGACACGCCCCAGCAGCCGGATCCCCAGCAGCAGCCGGCACCAAAGCAAACGGAGCACACGCCCCAGCAGCAGCAGCCCGCCGGCTGGGACGCCGTCCCCCTCGTCGCCGACATCTCCGGCACCGCCGAGTCCCCCCAGCCGGACCGCGCCGTCCAGCCCGCCGACTCCGCGCACCCGTCCGCCCCTCCCCGCCCCCGCCGCCGACTCCGCCGCGGCCAGCTCATCGGCCTCGTCGCCGGCAGCGCCGCCGTGGTCCTGCTGCTCGTCGCCGGTGTCGTCGGGTACTCGGTCGGCTCGAGCACGCACTCGCCCGACCGTCCGGTGCAGGCGTTCCTCGACGACCTCACGGCCGGCAAGGTGGACGCCGCGCTGACGGAGGCCGGCGTACAGCACAGCAAGACCGACGTGCTCCTGACCGACGCCGCATACGACAAGGCGACCGGTCGTGTCACCTCGTACCGCATCACCGCGACGCAGACCGACGGCGACACCGCGAAGGTCGGCGCCTACCTGACCCAGGCCGGCCGGCAGGTCCCGATGACCTTCACCCTCGACAAGACGGGCACCGACTGGGGCGTGTTCCCGAAGTGGGAGCTCCAGGCGCCGGAGCTCGGCTCGGTCGAGGTCGCGGTACAGGGGCCGGCAAAGACCACGGTCGAGATCGCCGGCGCGACGGCGACGACCGACGCCTCCGGGACGATCTCGCTGCACGCACTCCCGGGCACGTACGACGTCGCGGTGGACGGCGGCAAGTGGTTCTCCGCGGACGCGACGACCGCGCAGGTGACCGGGTTCGGCGCCACGGCATCCACGCCGGTGTCGCTGACGACGTCGCTGACAGACGCCGGCACCAAGGCCGCCACCGCAGCGGTCGACGCCTGGGTCGACGCCTGCATCGCGTCCACCTCGACGACGCCGGACGGCTGCAGCTTCTACGCGTACGGCGAGAACCCCGCGAACACCTACACGAACCAGAAGTGGACGCTCGACTCCCGTCCGACCGTGAAGGTCTCGGGCTGGCTGTCGAAGGGCTGGGCCGTGTCGACGTCGTCCTACGGATCGGCGACCTTCACCGCCGACTTCACCGGCCCGTCCGGCACCGGCACCGCGAAGGCCGGCCCGATCAACGTCAACGCGAGCGGGTACATCACCGGCTTCTCCGACGCGGGCGCCACCTTCGTCTCCGCGATCGGCAACGGCTCCACCGAGTCCGGTTCCTGACGCCGGGTCGGGTCCCGAACGGAGCGGTCCGGCATCCGTGTCCGGTTCCGACGGAGTCGGCTCGGGCACCGGCCTGGAGGCTCGACACCCCTCCCACGGGACCGCCCACCCGGCGGGGTGGCCGGGATTGATTTCGCACGGTTACGCGGGTAGTCTCTTCTGGGTGTGCGCCCTCGGGCGCGCCTGAAAGTCCGGCGGGTCTGAGACCACGCCCGGACTGTCCGCCCCCAATCAACGGCCCGCCCTCATCGGCGGTCGTCTGCGTGGGCGAGGATGCCGACGGACCGCGTCGGCCAGAGAACACGAGCGAAGAACCAGGAGAACAGTTGCCTACTATTCAGCAGCTGGTTCGCAAGGGTCGTACGCCCAAGGTCGTCAAGACCAAGGCGCCGGCACTCAAGGCGAACCCCCAGCAGCGTGGTGTGTGCACCCGCGTCTACACCACCACCCCGAAGAAGCCGAACTCGGCACTGCGCAAGGTCGCTCGTGTCAAGCTCTCCAACGGCACCGAGGTCACGGCCTACATCCCCGGTGAGGGCCACAACCTGCAGGAGCACTCGATGGTGCTCGTCCGCGGCGGTCGTGTGAAGGACCTCCCCGGTGTGCGGTACAAGATCATCCGTGGCGCCCTCGACACGCAGGCCGTCAAGAACCGTAAGCAGGCGCGTAGCCGCTACGGCGCGAAGAAGGGTTGAGTTAGATGCCTCGTAAGGGTCCGGCCCCCAAGCGCCCCGTCGTCGCAGACCCCGTCTACGGCGCACCGATCGTCAGCCAGCTCGTCAACAAGATCCTCCTCGACGGCAAGAAGGGCCTCGCCGAGCGCATCGTCTACGACGCGCTCGAAGGTGTCTCGTCGAAGAACGGCCAGGACGCCGTCGTCACGCTCAAGAAGGCGCTCGACAACGTCCGACCGACCCTCGAGGTCCGCAGCCGCCGCGTCGGTGGCTCGACCTACCAGGTCCCGGTCGAGGTCAAGCCGCACCGTGCGAACACGCTGGCCCTGCGCTGGCTGACCTCGTACGCCAAGGCTCGCCGCGAGAAGACGATGACCGAGCGTCTCATGAACGAGATCCTCGACGCGTCGAACGGTCTCGGCGCCGCTGTCAAGCGTCGTGAAGACACCCACAAGATGGCCGAGTCGAACAAGGCCTTCGCGCACTACCGCTGGTAGTCACCGGCATCGTCCGGGCGCCGGCGGTCAAGAACCCCGGCGCCCTGACGGACGCCATCTCTCCTACAACTCTTCCGGAGGAACCCTGTGGCACAGGACGTGCTCACCGACCTGAACAAGGTCCGCAACATCGGCATCATGGCGCACATCGATGCTGGCAAGACCACGACGACCGAGCGCATCCTGTTCTACACGGGCATCACGCACAAGATCGGTGAGGTCCACGACGGCGCTGCCACGATGGACTGGATGGCGCAGGAGCAGGAACGCGGCATCACGATCACGTCGGCCGCGACGACCTGCTTCTGGGACAACAACCAGATCAACATCATCGACACCCCGGGTCACGTGGACTTCACGGTCGAGGTGGAGCGTTCGCTCCGCGTCCTCGACGGTGCGGTCGCCGTGTTCGACGGGAAAGAGGGCGTCGAGCCCCAGTCCGAGACCGTGTGGCGTCAGGCGGACAAGTACAACGTCCCGCGCATCTGCTTCGTCAACAAGATGGACAAGCTCGGTGCGGACTTCTACTTCACCGTCGACACGATCGTGAAGCGCCTCGGTGCCGAGCCGCTCGTGCTGCAGCTCCCGATCGGTGCGGAGTCCTCCTTCGAGGGCGTCGTCGACCTGGTCGAGATGCGTGCACTCACCTGGCGCGGCGACGCGAAGGGTGACGTCCAGATGGGCGCGAAGTACGAGATCGAGGAGATCCCCGCGGACCTCGTCGACCGTGCTGCCGAGTACCGCGAGAAGCTCATCGAGCGCGTGGCCGAGGCGAACGACGAGCTCATGGAGCGCTACCTCGAGGGCGACACCGACTTCTCGGTCGCCGAGATCAAGGCCGCGATCCGCACGCTCACCGTCAACTCCGAGCTCTACCCGGTCCTCTGCGGTTCTGCGTTCAAGAACCGTGGTGTCCAGCCGATGCTCGACGCGGTCATCGACTACCTGCCGTCGCCGCTCGACGTCCCGCCGATGATCGGTCACGACGTCAAGGACGAGGAGAAGGAGATCATCCGCAAGCCGGATGCCTCCGAGCCCTTCTCGGCGCTCGCGTTCAAGGTCGCGGTGCACCCGTTCTTCGGTCGCCTCACCTACGTCCGCGTGTACTCCGGCCACATCGAGTCCGGTGCACAGGTCATCAACTCGACCAAGGGCAAGAAGGAGCGCATCGGCAAGATCTTCCAGATGCACTCCAACAAGGAGAACCCGGTCGACGCCGTCACCGCCGGTCACATCTACGCGGTCATCGGCCTCAAGGACACGACCACCGGCGACACGCTCTGCGACCCGCAGGACCAGGTCGTCCTCGAGTCGATGACCTTCCCGGAGCCCGTCATCGAGGTCGCGATCGAGCCGAAGACGAAGGCTGACCAGGAGAAGCTCTCCACGGCCATCCAGAAGCTCGCCGAAGAGGACCCGACGTTCCGCGTCGAGCTCAACGCCGAGACCGGTCAGACCACGATCAAGGGCATGGGCGAGCTCCACCTCGACATCCTGGTCGACCGCATGAAGCGCGAGTTCAAGGTCGAGGCGAACGTCGGCAAGCCGCAGGTGGCCTACCGCGAGACCCTGACCAAGGTCGTCGAGCGCTACGACTACACCCACAAGAAGCAGACCGGTGGTTCCGGTCAGTTCGCGAAGGTGCAGATCGCGCTCGAGCCGATGGAGGTCACCTCCGAGAAGGTCTACGAGTTCGTGAACGCCGTCACCGGTGGTCGCGTGCCCCGCGAGTACATCCCCTCGGTGGACGCCGGCATCCAGGACGCCATGCAGGTCGGCATCCTGGCCGGGTACCCGACGGTGGGCGTGAAGGCGACCCTCAAGGACGGCGCGGCGCACGACGTCGACTCGTCCGAGATGGCGTTCAAGATCGCCGGCTCGATCGCGTACAAGGAAGCGGCTCGCAAGGCCGGTCCGGTCATCCTCGAGCCGATCATGGCCGTCGAGGTGCGCACGCCCGAGGAGTACATGGGCGACGTGATCGGTGACCTCAGCTCCCGTCGTGGCAACATCGCCGCGATGGAGGACGCCTCGGGCGTCAAGGTGGTCCGCGCGAGCGTGCCGCTGTCCGAGATGTTCGGCTACGTCGGGGACCTTCGTTCGAAGACCTCCGGTCGTGCCGTCTACTCGATGACCTTCGAGACCTACAACCAGGTCCCGTCGAACGTCGCCGAGGAGATCGTCGCGAAGGCCAAGGGCGAATAACGCTTCCGAGCGTGTTCTCCACAGGCGGGGGAGCCCGGCGACGGGCCCCTCGCCACCAAGTAAAGTAAAGACACACACACCGCGGACCAACGGTGCAGCACCCCGGACAGGGATGCTCCCGGTGGTGTCGCATCCGAGTCCTGAGGAGGACCCACAGTGGCCAAGGCCAAGTTCGAGCGCACCAAGCCGCACGTCAACATCGGAACCATCGGTCACGTCGACCACGGCAAGACCACGCTCACGGCGGCGATCACCAAGGTTCTGCACGACCAGTACCCGGACCTCAACGAGGCCCGTGACTTCGCTCAGATCGACAACGCCCCCGAAGAGCGCCAGCGCGGCATCACGATCAACATCTCGCACGTCGAGTACCAGACGGAGAAGCGCCACTACGCGCACGTCGACGCTCCTGGTCACGCCGACTACGTGAAGAACATGATCACCGGTGCGGCCCAGATGGACGGCGCGATCCTCGTGGTCGCCGCCACCGACGGTCCCATGCCCCAGACGCGTGAGCACGTGCTGCTCGCCCGCCAGGTCGGCGTGCCCTACATCGTCGTCGCGCTGAACAAGTCCGACATGGTGGACGACGAGGAGATCCTGGAGCTCGTCGAGCTCGAGGTCCGCGAGCTCCTCGGCTCGCAGGAGTTCGACGAGGACGCCCCCGTCGTGCAGGTCTCGGCGCTCAAGGCGCTCGAGGGCGACGAGAAGTGGGTCAAGTCGGTCCAGGACCTCATGGCCCAGGTCGACGAGTTCGTGCCGGACCCCGTGCGTGCCACGGACCAGCCCTTCCTCATGCCGATCGAGGACGTCTTCACGATCACCGGTCGTGGCACCGTCGTCACCGGTCGCGTCGAGCGCGGCGAGCTGGACCTCAACTCCGAGGTCGAGATCGTCGGCATCAAGCCGACCCAGAAGACCACGGTCACGGGCATCGAGATGTTCCGCAAGCTGCTCGACAAGGCAGTCGCCGGTGACAACACCGGTCTGCTCATCCGTGGCCTCAAGCGTGAGGACGTGGAGCGCGGCCAGGTCGTCGTGAAGCCGGGTTCGGTCACGCCGCACACCGAGTTCAAGGCGAACGCGTACATCCTGAACAAGGAAGAGGGCGGCCGTCACAACCCGTTCTACGCGAACTACCGCCCGCAGTTCTACTTCCGCACCACGGACGTCACCGGCGTCATCACGCTGCCCGAGGGCACCGAGATGGTCATGCCCGGCGACACCGTTTCGATGACGGTCGAGCTGATCCAGCCGATCGCCATGGAAGAGGGCCTGCGCTTCGCCATCCGTGAGGGTGGCCGCACGGTCGGCGCCGGCACGGTCGAGTCGATCATCAAGTAACTCCGGTTCCTGCGTGAGCGGGGTCGGACCTTCGGGTCCGGCCCCGCTTTCGTCGTTCACGGGGAGTTCGCGGACAACCCGCCGGGGTCGGAGCACGATGTTGCCCAAGCGGTCGGAAGCGCCGACCGGCCCCCGAGGAGGAACCGTGGCCAGCTTCGACGACATCCAGAAGAACGTCTCCGCGAAGGCGCAGGCGGTGACCGACCAGGCGAAGGCCTTCGTCGACGCGAACAAGGACAAGATCGAAGAGGCCCTGCAGAGCGAGAAGGTCGAGGAGGTCTCGGACAAGATCGTCCACGGGCTCGCGGACGGCATCAAGAAGGTCACCGGTGGGAAGTTCGACGAGCAGATCGACAGCGCCGCCGAGAACGTGGACAAGCACCTCGGCAAGGAGTGACGGGGATGCGTCGGCGTGATGGCCGACCGGGATGTACCCCTCTCTGGGTGCATCGAGGAACGTTGCAGTTTCGATACCGTTGAGTCGCGGGGCTGCCCGGCCCCTCGGTGAACCCGACACCTGTTCTGACGTCGATCGACCGCGCCTGGTCGTCGGCGTGATCGTGCGTGCCCGGAGTCGCCCGTCGCCCGACCCGAGAGCACTCCCCGATGCGACTGTCCTTCCTCCCTGCCCGTCCGCGCGCCCTGGCGATGATCGTGGTGGTGGCACTCGTCACCGGCCTCCTCGCGGTGTTCGCTCTGGCACAGCCCGCAGCGGCCGCGTCGACCATCTCGGTCACGGCGAAGGCCGACGACACGGTGCTCAGCGGCGCCCCGGCGACGGTGACGCTCACAGCGAAGAACACCGCCGACGCCTCCGGCGGGACGGACCTCTACAACCTCGGGTACTCGTACATGCTGCCGGCCGGTGTGAGCTACGCCGGCTCGGCCAAGGCGGACGGCACGGCGCTCTCCGACCCGGTGACCACCACGCTGGCGGACGGCAGCACACTGCTGGTCTTCTCGAACGTCTCCGACCTGGTCTCGGGCGACCAGAAGTCGATCACGTTCCAGGTGAAGGCCGCCGACGCCACCTGGCCGGTCGGGACGGCCTTCGCGGGCACGGCCCAGATCGCCGCGAACAGCGACGCGCGGAACATCCCCACGTTCGACGCCACCGGGAAGCCGGCGACCAACTTCACGAACTCCGCGACCGCGACGGCGAACTCGACCGCGATCTCCGCGATCAAGGTCACCAAGGCCGAGGGCAGCTCCGAGAACGAGCTCGTCCGGGGTGTGCACAACCACCCGACCGTGTACACGCTCACCGTGCAGAACACCTCGACGGCGCCGAGCACGGACGTCACGGTCACGGACTACCTGCCGGCCGGGCTCGAGTTCCTCCGCTGCGGCGCGATCGACAACACCACCTCCGGCCCGGAGTACACCGGTGCCCAGTCGCTGCAGACGGCGACCGCGGCGAAGGCCACCGGGACGTGGGACCAGAACGCCTGCATGACCCCGCAGAGCGTGACGACCGTGAACAACGTCACCGGGCAGGGTTCAGCCGTCTTCACCAAGGTCGTCTGGACGATCCCGACGCTGACGAACACCCCGGTCACGATCAAGTACCTCGCAGCGGTGCCGCTGTTCGAGAACACCATGACCTTCAGCGGCCAGGGTGCGGGCAAGCCCGCCGGCGCCGTCGCCGCGCCGGCCGCCACCTCGTTCACGAGTGAGGCGAACCTCGACAACAACAACGGTCCCTCGACCCGCCAGAACACCTCGGACACGACGTCCAACGGCCGCGGTCAGAAGAACACGGTCGACGCGACGGGCACGTACACGGGCAAGGTCGGCGGGACGGCGACGTCCACGCAGACCGTTTCCACCGCGCTGACGGTCGAGGCCATGGACCTCGCCGTGGCGAAGTCCGTGACGACCCCGGTGGCGGGGAACATGTTCGCGGCGGGCAAGCTCGCGACCTACACGCTGGCCGTCCGCACGAGCGAGTACGAGTCCTCGAAGGGCATCACGCTCACCGACACGCTCGGCGACGGCCTCTGCCCGGTCTTCCCGACCGGCACCCCGACCACCGGCACGTTCCCGGCGGACTGCGCCCCGGTGTCGAGCGCGACGGCCGCCGACCAGCCGTCCGGGGCGACGGTCACCTCGGTCGACTACCTCGCCGCCAGCGGCAAGTTCGTGGTGCACTTCTCGCTCGCCGACCAGCCGGTGGACGTTTCCACGACGGTCACGTACAAGGCGCTCATGCGGAACGCGTACTCGGTCACCGGTGCCGGCGGCCCCACCGCCGCGGGTGACTCGTTCGACAACACCGTCGCGATCGCCGGGACCTCGACCGGCGTCCACGGCGACACCGGCGACACGAAGGTCGTCGACGACTCGAAGGCGTCGATCGTCTCGAACTCGCCGAAGATCACGAAGTCGGTCCTGCCGCGCAGCGCCAGCGACGGCGTGACCGGCTCCGCGGACTGCACCGCGAGCGCGCGCACGGGCTCGTACGTCACCAGCACGCCGACCGACGCCTTCCAGCTCGGCGACGTCGTCTGCTTCAAGCTGCAGGTGGACTTCCCGGCCGGCGTGCAGAGCCGCAACGCCACGATCACCGACATGCTCCCGGTCCACACCGCGGCAGCCGGCGCGAGCTGGGCCGAGGGCACCGACTGGTCGTACGGCACCGAGAGCAGCGTCCCGAAGAGCGACGTCGCGCTGAAGTCCTCGTCGTCCACGATGGGCGCGTTCTCGATCGGCCACACGGTGTCCGGCGCGACCGGCACCTACGTCGACGGCGACACCGCCGGAGCGAGCGTCGTCCTCTACGTCGCGGCCCACATCGCGACGCAGACCACGTCCTCGACGGCGGTCGACCTGGCAGACAACCTGATGAAGTTCTCCCAGCAGAACACCGCCGGGGCCGTCACGAGCCTGCGCACCGACGTCGGCTACAACGTCGCGGGCGCGCCGACGGCGACCCTGGCGAAGGACATCGTCGACGACTCGGGCACCGTGACGAGTTCCACGACCACCACGGAGGGGCAGACCCTCCACTACCGCCTGACCGTCGGCAACAAGGCCGCCACCGGCACGAGCGCCGCCATCGGCAGCGTCACCGTCTGGGACGCCCTGCCCGCCAACGTCACCTGCGGCGTCGTCTCGAACATCTCCGACGGCGGGAAGTGCGACACGGCACCGACCGGAGCCGCCACGAAGTTCTCGACGAACTCGTACATCACCTGGACCGTGCCGTCGATCGCCGCCGCTGCCACGAAGCAGCTGACGTACGACTTCACCGCCCCGACGCCCGGCTACGTCGGCACGCCCTACCAGAACTTCGCCTCGGTCACGCGCTTCACGACGGCGACCGACTCGGGGACGACGACGACGTGGATCCCGGCGACCGGCGCGAACAGCACGTTCGCCGCGACGCCGACCACCGGCCAGGGCACCGCGCCGAACGCCGACGCCAACCGCACGGTCACGATCCCGGCGGCGGCCGTCGCGAAGAGCGGCAGCGCGGTCGCCACGTCGACGACGAACCTCTCCGGTGACACGGCTGCCCCCGGCCAGACGCTGACGTACACGTACTCGGCCACCGTCCCCGCCGCGACGAGCGTCGGCAACGGCACGCTCGTCGACCCGCTGCCCACCGGCGTCGTCACGACCGCCGCCTCGGCATGGACGCTCACGTTCCCGGACGACTCGACGATCACGGTGCCGGCCACGGCGCAGGCGACCGACGTGACGGGGACGTACCTCGGCCAGACGTTCACGCTCACCGGGACGGGCAACAGCCGCGGTGCCGGCGCGGTGCTCTTCCCGACCACGTTCGACAACGCCGGGGCGAACACCGCGAAGTTCTCGGTCACGGTCACCGACCTCCGCGTCACGAAGGGCGTCGGGAACTACACGGCGGCCGGGTACACCGCGAGCACGGTCCAGAACACGGCGACGTTCACCTCGACCCCCGCCGGTGGCACCATGTCGTCCGTCCCCGCGTCGAAGACCATCGCGGTCCAGGCTCCGAAGGTCGCGATCACCAAGACCGACAACCTCGCCGGCAAGACGATCGCCGGCGGCGACACCGTCACCTGGACGCTCACGGCGAAGAACTCGGCGACCGCGGCCGGTGCCCGCTCGACGGTGATCGCGGACTGCTTCCCGAACACCCTCACGCTGACGAGCAGCTCCGCCACCGAGAGCACGCCGACCGACGCGCAGAAGGCCGCGCTCGGCACGTGTCCGACCGGCACGACGCTGCACACCTGGAACGTCGGCACGATCGCCGCCGGTGCCAGCTCGACGATCACCGTCACCGCGACGGTGAAGCAGGACGCCCCCGCGGGCCAGACCTACACGAACACCGCGCGTGTGCTCACCTCGAGCCTCGACACGGACTACGCGACCGCGAACACCTCGTACGTGCAGGTCGCCTCGGCCTCGGACGACGTGAAGGTCACCGGCCCGTCGATCGTGAAGACGCTCACCGCGCCGACGTGGAACGCGACCACCGGTGCGGCGACCGCGGACGCGACGACGAACCCGTCGAACGCGAACGCCCTCTCCGTGCGGGCGGGTGACTCCGCCACGTACACGGTCACGACGACCGTCCCGGCGAAGGTCGCCATGTACGACGGCCGGGTCACGGACACGCTCCCGAAGGGCCTGACCGTGGCGGGCACGCCCACGGCGACCGCGAGCGACCCGGCGGTGACGGTGACCCCGAGCGTGTCCTCCGGTGTCGTCACCACGAAGATCGACGACATCGCGGTCGGCCTCAGCAGCGCGCTGACGATCACGGTGTCGATCCCGGTCCGGGTGGGGACCGACCAGGCCGCGGGCACGGCGCTCGCGAACACGGCGACGCTCGCGTACGACCGCACCGCGAAGAAGGCCGAGCCGACGGACGCGACGATCACGTCGAACGCCGCCAACGCCACGGTGGTGACCCCGTTGCTGGCCATCGCCAAGACCGCGACCGTCGCCGGCCAGACCACCACGTCGGCGAAGGCCGAGCCGGGCCAGCAGATCACCTACACGGTGACGGTCACGAGCACCGGTTCGCCCGCGTACGGCACGACCGTCACGGACTGCGTCCCGGACGGCATCGTCGTCGACGGCGCCTCGATCTCGGACGGCGGCACGATCCGCACGAGTGCGGACTGCCCCGGCGGTGTCATCACGTGGCCGGTCGCCACGTTCGGCACCACGACCACGGCGAAGCACACCTACCGGGCGGTCCTCGCCGAGGACACCACCCTGACCGGTGACGTCCTGACGAACACCGCGTCGACGGGCACCTACTCGTCGCTCCCGAACGGCAACGGCGGCAGCTACGGTCCCGCGACCGCGAAGGCCACCGTCACGCCGTCGTTCCCGAACGTCGCCGTCGCGAAGTCGAACGACACCGCCGGCGGGCTGTCCTACGTCGGCGTCCCGTCCGACTTCACCGTGACGTTCACGAACACCGGCAGCGCCGCGGCGAAGATCGCCGCGACGGACGTCCTGCCCGCCGGCTGGCGGTACACCGCCGGCAGCGCGACGACCGTCCTCGGCGGCGGAGCCAGCACCACGGCTCCGGACCCGACGGTCGACGGCACGACGCTCACGTGGAGCGACCTCGGCCCGCTCGGCGCGAACCAGACCCTGACGCTGCACTACCGGGCAGCTCCGACGGCCTCGGCGGCCAGCGCTGCCGGCACCACCGTCACGCACACGAACCACGTCACGGCGACGGTCACCGACGCCTCCGGCGGCACCGGGTACGACGGCGGTGACGGCTCGTTCACGACCTACCCGAAGGGCGGCACCGACGCGACCGCCGACGCCTCGATCGCCGCGGCGGACCTCTCCGTCGTGAAGACGGCGACGACCGCGAAGGTGGTGGCCGGCGCGACCACGACGAAGGCGTGGACCATCGTCGTGACGAACAACGGCGGTGACACCGCGCACGGCACCACCGTGGTCGACACCACCGCCGGGCTGCCCGCCGGTGCGACCCTCACCCCGTCGGGCACCGGATGGACCTGCTCCCAGGCGGACGGGTCGTGGACCTGCGTCAACGGTGCGGTCGTGGCGAAGGGCGCGGCGTTCCCCGAGCTCGACGTCACGCTGACCCTGCCGGCGAACGCCCCGCTGACCGCGATCCGCAACACCGCGACCATCGCACAGGGCACCGGGCAGACGTTCGACCCGAACGCGGCGAACGACGCCGACAGCGCGAGCGTCACCCCGGTCGCGATCGCCGACCTGGCGATCACGAAGACCGCCCTCGACGCGCAGGCGTCGGCCGGCCGCACGACCTCGTGGACGCTGTCCGTGCAGGACCTGCGGGACACGGACGAGCAGAGCGTCTCGGACGCGCGTGGCACCGTCACCGTGACCGACACCCTGCCCGACACCGTGACGCTGCAGAGCGCCACCGCGGCCGCGGGCAGTGGCTGGACCTGCGACACGGACGGCAACACCGTCACGTGCACCAGGGACGGTCTGGCGAACGGCACCACCGCACCGCCGATCACGGTCACCGCGCTCGTGCGGTCGTCCGTCACGGCGGACCAGACCGTGCGCAACAGCGCCGAGGTCGCGGTCGGTGACACCACCACGGACCCGAAGTCGTCGAACGACACCAGCACGACCACGACGCCCGTCGACGACACGACGTCGCTGACCATCGCGAAGGCCTTCAGCAGCGACACCCTCGTCGCCGGGGAGACGGCGGACTGGACGGTCACGGTCGAGAACACCGGTACGGCCGACGCGCGGAACGTCGTGGTGACGGACGCGCTCGAGTCGGGGACGAGCCTCCCGGGCGGATCCCAGACCGACGGCGACTGGACGTGCGAGGCGGACTCCGGGAACACCGTCTCCTGTGCGCTGGACGGCACGCTGCAGGCGGGCGCGACCACGTCCTTCACGATCACGGTGACCACCCCCGCCGACCTCACCGGCACCCTGGCCAACACGGCCGAGGTGTCCGCTGACAACGCCGCGACGCAGGAGGCCGGCACCTCGAGCGCCGCGACGCAGACCGTCGGCCTGAGCGTCACGAAGACGGCCGACGTCACGCGCGTCGACGCCGGACGGGACGTCACGTACACGATCCGGGTCGCGAACCCGGACGGCCCGTCCGACCTGCCCGCCGGCGCGGGCACGTCGCCCAGCGTCCGGGTGCAGGACACCCTGCCCGCCGGTGTCGAGTACGTCCGCCTGACGGACGGCACCGCGGCGCACTGGACGCTCGAGTCCGACCAGGGCGGCGTGCTCACGTTCGTCAGCTCCGACGGCATCGCGGCCGGTGCCGAGGACTCGAACACGATCGGGATCGTCGTGCACGTGCCCGCCTCGTTCGCCGGGTCGTCCGTCGTGAACACCGCGACAGCCGCGCCGGTGACGGCCAAGGGCGCCACCGCGCACGACGACGCGACCGTGGACGTCACCACGCACGCCGACCTGTCGATCACGAAGACCCGGACGAGTGCGGCCTCGGCCGACGCCGGCACGGACGTCACCTACGACGTGACGGTGACGAACGACGGTCCGTCCGACGCCCAGCGCGTCCGCTGGACGGACACCGCGCCGGCTGGCATGACCGTGACCGCGGTCAGCACCGACGACGACGCGTGGGAGCAGGGCGACGACGTCACCACCTGGTCCACGGACACGCTCGCGAGCGGTGCCACGACGACGTTCCACGTCACCGCGGCGATCGCCTCCGGGTCGCCCGCCGGCACGCTCCGGAACACCGCGACGGTCTCCTCGGCGACCGACGACCCGGACACCGGCGACGACACCTCCGGTGACGACGTCGACGTGACCACCCACGCCGCACTGACGCTGTCCAAGACCCCGGTGACGAAGGCCGGGGCGACGGCGGCGTCCACGGCGGTCACCGCCGGGGCCGAGCAGGTCTGGTACCTGCAGGTCGCGAACGAGGGCCCGTCGGACGAGCAGCCCGACACGGTCGTCACCGACGAGCTGCCGAAGGGCATCACGTTCGTCTCCGCCTCGTCGGCCGGCGCGGTGTGGACCTGCGACGGCGTCACCGACACCACGCTCGTGACCTGCACGCTCCCGACGACGATCGTCGCGGGTGCCGACGCCCCCGGCCTCTGGATCACCACGAAGGTCGCGTCCGGCTTCACCGCCGACTCGGTCGAGAACCGTGCGTCGATCACGTCCCAGGGCACCCCCG
The DNA here is from genome assembly GCF_044746585.1 of Curtobacterium sp. NPDC090223. Taxonomy (NCBI): domain Bacteria; kingdom Bacillati; phylum Actinomycetota; class Actinomycetes; order Micrococcales; family Microbacteriaceae; genus Curtobacterium; species Curtobacterium sp. NPDC090223. The sequence goes on along the minus strand of NZ_JBIVCN010000004.1, from coordinate 98,647 downwards.
CACCGAACGGCACCAACGGGGACCAGGCGCAGGCCGAACTGCCCGTCGCCGCCGTCGCGAACGTGCAGATCACCATCGGGCACAGCGGGACCGCCGTCATCGGGAAGGACCTGCCGGAGACGGTCCAGGTCACCAACGCCGGTCTGTCCGACGCCGCCGCGGTCACCGCCACGTACACGCTGCCGAAGGGCCTGACGTACGTGTCGACCGAGGCCGACCCGGCCTGGACCGTCACCGGTGTCGTCAGGAACAGCGACGGCAGCACGACGGTGTCGTTCGCGCTCACCGGCACGCTGCCGGCCGGCGCGCTCGCCCCGGCGATCACGGTGCACCAGACGCCGACGGCGGCCGCCTACCCCGGCGTGACCCCGACCGCGACGGTCACCACGTCCACGACCGAGACGACGCTGGCGGACAACGACGCCGACGACGAGCTCGCCGTGGCGCCGGCGTCCAGCCTGTCCGTCACGAAGACGCACACCGGTGCCGTCGTCCGTGGCGCGACCGTCGGGTACACGATCACGGTGCGCAACGACGGTCCGACCGAGGACCCGGGCCCCGTCGTCGTCACGGACGAGCTGCCGACGGGCCTGTCGTTCGTGAGCATCGACGACCGGGGCGCGACCTGCACCACCGGTTCCACCGTGGCCTGCACGCTGTCCGAGCCGCTCGCGAGCGGTGGCGAGGTCGCGTTCCAGCTGACGGTCCGCGTCGCCGCGGACGCGCCGGACCGGATCACGAACGTCGCGACCGTGCACTCCTCGACGACGCAGGTCGTCCCGGGGGACCCGAGCACGGTGACGGCGGGCGACCCGCTGCGCGCCAGCGACCCGGCGGCGGTGCGCGCCGCGCCGGAGCCGGCGAGCGAGCTCGCCTTCACCGGTGCCGTCGGACTCGGCCTGGGCGCGCTGCTCGCGCTGGCAGCCGTGATGGCCGGACTGGTCCTGCTCCTGCTGCGTCGCCGACGCGCGTGACGGTGACCACCTGACGGACGGGAGGCCCGGTGCCAGCTGGCACCGGGCCTCCCGTCCGTCACGTGCGTGCGCTCAGGACCCGGCGTGCATCCTCGGAGACGTGACACGTCTCCGCAGATCCAAGACCAACGGTCGTGGCTACCACCGGGTCCGCAGCGGACGCGGGTTCACGTACCGCGACCCGGACGGGGCCACCGTCACCGACCCCGCGGTCCGGCAGCGGCTCGAGGACTTCGTCATCCCGCCCGCGTGGGACGACGTCTGGATCTCGCCGTTCGAGAACGGCCACATCCTGGCGACCGGGATCGACGGCGCCGGACGCCGGCAGTACATGTACCACCCGTCCTGGCGCGACCGGATGGACAAGATCAAGTACGACCGGGCCCTCGCGCTCGCGGAGTCGCTGCCGGCCGCACGTCGGATGGTCACGCAGGACCTCCGGCGATCGGAGCCCGACCAGCGGCGATCGCTCGCGGCGGCCTTCCGGATGCTCGACCAGGGCTCGCTCCGGGTGGGATCGGAGCGGTACGCCTCGGAGCACGGCAGCCGCGGGCTCTCCACGCTGCTCTGCGCACACGCCCACGTGTCCGGCGACGACATCGAGCTCGACTTCCCCGGCAAGAGCGGGCAGGAGTGGTCGTCGTCGATCCACGACGCCGACCTGGCCCGCGTGATCGTCGGCATGAAGCGACGTGGGGCCAACGCCCGGCTGCTGTCCTACCGCGAGTCCCGCGGTGCGGACTGGGAGCCGCTCACCGCGGAGGACATCAACGCCTACGTCAAGGAGCGCGCGGGGGAGGACTTCACCGCGAAGGACTTCCGGACGCTGCACGGCACGGTGGCCGCCGCGATCGACCTCGCCCAGACGGGGCCGCAGTCCGCCGAGAGCCGGCGCAAGAAGGCGGTGTCGCACGCCGTCAAGGCCGCGAGCGAGGTCCTCGGGAACACCCCGACGGTCGCCAGGCAGAGCTACGTGGACCCCCGGCTCCTCGACGCGTACGAGCACGGGGAGACGATCGACCCGGCCCGGGTGCACGCCGCCGAGTCCGAGGTCCGGGCGCTCCTCTACCGCCAATGAGCTGAACGGTGCCGCAGAACCGCCGCGATGACGTAGCGTTGTCCCTTGTGCCGTTCCACCCCCACGCGGCACGGAAGGACCCACACCAGTCGTGACCGACGAGTGCATCCACGGATTCCCCACCGAACTCTGCGACATCTGCGCGCCGCGCCAGCGCGAGCTGCCGGACGTCCCCAAGACCCCCGCCCCGCGGCGGACCCGCGTGAGCACCTCCCTCCGGTCGACGCCGGGCGGTTCGCCGGCGCGTGCCCGGGCGACCGCGCTGCGCACCGCCGAGCCGGAGATGCCCGCTGCGCGGGTCTTCGGCACGCTGCGGGCGCACCACGTCACCCACATCGACAACTTCGACGGCATCGTCGCCGACCAGGCGATCCTGGCGTCCGACCGGGTCACCCCGTCGTACGACATCAGCTCCCCGGCGCTGCGCGAGTCCCGCGCCGCCGCCACCGCCCCTGACGGCTCGAGCGTCGCCGGGCATGTGCCGTTCTCGCTCTCGCCCGACGGAGCCCGCTGGGACGAGGTCCGTCGCGGTGCCCTCGACGAGACGCGCTGGTCGGACGCCGCCCGGCACACCCGCGGTACCGACTACGTCGTGCTGGTCGTCCCGACGGCGGCGTTCGGCGCCTCCGTGATCCTGGCGGACACCGACGCCGACGCGGACGACGCGCGATTCGCCGTCGGCCCCGAGGCGTCCGCGAGCATGCTGCGCCGCACCGACCTGACCGACCCGGAGATGCACGGCCTCGAGGTGCTCGCCGGGCCGAGCGTCCCGTTCACCTCGGTCGCGGTCATCGGCGTGCCGAACGACCGGGCGCGGCACGCGGTGAAGGACATCCTCGCGGAGCACGGCGGGCACGCTCCTCGCGTCGCCGTCTTCCCGCCGTGGTTCGTCCCGCCGGTGATCGACGAAACGGACTAGTCCGAGCCGCGTCGCGGTGCCCCTGAGTGCCTTCCGGAGGTGCGATCCGGGGCGGGCGCGACCCGGGCCTCCAGGCCGGTGGATCCGCGGCAGACCGCGGAAGTGGCGCCGGTGCGACACGCCCGGCGAAGCGCGACACGCCCGGGTTGCACGGATGCTGTGCCTATGGGAGACTTGTCCGGTTCCGAAATTCCACGGGCGTTCGCGCCCGCAAGGATCACTGCTCTGGCAGTGCACAACCCCCTTGTTCAGCAGGGCTGGGTTGGGCCGCAGGCAGCAGAACAGCTCGAATCCCAGTGAGCACGCCGGTCCGCCGGAGTGTGTGGGAAGCGACACGTCCACGTGGGCCGGTGTGAGCACCAGCAGCATGCCCGCCCACGCGGTTGACAGGAGAACAGCGGTCATCCCCAGCGGATGGGTCCGGTGATCCACGCAAACAGCCAGGTCCGCACAGGGCGGAACCCGGCGGCGTCAGGCGGCCCGAGGGTGCGCGGCGCAGAGAGGACAGAGAACACATGGCGGGACAGAAGATCCGCATCCGGCTCAAGTCGTACGACCACGAGGTCATCGACACGTCGGCCCGGAAGATCGTCGACACGGTGACCCGTGCCGGTGCGACCGTGGTCGGCCCGGTGCCGCTCCCCACCGAGAAGAACGTGATCGCAGTGATCCGTTCCCCTCACAAGTACAAGGACTCGCGCGAGCACTTCGAGAAGCGCACGCACAAGCGGGTCATCGACATCGTCGACCCGACGCCGAAGGCCGTCGACTCGCTCATGCGTCTCGACCTCCCGGCCGACGTCAACATCGAGATCAAGCTGTAAGGGGGCTGACTGATGGCGAATTCAACCAAGTCCGTCAAGGGCCTCCTCGGCAAGAAGCTCGGGATGACCCAGGTGTGGGACGAGAACAACAAGTTCATCCCCGTCACCGTGATCGAGGTCGGCCCGAACGTGGTCACCCAGATCCGCAACGTCGAGCGTGACGGCTACGAGGCGATCCAGATCGCCGCTGGCCAGATCGACCCGCGCAAGGTGAACAAGCCGGCCGCTGGCCACTTCGAGGCCGCCGGGGTCACCCCGCGCCGCACCCTCACCGAGATCCGCACGTCGGACGCAGGCGAGTACACGCTGGGCCAGGAGCTCACCGTGGACGCCACGTTCGAGGCCGGTGCGAAGGTCGACGTCGTCGGCACGAGCAAGGGCAAGGGCTTCGCGGGTGTCATGAAGCGCCACGGCTTCGCCGGCGTCTCCGCCTCGCACGGTTCGCACCGCAACCACCGCAAGCCCGGCTCGATCGGTGCTTCCTCGACCCCGTCGCGTGTCTTCAAGGGCATGCGCATGGCCGGTCGCATGGGTGGCGAGCGCGTCACCGTCCTCAACCTCACGGTGCACGCCGTCGACGCCGAGAAGGGTCTGCTGCTCGTCAAGGGCGCCGTCCCCGGTGCTCGCGGTCGCTCCGTCTTCGTCCGCACCGCCGTGAAGGGTAAGTGATCATGGCCACCACGACCGCAACCACGATCGACGTCCTCGACGCATCGGGTGTCAAGTCCGGCACCGTCGAGCTCCCCGGTGAGCTCTTCGACGTCGAGACCAACGTCCCGCTGATCCACCAGGTCGTCACCGCGCAGCGCGCCGCTTCGCGTCAGGGCACCCACAAGACCAAGAACCGCGGCGAAGTCCGCGGTGCCGGTCGCAAGCCGTTCAAGCAGAAGGGCACCGGCCGCGCCCGTCAGGGTTCCGTCCGTGCTCCGGAGCACACCGGCGGTGGCGTCGTCCACGGACCGACCCCGCGCGACTACTCGCAGCGCACCCCGAAGAAGATGATCGCCGCGGCTCTGCTCGGCTCGCTCTCGGACCGCGCACGCGGTGGCCGCATCTCCGCTGTGGAGGGCTTCGTCGCGGCCGAGGTGCCGTCGACCAAGACCGCCCGCACGCTCCTCGAGAAGGTCGCGCCCGTCAAGAACGTGCTCGTCGTGCTCGAGTCGGACGACGAGCTCACGCTCAAGTCGATCCGCAACCTGCCGAACGTCCACGCGCTCTCGTACGGCCAGCTGAACGCCTACGACGTCCTCGTGTCGGACGCCATCGTCTTCAGCAAGAGCGCCCTCGACGCCTTCATCGCGTCGAAGACCGCGAAGGAGATCACCGCATGAGCGGCTTCAACAAGGACCCGCGCGACATCATCATCTCGCCGGTCGTGTCGGAGAAGAGCTACGGCCTCATCGACCAGGGCAAGTACACGTTCATCGTGGACCCCCGTGCGAACAAGACCGAGATCAAGCTCGCGATCGAGAAGATCTTCAACGTCAAGGTCGCCGGCATCAACACGCTGAACCGTCCGGGCAAGACCCGCCGCACCAAGTTCGGTCTGGGCAAGCGCAAGGACACCAAGCGTGCCATCGTGACGCTCAAGTCCGGTTCGATCGACATCTTCACGGCTGTCGGCTGAGGACCAGAGGGATAAATCATGGCTATTCGTAACTACAAGCCGACGACCCCGGGTCGTCGTGGCTCCTCGGTCGCCGACTTCGCCGAGATCACCCGCTCGACCCCGGAGAAGTCCCTGCTTCGTCCGCTGCCGAAGACCGGTGGCCGCAACAGCTCGGGCCGCATCACCACCCGTCACATCGGTGGTGGCCACAAGCGCCAGTACCGCGTGATCGACTTCCGTCGTCACGACAAGGACGGCGTGGACGCCAAGGTCGCGCACATCGAGTACGACCCGAACCGCACGGCGCGCATCGCGCTCCTGCACTTCGTGGACGGCACCAAGCGCTACATCCTCGCTCCGAACAAGCTCAAGCAGGGCGACGTCATCGAGCAGGGCCCCGGCGCCGACATCAAGCCCGGCAACAACCTGCCGCTGCGCAACATCCCCGTGGGTACGGTCATCCACGCGATCGAGCTCCGTCCCGGTGGCGGCGCCAAGCTCGCGCGTTCGGCCGGCGCCTCGGTGCGTCTCGTCGCCAAGGACGGACCCTACGCGCAGCTCCGTCTGCCGTCGGGTGAAGTCCGCAACGTCGACGCCCGCTGCCGCGCCACGATCGGCGAGGTCGGCAACGCCGAGCAGTCGAACATCAACTGGGGCAAGGCCGGCCGCATGCGCTGGAAGGGCGTCCGCCCGACCGTCCGCGGTGTCGCGATGAACCCGATCGACCACCCGCACGGTGGTGGTGAGGGCAAGACGTCCGGTGGCCGTCACCCGGTCAGCCCCTGGGGCCAGTCCGAGGGTCGTACGCGCAAGCCGAACAAGCCGAGCGACAAGCTCATCGTCCGTCGCCGTAACGCCGGCAAGAAGCGCAAGTAGGAGTTCAGAAGATGCCACGCAGTCTGAAGAAGGGCCCCTTCGTCGACGAGCACCTGCTCCGCAAGGTCGTCACGCAGAACGAGGCCAGCACGAAGAACGTGATCCGTACGTGGTCGCGCCGCTCGATGATCGTCCCGAACATGCTCGGGCACACCATCGCGGTGCACGACGGACGCAAGCACATCCCGGTGTTCGTCACCGAATCGATGGTCGGTCACAAGCTCGGCGAGTTCGCGCCGACCCGTACCTTCCGCGGTCACGTGAAGGACGACAAGAAGGGCCGTCGCCGCTAAGGCGGCGACGCAGAGGAGGAACGAAATGGTGGAGTCGATCGCACGCGTGCGACACATCCGCGTCACGCCTCAGAAGGCCCGTCGCGTCATCGAGCTGATCCGCGGCAAGCAGGCCCACGAGGCGCTCGCCATCCTGAAGTTCGCCCCCCAGGGCGCTTCGGAGCCCGTGTACAAGCTGGTCGCCTCGGCGATCGCCAACGCACGTGTCAAGGCGGACTCGACGAACAGCTTCCTGGACGAGCGCGACCTCTACGTGAGCCGCGTCTTCGTCGACGAAGGCACGACCCTCAAGCGGTTCCAGCCGCGTGCCCAGGGCCGCGCCTTCCGGATCAACAAGCGCACCAGCCACATCACGGTGGTCCTCGCGACCCCTGACGAGGCCGAGGCTGCTGCCGCGACGAGCAAGAAGGCGAGCAAGTAATGGGCCAGAAGGTCAACCCGTACGGCTTCCGCCTCGGGATCACGACGGACCACGTCTCGCACTGGTTCACCGACAGCACGAAGCCGGGTCAGCGCTACGCCGACTACGTCGCCGAGGACATCAAGGTGCGTCAGTACCTGAAGAAGACCCTCGACCGTGCCGGCGTCGCCCGCATCGAGCTCGAGCGCACCCGTGACCGTGTCCGCGTGGACATCCACACGGCGCGTCCGGGCATCGTCATCGGCCGCCGCGGCGCCGAGGCGGAGCGCATCCGCGGTGAGCTCGAGAAGCTCACCAAGAAGCAGATCCAGCTCAACATCCTCGAGGTCAAGAACCCCGAGACCGAGGCCCAGCTCGTCGCGCAGGGCATCGCGGAGCAGCTCTCCGCTCGTGTCGCGTTCCGTCGCGCCATGCGCAAGGGCCTCCAGGGTGCACAGCGCGCCGGTGCCAAGGGTGTCCGCATCCAGGTCGCCGGCCGTCTCGGCGGCGCCGAGATGTCGCGCTCGGAGTTCTACCGCGAGGGCCGCGTGCCCCTGCACACGCTCCGCGCCAACATCGACTACGGCTTCTACGAGGCCCGGACGACGTTCGGTCGCATCGGTGTGAAGGTCTGGATCTACAAGGGCGACATCACGAACAAGGAGCTCGCTCGCGAGCAGGCGAACCAGCGTTCGTCGCGCCCGGAGCGTCGTGGTGGCGACCGTCGCGGTGGCGGCCCCCGTGGGGACCGCAACGAGCGCGGTGGCGACCGTCGCGAGCAGCAGGCCCCGCAGGAAGCGCCGGCCGGCGCAGGAGTTGAGGCGTAACCATGCTTATCCCCCGTCGAGTCAAGCACCGCAAGCAGCACCACCCGAAGCGTTCGGGTCAGGCGACCGGTGGCACCAAGGTCTCCTTCGGTGACTACGGCATCCAGGCCCTCACGCCCGCTTACGTGACCAACCGTCAGATCGAGTCCGCTCGTATCGCCATGACGCGTCACATCAAGCGTGGCGGCAAGGTGTGGATCAACATCTACCCGGACCGTCCGCTCACCAAGAAGCCCGCCGAGACCCGCATGGGTTCCGGTAAGGGTTCGCCCGAGTGGTGGATCGCGAACGTCAAGCCCGGCCGCGTGCTCTTCGAGCTCTCCGGCGTCAGCGAGGACATCGCCCGCGAGGCGTTGACCCGTGCAATTCACAAGCTGCCCCTCAAGGCACGCATCATCAAGCGCGAGGAGGGCGACGCATAATGGCGATCGGTTCCAAGGAGCTCCGTCCGACGGAGCTCGACACGTTCGAGAACGAGCGTCTCGCTGACGAGCTGAAGAAGGCCAAGGAGGAGCTCTTCAACCTCCGCTTCCAGTCGGCCACCGGCCAGCTGGAGAGCCACGGTCGTCTCCGTGCCGTCAAGCGCGACATCGCCCGGATCTACACCGTCCTCCGCGAGCGTGAGCTCGGCATCCGTGCCACTCCCGCTCCCGTCGAGACCGCAACCAAGGCCAAGAAGTCGACGAAGAAGGCCGAGAAGCCGGCTGAGTCGACCGAGGCCGAGACCGCCGAGGAGAACTGATGGCGAACGAAGAGAAGGACTCCGCCGCCCTCACCCGCGGCTACCGCAAGACGCGCCGCGGTTACGTGACCAGCGACAAGATGGACAAGACCATCGTCGTCGAGGTCGAGGACCGCGTGAAGCACGCCCTCTACGGCAAGGTCATCCGCCGCACCTCCAAGGTGAAGGCGCACGACGAGGCCGGTTCGGCCGGTGTCGGCGACCTCGTCGTGATCAGCGAGACCCGTCCCCTCAGTGCCTCCAAGCGCTGGCGCCTGGTCGAGATCCTCGAGAAGGCCAAGTAGGCCTCGCGGCCCGCTTGCGGAAATAGGAGACAGCAGTGATTCAGCAGGAATCCCGCCTGAAGGTCGCCGACAACACGGGTGCCAAGGAGATCTTGACCATCCGCGTGCTCGGTGGCTCGGGTCGTCGCTACGCCGGCCTCGGTGACGTCATCGTCGCCACGGTGAAGGACGCCATCCCCGGCGGCAACGTGAAGAAGGGTGACGTCGTCAAGGCGGTCATCGTTCGCACCAAGAAGGAGACCCGTCGTCAGGACGGCTCCTACATCAAGTTCGACGAGAACGCGGCAGTGATCCTCAAGGCTGACGGCGACCCGCGCGGCACGCGCATCTTCGGTCCGGTCGGTCGCGAGCTTCGTGACAAGAAGTTCATGAAGATCATCTCGCTCGCGCCGGAGGTGCTGTAAGCCATGGCGAACATCAAGAAGGGTGACCTCGTCCAGGTCATCACGGGCGCGACGCAGGAGCGTGGCGGCGACCGTGGCAAGCAGGGCAAGGTCATCGAGGTCATCACGGGCAAGAACCGTGTCGTCGTCGAGGGCGTGAACTTCGTCACGAAGCACGTCCGCGTCGGCCAGACGCAGCGTGGTTCGAAGACCGGCGGCATCGAGCAGCACGAGGCATCGATCCACGTGTCGAACGTCGCGCTCGTCGACCCCAAGACGAAGAAGCCGACCCGCGTCGGCTTCCGCACCGAAGAGGTGGAGAAGGACGGCGTCAAGAAGACCGTCCGCGTCCGCTACGCCAAGAAGTCTGGTGAGAAGCTCTGATGACTGACACGACTGCCGCGACGACTGAGAAAGTTCAGCCGCGCCTCAAGCAGAAGTACAAGAACGAGATCAAGTCGGCGCTGACCGAGCAGTTCGGCTACGGCAACGTCAACCAGGTCCCCGGCCTGGTCAAGGTCGTCGTGAACACCGGTGTCGGCGAGGCAGCTCGTGACTCGAAGATCATGGAGGGGGCCATCAAGGACCTCACCGCGATCACGGGTCAGAAGCCGCAGGTCACGATGGCCCGCAAGTCCATCGCGCAGTTCAAGCTGCGCGAGGGCCAGGCCATCGGCGCACACGTCACCCTCCGCGGTGACCGTGCGTGGGAGTTCCTGGACCGCCTGCTCTCGCTCGCGCTTCCCCGTATCCGCGACTTCCGTGGTCTGTCCGACCGCCAGTTCGACGGCAACGGCAACTACACGTTCGGTCTCACGGAGCAGAGCATGTTCCACGAGATCGACCAGGACCGCATCGACCGTGTCCGTGGCTTCGACATCACCGTCGTGACCACCGCGAAGACGGACGACGAGGGACGTGCCCTGCTCAAGCAGCTGGGCTTCCCGTTCCGCTCTGCCGAGCAGACGGTCTAAACTACTTCGAGCGACGCGGGCCGGAGGATGCAAGTCCTCCGGCCCGCCCGCACGAACACACGGACTCCGGGGAATCGCCCTGGGGTCACTCGATCGCTCAGGTCGGCATTCGTGGAACGGGTGTCGAAACCAGGTGAGAAACGGAATCACATCATGACGATGACCGATCCGGTCGCAGACATGCTGACCAGATTGCGGAACGCGAACTCGGCGCACCACGACGCCGTCTCGCTTCCGAGCTCAAAGCTCAAGACCACCATCGCTGACATCCTCAAGCGCGAGGGCTACATCAGCGAGTGGAAGGTGGAGGACGCCCGCGTGGGCAAGACCCTCACCATCGAGCTCAAGTACGGCCCCGAGCGCGAGCGCTCGATCGCCGGCATCAAGCGCGTGTCGAAGCCCGGCCTCCGGGTCTACGCGAAGTCGACGGAGATCCCCCAGGTCCTCGGTGGCCTCGGTGTGGCGATCCTGTCGACCTCCTCGGGTCTCCTGACCGACCGCGAAGCCGAGCAGAAGGGCGTGGGTGGGGAAGTCCTCGCCTACGTTTGGTGATCGAACATGTCTCGAATCGGACGTCTTCCCATTGACATCCCCGCGGGCGTGACCGTCTCCATCGACGGTCAGAACGTCGCGGTCAAGGGCCCGAAGGGCGAGCTCTCGCTCGTCGTCGCGGAGCCCATCCAGGCCAACGTCGAGGAGAACCAGGTCCTCGTCACCCGTCCGGACGACGAGCGCACGTCGCGTTCGCTCCACGGGCTGACCCGGACCCTCATCGCGAACCAGATCATCGGCGTCACCCAGGGCTACTCCAAGGGCCTCGAGGTCGTCGGTACCGGTTACCGCGTCCAGGCGAAGGGCTCGAACCTCGAGTTCGCGCTCGGCTACTCCCACTCGATCACGGTCGAGCCGCCGGCGGGCATCAGCTTCGCCGTCGAGGGCAACAACAAGGTCACCGTCAACGGCATCGACAAGCAGGCCGTCGGCGAGGTCGCGGCCAACATCCGGAAGCTGCGGAAGCCGGAGCCCTACAAGGGCAAGGGTGTCCGCTACGCCGGCGAGAACGTGCGCCGCAAGGCCGGAAAGTCAGGTAAGTGATCATGGCTATCGGAACTCGAGGCAAGAGCAAGGCGGCCGCCAAGGCCCGCCGCCACAACCGTCTCCGCAAGAAGATCACCGGCACCGAGGCACGTCCCCGTCTCGCCGTCACCCGCTCGTCACGTCACGTGTTCGTGCAGGTCATCGACGACTCGAAGGGTCACACCCTCGCCAGCGCATCGACGATGGAGGCCGACCTCCGTTCGTTCGACGGCGACAAGACCGCCAAGGCGCGCCGCGTCGGCGAGCTCCTCGCCGAGCGTGCGAAGACCGCCGGTGTCGAAGCCGTCGTGTTCGACCGCGGTGGTAGCAAGTACGCCGGTCGCGTCGCCGCGATCGCCGATGGTGCCCGTGAAGGAGGGCTGAACCTGTGAGCGACATCGCGAACAACAGCAACGCCGAAGAGACCCCGGCCGTCGAGGAGACGACCAGCGTCGAAGAGACCACCGAGGCCACCAGCGCCGAGGAGACCCCGAAGGGCAAGGAGGCGGAGGCAGCTGCCCCCGTCGCCGAGCGCCCGGTCGAGACCGCCGCTGGCTCCGCGTCGAACAACCGCGACTCGGCCGACAACCGTGGCCGTCGTGGTGGCGGTCGTGACCGTCAGCAGGGCCGCGACCGCAACAACCGCGGTGGCGACAGCCAGTTCCTCGAGCGCGTGGTGACCATCAACCGCGTCTCGAAGGTCGTCAAGGGTGGTCGTCGCTTCAGCTTCACGGCGCTCGTCGTCGTGGGTGACGGCAACGGCCTCGTGGGCGTCGGCTACGGCAAGGCCAAGGAGGTCCCCACGGCGATCTCCAAGGGTGTCGAAGAGGCGAAGAAGAACTTCTTCCGCGTCCCGCGCGTCGGCAACACCATCCCGCACCCCGTGCAGGGTGAGGCCGCAGCCGGTGTCGTCCTCCTGCGTCCGGCCGGCCCGGGTACCGGTGTCATCGCCGGTGGTCCCGTCCGCGCCGTGCTCGAGTGCGCCGGCATCCACGACGTCCTGAGCAAGTCGCTCGGTTCGTCGAACACCATCAACATCGTGCACGCCACGGTCGAGGCCCTCAAGCAGCTCGAGGAGCCCCGCGCCGTCGCAGCACGTCGTGGCCTCGACATCGACCACGTCGTGCCGGCCCGCCTGCTCCGTGCCGAGGCGGCCGCGCGTGCCGCAGCGACCGAGAAGGCAGGTGCCTGATGGCCATGCTGAAGATCACGCAGACGAAGTCAGTCATCAGCGAGAAGCAGTACCAGCGCGACACGCTCCGCAGCCTGGGTCTCAAGCGCATCGGCCGTACGGTCCTGCGTGAGGACAACTCCCAGAACCGCGGCTACATCGCGACGGTGGCGCACCTCGTGAAGGTCGAGGAGGTCGACGCATGAGCGACGAGAAGAACGAGCGCGTCCAGATCCTGAAGGTGCACCACCTTCGTCCGGCCGCTGGCTCGAAGAAGGACCGCACCCGTGTGGGTCGCGGTGAGGGCTCGAAGGGCAAGACCGCGGGCCGCGGTACCAAGGGCACGAAGGCCCGTTACCAGGTCCGCGTCGGCTTCGAGGGTGGGCAGATGCCGCTGCACATGCGCACCCCGAAGCTCCGCGGGTTCAAGAACCCGTTCCGCGTCGAGTACCAGGTCGTGAACCTGGACAAGCTCGCGGAGCTGTACCCGAACGGTGGCGACGTCACCGTTGCGGACCTGGTCGCCAAGGGCGCCGTCCGCAAGAACGAGAAGGTCAAGGTTCTCGGTCAGGGTGACATCAGCGTGAAGCTCACCGTCACGGTCGACAAGGTCTCGGGCTCCGCCCAGGACAAGATCGTGGCTGCGGGCGGCACCGTCACCGAGTAGTCCCGTCGGCGGCCCGTGCATTGCGCACGGGCCGCCGTTACGGTTTCCTTGATGGAGGCCCGGATCCCCCCGTCGGTTCGACGACGGACGCCGGGCCACGCGGTCGGCGCTTCCGGCCACGGGCGGATCCGCCCGGCACGATCGGCCAGGCCGGTCCCCAGAAGTTCGGAGTTCTCGTGTTCAGAGCGGTCGCGCGCATCATGCGCACCCCCGATCTTCGGAAGAAGATCGGCTTCACCCTCGCGATCATCGCGCTGTTCCGCCTCGGGTCGTACATCCCGGCACCGTACGTCGACTACGCCGCGGTGCAGACGTGCCTGGCGAGCGCATCGTCCTCCGGCGGTCTCTACGACCTGATCAACCTGTTCTCCGGTGGCGCGCTGCTGAAGCTCTCGGTCTTCGCGCTCGGCATCATGCCGTACATCACGTCGTCGATCATCGTGCAGCTGCTGCGCGTCGTGATCCCGCACTTCGACGCCCTCTACAAGGAGGGCCAGACCGGTCAGGCGAAGCTGACCCAGTACACGCGCTACCTCACGATCGCGCTCGGTGTGCTGCAGTCCACCACGCTGATCACGGTCGCCCGTTCCGGCCAGCTCTTCGGCACGAACGCCAGCTCCTCCTGCTCGTCGATCATCTCGAACGACAGTTGGTACGCGATCATGCTCATGGTCGTCACCCTGACCGCCGGCACCGGCCTCATCATGTGGATGGGCGAGCTCGTCACCGAGCGCGGCATCGGCAACGGCATGTCGCTCCTCATCTTCACGTCCATCGCAGCGCAGTTCCCCTCCGCGCTCTGGGCGATCGAGCAGTCGCAGTCCTTCGAGCTCTTCCTGTTCGTCATCCTGGTCGGCCTGGTCATCATGATGGCCGTCGTGTTCGTCGAGCAGTCGCAGCGGCGCATCCCCGTGCAGTACGCCAAGCGCATGGTCGGCCGTCGGACCTACGGCGGCAACAACACCTACATCCCGATCAAGGTGAACATGGCCGGCGTCGTGCCCGTCATCTTCGCCTCGTCGCTGCTGTACCTGCCGGCCCTGGTCGCGCAGTTCAACCAGCCCTCCGACGGCTCCGAGCCGGCCGCGTGGGTGACCTGGATCCAGAACAACCTGACCTCGGGTGACAACTGGTTCTACATGGTCCTGTACTTCCTGCTCATCGTCGGGTTCACCTACTTCTACGTCGCGATCACCTTCAACCCCGAAGAGGTCGCCGACAACATGAAGAAGTACGGCGGGTTCATCCCCGGCATCCGTGCCGGTCGTCCCACCGCCGAGTACCTCGACTACGTCCTGACCCGGGTGACGCTGCCCGGCTCGCTCTACCTCGGTCTCATCGCGCTCATCCCACTGGCAGCACTGGCGCTGTTCGGTGCGAACCAGAACTTCCCGTTCGGTGGCGCGAGCATCCTCATCATCGTGGGTGTCGGTCTCGAGACCGTGAAGCAGATCGACTCGCAGCTGCAGCAACGTCACTACGAAGGGCTTCTCCGTTGAGCGCACGTCTCATCATCGTCGGACCTCCCGGAGCCGGGAAGGGCACGCAGGCCGGCCGCATCGCCGAGTCCTTCGGCATCCCGGCCGTCTCGACCGGGGACATCTTCCGGAAGAACGTGTCCGAGGGCACGCCGCTCGGGGTCCAGGCGAAGGCGATCATGGACGCGGGCGACTACGTCCCGGACTCGCTGACGAACGAGCTCGTGAAGTCCCGCTTGTCCGAGCCCGACGCCGAGAGCGGCTTCCTGCTCGACGGCTACCCGCGCACGGTCGGCCAGGTCGAGTACCTCGACGGTCTGCTCGCCGAGCAGGGTGCCGGGATCGACGCCGTCATCCAGCTCGTCGCCGACCAGGACGCGCTCGTCGAGCGACTCCTGAAGCGCGCCGAGCAGCAGGGCCGCAGCGACGACAACGAGGACACGATCCGTCGTCGGCAGCAGGTCTACGTCGAGCAGACCGCCCCGATCGTCGCGGCGTACGAGCAGCGCGGTCTCGTGGTCGAGGTCGACGGCCTCGGCGCCATCGACGCCGTCGGTGACCGCATCCAGGCAGCGCTCGCGTCGCGCGGGCTCACCGCCGGCGTCTGACCCGCGTGGCTCGGTTCCGCAAGCCCTCGATCTACAAGTCGCCGGAGGAGCTCCGCGCCATGGTGCGCCCGGGGCTGCTCACGGCGGCTGCCCTCGACGCGGTCCGCGGGGCCGTCCGGCCGGGCATCACGACCGGTGAGCTCGACGCGATCGCCGAGCGCACCATCCGCGACGGTGGCGGGATCCCGAACTTCCAGCTGGTGCCGGGCTACCGCCACACGCTGTGCGTCTCGGTGAACGACGAGATCGTGCACGGGATCCCGGGTGACCGGGTCCTGCAGCCGGGTGACATCGTGTCGGTGGACGCCGGCGCCGAGGTCGACGGCTGGAACGGCGACAGCGCGTTCACGACGGTGGTCCCCGGTGGGGACGCGACCATCACGTCGGCACGGCAGCAGCTCTGCGACACGACCGAGCGGTCGCTCTGGCACGGGATCGCCGCGCTCGCACAGGCGAAGAACCTGAACGAGGTCGGCGACGCGGTCGAGGACGCCATCGACGAGACCGGCACGTGGGGCATCGTCGAGGACTTCACCGGTCACGGCATCGGTCGGTCCATGCACGAGGAACCGCCCGTCTTCAACTACCGCGTCCGCGGCGCGGGGCCCGCGGTGCGTCCCGGGCTCGTGGTCGCGATCGAACCGATGGTCACCGCCGGCACGATCGACAGCTCGACCGACGACGACGACTGGACCGTCCGCACCCTGGACGGCTCGGACGCCGCGCACTGGGAGCACAGCGTGGCCGTGCACGCCGACGGGATCTGGGTGCTGACCGCCGCCGACGGCGGGGCTGCCGACCTGACCCCGCTGGGTGTGACACCCGTCCCGATCCCGTAGGTCGGGCCTCCCGTCCGCACGTGGTGCGGAACGTCACGCCTGGAGGCCCGGTGCGGGCCCGCCCCGTCGGCGTCGGTCACCGACGTGGTCGGTGACCGACGGCATCAGTTGCCGACGGTGCAGGTCTCCTCTGCGGCGCTCTGTCCGGTGATGGACGAGGGGAGCGGCGTCGCCGAGGCGCTCGGGGTGCTCGTGCTCGTGCTCGACGCGGGTGAGGACGCGGCACTCGACGGCGTCGCCGACGCCGACGGGGATGCGCTCGACGAGCTGCCGTCGGTGCTCTCCTCGGACGCACGCCCCGTCGTGGAGTCGCTGAGCGTGGTCTTCTCGTCCGTCTGCAGTGCGACGTTGAGCGCGTGGGCGGGGTCCTGGTCGACGATCACCCTGGCGCTGTCCTCCGGGTCGTCCGCGGCGGGGTACTGGACGAACAGCATGTTCGACGTGCTCATCCCGCGGAGCATCCCGGCGAGGCCGACGAGCGTCTTCGTCTGGCCGAGACCGTCGGAGAGCACCATGTTGCTCAGCGCTGCGCCCGCGAGTTTGTAGAGCGTGATCGGGTTGGACAGGGTGCCGTCCGACGTGACCTTGCGGAGGAGCGCCGAGAGGAACACCTGCTGGGAGCTGATCCGGGCGAGGTCACTGCCGTCGCCGACGCCGTGCCGGGTGCGCAGGAAGGCGAGGGCGTCCGAGCCCTCGAGCGTGTGCTCGCCGGCGGTGAGGTGCAGCCCGGTGTACGTGTCGTCGATGGCCTTCGCGACGCAGACGTCGACACCGCCGAGCGCGTTCGACATCTCGATGACGCCGTCGAACGTGATGAGGCTGGCGTACGGGATGCTCAGGCCGGTGAGGTTCTCGACCGTGTCCACGACGCACGAGACACCGCCGTTGCCGAGCGCCGTGTTGAACTGCGCCGACGCGGCTGCGGGGTAGGTGGTACCGGTCTCCGGGTTCGTGCACGCCGGGATCGGCACCATCAGGTCGCGGGGGAAGCTCACCGCGGTCAGCTGCTGGTGGTCAGCGGAGATGTGGACGAGCATCGTGACGTCGTTGCGCGCGCCGTCGACGTCGTCGGCGGAGTCGAACTGCCCGACGCGGGTGTCGCTGCCGATGAGCAGGATGTTCGCGCCGCCCTTGATCGCGGTGATGTCCGCGGTCTTCGCCGTGCTCTGGTCGTCCGTGCTGAGCTGCACGCTCGTCGGTGCGGTCGCGAGCTGGGCGCCGGCGATGGCGGCGACACTGGTCCCGCTGACGAGAACGACGGCGAGCGTGGAGGCGACGACGGACACGAGTGTGGTCCAGCCCCGACGGCGCGCGAGGCGGCCGTGACGGGCGATCGTCCGCTGGTTGCGGGTGGCGGGCACAGGGGTCTCCGTTCGGGGGGCTGCAACTGTCACCGTAGGGCCGGAGTCCTGCCCGGCCCCAGGAGCGCGCCGTGCAACCACTGTGGGACGCTGGCCCTCCGTTCAGGAACACCCCAGAGGAGGGGGCACGGCGCGTGCACTTGGCAATCGGCCACTGATCCCATAAGATCGATCTTTGGTGTGCCATGCCTTCTGGGCGTGGCGCCCGACCCGCAGACCGGCTCGGGGATCACACCGGTAATCCAACCAAGCGACAGTGAGGCTATGGCCAAGAAAGACGGCGTCATCGAGATCGAAGGCTCGGTGCTCGAAGCTCTGCCCAACGCGATGTTCCGCGTTGAGCTGACCAATGGGCACAAGGTCCTCGCGCACATCTCCGGGAAGATGCGCCAGCACTACATCCGCATCCTCCCAGAGGACCGCGTGATCGTGGAGCTGAGCCCGTACGACCTGACCCGCGGCCGGATCGTCTACCGCTACAAGTGATCCGCGAGCTGGAAAGGAACGACTCGGCGAACCCGCCGAGCACGAAGCCAGCGAGCACGAGGAATCAGCAATGAAGGTCAACCCCAGCGTCAAGCCCATCTGCGAGCACTGCCGTGTCATCCGCCGCAAGGGCCGCGTCATGGTGATCTGCAAGAGCAACCCGCGTCACAAGCAGCGCCAGGGCTAGTCCCAGCGCGTGACCGGGGCCGCGCACGGCGGCTCGAGCACGACCCACAACTCAACATCGACAACGCAGTACCAGATCCCGCTCGTCCGCGAGCGGGGGACACCCCGGGTCGGAGGCCCGAGCACCGGTACTGCGCCACACCTCCATCGACAACAGGAGCAGCCAGCACATGGCACGTCTAGCAGGCGTCGACATCCCGCGCGAGAAGCGCGTGGAGATCGCACTCACGTACATCTACGGCGTCGGCCGCACTCGCGCGGTCAAGACGCTCGCGGACACCGGGATCTCCGGTGACATCCGCGTCAAGGACCTCACCGACGACCAGCTCGTCGCCCTCCGCGACTACATCGAGGGCAACTACAAGGTCGAGGGTGATCTCCGCCGCGAGGTCGCAGCCGACATCCGCCGCAAGGTCGAGATCGGCAGCTACGAGGGTCTTCGTCACCGTCGTGGTCTCCCGGTGCGCGGTCAGCGCACCAAGACCAACGCGCGTACCCGCAAGGGCCCGAAGCGCACCGTGGCAGGCAAGAAGAAGGCCCGATAGGAGATCATCATGGCTACCCCCAAGACTGCCGCGCGCAAGCCGCGCCGCAAGGAGAAGAAGAACGTCGCCGTGGGCCAGGCCCACATCAAGAGCACGTTCAACAACACGATCGTCAGCATCACCGACCCGTCGGGTGCCGTCCTCAGCTGGGCGTCCTCCGGTGCCGTCGGCTTCAAGGGCTCGCGCAAGTCGACCCCGTTCGCGGCGCAGCTCGCCGCCGAGTCCGCTGCGCGTCAGGCGCAGGAGCACGGCGTCAAGAAGGTCGACGTGTTCGTGAAGGGCCCGGGTTCGGGTCGTGAGACCGCGATCCGTTCCCTCCAGGCCGCCGGCCTCGAGGTCGGTTCGATCAACGACGTCACGCCGCAGGCGCACAACGGGTGCCGCCCGCCCAAGCGCCGTCGCGTCTGACGCGAGGAGCAACCGGCCGTTCCCCGCTCGTTCCCTGACGGGGCGATCCGCTTCCTGATCGGAGCGAGCAGGGGCGGCCATTCCTGGTCGTTCGATCGCGCACCACGGTGCGCGTGATCACAACTCAACAGACCCGTCGGGGCCCGGTCGGCCCCGTCGTACCGCCAAGTGTCATATAGCGGACACTTCGCCGAAAGGAATCCCACAGTGCTCATTGCACAGCGCCCCACCCTGACCGAGGAGTCGATCTCCGAGCACCGCTCGCGCTTCGTCATCGAGCCGCTCGAGCCTGGCTTCGGCTACACCCTCGGCAACTCGCTGCGCCGCACGCTCCTCTCCTCGATCCCCGGCGCGGCTGTCACCAGCATCCGCATCGACGGCGTCCTCCACGAGTTCAGCACCGTGCCCGGTGTCAAGGAAGACGTCACGGAGATCATCCTCAACATCAAGAGCCTGGTCGTCTCCAGCGAGCACGACGAGCCCATCACGGCGTACCTGCGCAAGCAGGGTGCCGGTCAGGTCACCGCCGCGGACATCTCCGCGCCGGCCGGCGTCGAGATCCACAACCCGGACCTCGTCATCGCGACCCTGAACGACACCGCGCGCTTCGAGCTCGAGCTCACCATCGAGCGTGGCCGCGGCTACGTCTCGGCGACGCAGAACCGCT
This sequence comes from Curtobacterium sp. NPDC090223, assembly GCF_044746585.1. NCBI lineage: Bacteria > Bacillati > Actinomycetota > Actinomycetes > Micrococcales > Microbacteriaceae > Curtobacterium > Curtobacterium sp. NPDC090223. The sequence continues at coordinate 78,971 of NZ_JBIVCN010000004.1, read as the reverse complement.
CGGAGTTCAGCGAGGCCGGTCAGATCCCGATCGACTCGATCTACTCCCCGGTCCTCAAGGTCACCTACCGCGTCGAGGCGACGCGTGCCGGTGAGCGCACGGACTTCGACCGCCTGGTCGTCGACGTCGAGTCGAAGCCGGCCATCACGCCGCGCGACGCCATCGCGTCGGCTGGTCGGACGCTCGTCGAGCTGTTCGGGCTCGCCCGTGAGCTCAACACGGCGGCCGAGGGCATCGAGATCGGCCCCGCGCCGGTCGACGCCGTGCTCTCGAACGAGCTGCAGACCCCGATCGAGGACCTCGATCTCTCGGTCCGCAGCTACAACTGCCTCAAGCGGGAGGGCATCAACACGGTGTCCGAGCTCGTCGCCCTGTCGGAGACGCAGCTCATGAACATCCGCAACTTCGGTCAGAAGTCGGTGGACGAGGTCAAGGACAAGCTCACCGAGCTCGGCCTGTCCCTCAAGGACACCGTCCCCGGATTCGACGGCGCCCACTTCTACAGCGGGTACGACGAGGACGAGTCCAGCAACTGACCTCGCGCTGATGCGCACGCGCGTCGTCACGGCGCGCACCACTCTTTCACCACTGGAGAACTGACATGCCGAAGCCCACCAAGGGCCCCCGCCTCGGTGGCGGCCCCGCCCACGAGCGCCTGCTCCTGAGCAACCTCGCCAACGCCCTCTTCACGCACGGTCGCATCACGACCACCGAGACGAAGGCCAAGCGCCTCCGCCCGGTGGCCGAGCGTCTCATCACGTTCGCGAAGCGCGGCGACCTGCACGCTCGTCGTCGGGTCATCGCGGCCCTCCGCGACAAGACCGTCGTGCACACGCTGTTCACGGAGATCGCGCCGCAGGTGGCCGACCGCCAGGGCGGCTACACCCGCATCACGAAGCTCGGCTTCCGCAAGGGTGACAACGCGCCGCTCGCCTCGATCGAGCTCGTCCTCGAGCCCGTTTCCGGCACCCCGGCCCCCGTCACGCGCAACTCGGCTCCGGCCGCTGCCGCGCCGGCGTCGGAGCCCGCCGCGGAGGAGACCACCGAGGAGGCCCCGGTCGAGGAGACCGAGACCACCGAGGAGTCGGCTCCGGTCGAGTCGGAGACCGAGACCGAGGCTGCCGCCGAGGTCGAGGAAGACGCCGCCGAGAAGTCGGACGACAAGTAGCTCGCACGCACCACCACGAACGGCCCCCGCAGCGCATGCAGCGGGGGCCGTTCGGCGTTCCGCGGCCCCGACGGGAGCGATGCACAGCGGGCGCACCGTAGGGTGACGCGTCGGCCCATCGGGTGAGGGCCGGCACCAGGAGGAACCATGGGATTCGAACACGTCGCGGGGGTGGGGACCAGGGTCTGGCGATGGAGCCGGACCTCGGGGACACAACCACGCCTGCTGCACGCCGGGAAGGCCGCGTTCGCCGCCTGCCTGGCGTGGTTCATCGCGCGCCACGTGCCGGGCGTCGCGTCCGACTACCCGTACTACGCACCGCTCGGGGCCGTCGTGGCGATGCAGACGACGGTGTTCGCCGGCCTCCGGAGCGGGATCCAGACGCTCGTGGGCATCGGCCTCGGCATCGTCATCGCCGGCTTCACGATGTGGATCGGCGACCCGGGGTTCATCGCCATCGCGCTCGCCGTCGGGATCGGGGTGCTCGTCGGCGGGTTCCGGGTCCTCGGGGAGGGCAGCTCGTGGGTGTCCACCGCGGCCCTGTTCGTGCTGCTCGTCGGCGGAGCGCACGCCGAGGGCTACTCGCTCGGGTACCTCGTGCAGATGGCTGTCGGCGTCGTGGTCGGGCTGCTCGTGAACTTCCTGGTGTTCCCGCCGCTGCACTTCTGGGACGCCGAGCACCGGATCGACGCGGTGAACGACGTCCTCGCCGACCACCTCGAAGGGCTCGCGGCGGTGCTCCGTGAGGGCAAGCGCGACGAGCCGGCGTGGGACCGGCAGCAGGACCGCCTGGACCGTGCCATCGCGGACGTCCGGTCGCGGGTCTCGATCGCGCACGAGAGCCGGAAGATCAACCCCCGTGGGGCACTCCGCGGATCACGCGCGCGGCTGCAGCAGGACGGTGCCCGGTTCCGCGCGCTGGAGCGGGTCGCCTGGTACACGACCGACCTCACCGAGCTCGTGGCGCGGTCCGGCCCGATCTCGGAGGGCGTCGGTCGTCCCGATCCCGCCTTCGCCGAACCCTTGGCGAAGGCGATGACCCAGCTCGCGTGCATGATCCGCGGCGAGTGCCCGGAGACCGCCGGCGAGGAGGCGATCGAGGAGGTCGAACGAGCGCTCGACGCCAGCCGGGAGAACCCCTCGCACGTGGCGGTCACCGCCGCGGCACTCGTCTCGCTCCGGGGCATCGTGGAGTCGGAGCGACGGGCAACCGAGAACCTCGACACCTCGACGGGGCCGTCGGCGTTCAGTCGTCAACGGCGCTGAACGAGGCCTCCGCCCAGCGCTCGACCGCCGAGCTCGTGTTCGGCGCGACCCTGGTGGTCAGGAAGTACTGCAGCCAGGTGCCGTCGTGGACGATGTCGACGGAGCACGCGGTCTCGTCGCAGGTGCGCCAGGCGCCGTCCCGGTCGCCGAGGCCCGGCAGGTCGATCCGGTGCGCGCGGTCGATCAGCCCGGCCGCGAGTCGCTGCTCGACGACCCACGCCGCGTCCGGGGTCGCGCTGTACAGGGCGTCGGACACGTTGTACCGCTCGCCCTCGACGAAGCTGCAGGTCGCGGACCCGATGCGCTGGTTCACGAACTCGTCGATCGCCGGCGGGGTGTCCGTCGCGTAGACGGCGTCGCGGAGGGTGACCGAGGTGACGGCGTTCACGCGGTCCGGGCTGCACGGCGTGAAGGCCCAGTCGGCCGAGTCGGCGCCCGATGCGGCACCGGCGGGCGAGCCCGCGACGGCCGCGCGCACCTGGTCGAGCAGGTCGCGGTAGACCGGGAGCATGGCCTGGGGTGTCGCGTCCGCGGTGGTCTGGAGCCGGGTGACCTGGACCGACACCCACGCGGAGCCGGCGAGGACCCCGCCGTGACAGAAGACGCGGGCGGAGTCGCTGGCCGCGCAGTCGACGGCGGTGGTGCTCTCGGCGGGCGACGTCGCGACGCTGGTGGCGGTGTCGAACGCGCTCGCGGCGTGCGGGAGCACCGACACGCGCACGCCCTCGTACTTCGGGTCGTCGCGTGTCCCCGGCTCGACGTCGTCCACGGGGGAGACCCCGTTCGTGGACCAGCAGTCCGCGCCGCCGGCGACCCCGAGTGCGGACCACGACCCGACGACGTGGGACGCGGTCGTGAGCAGGTCGGTCGTGGTCGTGCCCGGGACGAGCGCGTCCACCAGGTCCGCTGGCAGGAGTGCCGCGCACGAGGGCACGCCGGAGCCGGCAGGAGCCTTCCCGAAGTCGACGGTGGCGGTCTCTGCCGCGGTCGCCGACGGGGTGGACGTGGCCGTCGGCCCGGACGTGGCAGCGGGGTCGGCGCGGACGCCGCCGTCGGTGGTGGCGCAGCCGGCGAGCAGGACGGTCGCCGCGGTCAGGAGCGTGACGCTCACGACCCCCCTCGTGATCTTGTGCATGTGCTCAGGATAAAGAGGATGGATCCCCTTCGATCCGCGGCATCATCACGATCGCGCAACACTCGACCGTAGACTCGCACCGTGCCAGGACACCTCCGCATCGCCGTCCTCGGACCCGTGCTCGTGGCGGACCCGACGGGTTCGCCGACCCCCGTCCCCGGAGCCCTGGCGCGGGCGTTCGTGACGGCCCTCGTCCTGGCACGAGGGCACGCGATGACCGCCGACGCCATCATCGACGAGCTCTGGGGCGAGGCGCAGTCGAAGGGCTCCCGCGCGGCGCTGCAGACCCTGGTCTCGCGCCTCCGACGGAGCACCGAGGACGGCCTCGTCGTGTCGACCAGCACCGGCTACGCGCTCGCCGTCGGGCCGGACGACGTCGACCTGACGCGTGCGGAGCGCACCGCCGGGGCTACACCCGGTGTGGCCGACGACGAGGTCCGGGCGGTGCTCGAGCTCTGGCGCGGCGCCCCGGTGCGGACGTCGACGGCGACCTCGGCGCCGCGCTCGGTGAGCGTGCAGCGGTGGCACGACGCGGTCTCCGCCGCGCGCTCGGCTCCGCACTCCTTGCTTCCGGCGACGCGGACGCCGCGGTCGAGCTGTGGCGCGAGCAGGCCGACGCGGACCCCTTCGACGAGGTGGCGGTCGCCGGGTCGATGCGCGCCCTGGCCGCGGCCGGCCGGACCTCCGAGGCGCTCGCCGCGTTCGCGGCGCACCGGGAACGCCTGGCCGACGGGCTCGGCGCCGACCCCTCCGCGGACCTCGTCCGCCTCAACGCGGAGCTGCTGCGGCGATCCGCGTCCGCCTCGGGAGCGGTCCGCCGGATCGGCCTGCGGGCATCGCCGAACGCGCTGGTCGGACGGGAGGCCGACCTCGCCTCGGTCACGGACCTGCTGTCCCGGGAACGGCTGGTCACGATCCTCGGTGCCGGCGGACTCGGCAAGACCCGGCTCGCGCAGGCGGTCGCCGCGTCCGTCCCGGCGGACCGCGGGGTCGTCGTGCTCGAGCTCGCTCCGCTCGCTGCGGGCGACGACATCGTCCCGGCCCTCGGCGCCTTGCTCGGCATCGCCGAGGTCCGCTCCGCCCGGGCGCTCCGCGACGCGGTCGTCGCGGACCTGCGCGGGCGCGTGGTCCGCGCACTCGGCGACGAACCGACCGTCCTCGTGCTGGACAACTGCGAGCACCTCGTGACGGACGTCGCCGCGTTCACCGCGGAGCTGCTCGCGGTGCTGCCGGCGCTCCGGGTCCTGACGACCTCGCGCGCACCACTCGCCATCGCCGGCGAGGTCGTGGCACCGCTGGCACCGCTGCCGGTCGAGGCCGAGGGTGCAGCCGTGCGCCTGTTCACGGAGCGGGCGCGTGCCGCACGGCCCGGCGCCGTGCTCCCCGTGGACACCGTCCGGCGGATCTGCACCAGGCTGGACGGCACACCGCTCGCGATCGAGCTCGCCGCCGCCCGGATCCGCGGCATGAGCGCCGAGGAGATCGAACGCCGGCTCGACGACCGGTTCGCCCTGCTCCGCGGCGGGGACCGGAGTGCCCCCGAGCGGCACCGCACGCTCCTGGCCGTGATCGAGTGGAGCTGGCGGCTCCTCGACGACGGCGCGCAGGACCTGCTGACCCGGCTGGCGCTGTTCCCGGACGGCCTCGCGGTGGACGCGGTGGAGGCCGTCGCCGCTGACGGCCGTCGGGACGACGCGCTCGACGACCTCGCCGAACTCGTCGAGCAGTCCCTGGTGCAGCTCGTCGAGCGCGAGGGCGACCCCGTGCGGTACCGCCTGCTCGAGACCGTGCGGGAGTTCGGCGCCGCCCGCCTGGACGAGCGTGGCCGGACGGACGAGGTCCGCGCCGCCATGGTCCGGTGGGGCCGGGACTTCTCCGCGGCCCGGAACGTGTTCGCGGCCACCGGCGAGCCGCAGCGACGGTCATTCCGCGAGATCGGTCGTGAGGCCGACAACCTGGTCACCCTGCTTCGGTGGAGCCTGCAGGCCCAGGACCGGTCCGCGGTCGCGCAGGTCTTCTCGGCACTCGGCGGCTACTGGACGCTGCGTGGCGCACACGGCGAGGTCGTCGCCATCGCGGCGGACGTCGTCGCGGTCCTCCGGCAGGCGCCGCCGGAGGACGAAGACCGTGCCGCCACCGTCCTCGGACTCGTGCTCACCGGGGGATCGGCGGCGTTCTCCGACCGGCGGACCGCGGTCCGCGCGATCTCGACGCTCCGGCACGTGACGCGTGCGGGCTGGAGCGGCTTCCCGGTGCTCGACGCCCAGGCCGCCCTGCTCCTCACCGTCGGCCGGCCGGCGGAGGGCACGGCCCTGCTCGCCGCCTACCGCGAGGACCCGGATGACGGCGTCGCCTGCCTCGCGCACATGCTCAGCGCACCGCTCGCCGAGAACGACGGCGAGTTCGCCCTGGCCCTGCGGTACGCCGAACGCGGGGAGACGCTCGCGATCGGTGTCGACGACGCGTGGGCGATGGGGTCCGGCGCGGTGACGATGACACAGCTCCTCGCGCAGACCGGCCGGTACACCGACGCGCTCGCCGCGGCCGCCACGGCGCGGGAACGGCTCGAGGTGTTCGGGGCCGAGGACGACCTGTACGAGATCGGCTGGACCGTCGGGCTCTGCTCCGCGGCGACCGGCGACGTCGCGCTCGCCCGCTCGATCGCCGCCGACCTCGGGAACCAGCCGGTCGCGAACCGTGGTGGGTTCGACGGCGACGCCGCGCAGATCGGCGTCCTCGCCATCGCGATCGACGCCGAGTGCAGCCGGAGCCTCGGCGACCTCGTCACCGCGGCCGCCCGCTACGGGGACGCCTGGGACTTCGTGCTGCCGCGCCGGAAGCAGACGCCGCACTGGACGATGATGGCGGGCGCCGCGCGGCTCGCAGCGCTGGACGAGGCGGCGGCGGGCCGGCCCGACGGACGCGAGCCGGGCCTCCCGGCCGAGGCCACCACGATCGCCATCGCGCGCCGCCTGCGGGTCGGGGCGCTCGTGATGCTGCGCCTGCACCCCTGGTGGCTGGACCTGCCCGTCATCGGGACCGCCCTGCTCGGTCTGGCGCTCGCCGCGGCCCGCCTCGGCGACCACGTCGGAGCGGCACGCTGCTGGGGGCTGGCGAGCCGGTTCGGGTCACGGCAGGACTTCGCGGTGCTCGCACATGCCCGGATCCGACCGCTCCTGGTCGACGTGCTCGGCGAACCGGACGTCGTGGGCGCGGAGACGGCCTCGGCCGGATGGGACCGGGCCGAGGCCGTCTCGGAGGCACGCCTGCTGCTCGAGGAGCTGCGCGTCGGACGCTGAGCGGGATCAGGCCTTCCGCATGTACGCGCGGACCGTGAGCGGTGCGAACACCGCGACGACGACGGCCGCGCCGACCAGGGAGATCCACAGGTCACCGCCCACCTGGCCGTGGTTCACGAGCTCGCGGACCGCGGTGATCAGGTGCGAGATCGGGTTGACCTCGGAGAACCAGCGCAGCCAGTCCGGCAGGGTGTCGGCCGGGACGAACGCGTTCGACAGGAACGTCAGCGGGAACAGCACCATGTTCGAGATGCCGGAGACGCTCGACGCCGTGCGGGCGATCACGCCGAAGTAGGCGAAGATCCAGCTGATCGCCCACGCGACGACGATGACGAGCAGACCGGCGAGGACCACCGCACCGAAGCCGCCGTCGGGACGGAGCCCCATCGCGAAGCCCGTGATGAAGGTGATCGTCGTCGCGATGGCGTACCGGACCGTGTCGGCGAGGAGCGCACCCGCGAGCGGAGCGATCCGGGCGATCGGCAGGGACTTGAAGCGGTCGAACACGCCCTTGTCCATGTCCTCGCGGAGCTGGACGCCGGTGACGATCGACGACGTGATGTTCGTCTGGACGAGGATGCCCGGGATGATGATCGGCAGGTAGGACGCCACGTTCCCGGAGATCGCGCCACCGAAGATGTACGTGAACATCACGGTGAAGATGATCGGCATCAGGGTGACGTCGAACAGCTGCTCCGGGGTGCGCCGGACCTTGATCAGGCCGCGGTAGGCCATCGTCAGGGACTGCCGGATCGTGGCACCGAGGCCGGTGTTGCCGACGCCGGGGCGCGGGGTGATGCGGGGTGCAGCGGTCGGGGTGGGGGCGATCGTGGTCATGCGTTGCTCCGTTCGAGCTCGCGGTCGGCGTCGTCGGCCGCGTCGGTCGGCGTGCCGGTGATGGTGAGGAAGACCTCGTCGAGCGTGGGCTTCTGCACGCTCATCTCGGCGAGGGAGATGCCCGCGTCGCGGAACGACACGAGGAGGTCGGTGACGCGGTTCGGGTCCGCCATCGGGGCCGTCAGGCGGGTGCCCTCCGGGCTCGCGACCGCGTCGACGCCGAGCGTCTGCCGGACGAGCGTGCGTGCGGCGTCGAGCCGGAGGCCGTCCTGCAGCCGCAGCTGCAACGACGCCGTGCCGATCGACGCCTTCAGCTCGTCGCCGGTGCCCTCCGCGACGACCCGGCCGTGGTCGATGACGGCGATCCGGTCGGCCAGCTGGTCGGCCTCGTCGAGGTACTGCGTCGTGAGGAGCACCGTCGAGCCGGTCGCGACGAGCTCCCGGATGGTGTCCCACATCTGCGCGCGGGTCCGCGGGTCGAGGCCCGTCGTCGGCTCGTCGAGGAAGATCAGCGGCGGCTGCGCGATGAGGCTCGCCGCCAGGTCCAGGCGCCGGCGCATGCCGCCGGAGAAGTTCTTGAGCGGGCGGGTCGCCGCCTCGGTCAGGCCGAAGCGCTCCAGGAGCTCCGTGGACTTCCGCTTCGACTCGGCCCGGGAGAGCCCGAGCAGCCGGGAGAAGACCACCAGGTTCTCGGTCGCGCTGAGCGTCTCGTCGACGCTGGCGTACTGGCCCGTCACGCCGATGAGCCGGCGGACCTCCTGCGCCTCGCGGCGGACGTCGTGGCCGAAGACGCGGGCCTCGCCGGCGTCCGGCTTCATGAGCGTCGCGAGCATGCTGATCGTGGTGGTCTTGCCGGCGCCGTTCGGGCCGAGCACGCCGTACACGGTGCCGGCCTCGACGCGGAGGTCGACACCGTCCACAGCGCGGTTCTGCCCGAAGGTCTTCACGAGGCCGGTGGCCTCCACCGCGAGTGGTGTCGTGGTCATCGTCGTGTCCTTTCGTCGATGTCTGATGGCGATCGTGCCGCCGAGCGCTCACGCGGCGCTGACGTGGCGCTGACATCGGTACCGTTGGGGCGTGAGCGAAGGAACCGTGCGGATCCGGCTGGACGTCGCGTACGACGGGGCCGCGTTCTCCGGGTGGGCCAGGCAGCCCGGGTTGCGGACCGTCCAGGGTGCGCTCGAGTCCGCGCTCGCCACGGTCTTCACCCGCTGGGGCGCACCGCCGCTGCTCACCGTGGCCGGGCGGACCGACGCCGGGGTGCACGCCACCGGGCAGGTCGCGCACCTGGACCTGGACGACGCGCAGTGGGGCGCACTGGCGCGGCCGCGTCGGGCGTCGGCGGACGGGTCGCGGCGAGACCCGCTGGACGGACTCGTGAAGCGGCTGAACGGGCTCGCCGGGCCGGAGGGAGACGTCGTCGTCACCCGGGCGTCGGTGGCACCGGACGGCTTCGACGCCCGGTTCTCCCCGCTCTGGCGGCGCTACCAGTACCGGGTCGCCGACCGCGACGCACCCCGCGACCCACGTCGTCGTGGGCACACGCTCTGGTACCCGGGGCGTCTCGACCCGGCAGCGATGGAACGCGGTGCGCTGACGCTGCTCGGGCTGCACGACTTCGCGGCGTTCTGCAAGCCGCGCGAGGGGGCGACCACCATCCGGACGCTCCAGGAGTTCCGCTGGGACCGTGAGCCGGACGGCGTGCTGGTGGCGAGCCTCCAGGCCGATGCGTTCTGCCACTCCATGGTGCGCGCGATGGTGGGGGCGACCATCGCGGTCGGCGAGGGGCGCTTCGGCGCCGACCGTCTCGAGGAGCTGCGCCGGGCGGGGGAGCGGACCAGCGCGTTCAAGGTCGCGCCGGCGACGGGACTCACCCTGACCGAGGTCGGGTACCCGGCGGACGACGAGCTCGCCGCGCGGGCGGTGCAGACGCGCGCCCGACGCTCCTCGGACGGCGGCTCCGCTACCGTCGGGGGATGACTTCCCGCGAACCCCGGTCCGTCGTCTCCGTCGCTCCCGGGGTGGTCTTCGTCGAGGGGCCCGTCTCGAACTGGGTCGTCCTCGCCGAGGAGGACGGCGTCGCGCTCATCGACGCCGGCTACCCGGCCGACAGCGACCTGGTGCTCGACACCGTCCGGTACGCCGGGCACGACCTCGGGGACCTCCGTCGGGTGTACGTGACGCACGGACACGTCGACCACATCGGGGGCATCCCCGGGATCCTCGCGCAGTACCCGCACGTCGAGGTGCTGGCGCACGCCGCCGAGGTGGGGAACGTCCGCGGGCCGGACCGCGAGCAGGTCACCCCGGCCGAGATCGGAGGCCGGCTGGCCGCCCCGCGCGTGCTGCGCTGGCTCGCGCGGGCGATCCGCTCCGACGCGCTCCGGCCGACCACCGTCCCCACGGTCCGGGCGTTCACCGCGCGGGACTTCGAGGGGCGGGCGATCACGCCGTTCCCGGCCGCGGGGCACACCGCCGGATCCACCGCGTACCTGCTGCCGGCGGCCGACGCGATCGTCACCGGGGACGCGGTCGTGTCCCACCACGACACGCAGCCCGGGTCGTGGACGCCGCGTCCGCGGATGATCACACCGTTCTTCACGGCGGACCCAGCGGTGGCGCTCGAGTCCGCCCGTGCGCTGCCGATCCCCGAGATCGTGTTGCCCGGGCACGGGCCAGCGGTGCACCGGGTGGGGCGGGAGTGGCTGCCCGTCGGGTCGTGATGATGGACAGGACACCGCCTGACTCCGACTCGTGGTGTCTGAAACTTCATGTCTGGCATGATGGCAACGTGACGAACACACCCCCTCGGACCCGAGACCCACGATCTCGTCGGTTCGCCGTCGCGACTCTCGTCGTCGTGGCGACCCTTGCGCTGTTCTTGGTCGGCGTCGCCGACCAAACGGGGCCGATCCGCGTGGTCGGGGCCGTGATCGCTGCGGTCACCGGGACGCTCTCGCTCGTGTTCGCGAAGAAGCGTGGAAATCTCGTGGGCTGGTACGCGATCACTGCGGGTGTGATGGTGCTGCGGTTGATGTCGGGGTCGTGACGGTGCCGACTGCAATGGTTTACCTGACCGCAACCTGAGCGACTCTGCAGGTCTGTACGGTCTGAGGGTTTCCGCTCTCGAACCGAAGGTCAGCATGCCCCAGCACGTCGGACGCACTCTGCTGTGCGCCACGGTCGCCGCGACGTTCCTCGCAGCACCACTCGTCTCCGTCACCGCCGCAAGCGCGAACACCACCGGCACCGGCCTCGTCATCCAGGAGGCCTACGTCAAGGGCGGCAGCGCCGGCGCCTTCTCCGCGCAGAAGTTCGTCGAGATCGGCAACCCCACCGACGCCCCGGTCGACCTCGGCTCCTGGTCCCTGCAGTACCGCCCGCCGGCGACCGGCTCGAACGTCTCGGCAGCGCCGCTGACCGGGACCGTCCCGGCGCACGGCACGTACCTGGTGCAGCTCGGCAGCAACGGCACGAACGCGCGCTACGACCTGCCGACACCCGACGCGACGCTCGGCCTGAACCCGGGCGGTGGCGGGGGTGTCCTGGTGCTCGCCGACCAGACGGCCGCGGTCGCGCTCCCAGCCGGGTCGGTCACGGACACCACCGCGGGCGTCGTCGACCTGCTCGGCTGGGGGACCGCGACCACGTTCGAGTCGAACGTCGCCGTCGCGGGCACCGCGAACTCGGTGCCGGACGCCTTCGTCCGGGCGGGCTCGACCGACACGGACGACAACCAGGCGGACTTCACCAAGACGCAGGACCTCACCCCGACGAACGCCGCTGGCGAGACCGCGACGCCGATCGAGACCACCCCGACGGAGCCGACCGAGCCCGCGGGCCCCGCCGAACCCGTCACCATCGCGCAGCTGCAGGGCACGACGGACACCTCGCCGTACGCCGGGAAGAACGTCGTCACGAGCGGCGTCGTCACCGCGGTGTACGCCACGGGCGGGTTCAACGGCTACACGGTGCAGACGCCCGGTACCGGCGGGGCGATCGACCTCGCTGCGCACACCGCGTCCGACGCGGTCTTCGTGTACTCCCCGGCGACCGTGGCCTCCGTGCACGAGGGCGACCACCTCGAGCTCACCGGCGCCGTCTCCGAGTACAAGGGCCTCACCGAGCTCACCGTCACGAGCGCGGCCGACGTGACGAAGCGCACCGACACCGTGCCGGCGCCGCAGCCCGCCGTCGTCGCGTTCCCGTCGACCGACGTCCAGCGCGAGTCCCTCGAGAGCATGCTCGTGGCACCGCAGGGCGACTACACCGTCGCGGACAACTACACGACGAACCAGTACGGCGAGGTCGTCCTGGCCTCGGGGACGAAGCGGCTCCTGCAGCCGACCGAGGTCGCCCGCCCCGGCAGCGCCGCGGCGAAGGCCGTCGAGGCCGACAACGCCGCCCGCACGGTGACGCTCGACGACGGCGCGAGCACGAACTTCCTGCCGTACCCGGGCTCGGACCAGTCGGCGCGGAGCATCCCGCTGCCGTGGCTGACGAACGACGCCCCCGTCACGGTCGGCGCCGCCACCACCTTCACGAAGCCGGTCGTCCTGGACTACCGGAACGGCGGGTGGAGCTTCCAGCCCACGGCCCCGATCACCGGCGCCACGGCGAAGGCCGACCTGCCGGCCACGTTCTCGAACGTGCGCACCGCGAAGCCCGCGGACGTCGGCGGCGACCTGAAGCTCGCCGGGTTCAACGTGCTGAACTACTTCCCGACCACCGGCGACCAGCTCACCGGCTGCACCTACTACACCGACCGTGCGGGCGACCCCGTCACGGTGGAGTCCGGCTGCGACGCCCGCGGTGCCGCGGAGGAGGAGGACTTCCAGCGCCAGCAGACGAAGATCGTGAAGGCGATCAACGGCCTCGGCGCCGACGTCGTCTCCCTCGAGGAGATCGAGAACTCGGCCCGGTTCGGCCAGGACCGTGACGCCGCGGTCGCCACCCTGGTGGGTGCCCTGAACGCCGCGACGGGCGCCGACACCTGGGCGTACGTGAAGTCCCCCGCCGTCGTCCCGGCGAGCGAGGACGTCATCCGCCTCGCGCTCATCTACAAGAAGGACCGCGTCGCGCCGACCGGCGAGTCGACGATCCTGCTCGACGACGCGTTCACGAACGCCCGGCAGCCGGTCGCGGACGCCTTCCGCCCGGTCGGCGGCAGCGCGGACGACGAGTTCCTGGTGATCGCGAACCACTTCAAGTCGAAGGGCTCCGGCACCGGCGAGAACGCCGACCAGGGCGACGGTCAGGGTGCGTCGAACGCGGACCGCGTGCGGCAGGCCACGGCGCTCGCCGCCTTCTCGACGAGGATGCAGACGCAGTACGGCACCGACAAGGTGTTCATGCTCGGCGACTTCAACGCGTACAGCCAGGAGGACCCGATGGTCGTCCTGCACGACGCCGGCTACACGGACCTCGGCCCCGCCCTGGACGCGTCCGAGTGGTCGTACGTCTTCAGCGGTCTGAGCGGTTCGCTCGACCACGTGCTCGCCTCCCCGGCCGCACTGGCGACCGTGACGGGCGTGGACATCTGGAACATCAACTCGACCGAGTCGGTGGCGCTGGAGTACAGCCGCTACAACTACAACGCGTCGATCCTCTACACGGACGACGTCTACCGCGCGAGCGACCACGACCCGATCCTGGTCGGCTTCGACGTCGCCGACGCGCCGACGGACCCGGGGACCGACCCGACCGAGCCGGGTACCGACCCGACCGAGCCGGGTACCGACCCGACCGAGCCGGGCACCGACCCGACCGACCCGTCGGAGCCCGGTGCGTCGCCGGCGACCCTGTCCGTCTCGGGTGACCTCCGCGTCGGTGGCACGTTCACGCTGACCGGCTCGGGCTTCGCCGCCGACGAGCGGACCCGCGTCGAGCTGCACTCCGACCCGGTGCTCCTCGGCACGATCGCCGCGGACGCCGACGGCGACCTGTCCGGCCGGCTGACGATCCCGGCGTCGGTGTCCGCCGGGACGCACACGATCGTCGTGACCGGTCCGACCACCGGAACCGTGACCCTGCGGGTCACGATCGACCCGGCGACGGGTGCGGCCTCGGTCGGCGCGCTCGCGTTCACGGGTGCGGACCTCGGTGGCGGCATCGCCGCCGCCCTGCTGCTGCTCGCAGCCGGAGCCGGTGTGCTCGTCGTGCGCCGTCGTCGCGCCGCATAGGCAGACGACGGACGGAAGGCTCGGTGCCAGCTGGCACCGGGCCTCCCGTCTGTTCCTTCCCATCGCGACCGCGCTGGGAAGTGCGATCGCGCGTGGAGGGTGGGAAGTTCCCACTTCCCACGCGCGAAACGACTTTCCGGCGCGGGTCCCTGCGGGTGCGGGCGGCGCGCGGGCCACGCCCGCGTTTGACCGGGGAGAGTCCGGTCCGGTAGGCTCTCACCTTGGTCTGCGCGCCCCGTGCGCCGGACAGTCAGATGAGCCCTCCAACCCGGAGTTCCACCGGCCTCGCCGTGCGGAACCCGAACCGGAGTGGGATTCACGGACTCCTCACCTCGACACGAAAGCAGCACTCCTGTGACTCGCACGTTCTCACCGAAGCCGGCAGACGTCCAGCACGACTGGATCGTCATCGACGCCACCGACGTCGTCCTCGGCCGTCTCGCCTCGCACGTCGCCGCGCTCCTCCGCGGTAAGCACAAGGCCACCTTCGCCCAGCACATGGACATGGGTGACTACGTCATCATCGTGAACGCGGACAAGGTCGCCCTGACCGGCTCCAAGCTCGCGAAGAAGGTCTACTACCGCCACTCGGGCTACCCGGGCGGCCTCACGGCGACCTCCTACCCGGAGATGCTCGAGAAGCACCCCACCCGCGCCGTCGAGAAGGCGATCCGCGGCATGCTCCCGAAGAACACGCTGGGCCGCGAGCAGCTCAAGAAGCTCAAGGTGTACGCGGGTGCCGAGCACCCCCACGCCGCGCAGCAGCCCAAGACGTACACCTTCGACCAGGTCTCGCAGTAACAGCGGCCACGACGACTTCCAAGGACTAGAGAAAACTCATGGCTCAGATCGCTGACTCCCTCGACCAGACCCCGGAGAGCTTCACCACGGAGAGCGCACCCGCCGCTACCGAGGCCGCTCCCCGTCAGATCCTCAACGTCTCCGGCGGTGCCGTCGGGCGCCGCAAGGAGGCCATCGCGCGCGTGCGCCTCGTCCCGGGCTCCGGCTCGTTCGTGGTGAACGGCCGTTCGCTCGAGGACTACTTCCCGAACAAGCTGCACCAGCAGCTCATCAACGACCCGTTCAAGGTGCTCGAGCTCCTCGGCTCCTACGACGTGACCGCCCGCATCACGGGTGGTGGCCCCTCCGGCCAGGCCGGCGCACTCCGCCTCGCCATCGCGCGCACGCTGAACGAGATCGACCGCGAGAACAACCGCGCGATCCTGAAGAAGGCCGGCTTCCTCACCCGTGACGCCCGCGTCATCGAGCGCAAGAAGGCCGGTCTCAAGAAGGCCCGCAAGGCTTCGCAGTTCTCGAAGCGCTGATCGCCCGACGGCGGAGGATGCAATGCCGCGTCTGTTCGGTACCGACGGCGTTCGTGGCCTCGCCAACGGCGAGTTGACGGCCGCGCTCGCACTGGGTCTTGCCCAGGCGAGCGCGGCCGTGCTCACGCACGGACACCATGCGGACGCCCGTCGGGCGTCCGGCCGACCGCGCCCCCGCGCGGTCCTGGCGCGCGACCCGCGCGTCTCCGGTGAGTTCCTGGGTGCCGCGGTCGCGGCCGGGCTCGCCTCCGCCGGCGTCGACGTGCTCGACGCCGGGGTCATCCCGACCCCCGCTGCCGCGTTCCTGGTGGCGGACGTCGACGCCGACTTCGGCGTGATGATCTCCGCCTCGCACAACCCGGCCCCGGACAACGGGATCAAGTTCTTCGCCACCGGCGGCAAGAAGCTCCCCGACGAGGTCGAGGACCGCATCGAGGCCGCCATGCACGACCAGTCGGCTCCCACCCCGACGGGCATCGGCGTCGGTCGGATCACCCGGTTCGCCGATGCCGAGGACCGCTACGTGGTGCACCTGCTCGGCACGCTGCCGCACCGGCTCGACGGCATCCACGTCGTGCTCGACTGCGCGAACGGTGCCGCTGCCGGCGTCTCGCCCGAGGTGTTCGTGAACGCCGGGGCCCGGGTGACCCTGATCGGTGCGGACCCGGATGGCTGGAACATCAACGACGGTGTCGGGTCCACCCACATCGACAACCTGGCGCGCGCCGTGCTCGAGGCCGGCGCGGACGTCGGGATCGCCCACGACGGTGACGCCGACCGGTGCCTGGCGGTCGACGCCGCGGGCAACGCGATCGACGGCGACCAGATCATGGCGATCCTCGCGCTGTCGCTCCAGGAGCGCGGGCACCTCGCGGCCGACACCCTCGTCGCGACGGTGATGTCGAACCTCGGGCTCAAGCGCGCGATGGCCGAAGCGGGCATCAGCGTGATCGAGGCCGGCGTCGGCGACCGCTACGTGCTCGAGAAGATGAACGAGGGCGGCTACTCGCTCGGCGGCGAGCAGTCCGGCCACATCATCTTCCAGGAGTACGCGACCACGGGCGACGGCATCCTGACGGGGCTGCACCTCGTCGCCGAGATGGCACGCACGGGCAAGAGCCTGGGCGAGCTGGCCTCGTGCATGACGGTGTTCCCGCAGGTTCTGCTGAACGTCCGGGGTGTCGACCGGCACGGGCTGGCCGACCAGGGCGTGCAGGACGCCGTCGCTGCCGCATCGGCCGCGCTCGGTGACACCGGCCGCGTGCTGCTGCGTCCGTCGGGCACCGAGCCCGTCGTGCGCGTGATGGTCGAGGCCGCCTCGCAGGAGGACGCCCAGCGCATCGCGGAGGAGCTCGCGGCGGTCGTCGAGGAGCGCCTGGCGCTCGACGCGGCGTAGCGCGCGGCGGCCGCCCGCGGCGGCGCCCGCGGCGCTGCGGCCCGCGGCGCTGCCGCCCGCCTGCCCGCGGTGCCGGCTGTTTCTGCGCAACCGAAACCCGTTCGAACCACGGCCGTCCGTGGTTCGAACGGGTTTTCGTTGCGCGCCGCCGGTCCACACCGCGGAGCGTGCGCGCGCGCTCCGCGTCAGATCTTGCGGAGCAACACCGAGCTCACCTTGTGGTCGGCGGCCTTCTTGAGCACGAGGGTCGCCCGGGAGCGCGTCGGCAGCACGTTCTCGACGAGGTTCGGCTCGTTGATCGCCCGCCACACCTGGGTCGCCGTCGCCACCGCGTCCTCGCGCGACAACGACGCGAACCGGTGGAAGAACGAGTCGGGGCTGGAGAACGCCTCTTCCTGCAGGGCCAGGAAGCGGTCGACGTACCAGGACTCGATGTCCCGGGTCTTCGCGTCGACGTAGATCGTGAAGTCGAACAGGTCGGAGAGCGCCAGGCGTCCGTGCATCGGCGGGGCGAGCACGTTGAGCCCCTCGACGATGAGGATGTCCGGCTGGCGCACGACGATCTCGGCGTCCGGCACGATGTCGTAGACCAGGTGCGAGTAGTACGGCGCACGGACCTCGGTCGCGCCGCTCTTCACCTGGCTGACGAAACGCAGCAGGGATCGGCGGTCGTAGGACTCCGGGAAGCCCTTGCGGTCCATGATCCCGCGACGCTCGAGCTCGGCGTTCGGGTACAGGAACCCGTCGGTCGTGACGAGTTCCACGCGGGGGGTGTCCGGCCACCGCTTCGTGAGCTCGCGGAGCAGGCGCGCGACGGTGCTCTTGCCCACGGCGACCGAGCCCGCGACGCCGATCACGAACGGCGTCCGCCCGGCACGGTCCCCGAGGAAGCGACTGGTCTCGGCGTGCAGGTTCCGCGCGCCCGCCGCGTACAGGGTCAGCAGCCGGGAGAGCGGCAGGTAGACCTCCTGCACCTCCTGCATGTCGAGGCGGTCACCCAGCCCACGGAGCTGGACGATCTCCGTCTCGGTGAGGGACAGGTGCTCCTTGGGTGCGAGCTGCGACCACTCCGCGCGCGGGATCTCCACGAAGGGGGTGGGGTGCGCGACGGCGGTCTCCGGGATCGGCATGGGATCGAGCGTAGCCAGCCGGGAGGCCGTGGGCGCGTGACGCGCGCTGCGGACGTCAGCCGGGCCTCCCGTCCGCAGCCGTGGTCGCGCCGGGCGCGACGGCCCGGGCGGGCATGGCCGCCTCGACGGCTCAGGCGGGCAGGGCCGCCTCGATGGCGGCGATGACCTCGGGGGCGTCCGGCTTCGTCGTCGGACGGAAGCGCGAGACGGTGCCGTCCGGCGCCACGAGGAACTTCTCGAAGTTCCAGATCACCCGGCCCGCCTTGCCGGCCGCGTCCGGGGTCTGCTTCAGCTCCTTGTAGAGCGGGTGCGCGCCACCACCGTTCACCTTGACCTTTTCGGACATCGGGAAGGTCACGCCCCACGTGGTGGAGCAGTACTCGTCGATCGCCTCGGACGAGCCGAGCTCCTGCAGGAACTGGTTGCTCGGGAACCCGAGGACCGTGAAGCCCCGCGGGCCGTAGGTTTTCTGCAGCTCCTCGAGCTGCTCGTACTGCGGCGCGAGGCCGCAGCGCGACGCCACGTTCACCACGAGCACCGCCTTGTCCGCGAAGGCGCCGAAGGTGGTGTGTTCACCGTGCAGCGTCGTGATGTCGATCTCGTCGAAACGTCCCATGATCATCACGGTATCCCGCACGATCCGCGACCTCGCAGGGAGCGGTCGCGGGCGCATCGTAGGATCGGACCCATGTGTGGAATCGTCGGCTACGTCGGCAGCAACAACAGCACGGACGTGCTCCTCGGTGGTCTCCGTCGGCTCGAGTACCGCGGGTACGACTCGGCCGGGATCGCGGTCATCGACCCGTCCGGCGACCTGACCTCAGCGAAGAAGGCCGGCAAGCTCCAGGCCCTCGTCGACGAGCTCGAGACGCACCCGATCGCGGACGGCGGCACCGGCATCGGTCACACCCGGTGGGCGACCCACGGCGGCCCGACCGACGAGAACGCGCACCCGCACCTCGCCGACGGTGGCAAGCTCGCGCTCATCCACAACGGCATCATCGAGAACTTCTCCGAGCTGCGCGCGGAACTCGTCGCGGAGGGCGTCGAGTTCCTCAGCGAGACCGACTCCGAGGTCGCGGCGCACCTCGTCGCCCGGGCGTTCCGCGCCACCGGTGACCTGACGAGCGCGATGCAGCAGACCGTGCAGCGGCTCGAGGGCGCCTTCACGCTCCTCGTCGTGCACGCCGACCAGCCGGGTGTCGTGGTCGGTGCCCGCCGGAACTCGCCGCTCGTGGTGGGGCTCGGCGACGGCGAGAACTTCATGGGCTCGGACGTCGCCGCGTTCGTCGCGTACACGCAGCGCGCGCTGTCGATCGGGCAGGACGAGATCGTCACGATCCGCCCGGACGGCGTCGACGTCATCCACTTCGACGGCACCCCCGCCGAGGCCACCGAGTTCGAGGTGAACTGGGACGCGTCGGCCGCGGACAAGGGCGGCTGGTCCTCGTTCATGGCGAAGGAGATCAGCGAGGAGCCCGAGGCCGTCGCGAAGACGATCCTCGGTCGCGTGCACGACGGCGCAGTCACCCTGCACGACCTCGACCCGATCGCGGAGCGCCTGCAGCAGGTCGACCGCGTCATCGTCATCGCCTGCGGGACCGCCGCGTACGCCGGCATCCTCGGCAAGTACGCCATCGAGCAGTGGGCCCGCGTCCCGGTCGAGGTCGAGCTCGCCCACGAGTTCCGGTACCGCGACCCGGTGCTGAACGACCGCACGCTCGTGGTCTCGATCAGCCAGTCCGGCGAGACCATGGACACGCTCATGGCGGTCAAGTACGCCCGCGAGCAGGGCGCGCAGGTCCTGTCGATCTGCAACACCCAGGGCGCGACGATCCCGCGCGAGTCCGACGCCGTGATCTACACGCACGCCGGCCCCGAGGTCGCGGTCGCGTCGACCAAGGCCTTCCTGGCGCAGGGCGTCGCGCTGTACCTGCTCGGGCTGCACCTCGCCACGCTCCGCGGCACGATGACGGCCGAGCAGATCGCCGAGCAGGTCGCCGAGCTCGAGGGGCTGTCGGCGAAGCTGCAGCAGACCATCGAGGACGCCTCCGGTGTCGCCGAGCTGGCGAAGTGGATGGCCGACACCCGCAGCGTGCTGTTCCTCGGTCGCCACGTCGGGTACCCGATCGCGCTCGAGGGTGCGCTCAAGCTCAAGGAGCTCGCCTACATCCACGCGGAGGGCTTCGCCGCCGGTGAGCTGAAGCACGGTCCGATCGCCCTGATCGAGCCGGGGCAGATCGTCTTCGTCATCGTCCCGTCGCCGCGTGATGCCCGCTCGCTGCACCCGAAGGTGGTGTCGAACATCCAGGAGATCCGCGCCCGCGGCGCCCGGGTGATCGCGATCGCCGAAGAGGGCGACGCCGCGGTCCTGCCGTTCGCCGACGAGGTCCTGCGGATCCCGCTCGCGACGCCGCTGTTCGAGCCGCTGCTCGCCGTCGCGCCGCTGCACATGTTCGGCATGGAGCTCGCCGCGGCCAAGGGCCTCGACGTGGACCAGCCGCGCAACCTCGCGAAGTCGGTCACCGTCGAGTAGTCGGTCGTGATCATCGGGATCGGGGTCGACGTCGTCGACCTGGAGCGGTTCGAGCGGGTCCTGACGCGGACGCCCGCGATGCGGACGCGTCTGTTCACGACGTCGGAGCTCGTCCGTGACGGCGAGCCGCGGCCGATCGCGTCCCTCGCGGCGCGGTTCGCCGCGAAAGAGGCCCTGATCAAGGCGTTCGGGTCGAGTGCCGGGCTCAGCTGGCAGGAGCTCGAGGTCGTCTCCGACGACCAGCGGAACCCGTCGCTGACGCTCCACGAGGGTGCCCGGCGGGTGGCCGACGCGCGTGGCGTCACGGCGGTGCACCTGTCGCTCTCCCATGATGGGGGGATCGCCACGGCCTTCGTGGTGCTGGAAGGAACAGTTCGTTGAGTGCGTTCACCGTCGACCAGGGGTGGACTGCGCAGCCCCTGATCGCTGACAGGAGGTCGCGTTGAGTGCGTTCACCGGGATCACGGTCGACCGGGAGGCCCTGATCGCCAACTACGCGACGGTCGCCGAACAGGTGGCCCCGTCCGGCGTCATCGCGGTCGTCAAGGCGAACGCGTACGGCCACGGCGCAGCCGATGCCGCCCAGGCGTTCGTGGACGCCGGCGCGGAGTGGCTCGGCGTCGCCGACATCGACGAGGGCATCGCGCTCCGGCAGGCCGGCATCGACGAGGGCGTCCGCATCCTCGCGTGGTTGCACGCCCCCGACGAGGACTTCCGCCGCGCCGCCCAGTACGGCATCACCCCGGCGGTGTCGAGCGTGTCCCAGCTGGCCGCCGCCTCCGACTCCGAGGTGCCCGCGGTGCACATCTGCGTCGACACCGGACTCAGCCGGAACGGCGCCGTCGAGTCCGAGTGGCCCGAGCTCTTCGAGACCGCCGGCCGCCTCGCGCGGAACGGTGGCAGGACCCGGGTCGAGGGGCTGATGTCGCACCTCGCGAACGCCTCCCGCACGGACGACCTCGACCAGGACGCCGCACTGCAGCGGGCGCTCGACGGGCTGTCGGCGCGCGGGATCGTGCCGGACGTGGTGCACCTCGCCGCCAGCGCCGCGAGCATCGCCGTGCCGGAGACCCGCCGCGACCTGGCCCGGGTCGGCATCGCGCTGTACGGGCTCAGCCCGTTCGCGGGCCGCACGTCCGCCGACCTCGGCCTGCGCCCGGCGATGCGCGTGACGGCCGCGGTGCTCCGCACGGTCGTCGTGCCGGCGGGTGACGGCGTCAGTTACGGCTACACGTGGCGCGCGGAGTCGGACACCCGGCTCGCGGTGATCGGGCTCGGCTACGCGGACGGCTTCGACCGCGCGTTCGGCAACCACGTCTCGGTCCGCATCGGCGACCGGCGCTTCCCGGTCGTCGGCCGGGTCGCGATGAACGCCATGCACGTCGACATCGGCGACGCCGAGGTGGCGGTCGGTGACGAGGTGGTCCTCTGGGGCGACCCGGCGAACGGCGACCCCGCGGTCGAGGACTGGGCGTCGGCCGTCGGCACGATCAACTACGAGGTGGTGGCCCGGCTCGGCCGGAGCATCGAACGGAGGACGACGTGAGCGCGCCCCTGCGCCAGGCCGAGATCGACCTGGACGCCTACCGCGCCAACGTCGAGCGGGTCCGGGAGTGGATGGACCCGGTCGAGGTGATGGCCGTGATGAAGGCGGACGCGTACGGGCACGGCCTCGAGCCGATCGCCCTCGCGGCCGTCGACGCCGGCATCCGGTGGATCGGGGTCCTGACGGTCCCGGCCGCCCTCCGCCTCCGGTCGATCGGCGTCGGCGAGGACGTCCACCTCTTCACGTGGCAGCACGACCCGGCCCTCGACTTCCGCGACGCGATCGACTCCGCCGTGGACCTCGGCGTCTCCAACGTCGCCGAGCTGCAGCGGGTCGTGGACGCGGTGGACCAGCGTCCGGCACGGGTGCACCTCGGCATCGACACCGGCCTGCACCGCGACGGTTCCGCCGTCGACGACTGGCCCGCCCTGGTCGAGGCCGCGCGGGACGCCCAGCGCGCCGGGCGGATCGAGGTCGTCGCCGCGTACACGCACCTGGCGGAGTCCTCGGACGACGACGACCGTGCCGCCGTGTCGCTGTTCGAGGACGCGATCGAGCGTGCGGAGGACCTCGGGCTCGACATCCCGATCGAGCACGTGGCGGCGTCGCTCGCGGGTCTCGAGCGCAAGGAGTTCCGCAAGGACATGGTCCGGATGGGGGCGAACTTGTTCGGCATCCCCGGTGCGGACGGCGTCTCGGCCGCGGACCTCGGCCTGGAACCCGTGATGACCCTGACGGCCTCCGTCGCGAAGACCAAGCGTGTCCCCGTCGACACCGGGGTCTCCTACGACTACACGTACCGCACCGACCGCGAGAGCACCCTGGCGCTCGTGCCGGTCGGCTACGCGGACGGCGTCCCGCGTGCCGCACAGGGCCGGCTCGCGGTGACGATCGGCGGCAAGCGGTACCCGATCGCCGGCCGGGTCGCGATGGACCAGTTCCTGGTCGACGTCGGCGACGACGACGTCCGGGTCGGCGACACCGTGGTGCTGTTCGGCACGGGGGAGCGCGACGAGATGACCGTGCTGGAGTGGGGCGACGCCCTCGGCACCATCGGCGAGGAGATCGTCTGCCGCATCGGTTCGAGGGTCCCGCGCGTCTACGAAGGCCACTCCGTCGAGGGCCGGGTGGGCGAGTACCTGCGGGGCGACCACCCGTGACCGTCCTGCTCGACACCACCGTCGGGAGCACCGACGATATGGGCGCGCTCGGCGCCCGGCTCGCCGCGGTGCTCCGAGCCGGTGACCTGGTCGTCCTGACCGGGCCGCTCGGCGCCGGCAAGACGACCCTGACCCGGGGGCTCGGGGCCGCGCTCGGGGCCAGGGGTCAGGTGTCGAGCCCGACGTTCGTGCTCGCCAGGACCCACCCCACGACGTCCGGCCCGGACCTCGTGCACGTGGACGCCTACCGGCTGTCCGACCCGGTGGAGCTCGACGACCTCGACCTCGACTGGGACGCGTCGATCGTCGTCGTCGAGTGGGGGCGCGGTTTCGTCGACGGCATCACCGACAGCGTGCTCGACGTCGAGATCGTCCGCGCGACCGGTGCCGAGACGGCCGCCGACGTCGGTGACCTCGATCCGGACGACGTCCCCGACGAACCCCGCCGCGTCATCGTCACGGCCACCGGCCCACGCTGGACCGGCGTCGCACTCTGACGGGCGCCGTCGGCCGGTGTCACGTCAGTTGATGATGGCGCCGCGTTCCTCGGTCCGGAGCACCGCGAGCCGGTCCCGCCACGTCTGCAGGGCCTCCGGCGTCAGCCGCGTCCAGTCCGTCACCTCACCGACGATGCGGATCGGCGCCGTGCTGCGGTAGGACCGGGTCGGGTTGCCCGGGAACTTCCGGTCGGTCACGTTGGGGTCGTCCTCGAACGGCCCGGTCGGCTCGACCTGGTAGACGCGGGGCTCGCCGGGGCCCGCGGCGAGTTCCGCCGCGAGCCCGGCACCGGCACTGACCGCCGTGAAGTAGACGTGGTTCATGACGACCTCCGGCCGGTAGTTCGACCGGAACCCGGCCGTCAGCAGGTCGCCGACCCGCAGGTCGGCCTTCGTCCCGTGGAAGAACGGGCCGTCGTCCAGCGTCTGCTCCCCGGACACCAGATCAGCCCACGTACTCGGCCATGCTGACCCAGTTGATGTAGAGGTGCCCGGAGGCGCCCCAGTTGCCGACCTGGAACATGTAGCGGTGCGGCGTGGTCGGGACGTCCGAGGTCACCCGCTGGACGACCCGGTCGTCGACGAGGTAGGTCACGGACTGCCCCGGGATCCACTCGACCGAGTAGGTGTGCCAGTCGCGCCAGGAGACGCCGGTGCTGGCGCTGTACGACAGCCCCTCGAGTCCCGGGATCATGAGGTGCTGGTACGCCATCGGCGTCGACTCGAAGTTGCTCTCCGGGAAGTCGATCTCGCCGTCGGCCCAGCGGTTCGAGGTCGGGTACAGGATGAACGCGGCACCGTTGCGGTCACCGCCCGTGGCCATCGCCCGCACGGTGAACTTGCCGCCCTGGTGGCCCCAGGCACCGGCCGGTGTCCCGAAGGTCCCGGCGGCACCGTGGCGGCCGTCGAGCGCGACGTCCATGAACCCGTCGTGCGCGCTGATCTGCGAGCCGGAGAACCACATCCCGCCGGTCCCGTCCGGGTACGGCTGCCAGGAGTCCGCGTACTGCCGGGCGAACTGTCCACCCGCCGCGGCGTCGGTCGCGAAGTCCTCGCCGTACGTCTGTTCGAACCGGGCTCCGGTCACGGAGGTGGTCGCGGCGACCGCGGTCGATGCCCCGCCGAACGGGACGGCGACGAGTGTTGCGCCGAGGACGGCGGCGACGAGGGCCGCACGCTTGGTACGTGTCTGCATGGATGTCATTTCCCTGACGTGACTGCGGCAGACGTCCCCACGAGCGCCGCACGGTCGGATCTCGACCCGGCGTGCACTCTAAGCAGATTCGATGACGTATCACAAGGATTCGCCAGCTCGGAAGTCCCCCGACCAGGGGACACGCGGTCAGGGCTTGTAGTCGTACGTCGTGACCCAGTCGATGTACAGGTGGCCGGCCGCGCCCCAGTTCCCGACCTGGAACATGTACCGGTGCGCGGTCTTCGGCACGTCCTTCGTGACGGTGTTGACCACCTTGCGGTCGACGATGTACTTCACGGACTTCCCGGGGATCCACTCGACGGAGTAGACGTGCCAGTCTGTCCACTTGACGCGCGTCGAGGTGCTGACGGCGTTGACCTCCTTGCCCCTCACCATCGAGTGGTGGTGGAGCATCGGGCTGTCCTCGAAGTTGCTCTCGGGGTAGTCGATCTCGCCCTCGGACCACACGTTCGAGGTCGGCCACAGCATGAACGCCGCGCCGTTCGCCTTGCCGCCGATCGCCCGGGCGCGGACGGAGAACTTCCCGCCGACGTGCCCCCATGCGCCGGTGGGCGTGCCGAAGGTGCCGGCGGCGCCGTGCTTGCCGTCGAGCGTGACGTCCATCACCCCGCCGTGCGCGCTGATCTGCGAGCCGGACCAGTACATGCCGTTGCCCATCCCGTCCGGGTACGGCTGCCACGACTTCGCGTACGTCTTGGCGAACTTGCCCTTGGCGGCCGCGGTGGTGGTGAAGTCCTCGCGGAAGGTCTGCTTGAACTTCCCGATGTTGCCGACCGGCACGGCGGCCTGCGCGGCCCCGCCGTCCCCGATCGGCGCGGCGACGAGGGCTGCGGTGAGGATCACGGCGGCGACGGCCGCCCTGGTGAAGCGCTTCTGCATGAGCTGTCACTCCCTGGAGGTGCGAGCCGACCCGAACGGCTCGCACAGCCCCCTGTCGGCCGGATCGGCGCGCTCGACAGCGCCGTGCTGCCCCCAGAGCGAGGGCGAACCAGCGGTTCTGTCCGCCTACGATGGACAGGTGCTGCTCGCGATCGACACCTCCGCCGGGACCTCCGTCGCCGTCGTCGACCCCGAGACCCGTCAGGTGCTCGCCGAACGCTCGACGGACGACACCCGACGGCACGCCGAGGTCATCGGCCCGTTCCTGCAGGGCGTCCTCGAAGACGCCGGCATCACCCCGGCCGACGTCACGGGAGTCGTCGCGGGCATGGGCCCGGGGCCGTTCACCGGACTCCGCGTCGGCATCGCCGCCGCACGCACCTTCGCCGCGGCACGCGGCGTCCCGTTCCTGCCGCTCGTCAGCCACGACGCCGTCGCCGCCGACGAAGCCGGACCGCTGGTCGTCCTGACGGACGCCCGCCGTCGCGAGGTCTACTGGAGCGTCTACGACCAGACCGGCACACGCGTCGGGGGTCCCGGACTCGCGAAGCCGGCGGATCTCGACGACGTGCTCGGAGCCTCCGGTCCGGAACGGCGGGTCACCGCCGCCACGATCCCGGCCGGGAGGCTCGGGTCGCTCGCCGCGGACCGGCTCGCCTCCGGTGGTCCCTTCGCCGAGGACCTGCCGCTCTACCTCCGCGACCCCGACGTCACGGTGCCGGGTGCGCCCAAGCGGGTGAAGCAGTGACCCTGCCCGACGGGCTGCGCCTGCGGCGCGCCCACCCGCAGGACCTCGACGACGTGATGTGGCTCGAGCACGCCTCGTTCCCCACCGACGCCTGGTCCGCGTCCCAGATGTCCGGCGAGCTGTACTCGCCGCACGGGTACTACGTCGTCGTCGAGACGACCGAGGACGGCGCGCCGACGATCGTCGGGTACGCGGGACTGTCCTCGCTCGCGGGGAACCCCGTCGCCGACGTGCAGACCATCGCGGTGTCGGCGGAGCACCGGGGGCAGGGCATCGGCCGGGTGCTGTTCACCGAGCTGCTCGACGAGGCCCGTCGCCGCGGCGTGGCCGAGGTCTTCCTCGAGGTCCGCGCCGACAACCCCGTCGCCCAGGCCATGTACACGGCGTTCGGGTTCGAGCACATCGCCACCCGGCCGCGCTACTACCAGCCGGACGGCGTGGACGCATGGGTGATGCGGGCAGCGCTCGCACCCGCAGCCACCCGCCGGACCGGTCCGATCGGACAGGAGATCCTCGATGACTGAACCCCTCGTGCTCGGCATCGAGACCTCGTGCGACGAGACCGGCGTCGGCATCGTGCGCGGGAACACCCTGTTGGCGAACGTCATCGCGTCCAGCATGGAGGAGCACGCACGCTACGGCGGTGTCGTGCCCGAGGTCGCCGCGCGCGCACACCTCGAGGCGATGACCCCGACCCTGACCCAGGCGCTGCAGCAGGCCGGCGTGACGCTCGACGAGCTCGACGCGGTCGCCGTCACCGCCGGGCCGGGCCTCGCCGGGGCGCTCATGGTGGGCGTGGGTGCGGCGAAGGCGCTCGCCGTGGCCACCGGCAAGCCGCTCTACGGGGTGAACCACCTGGTCGGACACGTCGGGGCGGACGTCCTCCGTGCCGACGGCAGCGCGTTGGAGCTGCCGACCGTGGCGCTCCTGGTGTCGGGTGGGCACACGTCGCTGCTGCTCGTCCGTGATCTCGTCGACGACGTCGAGCTCCTCGGCGAGACCATCGACGACGCCGCCGGAGAGGCCTTCGACAAGGTCGCGCGGCTGCTCGGGCTGCCGTACCCGGGCGGACCGCAGATCGACCGGGCCGCCGCTGAGGGCGACCCGACGGCGATCCGCTTCCCCCGCGGGCTGACGCTGCCGAAGGACATGGCGGCGCACCGCTACGACTTCTCGTTCTCCGGGCTGAAGACCGCCGTCGCGCGGTGGGTCGAACGCTGCCGCGACGAGGGCCGGGAGGTCCCCGTGGCCGACGTCGCCGCGTCGTTCCGGGAAGCCGTGGTCGACGTGCTGATCACCAAGGCGCTGAACGCCTGCCGCGACACCGGGGTGCCCCGGCTGCTCCTCGGGGGTGGGGTCGTCGCGAACGCCCGGCTCCGCGCCGTGGCCGAGGCCCGCTGCCAGGAGGCCGGGGTCGAGCTCCGCATCCCGCCCCTCGACCTCTGCACGGACAACGGTGCGATGATCGCGGCGGTCGGAGCCCGGCTCGTCGCCGGAGGACACGCGCCGAGCGACCTCGGGATCGCGGCGGACTCGACGCTGCCGGTCACCACCGTCCAGGTCTGAGGCTGCTGCGCGCTTGCGCCCTGCTGCGTGCTCCCGTCCTGCTGCGCGCTCGCGTCCTGCTCGTGCGCTCGTGTGGCAGGATCGAACGGACGACCGCACGGGCCGTCGGGAGGGGTGCAACGTGTCCGATCAGAACCAGTGGCCGAAGCCGGACGAGCAGCAGCCGAACGGGCCGGACGCCTCGCAGCAGCAGAACCCGTACAGCGCGCCGCAGGCGCCCCGGTACGGCGCGCCGCAGCAGCAGAACCCGTACGGCGGGCCGCAGCAGCAGAACCCGTACGGCGGGCCGCAGCAGCAGAACCCGTACGCCGCGCCGCAGCAACCGAACCCCTACGGCGCGCCGCAGCCGAACCCGTACGCGCAGCAGCAGAACCCCTACGCGCAGCAGAACCCGTACGCCGGTCCCGCCGACTACGCGAACACCGGGTACCAGCCGTACGGACAGCGTCCGAAGACGAGCATCCTGGCCATCCTGTCGATCGTGTTCGGCCTCGGTGCCGTGCCGTTCTTCTTCATCGCGATCCTGCTCGGCCCCGCCGGCGCGATCCTCGGCCACGTGGCGCTCGGCAAGATCCGTCAGACCGGTGAGCAGGGCCGTGGCCTCGCGCTGACCGGCATCATCGCCGGCTGGGTGATGACCGGCATCTGGATCCTCTGGATCGCCGTCGTGGTGTTCGCGATCGGCCACTCCGGCGGGTACTCGGACTACGGCACCGACTACGGCTCGGACTCCGGCGCGTTCGTCAGCTGAGTCGCTCGCACAGCACCGCGGTGTGCCGGCCCTCTAGCCGCGTGAGGACGAGGGTCATCCGCCGTGTGCCACCGCGCAGTCGCAGGCGCTTCCGGAACTGGGCGGGGTCGACGTCGACGCCGCGCTTCTTGATCTCGACCGTGCCGACGCCCTCCGCGGCCAGGCGAGCAGCGAGCTGCTTGACGTCGAGCGGCATCGTGTCGAGCACCCGGAACCCCTGCGCGAAGGGCGTCGTCACGGCCTGCTCGGACGTGACGTAGGCGATCCCCTCCGACAGCATCCGGCCGTCGATCGAGCGCGCCAGGTCGCCGATCAGCCGCGCCCGGATGACCGCACCGTCGGGCTCGTACAGGTACGCGCCGATCGCGCCGACTTCGACGTCCTCGGCGTCCGTGGCCCCGGTCAGCTCGGCGATGCCGTGCGCGCCGATGACGGTCGCGGCGCGGCGGACACCCGGGCGTGCGAGCGGGCCGAACCAGAGCGCGAGCTCGACGACCTCCCGGTCGACGGAGGTCCACTGTGCCTCTGCCGTGTCCGGGATCAGGTCGCGGTCGATGCCCGGACCGAGCTTCACGCCGGTCGGGGTGGTCGTCGCGGCCGCGAACACGGTGTCGAGCGACGGCGACCAGTCGTCCGGGTCCGCGAGCCGGCGGGTGTTCGTGTGTCCGGACGTGCGGCGAGCCGGGTCCATCCAGACGCCGTCGACGCTCGACACGTCGAAGGTCGCCGCGTCGCCGAGCACCACGCGGGCGTCCGGCCACGGTGCGAGGTTGTGCGTCGCGACCGCCGCCGTCACCTCGTCCCGGTCGACCGCCGTGACGTCGAGGTCGAGGGCAGCCATCGCGAGTGCGTCACCGCCGATCCCGCAGCCGAGGTCCGCCACCCGGTGCAGACCGGCCGCGGCGAACCGCCCGGCGTGCTGGGCGGCGACGGAGAGCCGGGTCGCCTGCTCGAGGCCGGCCTCGGTGAACAGCATCCGGCTCGCGAAGTCCCCGAACTTGCCACGGGCCTTGAGCCGGAGCTTCGCCTGCGTGAGCACCGCGGCGACCAGGCGGGGGTCGTGTCCCTCGGCCCGGAGGCGGGACACCACGCGGACGATCTCGCCGTCGTCGGACACGGCGGGCGTCCGGTCGAGGAGCGCCATCCCGTCCGGGGTCAGGAGCTGAGCGAGTTCGGTGGCGTCCATGAGACGATCCTGTCATCACCAGGAGGACTGGCACTCGGATTGACCGAGTGCCAGAGGCCCCCTACAGTTGGACCTGGCACTCTCGTGTGCGTAGTGCCAACCGGTTTTCATCTGTACCGAGTCAGTACCGAGAAAGAAGAGGTCACCGTGGCCGTCACCATCAAGCCGCTCGAAGATCGCATCGTCATCCGTCAGGTCGAGGCGGAGCAGACCACCGCTTCCGGTCTCGTCATCCCGGACACCGCGAAGGAGAAGCCGCAGGAGGGCGAGGTCGTGGCCGTGGGTCCGGGTCGCATCGACGACAACGGCAACCGCGTCCCGCTCGACGTCGCCGTCGGCGACAAGGTCATCTACTCGAAGTACGGCGGCACCGAGGTCAAGTACTCGGGCGAGGACCTGCTGGTCCTCTCGGCTCGCGACGTCCTCGCGGTCATCGAGCACTGACACCAGTTCCACCCGTCGGACGCCCCGGCAGCCTCGTGCTGCCGGGGCGTTCGCCGTGTCCGTAGCATTGGTCCGTGACGGAGCGCGTGCCCAGGAGCGAAGCATCGGTCGGCGTCGTGCAGGCCGTGGTCGCCTACGGGCTCTGGGGGCTGATGCCGCTGCTGTTCGCGGCGATGGCGCCCGGCGGCGCGTTCGAGATCGTCGCGTGGCGGATCGTCTTCGGGCTGGGCTTCTGCGCGATCGCGATCCTCGTCACGCGCTCGTGGCTGCGCACGCGTTCCCTGATCGTCCAGCGTCGGGTGATGGGCGTGATGGCGATCGCCGCGGTGCTCATCGTCGTGAACTGGACCGTGTACGTGATCGCGACGACGACGGGTCACACGGTCGAGGCGGCGCTCGGGTACTTCATCAACCCGCTCGTCACGATCGCCCTCGGGGTCGTGCTGCTGCGCGAACGCCTCCGTCCGGCGCAGTGGACCGCGGTCGGCATCA
Organism: Curtobacterium sp. NPDC090223; assembly: GCF_044746585.1. Lineage (NCBI taxonomy): Bacteria > Bacillati > Actinomycetota > Actinomycetes > Micrococcales > Microbacteriaceae > Curtobacterium > Curtobacterium sp. NPDC090223. The sequence continues at coordinate 48,212 of NZ_JBIVCN010000004.1, read as the reverse complement.
GCATCCTGGCGGTCGTCGTGATCGCGGTCGGCTACGGGCAGATGCCGTGGATCTCGCTCGTGCTGGCGTTCTCCTTCGGGCTCTACGGCCTGGTGAAGAAGCGCGTCGGCGGGACCGTCGACGCCCTGTCCGGGCTGACGATCGAGACGATGTGGCTGACACCGGTCGCGGTGGTGACGCTCGTGGTGCTCGGCGTGACCGGCATCGGCGGCGGCGTCACGTTCGGCGGCGCGGGCTGGGTGCACGCGCTCATCATGATCGGGGCGGGTCCGGCGACGGCCGTCCCGCTGCTGCTCTTCGCATCGTCGGCCCGGCGGCTGTCGCTGTCGACGCTCGGGCTGACCCAGTACCTGACGCCGGTGATGCAGCTGATCGTGGGGGTGACGATCCAGCACGAGGCGATGTCGACGTCGCGGTGGATCGGCTTCGGCATCGTGTGGGTCGCCCTGGTGATCCTCTCCACGGACTCGTTCTTGGCCGCGCGCCGTGCCCGCCGCACCACGGCACCAGCGGTGCCGGCCTGACGGAGCCGAGCCGGGCCTCCCGTCCGGCGTTCGCGCCCCCACGCGGAAACGACAGTTCTCCGCGGATCGTCCGCGGAGAACTGTCGCTTCGTGGTGGTGCGGTGCGGCTACTTCTTGACCGAGCCCTGGATGGCGCTCTGGTAGACCGGCTTGTTGTCACCGTCGAACTTGTAGATGCCGATGTAGGCGCTCGACGGGTCGTTGTTCGAGTCGAACGGACCGATGCCGGACGGGCCCGTGTAGTGGATGTCCTTGCCGTCGTCCAGCAGGGCCTTGCAGTCCTTGAACGTCGAGCACTCGGTGCCGCCGTCGACCCCGGAGACCTTGTCCATGTTCGCCTGGATCGTGCCGGAGTCGGTGCCCTTGCCCTTCACCGCGGCCAGCGCGGCGAGGGTGGTGGCGTCGTAGGACTCAGCAGCGTACGAGTAGTCCGCGAGCTCCTTGCCCGACGACTTCTTGTAGTACGCGGCCAGGCGCTGCTTCAGGTCGTCCTTCGGCGAGGCGCCGGGGATCGTGCCCTGCGCACCGGTCAGCGTGCCCTTGTCGAAGTCCTTCGAGTAGTCGGCCGTGTTGCCGTCCGACATGTAGACCTTCGACATGTCCCAGCCCTGCGAGACGAGCTCCGGGATGATCGACTTGGTCTCGTCGAACGCCAGCACGACGATCGCGTCGGGCTTGGCGGCGAGGGCCGCGGTCACCTCGGACGAGAAGGTGGTCTGCCCTGGCGGGAACTCCTGGCCCTTGCCCTTGGCGCCGTAGACGACCTGGCCACCGGAGGACTCGACGGCCTCCTGGACGGAGTTGCGGAGACCCGTGCCGTACGTGTCGTTGAACACGAGGAACGCGACCTTGGCGTTGCCGTCACCCGTGACGAGCTGGCCGAGCGCCGAACCCTGCACCGAGTCCGGCGGAGCGGTCCGGTAGTAGTACGACGAGTAGCCCGAGAGGTCGGACGCGGTGTTCGCGGGGGAGATCTCCACGATGCAGTTGCTGGTGAGCTGGTCGATGACGTTGAGCGTCACGGACGAGGACTCGGCGCCGATCGCGACCGGGACCTTGGCGTTCACGAGCTTCGACGCCGCCGAGCTCGACACCGTCATGTCCGTGCTGTCGCCGGAGTCCGTCTGCGGGTCGATGGTGACGTCCTTGTCGAGCACACCGCCGGCCGCGTTGATGTCGTCGACCGCCAGGCCCACACCGGCCTCGGCCGGCGGGTTCAGGTAGGCGAGCGAGCCCGTGAGGGGCAGGATCGTGCCGATCTTCAGTGCGTCGGTGCCGGGCGACGACGGGGCCTCGCAGCTGGCCGCCGGGTCTTTCTTGGACGCGGAGGCGGACGACGACGGGTCGGCGCTGCCGGAGGTCGAGCATGCCGCGAGCAGCACCGCCGCGACTCCCGCCAGTGCCAGCGCCGTGGTGGCGCGGGTGGTTCTGATCATCCGTGGAACCCTTTCTCGGCACGGGGGCTGTTGTCGCATCGGGTCGAGTGCGACGCCTCCGTGTGGGGATGCGAGCAAAAGTAGGGTCCGGGTGTTTCGCCCGTGTGACGGGGCGGTACGGAAAGTGTTTCGTTACCGAGCCGTGACGAAAGCTGTGCGGATGTTCGGGATCAGCGGCGGGGAGGTCGTCCGGCTGTGCGTGCGTGTTGCGTTGTGTGTGGGTTGGCTGGCGCGGCGGGTTCCTGGGGGCCTGTTTCCTGAGTGCCGTCGGGTCCTTGGGGCGCCGCGGCGTTCGGGTGGTGCTGCGGTGTTCGGGTGGCGCCGCGGTGCCCTTGGGGCGCCGTGGTGTTTGGGTGGCGCCGCGGTGTTCGGGTGGCGCCGCGGTGCCCTTGGGGCGCCGCGGTCTTCTCGAGACGCCGCGGTGTTCGGGGGCGTTTCGAGGAGTCCCCGGTGTCTCGGGACGAAGGCGGTGCCGGCGGGGTGTGGCTGGGCGGTGTAGCTCGGCGGTGGGCTGGGGTTCGCGGGGCCAGCGAGCGGGGCTGCCGGGCGCGGCCGGGTGGTGCGGGGGCGCGGCGAGTGTGGCCGGCGCGCGGGGCGGCCGGCCAGGCGAGTGTGGCCGGCGCGCGGGAGGCTGCGTCAGCGGTCGGTGGCGTCGAGTTCGGCCTGGGACCGGAGCACGCAGAACTCATTGCCCTCGGGGTCGGCCAGGATGACCCAGCCGCCGGCCGGGGTCCTCCGGTCCGCGAGCTCGACCGCGCCGATCCCGCGGAGCCGCTCCACCTCGGCGTCACGCGTCCGATCGGTCGGGCGCAGGTCGAAGTGGATCCGGTTCTTCACGGACTTCGGTTCGGGTACCTCGATGAACAGGATGCGGTGGGAGCCGTCCGCTGCCAGGATCATGCACTCCTCGTGCCCTGGCTGGTTCGGGTCGTCCGGGTCGTCGCGGTACCCGAGGACCTGACGCCACCACTCCGAGAGCGTGTACGCGTCGCGGCAGTCGATCGAGGTGTGAGAGACGGCGCTGACCATGCCCGGAGCGTAGTCCGCGCGCCCGCGCTCAGCGCCTCAGCGCCGCGGTGTTCCCCCTGCCGCTCGGAGTACCGGGACCCCGGCTCGCAGCAGCACGTGGGCGAGTGCGGCGGGCGATACGGCCTCGCGCATCGTCCACCGTGCCACCGCCCGGACCTCCGGGTGCCGGCGCAGCGCGTCCTCCCGGAGCTTCTCGTCCCACAGCGCGTCGTGGTCGGCGTACTTCACACGCCCGTCGAACTCCCCGACGACACCGTGCTCTGGCCACCAGAAGTCGACGCGGAACCGGCCGACGTCGGTGTCGAACTCCTGCTGCAGGACGGGCGCGCGCACCCGGAGCTCCCGAGCGGTCACCCGGCTGATGGACTCGCCGGGGGACTCGGCCAGGGGATCGGCGAACGCCAGCGCATCCCGGGCCCTGCCGACGCCGCGACGTCCGCCGAGCCTGCCGAGGACCTGTTCCAGCTCGTCCCGCGTGACGAGTTGCCGGTGCAGGAGGTGGTCGAACACCGCGACGCCCTGCGCGGAGGACCCCGTCCGTGCGACGTCGACTGCCGTGCGCACGAGGGACGTCACCGGCACGCCGTCCACGGTCGTCGTCTCGGCAGGAGCGAGCGGGGCGACGTGCCGGACCACGCCGCGGCCGCTGTGCGTCCGTTGCACCCGCGCGTCGATCAGGTGCAGGCGGGCATCTGGACGGTCGACGTCCGGCAGCCCCCAGAGCGCCGCGGCGGAGCGGTGGGAGACCACACCGGGTGACCGCAGCGCGGCGTACCGGCCGCGGACTAGGAGTCGCCGACGCTCGAGATGCCCGAGCGTCTCCCACTGGCCCCGTTCGACGGCGGCGCCGTGGAACAGCCGGACGGGGTCCACGAGCGTGGTCGGGGTGCGGATGAGCAGCGCGTGCGGAGGAGCTTCCATACCCGCAGCCTGGCCGTGCCCGACATCCCGGACGGCAGGTGCGCTGGAGTCCGTGGAGAACGCCGCCGCGCTGCCTCCCTGTGGAGGACCCGGCTGGCGCCCCTGGGAACGCGAAACGCCCCCGTCCGCCCGAGACGCCGCCGAATTCGGCGGTGTCTCGAGGGGACAGGGGCGTCTCGACCGGATCAGGCCGCCAACAAGCCGTCAGTCAGCCGGATCAGGCCGCCAGCCAGCCAAGCAGCCAGCCCGACTACCGGCTGTAGTTCGGCGCCTCGACGACCATCTGCACGTCGTGCGGGTGCGACTCCTTCAACCCCGCCGGGGTGATCCGGACGAACTTGCCGCGCGCCTTGAGCTCCGGGATCGTCCGACCGCCGACGTAGAACATCGACTGCCGCAGCCCACCGACGAGCTGGTACACGACGTTCGCGACGGAGCCGCGGTACGGGACCTGGCCCTCGATGCCCTCCGGGACGAGCTTGTCGTCCGAGGGGACGTCCGCCTGGAAGTAGCGGTCCTTCGAGTACGAGGTCTTCTTGCCACGGGTCTGCAGCGCGCCGAGGGAGCCCATCCCGCGGTACGCCTTGAACTGCTTGCCGTTGACGAAGACCAGGTCACCCGGGGACTCGTCGGTGCCGGCGAGCAGCGAGCCGAGCATCACGGTGTCGGCACCGGCCACGAGGGCCTTCGCGATGTCGCCCGAGTACTGCAGGCCGCCGTCGGCGATGACCGGCACGCCGGCTTCGCGCGCCGCGAGCGAGGCCTCGTAGACAGCGGTGACCTGCGGCACGCCGACACCGGCGACGACGCGGGTGGTGCAGATCGAACCGGGGCCGACCCCGACCTTGACCGCGTCCACGCCGGCGTCGATGAGCGCCTGGGCGCCTTCGCGGGTGGCTGCCTGGCCGCCGATGACGTCGACACCGTCGAACGCCGGGTCGGCCTTCAGACGGCGGACCATGTCGAGCACGCCGGCGCTGTGGCCGTTCGCGGTGTCCACGACGAGCACGTCGACGCCCGCTTCGAGCAGGGCCGTCGCACGCTGCCACGCGTCACCGAAGAACCCGATCGCCGCACCGACGCGCAGGCGTCCGGCGTCGTCCTTGGTGGCGTCCGGGTACTTCTCGCTCTTGTCGAAGTCCTTGACGGTGATGAGCCCGCGGAGCTTGCCGTCCGCGTCGACGAGGGGCAGCTTCTCGATCTTGTGCTCGGCGAAGATCGCGACGGCGTCGTCCGGGTCGATGCCGACGGGCGCGGTGATCAGCGGCGCCTTCGTCATGACGTCGCGGACGAACGTGGTCTGCTGCTCGAACGGCGCCACGAACCGCATGTCGCGGTTGGTGATGATGCCGACGAGCGTGCCGTCACCCTCGACCACGGGCAGGCCGGAGACGCGGAACTGTCCGCAGAGCGCGTCGACCTCGGCCACGGTGGCGTCCGGGTTGGTGGTCACCGGGTTCGTGATCATGCCCGACTCGGAGCGCTTGACCTTGTCGACCGCTGCGGCCTGGTCCGCGATGGACATGTTGCGGTGCAGGATGCCGATGCCGCCCTGGCGCGCCATCGCGATCGCCATGCGGGCTTCGGTGACGGTGTCCATCGCCGCGGAGAGCAGCGGGACGTTGACCGTGATCCGCTTGGTGAGCCGGGACGTCGTCGACGCCTCGCTCGGGATGACGTCGGTGTACCCCGGCAGGAGCATGACGTCGTCGTACGTGAGTCCGATGAATCCGAACGGATCCGGCTGGTCCATGGGTCCCCTTCGTGGGCGAGGTGAAGCGGTCGAGACACCGGACGCAGCGTCGGGTTCCGGATAGACCATGCTAACGCGCGCGGCGGGTCGCGCATTCCGGCCTGCGCCCGGTGGGGACGGGCTCCGGATCCGGCCGGGAGGCCGGGGTCGCCTCCGCAACGCACGGTTCCTCCACAGCGTCACAGTTACGCCACGAATTCCACAGGGAATCTTTTGGAAACACGGGTGACACAAAATCACCATAGGTTCCTCGTCATCCGAACGAGAGGCTCTTCCGTGGGATCCATCACTCCTGCGGGGTCGGCGCTGCTGCGCCGATTCCGCCCCGGTGCGCCAGGCCGTCGCCGACTGGTGCTCGTCGTCGTGCTCGTCGCGGCGTTCCTGGCGACCTTCCTGATCGACTGGGCGGTGACGCTCCCGGCCCAGGGAGCGACCACCAGCGCGACGGCGACCGCCAGCGCGAGCGCGAGCACCGCGCCGTCCAGCACCCAGCCCTGCACCGTCAGCACGACGAACGGCTGCATCCAGGGCACGATCCTCGACTCGGAGCGCAAGCCGGCTCCGGGCGTCGACGTCGACGTCGCGGGCCCGTCGGGCTTCACGGCGACGTCGACCACGACCGACACCGGCCGGTGGTCGGTGAGCGTCCCGGCCTCCGGTCAGTACACGGTGACCGTGGACCAGGACACCCTGCCGAAGGGCCAGTACCTGACGAACGCGGCCGACGCGAAGCGCACGGTGCAGGCGAACCTCAACGCCAACGCCGGCCAGATCTTCCAGCTGTCCGACCAGCAGGGCGCGACGACGAGCGACGCCACGACGAGCGTCACCGCCGCACGGGCCTGGCAGCAGTTCGTGTCCGGGATCCGGCTCGGCCTGCTCATCGCCCTCGCGTCGATCGGGCTGTCGTTGATCTACGGCACCACGGGCCTGTCGAGCTTCTCCCACGGTGAGCAGGTCACGCTCGGCGGCCTCCTCGCGTACGTCTTCGCGAACCAGCTCGGCTGGAACATCTGGCTCGCGGGCGTGGTCGTGGTGGTCCTCTGTGCGGCGAGCGGCTACTTCCAGGACATGGTCATCTGGAAACCGCTGCGGCGCCGTCGGATCAGTCTCACGCAGCTCATGATCGTGACCATCGGCCTGTCGATCGCGGCGCAGTACGCGTTCCAGTACTTCTTCGGTGCGTCGACGGTCCGCATCCAGCAGAGCAACCCGTCGACGGTCACGTTCGCCGGGGTCACGCTGACGGTGCAGTCCTACGTGGCGATGGGCATCGCGCTCGTCGTCCTGATCGCCACCGGGCTCTTCCTCGCCAAGACCCGGTTCGGCCGGGCGACCCGAGCGGTCTCGGACAACCCGGCACTCGCGTCGGCGTCCGGCATCGACGTCGACCGGGTGATCCGGTTCGTGTGGACGCTCGCCGCCGGCCTGGCCGGGCTCTCGGGCGTGATGCTCGGGCTCGTGCTCAACGGCGTGAACTGGCAGACCGGTCTGCAGCTGCTCCTGCTCATGTTCGCGGCCGTGACCCTCGGTGGTCTCGGCACCGCGTACGGCGCACTGGTCGGATCGATGATCATCGGCGTCGTCGTCGAGCTCACGAACCTGGTGCTGCCGGGCGACTTCAAGTACGCCACCGCACTCGTCATCCTCATCCTCATCCTGCTGTTCCGGCCGCAGGGCATCTTCGGCCGTGCCGAGCGGATCGGCTAAGGGGCAGTCATGGACTACATCGTCAACCTCCTCAGCGCGCTGACGCAGGAGGCCCTCGCGCCCACCACGGCGGCGTTCGCGCTCGCCGCGATCGGGCTGAACGTGCACTTCGGGCTCACCGGACTGGTGAACATGGGCCAGGCGGCGTTCCTGCTGCTCGGCGCCTACGGCTTCGCGATCTCGATCACGAACGGGCTGCCCCTCGGGATGGCCGTCCTGGTCGCGCTGCTCGTCGCGATCGTGTTCGCGATCATCCTCGGCATCCCGACGCTGCGGCTCCGCGGTGACTACCTGGCGATCGTGACGATCTCCGGCGCGGAGATCATCCGCATGGTCGGCAGGTCGAGTCTCCTGACCACGACCACCGGCGGATCGAACGGCATCACCGGGTCGAGCTACCGCGACTCCTTCAACGCGCTGAGCTTCCTGCCGGACGGCACGACGACCATCCTGTGGTTCACGTACTCGAACAACGGCGTCAACGGCTGGTGGATCCGCATCGTCGGTTGGGGGCTCGTGGCCCTGTTCACCTTCGTGCTGTTCCTGCTGATGCGCAGCCCGTGGGGCCGCGTCGTGAAGGCCATCCGCGAGGACGAGGACGCGGTCCGCTCCCTCGGCAAGAGCGTGTACTCGTACAAGATGCAGGCGCTCGTGTTCGGCGGTGCGCTCGGAGCCCTGGCCGGCATCATCTACGTCCTGCCGAGTTCGGTGCAACCGGACGCGATGGGCCGCTCGATGACGTTCTTCATCTGGACGGCGCTCATCCTCGGCGGCGCTGCGACCGTGTTCGGGCCGGTGCTCGGATCGATCCTGTTCTTCGTCCTGCGGCTCTTCATCCGCACCCTCGCCGGGGACTTCATCCCCGACTCCATCATGAACTCGCAGCAGGCCGAGCAGTTCTCCTACGTGCTCGTCGGCGTCGCGCTCATGCTGCTCATCGTCTTCCGCCCACAGGGTCTCCTCGGGAACAAGAAGGAGCTGACGTTCAGTGTCTGAACCATCGACGACCACGGTCGCGCACACCCCGGGCTCCGCGAAGCCGGACCCGATCCTCACGGTCGACGCAATCACCCGTCGCTTCGGCGGCATGACGGCGGTGGACGTGGACCACCTCGAGGTCCAGCGGGGCTCGATCACCGCCCTGATCGGCCCGAACGGTGCCGGCAAGACCACGTTCTTCAACCTGCTCACCGGCTTCGACAAGCCGTCGAGCGGCAAGGAAGCCCGCTGGGTCTTCAACGGGAAGACGCTCGGCAACACCGGAGCGGCGAAGGTCGCCCGCGCCGGCATGGTGCGCACGTTCCAGCTCACCAAGGCGCTGTCCCGCCTCACCGTGATGCAGAACATGCTGCTCGGCGCGAAGGACCAGCCCGGCGAGAACTTCTTCGCCGCGCTGATCAAGCCGGTGTGGTCGAAGCGCGAGCGGGAGATCACCGCCAAGGCCGAGGACCTGCTCGCCCGCTTCAAGCTGCTCGAGAAGAAGGACGACTACGCCGGTTCGCTCTCGGGCGGCCAGCGGAAGCTCCTCGAGATGGCACGGGCGCTGATGTCCGACCCGACGATGATCATGCTCGACGAGCCGATGGCCGGCGTGAACCCCGCGCTGACCCAGTCGCTCCTCGGCCACATCCAGTCCCTGCGCGACGACGGCATGACCGTGCTCTTCGTGGAGCACGACATGCACATGGTCCGGCACATCTCGGACTGGGTCGTCGTCATGGCGGAAGGGCGCGTCGTCGCGGAGGGCCCGGCCGGCACCGTGATGGACGACCAGGCGGTCATCGACGCGTACCTCGGTGCACACCACGACACCGACCTCGGTGACGACTCGCTCCTCACCGAGGAGACCTACGAGGAACTCGCCGAAGAGGTCGCTGAGGAAGACCAGGCGGAAGACAGCGCGGCGGACACCGCCGCCGACGACGGGAAGGCGACCCGATGACCGACGCAACGAACCCGCTCGAGCCGAGCCCAGCCTCCAAGCCGGTCGGAGCGCCCACCGGCGGGACCGCCACGGCCACGCTGGAACCGGTGATGCGCGCCAGTGGTCTGGTCGCTGGGTACCTGCCCGGGGTGAACATCCTCAACGGCTGCGACCTGGAGTGCTACCCCGGCGAGCTGATCGGCATCATCGGCCCGAACGGCGCCGGCAAGTCCACGCTCCTCAAGGCACTGTTCGGCCTGGTCTCCGTGCGTGAGGGCTCGGTCACCCTGCAGGGCGAGGACATCACCAACATGAAGGCGAACAAGCTCGTGCAGGCGGGCGTCGGCTTCGTGCCGCAGACGAACAACGTGTTCCCCTCGCTCTCCATCGAGGAGAACCTGCAGATGGGGCTGTACCTGCGGCCCGGGAAGTTCGCCGAGCGCCTCGAGGTCATCTACGACCTCTTCCCGGTGCTCGGACAGCGCAAGGGGCAGCGTGCCGGTTCGCTCTCCGGTGGTGAACGGCAGTCGGTGGCGATGGCGCGCGCACTGATGATGGACCCGAAGGTGCTGCTGCTCGACGAGCCGAGCGCGGGGCTGTCCCCGGTGCGCCAGGACGAGACCTTCATCCGCACACGCCGGATCAACAAGGCCGGTGTGTCGATCATCATGGTCGAGCAGAACGCGCGACGCTGTCTGCAGATCTGCGATCGTGGGTACGTGCTGGACCAGGGCAGGAACGCCTACTCGGGCACCGGACGCGAGCTCGCCGACGACCCCAAGGTCATCGAGCTCTACCTCGGGACGCTCGCCAAGGACGTCGACGCCGCTCGCTGAGCGGGGTCGACCGCCGGTGCCACTGTGGGGGTGGTACCGGCACCGAGAGGGGTCGTGCGAAGACGCGTCAGCGCCGCACGGCCCCTCTCCCACGCGCCGCCACGTGCGCGAGGCGCCCCTGTCCACCCGAGGCGCCGCGGAATCCGGCGGCGTCTCGGGAGCCGAGCGGTGTCTCGCGCGCTGAGCGGCGTCGCACTGGTAGGTTCCCGCCGTGCACAGAGTGTCGGACATCGCGATGGACGTCCTGGTCTGGATCGTGTTCGCTGTGCTCTTCGTCGGCGCCGCGCTCCTGGTCAAGGTCGCTGCCGCGCTGCTCGTCGTGCTCGTCGTCCTGGCGCTCGGCCTCGGGCTGACGCTCCGCGTGCTGCGTCGACGCCGCGCCCGCTGACCGTCACCAGTCCGGCTGGACCGTGCGGCGCGAGAACCCCGCCCGGTAGGCTTGCCGGGTGAGTGAAGTCGAGATCGGTGCAGGCAAGCGCGGACGACGGGCGTACGCGTTCGACGACATCGCGGTGGTTCCCTCGCGGCGCACCCGTGACCCGCGTGACGTGAACGTCCAGTGGTCGATCGACGCCTTCACGTTCGAGGCACCGATCCTCGCGGCGCCGATGGACTCGGTGTCCTCGCCCGCCACGGTCATCCAGATGGGCCGGCTCGGCATCCTCGGCGTGCTCGACCTCGAGGGCCTCTGGACCCGCTACGAGGACCCGGAGCCCTACTACGCCGAGATCCGCGCGCTCACTGACGGCAACGTCACGAAGCGCATGCAGGAGATCTACGCCGAGCCCGTCAAGGCCGAGCTGATCACCGCGCGCCTCGCCGAGATCCGTGCCGCCGGGGTCCCCGTCGCCGGGTCCCTCAGCCCGCAGCGCACGCAGGAGTTCTCCCAGACCGTCGTCGACGCCGGTGTCGACCTCTTCGTCATCCGCGGCACCACGGTCTCCGCCGAGCACGTCTCGCAGAGCACCGAGCCGCTCAACCTCAAGAAGTTCATCTACGAGCTCGACGTCCCGGTGATCGTCGGCGGCGCCTCGACCTACACCGCGGCGCTGCACCTGATGCGCACCGGTGCGGCCGGTGTCCTCGTCGGGTTCGGTGGCGGCGCTGCTTCGACCACGCGTGCCGCACTCGGCATCCACGCCCCGATGGCGACCGCGGTGGCCGACATCGCCGGTGCCCGCCGCGACTACATGGACGAGTCCGGCGGCCGGTACGTGCACGTCATCGCGGACGGCGGTCTCGACACCGCCGGCGACGTCGTCAAGGCGATCGCGATGGGCGCCGACGCGGTCATGCTCGGCACCGCCCTCGCCCGTGCGACCGAAGCGCCCGGCGGCGGCTTCCACTGGGGTGCCGAGGCGCACCACCCGGAGCTGCCCCGTGGCCGTCGGGTCGAGGTCGGCACGATCGCTCCGCTCGAGAACGTCCTGAACGGCCCGACCCCCACGTGGGACGGCCGCGCGAACATCGTCGGCGCGCTCCGCCGGTCGATGGCCACCACCGGATACTCCGACGCCAAGGAGTTCCAGCGAGTAGAAGTGGTCGTGGCGCCGTACCACCAGCAGTGACGGTGGCACCCGTACAGCGCGGGTGACGCCACGGCGCTCGACGACAAGCACGCATGACGTGCTCGGCAGCGCGGAGGCGACCATGGCAGCGACGGTCTCGGGCAAGAAGGCACCCACCGGAGCGTTCGGAACGGCGGGGTTCGACCCCGGAGCGAAGCTCGGCCCCGACGAACGCGCGGCGGCGATCGAGGCGCTGAAGACCAAGGAGCTCGACGTCCTGGTCGTCGGCGGCGGGATCGTCGGCGGCGGCAGTGCCCTCGACGCGGTGACCCGTGGCCTCAGCGTCGGCATCGTCGAGGCGCGGGACTGGGGATCCGGGACCTCGAGCCGGTCGTCGAAGCTCGTGCACGGCGGCATCCGGTACCTCGAGCAGCTCAACTTCGCCCTCGTCCGCGAGGCCCTCATCGAGCGCGGCCTGCTCCTGCAGCGCATCGCCCCGCACCTGGTGAAGCCCGTCCGGTTCCTCTACCCGCTCAACCACCGCGTGTGGGAGCGGTTCTACATCGGGATCGGCATGGCGATGTACGACGCCTTCAGCTGGTCAGGTGGCCGCCCGCCCGGAGTGCCGCACCACCGGCACCTCAGTCGCACGCAGGTCCTCCGCTCGATGCCGTCCCTCAAGAAGGACGCCTTCGTCGGCGGCATGACCTACTACGACGCGCAGGTCGACGACGCGCGCTACGTGTCCTCGCTGGTCCGCACGGCGGCGTCGTACGGCGCACACGCTGCCGCGCGCGTCCGCATCGAGGGCTTCATCAAGGTCGGGGAGCGGGTCGTCGGGGCCCACGCCCACGACATCCAGACGGGCGAGAAGTTCGACATCCGCGCCAAGCAGGTCGTCAACGCGACCGGTGTGTGGACCGACGACACCCAGGCGATGGTCGGCACCCGGGGGCAGTTCAAGGTCCGCGCGTCCAAGGGCGTGCACCTGGTCATCCCGCGCGACCGCTTCCAGTCGAACATGGGCATGATCCTCCGCACCGAGAAGAGCGTGCTGTTCGTCATCCCGTGGGGACGGCACTGGCTCGTCGGCACGACCGACACCGACTGGTACCTCGACAAGGCGCACCCGGCGGCGACCGCTGCCGACATCGACTACATCCTCGAGCACGTCAACAAGGTGCTCCGCGTCCCGCTCACCCGCGAGGACGTCGAGGGCGTCTACGCCGGACTCCGGCCGCTGCTGGCCGGCGAGTCCGACCAGACGTCGAAGCTCAGCCGCGAACACGTCGTCGCGCACACCGCCCCCGGGCTGGTCGTCGTCGCGGGCGGCAAGTGGACGACGTACCGCGTGATGGGCAAGGACGCCATCGACGAGGCCGTCGCCGCGATGGACGGCAAGATCCCGGGCTCGACCACCGAGGACATCCCGCTGCTCGGCGCCGAGGGCTACCCGGCCGCCTGGAACAAGCGCGGCCGCACCGCGCGGGCCTTCGGCGTGCACAAGGTGCGGATCGAGCACCTCCTGAACCGGTACGGCACGCTGACGACCGAGGTGCTCCAGCTCGTGAAGGAGGACCCGGCGCTGGCCGAGGCCCTGCCCGGCGCGGACGACTACATCGGCGCCGAGGTCGTGTACGCGGCATCGCACGAGGGTGCCCTGCACCTGGAGGACGTCCTCGCCCGCCGCACGCGCATCTCGATCGAGGCCTGGGACCGCGGCGAGTCGGCGGCCCCCGTCGCAGCGAAGCTCATGGCCGACGTCCTCGGGTGGGACCAGGAGCAGACCGAGGCCGAGGTGTCGAACTACCTCAAGCGCGTCGCGGCCGAGCGTGCGTCGCAGCTGGAGCCCGACGACGAGTCCGCGGACCGCGTTCGCCTGGAGGCACCCGACATCGCGTTCGGCTTCGAGGAGGACGACGTCAAGGTCCCCGGCGCCGGATCGGGCACCACCGACGGCGCCAAGGCATCCGATGAACAGGTCATCGGCGAGAAGACCACCGAACCCGAGTAGACCGGAATGGAGCGGGTCCGCCAGTGGTTACCATTGGCGTACTCGAAAAGGGAGCCATCATGGTCGACGTTCATCGCGTCAAACTCCCCGGAGTCGGCGTGTTGCACAGCTTCTACACCGACGACGGTGGCAAGTGTGGTGTCATCACGCACCGGTCGGGGCACTCCGACCTCATCTCGTTCGCCGACGTCTCGGACGGCGCGGACAAGTCCGAGAAGGTGTCGCTGCGCCTCAGTGAGGACGAAGCGCACACCCTCGCAGAGCTGCTCGGCGGCACCCGCATCACCGAGGGCCTCGACAAGCTCGACGAGATCCCCGGCCTCTCCATCGACTGGTTCTCCGTCGACTACGACGACGCCATCGCGGGCAAGCCCCTCGGCGACCTGCACGACTCCGGCTTCATCGGCCTGACCGTCGTGGCCGTCGTCCGCGGTGACAGTGCCAACCCGGCGCCCTCACCGGACTTCGTCGTCTTCCCCGGCGACACCATCGTCGTGGCCGGCTCCCCCGAGAAGGTCGCGAAGGCCTTCTCGTTCTACCGCAGCGGTGAGCTCGCGGCGGCGGCTGAGGCCTCGGCCCCGCCCGGAAGGTAACGCGCTTGGACCTCGGTGGTGAGCTGCTGACCATCGGCGGCCTGTTCCTCATCGCCTACGTCCTCGGACGACTCGGCAAGCTCATCGGCCTGCCCGCCATCCCGATCTACATGATCGTGGGGCTCATCGCGAGCCCGCACACGCCCTGGATCGGGCTGAGCGTCGAGTCCCACACGATCGAGCTGATCGCGACCTTCGGGTTGATCCTGCTGCTCTTCAACCTCGGACTGGAGTTCGACCAAGAGGAGTTCTACGGCAACGCCGGCAAGCTCCTGGTCTCCGGGGGCACGTACGTCGCGATCAACATGGCCGCCGGGTTCGCGTTCGGCTTCTCACTCGGCTGGGGCACCCGCGAAGCGCTCGTGATCGCGGGCATGACCGCGACGTCGTCGAGTGCGATCGTGACGAAGCTCCTCATCGAGCTCCGCCGGCTCGCCAACGACGAGACCCCGATGATCCTCGGCGTCACCGTGATCGAGGACGTCTTCATCGCCATCTACCTGGCGATCGTCTCCGTCGTGCTGTCCGGCGACACGAACATCTGGGGCGTGATCGGCAAGCTCGCGCTCGCGTTCGGCTTCCTCATCGTGATGTTCAGCCTGGCGCGGTGGGGCGGGAAACAGGTCTCGCGGATCTTCGCGACCCGGGACGACGAGCTCTTCACCATCCTGTTCTTCGGCCTCGCGGTGATGTTCGGTGGCATCGGCGACCTGCTCGGCGTGACCGACGCGATCGGCGCCTTCGTCATCGGCCTCCTCTGCGGCGCCACGCGGTACCGCGACCGGATCGAGCAGCTCGCGCTCCCGATGCGTGACGTCTTCGCGGCGTTCTTCTTCGTCAACTTCGGCCTCGGGCTCGACATCTCCACCTTCGGTGAGGTCGTCTGGCCCGTCCTCGCGGCCATCGGCATGACCGTGGTGCTGAACGCCGTCGCAGGTCAGCTGGTCGCCCGGATGAACGGCTTCAACGCCCAGCAGGGCATCAACACCGCCGTCATCCTGGTGAACCGTGGCGAGTTCGCGCTGATCCTCGCGACGCTCTCGGCTGCCGCCGGCCTGGAGGCTCGGATCACCGCGTTCGCGGGCCTCTACGTCCTGATCATGGCGGTTCTCGGCCCCGTGCTCGCGTCGAACTCGGACCGGATCGGCCGCCTCGTGCTGCGCCCGGCACGGGTGCGCAAGCTGCGCGGCCGGGAGCGCGCCGCCGCCGAGGCGGCGGCAGCGCGGAAGGCCGAACGGGACGCCCGGTTCGCCGAGGAGATCGCCCTCGTGGAGGCTGCTGGCAGGGACGAGCGGGAGAATGAGGAACCGGAGACGACTCCCACGCCCGAGCCGGAGACGGTGAGCACGGGGACGTCGTCGGTCGAGATCCCCGCCGAGCGCCCCGAACGCCCGGCACGCCAACGCGATCCGGAGTACTGAAACGCATGTGGGCCGTTGCCCGACGACCGAGGTGGATCGCGCTGCTGTTGCTGGCGCTGGTCCTCGCTGCGGTGTTCGCCTTCCTCGGCAAGTGGCAGCTCGAGCGGAGCATCGAGAACGGCAAGCCACTGCCGGCCACCACCGAGACCCGACACGTGCTGTCGGACGTCTCGAAGCCCGAGCGGGGCGTCGGCGACAGCCTCGCCGGCCAGAAGGTGAGTGTCACCGGCCGCTTCGTGGCAGGTGACACGACCGTCCTGACCGGCCGCAGCGGCGGCGGCCGCTACCAGACCGTGGGACACATGGTCGACACGGTCACCGGAGCGAGCCTCCCGGTCGTCATCGGGTGGTCCGACCAGCGCTCGGCCGCCGTCGCCGGCGGTGACCGACTGGCGGACGGCGCGACCGTCACGGTGCAGGGCCGGTACTACCCGTCGGAGTCACCGGACCAGGACGCCTTCCAGAAGAGCGAGTACTCGGCCGTCGCGCCCGCCCGTTTCGTGAACACGTGGAAGGCCTTCGACGACCGGATGTACGGCGGGTACGTCGTCGCCGACGGCACCACCGCGTCGGCCGCCGACCTCGGCACCGTGGCCGACCGCGCCCCCACCAGGGACGTCCAGTTCGACTGGCTCAACCTCTTCTACGCGGTCGAGTGGGTCGTCTTCGCCGGGTTCGCCGTGTTCCTGTGGTGGCGCTTCGTGAAGGACGCCTGGGAGCGCGAGAACGAGGACGAAGAGGTCCTCCTCACACGACGGTAGGATGGCCGATATGGCTCTGACCGTCCGAACCCGCGACATCCCGAAGATCCCGGGGGCGGTGAAGTGGTACCGCGTCTCGGCGTACATCACCGGTGTGCTGCTGCTCGCCCTGGTGATCGAGATGGTCATCAAGTACACGCCGCTGCACCTCGAGATGCAGCTCGGCGCGGGCGCGTTCTTCGTGCCCGAGGGCACGGCGGGCAAGGACCCGGGCACGTTCAACCTGTCGATCGGCATCCTCATCGCCCACGGCTGGCTGTACGTGCTGTACCTGTTCACCGACTTCCGCCTGTGGAGCATCATGCGCTGGAAGCCCATCCGCTTCCTGCTCATCGCCCTCGGCGGCATCATCCCGTTCATGTCGTTCGTGGTCGAGCACCGCATGCAGAAGATCGCCATGGACACCTACCACGAGCTGACCGCGCAACAGGCGCGTGAGAAGGAGGCCGCTCGGTGAGCGAGACCGAACAGCGCCCCGTCCTGGTCGTCGACTTCGGAGCACAGTACGCGCAGCTCATCGCTCGCCGCGTGCGTGAGGCGAACGTCTACAGCGAGATCGTCCCGCACTCGATCTCCGCCGAGGAGATCCGCGCGAAGGACCCGGCAGCCATCGTGCTGTCCGGTGGTCCGTCGTCGGTCTACGAGCAGGGCGCCCCGTCCCTCGACGGCGAGATCCTCGAGCTCGGCGTGCCCGTGCTCGGCATCTGCTACGGCTTCCAGGCCATGGCCACCGCACTCGGCGGCACCGTCGCGAACACCGGGCTCCGCGAGTACGGCGCGACCGACGTCTCCGTCACGGGGACCGACAGTGTCCTGCTCGGCGGACAGCCGGCGTCCCAGACCACGTGGATGTCGCACGGCGACTCCGTGTCGGAAGCCCCGGCGGGCTTCGAGGTCCTGGCGTCCAGCTCGTCGACCCCCGTCGCCGCCTTCGCCTCCGACGAGCGCAAGCTCTACGGCGTGCAGTGGCACCCCGAGGTCAAGCACTCCGCGTTCGGCCAGGCCGTGCTCGAGAACTTCCTGCACCGTGCCGCCGGACTCCCCGGCGACTGGAACTCGGCGAACGTGATCGAGGAGCAGGTCGCCCGGATCCAGGCCCAGGTCGGTTCCTCCCGCGTGATCGCCGGGCTCTCGGGCGGTGTCGACTCCGCCGTCGCCGCGGCGATCGTGCACAAGGCCGTCGGTGACCAGCTCACGTGTGTCTTCGTGGACCACGGGCTCCTCCGCGCTGACGAGCGCAAGCAGGTCGAAGAGGACTACGTCGCCTCGACCGGTGTGCGCCTCGTCACGGTCGACGCCGAGCAGCAGTTCCTCGACGCCCTCGCCGGCGTGAGCGACCCCGAGCAGAAGCGCAAGATCATCGGGCGCGAGTTCATCCGCACGTTCGAAGCCGCGGCCGAGGCACTCGTCCTCGAGGCCCGCGCGTCCGACGACTCCGACTCCGAGGTCAAGTTCCTCGTGCAGGGCACGCTCTACCCCGACGTCGTCGAGTCCGGCGGTGGTGCCGGCACGGCGAACATCAAGTCGCACCACAACGTCGGCGGCCTCCCCGAGGACATGACGTTCGAGCTCGTCGAGCCGCTCCGCACCCTGTTCAAGGACGAGGTCCGCGCGGTCGGCCGCGAGCTCGGGCTGCCCGAGGTCATCGTCGGACGCCAGCCGTTCCCCGGCCCGGGCCTCGGGATCCGCATCGTGGGTGAGGTCACTGCCGAGCGGCTGTCACTCCTGCGTGAGGCCGACAAGATCGTCCGTGAGGAACTCACCGCCGCGGGCCTCGACCAGGAGATCTGGCAGTGCCCGGTCGTCCTGCTCGCCGATGTCCGTTCCGTGGGCGTCCAGGGCGACGGCCGCACCTACGGGCACCCCATCGTGCTCCGTCCGGTCTCGTCCGAGGACGCCATGACCGCGGACTGGACGCGTCTGCCGTACGACGTGCTCGCGAAGATCTCGAACCGCATCACGAACGAGGTCGCGGACGTCAACCGCGTCGTGCTCGACGTCACGTCGAAGCCGCCGGGGACGATCGAGTGGGAGTGAGCGTCTGACGCTCCCGGGGGCCCGTCGAGCATCGCTCGGCGGGCCCTCTCGCGTGTGGGGGGGCGGCGGGCGGCTCGGGGTGCCGTAATTGCGGCATCTCGACGCGCCACACGCGCGACTCGTGGAACCGCGGCGCCCGGAAGCGGCGAGTCGCGGAACCTCGGGAAGACGTGGAGTGGCGCTCCGGGCGCCTCCGGGGCCCGGGCATGACGAAGGGCCCCGGCGTACTCGCCGGGGCCCTTCGCGTTCGTGCGGGTGCTGCGCGTGCTAGTTGCGCTGGCTGCTCGCGATGATGGCGAGGATGCGCAGGATCTCCAGGTAGAGCCAGACGAGCGTCACGATGAGCCCGAACGCCGCCGTCCACCCGTAGATGCGCGGGGCGCCGCGCTGGACACCCGTCTTGATCTGGTCGAAGTCGAGGATGAGTGAGTACGCGGCCATGATGACCACGAAGATGCCGATCACGACGCCGAGCGGGATGCCGAAGACCTCGTAGCCGAGGAGCCCGAACGCGGTGTTCGTGACGCCGGTCCACATCAGGATGAGGTTCACGAGCGAGAACGCCATGTACCCGACGATCGCGACGAGGAAGAACTTGGTCGCCTTCGGGGTCGCGCGGACCTTGCCCGAGGTGAACAGCAGGAGCGTCACGAAGAAGACGCCGAGGGTGCCGAACACCGCCTGCGTGACGATGCCTTCGAACGCGCTGTTGTAGTACCCGGAGATCCCGCCGACGAAGAGCCCTTCGAAGAAGGCGTACGCCAGCACGAGACCTGCGGACGGCTTCTTCTTGAAGGTGTTCACGAGCGCCAGCACGAAACCGATGAGCGCGCCGGCGATCCAGACGATCGGGGGGAGGTTCCAGCCGGCCACGGCACCGACGACCAGCACGCCGAACGCCATGAGCGTCTTGATGATGGTGTCTTCGTACGACATGCGGTCCGTGTCGACGGTGTTCGCCGACGGACGGTCGTACATGTGCTGCAGCTGCTCGGGCGTCATGCCCGCTGACTGCTGCGGGGTCTGGCCCCATCCGGACCGCTGCTGCGAGTTGGCGCCGGCGCCCCAAGCGTTCCGGCCCGCGTCGTTGAAGGCGGGGGACTGGTCGAAACCGGGCTTGAAAGCCATGGTGTCCTCGTGATTCCTCTGGATTCGGGTCGTCGAGCGGGAACGTGGACCGTTCCTTCGCGTCCTCTCAGCCTAGGTGTGCGTCGCGCCGAAAGGCTGAGGATTCGCGGCGAGCGGACGCCGGTGTCGCCACCGGTCTCTGCACTCTACGGGCACCCGCTGCGCGGCGGATCGACGGGCGTCGGGAGTTCGCCGAGGGCGCGCCGGGGGCCAGGGGAGGATGGAGCCACGTGACGAGTGCGACCGAGATCGTCATCAGGAGCAGCCAGGCCACGATCTTCGTCGGAGCGACCGGGTGCCATGCCGCCTGCTGGGCCGGGTAGGTCCAGGCACCCGCCCACGTCGCGACGTTCTCGGCGATCCAGATGAAGACCGCGACGAGGGCCATCGCCACCAGCATCGGCATGCGCAGCGTGGCACGGTGCACCCGGGCGTGCAGTGTCGTCCGGGCGAAGAGGAGCGCGACGGCGCCGAGCAGCAGGTACCTCGCGTCCCACACGAAGTGGTGCGTGAAGAAGTTCAGGTAGATCCCGCAGGCGACGACGACCGTCCACCACTGCCGCGGGTACCGCTCGAAACGCAGGTCGAACAGGCGGTACACGCGGACCATGTACGAGCCGACGGCGCCGTACATGAACCCGGAGAAGAGCGGCACCCCGGCGATGTGGAGCACCCCGCCGCCGTCGTAGGACCACGACCCGACATCGGTCTTGAAGACCTCCATCACGGTGCCGACCACGTGGAAGAGGAGCACGACGCGGAGCTCCCGGACGGTCTCGAGCCCGAATGCCAGCATCCCGAGCTGGATCAGGACGGCCGCGATCGTCAGGGCGTCGTTCCGCGCGAACGGTGCGTCGTCGGGCCACGCGATGCGCGCGGTGGCGATGACGACGAGGAGTGCGGCGCCGAACGTGCACGCCCACGCCTGCTTCGCCCCGAACACGAGGAACTCGGTCAGGAACACACGCACCGGACTGCGTGGCTGTCGACCGGCGTCGAGGACCCGGCGAGCAGTGCGCTCGATGCGGTACTCGACGGCGGTGGACAGGGATCGGTCGGCCATGACGGGATCGTCGCCGGGAGACCTGGGACACGGGCCGCCCGGTCCTCCACATGTGCCGCCGGACACACACGCGTCCACATCCCAGGCGCAGGGTTGACACGAGTAAACCCGCGTCACCACAATGGGACAGCAACGACGCACCACGGCAGAAGGAGCCAGCATGACGTTCATCCTCGGCATGGTCGGAGCCGGCCAGTTCGCCAGCCACTTCGCGACCCTGTTCGACAAGCACCCCGGCATCTCCGCCGTGTACGCCACGGACGTCATCCCCGAGCGCGCGGACCAGCTCGTGCAGGAACTGTCCCTCGCCGGGACGTTCCCGAGCTTCGACGCCATGCTCGCCAGCCCGGACGTCGACGCCGTCGCGATCTTCACCCAGCGCTGGACCCACGGGCCGCTCGTGCTGCAGGCACTGCGCGCGGGCAAGCACGTGTACTCGGCGGTCCCGATGGCCGTCGCCCTCACCGAGATCGAGGCGATCATCGCGGCGGTGCAGGAGACGGGCCTCACCTACATGATGGGCGAGACCAGCCAGTACAACCCGGCGACGGTCTTCGCGCGGCAGAAGGCCGAGCAGGGTGCCTTCGGTCGGGTCTTCTACGCCGAGGGCGACTACGTCCACGACATGGACCTCGGCTTCTACGACGCGTACAAGTACAGCGGCGGTGACGACTGGAAGGCCACCGCGAGCTACCCGCCGATGTGGTACCCGACGCACGCGATCGGTGGCGTCCTCGGTGCTGTCCCGCGGCACGCGACGAGCGTCAGCTGCATCGGCGTCCACGACGACCGCGGTGACGGGGTGTTCGACACCGACGTCAGCATGTTCGACAACGACTACTCGAACATGACGGCGCTGTTCGAGCTCGACGGCGGCGGTTCCATGCGCATCAACGAGTTCCGTCGCGTCGGGTTCCCGTCCTACATCCGCGAGAGTCGCTTCCGCTGGTTCGGCACCGACGGCAGCTTCGAGCAGCTCGTCACCACGTCCGTCTGGCAGGACCGGGACGGTGTCACGGACGTCTCCGACCAGATCGCCACGCGGCCGACCATGGACGAGGACGACCCGCGCCTCGCCGACGTCTCGCCGGCGCTCCGCAGCTCCTTCGTGTCCGGGCACGCGCCGGTGCACGACTCCTTGACGGACCGGCTCCCGGCCGAGTTCGACTTCGCGCCGAACGGGCACGAGGGGTCGCACCACCTGCTCGTCGACGACTTCGTCACCGCGGTGAACGACGGCGTGCTGCCCCCGGTCAACGCCTGGCAGGCCGCCCGGTACACGCTGCCGGGCCTCGTCGCGTTCGAATCCGCGCGTCGCGACGGGGAGCGCCTGTCGATCCCCGACCAGGGCGACGCGCCCGTGGCCGTCGGCGAACGCCTGCCCGTCGCCGACCGGGTGTCATGATCGACCGGTGACCGACCGAGCAAGCGCACGTCCGAACGAGGGTCCGGACGACGGCCCGACGGGAGGGCGTCCGAACGAGGGGCCGGACGATGGCCCGACGGGAGAGCGTCCGAACGAGGGGGCGCACGACGGCCCGACGGGAGAGCGTCCGAACGGGGCGGCGCACGACGGACCGACGGGCGAGCGAGCACGCAAGCCCACACGGCGCGACGTCGCTCGGCTCGCCGGGGTGTCCGACGCGGTCGTCAGCTACGCACTGAACGGCGGCGCCCCCGTCGCCCCGGAGACCAGGCGGCGGGTCCTGGCAGCCGTTGCCGAACTCGGCTACCGCCCGAACCAGGCCGCACGGGCACTCCGGTCGGGGTCGGCACGCACCCTCGTGCTCGCCGTTCCCGACCGGGAGGACCCGGTGTTCGCCAACCCGTTCTTCGCGGAGTACGCAGCGGAGATCGAGTCGGCGGCGCGGCGGCGCGGCTACGCCCTCTACTCGACGGCGACGAGCTTCGAGCCCGAGCGGATCCGCGCCCGGTTCGAGGAGTTCGCCGCGCGGATGGTGGACGGGGTGCTCGTGCTCTCGAGCGGCGGGGTCGACGGGGCAGCGATCGACCCGGTCGGCCTGCCGTGGGTGGACCTCAACGTCTCGGCAGCACGGCCGGGCGTCGCGAGCGTCGGCACCGACCTCCGCGCCGGGGCGGAACGGGCGACGCGGCACCTGCTCGACCACGGCCGGACCAGGGTCGCCTTCGTCGGCCAGCCCGATGTGACAGAACCACGCCACCGTGGATGGCGAGATGCGTGCGAAGGCCGGGACGTGCCTCCAGGCCGGGTGTACGACGGCGGCTACACCCGGGAAGGCGGCTACGTGGCGGGCCTGCAGATCGCCGACGAGCGCGACGAACACGTCGCGCGCGTCGAGCGCGACGAGCGCGACGAACGCGACGCGCGCGACGGCATCGCCCCGCGGAGCCTGCCGGACGCGGTGTTCGCCGCTTCCGACCGCACCGCGGTCGGCCTGCTCCGGGCGTTCCACGAGCGCGGCGTCCGCGTCCCCGAGGACGTCGCCGTGGCGGCCTTCGACGGCTCGTGGGAAGCCGAGTACACCTGGCCACCGCTGACGACCGTCCGGCAGCCGATCGAGTCCATGGCGGAAGCGGCGGTCCGCCGTGTGCTCGACGGCACCGCACCGACCCACGACGAGTTCCCTCCGGAGCTGGTCGTCCGGGCCTCGTGCGGCCGGCACGACACCGCACCCCAGTAGGGTCGGCCGCATGACCCTGGTGATCGCCCACCGAGGTGCCTCCGGGTACCGCCCCGAGCACTCGCGCAGTGCGTACGAACTCGCGATCGACCTGGGTGCCGACGCGATCGAACCGGACCTGGTCCCGACGAAGGACGGCGTCCTCGTGCTCCGGCACGAGAACGAGATCTCCGGCACGACCGACGTCGCCCAGCACACCGAGTTCCAGGACCGACGCACCACCAAGCGCATCGACGGCCAGCAGCTGACGGGCTGGTTCACCGAGGACTTCACGTGGGACGAGCTCCGCACGCTCCGCACCCGCGAGCGACTGCCGGAGCTCCGTCCACGATCCGCGGCCCACGACGGCGAGGACCCGATCCTGCGGCTCGAGGACCTGCTCGCGATCCTCGACGCCGCTCCCCGCCCGGTCGGCCTGGTCGCCGAGGTCAAGCACGCGACCTACTTCGACAGCTCCGGGTACCCGATGGGGGCGCTCGTCGACGCCGCCGTGGCGAACGCCGGCTGGCGCGGCGACGAGCGGCTCACGTTCGAGTGCTTCGAGAAGGGCGTGCTCCGCGACCTCCGCGAGCGGGGTGCCGGTGGTCGGCTCGTCTACCTCCAGGAGGCCCGGGGCAGCGCCGCGGACGAGGTCGCCGCACACGGGTCCGCCGCCCCGAGCTACGCCACCGAGCGCACCGACGCGGCGCTCGCGGCGCTCGCCGAGGAGTTCGACGGGATCAGCCTGGCCGTGAGCACCGTGATGGCGGCGACCGATCCGGTCCGGGTGGACGATCCGCGGCCCGTCCGGTCGGACGTGGTCGACCGCGCGCACGCGGCCGGGCTCGACGTCTTCACGTGGACGCTCCGCCCCGAGAACCGGTTCCTGCCGGCACCGCTCCGCCGGGGCGGCGAGGTCGCCGGGCACGGGGACTGGGAGCGGTGGTTCACGTCGGTCGTCCGGACGGGGGTGGACGGGGTGTTCGCCGATCACACCGACCTCGCCGTCCGCGCGCGTTCACTGGTCGAGCACGGCGCGGCGGACGGGGTCGAGCGCGAGGCCGGGGACGGGGCCGAGGACGGGATCGCCGGTGTCGGGGGCCCGGCCTAGACTGTTCCGGACATGACGATCGTGCTCGACCCATTCGACTCGACGCCCGAGCCGGGTGCCGGGGACCGCCCCTACGAGGACCCGTTCACCGCCGGTCTGAACCCCCAGCAGAAGGAAGCCGTCGAGTACCGCGGCGAATCCCTGCTGATCGTCGCCGGCGCCGGTTCCGGCAAGACGAGCGTGCTCACGCGCCGCATCGCCCTGCTGCTGGCGAACCGCGAAGCCTGGCCGTCGCAGATCCTCGCGATCACGTTCACCAACAAGGCCGCAGCGGAGATGCGCGAGCGTGTCCGCGCCCTGGTCGGACAGGCGTCAGAGGGCATGTGGATCTCCACGTTCCACTCGGCGTGCGTGCGGATCCTCCGGCGCGAAGCCGAACGCTTCGGGTTCCCGCAGTCGTTCACCATCTACGACTCCGCAGACTCGCGAGCGCTCCTCAAGCGGATCATCAAGGACCTCGAGGCAGACACCCTCGGGCTGACCGTCGGGGCTGCGGCGTCGAAGATCTCGAAGCTCAAGAACGAGCTGCAGGACATCGACTCCTACGCGCGGAACATCAACGCGAACGACCCGCAGGAGGTCATGTTCACCGAGGTGTTCCGGCGCTACACGAACGAGCTCCGCCGGGCCAACGCGTTCGACTTCGACGACCTCATCGGTCAGACGGTGTTCCTCTTCCGTGCCTTCCCGGAGGTCGCTGCGCTGTACCAGCGGCGGTTCCGGTTCATCCTGGTGGACGAGTACCAGGACACCAACCACGCGCAGTACTCCCTGATCCGCGAGCTCACCCGTCCGGTGCCGGTGGAGCAGGTGGACCGCCTCGAGGACGAGGGACAGCACGTCGCCCGCATGCGCGAGGCCGACGGGTCGATCGCCGGTGCCTCGCTGACCGTCGTCGGTGACTCGGACCAGTCGATCTACGCCTTCCGCGGTGCGGACATCCGGAACATCGTCGAGTTCGAGCGGGACTTCCCGAACTCGAAGGTGGTCCTGCTCGAACAGAACTACCGCTCGACGCAGAACATCCTCGACGCCGCGAACGCCGTCATCGCGAACAACTTCGACCGGCAGGTGAAGAACCTCTTCACCGAGGTCGGCGCCGGCGACAAGATCGTCGGGTTCACGGGCTACACCGGCCACGACGAGGCCCAGTTCGTCGCGGACGAGATCCAGCGCCTGCACGAGGACGGCATGGACTACCGCGACATGGCGGTGTTCTACCGGACCAACTCGCAGACCCGTGCGCTGGAGGAGATCTTCATCCGCGCGGCCATCCCGTACCGGGTGCTCGGCGGCACGAAGTTCTACGAGCGTGCGGAGATCAAGGACGCGATGGCGTACCTGATCACCGTCGCCAACCCCGCTGACCCGATGGCGCTCCGTCGCGTGCTGAACGTGCCGAAGCGGGGGATCGGTGCCGTCACCGAGACGACGCTGCAGCGGTACGCGGACGACCACGACGTCACCATGCGCGAGTCGCTGCGGCACGCCGACGAGCTCGGCTTCGGCCCGAAGGTGCGGAACGCGATCACGTCGTTCGCGGCGCTCCTCGACGAGGTCGCCGCGAAGGCATCGGACCAGCCGGTCGTGGACACCCTCACGCAGCTGCTCGACGGCTCCGGGCTCCTCGAGCAGCTCCGGAAGTCGCCCGACGCGCAGGACGCCGCGCGTGCGGACAACATCGACGAGCTCGTCGCGGTGACGCGCGAGTTCCAGAAGAACAACCCGGACGGCACCCTCAGCGACTTCCTGACCGAGGTCTCGTTGGTCGCCGCGGCGGACGAGCTCGACGACTCCTCCGGCACGGTGTCGCTCATGACGCTGCACACGGCGAAGGGCCTGGAGTACGACGCGGTGTTCCTCACCGGCGTCGAGGAAGACCTGCTCCCGCACCGGATGTCCGCGAACGAGCCGGGCGGCCCCGCAGAGGAACGCCGGCTGTTCTACGTCGGCATCACCCGTGCGAAGAAGTCACTCTTCCTGTCGCTCGCGATGACCCGCGCGCAGTTCGGCGACGTCAACGTGGCGATGCCCTCACGCTTCCTGCAGGAGATCCCCGAGGGGCTCATCGAGTGGAAGCAGTCCCCGGGCATGGCGAACAGCCGCGGCGGCACGCAGCCCCGGGCGCTCAACGCCAAGCGCGACGGTGCCGGTCCCGGTGGGTTCGGCGGCGGGGGCGGTGGCTACCGCGGAGGTGGCGGCTGGGGCGGCGGCTCGTACGACCGCGCGGCCGCTGCGGCGAAGACCCGCCCGAAGACCGAGTGGGCGAACCGGGTGTCCGGGCAGGTCCGGGACAACGGCGACATGGAACTCGCGTCGGGAGACCGGATCAAGCACGTGGACTTCGGTGAGGGCACGGTCTCGGCGGTGACCGGGCAGGGCGCGAAGCGCATCGCGGAGATCGCGTTCGACTCCGCCGGCCGCAAGAAGCTCCTGATCAAGATCGCCCCGATCGAGAAGCTCTAGCCGGACGGCTCAGCGCACCAGCCGCACCGCCTCGAGCGGGTGCGGCCCGAGCTGCTCACGCTTGGCCGCGCCGTCGCGACGGAACCCGTTGCGTCGGTAGAACGCCTCGGCGCGGGGGTTGTCGTCCGCCATCCAGAGGTACGCGGGAGCGTCGCCGACCGCCGCGTCGAGCAGTGCCTGGCCGGCGCCCGAGCCGTACGCCGCTGCCAGGACGTAGATGCCCTCGAGCTCGCGGTCGCGGGGTGCAGCCGTGTCGCGCCCGTTGCCGGCGGATGCCCACCCGACGACGGCGTCGCCGACCGTGGCGACGAGCACGTCGGTCTGCGGGTCCGCGATGATCCCCCGCCACCGTTCGGCCCGGGCGTCGACGTCCAGGGCCGCCAGGAACGACGCGGGCAGCAAGTGGGCGTATGCCTCCCGCCACGCGGTGACGTGCACGTGGGCGATCGCCGCGGCATCGGCACTGGTCGCCCGACGCACTGCGGGTCCGTTCCCTCGGTTCACACGCTCATCCTCTCGCGTCTCGTTGGTCCGACACCGACACCGACACCTTCGTCGACGTCGACGCCGGAAGCACCACCCGCGCCACCCGCGCCACGCCGACGCCCTGTTCGGGTGGCATCGAAATTCATGTGAGGTTAGCCTTACCTAACGTGACTGCTCCAATCGAAACGCTGACCAACGCCACCGCCGAGCGCTACCGCGCACTCGTCGGAGTGACCGTCGACCGACTCGCCACCCGGGTCGCCGAGGTGGACGCACCGACGACCGACACGGACGCCGCGTCGCTCCGCGAGCGGGTGCGGGCGATCGACCTCGACGGCGCGCCCCTCGGCACCGAGCGCGCGCTCGAGGAGATCGACGACCTGTTCGTCCGGGAGGCCGTGTGGTTCCACCATCCCGGTTCGCTCGCGCACCTGAACTGCCCGGTGGCGTTGCCCGCCGTCGCCGCCGAGTCGGTGCTCGCCGCGGTGAACCCCTCGGTCGACACGTGGGATCAGTCGCGCATCGGGACCGAGATCGAGCGCCACGTGGTCGACTGGCTGGCGCGCCGCGCCGGGTTCGCCGCCGGGGACGGGATCTTCACCTCGGGTGGATCGCAGTCCAACCTCCAGGCGCTCCTCGTCGCGCGGGAGCGACGAGGACCGGGAACCGTGTTCACCACCGCGGAGACCCACTTCAGCATCGCCAAGTCCGCCCGGCTCCTCGGCCTCGACGCCGTCGTGACGGTCCCCACCGACCCCGCCGGCCGCATGCTCCCGTCCGCCCTGGCCACGGCGATCGCCGATGCCCGCGCCGCCGGCCACACCCCGCTGGCGGTCGTCGCGACCGCCGGCACGACCGACCGCGGCGTGATCGACCCGCTGGAAGCCGTCGCCGACGTGTGCGACCTCGAGGACGTCTGGCTGCACGTCGACGCGGCGTACGGCTGCGGCCTGCTCGTCTCGCCCACCCGCCGACACCTGCTCGCGGGCATCGAGCGCGCGCGGAGCGTGACCGTTGACCTGCACAAGTCCTTCTTCCAGCCGGTCTCGTCGAGCGCGCTGCTGGTCCGCGACCCCGACGACCTGCGCCGGATCGCCTGGCACGCCGACTACCTGAACCCCGAGGACGCGGCCGAGCCCAACCAGGTCGACAAGTCGCTCCAGACGACCAGGCGCTTCGACGCGCTGAAGCTCTGGGCGACGCTGCGGGCGAGCGGCGCGGACGCGATCGGCGAGGCGTTCGACGCGCTCATCGACCTGGCGGAGGCGACGCACACGCTCGTCCGGGAGCACCCCGACCTGCAGCTCGTGGCGCCGACGCAGCTCAGCACGGTGCTGTTCCGGTGGCAGCCGGCGGGGGTGACCGACGCCGAGGCCGATGCGCTCGTGGCCCCGATCCGCGCTGCGCTCCTCGCCGAGGGACGGGTGCTCATCGCGAAGACCGTGATCGACGGCCGGCCGTGCAACAAGCTCACCCTGCTCAACCCCGAGACGACGACCGACCAGATGCGCGCGTCGCTCGACCACATCACCCGGACCGCAGCACGGACAGCAGCCCGCACCACGGCAGGAGCGACACGATGAGCGAGAGCACCAGCACCAGCACCGTCCACGACCTCGTCGCCATCGGCATCGGCCCGTTCAACCTCGGGCTCGCGTGTCTGACCGACCCGATCGACGACCTCGACGCGGTGTTCCTCGACGCCGCCGACGGCTTCGCCTGGCACCACGGCATGATGCTCGACGACGCCACGATCCAGGTGCCGTTCATGGCGGACCTCGTCACGATGGCCGACCCGACGTCGCCGTTCTCGTTCCTGGCCTGGCTCAAGGAGACGAACCGGCTCTACCCGTTCTACATCCGCGAGGACTTCCACCCGCTCCGGAGCGAGTACGACGCCTACTGCCGATGGGCAGCCGACCGGCTCGACACCCTGCGCTGGGGACGCACGGTCACAGTGGTCGAGTACGACGAGGCATCCGACCTGTTCACCGTGCACGCCGACACCGACCACGGCCCGGAGACCTACCGCGCGCGCCACGTGGTGATCGGCATCGGCACCGAGCCGTCCGTCCCGGAGCCGCTCCGGAACCTGCCCGGTCCGGTGATCCACTCGGCCGAGTACCTGCCGAACCGTGACGCCCTCCGTACGGCCGGCAGCATCGCGGTGGTCGGCAGCGGGCAGTCCGCCGCCGAGGTCTACCGCGACCTGCTCCAGGACGTCCGGCAGCACGAGTACCGGCTCGACTGGATCACGCGGTCGCCGCGGTTCTTCCCGATGGAGGACACGAAGCTGACGCTCGAGATGACGAGCCCGGAGTACACCGACCACTTCCACGCGCTGCCGGAGGACGTCCGCGACCGCCTCGGCCGCGAGCAGCGGGGGCTGTACAAGGGCATCAGCGCCGACCTGGTCGACGACCTGTACGACACCCTCTACCGGATCAGCGCGCGCGGCCCGGTCCCGACGACGCTGCGGACCGAGACGAGCGTCGTCGACGCGACGTGGCTCGCGGACCGCGGGACGTACCGGCTGACGCTCCGGCACGAGCAGCTCGGTGCGACGTACGAGCACGAGGTGGAGCGGCTGGTCCTGGCGACCGGCTACACCCCGCGCCCGACGCGGTTCCTCGACCCCGTCGAGCACCTGGTTGAGCGGGACGCGCGTGGCCGGTTCGCGGTCGCCCGCGACCACCACGTCGACCGCCTGGGCGGCCGGATCTGGGTGCAGAACGCCGAGGAGCACACGCACGGGCTGACCGCGCCCGACCTCGGCATGGGCGCGTGGCGGAACGCGTCGATCATCCGGTCCGTCACGGGTCGCGCAGCGTACGGACTGGAGGACCGGATCGCCTTCCAGGAGTTCGGCCTGCCCGCCTCGGGGCCGGCCACCACACCTGGCGGCTCCGCCAGGAGCGCGCCGTCCCGGCGGGCGACCGAGCCGACGGGGGTGCGCGCATGACCGAGAAGGTGACCGTCCTGCGGGACGCGACGGGTCCTGACGCGGTCCCGGGCCTCCTGTCCGTCGAACCCGTGGACCCGGATCGGGATGCCGCCGTCGTGCAGGCGTGGCTCGCCGACCCGGCGTCCTCGTGGTGGGAGATGGGACACCTCGACGTCGACGCCGTCCGCGAGTACCTGGCCGGCGTGCAGGCGGACCCGGCGCAGGCCGCCTGGCTCGGCCGCCGCGACGGCGAGCCGTGCTTCCTCGCCGAGACGTACGACCCGGCTGCAGTGTTGCTGACCGACGTGTGGCCCGCGGAACCGGGCGACGTCGGGATGCACCTCCTCGTCGCCCCGGCGCCCACGGCCGGCCGGGTGCACGGACTGACGAGCGCCGTGATGCGGGTCGTCGTGGAGCACTGCCGGGACGCCCTCGGCGCGCGCCGGGTGGTCGTCGAGCCGGACGCGCGGAACACGGCCGTGCACGCGAAGAACGCCGAGGTCGGGTTCCGGGTGCTCCGCGAGGTCGACGTCGACGGCAAGCGCGCACTGCTGTCCGTGCTCGACACCGACCGGATCGGCGAGCCCGACGACGACGGTCCCGCGGCACACCTGCGGCCCGAGCACCTCGACGTGGCCGAACGGCACCTGGTCGCGAAGGCGATCGCGGAGTTCACGCACGAGCGGCTCATCACGCCCGTCGGTGACGGCGAGGGGTGGCAGGTGGACGCGGGCGACTCGACCTACCGCTTCCGCGCCCGCCGCCACGAGCTCGAGCACTGGTCGATCGACGAGGCGTCGCTGACCAGGACCCGTGCCGGTGCCGCGGTGCCGCTGTCGGCGCAGGACCTGGTGCTCGAGCTCCGCGACGTGCTCGGCATCCCGGACGAGCTGCTCGGCACGTACCTCGAGGAGATCGCGTCGACGCTCGCGAGCGCCGCCGCCAAGCACCGTCGCGGCGGACCGGCCGCCGCACAGCTCGCGCGCGGCCGCTCCGACGTCGTTGCGGGGTTCCAGGCGGTCGAGTCCGCGATGACCGAGGGGCACCCGGCCTTCGTCGCGGCGAACGGGCGGATCGGGTTCGGGCTGGACGAGTACCGGGCGTTCGCGCCGGAGTCCGGCCGGACGTTCCGGTACCGCTGGCTCGCCGCGCGTCGCGCGCACACGCACCTGGCGCTCGCGGCGGACCGCACCGAGGCCGACCACTGGGCCGCCGAGCTCCCCGCGGCCACGGTCGCCGACTTCGAGGACCGGCTGCGCCGCCGCGGGCTCGACCCCGACGACTTCGTCTGGCTGCCCGTGCACCCCTGGCAGTGGCAGCACCGCATCGCCGTGACGTTCGCACCGGACCTGGGCCGGCAGGACCTCGTCGACCTCGGCGAGGGGCCGGACGAGTTCCAGCCGCAGCAGTCGATCCGCACCGCGTTCGACCGGACGGACCCGACGCGCTCGTACGTGAAGACCGCGCTGGCCGTGCAGAACATGGGCTTCCTGCGCGGGATGTCGCCGGCGTACATGCGGAACACCCCCGCCGTGAACGACTGGGTCGCCGGGCTGGTGGCGGCCGACCCCACGCTGCGGGACGCCGGGTTCTCCGTGCTCCGGGAACACGCCGCGATCGGGTACACCGGTGACGCGTACCACCGGGTCGACGTGGCCTCGCCGCAGCGGAAGATGCTCGCGGCGCTGTGGCGGGAGAGCCCGGTCCCGGGGCTGGCCGAGGGCGAGCAGCTGATGACGATGGCAGCGCTGCTGCACCGTGACGCCGCGGGCGGTGCGGTGGTGTCGGCGCTGATCGCGGCGTCGGGGGTGCCGGCGGACGAGTGGGTCCGACGGTACCTCGACGCCTACCTGCTGCCCGTGGTGCACTGCCTGACCGTGCACGACCTGGTCTTCATGCCGCACGGGGAGAACCTCGTGCTGGTGCTCCGGGACGGCGCCGTGGTGCGGGCGATCATGAAGGACATCGGGGAAGAGGTCGCGGTGCTCGCGCCCACCGACGTGCCGGAGGGCATCGAGCGGATCGTGCACCCGGTCGGCGACGACGAGGCGGCGCTCGCCGTGTTCACGGACGTGTTCGACGGGGTGCTGCGGTTCGTCGCGGCGATCCTCGACGACGACGGGGTCCTGCCGGCCGCCCGGTTCTGGCAGCTCGTCGGCGAGTGCGTCGACCGGCACGCCGACGCCCATCCGGACCGTCGCCGCCCACTCGACCTGCGGGCGGCGACGTTCGAGCACTCCTGCCTGAACCGGCTGCAGCTGCGGAACACCCTGTCGATGGTCGACCTGGCCGACCAGTCGTCCTCGCTCATCCGGGCCGGCGCGATGCCGAACCCGATCGCGCGGAGCTCGCCCCGCACCTGACCGCGTCGGGACGCACCCGCTACGGCTGCAGCACCGCCGAGGTCCACCCGTCCGGGCCCAGGCGGTACTGCAGCCGTCGGTGCATCCGATCGCGACTCCCGTGCCAGAACTCCACCGAGGTCGGCTCCAGCCGCCACGCCACCCACGACGGCGGTCGCGGGACGTCCTCCGAGGTCTCGAGCAGCGCGTTCGCGTCGTCGATGAGGTCCTGCAACGACCCCTCGAGCGGCGCGGACTGGTCGGCGGCAGCCGTCGCCGCGCGGGACTTCGGCGACCGGGCGGCGAACAGGTCGTCGGACTCCTGCTCGGACAGCTGGACGACGTGGCCCTCGAACCGGAGTTGCTGCATCGTCTCGCGCCAGTACACCTGCAGGGCGGCGGCCGGGTTCGCGACGAGCTGCCGGCCCTTCGGGCTGTGCGTCGAGGACCCGAACACGAGCCCACGGTCGTCGATGGTCTTCACGTCGACCGTGCGGGCGCTCACGACACCGTCCGCCGCGGTCGCGAGCGTCATGGACAGCGGCTCGGACACGTCGCCGTCCCGCGCGTCGGCGACCCAGGTGCGGGCGACGTCGAACGGCGAGGCGGGCGGGTCGTCGAGCTCGGGGAACGCGAACGAGGAATCGCCGGAGAGCGGAGCGGAAGCCATGCCCCCAGCCAACCCCTAGCGCCTGGTGGCGTACCGACGCATCGCGCGGAGCAGCAGCGGACCGGGCAGCCGGAGCAGCGCGCCCGGCACGACGGACCGGACCCGACGCACGAACCGGACGGTGCGGGCGTACCGCGCCTGCTCGCGCGGCCCCCATGCGAACCCGTACTGCGCGCGCACGACGTCCGGCAGCATCCCGACCGTGACGATCCGCACGAGCGGCATCGCGGCCCGGACCCACAGCGGGGCGAACCGGGGGTGGAGCAGGTCCCGGACGACCCCGCGGGCGTCGTCGGAGACCCGGAGTGATCCGAGCGCACCGTCCCAGTAGGCCCGGAACGCCGCGACGGACGTCGGCCACCGGGACGCCGGGACTCGCAGCGCGACGCCGAGCGGCTCGTAGGCGTCGAGCACCCGCTGGGCCAGCTCGGGCGGGACGGGGTCACCGAACGCCTCGTGGGCGCACAGGGCCGAGTCGTACAGGGTCGCCGCCACCCAGAGCTGTCGGTCCTGGTCGTCGGCGCCGGCGACGGCGGCGTGCGCCCGGTTCACGAACGAGGTCGCGATCGCCGCGTCCGACGGTGTCCCGACCACGACGGCGTACACGTACATCAGCGTGTGCGCGAGCCGCTGCTGCGGCCGCCGTGCGAAGTCGGAGTGCCGGCGGACGCCGGCGGCGACCACCGGGTCAGCGATCTGCAGCAGGATCGCGCGCCCACCGGCGACGACCGGTGTGCTGTCCGCCAGGAAGCGCGCCAGGTCCCGGCCGTGTGACGGTCCGGAGGCTCGGCGCACGTCCGGCGCCGAGCCTCCAGTCCGTCCGTTGGTCACGGCACCAGTGTGCCGGACCGGACCGCCGCTCAGAGCGGCTTGGTCCCGAGGTCGCCGCCGAGGTCGGGGCGTTCGGTGTCGTCGTCGTGCTCCCAGAGGTCGGCGCTGCCCTCACGCGGGGCGCCGCCGGTGGGGCCGTCGTCCGTGCCGTCGCCGGCCTGCGGCTCGACGGTCTCACCCGCGACGGCGTCGTTCGTGACGGTCTCGAGGGACTCCTCGGACTCGTCGACCTCGTAGGGTCCGACGTGCTCGCGGTCGATGTCGTCGTCGCGGCGCTCCTGGGAGTCG
Organism: Curtobacterium sp. NPDC090223; assembly: GCF_044746585.1. NCBI lineage: Bacteria > Bacillati > Actinomycetota > Actinomycetes > Micrococcales > Microbacteriaceae > Curtobacterium > Curtobacterium sp. NPDC090223. Next base: position 13,774 of record NZ_JBIVCN010000004.1, on the reverse strand, counting down.
AAGTCGTCGACGGGGCTGATGCCGGGATCGCTCATGGTGTTCCTCCTGCTGGTCGTGGTGTGGGACGGGAGTGCTCAGGCGCTGACGAAGTGCACGTCGGACTCACCGAGTCGGAGTTGCTCGGCCAGGCCCTTCTCGTCGGTGGAGCCCCATCGCTCGGCGATCTTGCCGTCGCGGAACTTCGAGACCTGGATGCCGCGGACGGTGAACGTCCGGCCGGTCGGCTCGTGCCCCTGGAACGGGCCGGTGTGCGTGCCGCTGATCGTGAAGACCGCGGTGACGTAGTCGTCCGTCACGACGAGCGGGTCCGGCTCGAGCGTGAGGTCCGGGAACGCGGTGGTGAACTGCGTCCAGAAGTCGACGATCCCGGGGAGGCCGGGAGCCTGGTCCGGAGCCGGGTCGTGGTCCACCACGTCCTCGGCCCACACCTCGCCGAAGCGGTCGAACGCCCGCTGCTCGAGGATCTCCCCGAGTCGTTCCTGTGCCTGCTGGTTCTCTGACGCCGTCATGTGCGCTCCTTCCGTGGGGTGGTTCCTGTGTACGCCGCGGCGGCGGGTGGCCGCCCAGCCTCTCGCGGGGTCAGGCCCGCCGCAGCAGGTGGTGCCGCTCGACGTCCGCGAGCGCCAGGGTGCGGTACCCCGCCGACGCGAAGAACACCGTGAGCCGGTCGGCGCCGGTGCTCATCACCGTGCCGTGACCCCACTCGGGGTGCTCCACCTCGGTGTCCGGCGGCCACTCGTCGTCGTGCGTGCCGTCGTCGGCATGCGTCTCGAACGCGGTCCCGGACGTGCACGTGTCGCAGTTCCCGCACGGCTTGGGGAGCTCGTCGCCGAAGTAGCCGAGCAGGAACTGCCGACGGCAGCCCGGGGTCTCCGCGAACCGGCGCATCATCGCGATCCGGGACTCCTCGACCTGTTCGCGCTGTTCGGCGCGGACCCGGGCGGCCGCGGCGGCGTCGGACGCCGAGCGCGGGCCGCCGCGCGCACGACGCACCCCGTCCCGGCCGTCGGTCAGGACCGTGGCCTCGATGAGCGCGTTCACGGCACGGCCGGCGGTGCGCTCGGCGAGACCGGAGGCCTGCGTGAGGTCGGCGCGGCCGATCGCACGACGCGGCGGCACGGCGTCGAACACGGCCCGCAGGGACTTCGGCGCCGGGCTGCCCGACGCGAAGAAGCGCCGGAGCCCGAGGTCCTCGGACCGGTAGTGCAGCGTCGCGAGGGCCGGCGCCCGGTCCCGTCCGGCCCGACCGATCTCCTGGTAGTAGGCATCGACGGACTCGGGGACGTCCGCGTGTACGACGAAGCGCACGTCCGGCTTGTCGATGCCCATGCCGAAGGCGCTCGTGGCGACGACCACCTCGACGGACCCGTCGTGGAACCCCGCCAGGACCTGCTCGCGGTCCCGCACCCGGAGTCCCGCGTGGTACGGCCGCGCCCGCCGCCCGTGCTCGACGAGCTCGTCCGCGTACACCAGGGTCTCCGCACGGGTGGCGACGTACACGATCCCGGTCCCGTCGAGTCCGGCGACCTGCGCGACGACGGCCTCCCGCTTGCCATCGTCGTCCTCGTGCCGGCGGACCTCGAGCCGGAGCTCCGGACGGTCGAACCCGGCTGCGAGCACGAGCGGGTCACGCATCCCGAGGCGTGCGACCACGTCCTCCTGCACCGGGGCGGACCCCGTGGCGGTCAGCGCCAGCACGGGCGGGTGCCCCAGGCGCTCGATCACCTCGCCGAGTGCCAGGTAGTCCGGGCGGAAGTCGTGGCCCCACGACGACACGCAGTGCGCCTCGTCGACGGTGACGAGCGCGACGCCGACCTGCTGCAGGCGCTCCTGGACGTCGTCCTTGGCGAGCTGCTCCGGCGCGAGGAACACGTACCGGACTTCGCCGGCGGCGACCTCGTCCCACGCCTCGGTCAGGTCGCGGGAGCGCTTCGTCGCGTTCACGGCCACGGCGCGGGGCGCGTCGGGGTGCTGCTCGAGTCCGACGACCTGGTCCTCCTGCAGGGCGACGAGCGGTGAGACGACCACGACGAGGCCGTCCAGCGCGAGGCCGGCCACCTGGTAGATCGCGGACTTGCCGGAACCCGTCGGCATCAGGGCGAGGGCGTCGCGCCCGTCGAGGACCGCGTCGATCACGGTCTCCTGGTCGGGGCGGAGCTGCCAGCCGAAGACCTCGGCGGCTCGGGAGCGGAGTGCGGCACGCATCGCTCCACAGTGCCGAGCCGATCCTGGCGGCTCGCACCGGGCCGTGTCCCCCGCCGTCCCGGAGACCGCCGGCTGCGCGCCGGGCGTGAGCCGGGCCTCCCGGCGGATCAACCGTCCATGTGTCGGCGCTAGGGTGGTCCGCGGCCGTTGTCTCGACATCGAGCGACCCTCGACGTCGAGTGCTGCGACCTGCGAAACCGATGCCGACGCACGACACCGTGCGGGAAGAAGAACAGCGTGGATCTTTTCGAGTATCAGGCCAGGGACCTCTTCGAGTCCTACGGCGTCCCCGTCCTCCAGGGGATCATCGCCGACACCCCCGAGGAGGCGAAGGCCGCTGCCGAGAAGATCGGCGGAGTGGTCGTCGTCAAGGCGCAGGTGAAGGTCGGCGGTCGCGGCAAGGCCGGCGGCGTGAAGGTCGCGAAGACCCCGGACGAGGCGTTCGAGCACGCGCAGGCGATCCTCGGCCTCGACATCAAGGGCCACACCGTCCAGCGCGTGATGGTCGCCCAGGGCGCCGACATCGCCGAGGAGTTCTACTTCTCCGTGCTGCTCGACCGCGCCAACCGCTCGTACCTGTCGCTCGTCAGCGTCGAGGGCGGCATGGAGATCGAGCAGCTCGCGGTGGAGAAGCCCGAGGCGCTCGCCCGCGTCGAGGTGAACCCGCTGACCGGGATCAACAAGGAAGCCGCGCTCGACATCGCCCGCCAGGCGGACTTCCCCGCCGAGCTGCAGGACCAGGTCGCCGACGTCTTCGTGAAGCTCTACGACGTCTTCGCCGGCGAGGACGCCACCCTGGTCGAGGTCAACCCCCTCGTCCGCACGGGCGACGGCCAGATCCTGGCGCTCGACGGCAAGGTCTCCCTGGACGAGAACGCCGACTTCCGCCACGAGGAGCACAAGCAGCTCGAGGACACCGCGAGCGAGGACCCGCTCGAGGCGAAGGCGAAGGCCCACGGCCTCAACTACGTCAAGCTCGACGGCCAGGTCGGCGTCATCGGCAACGGCGCGGGGCTCGTCATGTCGACGCTCGACGTCGTCGCCTACGCCGGTGAGCGCCACGGCGGCGTCAAGCCCGCCAACTTCCTGGACATCGGCGGCGGTGCGTCGGCCGAGGTCATGGCCAACGGGCTCGACGTCATCCTGGGCGACCCGCAGGTCAAGAGCGTCTTCGTGAACGTCTTCGGCGGCATCACCGCCTGCGACGCCGTCGCGAACGGCATCGTCGCCGCGCTCGGCATCCTCGGCGACGCGGCCACCAAGCCGCTCGTCGTGCGCCTGGACGGCAACAACGTGGAAGAAGGCCGCCGGATCCTGCGCGAGGCGGCACACCCGCTCGTGACGATCGCCGCGACCATGGACGACGCGGCCGAGCAGGCCGCCGAACTCGCCGCTGCAGCGGCCTGAAGGGACTGACCATGTCGATCTTCCTCAACAAGGACTCCAAGGTCATCGTCCAGGGCATCACCGGCGGCGAGGGCACCAAGCACACCGCGCTCATGCTCAAGGCCGGCACGCAGGTCGTCGGCGGCGTGAACGCCCGCAAGGCCGGCACGACCGTCACCCACGGCGACGTGTCGCTCCCGGTGTTCGGCTCCGTCCGCGAGGCCATCGACACCACCGGTGCCGACGTCTCGATCGTCTTCGTCCCGCCGGCGTTCGCGAAGGACGCCGTGATGGAGGCCATCGACGCCGAGATCCCCCTCGTCGTCGTCATCACCGAGGGCATCCCGGTGCAGGACTCCGCGGAGTTCTGGGCGCACGCCAAGGCCCTCGGGGAGAAGACCCGGATCATCGGGCCGAACTGCCCCGGCATCATCACCCCGGGGGAGTCGCTCGTCGGCATCACCCCGGCGACGATCACCGGCAAGGGCCCGATCGGGCTCGTGTCGAAGTCCGGCACCCTGACCTACCAGATGATGTACGAGCTGCGTGACCTGGGCTTCTCGACCGCCATCGGCATCGGCGGCGACCCGGTCATCGGCACGACGCACATCGACGCGCTCGCCGCGTTCGAGGCCGACCCCGAGACCGAGGCGATCGTGATGATCGGCGAGATCGGTGGCGACGCCGAGGAGCGTGCCGCCGACTACATCAAGGCGCACGTCACGAAGCCGGTCGTCGGGTACGTCGCCGGGTTCACCGCGCCCGAGGGCAAGACGATGGGGCACGCCGGCGCGATCGTGTCCGGGTCGGCCGGCACCGCCGAGGCGAAGAAGCAGGCGCTCGAGGCCGCCGGCGTCAAGGTCGGCAAGACGCCGTCCGAGACGGCCGCGCTGCTGCGCGAGGTGGTCGCCGCTCGCTGAGCGGTTCCGCCGCTCGCTGAGCTGCTCCGCCGTACCTGCACGGCTCGACGACAACTGCGCACGCGCCCGCGTGCGCAGTTGTCGTCTGTGCGAGCACTCACGGCGGTGACTCTCCACCGGAGCCGCGCGGCAACGCCGGTCCCGGGCGATCGGCACGTATCCTCGCTGCGATGAACCGCCTGGGAACCGCTCTGCTCGCCGCGATCGAAGCGGTCGTGACGGTCGGCGTCGGTGTCGGCCTCGTGCTGGTCCCGCTGACGCTCCTCTGGGGCTTCGAGTACGGCCTGCAGGTCGACTGGGACGTGTTCTGGAAGGCCGCCGGCAGCGTCTGGCTCGTCGGCCACGGCGTCGACGTCACGTTCGTGCTGAGCGCCGCCGCGGCGAAGGCCTCCGGCGTCAGCGGTGCCGCCGACCCGATCTCGATCACGCTCGCGGCCCTCGGGTTCGCCGTGGTCACCGCCTGGCTCGGCGCACGAGCCGGACGCCGCTTCGCCGAGACGGAGCACCGCGTCACCGGCATCCTGGTCGGCACGGCGGTCGTCGCACTGCTCGGGCTCGGCCTCGGGCTGTCCGCCACGTCCGCCGCGTCGCACCCCACGCTGTGGCAGGCGATCGTGTTCCCGGCGCTCTGGTTCGGGATCCCCGCGCTCGTCGCCGCGGAGGTGTGCCGACGCCGTCGCTCGATGCCCGCCGACCCGGTCACCGGTCGGGTGCTCGACCAGGTACACCGCATCCCCGAGGTCTGGCGCGCGGTCGCCGGCTTCGGGCTCCGCGCCGGGACGGCCGCCACCGCGATGGTCGTCGCCGTCGCAGGGATCGTCGTCGGGTTCCTGCTGCTCGGGTCCTTCGCCGAGGTGATCACCCTCTACGAGCGCTCGCACGCCGGGGTCGTCGGCGGGATCTCGCTGACGATCGGGCAGCTGGCGTTCCTGCCGGACTTCGTCGGCTGGGCGACGTCGTGGCTCGTCGGTCCGGGCTTCGCGATCGGCACGGGCTCGAGCGTCTCGCCGATCGGCACGACGCTCGGCCCGATCCCCGGCATCCCGGTGTTCGGCGCGCTGCCGTCATCGGGCCACAGCTTCGGGCTGCTCTGGGTCCTCGTGCCGGTGCTCGCGGGCTTCGCGGCCGGCGGGCTCATGCGCCCCCGGCTCGTCCGAGCGCTCGGCGCCGCCGACAGTGCGCTGCTCCGGGCGTCCGGTGGACTGGCCACGGGTGTCGTCGCCGGTGTGGTCACCGGCGGCATCGCGTGGCTGTCGTCGGGGTCGTTCGGGCCCGGCCGGCTCGCGGACGTCGGACCGCACGCCCTGGTCGTCGGGTCACTCGCCGCGCTCGAGGTCGGCGTGCCCGCCGTCGTGGCCCTCGCGATCGGGCAGGACCTCGTGCGGATGCCGGAGCGGTCCTGGACCCGCGAGCGCTGGCACGAGTCGGAGTCCGAGACCGGGACGGTGTCGTCCGCCGAGCCCGAGGGGTCCCTCCTCGACGCGCTCGACCGTGCCGGTGCCGGGCGCACCACCGACGTGCACCGTTTCGTCGTGACCGAGGCGCACCACCCCGTGACGCGCGCCGACGACCACGAGTCGGACGCTGCCGACACCGACCACCGGCCGGACGCTGACCACAGCGACCACCGGCCGGACGCGGTCGAGACCGACCACGTGCCGGACGCGGTCGAGACCGACGACGACGTGCCGCTGCCGGACTGGGCGCGCACCGGCGCTCCCGTGTCGTCGGCGATGGCGGACACCCCCGCCACCCCGACGCGGCTCGCCCCTGGCACCCCCGCGCGGGTCGGCCGCGCCGGGAGCATCCGCGACCGTCTCCGTGGCGCTGCCGACGGTGTCCGCGACGGCGTGCGTGACCGGGCGGACGGGCTGAAGAGCCGCGCCGACGGGCTGAAGGGCCGCGCGGAGAGCCTCCGTGAGCGGGTCACCGGGTCGGACGCCGAACGGCCGGACACGGCGCCGGACGACCGCCCGGACCGACACCGCCCGGAACGCCCCGAAGTCGCCGGAGCGCGGATCGACGAGCAGCCGGCCTTCCCCTGGAGCACCGAGGAGTTCGTGGCGGGTCGCGACGACGTGGACGACGAACCGGTCGCAGCACCGCCGGCAGCGCCCGCCGGGAAGCGATGGGACGCCACCGACCAGATCCCGGACGACGAGCTGCCCTGGTGGCGCCGACCCAAGGACGACCGGTGACGGGCGTCGCACGGCTCGACCGCCGGTAGGCTTGTCCCGTGCTCGAACTGGTCGTCCTGATCTCCGGTACCGGCTCGAACCTCCGGGCCCTGCTCGAAGCGACCCGTGACGCCGAGTACCCCGCCCGCGTCGTCGCCATCGGGGCCGACCGCGACGCCGAGGGCCTCGGCCTCGGCGAGGAGTACTCGATCCCGACCTTCACGGTCCCGTTCTCGCGCTTCGACTCCCGCGCTGAGTGGGGTCAGGCGCTCGCCGAACAGATCCGGCCCTGGTCGCCCGACCTGCTGGTGCTCTCCGGCCTGATGCGCCTGCTGCCGCCGGCCGTGGTGTCCGAGTTCGGCCCGACGATCATCAACACCCACCCCGCGTACCTGCCCGAGTTCCCCGGGGCGCACGGTGTCCGGGACGCCATCGCCGCCGGGGTCGAGCAGACCGGCGCGAGCGTCATCAAGGTCGACGACGGCGTCGACAGCGGCCCGATCCTCGCGCAGGAGCGCGTGCCGGTCCTGCCCGGTGACTCCGAGTCGACGCTGCACGACCGCATCAAGCCGGTCGAGCGACGCCTGCTCATCCAGACCATCCTCGACATCGCCAACGGACACATCGACCTGAAGGGCACCACGAGCGCATGAGCGTCCACGCCGCCGACCCCAGCCTCTACCGCGACCGGGACGTCGTGCCCGTGCGCCGCGCCCTCATCTCGGTGAGCGACAAGTCCGGCCTGCTCGAGCTCGCCGGCGCCCTCGCCGACGCCGGTGTCGAGATCGTGTCGACCGGCTCCACGGCCCAGACCATCCGCGACGCCGGGTACGCGGTGACCGACGTGTCCAGCGTCACGGGCTTCCCGGAGTCGCTCGACGGCCGCGTGAAGACGCTGCACCCGTCCGTGCACGCGGGGCTGCTCGCCGACCTCCGCCTCGAGTCGCACGAGCAGCAGCTCGCGGGCCTCGGGATCGAGCCGTTCGAGCTCGTCGTCGTGAACCTCTACCCGTTCGTCGAGACCGTGGCCTCTGGTGCCGACACCGCGACCGTCGTGGAGAACGTCGACATCGGCGGGCCGGCGATGGTCCGCGCCTCGGCGAAGAACCACCCGAACGTCGCGATCGTCGTCTCCCCGGCGTCCTACGCCGAGGTCGTCGAGGCCGTCCGTGCCGGCGGCACCACGCTCGACCTCCGGAAGCGTCTCGCCGCCCAGGCCTTCGCGCACACCGCCGCGTACGACACCGCGGTGGCGTCGTACTTCGCGAGCGACGTGGTCGCGGCAGCCGCGGCACCGACCACATCGGGTGACATCGAGACCCCCGGCGCGTTCGACGAGCACCTGTCGTTCGGCGCCGACCTGGCCGCGACCCTGCGGTACGGCGAGAACGCGCACCAGGCCGCGGCGCTGTACACGACCGCCGGCGGGACCGGCATCGCGCAGGCGACGCAGCTGCACGGCAAGGAGATGTCCTACAACAACTACGTCGACGCCGACGCAGCCGTCCGTGCCGCGTTCGACTTCGCCGAGCCCGCCGTCGCGATCATCAAGCACGCCAACCCGTGCGGGATCGCCGTCGGGGCAGCGGACGCCGCCGACCCGATCGCCAGCGCCCACGCCGCCGCGCACGCCTGCGACCCGCTGTCGGCGTTCGGTGGGGTCATCGCCGCCAACCGCCCGGTCACGGTCGCGATGGCCGAGACCGTGAAGGACATCTTCACCGAGGTCGTCGTCGCTCCCGGCTTCGACCCCGAGGCGCTCGAGATCCTCTCCCGCAAGAAGAACATCCGCCTGCTCACGCTCCCCGCGGACTTCGCGCTCGCCCCGCGTGAGGTCAAGCAGATCTCCGGCGGGTTCCTCGTGCAGGACGCCGACCGCTTCACGGGCTTCGACCAGTCCACGTGGAGCCTGGTCTCCGGCGAGCCCGCGGACGACGCCACGCTCGCCGACCTGGCCTTCGCGTGGAAGGCGTCCCGCGCCGTGAAGTCCAACGCGATCCTGCTGGCGAACGGCGGTGCGAGCGTCGGTGTCGGCATGGGGCAGGTCAACCGCGTCGACTCGTGCCACCTCGCCGTGAACCGCGCCGGTGACCGCGCTGCGGGTTCGGTCGCGGCCTCCGACGCGTTCTTCCCGTTCGCCGACGGCCTGCAGGTCCTGCTCGACGCCGGGGTCCGCGCGGTGGCGCAGCCCGGTGGCAGTGTCCGCGACGACGAGGTGATCGCCGCCGCGAAGGCCGCCGGCGTCACGATGTACTTCACCGGCGAGCGGCACTTCTTCCACTGATTCGAGCAATTGCCGGAAACCTGTTGCGCCCTCCGGTGTGCTGTGAATAGTCTGTAAGGCTCCGCGACAGGCAGCCGACGACTCTCAGGAGCCGGCGGCACCGCGGACACAACGGTGACGAAGACGACGACTGGAGTGACGATGGACGACATGACCGGAACCGTGGCGACGGCTGCCCGTGCAGGTCTCGTGTCCCTCGTGGGGACCGCTCCCGCTCCGCGACCCCGCCGGGCCGCGGCCGCCGCCTAGCCAGGCCGTCTCCCACGGCCTCGCGGCGTCGCACCACCACGGCGACCGCGAACCACCCGCTGAGAACCCGGGGGACCACTGTCCCTCGGTGCCCACCGGCCCGACCGACGTCACGGAAGTGACGGCGGTGGCGCGCGACCACGCGCCCGGCTGATGATGACCACGCAACGCAACACCGAGCCTCCAGGCCGTCGACGCGCGACACACGCCGCGTGACGCGACCCGGGGACACGGCAGACGCATGAGGACGCAACGCATGTCCAAGTCGCCCACAACGGCGCGCCCGTCCACCTTCCGCGCGATCGCGCGGATCTACCCCTACGTGAAGCCCTTCCAGGGCCGCCTCATCGCCGGCATGGCCGCGGCGATGGGTGCCTCCCTGGTGGCGCTCGCAATCCCCTACGTCCTGCAGTGGCTCGTCGACGGCCCGCTGTCGTCCAAGGACGATGCGCAGATCTGGCCGGCCGGCCTCGGCGTGCTCGCCCTCGGTGTGCTCGAGGCGTTCTTCATCGCCTCGCGTCGCCGGATGGTGATGCGTCCGTCGACCCGGATCGAGGCGAGCATGCGCAACTCGCTCTACGCGAAGCTGCAGGACCTGCCCGTCGCGTTCCACGACCGGTGGGAGTCGGGGCAGCTGCTGTCCCGTTCGGTCTCCGACCTGTCGTTGATCCGCCGGTGGCTGGCATTCGGCGTCGTGCTGCTCGTCGTCAACATCGTCACGATCGTCGTCGGCTTCGTCGTGCTGTTCACCTTCGGGTGGCTGCTCGGGCTGATCTTCCTGATCGCGTCGATCCCGCTCTGGATCAACGGCCTGCTGTTCGAACGCCGGTACTCCGTCGTCGCGCGCCGCAGCCAGGACCAGGTCGGCGACCTCGCGACCAGTGTCGAGCAGTCCGTGCACGGCATCCGCGTGCTCAAGGCGTTCGGTCGCGGCGGCTACAAGCTCGAGGAGTTCAGCGAGCAGGCCGAAGCGCTCCGCGGCACCGAGATCAAGAAGGCGAAGGCCATCGCGAGCATCTGGCTGTGGCTGCTGCTCGTGCCGGACGTCGCGTTCGCGCTGTGCCTGCTGGCCGGGATCTACCTGGCGAGCCAGGGGCAGCTCAGCGTCGGGCAGCTGTTCGCGTTCTTCGCCACGGCGACGGTGCTGCGGTTCCCGATCGAGTCGATCGGCTTCCTGCTCTCGATGACCTTCGACACCCGGACGGCGGTCGACCGCTTCTTCGAGGTGATGGACTCGGAGAACACGATCACGGACCCCGAGCACCCGGAGACGATCGCGGAGCCGCACGGTGCGCTGTCCTTCAACGGCGTGCACTTCCGGTACCAGGACTCGCCCCCGCAGTTCCCGGACCTGATCAACGGGGTCGACCTGCAGCTCCAGCCGGGCGAGACCATGGCACTCGTCGGGCTCACCGGCTGCGGCAAGACCACGCTGCTGTCCCTGGTGCCGCGGCTCTACGACGTCACCGGTGGTTCGGTGACGATCGACGGCGTCGACATCCGCTCGCTGACCCGGGAGGAGCTCCGCCGTCACGTCGGAGTCGCCTTCGAGGACGCCACGCTGTTCTCGACGACCGTGCGGCAGAACGTGCTGCTCGGCCGCCCGGACGTCACGGGTGCCGAGGCGGACGCGCTGATGCGCGAGGCGCTCGACATCGCGCAGGCGTCCTTCGTGGACGACCTGCCCGACGGCGTCGACACCCGCGTCGGTGAAGAGGGGCTCTCGCTGTCCGGTGGGCAGCGGCAGCGTCTGGCCCTGGCACGTGCGATCGCCGCACGGCCGTCGGTGCTGGTGCTCGACGACCCGCTGTCGGCCCTCGACGTCGACACCGAGGCGCGGGTCGAGGCGGGCCTCCGCCGTGTCCTCGCCGAGACCACGTCGCTCATCGTGGCGCACCGTCCCTCGACGGTGACGCTCGCGGACCGCGTCGCGCTCATGGAGAACGGCGTCGTCACCGCCGTCGGCACCCACTCGGAGCTGATGGCCACGAACGACCACTACCGCTACGTCATCTCGTCGCTCGACGACGACGACGCGACTGCACGAGAGGAGGCGATGGCATGAGCCAGCAGGACAACCGTCCCGTCGGGACGACCGACCGGCCTGGAGGCCCGGATCGCCTGGACGACGACGCTCCGGACACGCAGTCTGCCGCGCCCGTCACCGCTTCGATCACCACGCTGGGCGTGCGCGGGGAGGAACGCGAGGACTTCACCAAGGCGGAGAGCAAGCGCCTGCGGCGCCGCTCGCTCGCCCTGCTCGGGTCCCTCGCGGCCCCGCTGAAGCTCCGGCTCGTCCTGCTCGGCATCGTCGTCGTGGTCTCGACCGGCGGCCAGGTCGCCGGTCCGGCACTGATCGCGTGGGGCATCGACAACGCCCTGCCCGCGGTGCTCGACCAGAACGACTGGGTGCCGGCGTTCGGCGTCGTCGCGACGTACATCGTCGTCGCGGTGCTCGGTGCCGTCCTGACCGCCTGGTACACCGTGCTCGCCGCGCGGATCAGCCAGGCGATCCTGTTCGACCTGCGCAAGCGCGTGTTCCTGCACACGCAGCGGCTGTCGCTCGAGTTCCACGAGACGTACACGTCCGGCCGGATCATCTCCCGCCAGACGAGTGACCTCGACTCGATCCGCGAGCTGCTCGACTCCGGGCTGAACCAGCTCATCCAGGGCGTGCTGTACATGGGCTTCACCGCGGTGGCGCTCGTGTCGCTCGACCCCACGTCGGGCCTGGTGCTCGCGGTGTCGCTCGTGCCGCTGTGGTTCCTGATCCGCTGGTTCCAGACGAACTCGCAGACCCTGTTCCGGGCGACCCGTGTCACCTCGGCGCGCGTGATCGTGCACTTCGTGGAGACCATGACCGGCATCCGGGCGGTGCAGGCGTTCCGCAAGGAGTCGCGCAACCGGGACGAGTACGGCGGCTACGTCGAGGACTACCGACTGGCGAACACGAAGGTGTTCAACCTGTTCGGGACCTTCGACCCGGTGCTCGTGCTCATCGGCAACGCGACGCTCGCTGCGGTCGTGATCGTGGGCGGCTTCCGGGTCGTCGGCGGGACGCTCGAGGTCGGCGCGCTGCTCGCGGTCGCGCTGTACGCCAAGCGCTTCTTCGACCCGGCGCAGGAGCTCGCGATGTTCTACAACGGGTACCAGTCGGCCTCGGCGGCGATGGAGAAGATCTCCGGCGTCCTCGAGGAACGGCCGAGCGTGCCGGACCCGGTGAAGCCGACCAAGCTCGCCGACGCCCACGGGAAGATGGACTTCGACGACGTCGAGTTCGCGTACAACGCGGGCAAGGTCGTGCTGCCGGCGTTCGACCTGCACATCCCGGCGGGGCAGACCATCGCCCTGGTGGGGTCGACCGGTGCGGGGAAGTCGACGCTCGCCAAGCTGATGGCGCGCTTCTACGACCCGTCGCGCGGTTCGGTCAAGCTCGACGGCGTGGACCTGCGGGACCTCGACACGAAGGACATGCGCCGCGCGATCGTCATGGTCACGCAAGAGGCGTACCTGTTCTCCGGCACCGTCGCGGACAACATCGCGCTCGGGAAGCCCGGGGCGTCCCGTGCCGAGATCGAGGCGTCCGCGAAGGCGGTCGGCGCGCACGAGTTCATCATGGCGCTGCCGGACGGGTACGACACCGACGTGAACAAGCGCGGTGGCCGTGTCTCGGCCGGGCAGCGACAGCTGCTCTCGTTCGCGCGGGCGTTCATCGCGGACCCGAAGGTGCTCATCCTCGACGAGGCGACGGCATCGCTGGACATCCCGTCCGAGCGACTCGTGCAGGAGGGCCTGGAGACCCTGCTGGCCGACCGCACGGCCGTGATCATCGCGCACCGGCTGTCCACCGTCGCGATCGCCCACCGGGTGCTCGTGATGGAGTACGGCAAGATCGTCGAGGACGGCACCCCGGACGACCTGATCGCGGGCACCGGGCGGTTCGCCCAGCTGCACGCGGCCTGGCGCGACTCGCTCGTGTAGGCACCGCCGGGCTGGGGCGTGGTTGGCTTGTCGGCATGACAGACGACAGCCCCCAGCCTGGCGGTGTGGCCCTCCGGGACCCCTTCTACGGAGCCCCCTTCACCGAGGCGCTCCGCCGGTTCTGGCGGAAGTACACGGTGTTCACCGGCCGGGCCTCACGCTCGGAGTTCTGGTGGTGGTGGATCACGTCGCTGGCGATCGGCCTCGTGCTGCAGCTGGTCCCGCAGGTCTTCACGCCGGACACCCCGATGCTCGAGAACCCCGTCGGCTCGTACCTGTTCGTGCTGTGGGCACTCGCGACCCTGATCGGTTCGCTCGCCCTCGGCGCCCGGCGGCTGCACGACGCGAACCTGTCCGGCTTCTGGCAGTTCCTGCACGTGCTCGCCGGCATCGGGTCGCTCGTGCTGTTCGTGATGTTCCTGCTGCCGTCGACCCCGAAGGGCACGCGCTTCGACGCCTGAGGCGCCCGGCAACGACGAGAACGCCGCCCCCGTGTCGGGGGCGGCGTTCTCGTGTGTGGTGCTGTGGTGCGGGGGTGTTACTTGATCTGGGCGGTGATGGTGGCGGTCCCG
>NZ_JBIVCN010000003.1:0-536721 GCF_044746585.1 Curtobacterium sp. NPDC090223 | reverse complement strand
GGGCATCATCGTTCGACTTGCATGTGTTAAGCACGCCGCCAGCGTTCGTCCTGAGCCAGGATCAAACTCTCCGTAAAAAATTACAGACCCAACACTCGAAAGTGTCAGACCGAGTTGATCTTGACTGTTGACTGTCTACTGACAATCTTCAATCCAAAAGGAATTGTCTCCGGACGCCCCACAAAATGAGACGCCACGGGGTCAATAAATTGGCATTGACAATGTGCACGCTGTTGAGTTCTCAAGGACCAGACGCGCCGAGCTTCTTCTCCCCTGAGGGAATGCCCGCTCGGGCAACTTCGGTACTGTACCACTACTTCAGTGGCGGTCGAATCGACCGGCTTCATTGGAGTGGGTGGTCCCGCTTGAGGTCGGCGTGGTCGGACTGCATCGCTCGGGGCTTTCGCTCCGGGTGACCGTCTCGGCTTCTCCGCCGCACCTTTGGGGTGACGAGTAAGAACTCTACGGGCGATCGGCGGATCGGGCAAACCGAGCGCGCACGACGGCGTGTCGCCCGGAACGACGGGGATCGACCGCCGGGGACGACGAAGGACCCGCCATCCGGGTGGATGACGGGCCCTTCGGGAACTGCGAGAGGAATGCTCAGTGACGTGCGATCACGGGGTTCTTCAACGTGCCGATACCCGAGATCGTGACCTCGACGACCTCGCCGTCGCGGATCTCCCCCACGCCGGACGGGGTGCCGGTCAGGATGACGTCCCCGGGCAGGAGCGTCCAGATCGACGACACGAACTCGATGAGCGACGGGATGTCGTGCACCATCTCGCTCGTGGATGCGACCTGGCGCAGGTCACCGTCCACGCGGGTCTCGAGGCGGATGTCCGACGGGTCGATCTCGGTCTCGATGACCGGACCGAGCGGGCAGAACGTGTCGAAGCCCTTCGCCCGGGTCCACTGGCCGTCCCGGGCCTGCAGGTCACGGGCGGTCACGTCGTTCGCGATCGTGTACCCGAGGATCACGCTCGCGAAGTCCTCGCGCTTGACGTTCTTCGCGAGGGAGCCGATCACGATGGCGAGTTCGCCCTCGTGGTCGACGCGGCCGATGCCCTCGGGCAGGCGGATGGGGTCGTCCGGGCCGATCACCGAGGTGTTCGGCTTGAGGAACACCACCGGGTCGTCACTCGAGACGTCGTCCATCTCGGCCGCGTGCTCGGCGTAGTTGAGCCCGACACCGATCACCTTGGACCGCGGGATCACCGGGGCCAGGAGCTTCGCCTCGGACAGGGGCACCCGCTCCCCCGTGGTCTCGAACCCCTGGTACATCGGGTCCCCCGCGAGCACCACCAGAGCGCGCTCGTCGAGGATGCCGTACCGGGGGTCTTCACCCTTGCTGCTGAACCGTGCGATCTTCACCGTTCGACCCTACCGACGCCGCGGCCCGGATCAGGACGCGTCGGTCAGCTTGGTCATCCACCCGTGCGGGTCGGGACGACGGCCGGACTGGATGTCGGTGAGCTCGGCGCGCAGGGACATCGTCAGCTCGCCGGCGCCCACGGTCGGCGAGCCGATCGTGAAGCCGTCGCCGCGGAGTTCCGCGATCGGGGTCACCACGGCGGCGGTCCCGCACGCGAAGGCCTCGGTGATGGAGCCGTCCGCGACGCCGTCCCGCCACTCGTCGAGGGTCACGCGGCGCCGCTCGACCCGCAGGCCGCGGTCCTCCGCGAGCTGCAGGATCGAGTCACGGGTGATGCCCTCGAGGATGGACGGGGAGTCCGGGGTGACGAGCGTGCCGTCGGACTTCACGAGCACGACGTTCATGCCGCCGAGCTCCTCGAGGTACCTGCCCTCTTCCGAGTCGAGGAACATCACCTGCTGGCAGCCGTGCTCGTACGCCTCTTGCTGCGGGAGCAGCGACGCGGCGTAGTTGCCACCGGTCTTGGCCGCACCGGTGCCGCCACGGCCCGCGCGGGCGTAGTTCGACGACAGCCAGATGGACACCGGCTTCGGCCCGGAGGTGAAGTACGCGCCGGCCGGGCTCGCGATGCAGTGGTACGCGACCGCCTGGGCGGCACGGACGCCGAGGAACGACTCCGTCGCGATCATGAACGGCCGCAGGTAGAGGCTGGTCTCCGGGGCCGACGGCACCCAGTCCACGTCGGTCTGCACGAGCTGGCGGATCGACTCGACGAAGACCTCCACCGGGAGCTCGGGCAGCGCCAGGCGTCGGGCCGACCGCTGGAACCGACGGGCGTTCGCGTCCGGGCGGAACGTCCACACCGAGCCGTCCGCGTGCCGGTAGGCCTTCAGCCCCTCGAAGATCTCCTGCGCGTAGTGGAGCACGCTGGCGCTGGGGTCGAGCGAGAGCGGCCCGTACGGGTGGATGGAGGCGTCGTGCCACCCGGCGTCGATCGTCCACTCCACCGTGGCCATGTGGTCCGTGAAGTGCTTGCCGAACCCGGGGTCCGCCAGGATGGCGTCCCGCTCGGCCTCGGCTCGGCGCTCGGGGGACGGGGTGGTTGAGAACTCGAGTCCGAAGACGGTGTCGGTGCTCATCGGTGTGGCTCCCTTTCAGGCGGTGGTGGTGCGCGCGGTGGCCGCGGCGGCGATGGCGTCGCCGATCTCGGCCGTGCGTCGCTGCGATGTGCCCCGGTCAGCCAGGTCCGCTTCGACGGCCCGTGTCACCGCCGTCGCCAGGTCCCCGCGACCGATGTGGTCGAGGAGGAGGGCGACGGAGAGGATGGCGGCCGTCGGATCGGCCTTCTGCTGACCCGCGATGTCCGGCGCGGATCCGTGCACCGGCTCGAACATGCTGGGGAAGGTGCCGTCCGGGTTGATGTTGCCCGAGGCTGCCAGACCGATGCCGCCGCTGATCGCGCCGGCCAGGTCGGTGATGATGTCGCCGAAGAGGTTGTCGGTGACGATGACGTCGAACCTAGCAGGCTCGCGCACCATGTGGATGGTGACCGCGTCGACGTGCTGGTAGTCCACGGTGACGTCGGGGTACTCCTGCCCGACGGCCGCCACCGTCCGCTGCCAGAGCGCCCCGGCGTTCACGAGCACGTTGCTCTTGTGCACGAGCGTCAGGTGCTTCCGCGGACGCCGGTTCGCCAGGTCGAAGGCGTACCGGACGGTGCGCTCCACCCCGTAGGCGGTGTTCAGCGAGACCTCGGTCGCGATCTCGTGCGGGGTGCCGACGCGGATCGCGCCGCCGTTGCCGACGTACGGCCCCTCGGTGCCTTCGCGGATGACGACGAAGTCGACGTCCCCGGGCGACGCGAGCGGCGTCACCACGGAGTCGTAGACCTTCGTCGGACGCAGGTTGACGTAGTGGTCGAACGCGAACCGCAGCTTCAGCAGCAGCCCGCGCTCGATGATCCCGCCGGCCAGGCGCGGGTCGCGGGGGTCCCCGCCGACCGCGCCGAGCAGGATCGCGTCGTGCGACGCCACGGCCGCCATGTCGTCGTCGGTCAGGATGTCGCCGGTCTCGAGGTACCGGTTGGCCCCGAGCGAGAACGGCGTCTCCTCGATCACGAGGTCGTCCGGGGTGACGGCGTGCAGGACCTTGAGGGCCTCGTCGACCACCTCGGGGCCGATGCCGTCACCGCGGATGACCGCCAGCTTGAGCGTCCGCGTCATGAGTGCTCCCCTACAGCGTGATGTCGATCTCGCGGAGCGAGGAGGCGTCGATCGTCGAGCGGACGTGCTCGAGGATCTCCGCGGGCACCGGCGAGTCGACGGTCAGGACGCTGAGGGCCTGTCCGCCTGCCGAGTGCCGGGCGATCTGCATGGCGGCGATGTTGATCCCGGCCTCGCCGAACTCCTTGCCGTAGACCGCCACGATGCCCGGGCGGTCCGTGTAGTCCATGACCACGTGGTGCTTGTCGAGGGCGACCTCGACGTCGTAGCCGTTGATCTCGACGAGCTTCTCGACCTGCTTCGGGCCGGTGAGCGTGCCCGAGACGCTGATCGCCGGGCCGTCCGACTGGGCGCCGCGGATCGTCAGGACGTTGCGGTACTCCGGGCTGTCCGAGTCGGTGATGAGCCGGACGCTGACCCCGCGCTGCTCCGCGATGAGCGGGGCGTTGACGTAGGAGACCTGGTCGCTGACGACGTCGGTGAAGACGCCCTTCAGCGCCGCGAGCTTGAGCACGCTGACGTCGAACTCGGCGAGCTCGCCGTGGACCTCGACGTCGATGCTGGTGACCGGCGAGGTGGCGAGGGCCGTGAAGACCTGGCCGAGCTTCTCGACCAGCGGGATGCCCGGGCGGACGTACGGGTCGATGACGCCACCGGCGACGTTGACCGCGTCCGGGACGAGTTCGCCGCCGAGGGCGAGGCGCACGGACTTGGCGACCGAGACGCCCGCCTTCTCCTGTGCTTCGTCGGTGGAGGCACCGAGGTGCGGCGTCACGACGACGTTCGGCAGGGACACCAGCGGCGAGTCCGTCGGGGGCTCGGACACGAAGACGTCGAGGCCGGCGCCGGCGATCTGGTTGCTGGTGAGCGCACGGTGCAGCGCGTCTTCGTCGATGAGGCCACCGCGGGCGACGTTGACGACGAACGCGGTCGGCTTCATGATCGCGAACTGCTCGTCCGAGATCATGCCGAGGGTCTCCGGCGTCTTCGGCATGTGGATCGTGACGAAGTCGGCGCGCCGCAGCAGGTCGTCGAGGGAGACGAGCTCCACCCCGAGCTGCTGCGCGCGGGCCGTGGTGACGTACGGGTCGTACGCGATGACCGAGACGCCGAAGGCCTGCAGGCGCTGGGTGATCAGGGCGCCGATGCGGCCGAGGCCGATGATGCCGACGGTCTTCTCGTAGAGCTCGACACCGGTGTACGCGGAGCGCTTCCAGGCGCCGGCCGCGAGCGACGCGTGGGCCGCCGGGATGTGCCGCGCGAGCGACAGGATGTGCCCGACCGTGAGCTCGGCCGCCGAGATGATGTTCGACGTCGGGGCGTTGACCACCATCACGCCGGCCGTGGTGGCCGCCTTGATGTCGACGTTGTCGAGGCCGACGCCCGCACGGGCGACGACCTTGAGGTTCGGTGCTGCGGCGATCGCTTCGGCGTCGACCTTGGTGGCGGAACGCACCAGGATGGCGTGCGCGTCGGCGAGGGAGGCCAGGAGGGCGGGGCGGTCGGTGCCGTCCACGTTCCGGATCTCGAAGTCGGGCCCGAGGGCGTCGACTGTGGCGGGCGAGAGTTCTTCGGCGATCAGGACGACCGGCTTCGGCACAGCTGCTGTTTCCTCACACGAGACGGGCGGTATCCCACCATCGTATCGACGCGAGCAGGCGGTTACGACCGGAACGGTCGCTCTGTGGAGAACCACATGACGGACAGGAGGCCCGGTGCCAGCTGGCACCGGGCCTCCTGTCCGGCTCGTGGTCGGGTCAGGAGCCGATGCGCAGTGTCGAGGACACGTACTGCAGGAGCGTGAACCAGAGCGCGGAGACCGCGCAGAGCGCGGCGATGAACACCACGATCGTGCGGACGAGCTCCATCCGCCGGGACACGAGCCACGCGGCGACGAACGCCGCCGGCGCGATCGCCACGTCGAGGACGAGTGCCGGCCACGGTGTGGAGGTCTCGAGGCCCGAGCCGCCGTTCTTCCGGACGAACTCGTTGAAGGCGGACACCGACTGGGTCACGCCGACCAGGTTGCCGACGGCCTGCCAGGTGACGTACGCCAGGCACACGGCGGCGACGACCCAGACGACGACCTTGCCGACGGTGACGACGCGCGACCGCTCGGCGACGTCGGCGCTCACCCGAAGCTCCTGGTCAGGATGAAGGGCCACGGGATGAGGACGATCGCCCCCACGAGCAACCAGATGAACTTCGTGCGGTTGCGGGTGCCCTGGCCGAGCCAGAGGGTCGCGGCGAACCAGAACGCCGGCGCCATGATCGCGAGGACGCGCATGATCTCGGACGCGATGCCCGCGACGCCCGTGCCGGTGACCGTCAGGAGGCTCGCGCTGACGAGCCAGGCGACCGTGTACAGCAGGTAGACACCGCCGAAGACGCCCATGCCGACGAGCGCACCGGAGCCGAGCGGCTCGTCGGTGTCGTGCTCGCGACGCGCCTTGACGCGGACGGGGTTGTGGGCCGCGTCGACGTGGGTGGCGTCGTCCGCGTCGTCCCAGGAGAGGGCGGCTTCGTCGTCGTGGTCGACGGCGCCGTCCGGCGGGGACGCCGCGGCGCCGTCGTGTGCGGGAGGTGCCGGGGTCATGCCCTCGATTCTACGAGAGCACGGCGCGACGCGAGACCGCGAGGGTGCTCAGGCGTCGGCAGCCTGGGACTCGAGGACCTCGGCGACGACGTCGCGGACCGCGGGGAAGAGCGGGTGGCTCTCCATCAGGCCGGTGAGGATCTCGGTGAGTGCGTGCGCGGTCGCGCCGGACCGCAGGAGCGCGTGCAGCTCGATCGACTCGGGGTCGTCCTGGTCGTCGAACGCCAGGGCGACGCGGATCGCGCCGACGAGGTGCTCGACGGGCATCCCACGCTCGGCGAGCTGCGCGGCGGGGCCCACGAAGCGTTCGCGGCGCCCGAGCTTGCGGAGCGGGTTGCGGCCGACGCGGACGGTGGTGTCGGGCAGGTGCGGGTTCGCGATCCGGGAGAGGTTCGCGGCGACGTAGCGCGCGTGCTCCTCCGGGTCGAAGCCGTGCTTGGCGACGAGGAGCTCGGTGGTCTCCGCGAGGACGCCGTCCACCTCGGCGCGGACGGCGGTGTCCTCGAGGGCTTCACGGATGAGCCGGATCCCGCGGACGTAGCCGTGGTAGGCGGCCGTCGCGTGCGCGGTGTTGACGGTGTAGAGCTTGCGTTCGACGAACGGCTGCAGGTCGTCGACCCAGGTGACGCCGTCGATCTCCGGCGGTTCGGTGTCGGAGGTCGCGAACGGCGTGCGCTCGATGACCCACTCGTAGAAGGGCTCGAGCACGACGTCGAGGCCGCCGGACTGGCCGAGGACGCCGGACTGGTCCGGGACGATGCGGTCGATCGCGCAGTTCGCGAAGACCGCGGCGATGTCGCGGTCCTCGAGGATGGGCGCACGGCGGATGCTGGCGTGCAGCGAGTCCGTGGCGTTGTAGGCGTTCTCGCACGCCACGATCGTGACGTCGCCGCGCTCGAGCGGACGGGCGGCGAGGCCCTCCG
This sequence comes from Curtobacterium sp. NPDC090223, assembly GCF_044746585.1. NCBI lineage: Bacteria > Bacillati > Actinomycetota > Actinomycetes > Micrococcales > Microbacteriaceae > Curtobacterium > Curtobacterium sp. NPDC090223. The sequence continues at coordinate 529,605 of NZ_JBIVCN010000003.1, read as the reverse complement.
CGATCACGGGGGCGACGAGGGGCAGCGTGCGTGCGCCGACGGCCGTGGTGACGACGTCCGCTTCCGCGATGGCCTGGATCACGCGCTCGCGGTCGGTCTTGCTGCTGAGGGCGCTGAAGCCGTAGACCAGGTGCTCGATCGGCATCTCGCCGACCTCGTGCACGACGAACTTGCCGGCCTCGTTGAGGGCCGCGACCACACGCTCGTCGACGTCGACGAAGGTCAGCTCGTAGCCGCTCGCCACGAGGAACTGGCCCACGAAGCCGCGCCCGATCTTGCCGGCGCCGATGTGGACCGCTCGCTTCGTCACCGCCATCCGACGATCATCCCATGCCGATCGGTACGGTTCTGCCACCTGGCGGGCGACGTGAGCGACGCCTGTCGCGCAACGTCCCGCGGGTCGCCGGAAGGACGCCTGTCCGCGGCGTCGGGGGTGGTGATGAGCTGCTTCATGTCGTTCGGGTCACATCGAGAGGCGGCGGTGCACGGGTGCACACCGCCGCCTCGTCGTCGAGTGGTCTCGGGAAGACTACCGCGCGGCGGAACCGTCGACGTAGTCGGAGTCCGACTGCTTCCACGCGAAGAGCTTGCGCAGCTCGCGGCCGGTCGCCTCGATCGGGTGGCCCTCGCCCTTCTCGCGCAGCGCCTTGAACTCGGGGGCACCGGCGTCCTGGTCGTCGATGAAGCGCTTCGCGAAGGTGCCGTCCTGGATGTCGGCGAGCACCGCCTTCATGTTCTCCTTGACCTCGGGCGAGATCACGCGGGGGCCGGAGACGTAGTCACCGAACTCGGCGGTGTCGGAGATCGACCAGCGCTGCTTCGTGAGGCCGCCCTCCCAGATCAGGTCGACGATGAGCTTGAGCTCGTGCAGGACCTCGAAGTAGGCGATCTGCGGCTGGTAGCCCGCCTCGACCAGGGTCTCGAAGCCGTACTGGATGAGCTGCGAGGTGCCACCGCAGAGGACGGCCTGCTCGCCGAACAGGTCGGTCTCGGTCTCCTCGGTGAAGGTGGTCTTGATGCCGCCGGAGCGGAGGCCACCGATCGCCTTGGAGTAGGACCACGCGAGGTCCCAGGCGCTGCCGGACGCGTCGACCTCGACGGCGACGATCACGGGGACGCCACGGCCGGCCTCGTACTCGCGACGGACGGTGTGTCCCGGGCCCTTCGGGGCGACGAGCGACACGTCGACACCCTCGGGGGCCTCGATGTACCCGTAGCGGATGTTGAAGCCGTGGCCGAAGACGAGCGTCGCGCCCTGCTTGAGGTTCGGCTCGATGTCGTCCTTGTAGACGATGCGCTGGACCTGGTCCGGCGCGAGGATCACGACGACGTCGGCCCACTTGGTGACCTCGGCCGGGGTGAGGACCTCGAAGCCGGCCTCTTCGGCCTTCTGGCGGCTCTTCGAGCCCTCCTTCAGGCCGATCTTGACCTCGACGCCGGAGTCGCGGAGGTTGAGGGCGTGGGCGTGGCCCTGCGAGCCGTAGCCGATGACCGCGACCTTCTTGGCCTGGATGAGGGTCAGGTCGGCGTCGGCGTCGTACACGATGTCAGTCACGGTGCGTGATCTCCTTGGTTGTGGTTCGTTCGGGGCCGGGTGGCGCTCAGCGCACCCGGTCGGTGATGCTCTTCGGTCCGCGGCCCATGCCGAGGAGACCCGCGCGGGCGAGCTCCTTGATGCCGTAGGGCTCGAGCACGCGGAGGATCGCCTGGATCTTGCCGGGGTCACCGGTCACCTCGACGATGAGCGAGTCGTTCGCGACGTCGACGACCTGAGCGCGGAACAGGTTCACTGCTTCGAGCACGGCCGAGCGGGTCTGGTTGTCGACACGGACCTTCACGAGCATGTGCTCGCGCTGGACCGACTGCGAGAAGTCGAGTTCGACGATCTTGATGACGTTGACGAGCTTGTTGAGCTGCTTCGTCACCTGTTCGAGCGGCAGGTCCTCGACGTCGACGACCACCGTGATGCGCGAGAGTCCCGCGACCTCGGTGTTGCCGACGGCGAGCGACTCGATGTTGAAGCCGCGTCGGGCGAAGAGCCCGGCGACGCGGGTCAGCAGGCCCGGCTTGTCCTCGACGAGGAGGGAGAGGACGTGGCTCATGCGGTTTCCCCCGTCATGTCGGCGTCCTCGTCGTCCCAGGTGGGCGCGAGGGCCTGGGCGTACTCGATGGACGAGTTGCTGACGCCCTGCGGGACCATCGGCCAGACCATCGAGTCGCGGCTCACGACGAAGTCGATCACCACGGGGCGGTCGTTCGTCTCGAGGGCGAGCTTGATGGCGGCGTCGACCTCGTCGGCCTTCTCGACCCGGATGCCGAGCGCCCCGTAGGCGTCGGCGAGCTTCACGAAGTCCGGCACGCGACGCGACGAGTGCCCGGTCTCGAGGTCGGTGAACGAGTGGCGGCCGTCGTAGAACAGCGTCTGCCACTGCCGCACCATGCCGAGCGACGAGTTGTTGATGATCGCGACCTTGATCGGGATGTCGTTGATGACGCAGGTCGCGAGTTCCTGGTTCGTCATCTGGAAGCAGCCGTCACCGTCGATCGCCCAGACCACGCGGTCCGGCTCGGCGACCTTGGCACCCATGGCAGCGGGGACCGAGTAGCCCATCGTGCCCGCGCCGCCGGAGTTCAGCCACGCGTTCGGACGCTCGTACTTGATGAACTGCGCCGACCACATCTGGTGCTGGCCGACACCGGAGGCGTAGACGGCCTCGGGGCCGGTGAGTTCGCCGATGCGCCGGATGATCGCCTGCGGGGCGAGGAGGCCGTCGGTGGGCTCGGCGTACCCGAGCGGGAAGTCGGTCTTGAGCTGGTGGAGCTTGGACCACCAGTCCGCGGTCGACGCGCGGTCCTCGGCGGGGATGCCGCCCCACGCGTCGAGCAGGTCGACCAGGACCTCGCGGGCGTCGCCCACGATCGGGACGTCGGCGAAGCGGATCTTCGAGATCTCGGCGGGGTCGATGTCGACGTGCACGACCTTGGCGTCCGGCGCGAACTCGTCGGCCTTCCCGGTCACGCGGTCGTCGAAGCGGGCACCGAGCGCCACGATGAGGTCGCTGTCCTGCAGACCGAGCACCGCCGGGACGGTGCCGTGCATGCCGGGCATGCCGAGGTGCTGCGGGTGCGAGTCGGGGAACGCGCCGCGCGCCATCAGCGTCGTCACGACCGGTGCGCCGGTGGCCTCGGCGAAGGCGAGGAGTTCGGCGGTCGCGCGGGAGCGGACCACGCCGCCGCCGACGTAGAGCACCGGACGCTCGGCCTCGGCCAGGAGCTGCGCGGCGGCGGTGATCTGCTTGCCGTGCGCCTTGGTCACCGGGCGGTAGCCGGGCAGGTCGATCTTGGGCGGCCACACGTACGGCGCCGACTTCTGCTGGGCGTCCTTCGTGATGTCCACCAGCACGGGGCCGGGGCGTCCGGTCGTCGCGATGAGGTGCGCCGCGGCGAGGGTCGCCGGCACGTCGGCCGGGTCGGTCACCAGGAACGAGTGCTTCGTGATCGGCATCGTGATGCCGACGATGTCGGCTTCCTGGAATGCGTCGGTGCCCATCAGCGTCGAGAACACCTGACCGGTGATCGCGATGAACGGCACCGAGTCCATGTAGGCGTCGGCGATCGCGGTGACGAGGTTCGTCGCACCGGGGCCGGACGTGGCGATCGCGACGCCGACCTTGCCGGACGCGGAGGCGTAGCCCTCGGCCGCGTGGCCGGCGCCCTGCTCGTGCCGGACCAGGATGTGCCGGATGGTCGTCGACGCCATGAGCTCGTCGTAGAAGGGGATGATGGCGCCGCCGGGCAGGCCGAAGACGTCGGTGATCCCGAGGTGCTCGAGCGTCCGCAGGACGGCTCCCGAGCCGGTCAGGACCTCCGGCGAACGACGCGCTCCGGTGGCCGCGGACAGCGGTGTGGCTTCCGTGGGCATGAAGGGTTCCTTGCCTTACGAGATGGCGATGGTGCGGTGTCGAACGCTAGCCCGTGACCGCGCCCTTGGCGGCGGACTGGACGAGCTTGGCGTACTTCGCGAGGACTCCGCGGGTGTAGCGCGGGGGCAGCGGTTCCCAGCCGTCACGGCGGGATTCCAGCTCGGCAGGGTCGACCAGTAGGTCGAGCGTGCGAGCCGCAATGTCGACACGGATGCGGTCGCCATCGCGCACGAAGGCGACTGGACCTGCGTCCACTGCCTCCGGTGCGATGTGGCCGATGCACAGGCCGGTTGTGCCGCCTGAGAATCTGCCGTCGGTCAACAGTAGTACATCCTTGCCCAGGCCCGCGCCCTTGATGGCCGCCGTGATGGCGAGCATCTCGCGCATGCCGGGGCCGCCCTTCGGGCCCTCGTACCGGATGACGACCACGTCGCCCTTCTGGATGCGCCCCTCGGTCAGAGCGTCCATCGCGGAGCGCTCGCGGTCGAACACCCGCGCCGGGCCCTCGAACACCGAGGCGTCGAAGCCCGCGGTCTTCACGACCGCTCCCTCCGGGGCGAACGAGCCCTGCAGGATGGTCAGGCCACCGGTCTCGTGGATCGGGTTGTCGAGCTTGCGGAAGACCTCGCCGTCGAGCTCCGGCGGGTCGATCTCGGCCAGGTTCTCCGCGACGGTCTTGCCGGTGACGGTCATGCACTCGCCGTGCAGGAGCCCGGCGTCGAGCAGCGCCTTCATGATCACCGGGATGCCGCCGTTGCGGTCGACGTCGACCATGACGTACTTGCCGAAGGGCTTCATGTCGGCCAGGTGCGGGACCTTGGAGCCGATGCGGTTGAAGTCGTCGAGGCTCAGCTCGACCTCGGCCTCGTGCGCGATCGCGAGCAGGTGCAGCACGACGTTGGTGGAGCCTCCGAGGGCCATCGCGACGGCGATCGCGTTCTCGAACGCCTCTTTCGTGAGGATCTGGCGCGCGGTGATGCCGTGCTTGAGCATGTTCACCACGGCCTCGCCGGAGCGGTGGGCGTAGTAGTCGCGGCGACGGTCGGCGCTGGGCGGCGCGGCCGAACCCGGGAGCGACATGCCGAGCGCCTCGGCGACCGAGGCCATCGTGTTCGCGGTGTACATGCCGCCGCAGGCGCCTTCGCCGGGGACGATCGCGCACTCGATCTTCTTGAGCTCTTCTTCGCTCATGGTGCCGGCCTTGCAGGCGCCGACGCCCTCGAAGGAGTCGATGATCGTGACTTCCTTCATCGTGCCGTCGGCCTGCTTCACGTAGCCCGGCATGACCGAGCCCGCGTAGAGGAAGACGCTCGCCAGGTCGAGGCGCGCGGCGGCCATCAGCATGCCGGGGAGCGACTTGTCGCAGCCGGCCAGCAGGACGGTGCCGTCGAGGCGCTCCGCGTTGACGACGGTCTCGACGCTGTCCGCGATGACCTCACGCGAGACGAGGGAGAAGTGCATGCCCTCGTGGCCCATCGAGATGCCGTCCGAGACGGAGATGGTGCCGAACTGGAGCGGGTAGCCGCCGCCGCCGTGGACGCCTTCCTTGGCGCCCTGGGCGAGCCGGTCCAGGCTCAGGTTGCAGGGGGTGATCTCGTTCCAGGACGAGGCGATGCCGATCTGCGGCTTCTCCCAGTCCTCGTCACCCATCCCGACGGCGCGCAGCATGCCACGCGAGGTGGTTGCTTCGATCCCGTCGGTGACGACTCGGCTACGCGGCTTGACGTCGATATCAGGCATGGAGCGAGTCTAGGACCGATTGGGATACCAGTCGTGCACCTTCATGCGTTCGCATCGGACTGGAGGCCGTGGTCACGTCCTCAACGCACCGCACGGAGGCGGGCCAACTGCTTCAGGACGTCGGTGAGCGCAGCGGGATCGCTCACCCGGTACCCCGCGAGCGTGTCGCCCTCCCCCACCTTCACGCCGACGTCGCCGGCACCGAGCACGCGGAAGGCGTCCTCGTCGGTGACGTCGTCGCCGGCGAAGAACACCGCGTCCGCGCCGCGGAGGTCCCGCAGGCGGGCGATGGCGTCGCCCTTCGTGACGTGCCGGACCGCGAACTCGACGATGTCCTTGCCGCCGCGCTCGAGCACGTCCGCGTCGGCGTCGTGCGCCGCCCGGCTCGCCGCCGCGTTCGCCTCGGCGGCGACCTCGGCGCTCACGCGACGGGTGTGCACACCGTGGCCGGCGGGCTTGTGCTCGATGACGACGCCGGGGAACCGGGCACCCACGTCGTCCAGGGCGGCACCGATCCGGGCGACCCGGGCCTGCTCGTCCTCGGTCAGGGCGGCTTCGTCGTGGCCGTCCACCCGCCACTCCACACCGTGCGAGCCGACGAGCGACATGTCGTCCGGGGCCTGCGTGACCCGCGCGAGACTGCCGAGCGGGCGGCCGGAGACCAGGACGACCTCGGTGTCCTTCGCGCGCTGCAGCGTCAGGACCGCGGCCCAGCTGCCCGGCAGGGCACCGACCTCGGACGGGTCGTCCGCGAACGGGGCCAGCGTGCCGTCGAAGTCCAGGGCGACCAGCAGGCGGTCGGCCGCAGCCAGGCCTGCCAGGGCCGTGTCGAGCTCTGGAGCCGTCGTCTCGTCGACGTTCGTGGTCTGGTCACGCATCACGGGCCTCCCGGGTGTCCTCAGCAGCACGCGCCTTCTGGGCGTCCTGGTCGAAGATCGACATGTTGTCGGTCTGTGCCTCGCGGTGGCGGTCCGCAGGATCCGTCGCCGACGGGTCGATGCGGGCGTTCCGCGGGGCGTGGCGGTCGAGCGCCTCGAGGAACGACCGCGACCAGCGGGCCACGTCGTTGTCCCGGACGCGCTTCCGGAGCGCACGCATCCGCGTGGAGCGCTCGCGACGGGGCATCTCGATGGCGCGCTCGATCGAGTCCTTGAGGGCGCCGATGTCGTGCGGGTTGATGATCACGGCCTGCTTCAGTTCGTCGGCGGCGCCGGCGAACTCGGAGAGGATCAGCACGCCGTCGTTGTCGAAGCGCGTGGCGACGTACTCCTTGGCGACCAGGTTCATCCCGTCGCGCAGTGCCGTGACGAGCATGATGTCCGCGGCGAGGTAGAGCGCGACCATCTCCTCGCGCGGGTAGCCGTGGTGCAGGTACGAGATCGGCTGGTGGCCGATCGTGCCGAGGTCGCCGTTGATCCGGCCGACGCTCAGCTCGATCTCGTCGCGCAGGGTCTTGTAGGTGTCGACGCGCTCGCGGCTCGGGCTCGCGACCTGCACCAGGGTGGCGTCCTCCACCTTGATGCGGCCGTCCTCGATGAGCTCGCCGAACGCCTTGATGCGGTGCCGGATGCCCTTGGTGTAGTCGAGCCGGTCCACGCCGAGCAGCACCGTCTTGGGGTTGCCGAGGCCCTCACGGATCTCGCGGGCACGCTCCTGGACCTCGGGCTTCCGCGCGATGTCCTCGAAGCTCTCGGCGTCGATCGAGATCGGGAAGTGCCTGGCCTCGACGTGGCGCACCGTGATGCCCTTGCGGCTGCGCGGCGCCTCGGGGTCGTCGACGGGGACGTCGATCGTGGTGCCCTTGGTCGTGTAGCCCTTGATGTGCCGCACGGCGCGCAGGAAGTCGCTGGCGTCGTCGTGGCGCTGGAAGCCGATCACGTCCGCGCCGAGCAGGCCGTCCAGGATCTGCGCACGCCACGGGAGCTGGGCGTAGATGCCGACCGGGGGGAACGGGATGTGGTTGAAGAAGCCGATCGTGACGTCCGGGCGGAGTTCGCGGAGGAGCGCCGGCACGAGCTGCAGCTGGTAGTCCTGCACCCAGACGATGCCGTCCTGCTCGGTGATCTCGGCGATCTGCTCCGCGAAGCGCTTGTTCACGCTCTTGTACGCGTTCCACCAGTCGCGGTGGTAGCTCGGGTGCTCGATGACGTCGTGGTAGAGCGGCCAGAGGGTGTCGTTGCTGAAGCCCTCGTAGTAGTCCTCGACGTCGGACGCGCTGAGCGGGACCGGGACGATGTGGATGCCCTCGTTGTCGAACGGCGCGACCTCGACGTCGGGCTGGCCGACCCAGCCGACCCAGGCGCCGTCGTTCGCGCGCATCACGGGCTCGAGTGCGGTGACCAGTCCGCCGGGCGAGTGACGCCAGCCCTCGTTGCCGTCCTCGTCGACGACACGGTCCACGGGGAGGCGGTTCGAGGCGACGACGAAGGAGTACTTGCTGGACGAACTGTGAGGTGCTGACACGCGTCGAAACTACCAGCGCGCCGACAGCGGATTCCCGGTGGATCCGCGGCTTCCCATATGCTGCATCCCGTGTCGGGGGGACACAGCGTGCCGGAGGGCGGTGCGCGGCTGCCCGGCCGGAGAGGAATCCGCCGTGAGCGACAACCCTGGCGTGTCTGGCCCGCCCGCACCTGGTCCTCGTCCTGGTTCGGGTCCTGGTGCCGCCGCTGGTTCTGGTCCGACTGATCCGTTCGGGCGGCTGCTCCGGTCGATCGGCGGCCGCGACTGGCTCGCCGCCGTGCTCGCGGGGGTCGGCGCCTGGGTCGCCGCGTACGTGGTCGCCGGGATCTCGCTGCTGCTGACGGTCGCCGTCGCCGCCGCCGGCGGATCAGGGGGCTCGTCGATCGGCGGCGCCACCCTGCCGGACTCCGGTTCCTCGCTCGGCAGCGCTGCGCCGGACGTGCAGAGCCTGCTCTCCGGGGTCAGCGTGCTGCTCGGTGCGCCGGCGCAGCTCGTCGCCCTCGCGGACTTCGGTCGCCTGCACCTCTCCGGCTCGATCCCGCTGCTCGGGGTCGCCGGGTCCGCCTCGCTCGGGTTCGTGCCCGCGCTGGTCCTGGCCGCCCAGGTCGTGCTCGCGGTGGTGCTCACCCGCCGCGTCCGCAGCCGGGCGCTCGGCACGTGGCAGCTCGTCGTCACGTCGGTCGTCACCGGACTGGTGCTGACGGCCTTCACCACGCTCGCCGGCCTCGTGCTCGCGATCCGCTTCCCGTCGTCGTCCGGTGTCGCGATCAGCGCGGTGCACGCGGTCGGCGTCGGCAGCGTCCTCGGCGCGTTCGTCGTCGGCGCGCTGTCCGCGTTCCTCGCGAGCCCGTCGGTCCTCGCCCGTGGCCGCGTGTTCGCCGCACGGGCCCTCGGCACGGCCCGGATCGCGGTGTTCCAGATCGGCACGGTCGTCGTGCTCGTCGCGGTCGTGCTGATCGTGGTCGCCCTGGTCGCGCAGCCGTCGTGGGGCGCCGCCCTGCCGCTCGTGATCGGCAACCTGTCGCTCGCCCTCGTGGGGCTCGGGTTCCTCGGCGGGGTCGGCGTCGCCGGTGCCGGTGGCCTCACGCAGACCGCATCGGTCTTCAGCGGGTCCTCCGGCTGGCTGTGGCTCGTCGTGCTCCTCGTCCTGGTCACCGCCGTCGCCGCCGGCCTCGCGCTCGCGGTCCGCCGGAACGACCGGACCCGCACCACGCTCGACTGTGTCGTCACGCCGGCCGTCTGGCTCGTCGCCGGCCTGGTCCTCTTCGTGCTGGGGACCGGTGTCTTCTCGTACAGCGCCACCGGGTCGAGTGCCGTCTCCGGCACCGGGTCGATGGGCGTCGCCCCGTGGACGCCGCTCGTGTTCGCACTGTGGGGCGGGGCGATCGAGGTCGTGGCGCGGTACCTGGCGCCGGTGCTCCTCCCCCGGCTCGGCGGCCGCGTGCTCCTGATGACGTCGCGGCTCGTCGGGTCGGACCCGCGGCCAGCGGTCGTGCCGACCTGGTCGTCCACAGCTGCCGCGGACGCGCCCGAGACGCCCGGGTCGTCCGGCGACGGCGCTCCGGGTGCCGGTGCTGCTGCGCCGTTCGTCCCGCCGGGCGCAGCCGCGCCGTTCGTCGGGGCCGGCACTCCCGCGCCGATGTCGCCGCGCGCCAAGAAGGTCCTGGTCCGCTCCCTCATCGCCGGCGGCGCCGTCGTCGTCGTGATCGTCGCCGGTGCCGTCACCACCGGCGTGCTCCGCTCGAACGTCTGGGGTCCGGCACCGACGGTCCGCTCGTACGTCGACGCCATCGCCCGCGGTGACGCCGCCACCGCGGAGGACATGAGCGAGGTGCCGGACGACGCCACGATGTTCGCCCCCGCCGTCCTGAAGAGCGCCGAGAACCGCCCGAGCGACGTCCGCGTCGGTCGTGTCACCACCGCCGGGGACCGCGCGACGGCGACGGTGAGCTACACCCAGGGCGGCAAGAACCGCTCCGGGCAGGTCGAGCTCCGCCGCACCGGGACGAGCTGGCTCGTGAAGGACGAGTGGCGCGTCACGACCCCGCTCGCCGACACCGTGTCGATCACCGCAGCGTCCGCGCTCGAGGGTGCACCGGTGAGCGTCGGGGGGAAGCGGGTCGGCACGATCACCGACGGGTCGTTCCGCTCGCTGGCGTACCCGGGTACCTACAGCGTGCGGGTCGGTGGGTCGAAGTACTTCACCGGCGGCACGAAGACGGTGTCGGTCGGGGCGTCCACCAGCCCCTACCTGGACTTCGAGCCGAAGGCGACGAAACAGCTCACCACGGACGCCGAGCGGTTCGTCACGGACCAGATCACCGCCTGTGCCGCCAAGACCGACGTCTCCGCCCTCGACGGGTGCCCCTGGTACGGCCCGTACGACGCCGACGGCGCCGTGCACTACCAGGTCAAGACGATGCCGAAGCTCAAGGTCGAGACCACGGTGTCCGGCAGCGTGCAGGTGACGAGCACCTCGGACGGCGTGATCGGCTACGACTACACGTCGTTCTTCGGGGACGCCGGGCACGACGAGGACTCGTTCGACGTCTACGAGTACCTGAAGGTCGAGGACGGCGAGCTCGTCGCCGGGTACTGAGCCGCGGCCCGCCCGGCCGGGCACCGAGTCGCGCGTCACTAGGCTCGGGAGCATGGTCAGCACACGCTCGTGGCGGAACGGTTCGGCAGCGGAGCGGGACTTCCCGGTCGAGCGGGTGTCGGACCTCGTCGCCGACGAGGACGTCGTCGTCTGGATCGACTACACCGACCCCGACGCGGCGGACCTCGAACAGATCGAGCAGGAGCTGGGCATCCACGCGCTCGCCGTCGAGGACGCGGTCGAGCGCGGGCAGCGCCCGAAGCTCGACCGCTACCGTGACAGCCTCTTCCTCGTCGTCTACGACGTGAGCGGACGGGACGACGAGGGAGAGCTCGTCACGCACGAGGTGAAGGCCTTCGTGACGCGCAGGGCGCTGGTGACGATCCACGGCGCCGACGTGGACGCGAGCGCGATGGAACGGCGGCTCCAGACGAACGCCGACATGGCCGACCACGGCGTCCCGTGGCTCGTCTGGGCCCTCCTCGATGCCGTGGTCGACCATGCCAGCGCCACCGTCGCGTCGATCGAGAAGGAGATCGACACGCTCGAGGACGACCTGTTCGAACGTGGCGACGCTCGCGAGAAGCAGATCCAGCGCCGGTCGTTCGGGCTGCGCAAGGCGCTCGGGGTGCTCCGGCGGCTCGTGGTCCCGACGAAGGACAGCGTCGGTTCCCTGCTGCACGGCGACGCCGAGACGATCTCGGACGGCATCCGGCCGTACTTCCGGGACGTCGAGGACCACCTGGTGACCATCGCGGACTCCGTCGACCAGCTGCGGGACGCGGTGTCGAGCGTGCTGGACACGAACCTGAACCTGGCGTCGAACCGGCAGAACACGGTCATGAAGAAGGTGACGAGCTGGGCGGCGATCATCGCGATCCCGACCGCCATCACGGGGTTCTTCGGGCAGAACGTCTCGTTCCCGGGCGAGGGGCAGTGGAGCGGACTGCTCGTGTCCGTCGCGCTCATCGTGGTGTCGTCGCTCGTGCTGTACCGCGTCTTCAAGGCCCGCGACTGGCTCTAGCCGCCGCGCGCCGCCCTCGCACGGTGCGAGGCGCCGCCGCAGTGTGCGAGGTGCCGGACACCGTGCGAGGCAGCGCGGGTCGCACCGTGTCCGGAACCTCGCACACTGCAACCGCGCCGCGCGCGCGCCGCGCCGCGCTACAGCGCGAGCGCCAGCACGCCCGCGACCACCGTCAGCGGGGCGACCACGCAGCCGAGCGCCATGTACCGGCCCCACGAGAGCCGGATGCCCTCGGCCGACAGCCGGGCGTGCCAGAGCAGCGTCGCGAGCGATGCCCACGGCGTGATGAGGCACCCGGCGTTCACCCCGATGAGCAGCGCCGCGTAGCGCAGGGCCTCGTGCCCGGCGGCCGGCTCGAGCACCAGGTACGCGGGCAGGTTGTCGATCGCGTTCGCCGCGACCGCGCCCGCTCCCCCGAGCAGCAGCAACGACCCGGTGCCGGTCCCCCCGGACAGCGCCCGGACGATCGGGTCGGTGACCCCGGTGGTGTGCAGCGTCTCGACGACGACGAACAGCCCCGCGGCGAAGACCAGCGTCGACCACGGCACCCGGGACGGCCGGAGCTCGGACGGCGCCCGGAACGCCGCGACGACGACGAGCAGTGCGGCGGCGGCGAGTGCGGCGATCCAGACGGTGACCCCGGCGGTGAGCGCCACGACGAGGGCCACCAGGACGACCGACGCCGCGCCGAAGAACACCGGGTCGGACGGACGCCGGACGCTGACCGGGGTGTACCGGCCGAAGAGCTTGCCGCGGAACACCACGAGCAGCACCGCGCAGGGCACGACGACCCCGGCGAGCGCCGGCCAGAGCATCAGCCCGGCGAACGGGATCGGACCGTCGAGTCCGATGCGGTCCACCGCGAGCAGGTTCGTCAGGTTCGACACGGGCAGCAGCAGCGACGCGGTGTTCGCGAGCCAGACGGTCGTCAGGGCGAACGGCATCGGCGGGAGTCCGACGCGCCGGGCGAGGGCGATCACGATCGGGGTGAGCAGCACCGCGGTGGTGTCGATCGACAGGAACACGGTGCAGAGCACGGCGAGCACGACGACCGCGCCCCAGAGCCCGATCGTCCGGCCGCCACCGATCCGGGCCGCGACGTCCGCCAGACGGTCGAAGACCCCGGCGTCGGCGGCGAGCTCGGACACGATCGTCAGCCCGAGGACGAACCCGAGCACGGGCAGCACCCGGTCGGCGAGCTCGCCGAGGTCGGGCAGGGGGAGCAGTCCGAGGGCGACGCAGACCGCGCCGACGACCAACAGACCTGCCCCGATGACGGCTTGACGCACGGTGACTCCTCCATGAGCGGCCGCGAGCGGCGGCGCTCCAATGTACAGACCAGTACCGTGGTGTCCGACGACGACAGGAGGAATCCGTGCGCAAGTTCTTGTTCAACGGTGCGGTGTGGAGTTCGATCATCAGCGGCTACAGCGTGCTGCAGACCACACGGCAGGGTCCGCGCGACTGGCGCCTGGCGCTGACGTGGGTGGCGTGGCTGTCGACCACGATCGTGGCGATCGGCACGGTCGTCGAGGACGACCGCGCGGTCCGCGCACGCCAGCCGTGATCTGACGTCTCCACGAGACGAACGGGAGGCCCGGTGCCAGCTGGCACCGGGCCTCCCTTCTGCGCCGACGCGCCCCCGGCGCGGAACGCGCCTACTGCTCCGATCGCGGGATGCGCGCCGTCTGGATCGGCCCCGTGAAGAGCGCGGCACGGTCGTCCTGGTCGGGGGTGAACAGCGCCGAGTCGGACGCCGTCGACGCGCTCCGTCGGCGCGGCGCGGCCTCGTCCACCATCTGCACGCGCTGGATCGGGAGCGCGTCCGGGTGGGTGCGCTGGAGCCAGTCGACGAGTTCCTCGCGGATGTAGCAGCGCAGGTCGAACAGCGACGGCGCGTCGTGCGACGTCGCGAGCACCCGGACACGCACGTACCCCTGCACGGCGTCGGTGACCTGGAGCACCTTGACCCGCTGGTCCCAGAGCTCGGTGCGGTCCAGGATCCGGTCGAGCTCGACCCGCATCTCGCCGGGGCGCACCCGCCAGTCCAGGTCGAACTCCACCGCGCCGAGGAGCTCGCTGTTCGTGCGGGTCCAGTTCTCGAACGGCGTCGAGGTGAAGTACGTCGACGGCAGCACGAACCGGCGGTCGTCCCAGAGGTGCACGACCACGTACGTCAGGGTGATCTCCTCGATGCGTCCCCACTGGGTCTCGACCACGACGACGTCGTCGACGCGGATCGACCCGGAGAACGCGAGCTGCATGCCGGCGAAGACGTTGCCGAGCGTGGACTGCGCCGCGAGCCCGGCGATCACCGAGATGAGACCGGCGGAGGCGAGGACGCTCGCGCCGGCGGCCTCGACACCCGGGAACGTGAGCAGGATCGCGCCGACGCCGATGATGACGAGCACCGCGACCGTGAGCCGACGGAGGATGAGCACCTGGGTGCGGATGCGCCGGGCGACCCGGTTGTCCGGGACGTCGACGCGGTACTTGTGCAGGCCGAGGCTCTCCAGGAAGATCGCGAGGCCGCAGGCGAACCACGTGCCGACGCCGATCGTGACGACGAGGAACACGTGCGAGACGGTCGCGCGCCACTCGTACGCGGACGTCGCGGGGATCGAGGACGCGAACGCCGTCCAGAGCAGCGCCACGAGCAGCAGGGTCCTGGTGGGGTGCTTCGTGCGCCTGGACAACGAGGCTGCCCAGCGCTCGCGGCGGCCGAGCGCCCGGAAGACCAGGTGCAGGACGAGCGAGGCGACGGCGGTCACGAGCAGGGCGAACCCGACCGCGACGAGGAGTCGGAGGAGGATGTCCATCCCACCATGCAACCAACGGACAGTAGGCACGGTGCCAGCTGGCACCGTGCCTCCTGTCAGGGTGGTGCTGCTACTTCGACGACGTGAGCGAGTCCACGTAGTCCTGGTGCTCGGACGCCCACTTCTCCGTGATCGCCGGGTACTCGCTCGCCTTCGCCCCGCTGTTGACCAGCGCGTTCTCCAGCGAGTAGAGCGTGTCGGAGTCCATCGAGAAGTCCCGCATCCACTTCGACGCCTGCGGGAAGTCGCTGGCGAAGTCCTTCTTGGCGATGGTGTGGATCTCCTCGTTCTTGCCGAGCGCGCCCTTCGGGTCCTCGAGGTCCTTGATCGGGAACGCGTCGTACGCCCAGTGCGGACGCCACAGCGTCACGACGACGTCTTCCTTCTTGGCGATCGCGGCCTTGAGGTCGGCGAGCATCGCCGGCGTGGAGCTCGTGATGAAGTCCATCGAGCCGAGGCCGTACTGCGGGATGACCTTGTCCTGCAC
This sequence comes from Curtobacterium sp. NPDC090223, assembly GCF_044746585.1. Classification (NCBI taxonomy): domain Bacteria; kingdom Bacillati; phylum Actinomycetota; class Actinomycetes; order Micrococcales; family Microbacteriaceae; genus Curtobacterium; species Curtobacterium sp. NPDC090223. The sequence continues at coordinate 514,550 of NZ_JBIVCN010000003.1, read as the reverse complement.
GACCGCGGTCTCACCGGCGGCCGGCTCGATGCCGATGACCTTGTTCCCGAAGTCCGAGGCGTTCGCCTTCAGGTCCGCGATCGAGTCGATCTTCGAGTACTCCGGCACGGCGAGCTCGAGCGAGGCCTGCTCGTTCCAGGCACCGAGGTCGGTGAGCTGGTCGCCGTACTTGTCCATGTACTGCTTGTGCGTGTTCGGCAGCCACGTGTCGAGCACGACGTCGTAGTCCCCGGACGACAGCCCCTGGTAGGCGGGGGCGACGTCGGCGTTGGTGAGCTGGACGTCGTAGCCCTTCTGCTCGAGGACGTACTTCCAGAGCTGGCTGGCGGCGGTGTCCTCGTCCCAGCCGTTGAAGACGACGATCGACATCGACTCCTGGTCGCCGTTCGCGACGGTGCCCGTGGCCCCGTAGTACCCGGGCGGCATGCAGGCGGAGAGCCCGACGGCGGTCGCGGCGGCCAGGGCCAGCGTCGCGACGATTCGCTTGGTGCGCTTCATGGTGGGGTCCTTCCTCACGCGTCGACGGTCTGACGGTCGGAGGCGGTCGCCTCCGTGGTGGCGGTGGTCTGCGCGGTCGCCGCGTCCGGCGTCGCTGTCGCGGCCGGCCTGCGGTCACGCCGCCACAGCCGGGAGGCTCCACTCGCCCCGCCGCCGAGCGCTGCGGTGAGGCGGTCCAGCAGGATCGCCAGGACCACGACCGACAGACCGGCTTCGGCACCGAGACCGACGTCGATGCGGTTCAGCGAGGCGACGATCTGCTCGCCGAGGCCGCCGGCACCGACCATGCCCGCGATGACGACCATCGAGAGCGACAGCATGATGACCTGGTTGACGCCGGCCATGATGCTGGCCTTCGCGAGGGGCAGCTGGATCTGGCGGAGGATGCGCCACGGGCTGGAGCCGAACGCGGCGCCGGCCTCGACGACCTCGCTCGGGACGCCGCGGATGCCGAGCTCGGTGAGCCGCACGCCGGGGGCCATCGCGAAGACGATCGTCGCGACGATGCCGGGGACGACGCCGACGCGGAAGAGCAGCAGCGCGGGGATGAGGTAGACGAACGCCGGGGTCGTCTGCATGAAGTCGAGCACGGGCCGGATCACCCGGCTGGCGCCGTCGGAGCGCGCGGCCCAGACCCCGAGCGGGATGCTGAACACGACGGCGAGCCCGGCGGCGACGATGACGAGCGCGAGGGTGTCCATCGCGTTGGTCCACTGCCCGACGCTGACGATGAACAGCAGGCCGATCGCGGCACCGAGCGCGAGCTTCCAGCCCTTCGCGACGAAGGCCAGCGCGACCAGAACGAGCGTGATCACCCAGAACGGCGGCGTGGAGAGGAAGTACTCCATCCACGCGTCCATCCAGGTGAAGACGTAGCGGACGACGTCGAAGACGCCGGACAGGTAGGTCGTGATCCAGTCGACGACCGCGGCGACCCAGGTGCCGAGCGGCAGGTGGAAGTCACCGAAGGAGTTGGTACCGGGGGTGATCATGCGTTCGTCCCTTCCGTGGTGGCGAGCGTCTCGTCCAGGTCGTCGTTCGAGATGCGGGTGACGGGCTCGAGCGTCTGGATCGGGCTCGTCGTCGTCGGGACGTTGCCGAGCGCCGCGAGGAGCGTGACGCGCGGGACGACCCCGAGCAGACGGCCCTCGTCGTCGACCACCGCGATGGGCAGCGGCGACTCGACGGCGAGCTCGAACAGGTCGGTCAGCGCGGTCTCCGGCGCGACCTGGGCGTACTCGGCGTTGACGATCGCGTCGAGGTTCGTGTCGCCGGCCTTGACCTGCCGCATCACGTGGCGGTCGCGCACCCAGCCCTCGAGCTTCCGGCCACGCCCGGTGACGAACACGGCCGCGGTCTGCAGGTCCCGCATGACACGGAGCGCCCCGCGGGGTCCCGCGGTGACCGGGACGACCGCGCGGGCCGGCTCCATCACGCTCGCGGCGGTGAGCACCCGGGCACGGTCGACGTCCTGCACGAACTGGGCGACGTAGTCGTTCGCCGGGTCGGTGAGGATGTCCTCCGGCGTGCCGATCTGGACGATGCGGCCGTCGCGCATCACGGCGATCCGGTCGCCGAGGAACATCGCCTCGTTGAGGTCGTGCGTGATGAAGACGATGGTCTTGCCGAGCCGCTGTTGCAGGTCGACGAGCTGCTCCTGCATCTCGCGGCGGATGAGCGGGTCGAGGGCGCTGAACGCCTCGTCCATGAGCAGGACGTCGGTCTCCGCGGCGAGCGCGCGGGCGATGCCGACACGCTGCTGCATGCCGCCGGAGAGCTCGTCGGGCTTGGCGTCGGCCCATGCCTCGAGCCCGACCAGGTCGATGACCTCGCGGGCCTTCGCCAACCGGGCGGCCTTGCCGACGCCGTTCACCTCGAGGCCGTAGGCGACGTTCTCGATGACGGTGCGGTGCGGCAGGAGCGCGAAGTGCTGGAACACCATCGAGACGCTCGAGCGGCGGATGTCCCGCACCTCCTTCGGAGCGGCCTTCGTGATGGTCCGGCCACCGATCTCGACCGAGCCGGCGGTGGGCTCGAGCAGGCCGTTCAGCATCCGGATGAGGGTCGACTTGCCGGAGCCGGAGAGGCCCATCACGACGAAGATCTCGCCGGGGCGGACGTCGAACGACGCGTCGATGACGGCCGCAGAGCCGAGCTCGCGGACGTCGTCGCGGGAGGCGCCGGCGGCGATACGGCGGACGGCCTCGGCCGGCTTGCGGCCGAACACCTTCGTGACGTCACGGACGCGGACTGCCGGGGTGTCGCGCGGCTCCTCCGGCGTGCGGAGGTCCTGCGCTTCCTGGGGTGGTGCGATGGTCAACGGTGCTCCTCGCGTGATCGCGGCGCACGGGCGCACGGCGACACGGTGTGGTTGCGAACGGGTCGTCCGGCACCCTGTTCGTCGGGACCGCGTCGAGCCCTGCGCGTCAGCGCTGGGCGAGCGATCCCGCACGCGGGGGTCGTACTCGGGACGACCCCGGTCCGGCCGACCGTACGGCCGCCGCGGCAACTGCTGCGGTGGACGCGTCCTGATCGTCGGTGTCCCTGAGGGGACGTTCAACGCTACCGAGACTCGTCCCCCATCGCGAATCGGGGTGTGCCGGTGCCGCACCACGATTCCGGTGCACCTGTAGCGTGTCGCGCATGACAGCGCAGAACGACACCGGCGTGGACCGAGCGCCCGCGAACGACTTCTCGCACGAGCAAGAGGGCTACCAGCACGGTCTGAAGCCCCGGCAGTTGCAGATGATCGCCATCGGCGGCGCGATCGGTACCGGGCTCTTCCTCGGCGCCGGTGGACGGCTGCACACCGCGGGCCCTGCGCTCGCGGTCGTGTACCTCATCGCGGGCGTCTTCGGGTTCTTCATCCTCCGTGCACTCGGCGAGCTCGTGCTGCACCGTCCGTCGTCCGGCTCGTTCATCTCCTACGCCCGCGAGTTCTACGGCGAGAAGTTCGCCTACGCCGCCGGCTGGATGTACTTCCTCAACTGGGCGATGACCTCGATCGTCGACACCACCGCCGTCGCCGTCTACCTGCACTACTGGTCGGCGTTCACGTCGGCGCCCCAGTGGCTCCTCGCGCTGATCGCCCTGCTCGTCGTCCTGGCCGCCAACATGGTCGCGGTGAAGCTGTTCGGCGAGCTCGAGTTCTGGTTCGCGATCATCAAGGTCGCCGCGCTCGTCGCCTTCCTGGTGATCGGGCTCGTCTGGCTGATCTGGGCGTTCCCGGTGGAGGCCGGCGGACAGCAGGTGCAGACCGGGTTCTCGATCTGGGCGGACAACGGCGGGCTGCTGCCGAACGGTCTGCTGCCGACCGTGCTCGTGGTGCAGGGCGTCGTGTTCGCGTACGCCGCGATCGAGCTCGTCGGCACCGCGTCCGGCGAGACGCAGAACACCGAGAAGGTCATCCCCCGCGCGATCAACTCGGTCGTCTTCCGCATCGCGGTCTTCTACGTCGGGTCCGTCGTCCTGCTCTCGCTCCTGCTGCCGTACACGGCCTACAAGGAGGGGCAGAGCCCGTTCGTCACGTTCTTCTCCTCGATCGGCAACCCGCAGGTCGGCGCGATCGTCGGTTCGATCATGAACTTCGTGGTGCTCACCGCCGCACTGTCGTCGTTGAACGCCGGGCTGTACTCCACCGGCCGCGCCCTGCACTCGATGGGGATGAACGGGTCCGCGCCGAAGTGGACCACGAAGATGTCCCGCGGCGGTGTGCCCTACGCCGGCATCCTGCTGACGGCGTGCTTCACGGTCGCCGGCGTCGTGCTGAACTACTTCGTCCCGAGCCAGGCGTTCGAGATCGCGCTGAACATCGCGAGCCTCGGCATCATCACGGCGTGGGGCACGATCATCCTCTGCCAGATGCGCCTGCGGTCGTGGGCCAAGCAGGGACTGGCGAAGGAACCGACGTTCAAGCTGCCCGGCGCTCCGGTGACGTCGTGGCTGACGCTCGCGTTCCTGGCATCCGTCATCGTCCTGATGGCGATCGACTACCCCGTCGGCACGTACACGATCGCGTCCCTCGTGATCGTGATCCCGCTGCTCATCGTCGGCTGGTTCCTGCAGCGCGACCGCATCCTGCGCATCGCGGCGCTCCGGCAGGGCGTGACCGGGCCGTACCCGATCACCGGTCGCGACCCCGCCAACCAGGTGCGCCGCGCGCCGGAGGACGACGACCAGCACTGATCCGCGGCACGCGCGGCGCGACGCGCTCTGTCCGCACAGCGCGACGGCCACGATCCGTCCCCGAGTGTCCGGCATCCGCCAGTACGATCAGCGGGTGCCGGACCGCTCTGCTCCACCGACCTTCGACCTGCAGCTCACGTGGCGTGGGAGCGTCGGCCGCGTCCGGGTGTTCCCCGACCGGGTGCACGCCGAGACGAGCTACGAGCGCGACGTCGTCACCGCGGTGCCGATGGACTCGGTCACGGGGTGGCGCATCGAGCCGTGCGACTTCGACGCCGTGTGCGTCGAGTTCATGACGGCCGACGACACCTTCCGCGTGCTGCTCGACACGTCGGACGAGCAGGTCGCCGCGCTGGCGCTCCGCCGGGTGCTCGGGGCACCGACCCCCGCGTCGTCCTAGGCGGTCCACTCGGGCTCGGCCGCCGACGCGTTCGCGTGCCGCTCGCCCCACACGGCGTCGAGCGCGCTCGTCTGCGCGTCGTCGAGCACGATCGACCCGACGGCGACGTTCTCCTCGAGGTGCCGGACGCTCGACGTCCCCGGGATGAGCAGGACGTCCGGCGCGTGGCCGAGGAGCCACGCCAGCCCGACCTGGGACGCCGTGCGCCCGAGGTCCGCAGCGATGCGCTGCACGGCGGGCTCGTCCGCCACCTTCGGCAGGCCGGGGAACGCCCCGCCGAGCGGGAAGAACGGCACCCAGGCGATGCCCTCCGCGACGCAGAGGTCGAGCAGCTCCTCCGATCCGCGGGCCACCATCGAGTACGCGTTCTGGACGCACACGATGCCGGCGGGCAGCGCCCGGCGGACGGTGTCGGCAGAGACCGCGCTGATCCCGATCGCGCCGATGAGCCCCTCGTCCCGCATCGCCGTCATCTCGGCGAGCTGGTCGTCGAGGTCGACGAGCTGCTCCCCCTCGGCGATCAGCCCGGGGCCGAGCTCCGCACGGCGGAGGTTCACGACGTCGATGCGGTCGCGGCCGAGCGTCCGGAGGTTCGCCTCGACCTGGGCGCGGAGTTCGGCCGGCCGCTGCGCGAGGGCGAGCGGCACGGGGGCGTCGACACGGACCGCCCCGACCTTGCTGACGATCGTCACGGCGTCGCCGGTCCCGAACGCCCGGCGGATCAGGTCGTTCGCCACGCTGTCGCCGTAGAAGTCCGCGGTGTCGACGTGGTCGACGCCGAGCTCGGCCGCACGGTGCAGCAGCGCCACACCGGCGTCCGGGTCCTCGGCGAGGCGTTCGAGCGCCATCGCGCCGTAGCCGATCCGGGCGACGTCGTGCGCGCCGAGCCGGTACGTCCCGCCCGGCCGTGGGTCTCGGGTGTCCTGCTGCATGTCTGCCTCCGCTATTCTGTCGGAAGCGGAGGAACCTCCGCTTGACCTCAGCATAACCGGAGGAGCCTCCACTTTGTCCAGCCCCGGTCCGTCGGCGACACGTCGCCCCCGCGCGGACGCCGCCCGGAACCGCGCCGCGCTCGTCGACGCCGCACGCACCGCGTTCACCACGGCGGGCGAGGACGCGTCCCTCGAGGCCGTCGCGCGTGCCGCCGGGGTCGGCATCGGGACGCTGTACCGGAACTTCCCGACGCGGGAGGACCTGGTCGCGGCGGTCTACGGCGCCGAGCTCGACGCGGTGCTCGCGACCGTCGACGCCCTGGTCGCCAGCGCACCGGCCGACCGGGCGCTCCGGGCGTTCGCGGACCGGTACGCCCGCTTCGTCGCCGCCAAGCGGGGCATGGCGGAGACGGTCCGGGTGGGGGCGCTGCGCGGGGCCGCCGAGACCGTGCACACCCGGGACCGGGTGAACGCGGCGGTGCAGCGGTTCCTCGACGCGGGGGCGTCGGACGGCACCCTCCGGGACGACGTCGTCGCGGACGACGTCACCGCCGCACTCATCGGGGTGCTGCTCTCCACCAGGGACACCACGGACCCCGAGCAGACCGGTCGGCTGCTCGACATCGTCGTGGGCGGCCTCCGGGCCTAGGCGGCGTCCGGGGCGAACTGCGTCACGCGGAAGGTCGCACCCTGCGGGTCCACGAGTTCCGCGGCCCGCGTCCAGTGGCCCTCCCAGGTGCCGAGGAGCCGACCACCGAGCTCCACCACCCGGTCGGCCGCCACGTCGCGGTCGGCGACGCTGAAGGACACGTGCCAGTCGTCGTGCCCGTCGTCGATCCGGGCCAGTGCGCCGACGACGTCCGCGAAGCCGTCGGGCGCGCCGAACTGCCGCTGCCGGATCTCCGGGTCGGAGGTCGCCGCGAGGTGGTCACCGTACCCGGGGAGCCGGATCATCACGCTCGGTCCCTCGTCCATCCCGGACACCTGCCAGCCGAACAGCGCCTCGTAGAACGCGAACGCCGCCTCGGGCTCGCGGGAGCGCAGGTCGCTGAAGACCCATCCACCGGGTGCGTTGACGTGCTGCGATCCGCAGCCGCTCCCGGGCCTGCCACAACGAGAACGCCGCGCCGCGGGGATCGATGCAGTCCACACCGCGCCCGGCGCTGCCCCCGGGACCGGCATCGGTCGCCGTCCCCGTGCTGCCGCCGAGGTCGACGACCCGGGCCGCGGTCGCGTCGGCGTCGTCGACCGCGATGTACGTGGTCCACGCCGCCGGGTCCTCGCTCGTGGTGATCGCGCCGACGTCGCGGCCGCCGACGGTGGCGATCCGGTAGGACCCGGGCGCACCGGGCGGCATCCGTTCCTCGAGGTCCCAGCCGAAGAGCTCGCCGTAGAAGACGGCCGCCGCGTTCGGGTCGGGGTGCCGTGCCTCGACCCAGCTCGGGACGCCCTGCGGGTAGCTGCGCGGTGTTGCGTCGGTCATCATCGGCTCCGATCACGTCCGGGTGGTGCGCCCCGGTCTACACCGCCTCGCCGACACCGGCCGGTCGCCGCGACGGGTCAGTCGTCGGTGTCGACGGTGTTCGTCACGACGTCGCCGGAGCCGGCGTCGATGCGGATGCTGTGCTTCGTGCCGGAGGAGTCCCGGACGTCGCCCTCCCAGACGATCGTGCCGGCGTGGTCGTCGAGTCCGAGTTCGGTGACGGTCCCGGCGACGGTGTCCTGCAGCCGGCCGGCGGCGTCCACCACGTCGATCTCCGCGGCGTCCACGAAGCGCTGGTTCTCGGCACGGTCCTCGGCGTCGGAGTCGTCCACGCGGGGCGTCCCCGTGGTCTCCTCGCCGCTGGCGTCGGTGTGGACCTCGTGTTCGGCGCGGTCCGCCGTCACCACGAGGACCTCCCAGGCGGTGCCGTTCTGCTCCTGTTCGATCGAGATGACGGTGCCGGACCCGACGGTGTCCAGCGCGGTCGCGGCGGCGGCCGTGAGGGCGTCGTTCGACGCGGCGGTCGTCGTCGCGCCGCTGCTCGCAGCACCCGAGGTGGACGACGCGGAGCGGGAGTCCGATGCGGTGTCGGAAGCGCCGGCGCAGCCGGTGACGGCGAGGGCGCCGGCGATCAGGACTGCTGCGGAGACGGCGGTGCGGCGGAGGCGGGGCATGTCGGTGGTGGTCATGGGTCGAGCGTGCCGTGGCGGTGCTGAAGCGGACCTGAAGCCGCCTGTTCAGCCCCCGAGTGCGATGCGGACGACGAACCGCGCGCCTGCCGTCGGGGCGTCCTCGACCGTCACCGTCCCGCCGTGCGCGACCACCGCGTCCCGCACGATCGCGAGCCCGAGTCCGGAACCGCCGTCGTCGCGGGCGCGCGCCTCGTCGAGGCGGACGAACCGGTCGAACACGCGCTCCCGGTCGGCCTCCGGGACCCCGGCGCCGTCGTCGTCCACGACCAGCTCGGCCGTGCCGCCGATCGAACGGACCCCGATGGCGATGCCCGTCGACGCGTGCCGGGCGGCGTTGTCGACGAGATTGCGCACGACGCGCGCGAGCACCCGTTCGTCACCGAGCACCCGCGCCGCTCCGATGCCCGAGCCGTCCACGCGGACGGCCCCCGCGGAGCGGATCCGGCTGACCTCGGCGAGCGCGATGTCGTCGAGGTCCACCGGACGCCGGTCCCCGATGCCCCGCTCGTCGAGACGGGAGAGCTCGAGCAGGCCGTCCACCAGCGCCGCGAGCCGGTCGTTCTCCGCCAGGACGACGTCGGCCAGCTCCGTCATCGCGATCCGGTCCGGGTGCGCCCGTGCGACGGAGGCGTGCTGGCGCACCGATGCGATCGGGGACCGGAGTTCGTGCGAGGCGTCCGAGACGAACCGCCGTTGCACCGCAGCGGACCGCTCCAGGCGCTCGAGCATCTCGTTCATGGTGTGCGCGAGGCGAGCGACCTCGTCCCCGGTGTCCGGGACGGCCACACGCGCGCTCCGGGACGCGCCGCCGACGCCCGCGACCTCGGTGCGGATCCGTTCGACGGGCCGGAGCGACCGGCCGACGACGATCCACGTCCCGATGCCCATGAGCGTGACGAGCACCGGGACACCGACCGCCAGCAGGGCCGTCACCGCCGTCGTCGCGGTGTCCGCAGCGTCGAGCGACGCCCCGAAGACCACGGTCGCCTCGGACCCGCCCGGCAGGTCGACGTCGTCCGCGACGAGCAGCCACCGCTCGCCGTCGTGGGAGTACCGGGACTCGTCCGCGGTCGGGAGGGCCGGCGGGTCGGCGTCGTCGCCGTGCGCGATGACCCGGCCGTCCTCGCCGACGACCTGCACGAGCACCTCGTCGTACCCGTCGACCGCGGAGGCGCCGTCGGCCTCGACCCGGGCGGACGCCTGCTCCAGACCGCTCTCGGCGCTCGATCGGACACCGTCGACGAGCACCAGCCGCAGCACCGTCACGAACGCGACGGAGCCCAGGACGAGCGCGGCGGAGACGAGGACGACCGCGGCGAGGGTGGTCCGGGCGCGGACGCTCCGGGGCCGACGGCCAGCCAGGGGACGGCCCGCACGGGGACGGCCGGTCCGGGGACGGCTGGCACGGCGTTCAGGCATCCTCGGCCGCCAGCCGGTACCCGGCACCCCGGACCGTCTCGATGCTCGCCCGTCCGAAGGGCCGGTCGACCTTGCGCCGCAGGTGCCCGACGTACACCTCGACGATGTTCGGGTCGCCGTCGAAGTCGACGTCCCAGACGTTCTCGATCACCTGGCGCTTCGAGCACACCTCGCCGGCGCGGCGGACCAGGAACTCGAGCACCGCGAACTCCCGGCTCGTCAGGTCGAGCGGGGCACCACCGCGCGACGCCGTCCGGGCAGCGGGGTCGAGCCGCAGGTCCCCCACGGTCAGGACGCTCGGGCGGGCACGGGCGCCTCGCCGGACCAGCGCGCGGAGCCGGGCGACCAGGACGGGGTGCGAGAAGGGCTTCGTGACGTAGTCGTCGGCACCGGCGTCGAGCGCCTCGACCTGGTCCCACTCCCCGTCCTTGGCGGTCAGCATGAGGACCGGCGTCCAGTTCTCCTCGGCGCGGAGCTGCTCGCACACCGCCCAGCCGCTCATGCCGGGCATCATCAGGTCGAGCACGACCGCGTCGTACGTGAACTCCCGTGCGTGCCAGAGCCCGTCGACGCCGTCGTGGGCGACGTCGACCGCCCACCCTTCGGCCTCGAGCCCACGGCGGATGCCGTCAGCGAGGCGGACCTCGTCGTCGACCACCAGCACGCGCATGGTCCGTATTGTCCCGGGCGGCGCTGAAGCACTCCTGAAGCGCGGTCCGCTCAGACCAGGAGCAGGATCCCGGCGACGATCGACGCCGCGGTGATCGCCAGCGCGACGAGCAGCAGCACGAGGTGCACCGTGTAGAACGTGGTCGGGCGGCCGGCGGCGTCACGGGCCCTGGAGTCCTTCGCGACCCGCTGGAAGAAGCGCGGCCAGGCGATCAGGTTGAACAGGGCACCGACGAACAGGACGACTGCGGCGAAGACGAACACCCCAGCAGCCTACCGAGGAGATCGGTGGTGCTCGGCCGCCCCCAACGCGGCCGAGTCCCACCGGCGATCACCACGGCAGAACGTAGCAATTGCTACAGACCCTACACGGCCGGAGGGTGCTACGCGAGGTCCAGCGCCGCTTCGGCCCGGGCGAGCACCGCACGCTCGCGGTCGCTGAGGGCTGCCCGCGAACTGCGGACGCCGTCGTTGATCTCCACGATGAGCCGGCTCAAGCGGGTCGCGGGGTCGTCGGAGGCCGGGTACTCGTTGTCGGTGCCGAGCCGCGCGTGCATCGGCTCGAGCGTCCGGATCGCGGACTCGACGGCGTTCGCTCGACGAGCACGCGCGACCCGGTGTCCGATCACCAGGAGCAGCATCCCCGACGCGACGCAGATCACCGCGCCGGGCGTGGTGACGTCGTACGGCGTCGACAGGGCGCGGGTGACGGCGATGTCGCCGCCCACGTGCGCCAGGTCCATCACCACGACGACGACCATCCGGACGACACCGAACAGCCCGCCGACGACCAGGACCCAGAGGCCGACCAGGTCGGTGCGGGTCCGGGCCTCGCGGACGCGCAGGACGCAGATCACGCCGGTGGCCCCGAGTGCGACGCCCAGGTACAGCGTCTGCGCGATCGAGTAGACCGCGGCGGCGGCGTGGTCCCCCGCCACGAGCATGAACGTCGTCGTGGTGGCCGGCTTGTCGAGCACGACGAACGCGGTGACGATCACCACACCGACGACCGCGCAGGACACGACGATCGCGTTCCGGAGCCACGGTCCCGCGGCCCCGACGGCCTTCGCGACGCCCCACAGCAGCGTGCTGGTGCCCGCGATCATCAGGCAGTCGCTGATCACGGTGACGACGTTGAACCCGCCGAACAGCGGGTCGAGCCACCGGTACAGCGGGTCCACGTTCGTGACGATCGTCGCGCAGAAGAGCAGGAAAGTGACCGCGAGGGTCCGGTCCTGCCCGCGCTGCAGCACGAACAGCGTCACGGCGCCCGCGACGAGCAGGACGGCCTGCGCGACGGCGAGCACCGCCGTCACCCGAACACCCCGCGGAAGGCGCTCGGCCGGTCGCGGTGGCCGCGGATGAGCTGCGCGAGCCGGTCGGCGAAGAGCTCGGCCTCGCGTTCGTAGGCGTTCTCGAAGAGCCCCCGTGCCATCGCCCGCTCGACCTTGTACTCGGGCAGGTCCGGGATCACGTCGCGGATGTACGCGGACTGCGCCGACGCCTCGTGGTGGGCGTGCAGGACGTGGCCGAGCTCGTGCCCGATCACGAACGAGCGGAAGGTGCCGGACGAGGTCGGCGAGATCATGATGAGGTGCTGGTGCTCGAGCGTCGCGACGAAGCCGCACACCGGCTCGGACGCCAGGAACGCCTCTTCGCGGACGACGATCGGCTTGCCGACGATCTCGGCGGCCGCGGTGACGGCACGGTCGACGTCCGCCCAGCCCTCGGCGTGACCGCGCTCCCAGAAGGCGTCGAGCTGCCCGGTACCGCCCACCCGCGAGCTCACGGGACGATCCCGCGCTGCGATTCCTCTTCGATCACCGCGGCGATCCGCCGGAGCGCCTCCGGTGAGAGCTCCCCCGGGAACGTCCGCGCGGCGAACCCGCTGACGCGAGCCGACCGGAGCGAGCGGACGAGCGCGAGCTGCGCGCCGATGCGCTCGGGGACGTCGCTGTCCTCGAGCAGGAAGCGTTCGTCGACCTCGAAGAAGCCGGCCAGCAGCTGCAGCAGCGCGGTGTCGCGGTTGCGACGGCCGGCGCCGGAGATCATGTAGGTCCACTTCGCGCGGGACAACGATCCCCCGCGGGCGTCGACGTACTCCTCGATCGCGGAGAAGGGCACCGGCGCGCCGCGCTGGGACTCCTCGAAGTCGAGCAGGAGGTTCAGACGGCGAGCGAGCTCGGCAGCGTCGAGTGCCCCACCCTTGGGCTCCCTGGTGATCATCGTTCCCCGACCCCCTCCGGATACACGAGAACCCCTGCCGGAGCAGGGGTTCGGATCGTGGTGCACCCCCTCGGACTTGAACCGAGAACCCACTGATTAAGAGTCAGTTGCTCTGCCAATTGAGCTAGAGGTGCATGCGCTGGTCTCCCACCGCTCGTCTTGGCTTGTGTGCCGCAACGGGAATCAACAATAGCATGGGTTTTGCGTGCCCGTGACCACCGCCGGGCATCGACCGAACAGGAGCACCATGACCGACCGTCTCGCCGCCGGCGACACCGCCCCCGACTTCACCCTGCAGGACCAGGACGGGGTGGAGCACACCCTCGGATCCCTGCGGGGACGCAAGGTCATCGTGTACTTCTACCCCGCCGCGTCGACGCCGGGCTGCACCACCGAGGCGTGCGACTTCCGGGACAACATGTCCTCGCTCCAGGCCGCCGGGTACGAGGTCCTCGGCGTGTCGAAGGACGAGCTGCCCGCGCTGCAGCGCTTCCGCCACGAGCAGGCCCTGACCTTCCCGCTGCTGAGCGACCCGGACCTCGCCGTGCACGAGGCGTACGGCGCCTGGGGCGAGAAGAACAACTACGGCAAGATCGTCACCGGCACGATCCGGTCGACGATCGTCGTCGCCGAGGACGGCACCGTCCAGCTCCCGCTCTACAACGTCAAGGCCACCGGGCACGTGGCGAGCCTGCGCAAGAAGCTCGGGCTGGTCTGAGCCGAGCCCCTGGCGCGTCTACTCGACGCGACGCGCCAGGGCGGCCGTCACCGACTTCGAGAGCACGAGCGTGATGGCGACGAGCGCCGGCAGGAGCAGCGCCCACCCGACGGCCGGCACACGGAAGACGCCCTGGAACGCACCGATCGCCAGCGCGCCCTGCAGCACCTGCCAGACGATGATCCCGCTGCGGACCCACGAGCGTCCGCGCCAGAGGCCGACGAGCATCGACCCGAGCCACAGTGCCGCGATCGCGGTGAGGACCACGAGGGCGATCCCGGAGGCGACGCTCGACGCCGGCGACACGAGCAGCTCCACGAGGAGCGCGACCGTCGTGACGACGAGCGCGAGGAACTCCAGCGCGAGGACCACGAGCAGCACGATCATCGCCCGCGACCTCGGTTCGGTGGCCTCGGGTGAGTTCGAGGTGGGCTCAGACACAGTGATCCTCCAGGATTGCAACCCTTGATTTGGCCATACCAGTATGGAACGATGTTCGAGGTCGTTTGGACGGCACGATGTGGTGTGCGTCTCCCGTGGTTCGACGCTCCTCCCCCGAGCGTTCGCGGGCGTCGGACTCTCCCCGCACGGTTTCTCCTCCCCACAGGATCCTCCCGTACGTCACATGAGCATGTGCAGAGTCCTCGAGCCCCGAACCACGGCCCCGGCCTGCCGTTCGAGCATCGACATCAAGGAGCACCACCACATGGATTGGCGTGACAAGGCTGCCTGCCTCACCGCGGACCCCGAGCTCTTCTTCCCCGTCGGGAACACCGGGCCGGCCGTGGACCAGATCGAGAAGGCGAAGTCGGTGTGCGCGCGTTGCACCGTGACCGAGATGTGCCTGCAGTACGCCCTCGAGAACAACCAGGACTCGGGCGTCTGGGGTGGTCTCAGCGAGGACGAGCGTCGCGCGCTCAAGCGCCGCGCCGCCCGCGCTCGCCGCGCCTCCTGACGCAGCAGTCCTGACGACGCCCGTCGCGCCCTCCGGGGCGCGGCGGGCGTCGTCGTGCGCGCACCGCAGACGTCCGGACGGCCGTCACGGCGACCGCCTGGAGGCCGGGTGCCGGTCCGCCGGACGCGCGCCGGGCCTCCAGGCGCTCGCGTCGCATCCCCCCCCCCCCCCAACCGGACTCGCACAACCAAACGCAGTCCGCACCACGCGATCGCGTGGTGCGGACTGCTTCTGGTTGTGCGACGGTGCCGCTACGCGGCAGCGGTCTCCCACCGGAACGGGATCGAGATGGTGACCTCGGTGCCGCTGCCGGTCAGCGTGTGCCAGTCGATCGTGCCGCCGAGCTCGCCCTGGATGAGCGTGCGGACGATCTGCGTGCCGAGCCCCGAGCCGACCTTGCCCTCGGGCAGCCCGACACCGTTGTCACGGACCTGGATCGACAGGTGGTCGTCGGAGCGGCGGGCGACGATCTCGACCTCGCCGTCGCGACCGTCGAGCCCGTGCTCCACCGCGTTCGTCACGAGCTCGGTGAGCCCGAGTGCGAGCGGCGTCGCGGCCTCCGATGGGAGCACCCCGAACTCCCCCGTCTTCTTCGGGTGGACCGTGGTGTTGTGCGAGGCCGCGACCTCGGTGACGAGCTTCAGCACGGAGTCGAACACCTCGTCGAAGTCGACGTTCTGGCTGAGGCCGGTCGACAGGGTGTCGTGCACGACGGCGATCGCGGCGACGCGGCGCATCGCGTTCTGCAGTGACGTCCTGGCCTCGTCGGAGTGGGTCCGACGCGCCTGGATGCGCAGCAGGGAGGCCACGGTCTGCAGGTTGTTCTTCACCCGGTGGTGGATCTCCCGGATGGTGGCGTCCTTGGTGATGAGCTCCCGCTCCTGGTGCCGCATCTCGGTGACGTCACGGCAGAGCACCACCGCGCCGATGCGCTCACCGTGGTCGCGCAGCGGGATCGAACGGAGCGTGACGGTGACGCCCTTCGACTCGATGTCGGCACGCCACGGGGCACGACCGGTGACCACGAGGGGCAGGGACTCGTCGACGTCGAGCTGTTGGCCGAGGAGCTCGGTCGTCACCTCGGCGAGGGACTTCCGCTCGAGCTCGCCCTCGAAGCCCATCCGGTTGAACGCGCTGAGGCCGTTCGGGCTCGCGAAGGTGACGATGCCGTTCGTGTCGAGACGGAGCAGCCCGTCGCTCGCGCGCGGAGCCCCACGACGCGGTCCGGCCGGTGCGCCGAGGTCCGGGAAGTCACCCGTCGCGATCATGCCGAACAGGTCGTTCGCGCTCGCGGTGAAGTTGAGCTCCTGACGGCTCGGGGTGCGCATCTCGTCCTGGTTCGAGTGCCGCGTGACGACCGCGATCGGGCGGTCCGTCGTCTGCTTGCTCTTCGGGCTCAGGCGCCGCAGGACCGGGATCGCGCGGACGCGGGTCGGGGTGTCCTCGTACCAGTCCGGTTCCGCGGAGTCGACGACCTTCGCGCCGGCGAAGCTCTCGGTGACCTGTTCGCGCCACTCCTCGCGGATCTCCTGGCCGACGATGTCGCGGTAGAACAGCGTCGCTGCGGACGACGGGCGGGCGTGCGCGACGGCTACGAACGAGCCGTCCTCGGCGGTGGGGACCCACAGGACCATGTCCGCGAAGGACAGGTCGGAGAGGAGCTGCCAGTCCCCGACGAGCAGGTGGAGCCACTCCACGTCCGCTTCGGAGGATCGGCCTTGTGCGAGGACGAGATCACTGAGGGTCGACACCGGCCCAGTCTAGGTGCGCCGGGCTGTGGACAAATCGACTCCATCCACAGGTCCGGCGGGTTTGAATTTCACATGTTGCATACGTCCTACGCTCAGCCCACCAACGAAAGGGGCCGGGGTGGCGCGGGAAGCACAGCGGATCGAGGACGATGCGAACGAGCCGGACCGGCTGGATCCACCGGGCGGGGACCGACCACGTGAGGACCCCGCGGTCGGTACCGCAGTGGTTCGCGCCGGGGACTCGGCGGTGGTCCCAGATCCGGAGGAGACCGCTCGGGCGCTGGCGTTGTGCGTGGCGGAGATCCTCTCCGGCGCCCGCGAGGTCGACAGCATCGCCCGCTGGATCACCGAGGACGTGCAGCGGCACCTGCAGCAGCGTGCGGCGTTCGCGGCCCGGGCGCGTTCGGTGTCTCGGCGTCGGCGCCGGCGGCCCTCGATCCGGGTCGGGAGCGTGCTGGTCTGCCGGCCCCGGGAGGGCGTGGCGGAGGCGAGCGTCGTCGTGCACACGCGGTCGCACGCCCGGGCGGTGGCGATCCGGCTGGAGGAGCGCTCCGGCCGCTGGCGTGCGACCGCCATCGGCGTGCTCTGACGCGGCCGCGAGGCGCCGCCAGGCGGCCGAGGCGCCGCCAGGCGGGCGAGGCGCCGCCGAGCGGCCGAAACGCCGCCGGATTCGGCGGCGTCTCGGCCCGAGGGCGGCGCCTCGGCGCGGAGGAGGCGCCACGGCCGGAAGCGGGCGCCGCGGCACGGGCCGCGGGCGCGAAGCGCCTCTCGGCGCCCGAGGCGCCGCCAGGCGGCCGAAACGCCGCCGGATTCGGCGGCGTCTCGGCCCGAGGGCGGCGCCTCGGCGCCGAAGTGGCGCCTCGGCAGGTGCGAGGCGCGCTGACGCCGGCGGGGGCGCGAAGCGCCGCCAGGCGCCCGAGACGCCGCACAGCGGGCGAGGCGCCGCCGGAATCGGCGGTGTCTCGGCCCGAGGGCGGCGCCTCGGCAGAATCGAGGCGCGCTGACGCGGGCGAGGGGCGCGAAGCGCCGCCAGGCGCCCGAGGCGCCGCTCGGCGGCCGAGACGCTGCCGGAATCGGCGGCGTCTCGGCCCGAGGGCGGCGCCTCGGCGCCGAAGTGGCGCCTCGGCAGGTGCGAGGCGCACTGACGCCGGCGAGGGGCGCGAAGCGCCGCCAGGCGGGCGAGGCGCCGCCGGAATCGGCGGCGTCTCGGCGCGGGAGCGGCGCCGCGGCCGGACGCGGGCGCCAAACGGACGGGAGGCCCGGTGCCAGCTGGCACCGGGCCTCCCGTCCGGAGCGTGGTGGCGTCAGCCCTTCTTGGCGGCCTGACGACGGTCGGCGCGGTTGGTCGCGGCGGCCTGGCCGGTCGCCGTGGCGGCCGAGCCGAACGCGGAACCCTTCTCGGGGACCGCGGCCGCTTCTTCCTCGGCCTGGGCGCGCTGCGCGAGTGCCGTGGCGGCCTGCTCGAGGCGGCCGCGCTCGTCACGGACCTCGACCTCGCCGTCGATGGACGGAGCCGAGAACTCGAGGCCGGCGACCTCTTCCTCGGCGAGGCCCTTCGCCTCGATGACCGCGTTCTCGCCGTCCGACTGGACCTGCACCTCGAGGTTGAACAGGAAGCCGACGGACTCCTCGCGGATCTGCCCCATCATGTTCTGGAACAGGGCGTAGCCCTCGCGCTGGTACTCGACGAGCGGGTCGCGCTGGGCCATCGCACGGAGGCCGATGCCGTCCTTGAGGTAGTCCATCTCGTAGAGGTGGTCGCGCCAGCGGCGGTCCACCACGGAGAGCACGACGCGACGCTCGAGCTCGCGCATGGCCTCTTCGCCGAGGGTCTCCTCGCGCTGCGTGTACGCCAGCTTGGCGTCGGAGAGGATCTCGCGGCCGAGGAACTCCCGCGTCGCCTTGCCCTTCGACCCCGCTTCCGTGATGACCTCGTCGATGGTGATCGAGATCGGGTACAGCGTGCCGAGCTCGGTCCACATCGCGTCGAGGTCCCAGTCGTCCGGGGAGCCCTCACCGGTGTGGGTGTCGATCACGTCGTCGATGACGCTCTTGAGGAACGACTGCGTGCGCTCGTGCAGGTCGTCGCCCTCGAGGATGTGCCGGCGGTCGCTGTAGATCGCTTCGCGCTGGCGGTTCAGGACGTCGTCGTACTTGAGGACGTTCTTGCGGATCTCGGCGTTGCGGCCCTCGACCTGCGACTGGGCCGAACGGATCGCACGGCCGACGAGCTTGTTCTCGATCGCCAGGTCGTCCGGGACGTTCGAGCGGCCCATCAGGCTCTCGGCGGCACCGGAGTTGAACAGGCGCATCAGGTCGTCGGTGAGCGACAGGTAGAACCGGCTCTCGCCCGGGTCGCCCTGACGGCCGGAACGACCACGGAGCTGGTTGTCGATGCGGCGGGACTCGTGACGCTCGGTGCCGAGGACGTAGAGACCGCCGGCCTCGCGGACCTTGTCGCCCTCTTCCTCGACGACGGCCTTCTGGCTGGCGAAGACCTCGTCCCAGGCGGCTTCGTACTCCTCCGGGGTCTCGGTCGGCGAGAGGCCCTTCGCGTGCATCTCCTGCACGGCGAGGAACTCCGCGTTGCCGCCGAGCATGATGTCGGTACCACGGCCGGCCATGTTCGTCGCGACGGTCACGGCGCCGAGGCGACCGGCCTGTGCGACGATCGCGGCTTCACGGGCGTGGTTCTTCGCGTTCAGGACCTCGTGCTTGACGCCCTTCTTCGCGAGGAGCTTCGAGAGGTACTCGGACTTCTCGACGCTCGTGGTGCCGACGAGGACGGGCTGGCCCTTCTCGTGGCGCTCCTCGATGTCGTTCGCGACCTGCTCGAACTTCGCCTTCTCGTTCTTGTAGACGAGGTCGGTCTGGTCGATGCGCTGCATCGGGCGGTTCGTCGGGATCGGGACCACGCCGAGCTTGTACGTCGACATGAACTCGGCCGCTTCGGTCTCAGCGGTACCGGTCATGCCGGAGAGCTTCTGGTACAGGCGGAAGTAGTTCTGCAGCGTGACGGTCGCGAGGGTCTGGTTCTCGGCCTTGACCTCGACGCCTTCCTTCGCCTCGATCGCCTGGTGGATGCCCTCGTTGTAGCGACGACCCATCAGGATGCGTCCGGTGTGCTCGTCGACGATGAGCACCTCGCCGTTCATCACGACGTAGTCCTTGTCGCGCTTGAACAGGGCGTCGGCCTTGATCGCGTTGTTGAGGAAGGAGATCAGCGGGGTGTTCGCCGACTCGTAGAGGTTGTCGATGCCGAGGTAGTCCTCGACCTTCTCGATGCCGGGCTCGAGCACGCCGACGGTGCGCTTCTTCTCGTCGACCTCGAAGTCCTCCCCCGCGGTGAGGCGCTTCGCGATGGAGGCGAACTCGGTGAACCAGCGGTTGGCCTCTCCCGAGGAGGGGCCGGAGATGATGAGCGGCGTGCGGGCCTCGTCGATGAGGATCGAGTCGACCTCGTCGACGATCGCGAAGAAGTGGCCGCGCTGCACCATGTCGGCTGCCTGCCACGCCATGTTGTCGCGCAGGTAGTCGAATCCGAACTCGTTGTTCGTGCCGTAGGTGATGTCGGCGGCGTACTGCTCGCGGCGCTCGGCCGGGGACTGGTTCGCGACGATGCAGCCGGTGGTCATGCCGAGCGCACGGAACACGCGGCCCATGAGCTCGGACTGGTACGACGCCAGGAAGTCGTTGACGGTGATGACGTGGACGCCGCGGGACGGGATGGCGTTGAGGTACGCGGCCGTCGTGGCGACGAGGGTCTTTCCTTCACCGGTCTTCATCTCGGCGATGTTGCCGAGGTGGAGTGCGGCGCCACCCATGAGCTGCACGTCGAAGTGCCGCATGCCGAGCGTCCGCTTCGCTGCCTCGCGCACGGCGGCGAACGCCTCGGGCAGGAGGTCGTCGAGGGTCTCGCCGTTGGCGTACCGCTCGCGGAGCTCCTTCGTCTCGTCCTGGAGTTCCTCGTCGGTGAGGGTCGAGAAGTCGTCCTCGAGGTCGTTGATCGCCGAGGCGTACGCCTTCAGCCGACGGAGGGTGCGTCCTTCGCCGATGCGGAGGACCTTCTCCAGCACGTTTGCCACGTGAACTCCTTACAGGTCGTCGCGCGCGGTCGGCGCGTCCGATCAGCCAGTCATGCTAGCAACCCGGTCGAACGGTGGGCTGTGAACAGCGACCCCGGACACGGGTGTGCGCGGCCCGCGAACGGACCGCGCACCCCGCAGTTCGGGTGGTGACGACGCTCAGGCGAGCGCCGCGGCCGGTTCCGAACCGACCTGAGCGTCGGCGGCAGCGGTGCCGTCGAGCCCGATGACGCCGTAGTCCCAGCCCTTCCGTCGGTAGACGACGCTCGGGCGGTGGGTCTCGGCGTCGACGAACAGGTAGAAGTCGTGTCCGACGAGCTCCATGAAGTAGAGCGCGTCGTCGACGGTCATCGGCGCTGCCTCGAACACCTTCTCCCTGATGACGACGGGCGAGTAGACCTCGTCCTCTTCCTCGTGGGGTTCCTCGTCGACGACGGTGACGGCGCCGGTGACGACGTCGTCGATCAGCTTGCCGTCGGCCGGGGTGACCCCCATGCCGTCGAAGGCCGCCCCCGAGGCTTCCGACACCGAGGTCGGGCGGTGACGCCCACGGTGGACCTTCCTGCGATCGCGCGCTCGGCGCAGTCGCTCCATGATCCGGGCGAACGCCAGATCGAACGCCGCGTACTTGTCCGACGCCGCGGACTCGGCTCGGACGAGCGGCCCGGGGCCGATCAACGTCAGCTCGACCCGGTCCTCGCCCTGATTGCTGCCGCTCTTCTCGTTGTGGCGGCTGATGCGCACCTCGAACGCGAGGGCGCGGTCGGCGAGCACGTCGATCTTGTCGGACTTCTGTTCGACGTAGGTGCGGAATCGGTCGGTGATCCCGACGTTCCGGCCCGTGATCGTCACGTCCATGGCGGCTCCCATCCAGACTCGGCGCGTCGCCTCCATCCGGCGATCGTCAACGCCTTGTCCCAGCGACGCTAGACCCGCTGGAGCACTCGCGTCACCGGTTCGCGGTGGGTCGGGTCGGACACCCACCGGATGCACAGAGGACACCGGGTGTTCACGCACGGTGCACCCCGGGCGCGTCGTCGCTGGAACTGGTACGTGGCACGTGGGCACCACCGACGCGGTCACGACTCGACGCTCGCCGTCGCGATGCACCGCACGACCCGACCGCCGGCGGCGCGGACCGCCCGGACCGCTTCCGCCATGGTCACCCCGGTGGTGACGACGTCGTCCACGAGGACGACGCTGCGGCCGGCGACCCCGACCGCGCGCAGGGTGCCGACGGTGGCGTCGACGCGCTCCAGCGCCGTGCGTTCCTTCTGGCCGGCGCCGCGCGACCCCGGCAGGCGTCGCAGCCGCCCGGTCCGGCGGACACCACCGCGGGCGAGCAGCACCACGACGGTGTCGAACCCACGCCGGCGTCGTCCGCGCGGTGACGGCGGGACCCGGAGCACGAGGGTGCCCGGTGGGGCGTCCGCCAGTGCTGCCCGCACGAGCGCACCGGTCGGTCGGCCGAGCGGTGCCGCGACGTCCAGCCGCCCGCGGAGCTTGAGTTCGAGCACGAGGGTGCGGACCAGTCCCTCGTACTCGAAGGCCGCGTCGAGCCGGACGCCGCCGACGAGCCGGACGCGACCGGGCCGGTCCGCGAGCTCGGCGCGACAGGAGTCGCACAGGGCACGGTCGACCGCCCCGCAGCCGAGGCACGAAACGGGCAGGAACAGGGCGAGGACGGCGAGGAACGCGTCGCGCCAGGGGTGTGCAGCCGATGTCATGGGGCGATCCTCGCCGCGGGAGGCACCCGACCGGGCGGATCCTGCGGAACGGTGGACGAGCCTCCAGGCCGGCGAACCTGTGGAGGGGCGGGCCGCGGCCGTCGTCTCAGCGCTGGGTGCCCAGCACCGTCGCCGTGACGCCCGTGCGGTCCCAGCCACCACCGGTGGACTGCAGGACCTGCCCATCCGACGTCCGCAGGAGCAGCGTGCCCCCGCTGCCGCCGGCGATCGCCGTGGCCCGTCCGTCCGGGCGCTGGAGCACCGCGGACTGCCCGCCGATGGTCGAGCGGACGATGCTCGGACCGCTCGAGGTCTGCCCGAGCGACGCGACGTCGAGGTCGCTCACCCAGGTCGCCCCCACCGCGGTGCCGGACGCGGCCTGCAGCCGGACCGGGGACCCGAGCGCCGTCGGGGTGCGGTCGGAGTCGCGGGTGATCGCCATCACGTAGAGGGCGGGGCCGTCGTCGGTGTCGATGAGCGCGAGTGCCCGCGTGGAGTCGCGGGACACCTGGAACGACACGAGGTCGCCGTCGGGCAGGGTCGAGGTCACCTGGTGCGGGTCCCCGCCGAGGCCGTACGCCGTGATCGCGCGGGTGTTCGTCGACTGCGCCGTCCAGACGAAGCCCTGGTCGTCGATCGTCGGTGCGATGAGGTCGTCCCGCGCGTCGATCCGGAGGGGCTTCTTGCCACTGCGGACCACGAACACGCCGTCGGTGTCCCCGACGGCCGCGTCGGCACCGGACGCCGTCAGCGCGATCGACGTGGGCTCGAGCTTCGCGATCGCGTCACCGAGACCGCTGCCGAGCTTGGCGACGTCGCCGGTGCCCGGTGCGGCGAAGCCGACGGCGCCGGCGTGCTCGACGAGCGGACGCGGGTCGACGTCGGGGTTGACCACGGCACTGGTGCCGCTGGAGTCCGGCACGGAGAAGCTGGCGCCCTCGATGGTGAGCTCGACCGACGAGATCGTCGCGACGGAGGCCAGCGACCGCGCGAGCTGCTCCCGCATCCGGACCTTGTCGACGGTGGTCGCCCGGAGCGCGTCACTCGACAGGTCGACCTGGGCGCTGCCGTTGTCGACCGTGACGGCGTTCAGGGAGAGCTGCGTGCCCTCGGGGAACGAGGACACGACGGCGCCCTTCAGCCAGTCCGCCGGACCAGACAGGAGCGCGCTGGCGATGCGGGTGCTCGTCGACGACCGCGCGAGGAACCAGCGCTCGTCGGGCACGAGGTAGCGGTACGTCGGGTCGTAGAAGTAGAGCGCGTGCGCCTGGAACACCTGCTCGAAGCTGACGGGCGAGAGGATGATCCCGTCCGGCGCGTAGCTGATCCGCCACTCGCCGTCTTCCTTGACGAACTGGAAGGTCAGGGTCGAGGACGTCGGACGGACCGCCTGGGTGTACTCGCCCTCGGCGTCGACGGTCGCACTGGCGGACAGCGTGTAGGTCAGCTCGCGCGTCCCGACTCGCTCGACCTCACCGTCGCCCTGGCGCACGGTCACGCTCTGGCGCGGGTTCCACTTCTGCGCGAAGGAGTCGCTGAGGAACTCCCGGGCGATGGCGTAGTTGTCCTGGGCGCCCGTCGCCGCGTCGATGAACTTGTCGACGATGGTCGCCTGGTCGGAGCCGGGCTCGGGGCCGCTCGGGCGGAAGTCGACGCCGGAGACGGAGTCGCCCTTGAGGCTCTGGCCGTCTCGGACGGGGCCGCCGGTGGGGATGGCGGCGCAGCCGGCGAGCACCGCGACCGCCAGGACGGCGACCGCGGCGGCGAGCGACCGCCGGAACCCGGCCCTGGTCGAGGAAGGCCTGCGGGCCGGCAGGGGCCGGGTGCGGGTCGGCAGGGGCCGTGTGTGGTTCATCGGGGGCCGCCTTCCCGGGGTCCGTCGTACGGTTCGTCGAGCTCCGGCAGCGGGATCGCCGACGTCGCGGTGGTCTCCTGCCCCTTGCGCGGCACGGTCAGCACGAACGCCGAGCCCTCCCCCGGCCGGGACCACACGTCGATGCGCCCACCGTGCAGGTTCGCGTCGCCGAGGCTGATCGCGAGCCCCAGCCCGGTCCCGCCGATCGTGCGCTTGCGGCTCGGGTCCGCCCGCCAGAAGCGGTCGAACACGCGCGCAGCGTCCTCCGGCGGCATCCCGACCCCGTGGTCCCGGACGGCGATCGCCACGGTCCTGGCGTCGCTGTCCACGACGACGTGCACCGGCTTGGCGTCACCGTGCTCGATGGCGTTGCCGACCAGGTTCCGCAGGATGCGCCGGATCCGTCGGGCGTCGAGCTGCATGGTCGTGTGGCCGCCGGGGGTCGCGAGCCGCAGGTCCACGCCGAGGCGTTCGGCGAGTGGCCGGAACTCGTCGACGATGTCCGCGGTCAGGGACGCCGGCTGCACCGGCTCGGTCTCCAGCTCGACCGCCTGTGCGTCGTACCGGGAGATCTCCAGCAGGTCCGCGAGGAGCAGCTCGAACCGGTCGATCTGGTCGTGCAGGAGCTCGGCGGAGCGGCCGACGGCGGGTTCGAAGGCGTGCCGGGCGTCGTAGAGGACGTCACCGGCGAGCCGGATGGTGGTGAGCGGCGTGCGGAGCTCGTGCGAGACGTCGGAGACGAACCGCTGCTGCACGCGGGAGAGCTCGGCGAGCTGGGTGATCTGCCGGCTGACCGCGTCCGCCATGCCGTTGAAGCTCCGCGCCAGCGTGGCGACGTCGTCCTGCCCCTTCACGGGGATGCGCTCGTCGAGGCGCCCGGCGGCGATCTTCCGGCTGGTCTCGGCAGCACCGCGGATCGGCACGACGACGAGCCGCACCACCAGGGAGGTGACGAGCGCGATGAGCACGATGAGCGCGACACCGCCGATGGAGAGCGTCTGGGAGACGAAGTCGAGGGTCTGCTGCGCGTCCGCGAGGTCGTAGACCAGGTAGAGCTCGTACTGGCCGGCGCTCGGGATCTGCAGCGTCGAACCGACGGCGAGGCCCGGTTCGCTCCGCCCCTCGTCCTCGAGCCGGACCGCCTGCAGGCTGAGGTTGCCGGTGTTCTTGCCCACCTCTTTCCGGAGGGCGTCGGTGATCACCTCGTCCGGGAAGTACTGGCTCGCGACGTTCTGCAGCGTCTGCGCCGTCGACTGGTTCGGCGACCGCTCGATGGCGATCTTGGTGCCGCCGGGGCTCGTCGTGTTCGACAGGATCGCCTGTTGCGCCTCGTTCTGCAGGGTCTCCAGCTCGGACTGGTTGTTGTCCTCCGCAGCGGTGGCCGCGTCGAAGATCCCCTGGGCGACGTTGGTCGCCCGCGCCGACTCCGCCTCGATCTGGTCACGGCGCTGGGCGTACACGTTGCTCGAGATGCTCAGCATCACGGCGGTGCCGATGATGGCGACCGCGAGCCCGGTCGTGGTGACGGTGATGGCCACCGACCGGAACATCAGCGACCGGCGCCACAGGTACGCGATCCCGCGCCAGCCCCGCCGGGCCCATGACCGCAGCCGCCGGCGTGCCCGACCGAAGGACGTCAGGCCGGACGAAGCGGGCACGGTGCTCAGGCTCCCCCGGCGCGGTAGCCGACGCCGCGGACGGTGGTCACGATCCGCGGGTTGTCCGGGTCGTGCTCGATCTTCGCGCGGAGCCGCTGGACGTGCACGTTCACCAGACGGGTGTCCGCCTTGTAGTGGTAGCCCCAGACCTGCTCGAGCAGCATCTCGCGGGTGAAGACCTGGTTCGGCTTCTCCGCGAGGGCGCGCAGCAGGTCGAACTCGAGCGGCGTCAACGCGATGACGGCCTCGTCACGGCGGACCTCGTGCCCGGGGACGTCGACGGTGAGGTCACCGACGTGCAGCACGGCCGCGTCGGAGGCGGTGGGCCGGAGCCGGGTGCGGATGCGCGCGACGAGCTCCTTCGGGTTGAAGGGCTTCACGACGTAGTCGTCCGCGCCGTTCTCCAGGCCCGCGACGACGTCGGAGGTGTCGCCCTTCGCGGTGAGCATGATGATCGGCGTGCCGCTCTCGGCGCGGATCCGGCGGCACACCTCGATGCCGTCGATGCCGGGCAGCATGACGTCGAGGAGCACCAGGTCGGGCTTGGTCGAGTGGAACGCGTCGACGGCGTCGTTGCCGTCGCCGCTGAACTCCGGCTCGTACCCCTCAGCGCGGAGGACGATGCCGATCATCTCGGCGAGGGCCTGGTCGTCGTCGACGACGAGGATGCGCGGTGTCATGTGATGTGGACTCCGGGTGGCGTGCGGTGGTGCCGGGCAGGCACCTCTCGTTCACAGTAGCCGAGGGCCTGCCCGAACACCGCGCGCCCGCGCGGGAGTGCGTCAGTAGCGGTAGTGGTCCGGCTTGAACGGGCCCTCGACCGGCACGCCGATGTACGCCGCCTGTTCCGGGCGGAGCGTGGTGAGCTGCACGCCGAGCGCATCGAGGTGCAGGCGCGCGACCTTCTCGTCGAGGTGCTTCGGCAGCACGTACACGCCGGTCGGGTAGGCGTCGTGCCGGGTCCAGAGCTCGATCTGCGCGAGGACCTGGTTCGTGAAGGAGTTGCTCATCACGAACGACGGGTGGCCCGTGGCGTTGCCGAGGTTCATCAGGCGGCCCTCGCTGAGCACCAGGATCGAGCGGCCGGTGGGCAGGCGCCACTCGTGCACCTGCGGCTTGATCTCGATCTTCTCGGCGCCGGGCAGGGACTCGAGGCCGGCCATGTCGATCTCGTTGTCGAAGTGCCCGACGTTCGCGACGATCCCCAGGTGCTTGAGCGCGAGCATGTCGTCGACGCCGACGACGCCGAGGTTGCCGGTGCACGTCACGACGATGTCGACCTGGTCGACGACGTCCGAGAGCCGTGCCACCTGGTAGCCGTCCATCGACGCCTGCAGCGCGCAGATCGGGTCGACCTCGCTCACGATGACGCGGGCGCCCTGGCCGCGGAGTGCCTCGGCAGCGCCCTTGCCGACGTCGCCGTAGCCGACGACGAACACGACCTTGCCGCCGATGAGGACGTCGGTCGCGCGGTTCAGGCCGTCGGGCAGCGAGTGCCGGATGCCGTACTTGTTGTCGAACTTCGACTTCGTGACGGAGTCGTTGACGTTGATCGCCGGGAACTTCAGCTCGCCGGTGCGGGCGAGCTCGTACAGGCGGTGGACGCCCGTGGTGGTCTCCTCGGTCACGCCCTGGATGTCCTGGGCGATGCGGGTCCAGCGGTCGGAGGACTCCTGCAGCGAGGCCGCGATCGTGTCGAGCACGATCCGGTACTCGGCACTGGCGTCCGCTCCGGCGTCCGGCACGCGCCCCGCTGCCTCGGCGTCGGCGCCGGTGTGCACGAGCATCGTGGCGTCGCCGCCGTCGTCGAGGATCAGGTTCGGCCCGATCCACTCGGCGCCGGCTTCGGCTGCTTCGGCGCTCCAGTCGAAGATCCGGTTGGTGCACCACCAGTAGTCCTCGAGCGTCTCGCCCTTCCACGCGAACACCGGGACGCCGGCGGGGGCGTCCGGGGTGCCGGTGGGGCCGACGGCGATGGCGGCGGCGGCTTCGTCCTGGGTGGAGAAGATGTTGCAGCTGGCCCATCGGACCTGCGCACCGAGGGCCGTGAGCGTCTCGATGAGGACGGCGGTCTGCACCGTCATGTGCAGCGAACCGGCGATGCGCGCACCGGCGAGGGGCTGCGACGCGCCGAACTCCTCGCGCAGGGACATGAGGCCCGGCATCTCGTTCTCGGCGAGGCGGATCTGGTGACGACCGGCCTCGGCGAGGCCGAGGTCGGCCACGCGGAATGCTGCTGCGGCCTGGGTTTCGGTGGGCATGGGTCCAGTCTCCCACGGTGATCGTGAGCGGCGTCACGGGCGCGGGCACGGCCTCCCGTCCGGGGCCGGCGCGATCCGCCGAGGCGCCGCTCCGCGCTCGAGACGCCGTGGGATCCGGCGGCGTCTCGAGCCGATCGGGGCGCTTCGAGCAGGTGCGGCCGCTTCGAGCAGATGGGGGCGTGTCGGCCGGGAGGCCCGGGTCGGCTCCGTCCCGCGCCTCCGGTCCGGTGTGTGGTCGCCTCGGGGCGCCGGTCAGTCGGTCGTGCGGTCCTCGCGGAGCGGCTCGCGGCGGATGACGTGCCAGCCCTGCGGGACGCGCAGGCGCGCCGCGTGCCGCGCGCAGAGGTCGTACCCGTGCGGCTCGACCCGCGTCGAGAGCGGTCCGACGACCACCATCGAGTCGCCGTAGTCGTACGTCAGCGTCGCCGAGGCGCTCGCCCCACAGGCGACCTTGCTGCAGATCCGCACGTCCATACCGACGTCGACCCTACCGAACCCGTCCGTGCCCGACCTGCCGCGTACGATGTGGGGATGCGCCGCAAGCCCCGACTCGTCACCCCGGTCGACCGCGGCCGGGGACGTTCCCGGCACGGCCGCGGCTACCGCTCGAGCGTCACCGGGCCGGAGCTCGCCCCGATCATCACCCGTGCCGAGGCGTTCGACCGCATCGTCGGCGACACCGCGCACTACCTGCTCGGCCTCTGGCCCGAGGAACTGCAGGGCGTCGTCTTCCAGGTCGCGGACATGCCGACGGACCCGACTCCCCCGGACCGGATGCCGCGCTGGCGGGTCGAGCACGACGCCCGCCGGGTGACCGTGTTCCGGATCCCCGTCGAGCGCGTCACGCGCTCCCCGGAGAAGAACGACACCGACCGCCGGGTCATCGTGGAGACCGCGGTCTTCCGTGCGGTGGCCGAGCTCATCGACAAGGACCCGTGGGACCTGGCACCGGACCGCTACCGGCACTGGTGAGCCGGACCGCTTGCCGGCTGCCGGGTTGCGCGGCACCGTTGCGTTCCCGGAACGCCGCAGTGCACGCGAGACACCGCTGGATCCGGGGGCGTCCCGGGGAGAGAACGGCGTCTCTGCGGGAGAACGGCGCCTCGGCAAGCGCGGCAAGCGCGGCGAGCGCGGCGCGCCGTCAGGGGTAGACGCGGACCGGCGTCGACACCTCGGTCGCAGCGCGGACCGGGAACCCGGCGACGCCGGCACCGCTCGCGTAGGTGACCCCCGCGACGAGGCCCCGCGCCCCGGTGATCGTCAGCTGCTTGGCGGTGGCGACCGTCGTCGTCGCGGTGGAACCGGCACTCACCTCGAGCGTCTGGCGCTCGTCCCCGGACGCGATCACGACGGTGGCGTCGTGCGTGGTCGGGTTCACGACGTTCAGGCGCGGGACGTCCCCGGGAGCGACCGCGGTGGTCGTGGTGCGGCCGAGCGGCTCCGCCGAGGCGAACCAGCCGAGGTCGGTCTGGTCGCCGTCGGTGGTCGTCGTCGTGCGCGCCCCGGCGACGACCGGCACCGTCGAGCTGACCGTGAACGAGTACCGGCCGTCCGGGAAGTCGTCGAGTGCGACGTCCGTGACGACGCCGGGCTCGGCGGTGGTGTTCACCGTGGTGCCCCCGCCGTCCGCGGTGGTGATGCCGAGGGTCACCCGGGCTGCCTTGGTCCCCGGGACGAACAACCGCACGATCGGGGCGGCGTCCTCGGTGTCGTCGCCGCGCTGGGCTTCTTCGGCACCTCGGAGCACCACGCCGGGGATGACCTGGCTGCGTGACGGCGCG
The DNA here is from genome assembly GCF_044746585.1 of Curtobacterium sp. NPDC090223. Lineage (NCBI taxonomy): Bacteria > Bacillati > Actinomycetota > Actinomycetes > Micrococcales > Microbacteriaceae > Curtobacterium > Curtobacterium sp. NPDC090223. The sequence goes on along the minus strand of NZ_JBIVCN010000003.1, from coordinate 485,255 downwards.
GCGCCGCCCGAGACGATGTCGAACCCGCCGGGGGTCAGCGTCCGGACCACGGTCTCCTGCATGTGCGCCACGATCTGTCCGCCGGAGGACGACACGTGCACGACGGTCGAGCCCTGGTCGGAGACGAACCCGGAGAGCGGGACGACCTTCTGCGAGTTCGGCGCGACGACGATGCCCGTCGTACCGGGTGCGCTGACCGTGCCGGTGCCGTCGTAGATCGCCAGGTCGACGGTCGCGTTGACGTCGGTCGGGTTCGCGAGCGTGATGAGGCTCGTCCGCCCGGTCTCGGTCGAGCCGCCCACGAGCCACGTCGACTGGGACGGGTCGTCGCAGGAGGCCGCGGCGACGCCCACCAGGTCACCGCTCGAGACGCTCTGGTAACTGGAACCGGCCACCTGCGGGGTGGTGTCCCCGGCCGGCGCGGTGAGGAGGGTCGGGTCGCTGCTGCCGGTCGACGAGGCGGCGAGGTCGGAGCGCTCGACGGTGCGGCCGGTCGTCGCGGTCGCGACCGTGGCGGTCCCGACCGTGCTGGCGGTCGTCGCGTCGTTGCCGGCGTCGTCGCTGAGCCGCAGGGCGCTGCCCGCGCAGACGCGCTCGGCGTCGGCCGGGACGGGCGTCACGGTCCGGCCGGCGGGCTGACCCGGGGCCTCGGTCGTGCCGATGGCGTTGGCCGCGGCGATCGTGCCGGCGGCGACGACCACGGCGATCGCGGTCGCGGTGCCGCGCAGGATCCAGCGGCGAGCGGGGGTGGTCATTCGTCGCGCTCCTCGTCGAAGGTGGTCGCCGGTTCGTCGGCCTCGAGCACGTTCGAGGTCGCGCGGCGGCGGCGCGGGGCGGTCGGGACGGCCAGGAGCGCGGCGGCGCCGAACACCACGCCGAGGACGACGAGGTAGAGCGCGTGGGTGGCCTTCGCGGCGGCCGAGCCGGTGCCGGTGCGGTCGACGTCGCCCTCGTAGTGGAACAGCGACCCGCTGGTGGTCTCGCCGATGCTCGTGAAGAGCGCGTTCTGGCCGATGGCGCCGGCAGCGCGGTCGTGCACCTGCCGGGCGAGGTCGTCGTCCGGTGCGTCGTCGAGCAGCACGAAGCTGATCCCGAGCTCCTGCAGCGCCGGCTTCGGGTCGTACCCGCTGCGGCTCGCGAGGTTGCCCGCGAGGGTCGCCAGGCGGGACCCGGACTCGCTGAGGGACAGCGCGGTGGCGTCGAGCGTCGACTGGTCGTCGAGGGTGGAGCCCTGCCCGCGCTCGAGCGACACCGCGAGGGAGCCGTCGGTCTGCGGGTCGACGACGAGCGTGCCGACGTCCGGGTTCGCCTGTGCCTCGGCGTTCACGTACGCGCTGAGCACCCGGCCCGTGGTCGGCTGGATGACCGCGTTGCCGAGGTAGAACGCGGCGAACGCGGGTGCGACCGCGACCCCGGCGAACACGGTCGCGACGAGTCCGACGACGGGCGCCTGGCGCGGCACGGTGTCGATCCCGATGCACGCGGCCACGACGATCGCGAACCAGTAGACGCTGAGTCCGCTGCCGGGCCAGACGATGGTGGTGGTGGCGCCGACGCCGGTGACCGTCAGGTGCGTCGCGCCGAACGCCGTGGCGAACCCGAGCAGCGCGGCGACCAGGGCGTACCCGGCGACCGACCAGCGGTGCCCGAGCATCGACCCGATCGCGGTCGCGGCGATCGGCAGCGCCAAGACGGCGAGTGCGATCGGGAGCGCGGCGACCACGACGGCGAGCGGCGAGCTGACCGGGAGCCAGCCGTTCCAGTCGGGCAGGGGCTGCCCGATCGCGAGCTGCAGGGCGGACGGCGCACGGGTGGCGGAGGGCACACCGGGGTCGGCGAAGACCGCGAGGGGGTTGCCTCTGGCCACCTGCGCGAGCACGAGCGGCACGAACAGGACGGCCGCGGGCACCGGGATGAACACCCGTCGGTGCGCGTGTCGCCAGCCCACGCCGAGCGCGACGAGCCACCCGACCAGGAGCACGGGCAGGAGCGACGGCGCCGACGCGGCGACGCCGGCGAAGAGCAGGGACGCGCCGGAGGCCGACGCCCACGAACGGTGCGCCTCGAGCACGGTGAGGAACAGCCACGGCAGGAGCAGGTGGGCGATGACGGCACCGAGGTGTCCCGTGGTCACGCCGCCGACGAGCGCCGGGGCGATCGTGTACAGCGCGGCGCCGATCACCGGGACCCACGTGCGGGTCGTCAGCTTCCGCACGACGAACCACGCGCCGAGCGCCGAGACCGGGAACGACAGGAGCATCACCAGGACGACGGACGTCGACGGCGACCAGAACGTGATCGACCCGAGGACGGCGAGCACCGCCGCGAACGGGTCGCTCGGGCCGGTGAACCCGGTGCCGAGCGTGTGCCAGCCGTACCCGACGTTCTGCCAGAGCTGCGACACGGTCGTCGACAGGGGCAGCAGCCCACCGCCGGTCAGCGCCGGTGAGCCGAGCAGCGGGAAGAGCGTGACGACGCTGAGCAGCGCCGCGGCGAGCACGACCCAGATGCCGCCGTCGCCGAGGAACGACGCGCGGGCGACCGGGGCGTCCTCGACGCGTGCGAGCTCGACGTCGCGAGAGGTCGTCCGGCGCTCGTGGACCCGTCGCCAAGTGACACGCAGCGGCTCGATGGCGGCCCACCCGAGCTGCTTCGTGCGCGCCAGGGACTTGCGGGAGCGGCCGGCGCCCCCGCCGAAGGCCACGGCGAACGCGGCCGCGAGCTCGCCGGACACGGCAGCCGGGTGCTTCGCGACGAGGTGGCCGATCGCGCGGCCGACGGCGAACGGGACGAGCGTCAGCCAGTGGATCCAGAGCACGCCGGCCGGCGCGTAGGTCATCCGGCGGTGCAGCTGGGCCTGACGGTGGAGGCGGACACGACGTCCCTCGGAGACGCGCTTGCGCCCGAACTCCTCGATCGGGCCGGCACTCGTCGCACGGGCGTCCGGCACGACGGCGACACGGTGGCCGGCGAGGCGGACGCGCACGCAGAAGTCCAGCGCCGCGTCGACGTCCGGCAGCGCCTGGTCGAACCCGCCGAGGGCGACCCAGACCGACCGGCGGACGAGCATGCCGCCCGCGGCGACCGCCAGGACGTCGGTGTAGCGGTCGTGCTGGCCCTGGTCGAGCTCGTCCTGCACGAGGGTCAGTGACCGACCGAACCGGGTCATGCTCTCGCCGAACGCGCGGATCCGGCCGGGATCGGTGTCGGAGACGAGCTTCGGACCGGCGACCGCGACGGACGGGGCGATCTCCACCGCGGCGAGCATCTCGGCGAGCGCGGTCGGGGCCGGGGCGTTGTCGTGGCCGACGAGCCAGAGCCACTCGTCCACGGCCTCGTCGGGTTCGGGGTGCGGCGCGGCCTTCTCCCCCACGGCGACGGCGTCGCCGAACGAGCGGCCGGCCGGGATGCGGGTGAGCTGGGCGGATCCCCCGAACTCCAGCTGGGCGGTCGACCCGTCGGTGGAACCGACGTCGACGACGACCAGGTTCTCGGGGTGGCGGGTCTGGTTCGCGAGGGCGGCCAGCGTCCGGTCGAGGTGGTCCGCCCCGTTCGCGGCGACGAGGATCGCGGTGACACGGGGCTGAGCGGAACTGGGCTGCATGACGGGCGTCACTCTACGGTCTGGAGGCTCGGCAGCAGTCCGACGGGTCGGCGTGCCGTGAACCTGTGGCCGGGATCAACGCGCGGTGCACGTCCGACGTGCACCGGGCCTCCTGGTCGGGTCTGCGCGCTCCGCGCGCTCGGAGGCCGCTACGCGCGCTTGCGCAGCTTGCGACGCTCGCGCTCGGAGAGGCCGCCCCAGATGCCGAAGCGCTCGTCGTTCTCCAGCGCGTACTCGAGGCACTGCGACCGGACCTCGCACGAGGTGCAGATCTTCTTCGCCTCGCGGGTGGAGCCGCCCTTCTCGGGGAAGAACGCCTCTGGGTCGGTCTGTGCGCAGAGGGAGTCCGCCTGCCAGGCGAGCGGGTTCTCCTCGTCGTCGGTCTCCGGACGTCGGACGCCGGGGACGCCGAGCGCCACGGGGTCGACGTGCCAGTCTTCCGGAACTCCGGCGTGGAAGTCGGAACCGCTCACCCTGATCACCCCTTGGTTCGTCTCGCTCGGTCGTCATCTCGGGACCCTGCCGTGATGTCGTTGCCTGTAATTACAGCGGTGTGATTCCTCGGAGTCAAGTCGCGGATCATAGAAGGCACTGACCGTTCCGGCGTGTCATGTCCCCCGTTCGGGCGTGTCGCGCCGGTTCTGTCGGCACGTCGGGGGACAACACCCCGCGGTCAGCCGACGCGGCGGCGGGCCTCCCAGGCGCTGGTGACCATCTCGTCGAGCGTGTGGCGCATCGACCACTCGAGGTCGCGGGCCGCTGCCTCGCCGGTGGCGACGATGCGCGCCGGGTCGCCGGGGCGGCGCGGGGCGACCTCGGGCTCGAAGGCGATGCCGGTGCCGCGGGCCATGGCGTCCATGATCTGGCGGACGCTGACGCCGTCGCCGCTGCCGAGGTTGTATGCGCGCTCGAGGGGCTCCCCCGCCTCGAGCTTCGCCGCCGCGACCGCATGCGAGTGCGCCAGGTCCGCGACGTGCACGTAGTCGCGGACGCAGGTGCCGTCGGGCGTCGGGTAGTCGGTGCCGTTGATCCGCGGCGTGCGACCGGCGAGCAGGGCGTCGAACACGAGCGGGAAGAGGTTGTGCGGGCTGGCGTCGTAGAGGTCCGGCTCTCCCGACCCGACGACGTTGAAGTAGCGGAGCGACGTGGTGGTGAAGCCGCGCGCGACCTCCATGTCCCTGAGGAGCCACTCGCCGATCAGCTTCGACTCCCCGTAGGGCGACTCCGGGTTCTTCGGAGTGGACTCGACGACGGTCTCGACGTCCGGCGTGCCGTACACCGCGGCGCTCGAGGAGAACACGACCTTGTCGACATCGGCGTCGGCCATCGCGCGGAGGAGCGTCGCCATCCCGGTGACGTTCTGCTCGTAGGTGTGCAGCGGTCGCTCGACCGAGACGCCGGCGTACTTGTACCCGGCGACGTGCACCACACCCGTGACGCCGTGCTCACGGATCGTGCTCGCGAGGAGGTCGCCGTCCAGGATCGTGCCCTCGACGAAGGGCACGTCGTCGGGCACGAACGCCCTGAAGCCACTGGAGAGGTCGTCGAACGCGACCGTGTCGATGCCGGCCGAGCGCAGTGCCCGGACGACGTGGGATCCGATGTACCCGGCACCGCCGGTGACCAGCCAACTCATGTCCGCCACGCTAGCGGACCGCCGTGGCTCCGCGCCCGTGGCTGGCTCCGCGCCCGTGGCTGGCTCCGCGCCCGTGGCTGGCTCCGCGCCCGTGGCTGGCTACGCGCCCGTGGCTGGCTCCGCGCCCGTGGCTGGCTCCGCGCCCGTGGCGATGAAGACGGTCGAGGTGAGTCCGGTCGTCGAGTCCGCCTCGACGGTGACGTCGCCCTCGTCCGGGGTGATGAAGCAGGACTCGCCCTGGCGCAGCAGGGTGGCGGACTGCGCCCCGACGAGGGTCACGACGCCCTCGGTGCAGATCGCGATCGACGGCCCGGAGAGCGGGGCGACCCCACCGGCGCTCAGGCCGGCCGGTCGTCCGTCGCCGGTCACCCGGAGGAGCGCGAAGCCGACGCCCTGTGGGGCGAACCGGTCGACACCGACCGCGAGCTGGTCCGGCTCGAGCACCGGGGCCGGGTACGCGGTGAAGTCGAGCACGCGGAGGAGTTCCGGCACGTCGACGTGCTTCGGCGTGAGACCGCCGCGGAGCACGTTGTCCGACGGCGCCATCAGCTCGATGCCGAGACCGTCGAGGTAGGCGTGGATGTTCCCGGCGGGCAGGTACATCGCCTCGCCGTGGCGCAGGGTCACGCGGTGCATGAGCAGCGACACGACGATCCCGGGGTCGCCCGGGTACGACTCGGCGAGCGCGGCGGCGGTGGCGGTGTTCGCGGAGTGCTCGGCCGCGTCCTGCGCGAGGTGGCTCACGGCGTCGACGATCGCCAGCGCGGAGGGGTCAGCGGTCTCGAGCCAGCGCACGGTGTCCTCGAGGCCCTGCTGCAGGTGCGCGGTGAGGGGGCCGAGCCGGCCGCTGCCGGCGTCGAGTGCCTCGACGTCCGCGATGGTCTCGGCGACCGGGCGGAAGCCGCTCAGTGCCTCGAACCGGTCGCTCAGCGCCACCACGAGCTCCGGCTTCGGGAACGGGTCCTTGTAGTTCCGCGACGGGTCGTCGATCGGGACACCGGCCGCCTCTTCGCGGTCGAAGCCCTCGCGGGCCTGCTCGGGGGTGGGGTGCGCCTGCAGCGAGAGGGGTGCGGCGGCCGCGAGGACCTTCAGCAGGAAGGGCAGCCCGGTGCGGTCCGGACCGAGGGCGGTCTGCGGCTCCGCGGCGATCCAGTCGAGCACGGTGTCGGCGCCTCCGACCATCGCCGGGTTGACGACGACGCTCGGGCTGCCCGGGTGGGCACCGAGCCAGAGTTCGGCCTGCGGGGCGCCCGTGACGGTGCGTCCGAGGAGCTCGGGGATCGCGGTGACGGAGCCCCAGGCGTAGTCACGCGGGGTGTTGGTGATGCCGAGGAACATGTGCAGAGCGTATCGGCCGGGCCCACCGCGTTAGCCTGGACCCCGTGACGAACACCTGGCCCCTGGCCCGCGGAGCCGTGCCCGAGCGCGAGGCCTTCGCCTTCGGCGCCACCGTCCTCCTCGTCGTGTTCGCCGGTGACGCCGTCCCGAACACGCTCACCTGGTTCGGCGCTGCCGCGCTGTGGGCCATGGCCGCGGTGTGGGGCATCACCATCGTCGTCCGCGCGAAGCCGACGATCGCGCGGACCCCGCGCGCGCTCTGGATCTTCCTCGGCTGGTGCCTGGTCTCCGTGTTCTGGTCGCACTGGTGGGCGGCGACGCTGGCCAGCATGGCCGCGCAGCTGCTCTGCGCGCTCGTCGCGTTCGTGATCGCCTCCACGCTGACGTGGCGTCGGATCCTCGACGCGGTGAGCCTGGCGATGCGGTGGGTGCTGCTGCTCTCGCTGCTGTTCGAGGCCGTCGTCGCGGTGTTCGTCCGGCACCCGATCGCGCCGATCTGGACGGACTACGGCGACCGGGACATCCCGGACGCCTTCTACTTCTCGCGCGCTGAGCTGTTCACGGGCGGCCGCATCCAGGGCCTGCCCGGCAACGCGAACCTGCTCGCGATGGTGGCGCTCCTCGCCGCGATCGCGGTCGCGATCCAGCTCGCCGAGGGGCGGATGCGGCGCAACCGGTCGATCGGGTGGCTCGTCGTCGCGGCCGCGGTGTTCCTGCTGACGCGCTCGTCGACGGTGATCGTCGCGGCGGCCGTCGTCGCCGTGGTGTTCCTGCTGGCGGTGTGGATCCGCCGGGTGCCGACCGAGCGGCGCACCCCGCGGTACCTGCTGGTGACCGCCGTCGCCGTGGTGATCGTCGTCGCCGGGGTGCTCGGTCGCGGTGCGATCGCCGGTGTGCTCGGCAAGAGCTCGGACTTCACCGGCCGCGGCGAGATCTGGACGAAGGTCCTCGGGCTGATCGACGCGCACCCGGTGGTCGGGTGGGGCTGGATAGGCTACTGGTGGCCGGACATCCCGACGCTCGCCGACCTGGCGCACCGGAAGGGCGTGACCTACCTGCAGGCCCACGACGCCTACCTCGACGTGTGGATGCAGACCGGGCTGATCGGGCTGCTCCTCTTCGCGATCTACGTCGTCACGACGCTGTACCGCTCGTGGGCGTGCGCGACCAGGGTCGGGTTCGACGCCGGGCTCCGACCGCGGCCGTTCGACCCCGTGTCGCTGCTCCCCCTGCTGGTCGTCGTCGCGCTGCTCGTGCAGTCGGCCGCCGAGTCACGGCTGCTCTACCAGGGCAACTGGATCCTCTTCGCGCTCATCGCGATCAAGTCCCGCATCGTGCTCGTCGGCGAGGAACCGGTGTCGGTCGGCGACGGCCCGCGCACGCCCCCGGCCAAGCGCGAGTTCCGCTGGGCCGCGACGCGCTGATCAGCGCCGGTCGAGCAGCACGCTGCACGGCAGGGTCGCACCCCACGGCGCGGTCGTCACCGCGACGGACCCGCTCGGGTCGGCGCGACACGCGTCGAGCTGTCCGGTGATCTGCGGGCGCCAGAGCGGGCCGTCGTCGCGCTGCGTGGCACCGGGTGCCGCCGACCCGACCGCTGCCGCGACGACCACCGCGATCGCCGCCCATCCGACCACCGCGGCGACGGCGGGCGCGATGCCGCGGGCCGTTCCCCGTCCCCGGACGGACCAGCACCGACGGTCGACGAGCACCGACGCCGCCACGACGACCGCGGACACGAGGAGCATCGCCGCCGCTGCCGAGTAGCGGAGGGGTGCGGCCGCGGTGAAGGCGGTGACCGGCAGCACACCCCAGTGCTGGTCGGCCGAGGCGTTCGCCACGAGTGCCGCCGTCCACACGACCACCGATCCACCGGCGAGCGCGGCCACCAGCACGCGAGTGCGCCACGGGGCGAGCACGACGGCGCCCACGAGCACCGCGCCGACCACCACGAGCGGGACGACCAGGACGATCCATCCGTGGCGGGTCACGGCGGTGGCGACTGCGCCGAGGTCGCGCGTCCACGCGCCGGCGAGCGGCTGCAGGAGGTACCCGCGAACGACGTCCGCGATCGTGGGGTCGCCGGGACGGGAGAGTCGCGTGTTCGTCAGGGCTGCCGTGACCTGTGCGGCCCCGGCCAGCGCCGTGACGACCGTCACGGGGAGCGCGAGCAGCCGTCCACGAGCGTGCCACCACGCGAGGACGAGCAGTGGTGTGAAGACGAGCGTCTGGGGTTCGGTGAGCACGGCGCCGAGCGCGATCGCCGCGACGACGCCGCTGCCCCACCACGTCCGCGCCCGGTGGGCGAACAGCCACGGCGCCAGCAGCAGCACGTACCAGTGCAGGTTCGCGGCGTTCCCGCTGATCTCGTACGGCGCGATCGGCAGCACGACGGGGACGGCCGCGAGCACCACGCGCAGGGGCCAGGCGGGCACGACGTCGCGCGCCAGGACGAACACGGCGGCGGCGACCACGCCGACGACGAGGCAGGACGCGCCGGCGACCGTCACCGCGTAGTCCTCGATCGGACGTCGGAACCCCAGGTCGACGACGAGGCGGGGCAGCAGCTGCACGTACCCGGCGTACGGGCGGAGGAGCGATCCGGCCTCGCCGTACGTGAGGCGCTCGCGGAGGAAGACACCGCCGTCCTCGGCCCACACCGTCCCCCGGGTCGTCGGGCCGAGGCGGTACCAGGCGAGCGCGGTGGCGACGACGGCGAGGACGACCGCGGCGAGCGCCGTGGGCAGGGTCCTCCGAGCGCGCTCCATCGCGGATCGACGTTACCCGAGATATCGCAGCACGCGATATGGCGGGGCGCGATACACACCGGGGGTGCGAGAGGATGGACCGGTGACGGACGGCAGAGTGACGCGGCGAGCGCTCGCACGCCGGTACCTGTCCGCCTGGATCGGCTTCTCCGCGGGCGGGCGCTTCAGTCAGGCCCTCGCGACCGTGATCCTGCTCTTCGCGTTCGGTCAGCCCACCGTGCAGACCCTCGTCGGCACCGCCGGCACGTGGGCGATCACCGTCACGCTGGTCGTCCTCGCCGGCCTGAGCCTGCTCGGGCAGCGCTACCGGATCGAGTGGCACGGCGTGCTCCCGCTCTCCCTGATGGCGTTCGTCGGCTACTGCGCGCTGAGTGTGCTGTGGAGCCAGTACTCGTGGGTGGCGCTCCGCGGGTTCGTGGCCACGGCGTGCTTCGTCGGCCTCGGCCTGTACCTGGCGCTCGGCCGCGACCTGGTCCAGGTGATCCGGGCGTCCGGCGACGCGTTCCGGATCCTGCTCGTGGTCGCCCTCGGGCTCGAGGTCCTCTCCGGTCTGGTGCTCGACGTCCCCATCCCGGCCTTCGGCATCCGCGGCGACATCGCGTACGGCGGCCCGATCCAGGGCATCGGCGGCACCCGCAACTTCATGGCGTTCGTCGCGGCGATGGCCCTGGTCACCTTCGTCGTCGAGTTCCTCACCCGATCCGTGACGACGTGGCGGGCGCTCGGGTCGACGGCCCTCGCGGTGATCGCCCTGATGCTCGCCCAGTCCCCCATCTCCGGGCTGGCGATGATCGCCCTCGCCGTCACCGCGCTCGCGCTCTGGTCGCTCCGGCACGCCCGCCCCTCGACCCGCCCGGTCGTGAACGGGGTGCTCGGGGGCGCCGTGGTGCTGATGTTCGTCGTCGCGGTGCTCTTCCGGCACCGGGTGCTCGCCGAGATCGGTGCCGCCGGGGGGACGGCGACCCGCCTCGGCCTGTGGTCCCAGATCCGGTTGCTCACCGAGCAGTACCCGATGCAGGGCTGGGGGTGGGTCGGCACGTGGCCGCACGAGCCGGTCTTCCCGTTCGTCGCGCTCGTCGACCCGGACGGCGCCCGGTTCACGTCCGGCCTGAACGCCTTCGTCGACGCGTGGCTGCAGATCGGCCTCGCCGGTGCGCTCATCCTGCTCGTCACGGCGCTCCTCGCGTTCGGTCGCGCCTGGGTCACCGCGACGACGTTCCCCGGGGTCGCGTACGTCTGGCCGGCAGCGGTGCTGGTGCTCCTCGGCGTGACCAGTGCCGCGGAGAGCTACCTGCTGCACGGAGCCGGTCTCATGGTCTTCACCACGGTCCTGGTCGTCGCGGCACGGCGGCGTTCCTGGCGACGACACCTCCCGCGCTCCGAACACCTCTCCTGAGCCGCTACCGTGGCCGGGTGCACCCACGACCACGACTGCTCGAACGGACCGCCATGTGCGTGGTGGCGGCCCTGTTCACGGCACTCAACCTGCTCATGAAGCTCCCGTGCTCGGTCCCCGGGCCGGCCGACGTGCCCCGCGGCGCGTTCGTGTCGCAGTACGGCTGCTGGTCCGACGTCGCGGCGCTGTGGAACAACCGCCAGCTCGTCGGACACGTGTTCCCGTACGTCACGGGCTCCGAGCTGGGCAACGGGACCGTCGAGTACCCGACCATGACCGGCGTGTGGGTCTGGCTGACCGGGTTGCCGGTGGGCTCGGCCCGGGGGTTCCTGGTCGTCACCGCCCTGGTCGCAGCGGTCCTCGCGGTGGTCGTCACCCTGCTGCTCGTCCGGGTCGCCGGACGGCGCGCCTGGATCTGGGCCGCGACGCCCCCGCTCGCGCTCTACGCCGTCTACAACTGGGACATCCTCGCGGTGGTCTGCACGGTCGTCGGCGTCGTGGTGGCGCTCCGGGCGCCGCCGTCGTGGTCACCGCTCCTCCGCTCCGCGGTCGCGGGCGCGGCGTTCGGTCTCGGCGGCGCGTTCAAGCTGTACCCGTTGATGTTCCTCGCGCCGCTGGCGATCGCCGCGCTGCTCGACCAGGACGCAGCCCTCGGTGCCCGTGTCCGCCGCACGGCGGCCGCACTCGGCGCCGGGGTCGGTGTGCTCCTCGCCGCGAACGTGCCGTTCATGCTGATCAACTTCCCCGGGTGGGCATCCGTCATCCGGTTCCAGGCCGACCGGCCGATCGGGGCCTCCACCCTGTCGATCTGGTACTACGGCCTGCTGCCGTGGTCGAGCGACCTCGACGGCCCGTTCCAGCACACGATGAGCGTGCTGTCGACGGCGGCCACCGCGGTCGGCATCCTCGCGGTGCTGGCGGTGACGGTGGTGCTCGCCCTCCGGCGCGGGACGACGCCGTGGGTGCAGTCGGCCGCGGCGCTCCTGGCGGTGTACATGGTGTGCAACAAGGTCGCCTCGCCGCAGTACGTGCTGTGGTTGCTGCCGTTCCTGGTCGTGCTGCGGATCGGTGGCTGGTGGATCACGGCGTACCTGGTCGCGGACGTGTGCGCCGTCGTCGGGTTCTTCCGGAACAGCTACTACGGAGCGCTCGGTGCGGGCAGCCAGACGTGGGCGTACCAGGCCATGACGGTGGGGATCTGGGGCCGAGCGGCGCTGCTCGTGGCCTTCGTGGTCCTGTTCTTCCGGACGGAGGTCGTCACGTCACGGACCGACGACACCACACGGCCCGACGACACCGCGCGGCGCCGCGACACCACACGGCCAGACGCCGTCACGCCCTGGAGCGACCAGCCCACCCGGCCCGACGCGCCCGACCGAACCGACGCTCCAGCGCCCACCGCGTCGTCCGCAGCATCGCCTCGATGACGATCGCCTGGTTCATCTTCGAGACGCCGTGCACCCGGTCCCGGAACCGGATCGGGACCTCGACGATCCGGCCGCCGAGGTCGTGCACGCGCAGCGTCATGTCGACCTGGAAGCAGTAGCCCTTCGAGTCGATCGACCCGAGGTCCATCCGGGCGATCGCGTCGGCACGGTAGACGCGGAAGCCGGCGGTGATGTCCCGCACGTCGAGCCCCAGCACCATGCGCGCGTAGGCGTTCCCCCCGCGGCTCAGCAGCTCGCGGTGCGCCGGCCAGTCGACCACCGATCCCCCGGCGGTCCAGCGCGACCCGATCGCGAGCATCACCTCGGCGTCCGCCGGCGCACCGTGCACGGCGTCGATCATGGCGGGCAGGCGGTCAGCCGGGTGCGACCCGTCCGCGTCCATCTCGATGAGCAGGTCGTACCCGCGCTCGAGCCCCCAGCGGAACCCGGCGACGTACGCGGTGCCCAGCCCGAGCTTGCCCGGCCGACGGAGCAGGTGGACCCGGTCGTCGTCCGCGGCGATCGCCGCCACCAGGTCCCCGGTGCCGTCCGGGCTGCCGTCGTCCACGACCAGCACGTGCGCGGTGGGCACCACGGTGAGGACCCGTCCGACGATGTCGTGGACGTTCTCGGCCTCGTCGTACGTCGGCACGATCACGAGCGGTCGGGGGGCGTGAGGGTCTGCCATGGTTCTCTCTGCGGGGTGGGCGCGCGTGCGGACGGATCTCCGCGACGGGACTCGTCGTCCCCGGGTCGACCTCGTCGGACCGGGGACCCGCCCCGGACGGACCGCGCCGGACCCGACGCAATCGTACGGGGTCCGGCGCGGTCAGGAGGTCAGCTGACGGTGACCGTCTTGCACCCGAGCGTCGTGGTCGGCCCGCCGTTCGCGTCGAGGGCGTACGCGCACACCTTGTGGCTGCCCTTCGTCGCGCCGAGGGTCGCGCTGTAGCCGCGGTTGTTGCCGGCCGCCGGGTGCACGCGGCCGACGTCCGTGCGGGTCCCGTTCGCGACGAGCTGCTTCACGGCGGTGTCGACGAACACGTGCACCGCGGTCGGCGCGGTGGTGTCCGCGTCCCAGGCCCAGCCGCTGACCTTCACGCCACCGCTGACGGGGGTCACGGAGTCGAGCGCGCCGACCGGTGCGCTGCCGACCTGCGCGGTGACGCACTTCAACGTCGGGTTGCCGGAGCCGGCGCCGGTGTTGATCGCGTACACGCACACCTGGTGCGGGCCCGGCGTCGCGGAGATCGTCGCCTGGTACCCGTGCGCCGAGCCGAAGCCCGGGTAGACGGCGCCGACGTCGGTGCGGGTCACGTTGGCCGTGAGCCGTCGGGCGGCTCCGTCGACGTAGACGTCGACCTTGATCGGCGACGTCGTGTCACCGTCGATCGCCCAGCCGCGGACCGCGATCGAGTTCGGGGTCGTCGTGACGCTGTCGACCCGGCCGTCCGGCACCGACCCGACCGCGCGGACCGAGGAACAGGCCTTGAGGAGCTTGTCCGCCCCCGGCCCCACGTTCACGGCCGTGATGCACACGGAGTGCGTCCCGGTCGCCGCGGGGACGATCGCCTCGTACCCGTGCTTCGCGCCCGCTGCCGGGTACGCCCGGGCCACGTCGCTGCGCGAGGCGTTCGCCGTGAGCTTCGTGACCTTGCCGTCGACGGCGACCTGGACGGTCAGCGCGGTGGTCTGCGCGTTCGGGTCGATCGTCCAACCGCGGACCTTGATGCCGCCCGGGACGGCCTGGACGACCTCGACCGCGCCGGCGGGTGCGGCCTTGGCGACGGAGACCGTCTTGCACCCGAGGGTCGAGTTCCGCGCGCCGTCGACGCTCACCGCGTAGACGCACACCTTGTGCGTCCCGGGCGTCGCCGCGACATCGGCGTCGAAGCCGTGCGAGTTGCCGTACTTCGGGTACGCCTTGCCGACGTCGGTGCGGGTGGTGTTCGCCATGATCTGCTTCACGGCGGAGTCGACGTAGACGTGCACCTTCGTCGCGGCGGTCGTGGTCGTGTCGAGGGCCCAACCACGGACGTGGACGACCTCGCCGCCACCGGTGACGGAGTCCAGGCTGCCCTTCGGCTTCGCGGTCTCGGTCGGCGACCCGAACCAGTCGTTGTAGAGACGCCAGAAGTTCCGGTTGCCGTACGCGGAGCAGGAGTCACCGGTGCCGTAGAGGTTGTTCAGGGCTGCCGCGTTCGGCGTGTACGGCGTGTAGTAGTAGAGCGCCGCGGTGGCCTTGTTCGAGACGGCGACGGTCTTCGTGCCGCACGACGTGCTCGGGTTGTACTGGATCGCGCGGTTGCCGCCGGGAGCGAACCACGTGAAGTAGTTGCTCGTACCAGCGGGGTTGCCGTAGCGCTTCCACTGCCACGCCGCCCAGTAGACCTGGTTGCCCACACCCGAGTACGCGGGGTCGCAGCCGCCGTTGGCGCTGTCCGGGCAGGCGTAGCCCATGGCGCGGGCGAGGATGCCCGACGACGGGTTCCGCGCCGTGCCGCCGTTGATGAGCGCCTGCTCCTTCTGGAGCGTGACGATGATCACCTTCGGGCTGATGCCGCAGGCGGCGCCGACCCGGGCGATGATCGTCGCGGCGGAGAGCGAGGTCCCACCGCTCAGCGCGCTGCACATCGCGTCAGCGCCCCGGCTGTTCATCGAGTACCGCCCGACGTTCAGGCAGGAGCTCGACGCACAGGTCCCGATCTGGGCGTTCAGGAAGGACTGGATGGCGGACTCGGACATCGAGTCGCCGTCGTAGAAGTTCGCGTCGGAGATGATGTTCCCGGGCTGGAACGAGGACCCGGTGAGCGCCGAGGCGCTGTCCTGTGCGGACGGACTCGTGATCTGGAAACCGACGAGCACACTCGCGGCCACGAGCACGCTCGCGGCGATGGCGAGGACCTTTTTCACGTCGAGGGGCCTTCCCTTGGGCGGCGACGGGGTTCGGTGGCGTGCGCGGAGCGCGGGCTGCGTTCGACCGACCCCTGACGTACGGGCGAAGCACACCTGTCTCAGCAGGCTACCTCCATCACAGTGATCACACAGCCCCCAAGCACTCCCCCGAACGGGAGGGCCGGGTCGGCTCCGGCGCGCGCGTCGCGATCGAGCGGGGTCGCCTGCTCCGCCCCGCACCTGTACCGGTGCTCAGTCTCCGTTCCGCAGGCGCGCTTCGACCGCGCGGCGCGCCGCGGGCCGGTGACCGTCGCCCCTCCGGGCGCGACGGGCGTGCCGGAGCACGGCAGGGGCCTCCAGGACGAGTCGCCGCCACGCGGACGGCGCCAGCTGCGCCGATCCCGGCCGCAGGAGGTCCTGGGCCAACCGGCCGAGCGTCCGCGACGCGACCAGGAGGACCAGCGCGGCCGATCCGTTCCGCGCGACCACCGCCAGGCGGTTCCGCATGCTCTGGAACCGGACGAGCGGTCCGTCGCTCCCGGAGGACGCCGCGTGCCGGTGCACGACGACGGCGTCGGGAGCGTGCCCGATCTCGTAGCCGGCGAGGCGGAGCCGCCACGCCACGTCGAGGTCCTCGTAGTACATGAAGAGGAAGGGGTCGAACCCGCCGACCTCGGCCAGCGGGGCCCGTCGGAGGAACGCCGCTCCCCCGGAGAACCCGAAGAGGGGTGCGGACTCGGGCGCGTCGTCGATCGGTCGCAGCCAGTCGCGGTCACGGCCGTTGCCGGAGGCGTCGAGGACGACACCGGTGCCGTTCACCAGGGTCTGGCCGGTCTCGGCACGGCGCCAGCGGCGGCCGTCCGCGGCGACGAGGTCGTCCTCGGTCCGGGGGTCGGCCCCGTCGACCGGCACGAAGCGCCCCTCGAGCACCGCGGTGGCCGCGACCGCCGCGAGGCGTGGGCCGCCCGCGGCGAGGACGGCGAGGCCGCGGTCCAGGAACCCGTGGTCGGCGACCGCGTCGTTGTTGAGGAACGCGACGACCGCGCCGGACGAGGCCGCGATGCCGCGCGCCACGCCGCCGGCGAACCCGGAGTTCGTCGGCTCCGCGACCAGCACGATGCCGGGGTACTCGGCGCGGTACGCCTCGACGGTGGCGCGGTCGGCCTCGTTCACGACGAGCACGACCTCGACCGAGGCGTCCACGCGTTGCGAGAGCACCGAGTCGAGGGCACGGCGGGTGAGTTCGGGCTGGTGCCAGTCGACGATGACCACGGAGACGTCCACGGGGTCAGTCTCCCAGGTCGCCGGCACGTGCAGGGCGCGTCGGTATAGTGGTGCCGCCTTCCGGGGCACCACCGCCAGCCGACGTATGGAGTTCGTCCGTGTCCACTTTCGCGCCTCGCGTGTCCGTCGTCGTCATCAACTTCCGCGGGACCGACGACACGCTCGAGTGCATCGCCCGCCTCAGCGAGGTCGACTGGCCGGCGGACCGCCTCGAGATCGTCGTCGTCGAGAACGGCTCGGGCGACGACAGCGAAGCACGGCTGCGCGCCGAGCTCGGCGACCGCAAGAACGTGCGGATCATCGTCTCCGAGGAGAACCTCGGGTTCACCGGAGGCAGCAACCTCGGTGCACGCGAGGCGACCGGCGACGTCGTCGCGTTCCTCAACAACGACGCCAAGCCCGACGTGAACTGGGTCAAGGAGGGCGTCGCCGGCTTCGCCCCGAGCCCCCGCGTCGCCGCCGTCGCCAGCAAGGTCCTCGACTGGGAGGGCAAGACGATCGACTTCGTCGAGTCCGGTCTCAGCTGGTTCGGCATGGGCTACAAGAACCACATCGCCGAACTCGACGACGGCCGCTTCGACGAGCCGCAGGACCTGCTGTTCGGCACCGGTTCCGCGCTCTTCGTCCGCCGCGACGTGTTCCTCGAGGTCGGTGGCTTCGACGAGGGCCTGTTCATGTTCTACGACGACGTGGACCTCGGCTGGCGCCTCAACCTGCTCGGCTACCGCGTCCGGTTCGCGCCGCGCTCGGTCGTCTACCACAAGCACCACGGCTCGATGAAGTCCTTCGGCGACCACCGCGAGATGTACCTGCTCGAGCGGAACGCCCTGCACCTGCTCTACAAGAACCTCTCCGACGAGAACCTCGGCACCTTCCTGCCCGCGGCGCTCGCCCTGCTCGCCCGCCGTGCGGTGGCGAAGAGCGGTCGCGACTCGGAGGAGTTCGACATCCGTCGCTTCACCGGCGCGCCGGACGAGTTCGACCCGACCACCCCGATGTCGAAGGAGGCCGTCGCCGGCCTCTACGCGCTCGACCAGTTCGTCTCCGACCTCCCCCGCTTGTCCGAGGACCGTCGCCGCATCCAGGGGCAGCGCGTCAAGACCGACAAAGAGGTCTTCCGCCTCTTCGGCGACGCGTTCAAGCCGCTGTTCGAGGACGGCTACTTCCTCGAGGGCTACCAGGCCATCATCGAGGCCTTCGACGTCGAGCAGCCGATGCACCGCACCCGCGTGCTCGTCATCACGGGCGACGCCCTCGGCGAGAAGATGGCCGGCCCCGGCATGCGCGCGTGGAAGATCGCCGAGGCGCTCAGCGAGCACAACGACGTCCGCCTGGTGACCTGGAACGTCGCGAACCGCAAGTCGTCCTCCTTCGAGGTGTCCCGCGTGCCGCTGCAGCACGAGCGTGCGATGCGGGAGCACGAGGAGTGGGCCGACGTCATCTTCTTCCAGGGCTACGCGCTCCACCACTTCACGACGCTGCAGCAGTCGAACAAGATCATGGTCGTCGACCTCTACGACCCGATGCACCTCGAGCAGCTCGAGCAGGCCCGCGACAACGGCGACGTCGGCTGGCGCAACCAGGTCACCTCGACGACCGAGGTCATCAACCGGCAGCTCGAGCGCGGCGACTTCTTCCTCTGCGCGTCCGAGCGGCAGCGGCTGTTCTGGCTCGGGCAGCTCGCCGGGGTCGGTCGGGTCAACCCGGACAACTACCTCGCCGACGACAACCTCAACAAGCTCATCGCCATCGCGCCGTTCGGCATGGACTCCACGCCGCCGAAGCACGAGCGCAAGGCGATCCGCGGTGTCACGCCGGGCATCGGCGAGGACGACAAGGTCGTCATCTGGGGCGGCGGGATCTACAACTGGTTCGACACCCCGTCGCTGGTCCGCGCGATCGCCAAGGTCGCCGAGACCCACGACGACATCCGCCTGTTCTTCCTGGGCGTCGCGCACCCGAACCCGGACGTGCCGGAGATGGCCATCGTCTCCGAGACCCGCCGCATCAGCGACCACCTCGGCCTGACGAACAAGCACGTGTTCTTCAACGAGCAGTGGGTCGCTCTCGACGACCGCCAGAACTACCTGCTCGAGGCCGACGCCGGCGTCAGCACGCACTTCGCGCACATCGAGACCACGTTCTCCTTCCGGACGCGCATCCTCGACTACATGTGGGCGAACCTGCCCATCGTGACGACCGACGGCGACAGCTTCGGCGACCTCGTGGCCGCCGAGGGCATGGGCGTCGCGGTCAAGGAGCGCGACGTCGACGCCCTCGCCGCCGCACTCGAGTCGATGCTGTACGACCCCGAAGCAGCGCAGGCGGCTCGCGACGCGGTCAGCCGCGTCCGTGAGGACTTCACGTGGGAGCGCGCCCTGGCCCCGCTCGTCGACTTCTGCAAGGACCCGCACGTCGCGGCGGACCGGGCGCACGACGCCGCCGTCCCCGCGGGTTCCCTGTCCGCAGCTGGTCGCCCGCGGGTGGCGCTCAGCCCGGCACGGCAGCGCGAGATGCAGTTCCACCAGATCGCGAACAGCCGCCACGGGATCTCCCGCGACGTCCGCCTCGCCACGTGGTACCTCCGCGAGAACGGCGTCACGGGGCTCCGGGACAAGGTCCAGAACCGTGTGCGCATCATGCGGGAGAGCAAGAACGGGCGCTGAGGACGGGCGGCCGTCATCGGCCGTCGATGTACAGTTGTCCGTCGCCCGCGTCGAACGTAAGGACCCCCTTTGAGCAACATCGTCACCGAGCGGTTCGAGCGTCTCCGGGATGAGCAGATGGTGCCGGCCGGACGCCCGGCCACCGCCGTCATCGGGTCGCTCCGCGAGATCTTCGCGCACCGGCAGCTGCTCGACCTGCTGATCCGTCGCGACCTGAAGTCGCGGTACAAGGACAGCGCGCTCGGCTTCGCCTGGACCCTGATCCGTCCGCTCGTCCAGCTCGCGATCTACTACTTCGTGCTCGGCGAGATCCTCGGCGCGTCCCGGAACATCCCCGAGTTCGCGATCTACGTGTTCTCCGGACTGACCCTCTACGGGCTCTTCAGCGAGATCGTCGCCGCCGGGACCGCGTCGATCGTCGGGAACGCCGGGTTGATCAAGAAGATCTACCTGCCCCGTGAGATCTATCCGCTGGCGAGCGTCGGCGCGGCGCTGTTCAACTTCGGTGTCCAGCTCGTCGTCCTGCTCGCGGCCGCGATCCTGCAGAGCGGGTTCGCCTGGATCCGGCTCGACCTGCTGTACTTCTTCCCCGCCACCATCGTCATCCTGATCTGGGCCACCGCGTTCGCGCTGCTCCTCGCCGCCGCGAACGTCTACCTGCGGGACATGCAGTACCTCGTCGAGGTCCTCGTGCTCCTGCTGATGTGGGGCTCCCCCATCGTCTACAGCTGGCAGATGGTCGCGACCCGCGCGCCCGAGTGGCTGCTGAACATCTACACGTCCAACCCGATCACCCTGGCGGTCCTCGGCATCCACCGCGCGTTCTGGACCGCCGGCGCCGACTCCGAGTACCCGTCGCACCTGCTGCTCCGCCTCGTGGTCGCCGGTGTCGTCGGACTGATCGCACTCCTGCTGTGCCAGCGCGTGTTCGCCAAGCTGCAGGGCAACTTCGCCCAGGAGATCTGACCCGATGAGCATCGACAAC
This sequence comes from Curtobacterium sp. NPDC090223, assembly GCF_044746585.1. NCBI lineage: Bacteria > Bacillati > Actinomycetota > Actinomycetes > Micrococcales > Microbacteriaceae > Curtobacterium > Curtobacterium sp. NPDC090223. The sequence goes on along the minus strand of NZ_JBIVCN010000003.1, from coordinate 465,256 downwards.
AACCTGACGCAGGAGACCCGGTCGCCGTTCTCCGACGCCCCCGCGGTCGTCACGGTGAAGAACGTCTCCAAGCGGTTCACCATCCGCAAGGACAACTCGCTGAAGGAGCGCATCGTCACGCTCGGCCGTGCCGGTCGCCGCCACAGCGAGGACTTCTGGGCGCTCAAGGACATCAGCCTGGACATCCCGGCCGGCACCACGATCGGGCTGCTCGGCCCGAACGGGTCCGGCAAGTCCACGCTGCTGAAGACCATCGGCGGCATCCTCGAGCCGACCACCGGCTCCGTGGAGCGCCGTGGCCGTCTCGCCGCGCTCATCGAGCTCGGCGCCGGGTTCCACCCCGACCTGACCGGCCGCGAGAACGTCTACCTGAACGCCGCCATCCTCGGCCAGACGCAGGAGGAGACCGAGGAGCGCTTCGCGGACATCCTGCAGTTCTCCGGCATCGGCGACTTCATCGACACGCAGGTGAAGTTCTACTCGTCCGGCATGTACGTGCGACTCGCCTTCGCGGTCGCGATCAACACCGACCCGGACGTGCTCCTCGTCGACGAGGTCCTGGCGGTCGGCGACGAGCAGTTCCAGAAGAAGTGCCTCGACAAGATCCGCGAGTTCCAGGAGCAGGGCCGCACGATCATCCTCGTGTCGCACTCGCTCGGACAGGTCCAGGAACTCTGCGACTCCGCCGTGGTGCTGCACCACGGCGAGGTGAAGTTCCAGGGGTCCGCCCGGCTCGCGGTGAAGAACTTCCGCGAGATCCTCGAGGGCCGACGCATCGCCGAAGCCGAGGCCGCGCACCCCGAAGCGGACGCGAACCCCGGCAAGGTCGAGCACGTCGAGCTCGAGATCCCGGGCCGCGCTCCCGGTGCCGAGCACCACCACGGCGACGACCTCGTGATCCGCGCGACGTTCTCGCACAAGGACGTCCTGCCCGAGTGGCGCGCCGGCATCAAGATCGAGAACCACCTCGGCCACCCCGCCTTCGGGATCGACAGCCGCCAGACCCAGGCGCGGCACGACCCGCTGCGCGGGACCGCGACCGTCGAGTGGCGGCTGAACGACCTGCGGCTCGGCGGCGGTCAGTACTTCGTGCACGTCTTCCTCGCGAAGCCGAACGGCGAGCACATCGTCATCGAGCGCGAAGCCGCCCGCTTCGTCGTCGTCGACGAGGACACGCAGTCCGGCATCGCCTGGACCGCGACCACCGAACGCCAGGTCGAGGGCTGACGTTGGAGGGACTCCCGGTCCTGGTCGACGCCACGTCGGTCCCGCCGAACCGCGGCGGGGTGGCTCGGTACATCTCCGGGCTCCTCGTCGGGCTCGCCGACCTCGGCCTGCGCGTCGACGTGGTGGCGAAGGCCGGGGACCTCGCGTGGTTCCGCAGCCTCGCGCCGAGCCACCGGTACCACGCGGCGCCGGGCTGGACCGCCTCACGTCCCCTGCGCCTGCTCTGGGAGCAGGTCGGCCTGCCGGCGCTGCTGCGGCGGGTGGGAGCCAGCACCCTGCACAGCCCGCACTACACGTTCCCGGTGACCACGGCCTCCAGGACGGTCGTCACCCTGCACGACGCGACCTTCTTCAGCGACCCGGCCGCGCACTCGCGCCTCAAGGTCCTGTTCTTCCGGACCTGGACGCGTCTGGCGCGCCGCTGGGCCCGCGCGACCGTCGCCCCGAGCGCCGCCACCGTCAGCGAACTGGACCGGCTCGCCGGGCGCGCCCGGCACGCCACCGTTGTCGCGCACCTCGGGGTCGACGCCGGGACGTTCCACGCGCCCACGCCGGCCGAGGTCGCGGCGTTCCGAGCGGCGCACGGCATCGCGGACGACACCGAGTGGATCGCGTTCCTCGGCACCGTCGAGCCCCGGAAGCGCGTGCCGGAGCTGATCGCCGCACACCGTGCGCTCACCGCCGTCGGTGGGACCGTGCCAGCGCTCCTGGTCGCCGGCGGCCTGGGCTGGGACGACGACGCCAAACGCGAGCTCGAGGCCGCCGGCGACCACGTCGGCGCACCCGTGCGGTACCTCGGGTACCTGCCGATCGAGGAGCTCCGCGCCTTCCTCGGCGGCTCCCGCGTGGTGGCGTACCCGAGCATCGCCGAGGGCTTCGGACTGCCCGTGCTCGAGGCGATGGCGTCCCGCGCCGACGTGCTGACGACGGACCGGCTCGCGATCCCGGAGATCGGCGGCGACACCGTGACGTACACCGAGCCGGACGCCGACGCGATCCGCGCGTCCCTCGAGCGGCTGCTCGGCGACGGCGACGCCGTCCGGGCCGCCCGGATCGAGCGGGCCGGTGCGCGGGCCGACGGGTTCACCTGGACCGCGTGCGCACGGGCGCACCTCGAGGTGTACCGGCTCGAGGTGCACCGGTGACCCCCGCGGACAGCGCCGACCGGGCCGCGATCGTCACCGTCTCGTACGACTCGGTCGACGTTCTGCCCCCGTTCCTCGCGTCGACGACCGCTGCCAGCGCGCACCGGGTGGAGGTCGTCGTCGCGGACAACGACTCCGCCGAGGCCGCGACGCTCCGGACCATCACCGAGACCGCCGGTGCCCGGTTCTTCGCCGTCGGGCAGAACCGCGGGTACGGCACCGCCGTGAACCGCGCCGTCGCGACGCTCGACCCGGACGTCCGCTGGATCCTGGTCTCGAACCCGGACGTCGTCCTCGAGCCGCTCGCGCTCGACCGGATGATCGCCACCGCGTCGGAGGACCCCACGATCGGCGCCGTCGGTCCGCGCCTGCTCGAGCCCACCGGCGAGGTCTACCCCTCCGCCCGGCTCGTCCCCTCGCTCCGCACCGGCCTCGGGCACGCCGTCTTCGCCAACGTCTGGAAGGGGAACCCCTGGACGAAGCGCTACCGGCAGGACGGTGAGCACGACGGGCGTCGCGACGCGGGGTGGCTCTCCGGCGCGTGCGTGCTCGTCCGCCGCGACGTGTTCGACCGGCTCGGCGGGTTCGACGAGGGGTACTTCATGTACTTCGAGGACGTCGACCTGGGCTGGCGCATCGGCCGCGCCGGGCTCCGCAACGTGTACGAGCCGGCGGCGGTCGCGACCCACATCGGCGGCACCGCGACGCAGGGGTCGTCGGAGCGGATGCGGCGGGCCCACCATGAGAGTGCGTACCGCTTCCTGGCCCGCAAGTACGCGGCCTGGTGGCTCTGGCCGCTGCGCGTCGCGCTCCGGACCGCACTCGCCGTGCGCGCCCGCGCGACCCACACCCGCTGAGACGGTACCGTCGACCGACCCGTCTCCCGAAACCGGAAAGCCACCGCACATGATCCTCGCCGTCACGCTGATGGTCCGCGACGAAGCGGACGTGCTGCCCGCCTGGCTCGACTTCCACGTCGCGCAGGGCTTCGACGTCTTCGTCATCACCGACAACGGCTCCGTGGACGGCACGACCGAGCTCCTGACGGCGTTCGCCGAGCGCGACGACGTCACCGTCGACCTCCGTCAGGACCCGGTGCACCGCAAGCAGCAGGGCACCGTCGTCACCGGCATGGCCAGGGACGCCGCGACCGTGCACCACGCCGACTGGGTGGTGAACGCGGACGCCGACGAGTTCCTCATCCCCAGGGACCGGTCGCGCACCGTCCGGCAGGTGTTCGAGCAGCTCGACCCGGTCGTCGGCGCGTTCACCGTCCCCGTCGTCAACCTGACGGGAGCGATGGCGGAGTCCGGCGGCGGCGTCGAGCGGCTGCACTGGCGCGACGAGCGCTCGGTCGACGAACTCCGTGCGGCCGGGCTCGTCGGCCCGCCGACCACGAACGCGATCCACGTCGGCGACCCCACGGTCACCGTGGTGCAGGGCAACCACCAGGTCAGCGTGGCGAACGGTGCACCCGTGCCGCCGGAGCTCGAACTCGAGGTCCTGCACCTGCCGTGGCGGTCCTGGAAGCAGTACCAGCACCGCGTCGACGTCAGCGGTCGCGCGTACGACGCCAACCCGGACCTCAGCCCGAGCCCGCGCCACCACGGCATGCGGGACTACCGGCGCCTGCACGAGGGCGTGCTGGAGTCGACCTTCGCGCTCCGGTTCGTGACCGACGAGGAAGCCGCCGACGGGCCGTTCACCCGCGACGACGGCGTCGCCGAGGTGCTCCGGCGCAGCGGGTCGCCGGCCGTCGGCGACGGCGCTCCGGACCCGGTCGTGCCGACGGAGCAGCTCGAACGGCTCCGGACGCTCGGCCGTGCGATCACCTGGCGGGACCGGCGGATCGAGGACCTCGAGGACGCGGTCCGCGCCGCTGACGAGACGGCGAACACGCTCCGGTCGACGGTGCAGTTCGAGCGGGACCGTGCCGAGGCGGCGATCCGCGAGACGGCAGCGCGCGATGCCGAGCTGGCGGCGATGCGTGCTCGGCGTGTGGTCCGCCTGGCGGACCGTGCCGGAGCGGTCGCCCGGCGCATCCGCGGCTGACGCGGCAGGGACCGCGACCGGCCGACCCGCCCGGGCACGGCCGGTCCGGCTCAGCCTGCGCTGACCCGCCCGTGCGCGCCCGTCCGGCTCGGCCCACGCTGACCCGCCCGTGCGCGCCCGGCCCGGTCAGCGCGCGGCGCGCGCCGTCCGCACCGCGTCGAGCAGCACCTCGGCCCGCCGCACGAACGAGTGCTCGGCACCGATCCGCTCGCCGCGTGCCGCACGCTCCGCTCCGCTCGCCGACTCCCCCAGCCGCACCAGGGCTCCGAGCGTGTCGACCGAGTCGTAGGTCCGGACCGCACCGTGGAACAGTTCCTCGACGCCCGGCACCGGGTCGGTGACGACGAGCGCCCCGGACGCGGCGGCGTCGAACAGCCGGTTGGAGAAGAACCCGTCGCGGGCCATGTCCGCCCAGTGGTCGTTGAGGACGACCCGTGCGCTCCGGTACAGCGCCGGCAGCTCGTCGTTCGGCACGAACACGCCGCGGTGCACGCCGTCGGGCAGCAGACCCTCCCAGCCCTCGCCCCAGACCGCCAGGTCCGCCCCGGCGCCGAGCGCGTCGCGGACCACGGGCCGGAACACGGCGCGGGTCTTCCCGACGAACACGGTGTCGAGCCCAGCGGCCCCGGCATCGCCAGCGGCACCGGCAGCACCGGCGCTCCCGGCATCCCCGCCGGCCTCGGGGTGGAAGCGCCCCGGATCGGTCGCCTGCAGGAGCGGCGACACCGCGAGTCCGGTCTCCGCGGTCACCCGGGACGCCCAGACGGGCCCGGCGGCGAACCGGAGGTCGTACCGGGCCAGCTCGGACGCCGTCACGAGGTCCGGGTGCGAGATGACCCAGAGCACGTTGGTGGCCGCGGGGTGCACCGGGGTGTCGTCGAGCCCGCGAAGCGTCAGGGCGACGTCGTCGAGGTGCTCGGAGCGCGGGCGGACGTGCGACTCGCGGTGGTCGACCACGACCTCTTGTCCGAGGGAGCGCAGCGCCGCCGCCAGGTCGCGCGCGAAGAACGTGTCGCCCCAGTCGTCGCCGCGGGGCCCCGGGTGCGCCGCGATCCGGATCGACCACCGGAGCCGTTCACCGCGGTCCCGCAGGGCGAGGCGCTCGGCCCCGCGTTCCGCCCGCAGGACCGGTTCGCGGAGTGCGACGGGCGCGCCGACGACGTCCGCGGCGGGCGTCCCCGGGACGAGCCCGGCCATCGCCAGCGCACGCGTGGCGGAGTCGTCCTGCCGGTCGCGCCACACCGCGAGGGCGTCGGCCGCGTCGGTGTCGTAGCGGTGCTCGCGGACCACGCCGGTGCGGTACACGCGTCCGAGCGGCACGACGACGCAGTCGCCACCGCCGGCGTCCGCCGTGTCGCGGGTCAGGCGCGCGACGGCCGTGCGGGTGTCGACGGTGCGCACGGGCAGCGCGAGGTCCGCGGTCCGTGCCGCGAAGCAGGGTTCGTCCGCCGCGAAGACCAGCGCGCCCGCCAGCAGGTCCGCGTCCTCCGCGGGGTGCCCCCGCAGGACCGACGCGACGGGAGCCGTCCCGCGGACCAGGGCGGCGCCGGCGCTCGCGACCACGTCGTCACCGGTGCGGACGACGGCCAGGGCGACCCCGGCCTCCGGCCCGAGTGCCCCGACGAGCGCGCCGTACGCGGTCTCCGGCAGGGTGATCGACGCGTCCTGAACGACGACGGCCACGCTGGTGAGGAGCGGCCGTGCGGCGGCGACCGCGCCGCCCCAGGTGGCCGCGACGGTCGCCCTGGCGACCACGTGGTGGGCGCCGGCGACGACCGGTGGGTACGTGCTCGCCGGACCGGCGTGCGGGTCGTACGCCGAGACGACGACGCTCCGCGCGCCGGCCGCGTGGGCGGCGGCGACCGCCGCCAGGTGCGCGTCCTGCCGCAGGGCGGACTCCCGCACCGTCACGACGACGTCGAAGCCGTCGTCGCCGGGGTGCGGCGCCGCCGTCACGAGCGACGTGTCGACCGGGAGGCCCGGCTCGGCCCCGGCGGGCTCCTGCGGCCCCGGAGCGGTCGGCTCCGGCGCCGCGGACCCGCCGAGCAGTCGCCGCAGGCCCGTCCGGGCCATCGTCAGCCGCGCAGGAGGTTCTGCAGGTAGACCCCGTAGCCGCTCTTCGCGAGCGGTGCGGCGAGGTCCGCCAGCGCGGCGTCGTCGATCCAGCCGTTGCGCCAGGCGATCTCCTCGATGCAGCCGATCTTGTGACCCTGGCGGTCCTCGATGACCTTGACGTACTCGGACGCCTGCATCATCGACTCGAACGTGCCGGTGTCGAGCCAGGCGGTCCCGCGGTCGAGGACCTCGACGCCGAGGGTGCCCGCCTCGAGGTAGCGCTCGTTGACCGTCGAGATCTCGAGCTCGCCACGCGCGCTCGGCTCGATGGTCTTCGCGATCTCGACCACGTCGTTGTCGTAGAAGTACAGGCCGGGGACGGCGTAGTTCGACTTCGGCTCGGCCGGCTTCTCCTCGATGGAGACGGCGGTGAAGTCCGCGTCGAACTCGACGACGCCGTACGCCTTCGGGTCGGCCACGTGGTAGGCGAAGATCGTGGCGCCCTGCACCTCGGTGTTCTTCGTGAGGCTCGTGCCGAGGCCGGTGCCGTGGAAGATGTTGTCGCCGAGGACCAGCGCGACGCTGTCGTCCCCGATGAAGTCCTCACCGATGACGAACGCCTGCGCGAGGCCGTCGGGGCTCGGCTGGACCGCGTACTGGATGTCCATGCCGAGGGACGAGCCGTCGCCGAGCAGTGCCCGGAACTGGTCGTTGTACTCGGGGGTGGTGATGACGAGCACCTCGCGGATGCCGGCCATCATCAGGGTCGACAGCGGGTAGTAGACCATCGGCTTGTCGTAGATCGGCATGAGCTGCTTGCTGATGCCCTTGGTGATCGGCCAGAGGCGGGTGCCGGAACCACCGGCGAGGATGATGCCCTTCATCGGGTCCTGGTCCTTACTTCTTCGTCCGGAGGGATTCGGTGTACGCGACGCACTCGTCGTAGGTCGGCAGGAGGCCCTGCTCGGCGGCCTGCAGGAGCGTCGGGGCGCTGGTGTCCTTCTCGGAGAGCACCGGCTCGCCGATGCCCTCGGGCAGCGTCAGACCGACGGTCGGGTCGAGGATGCTGATCCCCTTCTCGCGCTCGGGGTCGTAGTGGGCGCTGACCAGGTAGTTCACCGTGCTCTGGTCCTCCAGGGCGACGATCGCGTGGCCCAGGCCCTCGGACAGGTAGACGGCCCGGCGGTCGACGTCGTCGATCAGGACGGAGTCCCACTGGCCGAACGTCGGCGAGCCGACGCGGATGTCGATGATGTAGTCGATGAACGACCCGCGCACGGCGGTGACGTACTTCGCCTGGCTGGGCGCGACGAGGGCGTAGTGGATCCCGCGCGCGACGCCGCGCGACGAGATCGACATGTTCACCTGACGGAGGTCGAGCGGGTGGCCGATGGTCTCCTCGAGCACGTCGGCACGGTACGCCTCGAGGAAGGCTCCCCGTGCGTCGCCGTGCTGGACGGGCGTGAACTCCCACGCGCCGGGGATCTTCAGTTCGCGGATCTGCACCGGAGCAGCCTAGCAAGAGGCCCCCGCTTCACAGGCCGAGCGCGCCCGTCCACGCGCCGTCGGCCGTGATCGACCGCTCGGCCAGGACGTGCGCCTGCGCGCGCGCGACCCGGTCGTCCGCCTCGCGGAACGCCGTCAGGAGCGCCGCGCGCCAGGCCGCGGCGTCGTCGGGGACCAGCAGACCGCCGTGCTCGTCGACGCCCGCGTACGACGGCCGGTCCGAGCCGACGAACGGCAGCCCGAGCATCGAGTACTCGAGGAACTTGAGGTCGCTCTTCGCGTCGTTGAACGGATCCGCGGTGAGGGGCGCGACGCCGGCGGACCAGCGGTGCGCGTTCGCCCGGAGGAACGCCACGAAGTCCGGGTAGTGGGTGCCGCCGTCGGGCAGCGGGAGTCGGTCGTACCAGGCGTCGTCGGTGTCGGTGACCCCGACGACCTCGATCCGGACCTCGCGGCCGTCGTCGTCGGTGAACCCGTCGAACGCGGCGCGCAGCAGGTCCAGGTCGCCGCCGTGCGTCGCCGACCCCATGTAGAGGACCCGACGCGGCCCATCCGGGTCCGGTGCGACCGGTGCGCTCCCCCAGAGTCCGGGCTGCACCGCGTTCGGCACCACCACGGCGTCGATGCCCTCGGCCGCGAGCACCGCACGGAGCGGCTCGGTCGAGGTGATCACGGCGTCGGCACCGCGGACCAGGGCCTGCACCGCTGCGAGCCGCTCGGGGGCGTACTCGGCGCGGGCCAGGCGCTCCCGCGCGGCAGCGGTGAAGAAGTCGTCGTCGACCTCGGCGACGATGCGGGTGCCCTCGCGGTGCGCGCGGGCGAACGCCGCCTCGAGGTGCTCGACCGGGAACGCGTCGCGCTGCACGAGCACGACGTCGAGGTGCGCGGTGTCGCTGCCGTCGGCCCAGCGGACGGGGTCCACCTGGGCGACCCGGGCGGCACCCGAGGCGGCGAGCACCGACATCCGGCCGGTCACCCGGATGTGCGCCGACGCGGGGTGCACCCCGCCGGCGCCGTGCACGACGAAGCCGACGAGTGGTGGCTCCGGGGCCGCGGCGGCCGGGGACTCGTCGGGTCGACGGTGCAGGAGCCGCCCGACGCGGGAGCGCAGCGAGGTCACGAGGCCTCTGCGGAGGTCTCCGCGGGGACCTCCGGGGTGTCCCGCCAGCGGTCCTCGGCGACGACCGGGGTGACCCGGCGGAACGCAGCCGCCCAGACCCCGACCACGACGGCCACGAGCGCGAGGACGGCGAGCACGACGGCGATGCGGGTGATCGTCAGGGTGTCGGCCGAGGTGAACGCGGGCTTCGACAGGTCGACGATGGCGAACCAGTCCCAGCCGGCCACAGCGACCCACGCAGTCACCAGGACGGGCGAGACGAACCGGCCGAACCCGGTGAGACCGAAGGCCATCGCGATGGCGAGCACCGGCACCACGGGCAGGCCGTAGCGCGCCTGGGAAGCGCCGCCCTGCATGGTGAAGCGGATCTGCAGGAAGACGATGAGGGCGAACACCGCGACGAGCATCGCGGCCACGAGTGCGTTGGTGAACCACCCGTCCTGGCGGACCCGGTCACGGCGACGAACGGAGCCGACGGCGTCGTCGGTGCCCGGGGTGGTCACGAGGCCGCTGCGGCGGAGCCCGGGGACGACCGCCACGACCACGGCGAGCGCCATCGGCACGAGGAGGATCAGCCAGGTCCACTGCCAGTCGCCCTGGAAGTGGCCGCGGAACACCGAGAAGACGCCGGTCCAGAAGCCGTCGCTCGTCACGGTCTCCACGAACCCGAAGTGCTGCCGGTGCAGGTGCTCGGCCGCCCACTCGGGGTGGCTGCCCGCGACGTTCCCGGTGAGCTGCCGGTTGCGCAGGTAGAACCACCCGGCGGCGAGTGCGGGTGCCGCGCCGGCGATGACGACGGCGACGACCTTGCCGACCGCGCGGTTCCACCAGCCGCCACCGCGTGCGAAGACGAACGCGACCAGGACCGCAGCGACGAAGACCACGAACGACAGCCGGCTGAGCATGCCACCGGCGGTGACCAGGGCGCCGAGCACGACGAGCCGGGTGGAGAGCCCCCGGCGGATGGCCGATGCGCCGACGCCGATGGCCAGGGCGCCGAACGCGACGTTCGGCAGGTCGTTGTAGACCGCGCCGCCGACGAGCAGGAACATCGATGTCAGCGAGACGACGACCGCGGCGACGCTCGCGGCAGCCGGACGACCCGGCAGGACGCGGCGGGCGGCCCACCAGCTCGCGAGCACGGTGAGCCCGGCGAGGACCGCGTTGATCGCACGACCGGCGAGCACGGCGGTGTACAGCTGCCCGCTGTCCCAGAGCGGCCCGACGACCGGTGCCAGGATCGCGTAGAACAGCGGCGGGTGCTGCGAGACCCACTGCACCGGCGGCAGGATGCCGAAGGGCGACTTGATCGAGAGCCCGTCCTCGAAGACGGGCAGGTGCCCGTGCCACACGGTCACCGCGTAGTCGAAGTGCGCTGCCTCGTCCCCGGAGTTGAAGGGCGGGGCACTGAAGCCGATCGCGATGGACGCGACCACCGCGAAGAAGGCCGCCGCGATGACGACACCGGTGTGGAGGGACGGGATGAAGCGGCGCACGATGTGAGATTCTCACACAGACGCTCCCTCGCCGGGGCGGGCCGCTCCGCGCCGGTCGGAGATTTTCGCATAGGGTGAACGCGGCTCGGCAGGGCCACCGCGCACGACGAGCGACGTCGCGCGCGCCACCGACAGATCGAGACGCCCGAACGCAGTGAAGCTCTTCATCCAGATCCCGTGCCTCAACGAGGAGCAGACGCTCCCCTCCGTCCTCGAGACGATCCCGACGTCGATCCCGGGGATCGACGAGATCGAGATCCTCGTCATCGACGACGGCTCGACCGATCGCACCGTCGAGGTCGCCCGCGCACACGGTGTCACCCACTTCGTCCGCCACACCACGAACATGGGCCTCGCCCGGTCCTTCCGCGACGGGGTCGACTACGCGCTGCTGCACGGCGCGGACATCGTGGTCAACACCGACGGTGACAACCAGTACCCGCAGGCGCAGATCGCCGACCTGGTGCAGCCGATCCTCCGGAAGGAAGCCGAGATCGTCATCGGCGACCGCCAGACCCGGACGATCGAGCACTTCTCCGGCTTCAAGAAGCTCATGCAGCGCTTCGGCTCGTGGGTCGCCAGCCGTGCGGCCGGGCTCGACCTGCCCGACGCGGCGAGCGGCTTCCGCGCGTACTCGAAGTACTCGCTCATCCGGCTCAACATCGTCACGCGGTTCAGCTACTGCATGGAGACGATCGTGCAGGCCGGCTACAAGCGGATCGCGATCGCGAGCGTCCCGATCACCACGAACGCGAAGACCCGCGAGTCCCGGCTGTTCAGCAACATCTGGCAGCACATGTTCGAGTCCGGTTCCGCGATCGCCCGCGTCTACCTGATGTACCGTCCGATGGCGCTCTTCGCCTCGGTCAGCGCCGTGCTCGCCGTGTGCGGGCTGATCCCGTTCGTCCGGTACCTGGTGCTGATGTGGGCGGACTCCGGCGGCAACCACCTGCAGTCGCTCCTCCTCGGCCTGATCCTCATCATCACCGCGGTGCTGTCGATCACGATCGGGGTCGTCGCCGACCTGACCCGGTTGAACCGGACGTTGGCCGAGGAACAGCTCGACCTGCAGAAGCTCGCCCGGTATGGCGACTGAGGTCGTGCCGCGCCCCCGACCCACCGAATGGGTGGTCGTCGGCGCGGTCACGGCGGCCTTCGCGATCGTCCTGCTCCTCTGGGCGGCCCTCGTCCCGGCGTTCCAGGCGCCGGACGAGCGCGCGCACTTCGACGCCGCCGTGCACGTCGCGATCGGCGACGGGTGGCCGGACCCCGGCGATCTGCGGACGCTGCAGGCCGTGGAGGACGCGTCGGCCGCGACCGACCGCGACGCACTGCCCACCATGGGCGACCTGCTCGCGTCGACGGGCGCTGCCGAGACGGACACCGTCGACCAGATGACGCAGCACCCGCCGACCTACTACCTGGTCGCCGCCGGGGTGCTGCACGCCGTGCACTTCGAGTCCCTCACGCCGGACGCCGCGGTCCTGGCCGTCCGGTTGCTCGGGGCGCTGTTCGTCCTGCCGCTGCCGTTCCTCGCCTGGGCCACCGTGCGTCGGGTCACCCGCTCCGCACGTGCCGGGGTCGTGGGTGCGTTCGCCGTGCTGGCCGTGCCGGAGCTCGCCTCGATCGGGGCGAGCGTCTCCAACGACTCCCCGGTGATCCTGTTCGCCGCCACGACGGTCTGGCTCGCGGTGCGGGTCCTCACCGGTGACGCCCGGACCAGGACCGCCGTCGCACTGGCCGTGTCCCTCGGCGTCGCGATCCTCTGGAAGGGGACGGCCCTCCCGCTGATCCCGTTCGTCGCGGTCGCGCTGCTCGTCGGGGCCGTCCCGCGGGCCGGGGTGGGACCACGCTTGCTCCGCACGCTGTGGGTGCTCGTCGTGGCCGCGGTGATCGGCGCCTGGTGGTGGCTGCGCAACCTGCTCGTCTTCCACACCCTGCAGCCGAACGGCTTCTCGTCGTTGCGGCCCCCGAAGCCCTTCCCGACGGGCACCGGCCCGGACCCGGCGGCGTTCGCCGACGTCTCGTGGAGCACGATCGCGCGGACGTTCTGGGGCAGCTTCGGTGGGCGGGCGCAGTGGATCCTGTCGCCGGTCGTGTTCGAGACCGCGACGGTCCTGGCACTCGGTGCGGTCCTGATCTGGGGCTTCCGGCGGGCGCCGGGGCTCCGGGTCGCGATCACGCTCGCCGTGCTCCCGCTGACGATCTTCGTGATGCAGACGTCGAACGCCTGGGGCAGCTACACCTCGACCACGTTCATCGGCGCGACGCAGGGGCGCTACTACTTCCCCGCGATGCTCGCCTTCATCGCGCTGAGCGCCATCGCCTGGCGCCGCGCGCTCGGGACTATGGCGGGGCACCGCCGGTTCTCGACCGTGGTCTCCGCGCTCGCGGCCGGCCTCGCCGTGTACGCGCTGCTCTTCACGTACGGCAGCATCGCCGAGCACTCCCGCATCCGCGTGACCCCCCGCGGACTCGACCTCCTCGCCGGCTCGACCCCGGCACCGGTCTGGTCCCTCGTGACCGGCTGGGTCGTGGCGTGCGTCCTGCTCGCCGTCGCCGTCGTCCTGTCGCGCCGCGTGCCCAGTGCCGCGCCCGCCCCGGTCGTCACGACGGCCCCGGAGCCGGCCCCCGGACCCGAGCACGGGCACGAGCACGAGCACGAACCCCGGCGCGACGGCGGGGCGGAGCCCGCCCCGCGGACCGACGGCGGGGCCGAGCCCGACCCGCGGCTCGACGGCACCGCCGAGCCCGAACCGCACTCCGAGCTGTCCCACGATCGAGGAGCGTTCCCCGCATGACCCGCGCCGACACCCGCCCGCGTCTCGGCGCCCGGAGCCGCGCTGACGTCGGAACCGCGCGGCCTCCGGTCGGCCGCGGTGAGGTGATCGCCGTCATCGGCGTGACGGCCGTGTTCGTGCTGCTCCTGGCCACCTGGGCGTACGTGAACCCCGCGCTGCACGGCCCGGACGAACTCGCCAACGTCGACGCCGCGGTGCACCTCGCCATGGGTGGGTCGTGGCCCGCCGCCGGCGAGCTGCACTACATCCAGGGTCTGCTCGCCCAGAACGTCCCGGCGCACCTGCCGCCGGCGGCGGACCGCGGTTCGTTCGCGGCGATCGTCGGCGACGGCAGCGAGAACGCCCTCGTCAACCCGATGTCCCAGCACCCGCCGACCTACTTCCTCGTGCAGGCGGTCGTGGCGCACGTCCTCGACTTCGCCGCCCGCCGCTGGGACATCGTCGTGCTCGGCATGCGGCTGGTCGACGTCGTCGTGATGGCCCCGGTGCCGCTGCTCGTCTGGGCGTCCGTCCGTCGCGCGACCCGGTCGCCGCGCCTGGCCGTCGCCGCAGCGGTCGCGCTGTTCGCGGTGCCGCAGCTGGCGCAGCTCGGCTCCTCGGTCTCCGTGTGGGTGCCCGTGATCACCGCCGGCGCGCTCGCCACCTGGCTGGGCATCCGGATCCTCACCGGCGACCGGTCGTGGTGGACCGCGCTCGCGCTGGGTGGTGCCCTCGCCGTCGGGACAGCCGTGATGGCCGGCGGGTTCATCGCGGTGCCGTTCGCCGTGCTCGCCGTCCTCCTCAGCAGGAGCGACGCCAGCACCGTCGGCGTCCGATCCCTCGGTGCGCTCGGCCGCCTGCTCCGCGTCCTCGTCGTCCTCGCGGTCCCGCTCGTCACGACCGGGTGGTGGTACGCCCGGCAGTTCGTGCGCACCGGCACCCCGCAGCCGGACGCGTACCCGGCGGTGACGATGCCGTGGCCGAAGTTCGAGTCGCCGGCGCCGACCCAGTTCGCCGGCGCGTTCTGGAACGGTCTCTCGGACTCGTTCTGGGGACGGTTCGGCCGCTACGAGTGGCCGCTGTCCTCGATCCTCGTCGACACGTTCACCGTGCTCGCCCTGACCGTCGTCGTGTGGGGGGCAGCCCGCCGCACCGCCGACCGCCGCACGATGCTCGTCGCCGGTGTGTTCCCGTTGACCGCCCTCGTCGTGGTCCTGGTGCGCGACTATGCGACCTACGCCGGCCACCTCGGCGTCACCGTCAACCAGGGTCGGTTCCTCTTCCCCGCGATCGCGGCCCTGCTCGTGACGCAGGCCGTGGCGTGGACGGCCCTGGTGACCGATGCACGGGTGCGCGTCCGGCTGGCCCGGGCGCTGCTGGTCGTCGCGCCCCTGGTCGTCCTCGCGGCACTCGGTGTGCTCTACTCCGGGTCCTTCGAGGAACTGGTGTTCCGCGTCTCGGGTGCCGGTGTCCGCACCCTCATCGGGTCCCTCCCCTACGGAGTGGTGCCGTTCGCGGCGCTCGTCGTCCTCACGGGCGTCATCGGCCTCGTCGGCCTCGTCCTCCTCTGGCGGTGGTTCGGGGCCGCTAGACTCTCCGCCGACCGTCGAACCGATCACTGAAGGAACAACGCGTGAAGATCCTCGTCACCGGAGGAGCCGGCTTCATCGGCTCGAACTTCGTCCGCCGTACGCTGCAGGACGCCTACCCCGGCCTCGAAGGGGCCGACGTCGTCGTCTACGACGCGCTGACGTACTCGGGCAACCTCGAGAACCTCAGCTCCGTGGCGGACTCGCCGCGCTACTCCTTCGTGCAGGGCGACATCACCGACGCCGCGAAGCTCGACGAGGTCATCCCCGGCATCGACGCCATCGTGCACTTCGCCGCCGAGTCCCACGTGGACCGCTCGGTCCGCGACTCCGGCATCTTCGTCGAGACGAACGTCGTCGGCACCCAGCGTCTCCTCGACGCCGCGCTCCGCCACGGCACCCAGCGCTTCGTGCACGTCTCCACCGACGAGGTCTACGGCTCCATCAGCGAGGGCTCCTGGGCCGAGGACCGCCCGCTCGAGCCGAACTCGCCGTACTCGGCGTCGAAGGCCGGCAGCGACCTGCTCGCCCGCAGCTACCACCGCACGCACGGGCTGAACCTCTCGATCACGCGCTGCTCGAACAACTACGGGCCGTACCACTTCCCCGAGAAGGTCATCCCGCTCTTCGTCACGAACCTCATCGACGACAAGCACGTCCCGCTCTACGGCGAGGGCAACAACATCCGCGACTGGCTGCATGTCGACGACCACACCCGTGGCATCGCGATGGTGCTGACCCGCGGTCGCGCCGGCGAGATCTACAACATCGGCGGCGGCACCGAGCTCACGAACAAGGAGCTCACCGAGATGCTGCTCGAGGCCACCGGCAAGGACTGGTCCTACGTCGACCGCGTCGCCGACCGCCTGGGCCACGACCTGCGGTACTCGGTGGACATCAGCAAGATCCAGGCCGAGCTCGGCTACGAGCCCCAGGTCCCCTTCGAGCAGGGCCTGGCGGACGTCGTGCAGTGGTACCGCGACAACCGCGCCTGGTGGGAGCCCCTCAAGGAGCGCGCGGCGCTCGCATGACCCGCTACCTGATCACCGGCGCCGCCGGCATGCTCGGCCAGGACCTCCAGCAGGCCCTCGCCGGGCGTGACGTCACGGCGCTCTCCCGCGCCGACCTCGACATCACCGACCAGGACGCGGTCACCGCCGCCGTCGCGGGTCACGACGTCGTCATCAACGCGGCGGCCTACACGAAGGTGGACGACGCCGAGTCGCACGAGGACGACGCGTACGCCGTGAACGCCCGCGGCCCGGAGGTCCTGGCCACCGCGGCCGTGGCGGCCGGAGCGAAGCTCGTCCACGTGTCGACGGACTACGTCTTCGACGGCAACGGCACGTCGCCGTACGCCGAGGACGAGCCGACCGACCCGATCGGCGCCTACGGCCGGACCAAGGCCGCAGGCGAGGCCGCGGTCCGTGCCGTCGCGCCGGACTCCTCGTACATCGTGCGGGCGGCGTGGCTGTACGGCGCGGGCGGTCCGAACTTCGCGAAGACGATGATCCGTCTCGCCGGGTCGCACGACACCGTCAGCGTGGTCACCGACCAGGTCGGGCAGCCGACCTGGACCGGCGACCTCGCCCGCCAGATCGTCGCGATGCTCGACGCGGACGCACCGGCCGGCATCTACCACGGCACGAACGGCGGCCAGGGGTCCTGGCTGGACTTCACGAAGGCGATCTACACCGAGGTCGGCCTCGACCCGGAGCGGGTGCTGCCGACCGACAGCTCGGCCTTCGTGCGTCCGGCGCCGCGCCCCGCGTACAGCGTGCTCGGCCACGACGGCTGGGCCCGCGCGGGGATCGCGCCGATGCGCGACTGGCGCGAGGCACTGCACGCCGCAGCCGAGGCGGGCGTGCTCAGTTCCTGAGACCCACACCGGGTCCCGGACAGGAGGCCCTGCGCACGTCCGCCACGCGCGGAACGTGCGCAGGGCCTCCTGTCCGTCGCACGCCCGGCGCCGCTCCCCGACCGGAACGCCGCCGACCTGCCGAGACACCGCCGAAACCGGCGGCGCCTCGGCAACGCAGGGGCGCCACCAGGGCCCCGCGGCGCCACATGCGGCCGGGCCGGGCGCGGCCCGGCCGCGTCGTCAGCGGCTGACGGTGTGGAGGCGCTCGTCGAGCGGCGCGACCGCCGCGGCCGGACGGAAGCGGTCGGCGGCCGCGGAGGCCGCGGCCCGGCGCTCGGCGAGCAGCGCGCGGTCGTCGGCGAGTGACCGGATCGCGGCGGCGAGTGCCTCGGCGTCCCCCGCCGGGACCGCGACGACCGCGTCGCCGAACGCCCGGCGCTGCGGCGCGGTGTCGCTCGTGACGACGGCGAGGCCGGCCGCGGCGCACTGGTAGACCTTGTTCGGCACGACCTTGAGCGCCTTCGGCGTGGTGCCCGTGATGCCGATGCCGACGTCGTGGCCGGCGACGAGTGCGGGCAGGTCCGCGGCGTCGACCCACGGCAGCCACTCGGTCGGAGCCCCGCCGGCAGCCCGGGTCCTGGCCTCGTCGAGGTCCTGGCCGCTCCCGATCATGGTCACGAGCACGCTGCCGTCGGCCGGCAGCGCGCCGATCGCACCGCCGATGGTGCCGGCACCCTGCAGCGGAGTGAAGAGGCCGTAGAAGACGACGCGGAGCGGATCGCCGGCCGGACGCTCGACGGCGTCGGCACCCGCGTCGTACCAGTTCTCGGTGGCGCCGACGGGCACGACGACGGCCTTGTCCCGGAGCGCCGCCGGCACCAGGTCGCGGTGCTCGTCGGTGTCCAGGACGACCACGTCGGCGATGGTGAGGGCGGCGCGGTCGAGGAAGCGCAGGAGCCGCTGCTTGAGGCCGCCGTCGCCGACGCCTCGGTCCTGGGCGGTCGTCGCGGCGAAGATCAGGTGGTCCAGGACGATCGGGGTGCGCGGGAACAGCAGCCGCGCGAGCCAGACGTCGAAGTGCCCCATGTAGCCGACCAGTACCGCGTCCGGACGACCGGAGCGGCGGACGCGGAGGGCCTTGCCGACGAGCGACGACCAGCTGCGGGCCAGGCGTCCGGCCATCGACAGCGCGCCGGAGCGGGAACCGAGCATCGCGACGCGGTCCTTCGTGGACAGGCCGAGCGGGACGTTCGCCTCGGCCACCACGTGTCCCCGTGCACGGAGGCCGTCTGCGAGCACTCGCACCCGAGGGTGATCCGCCGCCTGGTATGTTCCGAAGGCCAAGATCCGCACGTGGGCCGCCCTTTCATCGTGGTCGCGCGCGCCGTCCCGGTCCTGGCGCACCCGATCAACCCTAGGTGAGAATGACCGACCTCCCCCAGCCCGCGAAGCGCTCCCGGACCAAGACCGTCGTCCGGGTGGTCGGCCTCGTCGTCGCCCTCGCGCTCTGCATCGCCTTCCTCGTGCCCCGTGCCGGCGACATCGCCGATGCCTTCACCAGGCAGCAGCCGTTGACGCTGGTCGCCGCGCTCGTCGCCGGTGCCGCAGCGACCTACGTGACGTTCCTGTCGTGGCGCGCGCTGATGTCCGGCGCCGGACACCACATCCCGATCGGCGCCGCGCAGCGGGTCTTCTTCCTGTCGCAGATCGGCAAGTACATCCCGGGCTCGGTGTGGCCGATCGTGGCGCAGGCGGACCTCGGCCGCGAGCACCGGGTGCCGGCGGCGCGGAGTGTCGCTGTGGGTATGCTCACGCTGCTCATCAGCTGCGGAGCCGGTGTCTCGGTCGCCGCCGTGACGATCCCGTTCGTGCAGCCGGACGCGTTCGCGCGGTACTGGTTCGTCGTGCTCCTCGTCCCGATCGTCCTCGCCGCGCTGCACCCGGCGGTCCTGCGCCTCGGGCTCCGGCTCGCCTCGAAGGTCACCCGCCGGGACCTCGGCACCATCGACCTCGGCATCGGTGCGATCGCCCGGGCGTTCGGGTGGGCGGCGCTCGCGTGGGTCGTGTTCGGCGTGCACATCGTGCTCGTGCTCGTGCCGCTCGGCCACGTCGACCTCCGCGTCACCACGCTGACGATCGGTGCGTACGCCCTGGCGTGGCTCGTCGGCTTCCTGGTGTTCTTCCTGCCGGCCGGCCTCGGCGGGCGCGAAGCCGTCCTCACCGCGCTCCTGACGGCCGGCGTGCCGGTCGGAGCGTCGGCCGCCGTCAGCGTCGCCGTGATGTCCCGCGTGCTGCTCACCGTCGTCGACCTGGTCTTCGCCGGGGCCGCGGTGCTCGGTGAGCGTCGTCGCCGCGCCGCGACCCGCACACCGAGAACTCCCTGACCCCGCTGCTACGCTCTGGCGACGCCCGGACAGCCGTGTCCCGTACCACTTCGAGGAGCCACACCAGATGACCACTCTCCGCGTGATCGTCGACCAGGTGGTCGCCCCGGTCCCCGGCGGCATCGGCCGCTACGCGGAGGAACTCACCCGGCAGCTCATCGCGACGGCACCCGCCGGCTGTGACGTCGAGGCGGTCGTCTCGGCCGTCTCCCCCGCCGAGGTCGAGCACCTGCGCACCCTGCTCCCCGGGCTGTCCGGCCTGGACCGCCTCGCCCTGCCCCGCCGTGAGCTCGCGCTCGCCTGGCAGGGCGGCGTCGCGCGCGGCGCCTCGCAGGGCATGGTCCACGCCCCGAGCGTCCTCGCGCCGCTGGTGAAGCACAACCGCTTCCAGGAGCCCGGGCGGCAGACCGTCGTCACCGTGCACGACACCGTGCCGTGGACCCACCCGGAGACCCTGACGCCGCGCGGGGTGCACTTCCACAAGGCGATGGTGAAGCGGGCCTACAAGTACGCCGACGCCGTCGTCGTGCCGACCCACGCGGTCGCCGCGCACCTCAACGAGATCCACCGGTTCGACGACCGGCTCCGCGTCATCGGCGGTGCGCCGAGCGGCCGGCTCCGGATCCCGGTGGACGCCGACCTCCGTGCCGAGCGACTCGGCCTCCCCGAGCGCTACGTGCTCGCCGTCGGCACGCTCGAGCCCCGGAAGGGCCTGTCCTACCTGATCGAGGCGATGGCGCACCCGGACGCCCCCGTGGACATCCCACTGGTGATCTCCGGCCCGGACGGCTGGGGGGACGTCGACGTCCTCGGCACCGCCGAACGTGCCGGACTCGCGCCGGACCGCGTGAAGGTCCTCGGACGCGTGGACGACCCGGACCTGGCCGTGGTCTACGACCGGGCGAGCGTGTTCGTCTTCCCGAGCCTCGCCGAGGGCTTCGGCCTGCCGGTGATCGAGGCGATGAGCCTCGGCACGCCGGTGGTGCACTCCGACGACCCCGCCGTGCGGGAAGTCGCCTCCGACGCCGGCGTGACCGTCGCCAGGGACCCCCGCGACGGCTACCCGGAGCGTCTCGCACAGGCGATCTACCAGGTCGTCAACGACCCGCACCTGGCCGGGCAGCTCGCCATCGCGGGTCCGGACCGTGCGCGCATGTTCGACTGGAACGACTCCGCGATCGAGACCTGGCAGCTGCACGCCGACCTCTGAGCCGCCGCACGCCGAGGTCGATCACGGGTCGGCATCGATCGCCCGCACGTGCCGTGTCCTCACCGACCGGGCGGCCCCGGGCTGCCAGGATCGGCTCATGACCCGTCGTCACCCGCTCACGGTCCTGACCGCCTCGATCGCCATCGGCATCGGCACGGCCGCGCTCCTCTCCGCGTGCTCCGGATCGGACACCCCGGAGCCCACGCGCAGCGCCACGACGACTCGGTCCGCAACGCCGACCGCCACCCCGACACCGAGCGCGACGCCCACGACCCCCGCCACGACCGCACCGTCGGCGGACCCGACCGGCTCCGCGGACGACGGCACCGGCCAGGGCACCGGCAACGGCAGTGGTGTGGAGAACCCCGACACGGTCGACTACGCCGCCGTCACCAAGCAGGGCCTCGCCGCGGCGGGCGGTGGCACGGTGGTGTCCCTCGCCGGCTCCGGAGACAACTGGACGGTCGTCGTGGCCGGCCCGGACGGCTCCCTGACCCAGTCCGTCGTCTCCGCGACCCTGGACCGCGTCACGTCCGGACCGTTCCCGAAGGACTCGGACGCCGCGACCAAGGCGGCGAACACGGCTCGTGCCGCGGCGCTGAAGGTCGATGCCGCCGCCGCCGCGAAGGCCGCCAAGAACGCGGTCTCCGGGACCCTCGCGTCCCTGCAGCTCGGCGGCAGCGGCTCGGCGCCCACGTGGACGGCGAAGGTCACGGTGGACGGGGCGACCCGCTCGGTGACGGTCAACGGCCTGACGGGCGCGGCCACGGCCTCCTGACCGGACCTGCACGGACCTGACCGGGCCTTCCTGGCTCCGACGCGACCGACGCGAGCCAGCTCAGAGCGCGTCGCGCAGCGCCTGTGCCTTGCGCTCGACGACCTGCTCGAGACCGGCCGCGTACTCGGCGAGCCGGGACGCGACAGCGGGTTCCGACGAACCGATGATCCGTGCGGCGAGCAGCCCGGCGTTCGCCGCCCCGTTGATCGCCATCGTGGCGACGGGGATGCCGGCCGGCATCTGGACGATCGAGAGCAGCGAGTCGAGTCCGTCCAGGCGAGCGAGCTGCACCGGGACCCCGATCACCGGGAGCGTGGTCACCGACGCGACCATGCCGGGCAGGTGCGCGGCACCGCCGGCACCGGCGATCACCACGCGGATCCCCCGCTCGGCGGCGCTGCGGCCGAACCGCATCATCTTGTCCGGGGTCCGGTGCGCCGAGACGACGTCGGCCTCGAACGGGATGCCGAGCTCCGTCAGGATGTCCGCGGCGGCGCGCATCGTGGGCCAGTCCGAGTCGGACCCCATGATGATGGAGACGAGGGGGGCGGTTCCGGTGCTGTCGGTCACGGCTCCGAGCCTACCGGGAGCCACACCGACGTCAGCGGACGGTGATCGTCCGGCAGCCGAGCGCCGCGTCGCCGCCGGGCCCGATGCCCGTCGCGGTGACGCAGACGGTCCGCTTGCCGGACGCCACCGCGAGCGTCGTCACGTACCCGTGCGCCGCACCGGAGCCGTACGCCCGGTCCACGTCGGCGCGTCGCCCCGACGCCTGGACACCGGCAACCCGCTTGCCGCCGATCGTCACCGAGACCGCGACGGCGCGTGCGACCCCGTCGCGGTCGAAGGCCCACCCGCGCACCTCGACCCGGCGGTGCGCCGACGAGGACACCTGGTCGACCCGTCCGACCGGTGCGCTCGCCGCCACCTGCACGGTGCTGCACGGCGACGTCCGTTCCGTGCCCGAGCCGCTGCTGCGGGCCACCACGCAGACCGTGTGCCTGCCCGCTGCTGCCGGGACCACGCCGGCGTACCCGTGCGCCGGGCCGGCCCCGGTCACGGTGTCGACGTCCTTCCGGGTCAGGCCGGCGGTCAGGGTGCGGACGACGGCGCCGTCCACCCGGACGTCCGCCGCGAGTGCCGTCCCGGTGTCGTCCGGGTCGTACGCCCAGCCGCGGACCGCGATGCCGGCGGCCGCGACCGTCGCTGACTCGAGCGCGACCCGTGGCTCCGCGGCCCCCGCGGCGACACCGCTGCCGGTCGGGCCCGCCGTCGCGGCGTTCGCCACCAGGGACTGGGCGTACGCCGAGTACCACTTGCCCGCCGCCGGTCCGCCGTTGCAGGTGCCGTCGCTCGCGCCGGGCGTCTTGACCCAGAGGAGCGCGTCGAGCGCCGTGCCGTCGGTGGCGACCCGCGGGCTGGCACCGAGTCCGGCGCCGGGGCCGTTGCACCACGTCCCGCGCCAGCCGGTGCCGTTCCTGGACGTGTCGATGACGTAGTGGGAACCGCCGGTCAGCGCCGACACCTTCTGCGCGTAGGTCTGTTCCTGGGCGGTCGGGTAGTAGTTCGCGACGTTCGTGAAGAAGCCCCGCGCACGCTGCACGCCGGCGGCGTTCAGCCGTTCCGCCATCACGGCCGGCTGCACCCAGTTCGAGTTGCCGGCGTCCAGGTAGGCCGGTACGCCCGCCGCCGCGAACGCCGCGACCTCGCGGGCCAGGATCCGGTACCGCTGCTGGTCGAGGGCTGGCGTGCACCTGGTGTCGCTGAGCATCGCGAGGGAGTCGGGCTCCACGATGACCGCCGCGCGCTTGCCGGCGACCGCTGCGACGACCTGGTCGACCCAGGCGTTGTACGAGGTCTCGTCGAACCCGCCGGACGAGTAGCCGCCGCAGTCCCGCTCGGGGACAGCGTAGGTGACGAACACCGCGGTGGTGCCGGCGGCGGCTGCCCCCGCAGTGGCGGCCGAGATGGTCTTCGTCAGGGTCGTCCCGGTGGACCACTCCCCGAGCCAGGTCGCGACGGGGTACCGCGCGATCGTCGCCGCCGCGGCAGCGCCGGCCGGGTCGGTCGACGCGAGTGCGGTCGCGTTCTTCGCGGCCTCGCTCGTCGGCGAGACGTACTGGCCTGCGCCGTAGAGCTGCGCCGCGGACCGCGAGCGGAGGTCGGCCGCGGTCGTCGCCGCCTCGGCGCTGACCGGGGCGAGGATGCCGCAGACCACCGCCACGAGTGCGATCCCGGCCGCGACGGATGTGCTGGTGCGCATGCTGACGTCCCCTGGATGGTCGGTGTCCCCTGACCAGTCCATGGCACCACGGGCCGCGCCGGGCGACCAGCCGCCAGAACGGGGGCTCCCCCAAGGGGTGTCACCCGGGCTCCGCCCCCGTCGGCACCGCCCGGGTGGGCGTCAGTCGTCGAAGTGCGCGGCCGCCGCCCGGGCGCGGTAGACGACGTCGTCGACGTCGTCGCCCAGCACCGTCACGTGCCCGATCTTCCGGCCTGGTCGCGGCGCCTTGCCGTAGAAGTGGTACTTCGCCTCCGGGAAGGCGGCCAGCGCGTCCGGGTACCGCGCCGCGAGGTCGCCGTCCCCCGGACCGCCGAGCACGTTCACCATCACCGCGGCGGGGGCGTGCATGCCGGTCGCTCCGAGCGGCAGGTCGAGCACGGCACGGAGGTGCTGCTCGAACTGGCTCGTCGTGGCGCCGTCGATCGACCAGTGTCCGGTGTTGTGCGGGCGCATGGCGAGCTCGTTGATCAGGATGCGCTCGTCGTCCGTCTGGAACAGCTCGACCGCGAGGACCCCGGTGACGCCGAGTTCCTCGGCGACGCGGACCGCGATCGACTCGGCGAGGTCCGCGATCCGGCCCGCACTGTCGGGCGCCGGGGCCACCACCTCGGCGCAGACGCCGTCGCGCTGCACGGTCTCGACGAGAGGCCACGCGACGATCTCGCCCGACGGGCGGCGCGCGACGGACTGTGCGAGTTCCCGGGTGAACGCGACGAGCTCCTCGGCGAGGAGCGCCTGGCCGCCACCGGCCTCGGCGACGGCGATGAACCAGTCCTCGACCTCGGCGGGGTCCGAGACCACCCGCACGCCCTTGCCGTCGTATCCGCCGCGCGGCGTCTTCACCACGGCACGGCCGCCGTGGTCGTCGAGGAACGCGCGCAGCTCGTCGGGGTCGTGCACCACGGCCCAGTCCGGCACCGGCAGGCCGAGCTCGGTGAGCCGCGTCCGCATCGTGATCTTGTCCTGTGCCACCGCCAGGGGGTCGGGACCGGGACGGACCGCGACACCGGCGTCGACGAGCGCGTGCAGCACGTCCTGCGGCACGTGCTCGTGGTCGAACGTGATGACGTCGACGTCCCGCGCGAAGGCCAGGACGGTCGCGGCGTCGTGGTAGTCGCCCTCTGCCGTGGACGCGATCGCCGCGGACATGCCCGGCCCCTCGGCGAGCACCCGGATGTCGATGCCCAGTTCGACGGCGGGGGGCACCATCATCCTGGCCAGCTGTCCGCCACCGATCACGCCGACGCGCAAGGTCATGCTGAACGTTCCTTCCGCACTCCTCCACCCGGGGTGGCGAGCGCACGTCTACAATTCTCCGAGGCTGCCGAAGCGGCCCCTGCCGACCATCGCGGTCGGCCAGCGTCAACTCTACGGATTCATGGAGGCCACGTGCGGCGTCTCATTGCCCAGCTGGCCCGTTTCGGTGTCGTCGGGGCCGTCGGTTTCGTCGTCGACACGGTGGTCTTCAACGTGCTGCGTGCCACGGTGCTCAGCCCAGACGAGGTGCACGCGGGACCGTTCATCGCGAAGGTGATCTCGACGATCGTCGCGATCTTCGTGAACTGGATGGGGAACCGCTACTGGACCTTCCGGGACCAGCGCCGTGCCGTGGCCGCCCGCGAGGGCCTGGAGTTCGTCGTGGTGTCCCTGGGCGGCATGGTGATCTCGCTCGGCTGCCTCGGCATCTCCCACTACGTGCTGGGCTTCACCTCCGCGCTCGCCGACAACGTCTCCGGCAACGTGATCGGGCTGGTCCTCGGCACGGCGTTCCGGTTCTGGCTGTACCGGGTGTGGGTGTACCACCCCGACCGCGCCGTGCAGCGCGACGGCGCCGGCACCATGGGCACCGACGCCGTCACGGACGAGCGGGTGGCGGGCTAGCGCCCCATCCCGCGGTACGCGAAGCCGGCCGCGGTCCACGCGGCACGGTCCAGGCAGTTCCGACCGTCGATCACGACGGGCGTCGCCACGAGTGCCGCGACGGCCGCCGGGTCGAGCTCGCGGAACTCGGTCCACTCGGTGAGCACGAGGACCAGGTCCGCGTCCTGCAGCGCCGTGGTCGCGGAGTCGACGTAGTGGATCTCCGGGTGGACGCGCGCGGCGGTGCCGTTCGCCTCCGGGTCGTACGCGGCGACGGTCGCGCCGAGCTCGAGCAGCCGTGCGGCGATGTCGAGCGCCGGGGAGTCGCGGACGTCGTCCGAGTTCGGCTTGAAGGCCAGACCCAGCACGGCGACGCGCTTGCCGGCGAGGTCCGCGGCACCGGAACCGGACGCGCCGAGCAGCTCCTGGGCGAGGGTGACGACGTGCGCGCGACGGCGCAGGTTGATCGCGTCGACGTCGGCGAGGAACTCCAGCGACTCCCCGACGCCGAGCTCGGACGCGCGCGCCTGGAACGCGCGGATGTCCTTCGGCAGGCAGCCGCCGCCGAAGCCGAGGCCGGCGTTCAGGAACTTCCGGCCGATGCGGGCGTCGTGCCCGATCGCGTCGGCGAGCGCCGTGACGTCGGCACCGACGACCTCGGCGATCTCCGCCATCGCGTTGATGAACGAGATCTTGGTCGCGAGGAACGCGTTCGCACTCACCTTGACGAGCTCGGCCGTCGCGAGGTCGACGACGAGCCGCGGGGTGCCTTCGGCGAGCGTGGTGGCGTAGACCTCGTCGAGGACCTCCACCGCCGCTGCACCGGCCGCACCAGCGGGCACGCCGTACACCAGGCGGTCCGGGGAGATCGTGTCCCGGACGGCGAAGCCCTCGCGGAGGAACTCCGGGTTCCAGACCAGGGTCGCGCCGGGCACCTGCTCCGCGAGCTCCCCCGCCAGGCGTGCGGCGGTCCCGACGGGGACGGTCGACTTGCCGACGACGAATTCGCCCGCCGAGACGTACTGGGTGAGCGACGCGACGGCGGCGTCGACGTACTTCAGGTCCGCGGCACCGGTGGGGCCCTGCGGGGTGCCGACGGCGAGGAAGTGCACCCGGGACCCGGCCACCTCGGCCATGTCGGTCGTGAAGCGGATGCGACCGGAGCCGATCGCCTCGGCGAGGATCTCGGGGAGACCGGGCTCGAAGAACGGGGCGTCCCCGGCCGCGAGTCGTTCGATCTTCACCGGGTCGACGTCGACCGCGACGACCTCGTGTCCGAGTTTGGCCATGGATGCGGCGTGCACGGCACCGAGGTACCCGCAGCCGATGACAGAGATACGCACGCGACGACGGTACCGGAGTTTCAGGGCCGCACGTCGCCCCACGACGGCCGGTCCGGTCCGCCGACGATCTCGTCCCAGTCCGGCTCGCGGTGCCGGCGCCTGGCCTCGTACGCCTCGACCATGTCGTGCAGCACCGCCACCACCAGGTCGGCGTGCGGCACGTCCGCGAGCACCACGGCCGGGTCGTCGCCGGGGAACACCAGGACGTCGCCGGACCGGAACAGGCCCTGCAGGCCGCGCCGACGCACGGTGACGTCGTAGCCGCGGGAGTGCAGCAGCTCCTGCCGCGTGCGGGTGCCGAGGCCACGCACGACGACGAGCCGCCGGGTGGTCACGACGTAGCGCTGCGTGAGCCAGCGGACCAGCGGCACGAGTCCGCCGAGGAGCACCAGCACGAGGACCAGCAGTGCGATCGCCACGTTGATCCACGCGAGCTGCGCCCGGAACACCCCGAAGCCGAAGCCGCCGGCGACCGCGACGAGCACGACGAACACCGCCGGGCGCACCAGGCTCCGCGCGTGCGGCCGCAGGCGTGCGACGACGCGTTCGGGCGGGGGCTCGGCGGTCATGGCGTCATGCATACCGCAGGTGGGTGACGTCCCCCACGGCGACGCCCCTGCTCGAGCCGTCCCGATCCCGGATCGTGATGCGGCCCTCGTCGTCGATGCCGGTGGCGTCTGCCTCCACGACGGAGCCGTCCGGCAGCTCGAGGCGCACCCGCGCGCCGATCGTGCCGCACCCGGCCCGGACGTGGGACCGGACCGCCTCGGCGTCCGCGCCGCCCGCTGCCAGGGCGACCACGGCCTCCCGGACGGCCGTGGCGAAGGCGGACAGCACCGCGTCGGCCAGGTCGGCCGCGTCACCGGTCGCGCCCGACGCGAGCAGCGAGGTCGACGTCGGGGTCGGCAGCTCGGCTGCGGGGATGGTCAGGTTGACGCCGGCGCCGACGACGACGGAGCCGTCGACGGCGACCTGGCAGAGGATGCCGCAGATCTTCCGGCCGTCGACCAGGACGTCGTTGGGCCACTTCACGGTCGTCCTGGAGGCCCGGGTCGCGTCCGCAGCGCCGGGCACGTCGTCCTGTGCCGACTCCAGGGTCGCGGTCACCGCGTCCCGCATCGCCGCGCCCGCCACGAGGGGCAGCCAGCCGCGGTCCCGGTCGTCGAGCGGCGCACGGACCAGCAGGCTCGCCGCCAGGGTCTGCCCGGCCGGGGCCGACCACGTGCGGTCGAGGCGTCCGCGCCCGGCGGTCTGGTCGAGCGTCACGACGATGCTGCCGTCGGGCAGGGTCGGTGCCGCGTCCAGCAGGTCCGCGTTCGTCGACCCGGTGGTCGGCCGGACGTCGAGGACGGCTCCGGTGGACTCGACGGCAGCGCGGGATCGCGGGAACTCGGGTGTGGACATGCACGCAAATGTACGGGCAGGAACCGTGGGGGTCCTCCAACCGGCGGGCACAGCCGCCCCGGTAGGGTGAGCGGGTGACTTCAGGCGACACCCACGATCTCTCCACGACGGCCGGCCGGCTCGCCGACCTCCGCGTCCGGTACCACGAAGCCGTGACCGCCGCGGGCGAAACCGCGATCGCGAAGCAGCATGCCAAGGGCAAGATGACGGCGCGTGAGCGCATCGAGCTGCTCCTCGACGAGAACTCCTTCGTCGAGCTCGACGAGTTCGTCCGGCACCGCACCCATGCGTTCGGCATGGAGTCGAAGCGGCCCTACGGTGACGCGGTCGTCACCGGGCTCGGCACGATCCACGGCCGGCAGGTCGCGGTCTACGCGCAGGACTTCACCGTCTTCGGCGGCTCCCTCGGCGAGGTCGCCGGCGAGAAGATCGTCAAGGTGATGGAGCACGCGCTGAAGACCGGCGTGCCGATCATCGGCATCCTCGACTCCGGTGGGGCCCGCATCCAAGAGGGCGTGGTCGCGCTCGGCAAGTACGGCGAGATCTTCCGCCTCAACACGCAGGCGTCCGGGGTCATCCCGCAGATCTCCATCGTGATGGGCCCGGCGGCCGGCGGCGCGGTGTACTCCCCCGCCCTGACGGACTTCGTGATCATGGTCGACAAGACCAGCCACATGTTCGTCACCGGCCCGGACGTCATCAAGACCGTCACCGGTGAGGACGTCGGCTTCGAGGAACTCGGCGGCGCGCAGACCCACAACGCGGTCTCCGGCGTCGCGCACTACCTCGCCGACGACGAGAACGACGCGCTCGACTACGCCCGCTCGCTGATCGGGTTCCTGCCGGACAACAACCTGTCCGACGCGCCGGCGTACGACGTCGCCCCCGAGCTCGAGACCACCGACGCCGACCGCGAGCTCGACGTCGTCATCCCGGACTCGACGAACCAGCCGTACGACGTCACCCAGATCATCGAGCACATCGTCGACGACGGCGACTTCCTCGAGGTCCAGCCGCTCTTCGCGCCGAACATCCTCATCGGGTTCGGGCGGGTCGAGGGCCGCACGGTCGGCATCATCGCGAACCAGCCGCAGGCGATGGCCGGCACGCTGAACATCGACGCGGGCGAGAAGGCCGCGCGCTTCGTGCGGTTCTGCGACGCCTTCGGGATCCCGATCCTCACGCTCGTCGACGTCCCCGGCTACCTGCCCGGCACCGACCAGGAGTGGACCGGCGTCATCCGGCGCGGCGCGAAGCTGCTGTACGCCTACGCCGAGGCCACCGTCCCCCTGGTCACCGTCATCACGCGCAAGGCCTACGGCGGCGCGTACATCGTGATGGGCTCGAAGCAGCTCGGCGCGGACATCAACCTGGCGTGGCCGACCGCGGAGATCGCCGTGATGGGCGGCCAGGGCGCGGTGAACATCCTCTACCGCTCGGAGATCAAGCGCGCCGAGGAGGCCGGCGAGGACGTCGCCGCCGTGCGCTCCCGGCTCGCGAACGAGTACACGTACAACGTGGCGTCGCCCTACTTGGCCGCCGAGCGCGGTGAGCTCGACGGGATCATCCAGCCGCACGCCACGCGCGTCTCGGTGATCAAGGCGCTGCGGGCGCTGCGTGGCAAGCGGGCGACGCTGCCGCCGAAGAAGCACGGGAACATCCCGCTGTGACGGCACGCCACGCCGCCGCTGTCCCCACCGACGCACCGAGCCCGGTCGCGGACGTGCAGGTCGTCGCCGGCGACCCCACGCCCGAGGAACTCGCCGCGGTCGTCGCCGTGCTGCAGCGGCAGGCCGACGAGGCCGCAGCCGCCGGCCGTGCCCAGGTCGAGGTGTCGCCGCGGGTCGGGTGGGAGACCTCCGCGCGGGGGCTCCGGCAGCCGTTGCCGCACGGGCCGGGGGCCTGGGTACGCTCGCTCCGCTGACCCCGGGTCACGCGCCGCTGTCCGTCACGCGAGGTCCGCGCGGCGGGATCCGTCCCCCGGTGTACCCCTGAACTGGTGGACCGCATCACCGTTGCAGGGTGCACTTCCTGGTCGGTCTCCCCTCACTCGGGGGCCACACTTTCTGGATGGGGACCGAAAAGGTCGGTTTTGTCCCCCATAATGACGACTGACACGAGGCTTGGTAGTGGGCATAGTTACTGGTGTTCGGTGTCCTTCATTGAAGAACATCGCCGGACGGTGACCGACTAGGGTACGACGTCACTGTCCGCTGCGAGCCAGGGCGATATTCGGGTTGTCGCTCTGCCTCGGGTCGTGAACGGGCCGGTCGGGTTTCCTGACCGGCCCGTTCCCCGTTTCCGGGGCGCGCCGGCGTGCCTGCCTGCTGCGCCAGCGGCGCCCGCTGCTGCCGCTGCTCTCGCTGCGCCCGCGCTCCCGCTGCTCTCGTTGCGCCCGCGACTCCCGCGGCTCCGGCTGCTCCCGCTGCTGCTGCCGCTGCTGCTGCCGCTGCTGCTGCCGCTGCTTCCGCATTGATCGACACCGCGCCGGTCGATCGACTTCTGCCGTGTCGAACGATGCGGACCGATCGGGTGCGTCCGCACGGGTCGTCAGCGCGCCAGACGATCGACGTGTGCGGCGTCGGAAGAGTGCTGCGGACGGGGCGCGGGCGCGTGGGGGCTGGCGCGCGCGGGCGGGCGGCCCGGGCGCGGCGCTACACGGACTCGTGGCGCGGGATCTCGAGCCAGAGCGCGACGGAGTCGTCCTCGTCCTCGTCGCCGTCGTCGTCGTCGTCGTCATCGAGCCCGGCGCCGAGCGCTGCCGACTCGCTCGCCTCGCCGTCGAGCCGCAGCCCCACGACCGTGACCGCCGCGCCAGAGCCCTCGGGGACGGTCCGCACGATGACGTTGTCGGCGTCCTGGGCCTGCCGCAGCGCATCCGCCAGGCGACCGTGGATGCGCCGGAGGTCGTCGCCCTCGAGCTCGTCCAGCCCGCCGTCGTCGTGGAGCTGCACAACGGCGCCGCGACGGCGCAGGCGCATCACCTCGTCGCGGACGTCGTCGGAGAGCAGGGACCGGCCGCGGATCTCGTCGCGGATGGCCTGCTCGAGGTGCAGGCACTCGGTCCGCTCGGACTCGCTGAGGTCCCCGCAGGAGTCGATGATCCGCTGCAGCATCGGCAGCGCCATCCGCGTGGTCTGGCTGAGGCGGAACTGCCGCTCGAACACGTGGGCGTCCTGCGCGGCCTGCCAGTCAGCGGTCTCCTGCTCGGCACGGACGAAGTCGCGGGTGATCCGGGTCGCGCGGTTCATCGCCGCGGAGAACGCCGTCGCGATCACGACCCAGGCGACGCTGCCCAGGACGCCGAGCGCCCCGAGCGCACCGAAGCCCGCCCACGCGACGGTGTGCAGGGCGAGGAACAGCACGCCGGCCCACGCGAACGGTGCCCGACCCCGGACGACCAGGATGACCATGAGCGTGCCGACGGCGGCGATCCACCACGTGGCGTACCCCGGGCCGTCCCCGAGCTCGACCACCGGCGCGGCGACGACGGGCATCACCACGGCGGTCGCCAGCGAGAAGCACGCCGCCCACACCGGCAGCGCCCGCCCCTTCACGAACAGCACCACGCCCGTCGCGGCCGCGTAGAGCGCCATGCACGCGACGACCGGGCCGACGTCACCGACCCGCGACAGCGTCGTGGCGGCGAGCACCAGGTGGTAGACGGAGAACAGCGCTGCCAGGCCGGTGGCGATCGACGCGCGGATGGAGACCTTCACGCCGACACCTCCGGCGAGTCGGACGTCGTGGGCGCGGGCCAGGTCAGCTCGATCCGGGTCCCCGCGCCGGGAGCGGTCACGATCCGCGCCGCCCCGCCAGCCGTGGTGACCCGCTCGATGATGGAGCGGCGGACGCCGAGCCGTTCTGCGGGGATCGCCGCGACGTCGAACCCGGTGCCGTCGTCCCCGATCTCGACGCGGACGACGCCCCGCGGGTCCTGCTCGACGGTGACCCAGCGTGCGACGTCCGTCCCGGCGTGCTGCACGCTGTTCACGGCGGCCTGGAGCGTGGCCGATGCCATCGCGTCCGCCACCGCCGCGGGCAGCCTGCGGGAGCCGAGGGCGCCGCTCTGCACCGTCACGGGTTCGGCGAGCGCGGACACCGCCGACGCGATGCGCTGCCGGAGCTCGACGAGCGGCACCGGCGGGACCTCGCCCGGACCGTCCGACGCCGCGGCGGCGAGGTGGTCGATCGCGTTGCGGGCCATCCGGGCGGCGAGGGTCTTGGCCTCGACCGTGTCGGCACGCGCCGCGGAGAGCAGCGTGGTGAGGACGCTGTCGTGCACGATGGCGTCGACCTGCACCCGCTCGACCTCGGTCGCGTGCTCCCGGATCGCCCGGGAGTACCGCCGCACGGCCGTGGCCTGCGCGGTGTCGACCGCGGCGGCCGCACGGCGGAGCACGACGATGAGCACGAGGGCCGCGCCGCCGAGGATCGCCGTGTAGACGCCGTCGAGGTGCGCTCGGGTGATCCCGACCTCCCCGCCGGCCGGCGTCAGGCGGATGACGATGTAGACCGCCGGCACGATCGCGTTGTACACGGACGCCCGCCACGTGGCGAACCCCATGGCCGCGGCGATCGTGCCGACGTTGCACAGCCACCACGGCCACGGCAGCTGCGTCGCGGGCAGCGTGTCACGGACCGTCGACGGCCACGTGACCAGCACGACCAGGAACAGGACGGCGCAGACGATCTGGGCCGGCTGGGCGAGCCGCTGCACGAACGCGGAGACGCCGACGAGCACGAACGACGCCCCGACCGCGAGCGCGGAGACGGGGCCCCACACCGGGTCGAGGTACGGCAGCTGCGCGACGACCGCCGGAGCGAACGCCGCGCCGAAGCCGATCGCGGCCACGGCCAGGAGGATCGCGAAGGCGCGCTCGATGGAGCCCTGCGTGATCGTCGCCCGGACGCTGCGCGCCGGGTCCACGCCGAACGGCGCGACCTCCGTCGTCATCGTCGGTTCAGCGTCCGTCGCCGTCCGGGTCGATCCCGGAGTCGAGCCCCGGCAGGATGCCGTCCTCGACGGCGCGACGGAGCAGGTCGACCTTGGTCGGCGCGGGACGCCCGACCTCGACGTACTTGACGCGGATCCGGTCGAGGTACTCACGAGCCGTGGAGTAGCCGATGCCGAGCTGCTGCGCGGCGAGCTTGAGCGGGAGGCCCGATGCGTAGAGGTGCAGGATCTCGCGCTCACGGCGTCCGAGCTGCGCCTTCGCGAAGTCCCGGTCGGCGTCGATCGCGCTGGCCCACTCGAGGTTGTTGAGGACGTCCCCGCGGGCGACCGTCGCGACGGCTGCCATCACGGTCTTCGTCGCCGAGGACTTCGGGATGACGCCGGCGGCCCCCGCCGCCAGTGCCTCTCGCACGTTCGCGACGCGGTCGGCGATGCTGTGCACGAGGACGGCCGAGCCGGTCCCCTGCACGCCCTTGACGTTCTCGGTCACGGTCGAGCCGTCACCGAGGGACAGGTCGAGCACGACGACGTCGACCTCTCGCCCGTCGAGGTTCGCGATGTACTCGGGCACGCTCGCCGCGGTCAGCACGACCTCGAAGCCCTCGTTCTGGCACGCGGCCTGGATGCCGAGCCGGACGGACTCGTGGTCGTCGACGATCGCGACGCGGACCGGCCTCGTGGTGAGTCCGGTCGTCCCTGTGGTTGTGGTCGTGTCTGCTGGCACGGTGACCTCTCGTTCCGACGCGCCCGGCCCCTGAAACCGGACTGCCGTCAGATGCCAGGATACCCAGGTCGGACCCAGGTTCCGGCCCCGCCACACAACTCGGCGCTACGCGATCGGCACCAGGCGCGCGACGGCCTCCATGTGGTGGGTGTGCGGGAACAGGTCGAAGGCCCGCAGCGCCTCGAGCCGGTACCCGAGATCGGCGAACGTGGCGACGTCGCGGGCGAGCGCGACGGGGTCGCAGGCGACGTAGACGACCTGGGCCGGCTGGAGTGCGGCGATCTGCACGACCACCTCGCGCCCGGCGCCGGCGCGCGGCGGGTCGAGCACGATCGTGCCAGCGCGGTACCGCTGCCGCTCCGCCGGCGTCGCGGTCGCCACCGTGCGCGCGAGCCACCGGTCGACCCGTCCGGTCTCGGCGCGGGCCCCGATCCACTCGGCGAGGTTCTCCTGCGCGTGCTCGGTGGCACGCCCGGAGCTCTCCACGCTGGTGATCCTGGCCTTCGGGCCGACGAGGTCGCCGAGCGCCGCGGCGAGCAGCCCGACACCGCCGTAGAGGTCCAGGTGCGTGCCGTCGGCGTCGAGGCGCTCCCGGTCGACCAGGTCCTGCACCGCGGCGGTGAGCACCTCGGCGGCGCGGTGGTGCACCTGCCAGAAGCCGTTGTCGTCGACCTGGAACGTCCGCTCCCCGACGGTCTCGGTCACGATGGTCGGCGTCTGCGCGTCGATGACGAGCCGGGCACCGTCGGCGTCCGACGGCGCGATCACGTCGACCACGGACGCGCCGGGCATCGAGCCGCGACCGAGCGGGGCGCTCTCCTGCACGGCGGCGGTCGCCAGCGGCAGGGAGGACACCGGCACGACGTCGTGCGAGCGCGCGGCGAACGGGCCGGGTGTGCCGTCCTCGCCGACGTGCAGCCGCACGCGGGTGCGCCAGCCGAGGCCGTTCGCGGCGTCGTCACCGGGCGCCGCCTCGACGACGACGTCGTGGCCGAGCACCTCCGCCAGGTCCGTGTGCGCGAAGCGCGAGAACGAGTCGACGAGCACGTCGTGCTTCAGGGTCCGCTGGTGGGCGAGCGCGATGTGCCCGAACTCGGCGCCACCGGGGCGCACGGCGGGGTCGCGGTCGAGGCCGGCTTCGGGCCAGACGTGGTCCACCCGGTGCTCGCTCGGCGTGATGACACTGACCGTGTCCGCGCGCCAGAACGACTTCTTCCGGTCCTCCGTCACCCGTGCGACGACACGCTCTCCGGGGATCGCGTCCGAGACGAACACCACCCGTCCGTCGTGTCGTGCCACCGAGATACCGCCGTGGGCGATCCCGGTGACGTCGAGCTCGAGCAGCGTTCCGACCGATTCACCCATGGTTCGATGTTCCCATGCGTCTGTACCTCGCGAGTACCTCCCCCGCCCGCCGAGCCCTGCTGGCCCAGTCCGGGATCGAACCGGTGCTGGTCTCCCCCGGGGTCGACGAGGACGCCGTGGGGGCCGAGGCGGCGGCCGGACTCGGTCGCGCCCTGACCGGCCCGGAGCTCGTGTCGCTCCTCGCCGTCGCGAAGGCGTCCGCGGTCGCGGACGCCGCCGTCGCCGGGTCGCCGGTCGACGGCATCGTGTTCGGCGGCGACTCCGCGTTCGAGGTCGACGGGCAGCTGTACGGCAAGCCGCACGACCCGGCCGTCGCGCGGGACCGGTGGCGGCAGATGCTGGCCGCCGGAGGCGGCACGCTCTGGAGCGGTCACTGCGTCATCGACCGTCGACGGGACACGGACCCCGCCACGACACGGACGGGAGGCCCGGTTCCAGCCCGCACCGAGCCTCCTGTCCGGCGTCGTGCCGGCTCGGCGACCACGGTTCCGTCCCTGGGGGACGTCGCGCCCGGCGGTTCCGCCATGGCCGTCGACGGCGACCGCGTGGTCGCCGTGGACAGCGCGGTGCTCACGTTCGCCGACGACGTGTCGGCGGACGAGATCGACGCGTACGTGGCGACCGGTGAACCGCTCGAGGTCGCGGGTGCCTTCACGATCGACGGGCGCGCCGCTGCGTACATCACCCGCATCGACGGCGCCCCGTCCGCCGTCGTCGGGCTCTCGCTGCCGGTGCTCCGGTCGATGCTGCTGCGCGGCTTCGGGGTCTCCTGGCACGACCTCTGGTCGCTGTAGACATCCACCTGCAATTCCTTCGCTTTCTTGTCGATGCCGGTCAATTCGACCTGCCCCGGCGCGAATACGCTGATGTGTCATGCCCCGTATCAGCAAGGTCCTCATCGCGAACCGCGGCGAGATCGCCGTCCGCATCATCCGCGCGGCCCGCGATGCTGGAAAGGCCTCGGTCGCGGTCTACGCCGACCAGGACCGTGACGCCCTGCACGCCCGCCTCGCTGACGAGGCGTACGCGCTCAACGGCACCACCAGCGCCGACACGTACCTGGTGATCGACAAGATCATCTCGGTCGCTCGTCGCTCCGGCGCCGACGCCGTGCACCCCGGGTACGGGTTCCTCGCCGAGAACGCCGACTTCGCCCGCGCCGTCATCGACGCCGGGCTCACCTGGATCGGCCCGTCGCCCGAGTCCATCGAGCGCCTCGGCGACAAGGTGTCCGCTCGGCACGTCGCCGAGAAGGTCGGCGCGCCGCTCGCTCCCGGCACCATCGAGCCCGTGCAGGACGTCTCCGAGGTCATCGACTTCGTCGACCAGGTCGGGCTGCCGGTCGCGATCAAGGCCGCGTTCGGCGGTGGCGGTCGGGGCCTCAAGGTCGTGCGCTCGCGTGACGAGGTCGAGGCGCAGTTCGAGTCCGCCACGCGTGAGGCCATCGCCGCCTTCGGTCGTGGCGAGTGCTTCGTCGAGAAGTACCTCGACAAGCCGCGGCACGTCGAGACCCAGTGCCTGGCGGACGAGCACGGCAACGTCGTCGTCGTGTCGACGCGCGACTGCTCGCTGCAGCGCCGCCACCAGAAGCTCGTCGAAGAGGCGCCCGCTCCGTACCTGACCCCCGCCCAGGAGTCCGCGCTGTACGAGTCGTCGAAGGCGATCCTGCGCGAGGTCGGCTACGTCGGCGCCGGGACGTGCGAGTTCCTCATCGGGGCGGACGGCACGGTGTCGTTCCTCGAGGTGAACACGCGCCTGCAGGTCGAGCACTGCGTGTCCGAGGAGGTCACCGGCATCGACCTGGTGCGCGAGCAGTTCCGCATCGCCGAGGGCGGCGTGCTCGACTACACCGACCCCACCCCCCGCGGTCACTCGTTCGAGTTCCGGATCAACGGCGAGGACCCGGGTCGCAACTTCTTCCCGGCGCCCGGCCCCGTGCACGTGTTCCACGCACCGTCGGGCCCCGGCGTCCGCGTCGACTCCGGCGTCGTGTCCGGCGACGTGGTGTCCGGGTCGTTCGACTCGATGCTCGCGAAGCTCGTCGTCACCGGCGCCACGCGTGCAGAGGCCCTCGAGCGCTCGCGTCGCGCACTCGCCGAGTTCGAGGTCGCCGGCCTCCCGACGGTCATCCCGTTCCACCGCGCCGTCGTGTCGGACCCGGCGTTCGCCACCGACGACTCGACCCCGTTCAGCGTGTACACGCAGTGGATCGAGACCGACTTCGACAACGACATCCCGGCGTGGAGCGGCTCCCCCGAGGAGCTGCCGGCACCGGCGTCGCGCGACACCGTCGTGGTCGAGGTGCAGGGCAAGCGCATCGAGGTCACCATGCCGTCGATCGTCGGCGGCGGTGCCGGTTCCGCGGCCGGTCGGCGTCCGGCGGGCCCGTCCGCTCCCCCGCGTCGGCGTTCCTCGGCGGTCCGTGGTGGTCGCACCGTGTCGGGCTCGTCCGTCGCGTCGCCGATGCAGGCCACCGTCGTGAAGCTCGCCGTGGCCGAGGGCGACACCGTGGTGAAGGGCGACCTGCTCGTCGTGCTCGAGGCCATGAAGATGGAGCAGCCCGTGCAGGCCCACAAGGACGGCGTCGTCACCGGGCTGAACGCCCCCGTCGGCCAGACGATCTCGTCCGGCCACGTCCTGCTCGAGCTCGCGTAGCGGCGCCGCCGGCGCGCGCGGCGCGCCGCTGCGGCCGCGCGCCGCGCGGCGCTGCCGCGGCGTGTATCGCGCCCCTTCGTGGACATTGCGCCCCGTCACCTCGGGGCGCGATGTCCGTCAGAGGGCGCGATTCGCAGCAGCTCGCCACGCTGCGGCCCAGTTGGGCCCGAGCGGTACCCCGGCGTCGAGCAAGCGTCGCGGGAGCTGGCCCGCCGGCATCGCGTCGCTCCACGTCACGCGGGCGAATCCGTGGACTTCGTGATGCCCACGGAGTCGATCTTCGCGACGCTTCTCCTGGACGACGACTTCCTCGGCGCTGCGGCCGTTCCGGTACCGCGGGTCCCGGTACTTCGCAGCTCCGTCGAACTCGACGATCGTGCCGGATCCGGGAAACCAGAAGTCGACCCGGTCAGCGCCACCCCATTCGTTCGGGAACTCCCGCTGGGGCTGTGGGCTCGGAGCACCGAGCACGTGCGCTCCCCATCGCGTGATGCTCTCGCCGGGTGAGTCCGCGGACGCGTCCGCCATCCCGATCAGTTCCCGAGCACGCCGCCGGGCACGCGGCGCTCCGCGCATCGAAAGTTCACGGCGCAGTTGGTCGCGGTCGATGCCACGACGCAGGATCGCATCGAGCACGACGATCGCGCGCCACGGGTGTTCGCGGAGTGCGACATCGACTCCGGTCACGGCGAGCGAGGTCACCACGTACCCGTCGATCGCCACCGTCTCCGGGACTCGGCCATCGGTGCCGACGCGTTGGAGCGACGACTTGACCTGACCTCGGTCACGACCGGGATCCGTCAGCATCACGCGTGCGCCGAAGCCGCCGATCCAGGGCAACCGGTGCAGGGCGACGGCGGACGCATGGGACACGATGTGGTCTCCCCGCCCGATCGAGGCCTGGACGAGCGCGAGGTGCCGTTCGTGTGTGGCCGAACCAGCCCACGCAGCCGCGTCGACGTAGGCGCCACGGTGGATGCGCACCAGTTCTCCTCGGCGGGCCGCACGTCGGATCGCTCCACCGGCTGCCGTGTCGGTCTGACCGACGGTCGACGTGATCTCGATTCCCATCGTCCGACGATCACCCCGACAGGACTCGAGCAGGTCGTCCCGCATGGGGTTGCGGAAACAGAAGAGCGATCCCGGCGCTGGGGAGGAGCGCCGGCGTCTGCTTTGCGCCCGCGAGCGAACATCGCGCCCCGGAGTAACGGGGCGCGATGTTCGCAAGCGGGCGCGAAGCGGGGCACGGCCGCGCGGCCGCGCGGCCCGCGCGCTACGAGACGCGGGGGCGGATCGCGTCGGCGAGGGCGTCGACGAGCGCCTGGGCCTCGGCGGCGGTCGGCGCGACCGTGTCGATGTAGACCTTCACCTTGGGCTCGGTGCCGCTCGGACGGACGATCACGCGGGCGTCGCCCTCGAGGTCGTAGCGCAGGATGTCCGAGGGCGGGAAGCCGTCGACCCCGGACGCGTAGTCGGTCGCCGACAGCACGGACAGCGGCCCGAGCGTCGTCGGCGGCGTGGCCCTGAGCGACTCCATGATCGTGCCGATGCGAGCGAGGTCGTCCACCCGCGTCGCGACCTGGCCGGAGGCGAACGCACCGAACTCCGCCGCGAAGGCCTCCAGCTGCCCGGCGATGGACGAACCGGACGCGTGCAGTGACGTCGCGAGGTCGAGCAGCACCAGCGCCGCCGAGATGCCGTCCTTGTCGCGGACGACCTCAGGGTCGACCAGGTAGCCGAGCGCTTCCTCGTACCCGAAGCGCAGGTCGGGCACGCGGGAGACCCACTTGAAGCCGGTCAGGGTGTCGCGGTACCCGAGGCCGTACCGTGCCGCGACGCGGGACAGCGCCGGGGACGACACGATCGAGGCGGCGAGGACGCCACCGGCACCGGCGCGGGACGCCGCCCGCCAGCCGAGCAGCCAGCCCACCTCGTTGCCGGAGAGCCGCCGGTAGGAGCCGTCCTCGGCCGGGATCGCCAGGGCCAGCCGGTCGGCGTCCGGGTCGTTCGCGATCACCAGGTCCGCGCCGACCGCGACACCGCGGGCGATCGCGAGGTCCATCGCGCCCGGCTCCTCCGGGTTCGGGAACGCCACCGTCGGGAACGCCCCGTCCGGCTCGATCTGCTCCGGGACGACCGCCGGCTCGGCGAACCCGGCCGCGGCGAACACCGCGCGCGCGGTCTCCCACCCCACGCCGTGCATCGCCGTGTAGACGACCTTCGGCTGTGCGGCGACCGGGAGCGCCGGTTCCGGCACGATCGCAGCCGTGGCGGCCACGTAGGCGTCGAGGACGGCTGCCGAGGCGACCGTGTAGTCCGTCGCTCGGACGAGCGCGTCGATCGAGCCCGCGGCGACGGCGTCGATGGCATCGGCGATCGTTCCGTCGACCGGCGGCACGATCTGCGAGCCCTCGTCGTCCCCACCGAGGTAGACCTTGTAGCCGTTGTCCCGCGGCGGGTTGTGGCTCGCCGTCACCATCACCCCGGCTCCTACGTCGAGGTGCCGGACCGCGAACGCCAGCACGGGCGTCGGGAGCGCGGACGGCAGCAGCGTGACGTCGAGTCCGAGGCCCCGCATCACCTCGGCTGAGTCACGGGCGAAGACGTCCGAGTTCACCCGGCCGTCGTAGCCGATGACGACGCTGCGCTGCCGGCCGGTGTCGATGAGGAACCGCGCGAGACCCGCAGCCGCCTGGGTCACGACGACCCGGTTCATCCGGAGCGGTCCCCAGCCGAGTTCGGCACGGAGCCCGGCGGTGCCGAACTGCAGCCGTCCGGCGAAACGGTCGGCGAGCAGTGCCAGCGCGGCCTCGTCGCCGGAGGACGCCGCGGTCACGGCCTGGGACAGTGCCTGCTGTGTCGACTCGTCCGGGTCCTGCGCGAGCCACGCCCGTGCGACGTCGAGCACGTCCGTGCTCACAGCGCCGCCACCACCCGTGCGAGCAGGTCCGCGATCACCGGCTCGGCCTCGCGCCCGGCCTCGAGCACCTCGGCGTGCGAGAGCGGGGTCTTCTGGATGCCGGCGGCGAGGTTCGTGATCAGCGAGAACCCGAGGATCTCCATGCCGGCCTGTCGGGCGGCGATCGCTTCGAGTGCGGTGGACATGCCGACGATGTGCCCGCCGATGGTCTTCGCCATCTGCACCTCGGCCGGGGTCTCGTAGTGCGGGCCGCGGAACTGCGTGTAGACGCCCTCGTCGAGGGACGGGTCGATCGTGCGGGCGACCTCGCGGAGCCGTGCCGAGTACAGGTCGGTCAGGTCGATGAACGTCGCGCCCTCGAGCGGGCTGTCCGCGGTGAGGTTGATGTGGTCGCTGATGAGCACGGGCGTGCCCGGCTTCCAGTGCTCCTTGATGCCGCCGGCACCGTTCGTCAGCACCATCGTGGTGGCCCCGGTCGCCGCCGCCGTGCGGACGCTGTGCACGACCCGACGGACGCCGTGGCCCTCGTAGTAGTGCGTCCGGGCGCCGATGACCAGCGCGTGACGGCCGTCGGGCAGCCGGATCGAGCGGACCGTGCCGGAGTGGCCGGGCACGGCGGAGGCGCTGAAGCCGGGGACCTCGGCGGCGGGGATCTCGGAGACGGTCTCACCGACGAGGTCTGCGGCCTTCCCCCACCCGGATCCGAGCGTCAGGGCGATGTCGTGCCGCTCGATCCCGGACTCGGCGGCGATGACGGCTGCGGCATCGCGGGCGACGTCGAACGGGTCGACGGCGGGGTCGTTGAGCGGGTTGGATTCGGTGGTCGTGCTGGCCATGGGCCAATGCTACGGGTCACCGAGGGCAGCGCCGTGCGCCGCACTCCGGGTTGCCGAGGGCAGCGCCGTGCGCCGCACTCCGGGTTGCCGAGCGCAGCGCCGTGCGCCCCGCTACGGGGCCGGTGACTCCCCCAGGGACTTCTCCACAGCGGCCGTGATCTCGCCCTGGTCGAAGTGGTTGCGGATCACGATGACCTCGGCGTAGGTGTCCCCGATCGCCTCGACGAACTCCTGCGAGGTGAGGATCACGTTGGCGTCGTCCGACACCTGCCGCACCGACGCGACGTCGGCCGCCACGACCTCCGCGCTGAGCCCGAGCGCCGTCAGGGCCTTCTCGGCGTTGACCTTCAAGATGGCGCTCGAGCCGATGCCCGCGCCGCAGATCGTCACGATCTTCACGCCGAAACCCCCATGATCGAACGGACCTCCGAAGCGGACCCGGCCGCCGCGAGCCTGGACGTCACCGAGGCGTCGTTGAACAGGTTCGCGATCTCCCCGATGGACTCCAGGTGCGTGCCGACCCCGGCGACCGCGAGCCCGAGCACCACCGACACGGGGTCGTTGTGCGGGTGCCCGAACGCCACCGGTTCGGCGAGGGTGACGACGGACAGCCCGTCGCGCAGCACAGTGGACCCCGGCCGGGCGTGCGCGAACGCCAGACCCGGCGAGATCACGATGTACGGCCCGTGCTCTTCCACCATGGCGATCATGGCGTCGGTGTAGGCATCCGTCGCCGCTCCGGACGCGACGAGGGCGCCACCGGCGAGCCGGATCGCGTCACGCCACGTGGGCGCGGACGCACCGAGCACGACGGCGTCGTCGGAGAGCGGCGGCAGACCCATGCGATCAGGCCTCCGCGTAGCCGGACGTGATCAGCGCGATGATCTCCTCGCGGTCCTCGAGCGGCAGGAACGAGCCGAGGGCGGCGTTGATCTGGAACGCGGCCAGGTCGTCGAGGTCGTACCCGAACGTCCCCGCGAGCAGCGCGAGCTCCTTGGTGAGCGTGGTGTTGCTCATCAGGCGGTTGTCGGTGTTGACGGTGACCCGGAAGCCGAGCTGGTAGAGCACGTCGAAGGGGTGGTCGGCGAGGTCGTCGCCCCACGCCGCGATCGCGCCGGTCTGCAGGTTCGACTGCGGCGAGACCTCGAGCGGGATCTCCCGGTCGCGCACCCACGATGCGATCTCGCCGAGGGACGCCAGCGTGGAGCCGTCACCGGCGTCGGAGAGGGTGACGTCCTCGAACAGGCGCACACCGTGACCGAGCCGGAGCGCCCGGCCGTCGACCAACGCCGAGCGGATCGAGGCGAGCCCGTCGGCTTCTCCGGCGTGGACGGTGACCGGGAAGAGCTCGGACGCCAGGTAGTCGAACGCGGCGCGGTGGTTCGACGCGGGGAACCCGGCTTCGGCCCCGGCGATGTCGAACCCGACGACCCCGCGGTCACGGTGGCGGACGGCGAGCTCGGCGATC
Organism: Curtobacterium sp. NPDC090223; assembly: GCF_044746585.1. NCBI lineage: Bacteria > Bacillati > Actinomycetota > Actinomycetes > Micrococcales > Microbacteriaceae > Curtobacterium > Curtobacterium sp. NPDC090223. Next base: position 422,237 of record NZ_JBIVCN010000003.1, on the reverse strand, counting down.
TCGAGCGCACGGTCGGCGTGGCGCATGGCCGTCACGAGCTGCCCGACGCGGATCGCTCCGCCGGCGGCGTCGACCGCTTCCTCGATGCCGGCCTGGACGGCCTCGACCGTCTCGTCGAGCGTCAGACCGCCCTGCAGGTGCTGCTCGGGCGCCCACCGGATCTCGCCGTACACGACACCGTCGGCGACGAGGTCCTCGACGAACTCCCGCGCGACACGGGTCAGGCCGTGCGCCGTCTGCATCACGCTCGTGGTGACGTCGAAGGTCTTGAGGTACTCGACGAGCGAACCGGAGTTCGACTGGTCGGCGAACCACTGGCCGAGCTCGGCGGGGTCGGTCGTCGGGAGCGACACACCCGCCGACTCGGCGAGCTCGATGATGGTCGACGGGCGGAGTCCGCCGTCGAGGTGGTCGTGCAGGGAGACCTTGGGCAGGTCGTTGATCACGGCGCCCGCGTCGGGCAGTCGGTACGTGGGTGCGGCGTCGGCGCTCATGTCCACCAGGCTATCGGTGGTCACGCCCGCCCCGCAGGCGACGTCCCACAGGTTTGTGGAGAACGGCCTGGAGGCTCGCTACAGGTGGAGGAGCGACGTCACGGCAGGCGTTCGCGGACGATCGGCCCGCGGGCCGGAGCGGACGATCCGATGGACCACGCCCCCTCGAGCACCTCGAGCGCACGCGGGATCCGCGACGCATCGTCGGTGTGCAGTGTCCAGAGCGGCTGCCCCTCGGTCACGGTGTCGCCCGGCTTGACGTGCAGCTCGATGCCGGCACCGGCCTGCACCGGGTCCTGCGCCCGCGCTCGACCCGCGCCGAGGCGCCACGCGGAGACGCCGAACGGCAGCGCCGCCTGGGTGGCGAGCACACCGGACGACGGTGCCGTGACGACGTGCTGTTCGCGGGCCACGGGGAGCGCGGCGGACGGGTCGCCGCCCTGCGCCGAGATCATCCGTCGCCACGTGTCCATCGCCCGTCCGTCCGCGAGCGCCGCAGCCGGGTCCGCGTCCGGCAGCCCCGCCAGGCGCAGCATCTCCGACGCGAGCGACAGCGTCAGCTCCACGACGTCGGCGGGTCCCCCGCCCTGCAGGACCTCGACGGACTCCCGCACCTCGAGCGCGTTGCCGATCGTCAGCCCGAGCGGGACCTCCATGTCGGTCAGCAGCGCCGAGGTCGCGACCCCGGCGTCCTTCCCGAGGTCGACCATCGTCTGCGCGAGTTCCCGCGATGCCTCGTACGTCGGCATGAACGCCCCGGATCCGAACTTCACGTCGAGCACGAGCGCGCCCGTGCCCTCGGCGATCTTCTTCGACATGATGCTCGACGCGATGAGCGGGATGCACTCGACGGTGCCGGTGATGTCCCGCAGCGCGTAGAGCTTCTTGTCCGCGGGGGCGAGCCCGGAACCCGCCGCGCAGATGACCGCGCCGACGTCGTCCAGGATCGCCAGCATGCGGTCGTTCGAGATCGATGCCTGCCACCCGGGGATCGACTCGAGCTTGTCGAGCGTCCCACCGGTGTGCCCGAGCCCCCGCCCGGACAACTGCGGCACGGCCACCCCGAACGACGCCACCAGCGGCGCCAGCGGCAGCGTGATCTTGTCGCCGACCCCGCCGGTGGAGTGCTTGTCCACCGTCGTCTTGCCGAGCGAGGAGAACGACATCCGCTCCCCCGACGCGATCATCGCGAGCGTCAGGTCCTTGATCTCCCGGCGCTCCATCCCGTTCAGGAAGACCGCCATCGCCATGGCCGCCATCTGCGGGTCCTCGACGTAGCCGCGCGTGTACGCGTCGACGAGCCAGTCGATCTCCGGCGTGCTCAACGCGGAGCCGGAGCGCTTCGTGCGGATGAGGTCGACGGTGTCGAACGGTTCGACGGCCATGCTGATCAGTGCTCCTGCTGGTAGGTCACGAGGGTCCGCGGCCCGAAGGCGTCCGGCAGGACCTCGTCGATGGTGCGGATGCCGGAGACGGTCTCGAGCAGCATGCCCTCGGCCGAGTGCTCGAAGAGCAGCTGGCGGCAGCGCCCGCACGGCATCAGCGTCGCGCCGTCGCCGTCCACGCACGTGAAGGCGACGAGCTTGCCGCCGCCGGTCATGTGCAGCTGCGAGACGAGCGAGCACTCCGCGCAGAGCGTCACGCCGTACGACGCGTTCTCGACGTTGCAGCCGGACACGATCCGGCCGTCGTCGGTGAGCGCCGCGGCGCCCACCGGGAACGACGAGTACGGCGCGTAGGCGTGCCGCATGGCAGCCGTGGCCGCGTCGCGGAGCGACGCCCAGTCCAGGTCGGACGGGAGGCTCGTGGCCGCGTCCGCAGCGGCGGTGTCGGTGACCGCCTGGTCACCCGCAGCGTTCGTGTCGGTCATGCGCCGGGCCTCCTGGCTAGCTCTTGATGTACGGCTTGCCGGACGCGGCCGGACCACGCGACTGCCCGACCAGGCCGGCCACCGCGAAGATCGTCACCACGTAGGGCAGCATGAGCAGGAACTCGCTCGGGACGGGCGAGTTGATCGACCCGAGGACGTTCTGCAGGTTCGACGCGAAGCCGAACAGCAGCGCCGCGAGCGTCGCCTTGATCGGGTCCCAGCGGCCGAAGATGACGGCGGCCAGGGCGATGTAGCCCGCGCCGGCGGTCATGTCCTTGGCGAACGGACCGACCGATCCGAGCGTGAAGTACGCACCGCCGAGACCCGCGATCGCGCCCGCGAGGGACACGTTCCAGAACCGCGTGCTGAGCACGTTGATGCCGACCGTGTCCGCTGCCTGCGGGTGCTCGCCGACGGCACGGAGGCGGAGACCCCAGCGCGTCTTGAAGAGCGCGAAGGTGACCACCGCGACGGCGACGTACGCGATGTAGACGATGACGTTCTGCTCGAAGAACACCGGACCGATGACCGGGATCTGGTGCAGGACCGGGATCGGCAGCACCGGGAAGCGGATGCCGACGTTGAGCGTCTGCTCGGCGGGCGAGAGCACCTGCGAGTACAGGAAGCCCGTCAGCCCGGACACGAACGCGTTGATGACGACACCGACGATGACCTGGTCGACGAGGTACTTGATGCTGAACGCCGCGAGGACGAACGACACGAGCACACCCGCGACGAGGGCGCCGATCAGGCCGACCCACGCCGAGCCGGTGAGCGAGCCGATCATCGCGGAGACGAACGCACCGGCGAGGAACTGGCCCTCGATCGCGATGTTCACCACGCCGACGCGCTCGGAGATCACGCCGCCGAGGGCACCGAACACGAGCGGCACGCTCAGGCCGAGGGCACCGACCAGGAGCCCGGGCACCGGGATCGTCGCGCCGGCCGCGGCCCACGCCAGGAACCCGACGACGAAGAACAGCGCGAACAGCGAGGTCACCCAGAGCGGGGTCTTCTCGTAGCGGCCGGCCTGGACGAAGGCGAAGACGGTGGCCAGGGCGAGCACGACGATGACGACGACGCCGGTCCCGGTGGCGGGCAGCGGCACGTCCGGCAGCTGCACGAAGTCCCCGGCGTTCGCGAGCCGGAACGTCGTGTCGCCCGCGCGGTGCAGGAGGCCGAAGAACACGAGTGCGACGACCGTGAAGACGGCGAACGCGATCGGGAGCTTCCAGCTGCGGGTGGACTCGACGGCACGGTCCGTCGGGGCGGGCATGGCCGCTGTGGGGCTGATGGTGCTCACGCGGCGACTGCCTTCCGCTCGGACTTCTTGGAGCTCTTGCGACGGGCGCCCGGCTGCGGGATCCGGAAGATCGCGCGGACGAGCGGCGGTGCCGCGATGAACAGGACGATGAGCGCCTGGATCACGCCGACGATGTCGATCGGGATGCCGTTCGCCGCCTGCATGGCGTAGCCGCCGTTCTTGAGGACGCCGAACAGGATCGCCGCCCAGAACGTGCCCCACGGCTTCGAGCGTCCGAGGAGCGCCACCGTGATCGCGTCGAAGCCGATCCCGGCGTCGATGTTCGAGGTGAAGCCGCTCGTGACGGCGCCCTGCACCTGGTACGCGCCGGCGATGCCGACGAGCGCACCCGAGATGACGAGCACCCAGATGGTCAGGGACGGCACGCTCATGCCGGCGACGCGCGCCGCCCGCGGGTTCTCACCGATCGTGCGGAACCGGAAGCCGAGCGAGGACTTGTTCACGAGCCACCACACGACGACCACGGCGATGAGCGCGACGACGAAGCCGAGGTCGATGCCGAACCGCGGGCCGAACAGGGCCGGGAGCACCGCCGTGTCCTTCATGGCGGGCGAGATCGGGTTCGGGCTGCCGGGGGCCTGCAGCAGGCCGGGCGTCCGCAGGAAGTAGCTGACCAGGTACAGCGCGACGTAGTTGAGCATGATCGTCAGGACGACCTCGTTCGCACCGGTCCGCGCCTTGAGCACGCCGACGATGCCACCCCAGACCGCACCGCCGACGATGCCGGCGACGATCGTGAGCGGGATGTGGATCGCCGCGGGCAGGTCGACCGCGAAGCCGACCCAGCCGGCCGCGGCCGCTCCCATCAGGATCTGTCCCTGGCCGCCGATGTTGAACAGGCCGGCACGGAAGGACAGCGCGATGCCGAGGCCCGCTGCGATGAGCGGCACGGCGTAGTCGATCGAGCGGGTGATCGGGGCGATCGCCTGCGCGAAGGAGCTCGCACCGAAGTTGACGACCGAGCCCTGGAACAGCGAGGCGTACGAGCCGCCGACCGCGGTCCAGACGGCACGGAACGTGTCGCCGGGACGGGCGAAGAAGTACCCGGCGGCCTGCTGAACGGCGGGGTCGGTGATCGCGATCAGGATGCCGCACGCGACGAGCGCGAGCACGACGGCCAGGACCGTGACGAGCACGGAGCCGTTCATGATGCCCTGCAGTGCTGCCTGCATGCGCTCGGTGCCGGTGCGGTCGCCCGCACGGCGCTCGGTGTCGTCCGCGGAGTCGGTCATCAGACGGGGGCCGCCCTCGACGTCCTGGATGCGGTCGTCGGTGGGCAGTTCCTCGTTGGGCGTGGGGGTGCTCACGCTGCCAGCTCCGTTCCTTCTGGAAGCTCCCCGGCCATCATCAGGCCGAGGACGTCGCGGGGGGTGTCCGCCGGGACGATGCCGATGATCGCGCCGCGGTACATGACCGCGATCCGGTCGGCGAGCGCCACGACCTCGTCGAGCTCCGTGGAGACGACGATGACGGGGACGCCGGTGTCGCGGGTGGCGACGATGCGCTTGTGCACGAACTCGATCGAGCCGACGTCGATGCCGCGGGTGGGCTGCGCCGCGACGAACAGGCGCAGCTCGCGGCTGAGCTCGCGGGCCAGGACGATCTTCTGCTGGTTGCCGCCGGACAGCCGACCGGCCGCGGTGGTGCGGCCGGGGGTGCGGATGTCGAACTCGGCGATCTTCTCGTCCGCGAACGCGTCGCGCTCCGCGGACCGGATCGTGCCGGCACGGACGAACTCGCGGTGGTCGGCGCGGTCGAGCATCAGGTTCTCGGCGATGGTGAACTCGCCGACGAGCCCGTCTTCCTTGCGGTCCTCGGGGACGAACCCGACGCCGGCGTCGAGCACCTGCTTGACGCTCCGGCCGGTGAGCTCCTTGCCGTCCAGCGTGACGTGCCCGGTGCGGATCGGCTCGAGTCCGATGATCGCCTCGGTGAGCTCGGTCTGCCCGTTGCCCTGCACGCCCGCGATGGCGAGGACCTCGCCGCGACGGACCGTGAAGGAGACGTCGTCGACGAGCACGATGCCGGACGGGTCGGTGACGGTGACGTTCTGCACGACGAGCGCGTCCTCGCCGCCGGCGGAGGGCTCCTTGTCGACGACCAGGGAGACCGCGCGGCCGACCATGAGCGCCGCGAGCTCGTTGTTCGTCGCGGTCGGGGATGCCTCGCCGACGACCTTGCCGAGCCGGATCACCGTGATGCGGTCGGCGACCTCGCGGACCTCGCGGAGCTTGTGGGTGATGAAGACGATGGCGGTGCCGGCTTCGCGGAGCTGGCGCATGATGCCCATCAGCTCGTCGGTCTCCTGCGGGGTGAGGACGGCGGTGGGCTCGTCGAACACCAGCACGGAGGCGTCGCGGGAGAGGGCCTTGATGATCTCGACGCGCTGCTGCACGCCGACGGGCAGCTCTTCCACTCGTGCGTCGGGGTCGACGTCGAACCCGAATCGCTCGGAGATCTCGCGGACGCGCTTGCGGGCGCCGGCGAGGTCGAGACGGCCGCCGAAGGTCGTCTCCTCCTGCCCGAGCATCACGTTCTCGGCGACGGTGAACACGGGCACGAGCATGAAGTGCTGGTGCACCATGCCGATGCCGGCGCGCATCGCGTCACCGGGGCCGTCGAAGTCCTGGACCACGTCGTCCAGCAGGATCTCGCCCTCTTCGGCCTGGTACATGCCGTAGAGCACGTTCATCAGGGTGGACTTGCCCGCACCGTTCTCGCCGAGGAGACAGTGCACCTCGCCCGGTTCGACGGTGAGGGAGATGTGGTCGTTCGCGACCAGGGGGCCGAACCGCTTGGTGATGCCGCGGAGTTCCAGCTTCATGTCGGGAGTCTATTTCTGTCGTGGTGCTGCGGAGCGCATGGGAATGCGGGCGGAGGAGAACTCCCCCGCCCGCATCGGTGGTGCTACTTGACGGTCGCCTTGGTCTCGACCTTGATCGAGCCGTCGATGATGCCGGCCTTGATCGTGTCGAGCTCCTTGGTCAGGCCCGAGTCGACCTTCGACGCGTAGTCGTGGAACGGAGCGATGCCGACGCCGTCGTTCTTCAGCGTGCCGACGTACGGGGTCTTCGAGAAGTCGCCCTTGGCGGCCTGCTCGACGACGTCCTTGGTCGCGGGGCGCATGCCCTTCTCGACGGAGGTCAGCGCGATGTCCTTGTAGCGCGGGTCGGCCTCGTAGAGGTCGCTGTCCGCACCGATCAGGACGGAGCCGTTGTCGGCGTCCTTGATGGCCTCTGCGGCGCTCTGGTAGATCGGGCCACCGACGGGCAGGATGACGTCGGCGTTCTGGTCGATCAGCGTCTGCGCGACCGACTTGGCCTGCGTGCCGGCCTCGAAGCCACCGGTGAAGGAGCCCTTCTGGCTGTCGACGTCCCAGCCGACGACCTTGACGTTCTTGTCCTTCTGGTCGTTGTAGTACTTCACGCCGTCCGCGAAGCCGTCCATGAAGATGGTGACGGTCGGGATCTGCATGCCGCCGAAGGTGCCGACGACGCCGGACTTCGAGTAGGACGCCGCCGCGTAGCCGGCGAGGAACGCCGCCTGCGAGGTGTCGAACGTGATCGGCTTGACGTTCTTGGCGTCGATCGAGTTGTCGTCGATGATCGCGAAGTCGGTGTCGGGGTTCGCAGCGGCCTGCTTCTTGGTGGCGTCGGCGAGGTTGAAGCCGACCGTCACGATGAGCTTGCAGTTCTGGTTGATGAGCTGCTCGATGTTGGAGTCGTAGACCGTGGAGTCCTTCGACTCGGCCGACTTGTAGGTCGCGCCGAGTTCCTTGGCGGCGTCCTTCAGACCCTCGTAGCCGAGCTGGTTGAACGACTTGTCGTCGAAGCCGCCGGAGTCCGACACCATGCAGGGTCGGAAGCTGGTGGTCTTCGCCGACGAGGTGTCGGACGGAGCGGCGGAGCAGCCGGCCAGGACGGCGACGGTGCCGAGGAGCGCGAGGCCGCTGAGTGCGATCTGACGGGTACGAGATGACACGGGTTGGTTCCTCCGGGGAGCAGGGCCCGGTCACTGCGCACCGGGCGATCGTGGCGACAGTACACGACCGCCTGGTCGGTACAGAACGCCCTCGGAGCCGCCTGTGGATCAGTTACGAGATCGCGACCGCGCCGTAACGCGGCCGTAACGCGAGGTCGCACTTCCGACCCCGGTTGTGGGGGTTTGGTGATGGAGCGCTACAGGACGTCGTCCCGGCCGCTGATCTTCAGTGCATCCACCACACCCTTGACCCGCTGGGCGTTCGCGCTGGTCGTCACGAGGAGCGCGTCGGGGGTGTCCACGACCACGATGTCCTCGACCCCGATGAGCGAGATCAGCCGCTGGCTGTGCGACACCACGATGCCGCTCGAGGAGTCCGCCAGGATGCGGGCGCCGTCGCCGAGCACCGCGAGGTTGTTCGTCCGGCCGCCGGACTGCAGCTTCGCGAGGGACGCGAAGTCGCCGACGTCGTCCCAGTCGAAGTCGCCGGGCACCACGGCCATCCGACCGGCTGCCGCCGCGGGCTCGGCCACGGTGTAGTCGATGGCGATCTTCTTGAGCGCGGGCCAGATCCGGTCGACGACCACGCCGCGCGCGGAGGTGTCCCACGCGGCGGCGAGCTCCTCGAGCCCGGCGAGCAGCTCCGGCTCGGCGCGCCCGATCTCGGCCAGGATCACGTCGGCCCTGGCGATGAACATGCCCGCGTTCCAGAGGTAGGAGCCGTCCTCCAGGTACCCGCGTGCCGTGTCGAGGTCCGGCTTCTCCACGAAGGACCGCACCGAGTGGGCGTTCGGGGCGCCGTCGACGCCGAGGCCCTCGCCGTCGGCGTGGATGTAGCCGAAGCCGATCGCGGGCTCGGTCGGGGTGATCCCGATCGTCGTGACGTACCCGGCCCGGGCGACCGCCACCGCCTCGCGCACCGAGCGCCGGAACCCTCGGGCGTCGCCGATGACGTGGTCGGCCGCGAAGGAACCGATCACCACGTCGGGTTCCCGGCGGCGCAGGATCGCGGCCGCGAGCCCGATCGCCGCGGTGGAGTCCTTCGGCTCGCTCTCCAGGACGACGTTGTGGTCGTCGATGCCCGGCAGCTGCGACTCGACGGCCACGCGGTGCGCGCGGCCGGTGACGACCATGATCCGGGACTCGCCGGCGAGCGGCGCGAGCCGGTCCCACGTCTGCCGGAGCAGCGACGTGCCCGACCCGGTCAGGTCGTGCAGGAACTTCGGGGCGTCGGCGCGCGAGAGCGGCCAGAGGCGCGATCCGATGCCGCCGGCGGGGATGATCGCGTAGAAGTCTTCGAGGGGGGCTGCCACCCGCTCACCGTACCGGTCACGGGTCGTCGTTCCTGGGTGCGCCCGAGCGGTGCGCGCCGGCTGCGGCAAACCGCACGTCGATTTCACCCGCGTCGACCGTGCCGTTCACCGTCGGGTCCCCCGCGACGACACGTGGCGCGCGGAGCATGGGCGGTGCCATGAACGCACGCAGCGTGGAGCGCGGCTCGGCCCAGAGGACCGTCGCCGTCGTGACCGAGAGCTTCCTGCCCACCCTCAACGGCGTGACCACGAGTGTCCTGGCGGTCCTGGACCACCTGGAGCACCGCGGCCACCGCGCGGTCGTGATCGCGCCGGACACCCCGTGGCTCGCCGGTCGGCGGTCCCGGACGGACCTGGAGCGGTACCGCGGGTTCGACGTCCACCGGATCCCGGCCGTCGCGTACCGCCAGTTCCCGGTCGCGCTCCCCCACCCCGTGCTCGACACGATCCTCGCCGCCTCCGGCGCCGACGTGCTCCACGCCGCGAGTCCGTTCCTGTTGGGTGGGCGTGCGATCACGGCAGCCGGGAGGCTCGGCATCCCCTCCGTCGCCGTCTTCCAGACCGACGTGGCCGGGTTCGCCCGCCGCAACGGCCTGGCAGCGACGACTCCCCTCGTCCGCCGGGTGCTCGGGCGCATCCACGCCGGCGCCTCGCTGACGCTCGCGCCGTCGTCCGCGACCGCCGCGATGCTCGAGGCGGACGGCGTGCCCCGCGTCACGCGATGGGGTCGCGGTGTTGACACCGCGCTGTTCCACCCGGGCCGGCGACGGTCGGCTCCGGTCCGCGCGCTGCGGCGGCGACTCGCCCCACGCGGGGAGACCATCGTCGGGTACGTGGGTCGGCTCGCTCCGGAGAAGGAGGTCGAGCGGCTCGCTGAGCTCGGTGGCATCCCGGGCATCCGGGTCGTGGTCGCGGGAGGCGGGCCCTCCCGGCCGGCCCTGGAGCGACGGCTCCGCCACCTGGACGCGACCTTCACCGGCCCGCTGCGCGGCGACGCGCTGGCCGACGTGTACGCGGCGCTCGACGTGTTCGTGCACACGGGTCCGGCCGAGACCTTCGGGCAGACGCTGCAGGAGGCGCACGCGTCCGGGCTCCCCGTGGTGGCGCCGGCTGCGGGCGGGCCGCTCGACCTGGTCGCGCCCGGGCTCGACGGCGAGCTCTACGACCCGGACGTGCCGCAGGCGCTCCGGTCCGCCGTGCTCGCACTCCACCTGGACCGCGGCCGTGCCGAGCGGATGGGCTCGGCCGGCCGGCTGCGCGTCGTGGGCACGACGTGGGAGGCGATCGGCGACGAACTGCTCGCGCACCACGAAACCGCGAGGACCATCGGCGCGCCGCCCGTCGGCCGGGGCATTCTCACGGGGTGGAACGAGAAGGTCAGTACACGGTCGTAGGATGGACGTGTTCCACACGAACATGACGGCAACGGCTCGCCGATCGGCGGGCCTGTCCTACGGGAAGGCGAGCTCATGGCCGAGCAGACCGCAGGGGGTACGGCGACAGCCGCACCCCAGGTGACGATCGATGCGCCGCGCGCATCACGGACGCCACAGGGCACCCTGTACCGCGGCAGCACCGGGATGTGGTCCTGGGTGCTGCACCGCGTGACCGGTGTCGCGATCTACTTCTTCCTGCTCGTGCACATCCTCGACACGGCGCTCGTGCGGCTCTCCCCGGAGGCCTACAACGCCGTCATCGGGACGTACAAGACGCCGATCATGAACCTCGGTGAGATCGCCCTCGTGATGGCGATCGTCTTCCACGCGTTCAACGGGCTGCGCATCATCCTGGTCGACTTCTGGTCCAAGGGGCCGAAGTACCAGCGCGCGATGTTCTGGATCGTCATCGTGCTCTGGGCCGTGGCGATCGCGGGCTTCCTGCCGCGCCAGCTGATGAACCTCGTCGCCGACTTCCACTGATCAGGGGCCACATCATGACCACGCAGACCATCGCGCCCCCTCGCAGTGCCGAGGCCGCTCGCCGCACCACCAACTGGGAGAAGTGGGGCTGGATCTACATGCGCGGCTCGGGCGTCCTGCTCGTCGTGCTGATCTTCGGCCACCTCTTCGTCAACATGGTCGCGGGCGAGGGCGTCAAGCAGATCGACTTCGCGTTCGTCGCCGGCAAGTGGGCGAGCCCCTTCTGGCAGGTGTGGGACACCCTGATGCTGTGGCTCGCGCTGATCCACGGCTCGAACGGCATGCGCACCATCGTCAACGACTACGTGTCGAAGCCGGCCGTCCGGAAGACCCTGCTCATCGCGATCCTCGTCGCGTGCGTGCTGCTCATCGTCCTCGGCACCCTGGTGTGCTGGACGTTCGACCCGTGCCCCGCCGGCGCCGCCGCAGCGGACCTGCCGTCGTTCTGCCCCGCGCAGTAGCACCGGTCCAGCACCGCAGCCCGCACCCGCTCCTCAACGGAAAGACACCGTGACCGACATCACCGTCCATCACCACCAGTTCGACATCGTCATCATCGGCGCAGGAGGCGCCGGCATGCGGGCCGCGATCGAAGCCGGGCCGAAGGCGAACACCGCCGTCATCTCGAAGCTGTACCCGACGCGCTCCCACACCGGTGCGGCGCAGGGCGGCATGGCGGCGGCGCTCGCGAACGTCGAAGAGGACTCGTGGGAGTGGCACACCTTCGACACGATCAAGGGCGGCGACTACCTGGTCGACCAGGACGCCGCCGAGATCCTCGCGAAGGAAGCGATCGACGCGGTCATCGACCTCGAGAACATGGGCCTGCCGTTCAACCGCACGCCTGAGGGCAAGATCGACCAGCGGCGCTTCGGCGGCCACACGCGTGACCACGGCAAGGCCCCGGTCCGTCGGGCCTGCTACGCCGCGGACCGCACCGGCCACATGATCCTGCAGACGCTGTTCCAGAACTGCGTCAAGCTCGGCGTGAACTTCTTCAACGAGTTCTACGCCCTCGACCTCATCATGGTGGACGTCGTCGGCGACGACGGCGTCACCCGCAAGCAGCCGGCGGGCGTCGTGGCGTTCGAGCTCGCGACCGGTGAGCTGCACGTGTTCCACGCGAAGGCGATGATCTTCGCGACCGGCGGCTTCGGCAAGATGTACAAGACCACGTCGAACGCGCACACCCTGACGGGCGACGGCGTCGGCATCGTCTGGCGCACCGGCCTGCCGCTCGAGGACATGGAGTTCTTCCAGTTCCACCCGACCGGGCTCGCCGGCCTCGGCATCCTCCTCACCGAGGGCGCCCGCGGTGAGGGCGCGATCCTCCGCAACGCCTCGGGTGAGCGCTTCATGGAGCGGTACGCCCCGACCATCAAGGACCTCGCACCGCGCGACATCGTGGCCAGGTGCATGGTGCAAGAGGTCGCAGAGGGCCGGGGTGCCGGTCCGAACAAGGACTACGTGCTGCTCGACTGCACGCACCTGGGCGCCGAGGTCCTCGAGACCAAGCTCCCGGACATCACCGAGTTCGCGCGCACCTACCTCGGCGTCGACCCCGTCACCGAGCCGGTGCCGGTCATGCCGACCGCCCACTACGCGATGGGCGGCATCCCGACGAACACCAACGCCGAGGTGCTCTCCGACAACGACACCGTCGTCCCCGGCATGTACGCCGCCGGCGAGTGCGCGTGCGTCTCCGTGCACGGCTCGAACCGCCTCGGGACGAACTCGCTGCTCGACATCAACGTCTTCGGGAAGCGCTCGGGCAACAACGCCGCCGAGTGGGTGCAGACGGCCGAGTTCCTCCCCCTCCCCGAGGACCCCGCCGCCAACGTGCGCGCGATGCTCGAGCAGCTCCGCGCCTCCACCGGCACCGAGCGCGTCTCCGCCCTCCGCAAGGAACTGCAAGAGGAGATGGACAAGAACGCGCAGGTGTTCCGCACCGACGAGTCCCTCGCCCGCGTCACCGAGACGATCCACACGCTCCGCAACCGGTTCACGAACGTCGCGGTGCAGGACAAGGGCAAGCGGTTCAACACCGACCTGCTCGAGGCCGTCGAGCTCGGGTTCCTGCTCGACCTGGCCGAGGTCGTCGTCTACTCCGCCCGGAACCGCAAGGAGTCCCGCGGCGGCCACATGCGCGACGACTACCCGAAGCGCGACGACGAGAACTACATGCAGCACACCATGGCGTACCTGACGGGCGACCCACACTCGTCACTCGCCGACGACCACATCACACTCGACTGGAAGCCGGTCGTCGTGACCCGGTACGAGCCGATGGAGAGGAAGTACTGATGACCGACACCCTGGTCTCCGACGCACCCCGCACCGATGCGGTGGATGCCCCTCCCGGCTCCTTCCCCGTCACCGTGATCATCCGGCGCTTCGACCCGGACGTCGACGACGAGCCGCGCTGGCAGGACTTCGACGTCATGATGCTGCCGACCGACCGCATCCTCGACGCGCTGCACAAGATCAAGTGGGAGCAGGACGGGTCGCTGACCTTCCGCCGCTCCTGCGCGCACGGCGTCTGCGGCTCGGACGCGATGCGCATCAACGGCCGCAACCGTCTGGCGTGCAAGACGCTGATCAAGGACCTCGACGTGTCGAAGCCGATCTACGTCGAGGCGATCAAGGGGCTGCCGCTCGAGAAGGACCTCATCGTGGACATGGAGCCGTTCTTCAAGTCCTTCCGCGAGGTCCAGCCGTTCCTCCAGCCCGCGACGGCTCCGGAGCCCGGCAAGGAGCGCGTGCAGTCCGTCGCCGACCGTGCCCGGTTCGACGACACCACGAAGTGCATCCTCTGCGCCGCGTGCACGTCCTCGTGCCCGGTGTTCTGGACGGACGGCCAGTACTTCGGCCCCGCCGCGATCGTGAACGCGCACCGCTTCATCTTCGACTCGCGCGACGACGCCGCGAACGTGCGCCTCGACATCCTCAACGACAAGGAGGGCGTCTGGCGCTGCCGCACGACCTTCAACTGCACCGACGCCTGCCCGCGCGGGATCCAGGTCACGAAGGCCATCTCCGAGGTCAAGCAGGCCGTCATGCGCGGTCGGGCATAGACGGCCGGCGAAACCAGGAACGGCATAGGTCCGACCGCTAGGCTCCCGCACATGACGTTCGCGGACACGCGCCCCATCCTCGACCAGCTCGGCTACACGATCCGGTACGTGCAGCTCCCCGGAGAGACCCTGCACGAGCCGCCGGTGGAGGGCGCGCTCCGCATCGTCGCCGCCGACGCCCCGGACACCTTCGCGCTCGAGGTCGTGGACTACGGCACCGCCCGTCGTCTCGCCACGGCGCGCGGCGAGTCCGACGCCGTCGAGATGCTCCGACGCTTCCTGAACCGCCCGTTCCCCGCACCGCGCGACATCCAGCGGTACGAGCTCGACGGGCTCCGGGACCGCGCGGCCTCGACGTACCCGCAGCTCGCGCAGCAGGTCGCGCAGGCCGGTCCGGACGGCCTGCGCATCCAGATCCCGGCGGGTGTCCCGGTTGACCGCATCGGCGGGCCGGACGGCTACCTGCTGCACCCGCTCGACACCCCGATGCCGTCGCGCTCGCTCCCGCCGCACGTCGCCGCTGCGCCCGAGGTGCACCGCTACGTCGTCGACCGCCCGTTCCTGGTGACCGTTCGCTTCGTGCAGCCCTGGTTCGACCAGCCCGGCGGTGCGCTGCGCTTCCAGATCGCCGATCCGTCGCTCACCGTGCGCGACCTGGTCGTCGACGGCGCCCTGGTCCGCGTCCGCGCAGTCTGACCCGCGCGGGCCCCGTGCCCTCCCCGAAGGAAGTCGAAACGCGCGTCGGCAGTCAGAACTCCTGACTGCCGACGCGCGTTCCAGCTTCCCATCGCGGGCGCTGTGGGTGCTTTCGCTCAGCCGCGGCCGGGCTGGTCGAAGCGCTGCCCCTCGGGCTTCGGCGGCAGGAGCGAGAAGACGAGCAGGATGATCCCGCCGACACCGGGCACGAAGCCGAGGAACCAGAACGGCCCCGCCAGGTTCGCGTCGTGCAGCCGTCGCCAGTACAGGGCGATGCCCGGCACCAGGATCGCCAGGCCCCAGAGCCCGATCAGGATGCCCGCGATGACGAAGAGCGCGGACGGACTCGTGACCGCGGTCGACACGCTCGTCGACGTGGTGACCGTCGTCCGCTCGGACGTCGCGATGCCGATCCCGTAGAGGATCCCGAGCACGATGACGACGATGCCGTTCGCGAGCGCCCACCACCAGAACTCACTCCGGCTGGCGCGCCCGTCGAACCGGGCGTACTTCTTGAAGAAGCGACGAACGGCGTTGCCGAACGAGATCCCGTACCACGGTGCCCAGAGCGGCGGCTCACCACCGGGTCCGGTCGGCGCCGACGCGCCGTACTGCGGCGTGTGCCCCGGCTCGGGCTGCTGCCCGGACGGGTTCTGGGACGGATACTGATCGCTCACGGTGACCCCCTGCTGCTGTGCGGATATTCCTAGCAGAGTCAATCAGAACGGGGTCGGTTCGGTCCGCTCGGGTCTCGCGGTTACCCGAGTTGCGGCCGGTCGTAGCGCTGACCCTGCTGGTTGGAGGGCATCAGCGCCAGGATCACGCAGGCGATCCAGCCGAGGAACGGGATGATGAGCAGCAGCGCGAGCAGGCCGCTGTAGTTCGCGTCGTGGAGCCGGCGGACCAGCAGCGCGATCCAGCCGACCAGGGTCGCGAGTGCCCACGCGCCGGTGAGCAGCCCGTCGAACAGGCCGTCGTCGCCGACGTTGCTCGTGCCGGCGATGCCGTCGAACACGCCCCCGACGATCCCGAGCGCCGCGTTGCCGATGATCCACCAGAGCGTCCAGAACCAGAACTCGCTGCGGCTCGCGCGGCCGTCGAAGCGGGCGTACTTCTTCCAGAACCGGACGAACGCCTTCGGGAACCCGATGCCGTACCAGGGTGCCCAGAGCGGAGGCTCGCCCTGCGGCGGTCGCGGCTGCTGCCCGTACGGGTTCTGCGCGTACGGGTTCTGCGCGTACGGGCTCTGCCCGGAGGGGTTCTGCGCGTACGGGTTCTGTCCGCCGTACTGGTTCGGTCCGCCGTACTGGTCGCTCACGGGGATGCCCTTCGTCGATCGCCTGATGAGACGCACAGAGTCAACCACACCGGCACCGCCGGGATCGTCATCCCTGCGGACGATCGAACCGCTGCCCGTTCGGGTTCGGCGACAGCATCGCCATCACCCAGAGCACGATCCACCCGAGGGTGTTCACGAAGAAGAACGCGAAGAACCCGCTGAGGTTCACGTCGTGCAGCCGTCGGACCATCAGCGCGATGTTGCCCACCGCCGTCCCGAGGAACCACGCGGCCCAGATCCAGATCGGGACGAGCCACCAGATCGACTCGGTGTGCAGCTGGCTCGTCGTCCGGCCGTAGACATCGGTGCTCCACTCGCGGGTGCCCGTCGTCGTGACGATGATCGCGACCACGGCGCCGAGGAGCGCGGCGATGATCGCGTTCGTCAGGAACCACCACCAGAACTCGCTGCGGCTGGCACGCCCGTCGAACCGTGCGTACTTCCGGAAGAACCGGCCGATCGCGTCACCGATGCCCGCGCCGTACCAGGGTGCCCAGAGCGGCGGCACACCGGCCTCGTCGAGCGGGATCGGCCGCGGCGGCTGCCATCCGGGCTGCTGCTGCCACCCTGGCCCCTGCTGCCACGCCGGCGCCGGCTGCTGCGGCCACCCTGGTGCCTGCTGCCCGCCCGGTGCCTGCTGCCAGCCCGGCTGCCCGGACCACTGCGGCTGCGGCTGCCCGTTCGGCCGGCCGTCGCCCCAGCCCTGGTTCGTCCCGTCGTCGCTCATCTGCGCCTCCCCCGATCGTCGGCCTCCAGTCTGGCAGGTCGGGCGTCAGGGGATGAGCGCGAGCTTGCCGCCGGGGTGTCCGGACTCCAGGAGCTCTGCGGCCGCGCGGGCGTCGGCGAGGGGGAACGTCCGGGCGACCGGGACCTCGAGCTGCCCCGCCGCCGCCAGGTCGATCAGCCGCTGCCGCACCGAGTCGCGGAACGCCTTGCTCTCGGGTTGCGCTCCCCCGACGGCGGCGAAGCCGTCGGCCGCAGCGCGCCCCTGCGCGGCGATCGTGACGATCCGGTCGCGGTCCGCCACGAGTGCCAACGAGACGTCGACCGCCTCGTCGGTGCCGACCGCGTCGATGGCCACGTCGATGCCGTGGGGTGCGAGATCACGGAGACGAGCCTCCAGTCCGTCGCCGTAGGCGATCCATTCGCCCCCGTAGCGGCGGACGGTGTCCGCACCACGTTCCGAAGCCGTGCCGATCACGCGCGCGCCCAGCGGGCGCAGCTGCTGCAGGACGCTCACGCCGACCGCGCCGGATGCGCCGTGCAGGAGCACCGTGTCCCGTCCGGAGGCTCGGGTCACCCGGATCACGTCGGCTGCGGTCGCGCCTGCCAACAGCAGGTTCGCGGCCTCCGGGAACCCCAGGGAGGCGGGCTTGGCGAACACGTCGGCGGCCGGCACCGTGAGTTCCTCAGTCCAGCCGCCGGCGACGCGGAACGCCAGGACCTCGTCGCCGACGGCTCCGCCGCCGGACGCGATCTGCGTGTCCGGGCCGATCGCCGAGATGACCCCGGCGATCTCGTAGCCGATCGGCATCGGGTACGCGTCCGCCTGCGCTGCCCGGGTGTGCTTCGTGTCAGCGGGGTTCATGCCGGCGGCGCGGACCGCGATCGTGACCTCGCCCTGGCCGGGTGGACGGACGTCTGTGTCGATGTACTCGAGGACTTCGCTGCCGCCGGGACGCGGCGCAACCCACTGCTTCGTCATGGACCGGACGGTAGTCCCGCTCACCGCCAGTCCCACGAGAACTTCCAGCCAGCTCGACGACGGCCCTGCTCCGCGCCGTGTCCGCGGTCACGGCTGTGGCTCGACCGTCGCTGCGATCCGGAGCGCCAGCGCGTCGTCGATCTCGTGCGGGTGGTTCAGTCCGTACTCCCACCACGCGGAGCACACCCCGCAGCGGTAGAGGTGGCACTGGTACTCGAGGCTGATGCCGACGAGCTCAGGCTGGTCAGACCGGGAGATCCAGCGCTCGCGGCACCAGGCGCAACCCTGTTCCCGGAACGGGACCACGCCGCCGTCAGGATCGCTCATCGACCCGCTCCGTCGTCCCGGCGCCGTGACGCGCGCCCGCGAGCTGACCCAACGCCGCGAACGCGTCCATGAGCCCGATCCTGCCGTTCACAGGACCCCGCGGTCCAGGAGGCGCTGCTGGATGCGGAGTCGAGCGACGAAGTCCTCGAGTGCGTCCAACTCGGACCCGAACGTCCGCACTCCTTCTTCCGTGCCGCGCTCGCCCGTGACACTCACGACCCAGCGTCCGGACGACCCGTAGATGGCCACCCGGTTCGCGAGGTGGTCCGGGCGTGCGAACCACACCCCGGCTGTGAGGGATTCGGCCGAGATCACGCGCTCCGCGTCGGTACGGTTCACGGCTCCTCCGTCGTTCGTCGTTCGTCGGCGATGGCCGGGTCGGACGCGGCGCGGAATGCCGACCGTGCGTCCAGCTCGAGTGCGCACTCCTCGATCCGGTCCAACGGAACGCGAGCCACCGCCGTGAACGTGCCCGCCCGGAACAGGGACACCGGGCCCTGGAACCATGCTCGATGGGCTTCGCCTCCGACCGTCCAGGACAGGGATGTCCGCCGCCCACCATCGTCATCCACCGTGAACGACTCGGGGATCGAATCGGCCGGACCGAACAACCAGTGCGCCAGCGAGAACCCTGCGGACGAACGCATCGTGAACCCAGCGTCGAGCATGATCCAGCGCTCGGCGTCGATGGGCTGCGCGAACTCGGTACCGGTCCACGATCCCCACCCGTGATCGTCCTTCCATTCCGAGACGGTGCCGCCGACCGACGCGTACCGCGTGAGGGTCTCGAGGTTGCCGTACTCGATCTTGTGGCGGTCCACCCGGACGAGATCGTGGCCGGCTCGTTCCAGAGCGGAGCGGATGAGGTCGAGATGTCCGAACTCGACGAGTTCTCCGCCGATGCTCACGGGCGCTCCTGCTCCGGTCGCGCGAATCTTCTCGGGAGGATCAAGTGATGACTCCCGAAGCGACAAGCTCCTTCCGGTCGCGCAGCAACGTGACGTACATCGTGAGCGCCTCGGACTCGTCCGAGTACTCGCGGGGCCCGATCTCCGCGGCGCGCTCGTCAGTGGACACGACGCGGAAGCCCGCATCGACCTCGTAGATCGCCACGGCATTCGTCTTGTTCGTCCCACGTTCGAACCACACGGCACCCTCCAGCCCTTCGTCGGCAATGAGACGCTTCGCGTCAGCTCGCTGCACGGTCTGCTCCACCCCGTTCCTTGAACTCGCCCAATTCGTCAGTGGCCCGCCATTCGCCGTGTGGCCCCAATCGGTCCAGCACGGCCCACGACCACTCCCCGACCTCATCGCGCATGCTCAGGACCAATTGTTAGTGGACTTCCGCCAGCCGACCACCCGGACCGAGGCGCTGACCCTGGAGACGAAGTACGTCACAGCTTCCCCGCGGTCGTCGTACTCCTTGACGCTCTCTTCGGTGGCGCGTTCATTCGTCGTTGACACGATCCATCGCCCGGCGTCCTCGTAGATCGATGTCATGCGGGTGTCATTGTCCGGTGATCTCATCCAGTTGAACCGAATCCCCGACGCCTCGGCAAGGGCCAGATCACGAGTCGCATCGATGTCGTCCATCTGTTCTCCTGTCCTCCTTGTGCTCGCGGAGAACACCGAGCCACCTCGAGCGGCCTAGCGTTCCACCGCTTCGCTCGCGCCAACGGCAGGATGTCCACCTCGACTCTCGGACTCGGTCCGAGTCATCTCGGTCGTGACCACGGTAGCCATTTTGTCCAAGAGACAGCTCACTTTTCCACTGTGGCAGCGATCCTCAGCACCTTGCTTTCCTCAATCACGTGTGGATGGTTGCTGAATCCGGCTCCCAGGCCCTCACGAGCCCGCGCAGCACACCCTCAGCAAGATCAGAATCGATCGACAGTCGCGCTCCGTCCCTCTTCGGTCCGGCGATGGTCACATGCACCGCGTTGGCGGGCATTCGCGTGCTTGTAGTTGACGATCCGACGCGGATCCGAGACGCCAGGAACCCGGCGATTCCCTCGCGAGCGAAGCTGAGGAGGAAACCGCGAGCCGGGAACGCGACCTTCTCTGCGTCGCGGTGCACGTGCTCCTCGATGATCGACGGGAGCTGTTCTGCGGCCGCTGCTCGGGTTCGAATTTGTGTGCGTCGACTATGGGCACCGACGTCTGATCGAAACAACGCCGGACCGCGAGGGGATCGAAGACGCTGTCCGCCCATTCATCGCGCGGCCGCAACCTCCGACGCTGGAGATTCCGCGAGACGAGTTCGACCTGATCAGTTCGAGGCTCGTGCCGTTCTACTCTCCGCTCGTGGAGCAGATCCGATTCGCCCCGAACGGCGTGAGCCTGATCCAGCTGCCCGCAGGTGTCCTCGTCGACCGCATCGGGGGCCCAGACGGCTGGTTGCTCAATCCACTCAACTCCTCGTTCGAGTCGCGCTCGCTCCCGCCTTCCTCGCTCCGCTTGCCGGCATCGGTTCACCAGTTCGTGACCGAGGGCAGCGTCCTCGTCGAGGCCTCGATCGTGCCGGCGTGGTTCGGTCAACCCGGTGGCGCGGTCAGGTTCTCGATCGCCGACCAATCCTTGACGATCCGCGATCTGCTCGCAGACGGATCGCTCCGCTCCATCCGAACGCCAATCGCCGCGACGCCGTACGGGTGAGCGCGATGGTTCACCGTGATCGCAGGACTCGATCGGCGACGCAGACAGAACGACGTTGATGACATCGGTCAACGGAAGACTTCGCACCCATGCGAAGCGCAGAACAACAGAGCCCTCCTGGTCACTCAGCACCCGGAGCTCGTGCCGTTGGTTCCCGTTCCGCCAATGGAGTTCAGTACCTCCACCGACCACCTCGACCCCTTCGGGCGCGCCTGGCCCTGCAGCGAACCAGCGCACAGGATTCCTCGAGCGTCCCTCGCGGACCACGACGTAGCGCGCAGCATCGTCGAGATGGGTGAACTCCACCAAGGTCCAGTCGACACCGCGATCGGTCCTCATCAGGGCGAACCCGTCGTCGTGCCGCCGAATGGAGAACGACGTCTCAAGATCGCCGAACTCGAAGATCGTCATGCTGTCTCGACGTATCCCCGGAATCGACGTGGGGTGGTCCGGCTGATTTCCGACGAATCGACCAAGCCGGTCCAGGTCGATCCGGTCCATCTGCGCGTCACTCATTCGAGAACGAACGCCTTCCTGATCATCGACGGCAGGATGCCCGCATCGGGATCACCAGTGAGCATGTCACCGACGCTCAGCGGCTTACCGGATGCGGAGACGACCTGCACTTGCAGTCCACCTCCGGGCTGGCCGAAGGCTGGGTCTATCGCCGGTCGAGTGGAACCCGTCTGCAATATTCCCCCTGTATCCGTGCGACAGGTCTTCCCAGGTCAGATCCTTCGTCTCCATGAGGTCGAGCACGTCTTGACGGACAGCTTCGGGTGCGCGCATCACGTAGTCCTCGATGCGATTGAAGTCGCCGACCACGCGATACTGGTGGTACTGCGAGGCGTCTTCGAGGTAGGGCAAGGACCGCTCGTCGTAGGGGTATGGGCCGGACTCTGGAACCGGCGATGTGAATCGACCGTTCTCGGGGCCAAACCGATCGAAGACACTGCCCACAGGAGGGGTGAACGCCTGCTTGATTGCTTGATGCTTCGAATCGAGTTCGAACCCGTCCTGAGGGCGTCATCGACCGAGATGTCGTCTCTCGCTGGGCCCTTGGAGCGATCACACAGCGCTACGAGCGATCTCGCTGATGCCGTTCGCCTGGAGAGTCGACCAGACCTCGAGCACCGCGGACTTCGAGTCAAGGGCGTCATCCGCGACGATGTACTGTCCGCCATCCCCAGCTTGGAGGCGCACACCCGACGTCGCCGTCTCAACCTCTCCGAGGCGATTCGACACCCAAGTACGCTGCCCGATGACGGGCGCGAACTTGCCCCGCCCTTCGGCCGCGACGGCGCCGTCGTGGTCGTACACCGCTGCTGAGTCCGGCTCCCAAGCCCGCACGAGTCCGCGCAGTACACCCTCAGCGAGGTCCGAATCGATGGACAGCCGCGCGCCGTCCTTCTTCGGTCCGGCGATGGTCACGTGCACCGCGTTGGCGGGCATCCGCTTGCTCGTTGTGGTCGAGCCGACTCGGATCCGAATGGCCAGGAACCCGGCGACCCCCTCGCGAGCAACGCTGAGGAGATATCCGCGGGCAGGGAACGCGATGCCCTCTGCGTCGCGGTACACGTGTTCGTCGACGACCGACCTGAGCTGGTCCGCGTCTGTCGGGACGGCAGAGTCGTCCTCGACGATCGTCCACGACGAGCCGGCACCGAGGAGCTGGTCGAAGGAGGAGAGCAGCCGGTCGACGCGTTCCGCGACCTGTGTGGCGTCCTCAGCGCGAGCATCCCAATTGGCGCGCGCGCTCACCTCTGTCGTCCTCAACCATGTCGGGAAGGGCATCGAGGGCTTACTCCGTTCTCAGTGGGGTGAAGATCACGGCGAGATCGTCGCCGTCGATTCCCGCAGACCGCAGCAGACGTCGAACGGCGTCGGCAGCATACGGATCTTTTACATGCCATTCTAGCCGCGCACCGTCGGGCAGCGCTGCGATCTGGGCCTCCGCTTGCTCGATCATCTTCGGAATGCGCTTGCTCCAGTACGGACTGGATGGGTCGGCGAACGCGATACCTCGGTTGAAGGCCTTCGCATCCAGGAAGACCTCCTGCGGCGGGTGCCCTCGTTCGGTCATGCCGTCGAAGTCGACGGTCGCGCCGTCCTCAGTGAACTGGCGGTACTCGGGGAGCTTGCCATCGGCCGTGCGCTCGACCCCAGCGATCTGCGCCTGGTAGTCGGCCCACTCATGGTCTTGCCGACCGAAGTACTTCCAGCCCGACTCGTGCGACGCCTGGTTGTACGTCTCGGCTGGGACATGCGGATGCGGATCGCCCGGGCGGAGCGGATCCCCGGAGTCGTACTGGTCGCCTCGGGACGCGTCGAACTCGTCGGCCTTGGGCACCGGTCGGGGCTCGGGCGCCGGGTTGTGCTCGCCCCCAGCAGGTGTTGGCGCGGTGTCGTCACCAGCCGACGGCGCGTGACCGGGACCATCCGACGTGCCAGCGTCATGCCCGCCGATGCCGCCGTCGGCATCGGAACCGTGGCCGGTGCCAGCGCCGTCCCCGTCGGAACCGTGTCCCGTAGCACTACCGTCAGCGTCGGACCCGTGCCCGGTGCCCCCATCGTGCTCCGCATCCGTCCCGTGCCCCGAACCACCACTGCTGCCCGAGTCACCCCCGTGCCCGTGCCCACCGGACGAGCCCGAACCGGAACCGGACCCGGAGTCCGACCCGCCGCCGTGCTCCGTCGCCGTCCCCGACTCCCCGTGCCCACCGGCCCCCACGAGCTCCGGCTCCCGCACCGGCGGGGCCTCGACCGTGGACCCGCCGTTGTGGGCGTTCGCCGGCGCTTCGACGCTCGGCTCCGACCGCACGGGCGGCACCTCGGCGTCGCTGCCGTGGTGCCCGTGCAGGAAGTCCCCGAGCCCGGTCTTGAAGTCCGCGATCTTGCCCGTGAACCCGCTCATGTCGCCGAGCCCGGACGACACCAGGCCCTTGAGGTCCCCGAGCTTCGGCAGCACCGAGGTGAGCCCCTTCGAGGCCCACGCGCCGGCATCGACGAGGTCCAGGAACTTGCCCGCCTTGCCGACCGTGCCGGCGACCTCGCCCACCTTGCCGAGCGCACCGACCTTGCCGACCTCGCCCGCGACGGGGATGAGCAGCGAGCCGATGCCCCACACGGCCTGTCCCGCAGCGCGGCCCGGGTCGTCCGCCCAGGCGTCCCACCCGACGGTGGCCTTGCCGAGACCCTTCCACGCCTCCCCGGCGTTGCCCCAGCTCCATGAGTCGTCCGCAGCGCTGTAGCCGATGAGCGAGCCCATGCCCTTCCAGGCGCTGGTGAGGGTGTCGAGGTGCCACCCGGTGCCGTCGATGCCGACCAGCTGCCCGAGGCCCTGCACCGTGCCCCAGATGCCGTCGACGACGACACCCTGCAGCAGGTGCGGGACGAAGTACAGCGTCTTCTCGCCGCAGCTCTCCTTGCGGGCCTCGGCGGTCCCCCACGGCAGCTCCGTGCCCATCGGGAGTTCCTTGTACCCGTAGCCGAGCTCGTCGTCCGGGTCGTCGCCCGTCATCGCGTGCAGCGCCGCCAGGCCCGAGAGGCCGCGGATCGTGTTCGCGCAGGTGCGCTCGGCGGCCTGGTACGCGACGACCTGGTTCGCGACGCCGTTGATGATGTCGTTGTTCTCGCCGTTGAGGGTCTCGTCCTCGTCCCAGGCGCCGTCGTGCTGCTTGACGTCCGCGTGCAGCTGGTTGCCCCGCGTGACGTACGTCTTGAGCTTCGCGACGATCGGGGTGACCTCGGTCACGAAGTCGTCGAGCGCCTTCGCGACGGTGTCCAGGTCATCGCCGAACGCGGTGCCCTGCGGCACGATCGGGTTCATCGCGTCGAAGAGCTGCTGGTCCGCCGGCCCCTCGTACGACTGCGAGATGGGCGTCCACGCGCTGTGGATGTCGGCCGAGCCGTCGCGCACCGCGGACGCGACCGTCCGGAGGTTCCCGGCTCCCGCCGTGATCCCGGAGAGGTCGACGTCGGTGTACGGGATCTCCCCGACCTTGACGAGTCCGCTCATCGCGCTGTGGTTCCCCCTGCTAGTTCGCGCCCGGAGCGCCGTCGAACGCGGAGAAGTTCCCGTTCGAGGCCGCGGACACGGCGTTCGACTGCGTCGTGGCCGCCATGGCCTCGTCGCCCTCGTTGATGGCGGCGGTCGCCCCCGACGCCCCGAGCAGTGACGCGCGCACCCGGTTCTGGATGCCGGTGAGCGTCGCCTTGCGGTGCTCGAAGAACCGCGCGATGGCCTCGCCGATCACCTGCGACTGCGCGGCCGTCGCCGCCGCCTGCACGACGGTGTCGACGCCCTTGACCGATCCGTCCTCGGAGCCGCCGAGCGCGGTCGACATCGTCGTCGTCCGGTCGGCGACCGCGGTGAGGACGCGCTCGACCCCCGCGGGGTCGACCCGCCATCCGTTCGCCATCGTCAGCCGATGTTGCCGACGGCGGACTTGGCCTTGCTGATCGCGGACTGGGCCGACTCGTCGTTCGACTGCAGCGAGCTGCGGAGCGTCGCGATGATCGACTTGACCTCGTTCGCGATGGAGTTCCAGCGCTGTTCCTTCGCGTGGTACTCGTCCGAGACGCCGTCGGCCTGGTAGTCCGCCATCGCGGCCTTGACGTCGCTGTCGCGCTGGGCGATCAGCGACTCGAGCTGCGACGCGACCGCGTTGAAGTTGTCCTGGGCGTTCTGCGATGCGGCGACGTCGTAGTCACGACGGTCTGCCTGGTTGCCACCGTTGCTCATGATCTGTTCCCCTCGTGAGATCAGGCGCGGCCGCTGAAGCGGGCCGCGTCGAAGTTGGCACTGCCCTCGGCCGACGTCGTCGACTGGGCCATGTCCTGGTCGCCTTCCTGGAAGGAACGGTCCATGCCGGACACGCCCTGCAGGACGCTCGCGAGCGCGCCGTTCAGCTCGTTCGCGATCGAGTCGGTCTGCCCCTTGAAGCGGTCGAAGGCGGCACGACCGGCACCGTTGAAGCGGCCCTGGAGCGGCTCGGCGGAATCCGCGAGCCGGTGCACGAGCGTGCCCAGGTCCCCGGATGCGTTGGACGTCTGCTTGGTCAGGTTGGTGAGTACCTGAGCCCCCATAGCGAACTTCATCGCTGCCTCTTTCTGTCGTTCCCCACCCCCGGTTCGGGGGACGCCGGATGCATGGCAGCCTAGACCACGTCACGGCGTGTTGCACCCGACACCGTGCCAGGAACCGCAGGCCGTCGGTGTCTGTCATGATCGAACGAGCCGATGGGAGGTGGGGGCGATGTCGACGATCGTGGTGGAGACCGTGGTACCGGTCCTCACGTGCGGACGGTGCGGTGCGGCGACCACGCACGGGCAGCGGTTCTGCACCGACTGCGGCGTGCTGATCGGCCGGACCGTCGGGCCCGTCGAGTTCGACCCCTTCCGCGGCGTGGTGCCGGCATCCGGCGGTGTGGTCGCCGCGGCCCGCGCGCTCGACGTGCTCGTCTGCCTGCTCGGGGCGGCGCTCGGCGCCGCCCTCTTCCTCCTGGCCCACACGGCGGTCCCCCGCTCCGACGCGGTCGGCACCACGGTCGCCGGGGCCGTGGTCGGCTTCGTCGTGACGGTCGTCGCGGTGGTGATCCGAGCCTCCAGGACGGGTCGTGGACCCGGCGGACTCGTGATGGCGACCCGCGTCGTCGACGGCGACGACGCGCTCGCATGCGGACCCGCCACCGCGCTCCGGCGGTTGCGGGGACGACACCGAACGGGCGGCGGCACGTGGGCCCGCGCCACCGGCACGGTGACCGCGTCGCTCCGCTCCGGTCGGGACCCGCTGTCGCCGGCCCTCGACCAGCTCGGCATGACGTACGGGGCAGCAGCGGCTGCCGGGGTCCGTCCGCACACGCCCACCCCGCCGGGAGGCCCGGTGCCGGTCGGTCTCGACGCCACCCGTGTCGCAGGTGGTCCGGTGCCGACCGTCCCCGCCTCCGGCGCGGACACCGACCCCGTCCCGTCGGACGCGACCGTGCTCACCTTCGACACCGGTGCCGTGCACTGGTTCCGCACCACGTGCGTCGTCGGCCGCAACCCCGAGGCTGAGGCGGGCGTGACGACGATCGCGGTACCCGACCTGTCCCGCACCCTCTCGAAGACGCACACCGCCCTCGTGCAGGAGGCAGGGGTCGTCCGCATCCGTGACCTCGCGTCCACCAACGGCACGACCGTCGTGCACCCGGACGGCTCGTTCGACGAACTCCTCCCCGGGCAGGACGTCGTGCTGGCGCCGGGTGCCACCGTGCGCATCGGCGACCACGCGTTCCGGCTCGACCGGGTCGGCGGGGCGGCATGAGCCGGTCGCGTGGACAGGACCAGGACGCGCACCTGGTCGCGAAGCACCCCCTCGCCGACTCGGTCGGCGACGGGTCGGTCCGCATCGAGAGCCGCGCCGCGGTCGTGCACCTCGGCGTCGGGCGACTCGACCTGCTCGGCCGTGCCGCAGCCGAGGGGGCACGGCCGATCCTGGTCACCGACGGGCTCTCCCGGCTCACGGAGCCCTTCCGCCAGTACCTCGTGGACACCGGCGGCGCCTGGGTGGTGCGCGGGCAGGACGGTCTGCGCAACGGCCTGGACGGCCGACGTCTCGACGCCTTCACGGACGCCGTCCGGCTCGGACCGCCCACCTCGGTGGACGACGTCGCCGTACCGTACCTGCGACCGGAACCGGCGACCGCGGAACAGCTCGTCGTCTCGG
Organism: Curtobacterium sp. NPDC090223; assembly: GCF_044746585.1. NCBI lineage: Bacteria > Bacillati > Actinomycetota > Actinomycetes > Micrococcales > Microbacteriaceae > Curtobacterium > Curtobacterium sp. NPDC090223. The sequence continues at coordinate 394,831 of NZ_JBIVCN010000003.1, read as the reverse complement.
TGTCGGTGCGGCACCGTGCGGCAGCGGAGACGATCCTCGGCAGCACGGCGGAGCTGGTCGCCGCGGAGCTCGCCGGCGCCGCGCCGACCGGCTGGGGCACGCACGAACCCGCCGGGCGACCGTGGAGTCGGCACGACCTGACCGCGGCGGCGCGGGACCGGATGCCGACCTCGACGCGCTTCGTCGTGATCGGACCCGGGTCCGCGCTGACGGTGACCGCCCAGCGCACGGACCACGGCGTCGAGGAACTCACCACCGGACTCGTGTCGGCGGGGCCCGTCGGCGACCCGGTGACCGCGATGCGGATCGCCGCCGTCCCGCAGTTGCTCGGCCGGCTGGCAGCGACACAGCTCCCGCTGTTCGCACTCGTGATGCGGCGACCGGGCCGGTCCGACCTGCTGCAGTCGCCCGTCCTGCAGGCGCCGCCGACCCCGGTCGCGATGCTCCTCGGCGCTCCGGCCGTCCGTGACCTCGGGCTCGACCCGTCGGTGCTCGCGGAGCGGTTCGGTGCGGTCGTCGCCGGACGACCGCGGATCCCGGCGCTCGTGCTGCCGTTCGGCCGGCGCACGGATCGCGACCCCGTCCGCGAGCTCGCCGACGTGCTCGACGACATCGGGTTCAGCCGGGTGGCGGACGCGACCGAGATGGACCAGTCGACACGAGAGCGGGTGCAGCGTGCCACGGAACAGTGACTCCGTCCTGCTGGAGAGCGTCGCGACCCACCGTCGGCGTCTCCGGCAGGCGTTCGTGCTCGGCCGGCTCGCCGACCGCCGCCAGGTGAACGACAACGTCCGGCGGTTCATCGGCAGCGTCGTGCTCGCCGCGGTGGTGGGGGTCGGGTGCCTCGGGTACTCGTTCGTGACCACGGCGCTCGCGAAGCAGGCCGCCACGAGCGGCGTCGTGGGGTCGACCTCGACCGCTCCGTCGTCGCCGACACCAGCACCATCGACCAGCACCGACGCCCCGGAGGCACCGTGACCGACTTCACCCGCGTGACCGTGGTCGGGGCTGCTCGCCGTGCCGACGTCGTCGTCGCGTCCGACGAGCCGTTCGCCGGGCTGCTCCCGCGCTTCGTCGACATCCTCGACGAGCCGGTGGCGGACAGCGCGCACCCGGTCACCCTCGTGCGCGTCACGGGCGAGGAACTGTCGCTCGGCGCCGGTGCGTCCGACCAGTCGGTCGCGGACGGCGAGGTCCTGCACCTGGTCCGCCGGGCCGACGCTCCGCCGCCGCCCGAGGTGAGCGACGTCACGGACGTCGTCGCGGAGTCGCTCGGTCGTCGGCACGACACCTGGGCCGATGCCGCCCGGCAGTCCGTCGCCGCAGCCGCCGTCGGCACCGCGTCCAGCCTGCTCGGGTCGCTCGCGGTCATCGCGCTGAGCGCCCGGTGGGTGCTGCGCGCCGCCCAGGACCAGGCACCGTCGCCCGTCGTCCTGCCCGCGGTCGTCCTCGGCGCCGCGCTCGTCCTGGCGCTCGCTGCCGTCGTCGCCGGGCGCGCCGGGGCCCGGTGGACGGGGATCGTGCTCACCGCCGCCTCGGCCGGGATGGCGCTGCCCGTCGGGCTCGCCGGCGCTCCGCTGATGGCCCGCGCCGCGGACGGCGCCGCCATGCTCGCCGCGTTCGTGGTCGTCTGGGCGTGGATCGCGCTCGGCATCGGGCTCGGCGTCGGCCAGCGGATGCGCACCGTCGGGCTCGCGGCCGTGGTCGGCGTGGTCCTGCCCGCCGTCGGGGTCGTCACGTGGCTCACCCCGGCCGTGCCCGCCGCGGGCTGGGGCGTCGTCGCCGTGGCCTCCCTCGTCGCCTGCGGTCTGCTGCCCTCCGCCGCGATGTCCTCCGCCGGGCTCACCGGGCTCGACGACCAGGTCGGCGCCGGCGGGCTCGTCGGACGCCCCCGTGTCGTCTCCGCGCTCGACGACGCGTACCGGTCGCTCGACTGGGTCACGGCCGCCGTCGCCGCGCCGCTCGCGATGGCGGGCGCTGCGCTCCTCGGCGCCGACGACCCGTGGGCGATCGCACTCGGTGTCGTCACCGTCGTCGTGACCGCCCTCCGCACCCGGGCCTTCCCGCTCGCGCTGCAGGGCGTCCTGCTCTGGTCCGCGGTCACCGTCGCCGCGGTCGTGGGGCTCATGGACCACGCTGCCGCATCGCCGACGATCGTCGTGGTGGTGCTCGCCGGGCTGGCCGTCGTGGCCGCGCTCCTCGCCGGCATCCGGCCCGCCGCGCACCAGCGGGCACGGCTCCGGTCGATCGGGAACGCGCTCGAGACCATCGCCGTCGTGGTGGCGCTCCCGCTGCTGCTCGGGACCTTCGGACTGTTCGCCGCACTCCTGGAGACGTTCTGAGCATGGTGGATCTCCGCGACGCCGGCCCCGCACTCGTCCGCGCGTTCTTCGGCAGCACCGCCGGGGGCGCGCGCGAGCTCGACGACGCACACCGGGCCATCCGGCAGGGTGTGCCCACGAGCCGGCGCATCGCGTTCACCTCGCTGGCCGGTGGGACGGGGTGCTCGGCGACCGCTGCCGCCGTCGCCACGGTGCTCGCGCGGCGTCGACCCGGACGGGTGCTCGGCGTCGACGGGGCCGCCGGCAGCCGGTCGCTCGCCCGCTACGCGGGGACCTCGGTGGAGGGCGCGACGCCGCCGTCCGCGCTCCGGGCTGGTGCGCGTGCGTCGTGGGAGGCGACCGACGGGTTGGCGCTGGCGCCGTCCGGGCTGCACGTGCTGCGGGTCGGGTACGGCTCGTCTCGTGGCCGGGCGGGGTTCCCGGACCGGGCGGCGTCCCCCGAGCGCGCAGGCTTCCCGGACCGGGCGGCGTCGCCGGAGCGCGCAGGCTTCCCGGACCGGGCGGCGTCCCCGGAGCGCGCAGGCTTCCCGGACCGGGCGGCGTCGCCGGATGAGTGGGCCGACGCCGTCGACCCGATCGCCCGGTTCTTCGACGTCGTCGTCGGCGACTGGGGACGCCGGTCGCCCTTCGTCGACCTCGGCGCCGTGGCCGAGGACGCGCACGTCGTCGCACTCGTCTGCGCCGCTGACCGCGCCGCGATCGAGGCGGCCGTCTCGCACGCCGAGGCCGTCCGCGCACACGCCGCGGGGACCGAGGTCGTCGTGGTCCCCGTCGACGTCACGGGCGAGGGGCAGCGCGCCGCCCGCACCGCCGCGACCTGGGACCACGTCCGGGTGCTCCCCGTCCCGCACGACCCGGCGGTCACCGACCCGCGCCGGGTCCGGTCGGCAGCACTCCGCACCGGTCTCGTCCACCTGACGGCCGCCCTCGTCGACGCCGCCGTCGGCGCCACCCGACGCCAGACGGGAGCAGCCCGATGAACCGCATCGTCCACCGCCCGGCCCGCATCACGACACCGCTCGTCCGGCCCGACGCCGAACAGCTCGCACCACCGCCGCAGCTGCCGGAGGGTCCGAGTGGCGGCCTGCCGCTGCAGTCCCTGCTGCCGGTCGTCGGCGCGGTGTCCTCGGTCGTCATGATGGTCGTGCTCCGGGGCAACAACCCCGTGCTCATGGTCGTCGCGGCGCTCGTCTTCGTCGTCGCACTCGTCGGCGGGCTCGGCATGGCGTTCACCCAGCGCGGGAACGCCGTGCGCAACCGGCGCACCCAGCGCGAGCGCTACCTGGACTACCTCGAAGAGCTGCGGAGCGACCTCCGGGACCGCGCACGCGAGGTCCGCGAACGCGCCGAGCACGTCGACCCCGCGCCGGAGACCCTCACCCGACTGGTGCGCGACCCGGCGCGGCTCTGGGAACGCCGTCGGCAGCACGGGGACTTCCTGCGCGCCCGGGTCGGCACCGGCGACGTCCGCTGGCTCGACCTCACCGTCCCCGCCGACCAGAACCCGGTGCAGCCGCTCGACCCGCTGATGCTCGTCGAGCTCGAGCAGGTCGCCGAGCACTACGGCACCGTCCGGGCGATGCCGGTCTCGGTCGCGCTCGACGACGCCGGGGACGTCTCGGTCGTGGGCGACCGGGCCGCCGTGCTCGACGTCGCCCGGGCACTCGCAGCCCAGCTGGCCGCGATGCACTCCCCCGACGACCTCCAGCTCGCCGCGGCCTTCCCCGCGGACCGCGACGAGGACTGGGCGTGGTTCGACCTGCTGCCGCACAGCCGGATGGACCGCACCTTCGACGGCCCGCTGCACGCACGCCGCGTCGCTCCGGACGTCACCGCGCTCGCCCGGGTGCTCGGCGCCGAGCTCGGTGAGCGTGCACGGACCGCTGCGATGTGGCGTCGCTCCGGCGAGTCCGCGAAACGGAGCGACATGCCGCGCCTGGTCGTCTTCGCCGACGAGCACGGCGACGTGGCCGTCCCGCTGCCCCTGCCGGAGGGCGAGTCCCGACCGGAGGACCTCAGGACCACCGTCGTGCACCTGGTGTCCGACCGTCTGCACGAGCCGTCCGACGTCCGGGTGCGCATCACCGCGACGAGCACCGAGGACGGGCGGACCGATCTGCACGTGGTCGATGCCCGCGACGTCGCCGAGGGCGAGCCCGCGCCGGTGCAGTCCGCGGTGTGCGATCGCGTCGAGCCGACCGTGATGACCGCAGTCGCCCGCGGGCTCGCGCCGCTCCGGTTGTCGGCCGACGCCGAGGAGCGCACCGAGTCGTCGGCCGCCATCGGGATCGCCGAGCTCATCGGCACCGACGACGTGACCGCGCTCGACACCGCCAGGACCTGGCGCCCGCGGGCTCCGCGTGACTTCCTGCGGGTCCCGATCGGCGTCGACGACTTCGGTGCACCGCTCCTGCTCGACCTGAAGGAGTCCGCGCAGCTCGGCATGGGGCCGCACGGCATCTGCATCGGCGCGACCGGGTCCGGCAAGAGCGAGATGCTCCGGACCCTCGTCCTCGGGCTCGCGGTCTCGCACCCGCCCGAGGACCTCACGATGATCCTCGTCGACTACAAGGGCGGCGCGGCCTTCGCCCCGTTCGCCCGGCTGCCGCACGTCGCGGGACTCATCGACAACCTCGCCGACGACCCGCAGCTGACCCGGCGCGCGCGCTCGAGCATCGCCGGCGAGGTCCGCCGTCGCCAGGAGCTGCTCCGCGACGCGGGCTCCTCACCGTCGATCACGCACTACCGCGAGCTCCGCACCCGTCGGCCGGAGCTCCCGCCGATGCCGCACCTGGTGCTCGTCATCGACGAATTCGGCGAACTCCTCACGGCGGAGCCCGACTTCGTCGACCTGCTGCTGACCATCGGCCGCATCGGGCGCTCGATCGGCATCCACCTGCTGCTCTCCAGCCAGCGCATCGAGGCCGGCAAGCTCCGCGGACTCGACACGTACCTGTCGTACCGGCTCGGGCTCCGCACGTTCTCCGAGGCCGAGAGCCAGGTCGTGCTCGACACCGGCGACGCGTTCCACCTGCCCGCGGTCCCCGGCTACGGCTACCTCAAGGTCGACACGAGCGTCTACACCCGCTTCCGCGCCGGTTACGTGTCGGGCCCGGTGGAGGACGCGGCGCCGTCACCGAGCGACGTCGAGACGACGCCGGAGCCCTTCGAGCTGCCGGTCTACAACACGCTCGCGGCCGAGGACGACGCCCCGACAGAGGCGGCGCTGGAGTCGCCCGACGTCGGCCGGAGCGTCGTGGACGAGGCGGTCGAGCGACTCGGTGAGGGCGAGGGCAGCACGACCCCGGTCTGGCTGCCGCCGCTCCCGACGCGGCTCGCGCTCGGCGCCGTGCTCGACGCCAACGCGCCCGCGGACACGACGGGACTCCGGCTCCCACTGGGGCTCCTCGACGACCCGGTCCGGCAGCGGCAGGCGGCCTGGCAGGTCGACCTGACGCTCGGCGGCGGGCACGCGGCCGTGATCGGGGCGCCGGGCTCCGGGCGCACCACGTTCCTCCGGACCGTCGCGACGTCGATCGCGCTGACGAAGACGCCCCGCCAGGTGAGCGTGTACGGCATGGACCTCGCCGGCGGCGGGCTCTCCCGCATCGAGGGCTTCCCGCACGTCGGTGGTGTCGCGACCCGCTCGGACCGCAACCGGCTGCTGCGCCTCATCGAGGAACTCCAGGCGATGATCCGGCAGCGCGAGACGGTGTTCCGCGTGCACGGGATCGACTCGCTGCCGATGCTCAGGGCCCGCCACGCCGAGGGCCGCGTCCCCGAGCTGGGATCCGCGGACGTCGTGCTGCTCGTCGACGGGTTCTCCGCGATGCGCACCGAGTTCGAGGAGCTCGAGGACGCCTTCGGGGACCTCCTGCAGCGCGGCGGCAGCTTCGGCATCCACGTCGTCGTCGCGCTCACCCGGTGGAACGAGCTCCGGCTCGCCGTCCAGCCGCTCATCGGGCAGCGGTTCGAGCTGCGGCTGAACGACCCCGCCGACTCGACCATCGCCCGTGCCGCAGCGGCGACCCTCAAGGCCGGGGAGCCGGGCCGCGCACTCACCGGTGACGAGCTCTTCGCCCAGATCGCCCTCCCGCTCCTCGACGACGTGGACGACGACGACATCGGTGAGGAACTCGATGCCCTCGCCCGCCGTGCCGCCGCCTCGTGGGAGGGTCCGGCCGCCGCGCCGATCCGCCTGCTGCCGGAGTCGTTCGACCCCGCCGAGCTGCCCGACCCGCTGGACACCCCGGACACCGTGCCGTTCGCGCTGCGGCAGGACACGATGGGCATCGTCGCGTTCGACCCGGCGCTCGACCAGCACCTGCTGGTGTTCGGCGACACCGCCAGCGGCAAGACCGCGCTGTTGCGGGGTCTCGCCGCCGGGTTCATGGACCGTGCCACGCCGGACGAGCTCGTCCTGGCGTTCATGGACGTGCGCGGTGGAGCAGCCGCCGGGACCCCGGACGAGTACCTCGGCGGCCACGCGGCGAACGGCCGGGACGCCAGGGCCCTGGCGACCGCGATCGCCGGCGAGCTCGAGGCCCGCGCGGCCGGGACCGCCACCGGGCCGCGGCCGCGCATCGTCGTGCTCGTGGACGACTACGACATCGTCGCCTCCGCCGGCACCGACCCGCTCTCACCGCTGCTGCCGTACCTGCCGTCGGCGCGGGACCTCGGGCTGCACGTCGTGCTCACGCGCCCGGTCGCGGGCGCCGGTCGGGCGATGTACGACACCGTCCTGCAGTCGGTCCGCGACGCCGGTGCCACGGGCCTCGTGATGAGCGGCGAACGCTCTGAGGGACAGATCTACCCGAAGGTCTACGCGGAGCAGTTCCCCGCCGGCCGAGGGCGTCTGGTCCGCCGGGGCACGGCGCCGCGCATCATCCAGGTCGCCCACTTCCCCACAGCCGACCGGAGAGGCGTTACCGATGCCCCGTGACCTCGTGATCGTCTCGGACGCCGCGCCCGACCTGTCCGCGTTCGTCGTGGCCGGCGCCGACGTCGCACCCGACCTGCGGCTGCGCACCCTCGACGGCGCCGCGGTGACCGAGATCGTCGACCGTTCCGGTACAGCCGTGCTCAGCATCGGCGTCCCGGAGCTGCTCGAGGCCCCCGGTGAGCCGGCCCGGCTGCTCCCCGCGACCACCGACGACCCGGTGTGGTGGACCGAGGCCTGGGCTCCGTGGGGCCCCGCCGGCGACGTCGGGGTCCGGGTCGCCCGCGCGTTCGCCGAGGCGATCGGCGGCCGCTGCGTCGTGGAGGACGGCTCGTGACCGACCTGCCCCCGACGTCCGCTCCGCTGCCCCCGATGCCCGGCTCCCGGCGTGCCGCGGCGGCCCGGTCGCGCACGATGATCGTCACCGGGGCGGCCGGTGGGGTCGGGACCACCACGGTCGCGGCGCTGCTGGTCGATGCCATCGGCGGTCGGATCGGTGCCGTGGTGCAGGCGAGCGACCACGCCACGGGTGACCTCGCCGCCCGGATCGCGACGCTCGACCAGGCGACCTCACGGCACGGCGTGCACGACATCGGCGTGCACCCCGCAGCGGCCGCCGCACTCGCCGCTCCCCCGGAGAACGCCGTCGTCGTGGTGATGGCGGCCACCCCGGACGGCATCGAGACCGGCCTCGAGGCCCTCGCCGCCGCCGGTGCACCTGCTGCGCAGCCCGTCGCCGTCGTCGTCGACCGTGCTCCCCGCGCCACGGGTGTCGACGACCGGGTCCTGCGGGAGGCCGGCGCGTCCGTCGTGGTGCTCCGCCGCGACGAGGCACTCGCCCGCCCCGGCCGGGTGGCCGCGCAGCGGCTCGCCCCGGCCACCACGGCGGCCGTCCGGGACCTGCTGACCCTGCTCGGCTGGTAGCCGGGCGCGCGGCGCGGCGCGCGTGGCGCCCCGTCGCCGGCGCGGCGCCGCCGAATGCGCGAGACGCCGCCGGATTCGGCGGCGCCTCGCGCATCGCGCGGCGCCTCGCCCGCTCAGCGGCGCCGCGCGCGCACGGCGGCGCCGCGGGCGCCGACGCGCCCCTCAGCAGCCGAGACGCCCAGCGGCGGCCGAGACGCCGCCGAAATCGGCGGCGTCTCGGCGGTTCAGGGGCGTCGCGCCCGGAAGGCGGCGCCACGCGCGCCGGCGGCCGCCACGCGCGAAGCGCGGCCGCGCCCGCGCCGCGCCGCCCGCGCCGCCCCACCCCGCGCCGCTCAGTCCGCCGTCGTCCCGAGCCCCGCGAGGTGCCGCGCGCGCCCCGCGCGCCGGCGGTACCGCAGCACGAGCAGGAACGCGCCGACGGCGAGCATCGACCCCGCGGCGACGAGACCAGGAACCGGGTCGGCGCCCGTGAAGGCGAGCTCCGAGGCGCCGGGCCCGCTCCCCGCGGCTCCGGCGGTCGCCGAGTCGCTGGGTGCCGGGGTCCCGACGGGCGACACGACGGCGGGCGTCGGCGTCGGCGTGGGTGTCGGGACGACCGCCGCCGGCGCGACCGTGAAGTCGAACGTCTGGGTCGCGTCCGGACCGGTGCCGTTGCCCGCGGTGATCGTGACCGAGGTCGTCCCTGCCGTGGTCGGCGTGCCCGAGATCACCCCGGTGGTGGTGTCGATGGCCAGGCCGTCCGGCAGGGTCCCGTCGTCCGAGAAGGTCGGCTTCGGCAGGCCGTTCGCGGTCACCGTTGCGGAGTACGGGGTCCCGGCGGTCGCGGTCGCCGGCGTCCCCGAGGTGATCGTCGGTGCGACGCTCGGCTGCGGCGTCCCCGGTGTCGGGCACCCCGTCGGCGCGGTGATCCGGTCGGTGTCGAGCGTCACGGCCCCGTTCCGTGCCAGCAGCCGGCCGGCGACTGTCGCGCCGTTCGTCACGCTGATGGACTGGTCGGCGAGCACGGTCCCCTGGAACTGCGCGCCGGTGCCGATCGTCGCCGAGCTCCCGACCTGCCAGAACACGTTGCACGCGTTCGCGCCGCCCGTGATGCTGATGCGCGTCCCGGATCCGATCGTCAGCGTCGACGCCGCCTGGAACACCCAGACCGAGTCCGCGTCCCCGGCGAGGGTGAGTGCGCCGTTGTTCGCGAGTGCCAGCTCGCCGCCGGTGTAGACCCCGGGTATCAGGCTGAGCCCGTTCAGCTCGCGGATCCCGGTCCTGGTCGGCGTGAGCGACGCCGCCACGGTGTACGCGGTGGTGGCGTCGAGCTGCGCCTGGACCGCCGCGGTGTCGGTCGGGTCGGTGGGGTGGGTCGTCCCGGTGACGACCCCGTTCGGCGCGCCGCCGAACCCGGTGACGGACGTGCCCGGTGCGACGCCGAGGTCGCCGGTGACCAGCGTCGCGCCGGTGTTGGTCACCGCGCTCGCCCCGAGGACACCGTAGGTCGCCGCGATACCGAGACCGACGGGCCCGTCGAGCACGGTGGCCGCGGAGGCGGACGACGCCGACCCCAGGGCCAGGACCGCAGCGAGTCCGATCCCCGTCGTGATCACGGCAACTGGACGGATGGGATGCGTGCTGGCCATGACGGCCCCTGCCTGCGATCGGAGTGCACCGGCGGGCGTCGACGACCCCGCGTGCGCTCCGGTGGGCCGAGTGTCGTGCACCCGTCACGTCGTTCGGGGTACGAACGTCCAGGCTTGACCCGTTCGGGGGGGTGACGGTGACCACGTCACGGACGGGAGGCCCGGTGCCAGCTGGCACCGGGCCTCCCGTCCGGAACGTCGGAACGCTACGAGCGCGCGGACCGGACCCGCTCGGCGAACGCCGCGTGCAGCGGGTGCTCCGCACCCAGGCCGGTGATCTCGGTCACGACGTCCGCGTCGGACTTGTCGGAGCCGAGCAGCGCCTGCAGTTCCACGCTCTGCTCGTCGTCCGCGACGTCGAAGCGCAGCGCGGCGCCCATCGCGTCGAGGAGCGCGATCGGCTCGGAGCCGTCCTCGGCGAGGGCGGCTGCCGGCGAGACGAACCGCTCGTCGCGCGAGAGCTTCCGGAGCGGCTGGCGACCGACGCGCGTGACCGTGTCGGGCAGGTGCACGTTCTCGAACCGGGCGATGATCGCCTGGACGTAGGCACGGTGCACCTCGGGGTCGAGCTCGTGCCGACGGATGAGCAGGTCGCTCGTCTCGGCGAGCACGGACTCGAGCTCGGACCGGACCGCGGGGATCGCGATCGCGTCGGAGATCTTGTCCGCCCCGGCGACGAAGCCGTGGTACGCGACGGTGGCGTGCCCGGTGTTCACCGTGAAGAGCTTGCGCTCGATGGACGCGGCGAGGCCGTCCACGTAGTGCGCACCGGGGAGCTCCGGCTCGGAGCCGCCGAAGGGCGTGCGGTCGATGGCCCACTCGAAGTACGTCTCGACGGTGACGTCGAGGCCTGCGCCCTCGGGCTGGGCCGGGACGATGCGGTCGACGGCGGTGTTCGCGAAGACGGCCTTGGCGAGCGCGGCGTCACGGACGTCGGCGGGCAGCGCGTCGACGATGAACTCGCGCAGGCGGTCCGTCGCGTTGAGCGCGTTCTCGCACGCCATCACCGCGATCGGGGCCGCAGCGACGTCGCGCTGCTGCAGGGCCGCGGCGATCACCGGGGCGATGAACTTCAGGACGTTCGGTCCGACGGCGCACGTGACGATGTCGGCCGCGGCGATCTCGGCGACGACGGCCGGCTCGTCCTGCGCGCTGTTCAGGGCGCGGAAGTCGGTGACGACGTGGTCCTTCGCACCGGCTCCGACCTCGTGCACGGTGTACGAGTCGGCGGCTGCGAGCGCGTCGATGAGGGGTGCTGCGACGTCCGCGAAGACGACCTCGTAGCCCGCCTCGTGCAGGAGCAGTCCGACGAACCCGCGGCCGATGTTGCCGGCACCGAAGTGGACGGCGGTGCGCTGGTCGGTGGAGGTCACTCGTTGACCTCGCCGAGGATCGACAGGATCGCCGCGGTGTCCGGTGCGTCGGTGAGCTTCTGGACCTCGTCCTCGTCGGAGAACACGATCGCGATCTTCGAGAGGATGTCGAGGTGCTCGTTGTTGACGCCGGCGATGCCGACGACGAAGCGGACCTCGTTGCCGTCCCAGTCGATCGGGGCCGCGTAGCGGATGAACGACAGGGCGGAGGACTTGATCGCGTCCTTGGCGTCGTTCGTGCCGTGCGGGATGGCGAGGAAGTTGCCCATGTACGTCGAGACGCTCTTCTCGCGCTCGAGCATGGCCGGGTAGTACTCACCGGTGACCGCGCCTGCAGCCTCGAGGATCTCGGCGGCCTCCTTCATCGCTTCCGACTTGGTCGGCGCGGTGTCCTCGGTGTGGATCCGGATCTGGCTCTCCTGCAGGACGGGCATCGGTGTTCTCCTTGGTTCGTGGACGTGGTGGAGGGGGCGGGCCTTCGCCCGCCCCCTCCGATACTGCACTTCGTTACTGGTTCTTGAGCTGGTCGACGACCTGGTCGTACTGCGGCGCGTTCATGAAGTTGCCGACCGACACGTGCTGTGCGTTCGGGTTCTTCTGCTTGGCGCGGTCCGTCAGCTCTTCCTGCGTGATGATGAGGTCCTCGTCACCGGACAGGTTCGCGATGGCCTTGTTGACGACGGTGACGCCCTCGATGCCGGCCTTCTTGATCTTGTTGCGGAGGACGCTCGCGCCCATCGCGCTCGAGCCCATGCCCGCGTCGCAGGCGAACACGACGTTCTCCACGCGGGTCGTCGTCGCGGTGCCTGCGCCGACACCGCCCAGGGCGGCCTCGGACTCCTGCTCGTTGGCGGGGCTGTTGTTGCCGAACAGACCTGCGGTCGCGGCGTTGGCGTCACGGCCCTTGGTGGCCTGCATCTTGTCGAACGCGGCGGTCATGTCGCCGCCACCGGTCGCCAGGTCGCGCTTGCGGGTGGTGATGAGGAAGAAGGACGCCACCGCGAAGGAGACGGCCGCCGAGAACACCACGGACAGGATGACGCCGACGAAGCTGTCCTTCGCCGTCGCACCGAGCACTGCGAAGATCGACCCGGGGGACGCCGGAGCGACGAGACCCGAGTGGAACGCCACGTTCGTCGCGACACCGGTCGCACCACCGAGGATGACGGCGATGAAGAGGACCGGCTTCTGCAGCACGTACGGGAAGTAGATCTCGTGGATGCCGCCGAGGAACTGGATGATGATCGCGCCGGGAGCGGTCGAGCGGGCGATGCCGACACCGAAGAAGGTGAAGGCGAGGAGGATGCCGAGACCGGGGCCGGGGTTCGCCTCGAGCAGGAAGAGGATCGACTTGCCCGACTCCTGGACCTGCTGCGCGCCGAGCTGGTCGAGCACGCCGTGGTTGATCGCGTTGTTGAGGAAGAAGACCTTCGCCGGCTCGATGATGACGCTGGCGAGGGGCAGCAGCGAGTGCTGCACGAGGAAGTTCACCGCGTCGCCGAGGCCCTCGGCGATGAGCTTGAACAGCGGGGCGAGCCAGAAGAACCCGATCATCGCGAGCACGAAGCCGAGGATGCCGGCCGCGTAGTTGTTCACGAGCATCTCGAAGCCCGGCTTGATCTTGCCGTCCCAGATGCGGTCGATCTGCTTGATCAGGTACGCGCCGAGCGGCCCGCAGATCATCGCGCCGAGGATCATCGTGGTGCCGGAGGCGCCGATGATGACACCCATGGTCATGATCGACCCGACGACGGCGCCGCGGGTCTCGTAGACCATCCGGCCGCCCTGGATCGCGATCGCGAGCGGGATGAGGTAGGTCAGGATCGGGCCGACGAGGCCGACGTTCGCCACGCCGCCCGTCTCACCGAAGCCGCCGAGGATGCCGACGGGCGTCCAGCCGGTCTCGATGAAGAAGGCCGTGATGATGCCCCACGCGATGAAGATCGCGATGTTGGGCATGACCATGCCGGAGAGGAACGTGCCGAACTTCTGAACGGCGACGCGTGCGCCACCCCGCGACTTGGCGGGGGCGTCGGGCGCTGCAACGGACGACGTTGTCATGTGCGGTGACTTTCTGTGTGGTGGTGCTGCTGCGTGGAGGGGGACGGGTTGTGGAGCAGGGGGCCTAGGCGGCGTGCGCTGCCGCGGCGGCGGACTTGGCAGCCGCCGCCGTGGATGCAGCGAGTGCCGCCCGGGCCATCTCGCGGGCCTCGTCGAGGGTGTGCTTGCCGAGTTCGGCGCGCACGTCGGCGAGGGCCGCGGGGGTCATGGAGAGGGTGGTGGCGCCGAGTCCGACGAGCACGACCGCGAGGAGCGGGTCGGCTGCGGCCTCACCGCAGATCCCGACGGGCTTGCCCGCGTCGGTGCCGGCGCTGCCGAGCTGCGCGACGAGGCGCAGGACGGCGGGGTGCCACGGGTCCTGGTAGGACGCGACGGTGCCGAGCATGCGGTCGGCGGCCATCGTGTACTGGGTCAGGTCGTTCGTGCCGATGGACACGAAGTCGGCGGACTGGAAGACCTGCTCGGCCATCAGCGCGAGCGAGGGGACCTCGGCCATCACGCCGGCCGTGCGGATCCCGAGCTCGCGTGCGAGGTCGACGAAGTACTCGGTCTCCTCGGCGTCGGCGACCATCGGGGCCATCACCCAGAGATCCGCCTCGGTCTCGGCGTCGGCGCGGGCGAGTGCCGTGAGCTGGTCGCGGAGCACCTCGGGGTGGTTGCGCAGGGCACGGAGCCCGCGGCGACCGAGCGCCGGGTTCTCCTCGTCCTTGTCGGTGAGGAACGGCAGCGGCTTGTCGGCGCCGGCGTCGAGCGCGCGGACGACGACCTTCTTGCCCGGGAACGCGGCGAGCAGCTGGCGGTAGGACTCCTGCTGCTCGTCGACCGTCGGGGCCTTCGGCGAGTCGAGGAAGAGGAACTCGGTGCGGAAGAGCCCCACGCCCTCCGCACCGAGAGCGACGGCACCGGCGGCGTCGGCCGGGCTGCCGAGGTTCGCGAGGAGCGGCACGACGTGGCCGTCCGCGAGGGCACCGGCGGTGAGCGGTGCGGCAGCGGCGGCGAGACGGTCGGCGATGCGCTGTTCGACGTCCGCGACGAGGGACGCGGACGGGTCGGTGACGACGGTGCCCGCCGCGGCGTCCACCACGACGTCGACACCGTCGACGAGGTCGTCGGCGCCGGTGACACCGACGATCGCGGTGATGCCCTTGGCGCGCGCGAGGATCGCGGTGTGCGAGGTCGGTCCGCCGTCACGGGTGACGAGCGCCAGGACCTTGTCGAGGTCGAGCAGCGCGGTGTCAGCCGGTGCGAGGTCGCGGGCGACGAGCACGAAGGGGGTGTCCGACTCGGGAACGCCGGGCGCGTGGACGCCGCGGAGCTTGGCGATGATGCGCTGGGCGACGTCGTCGAGGTCCGCCGCGCGCTCCCCCATGTAGCCGCCCATCGAGACGAGCAGGTCGCGGAACTGCGCGAACGCCTCGTACACGGCGCGCTCGGCGTTCGTGCCGCCGTCGATGCGGGCGTGCACGTCGTCCAGGAGAGTCGGGTCCTGCGCCATCAGGGCCTGCGCCTCGAGCACGGCCTGGGCGTCGCCGCCGGCGAGCTGACCGCGCTTGTTGAGGTCGTCCGCCACCGCGGCGAGGGCGGCGTGGACCGCCTGCTTCGCGTCGTCCGCCGAGCCCTCGAGCGCTGCCGTCGACGGTTCGCCGAGCGGGTCCGCCATCCGGAGCACGGGGCCGTGGGCGACGCCACGGCCGACGCCGGTTCCGAGCAGTTCGGGCATTCGAGACTCCTTCATCTCACGCGCGCTTGCGGTGGGGTGGTTCGGTTCGGTGCAGTGCGACACGAAACGGACCACGTCCGTGCGGCTGAGCAGCACACTACATCGATCCGCGTTGACAAACAAACACATCCGGGGATAAAAATGCACAAACAGATGCCCGTTTTGGTCTGGCACGGCCCCACTTCGGGCGTCGACCGGCCGGTGCGCATCCGTCCATGTCCGTTCCGGTCCGAGTCGGCCTGCGGTCACCCTCACACGACACCCTCCGAGACACCGAGGTCCGATGTACGCACCAGAGCGCCACCAGCGCATCGTCGAGCAGGCGCGCGCCGCCGGCCGGGTCGACGTCAAGGACCTCGCCGAGCTCCTCGAGGTCACCCCGGAGACGATCCGCCGCGACCTCACCTCGCTCGAGCGTCGCGGGCTCGTCCGGCGGGCGCACGGCGGCGCCATCCCGGTCGAGCGGATCACACTGCACCCGGGCGTCGGCGACCGCGGCGGCATCAACCAGGCCGAGAAGATGGTGATCGCCGAGGCCGCGCTCGAGGAACTCCCGGAGAACGGGTCGGTGATGATCGACGCGGGCACGTCCACGATCTGCCTCGCCGAGATGCTCCCCACCGACCGTGGACTGACCGTGGTGACGCACTCCCTGCCGGTCGCGATGGCCGTCGCGAACCGCCCCGGCATCGACCTGCACCTGCTCGGCGGCAACATCCGGAGCGACTCGCTCGCCGGCGTCGGCACGTGGACGCACCAGCTCATCGGGATGGTGAGTGTCGACGTCGCCTTCATCAGCATCAACGGCATCACGCCGGAGCGCGGCCTGACGACGCACAACATGGCCGAGGCCGCGGTGAAGTCCGCGATGATCAAGGCCGCGCGCCGGAGCATCCTGCTCGCCGACCACACGAAGTTCGGCCGCGAGGAGTTCGGCCGCGTCGCCCCGCTCGCCGCGATCGACACGATCATCACCGACCCCGGCGTCAACCTGGACCTGGTCCGGGAGGTCGAGGCCGCCGGCGCCGAGGTCTTCTGGCCCGGCCGGCCCTGAGCCGGTCCCCCCAGCCACCGGCTCGCTACCATGGGCCGACCACCCCATCGAAGGAGTTCATCGATGTCCGAAGCCACCCGCACCGTCACCGTCGCCAGCGGATCCGGTCTGCACGCCCGTCCGGCGTCGCTGTTCGTCCAGACCGTCACCGCGTCCGGCCACCAGGTCACGATCGCCAAGGGCGACAAGTCGGCCAACGCCGGCAGCATCCTCGGGCTCCTCGGCCTCGGTGTCGAGAACGGCGACGAGGTCACCCTCACGGTGAGCGGCGACGACGCCGAGACCACTGCGGACAGCCTGGTCGAGTTCCTGAAGACGGACCACGACGCGGCCTGACCGCGCACGTCGCGTCGTCGACGCGACCACGTCCGGACGGGAGGCCCGGTGCCAGCTGGCACCGGGCCTCCCGTCCGTCTGCTGGTCACCTCAGGAGCCGGACCCGACCGGCCCCGTGGCCGCGTCCGGCGGGGTCCGGGGGTGTCGGCGCCCGCCGATAGGGTGTTCTGCATGACTCGCCTGCGCCTCGCATCCGTCAACGTGAACGGCATCCGTGCCGCCTTCCGCAAGGGCATGGGCGACTGGCTGGCCACGCGCGACGTCGATGTACTGGCCCTGCAAGAGGTCCGCGCGTCGACCGACGACATCACCGCGCTCCTCGGCGACGAGTGGGACGTCGTGCACGACCCGGCCACGGCGAAGGGCCGCGCGGGCGTCGCGATCGCCTCGAAGCACAAGGCGCACATCCACCGCGTCGAGCTCGGCCCGGCGGAGTTCGACTCGGCCGGACGCTGGCTCGAGGCGGACTACGAGATCGGCGGCACCCTGGTGACCGTCGTGTCGACGTACGTGCACTCGGGTGAGGTCGGCACCGAGAAGCAGGACGAGAAGTGGAAGTTCCTCGACGCCATGACGGAGCGCCTGCCGAAGGTCCGTGAGCACAACCCGCTCGCGGTCGTCGTCGGCGACCTCAACGTCGGCCACGACGAACGCGACATCAAGAACTGGAAGGGCAACGTCAAGCGTGCCGGCTTCCTCCCGCAGGAGCGCGCCTACTTCAGTCGCTTCTTCGGGGCCGACGGAGCGCAGGTGTCCGGGGCCGACGGGTCGACGGGTCCCGGCCTCGGCTGGGTCGACGTCGGCCGCGAGCAGGCCGGCGACGTCGACGGTCCGTACACGTGGTGGTCGTGGCGCGGTCAGGCCTTCGACAACGACACCGGCTGGCGCATCGACTACCAGGTGGCCACGCCCGACCTCGCCGCGAAGGTGCGCTCGTACACGGTCGACCGCGCAGCGGCGTACGACCAGCGATGGTCCGACCACGCCCCCGTGGTCGTCGACTACGAGCTCTGACCCTCCCCCACGCTTCTCCTCCAGCACGACAGGACCACCTCATGAGCAAGCCCCGCATCTTCTCGGGCATCCAGCCCTCTGCCGGATCCCTCCACCTCGGCAACTACATCGGCGCGCTGATGCAGTGGAGGGACCTGCAGGACGAGCACGACGCGATCTACTGCGTCGTCGACATGCACGCCATCACCTCCCCGCAGGACCCGGAGGCCCTCCGCGAGAACACGCGCCGCACCGCCGCGCAGTACATCGCCGCCGGCATCGACCCGACCAAGTCGACGCTCTTCGTCCAGTCGCACGTGCCGGCCCACGCGCAGCTCGCCTGGGTGCTGAACACCATCACCGGCTTCGGCGAGGCGAGCCGGATGACCCAGTTCAAGGACAAGTCGGCGCGGCAGGGCGCGGAGTCCGCCTCGGTCGGGCTCTTCACGTACCCGATGCTGATGGCCGCGGACATCCTGCTCTACGACGCCCAGGTGGTCCCGGTCGGTGACGACCAGCGCCAGCACGTCGAGCTGACCCGTGACCTCGCGAACCGCTTCAACTCCCGGTTCGGCGACACGTTCGTGGTCCCCGACGCCCGGATCCTCAGCGACACCGCGCGCATCTACGACCTGCAGGACCCGACCAGCAAGATGAGCAAGTCGGCCGCGTCCGACGCCGGGCTCGTGCTGCTGCTCGACGAGCCGAAGCGCACCACCAAGAAGATCAAGTCCGCCGTCACGGACACCGAGCGCGAGGTCCGGGCCGACCGCGCCGAGAAGCCCGGTGTCACGAACCTGCTCTCGATCCTGTCGGCGTTCACCCGGACGCCGGTCGCCTCCCTCGAGACCTCGTTCGCCGGCAAGGGCTACGGGGACCTCAAGGCCGAGGTGGCGGACGC
Organism: Curtobacterium sp. NPDC090223; assembly: GCF_044746585.1. NCBI lineage: Bacteria > Bacillati > Actinomycetota > Actinomycetes > Micrococcales > Microbacteriaceae > Curtobacterium > Curtobacterium sp. NPDC090223. Next base: position 376,560 of record NZ_JBIVCN010000003.1, on the reverse strand, counting down.
CGTCGTCGCCGAGCTCGAGCCGGTCCGCGCGCGCACGCTCGAGCTCCTGGACGACCCGGCCGAACTCGACCGGCTGCTCGCCGTCGGGGCCGACCGGGCCTCGGCCATCGCCGAGGACACGCTGGCCCGCGTCTACGACCGGATCGGCTTCGTGCCGCGTCCTCGGCACTGACGTGCTGCCCGTCACGCTCGCCTCCGACCGGGTGCGCCTGGACGTCCCGACGCGCGCGGACACCGTCGCGATCACCGACGGCTGCCAGGACCCGGACGTCATCCGCTGGACGACGATCCCGACGCCGTACCGCCCCCAGGACGCCAACGCCTTCGTCGACGCGTTGGTCGGGCCGGGGTGGGCGTCCGATCGGGAGTACACGTGGGCGATCCGGCGACACGGGTCGACCTGGCTCGAGGGCGTGGTGTCGTACCGCACCGAGCGGCGGGACATCGGGTTCTGGCTCGCGCCGTCCGCGCGCGGGCAGGGCCTCGTCCACGACGCCGTGTCGCTCGTCGTGGACTGGGCGTTCGAGCAGGGCGCTCCGGACGTGTACTGGGAGTGCTACGTGGGGAACACCGCGTCGGCGAACGTCGCGCGGCGGGCCGGGTTCGCCTACACGGGGACCGGGGACGCCAACATCCCGAACCGGGACGGCTCCCCGGCGACGGCGTGGAAGGGGCTCCGTCGTGCGGACGGCGCGCCCGCGTCGGAGCTGCCGTGGCCGCCCGAGTCGTACGCCTCGGGGGGTGAGGGCGCGTGACCGGGTCCGGCGCTTCGGGTGCTCCCGGCGCTTCGGGTGCTTCCGGCGCTTCGGGCGCTTCGAGCGCTTCCGTCGCTGAGGTGCGGGCAATGCGGCGTGGGCTCGAACTCGCGGCGCTCGGCCCCGTGCTCGGCGATCACGCGCGCGTGGGTGCCGTCGTCCTCTCCCCCGACGGCGAGACCCTCGCCGAGGGCTGGCACAAGGGCGCGGGGACCCCGCACGCCGAGGTCGACGCGATGGCCAAGGTCACCCCGGAGCAACTCCGCGGCGCGACCGTCGTGGTGACCCTCGAGCCCTGCGACCACACCGGGCGCACCGGCCCCTGCTCGGTCGCCCTGGTACAGGCAGGGGTCGGCCGTGTCGTCTACGCGATCGACGACCCCGGTCCCGCCGTGCACGGCGGCGCCGACCGACTCCGCGCCGCCGGGGTCGACGTCGTCTCCGGTGTCCTCGCGGACCAGGCGTCGGCGTTCCTCGAGCGCTGGCTCACCTCGGTCCGTCGTGGCCGTCCGTGGGTCACCGTGAAGTGGGCGTCGAGCCTGGACGGCCGCGCCGCCGCTGCCGACGGGTCGAGCAAGTGGATCACGGGTGCGGCCGCCCGCCAGCACGTGCACGAGCAGCGTGCCGCCCACGACGCCATCGTCGTCGGGACCGGCACGGTGCTCGCCGACGACGCCTCCCTGACCGCCCGCGGCGACGCCGGTGAGCTGCTCGCCGACCAGCCGCTCGCCGTCGTGCTCGGCGACCGGACGGTGCCGGCCGACGCGGCTGTTCGTCGCCACCCGCGCGGGTTCCTGCAGCTCCCCGGGCACGACCTCGACGCCGCACTCCGGGCGCTCGGCGAGCAGGGAATCCGGACCGTCTTCGTCGAGGGCGGTCCCACGGTCGCCTCGGCCTTCATCGCCGCCGGGCTCGTCGACGAGGTCCTCGTCTACGTCGCGCCGGTGCTCCTCGGCGGCCCCCGTGTTGCGCTCGGTGACATCGGCGTGGGAAGCATGAACGAGCGTCGGCGGTTGGACGTACTATCGACCACCAGCCTCGGCCCTGACCTGCTGGTGCGCGCACGACCCGTCCACGCCGACCCCGATCGGCGTCACGGCGAGCACGCTGACGACGGGGCCCGTAACGACCGGAGTACCCCATGACCGACGCGCTGACCTCCCCCACCCCGGGCAGTCCGGTCCAGTTCGAGGTGTCCACGAACGTCCCGACCACGCACGGCACGTTCGAGATGCGCGCCTACCGTGACCTGGTGACCGGCGCCGAGCACGTGGCGATCATCGGCGCGCTGCCGGACGGGTCGGCCCCCGCGGACGGCGCGCTCGTCCGCGTGCACTCGGAGTGCTTGACCGGCGAGGCCTTCGGTTCGCTGAAGTGCGAGTGCGGCCCGCAGCTCGACGCCGCGCTCGACACGATCGCGACCGAGGGCGGGGTCGTCGTCTATCTCCGCGGGCAAGAGGGCCGGGGCATCGGTCTGATCAACAAGCTCAAGGCGTACCGCCTGCAAGAAGACGGCCTCGACACCCTCGACGCCAACCTCGCGCTCGGGCTCCCCGCGGATTCGCGGGCCTACGGCGGCGCGGCCGGCATCCTCGCCGACATCGGCATCGGACGCGTCCGCCTGCTCTCGAACAACCCGGAGAAGCGTCGCCAGCTCGAGGAGCACGGCATCGTCGTGGACGCCCTCGTGCCGCTGGTCGTCGGCATCTCCGTGCAGAACGCCGGCTACCTCGACACCAAGCGCGACCGGATGGGCCACACGCTGCCCGCGCACCTCGAGGCGGGCGCGCACAACTGATTCGCAGGTTCGCGACATCCGTCGTACACTGAGGTCTTCCGTCACAAGCGGTCCACCACCAGCCGAACGCACCCGATCGACCCGCAGCGCCACCAAGCGCGAACCGATCGGTGTCCGCAGTCCGGTACCGCTCGCGTCCTCAGACGACGCTCTCCTCGGAGTCCTCCCCGCCTCATGTCCGCCACATCGGCAGCACCCACACCAGCCCCCGCACCGAAGACGAACCCGCGGTCCCGCGTCGTCGTCGCGAGCCTCATCGGCACCTCGATCGAGTTCTACGACTTCTACGTCTACGCGACCGCCGCGGTCCTGGTCTTCCCGACGCTCTTCTTCCCCAACGAGGACCCCACCGCGTCGCAGCTGTCGTCGTTCGTGACGTTCGCGCTCGCGTTCTTCGCCCGCCCCGTCGGCTCCGTCATCTTCGGGCACTTCGGTGACCGGATCGGTCGCAAGACCACCCTCGTCGCGTCGCTGCTCGTGATGGGCACCGCCACCTTCCTCATCGGCTGCCTGCCGACGTTCGACTCGATCGGCATCTGGGCTCCGGTACTCCTCGCCGTGATGCGCTTCGCACAGGGCGTCGGTCTCGGCGGCGAGTGGTCGGGCGCAGCCCTGCTCGCGACCGAGAACGCGCCAGAGGGCAAGCGCGGGGTCTTCGGCTCGATGCCGCAGCTCGGCGCCCCGATCGGCTTCCTGCTGGCGAACGGCCTGTTCATCGCGATCAACGCCGCGATGCCCGCCGGCGCGGACGGCACCCCGAACCCGGATTTCCAGGCCTGGGGATGGCGCCTGCCGTTCCTGCTCTCCGCCGTGCTCGTGCTCGTCGGCCTCTACGTGCGCTTCCGTCTCGTCGAGTCGACCGTGTTCCGCGGCGTCCAGGAGTCCGGCTCGGTCGCTAAGGTCCCGCTCGGCCGGGTGTTCCGCACCTCGTGGAAGGCCCTCATCGTCGGCACCTTCGGCATGGTCGCCACGTACGTGCTCTTCTACTTCATGACGACGTTCACGCTGTCGTACGGCACCACCGGCTCGACGGCTTCGGCGCTCGTCCCCAAGGTCGGCCTGGGCTACTCCCGCGGCGAGTTCCTGACCCTGCTCATGATCGGTGTCGTCTTCTTCGGTATCTTCACCCCGATCGCCGGCATCCTGGCCGACAAGTTCGGGCGGCGTCGCACGCTCATCCCGACCACGATCGGCATCGCGCTGTTCGGCCTGACGTTCCAGTTCTGGTTCGCCGCCTCCACCGGGCCGATCACCGTCGTGACGTTCCTCATCGTGGGCCTGTCGCTCATGGGGCTGACGTTCGGTCCGATGGGCGCCCTGCTCCCCGAGCTGTTCCCGACGAACGTCCGCTACACCGGGTCGGCGATCGCGTACAACGTCGCGTCGATCCTCGGTGCGTCGCTCGCGCCGACCATCGCCCTGGCGCTGTGGAAGGCCGACGGGAACATCTTCCTGGTCGGGCTCTACCTGACGATCGCGGCCGTGGTCACCCTCGTCGCGCTGCTGTTCATCCGCGAGACCCGCGGCAGCGACTTCGGCGAGGCGGAGGCCGCCCGCGCCGGGGTTCCCGCGGACGCCACCGCGTCGGACGGTCACGTGCACACGTCCGGCAGCCTCGCGCCGTAGTCGCGACCCCCTGACGGCCGGGAGGCCCGGTGCCAGCTGGCACCGGGCCTCCCGGCCGTCCGCCGCGGGCGCGCCCGCGCCACGCTTCCGACACGGCGCCGGTCGATCGACGCCCACCGTGTCGAACCATGCACACGCACCCGGTGCTTCCGCATGCTTCGACACCGCAGAAGTCGATCGACGCATGCCCTGTCGAACTCCCACGAGCGCGAGCTGCACCACGCCCGACCCTCCTCGCTCCCCCGCTGCATGCGCCGCCCGCGCCGCGCTCCCGCCGCGCTCCCGCCGCGCCCGCGCCGCGCTGCTCCGCGCCACGCTTCCGACAGGGCGCCGGTCGATCGACGCCCGCCGTGTCGAACCATGCACACGCACCCGGTGCTTCCGCATGCTTCGACACCGCAGAAGTCGATCGACGCATGCCGTGACGAAACCCCGCGCCGAACGCTCCCGCCCTGATCGCTCCCACGCCGATCGCACCCGCCCCGAACGCTCCCGCCCCGATCGCACCCACGCCGGACGCCCCCGCCCGCCCGGCCGACCCACACCCGACCCTGCGCGTCAACTCAGGTTGACAGATGTCGGCGCGTCAATGTAGGTTGACACGCATGGACCGGCCGACCATCACGAACCTCGCAGCAGGGGCAGCGGGCGACGACCCGTTCTCCGCCCTCGCCAGCGTGCGCGAACTGCGTCGTGAGCTCGACCGCACCGAGGAACTCGCCGCCCGCCGCGCCCGGAACGCCGGCGCCTCGTGGCAGGAGATCGCGACGCTCCTCGGGGTCAGCCGACAGGCAGTGCACAAGAAGTACGGCAGAAACTAGGACACGATGAGCTCCCCCTTCGCCCGCCCGAAGAAGACCGACGGACCCCGCGCGACCTTCGGCCGCCTGCTGTCCTACCTGTTCGAGAACAAGCCCGCGATGGTCGTCATCATCGTGCTGAGCATCCTCGGAGCCGGTGCGTCCCTCGCGCAGCCGCTCCTGGTGAACCAGGTCGTCACCGCGGTGCAGCACGGCAACACGCTGAGCATGCTCGTGTGGGCGCTCGTGGTGCTCGTGATCGTGGCCGGCATCCTCAACGGCGTCCAGCACTTCCTGCTCCAGCGCGCGGGTGAGGGCGTGGTGCTCTCCACCCGCCGCAAGCTCATCGCGCGCATCCTCAACCTGCCGATCTCCGAGTTCGACACCCGCCGCACCGGCGACCTGGTGTCCCGCGTCGGCAGCGACACGACGCTCCTCCGCGCGGTCCTCACGCAGGGCCTCATCGAGTCCATCGGCGGCATGCTCACGTTCGTCGGCGCCATCATCGCGATGGCGATCATCGACCCCCTGCTGCTCGGCATCACGGTCGCGATCGTCATCGTCGCGATCGTGGTCGTCGGTGGCCTCAGCCGTCGCATCCGCATCGCGTCCAAGGCAGCACAGGAGAAGGTCGGCGACCTCACCGCCGCCGTCGAGCGCGGCATCGGCGCCGTCCGGACCATCCGCGCCGCCGGGGCCACCGAGCGCGAGGTCACCGAGGTCGACACCCACGCGACCGAGGCCTACAAGCGCGGTCTCGACATCGCGAAGATGTCCGCGTTCGTCGTGCCCGTCGCGAGCATCGTGATGCAGGTCGCGTTCATCGCCGTCCTCGGCGTCGGCGGCGCCCAGGTCGCGGCCGGGACGATCACGATCGCCACCCTGATCACCTTCATCCTGCTGCTCTTCATGATGATCATGCCGCTCGGCCAGGCGATGGGCGCAGCGGTCGCCGTCGCCCAGGCGCTCGGCGCGCTCGGCCGGATCGAGGAGATCCTGCACCTCCCGACCGAGGACCAGGACGACGCAGCGGTCCGACCGGCCGCAGCGGTCGCGACCGACGACGCCATCACGTTCGAACACGTCTCGTTCCGGTACGCCCGGTCCGGCGCGTCGGGCCCCGACGGTGCGGTCGCGTCGATCTCCGAGGACCGCACAGGTGGCCCGGGTCGCCTCGACGACGCCGGTGACGGCGAGCAAGCGGTGCTGCACGACGTGTCGTTCCGTGTCCCGCACGGAGCACGCGTCGCACTCGTCGGTCCGTCCGGCGCCGGCAAGTCCACGACACTGGCCCTGATCGAGCGCTTCTACGACCCGACCGACGGCGTGATCCGACTCGGCGGCATCGACGTCCGCGGGCTCGACCGCGACGAGCTCCGCGCCCAGATCGGCTACGTCGAGCAGGACGCCCCCGTCCTCGCCGGCACGATCCGCGCGAACCTGCTGCTCGGGTCGCCGAACGCGACCGAGGACGACTGCGTCCGCGTGCTCGAGGCCGTCAACCTCGGCGAGGTCCTGCACCGTGACCCGCGTGGTCTCGACGCCCAGGTCGGTGAGGACGGCGTGATGCTCTCCGGCGGCGAGCGTCAGCGCATGGCGATCGCCCGCGCGCTGCTCGCCGCTCCCCCGATCCTGCTGCTCGACGAGTCGACGTCCTCCCTCGACGGGGTGAACGAGCAGAAGATGCGCCTGGCGATCGACGCCGTCGCCGAGGACCGCACGCTGCTCGTCATCGCGCACCGGCTGTCCACCGTCGTCGACTCGGACGTCATCGTCGTGCTCGAACACGGCCGCGTCGTCGGAGTCGGGACGCACTCGGAGCTCGTCGAGTCGACGCCGCTCTACCGGGACCTGGCGAAGCACCAGCTCCTGGTCTGAGCCCGACCGCGGCGGCGGCCCGGCTCAGAGCTGGGCGCCGTCGGGGTTCGCGAGTCCCTCGTCCATGTCGCTCAGCTCCACGTGGCCGCCGGCTGCGCGGATCTCATCGAGGGCGGCGGCGCTGCGGTCGGGATCGACCCCGACGACGAGGTCCTGGAACACGACGACGTCGAGGCCAGCGCGCAAGCCGTCCTGCGCCGTGGCCCGGACGCAGTGGTCGGTCGCGATGCCGACGACGCCGATCTCGTGGACCTGGTGGTCGAACAGGACGTCCGCCAGGTCTTCCCCGGACTCCGTCGTGCCCTCGAACGCCGAGTACGCCGGTTCCCCCTGTCCCTTCACCACGTGCACGTCGACGGACGCGGTGTCGAACGCGGGGTGGTAGTCGGCACCGGGGGTCCCGGCGACACAGTGCACCGGCCAGGTGGTCTCGAAGTCGGGGTCGTCGACGGTCGCGAAGTGCCCGCCGTTGTCGTCGCCGCCGTGGTGCCAGTCCCGTGAGGCGACGATGAGGTCGTACTCCTCGGCGTGCCGGCCGAGGAACGCCGTGATCCGTGCCGCCGTCGGAGCGCCGCCCGCCACGGCGAGCGCACCGCCCTCGGTGAAGTCGTTCTGCACGTCCACCACGATGAGTGCCCTGGTCATGCCACGATCCAACCCCCGTCAGCTGTTGGTGAGCTTGGCCCCGCACGAGTACGTGGCCGCGGTGACGGCGTCGAGCGCGGGGAGCGCTGCCGCCCGCGAGGACCCGATGGCGTAGAAGGCGAACGTCAGCTTCGTACCGTCGGCGGCGTCGATGTACCCGCCGAGGGTGTTCGCACTGTCGATCCACCCGGTCTTGGCGTGCACCTTGCCGCGGGCGACGGCGTTCGCCCCGGTGAAGCGGCTCGACAACGTGCCGGACACCCCAGAGACCGGGAGCGCCTGCGCGAGCGTGCCGAGGCCCTTCGCGCCCGAGGCGACCTGCACCATCAGGTGAGCGACGAAGTTCGGCGAGACCGCGTTCGAGGCGCTCTCCCCCGAGCCGTCCTTGATCACGATGCCTGCGGGGTCGATGCCGTACGTGGCGAGTGCCTTCTGGTACACGCTCGTGAGCGAGGCCGCTGAGCCGTTCGAACCGGACTCCTTCGACGAGATCCGTGCGAGCATCTCGGCGAGGGTGTTGTCCGAGTTCGGGATCATCTGCCCGATGAGCGTCGACACCGGCTGCGAGGACACCTGCGCGATGGTGTCCTGGCTGGTGGTCGCACGCTTGACGATCGTGGCGTTGGCGGCGCCGACCACGCCCGCGTTCGCGAGGGCGGTCCGGAACGCCGAACCGGCCCGTCCGACCGGGTCCTCGGACCGGGGGGACGTCGCGGCGGCCGGGTTCGCACGGTCCCCGTCGACCATGAGCGCCGTCACCTCGGGCTGGTACCCGATCGTCCGTTCGCTGACGGGCCACGTCGGGTCCCAGGCGTCCGCGTCGCTCCAGTAGGCGTCGTCCGTGACGATCGACGTCACCGCGGTGCTGCCGAGCTTCGCCTTGACCTGCTGGGCGAGCTGGGCGAGCGTCGGGGCCCCCGGGTACACGGTGGCGCCGCCGACGGACAGGGTGGCGTCCCCGTGGCCGACGATGGCGATCGTGCCGTTGCCCTCGTTCGTGACGGTGGTCGGGATGGTGTGGGTGCCACCGAGCACGGCGAGCGCGGTCGCCGTCGTGAGCGTCTTCATCACGCTGCCGGTCTGCGCCGCGGTGTCGCCGTTCCGGGAGAACAGCATCTCCCCGGTGCTGGCGTTCATCACGTAGCCCTCGAACTTGCCGAGGCCCGCCGCCGATGCGGCGCCGTCGATCGAGCACGTGCGGAGTGCGGACGGCCCCGGTGCGTCCGTCGGCACGGTCCGTGCGGGGACCGTGGCAGAGGGCGTGGGCTCCGGCGTCGTGCTGCGCGTCGCGGTGCCCGACGCGCTGGGAGACGCGGCCGCGACGGTCGACTCGGAGGCGGTCGGGGCGGTGGCGGCGGCCACGGCGACGGCTCCTCCGGACCCGAGCACGAGGACGGCCGCGAGGCCGCCGATCGCCCACGGCATCGGCTTGCGCGCGATCGAGCCGCGGATCGCGGTGACCGCGCCGCGGAAGCGGTCGGGGAGGGTCGGTTGCGGAGACATCGCAAGCGATCCTACGGAACTGCGGGAGGAGCCTCCAGGCCGGATCCGCCGAACTGTGGAACCGCGACCCGCGCTACCGGGCTGTGGAGGAGTCGTCCGCGGCGTACCGGACGCCGACCTGCCGACGCGCCTCGTCCATGGCGGCCATCACCGCGATCGTCTGCTCGATCGGCATCGCCCCGCCCGACCGGTCGCCCGAGGCGATCATCGACTCGAACGCGCGCACCTCGTGGGCGTAGCCGGTCAGTTCCTCCCGGCTGTCGTACTCCTCGACGACGGCACCGTCGCGGTCACGGAGCCGCCAGGTGGTCGGGGTGTACCAGGTCGCGTCGATGTCGATCCGGCCGCCCTCGCCGATGATCGACGCGGTGTTCGGACTCCGGACGTCGAGCGCGAAGTGCACCGTCGACTGCGTGCCCCCGGCGTGGGTCATCACGATGCCCATCTGCGTGTCGACCCCCTGATCACTGAGCGTGCCCGCTGCGGCGACGGCGGTCGGGGCGCCGAGCACGTCGACCGCGAACGAGACGGGGTAGACGCCGAGGTCGAGGATCGCGCCACCACCGAGTGCCGGGTCGTTCAGCCGGTGCGACGGGTCGCGTGGCAGGTCCTGGTGGTGCGTGGCCTCGACGAGTCGGGGTCGACCGATCCGACCCTCGGCGATCAGTTCCCGGATCATCGTCATCTGCGGCAGGAAGCGCGTCCACATCGCCTCCATCACGACGACGTCCCGGTGCCGTGCCGCGTCGATGACCCGGCGGGCCTCGTCCGCGGTGATGGTGAACGCCTTCTCCACGAGCACGTGCTTGCCGGCCTCGATCGCGAGCAGCGCGTCGTCGGCGTGCCGGGAGTGCGGCGTCGCGACGTAGACGGCGTCGACGTCGGGATCGGCGACGAGGTCCTCGTAGCTGCCGTGCGCGCGCGGGATGCCGAACTCGGTGGCGAAGGACTCGGCACTCGACCGCGTCCGGCTGCCGACCGCGACGAACTCCACGCCCGCCGCCCGGCAGTCGCCGACGAAGGAACGCGCGATGCCGCCCGTCCCGATGACTCCCCATCGAACCGTCATGCGCCCTGTCTACCAGGCCACTCCTCCACAGCGGGGCCGCACTCCGGTCTGTCCACATGCAGCGATCCGCTATGGACTCCACTGCTGATTGCCAGCTAGCGTGCTGCCACGTCCCCCGACCGGGGGCCACCACTCCCAGATCAGGAAACCCATGCGCCGACTCGCGTCCACCTCCCGGTTCCTCTCCATCGCCGCCGCCGGTGCGGCCCTCGTCGTGACGTCGACCGTCATCGGGGCGGCACCGGCGTCCGCACACGGGTGGAGGTCCCCGGGCCACGGACACGACCCGGACGCCGGGTTGACGCCGCGCACCTCGTTCACGATGGCGGCGGACGGTTCCTCGGGTGCCACCCAGGGCGGTGAGGGCATCCCGAACATCGACTCCGTGAAGAAGACGATCGCGACGTACTACGGCGACCCGGGCACCGGCATCGCGAACACGACCGACTCCCCCTACATCCGCGAGATGGAATCGATCGTGGACCGGCAGACGAAGCAGCTGCGGCAGATCCACGACCGCGCCGTCCGCCGGGGCGAGAAGCCGGCGATCGTGCTGGACGCCGACGACACCACGCTCTGGACCTACGACATGGAGGTCGCGGACATGCACTTCGTGTTCGACCCCGCCGAACAGGACGTCTGGGTCCAGGACCAGCGCTTCGGCGCCACCCCCTCGATGGTCGGGTTCGTGAACACCGCCGCGGAGATGGGCTTCACGGTCTTCGGGCTGACCGGCCGCACCGACGACCAGAAGGCCGCGACCCTGGCGAACCTGACGAAGGTCGGGTACCGGGGCTTCACCAGCGACGACTTCTTCACGAAGTGGACCGGGAAGGGTACGAGCACGCAGCCGTCGTACGTCACGTGCGCCACGGCGTCCTGCACGACGGTCGAGTACAAGGCGCTCACGCGCAAGCACATCGAGCAGGACCTCGGCTACGACATCGCCCTGAACGTCGGCGACCAGTGGAGCGACCTGCAGGGCGGCTACGCGGACCGCACCCTGAAGCTGCCGAACCCGACCTACTTCCTCCCCTCGACGGACCTGCCCGGCGTCTCCGAGCCGTCGCTGTCGCCGCGGACGCACTTCACCATGGCGGCGGACGGGTCTTCGGGTGCCACCCAGGGCGGTGAGGGCATCCCGAACATCGACTCCGTGAAGAAGACGATCGCGACGTACTACGGCGACCCGGGCACCGGCATCGCGAACACGACCGACTCCCCCTACATCCGCGAGATGCGGTCGATCGTGACCCGGCAGGCACCGGTCATCGCCGCCCAGTGCGCCGTCGGCCGGCACCAGCACCGGAACCCGGCGATCGTGCTGGACGCCGACGACACCACGCTCTGGACCTACGACATGGAGGTCGCGGACATGCACTTCGTGTTCGACCCCACCGAACAGGACGTCTGGGTCCAGGAGCAACGCTTCCCGGCGACCCCGTCGATGACCTCGCTGGTGTCGATCGCCCAGCGGTCCGGGTGCACCGTCATCGGGCTGACCGGCCGCAACGACGACCAGAAGGCCGCCACCATCGGGAACCTGCAGCGGGTCGGCTACCCGCAGTTCAGCGCGACGCAGCACGGCACGCAGACGTACTACACGAAGTGGACCGGCGTCGGCGCGAGCACGCAGCCGTCGTACGTCACGTGCGCCACGGCGAAGTGCACGACCGTCGAGTACAAGTCCCAGACCCGGGCCCACATCGAGTCGCGCGCCGGAGGCCGGTACGACATCGTCGCCAACCTCGGTGACCAGTACAGCGACCTGCTCGGTGGCTCCGCGGACCGAGCCGTGAAACTGCCGAACCCGACGTACTACCTGCCCTGAGCAGTCGTAGCGTCAGACACGACGAGGAGGGCGAGCGCGAGGAGGCGTCTGCAGTGAGTGGTCCGGAGCCGTGGTGGACGGACGCGGTGGTCTACCAGGTCTACCCGCGGAGCTTCGCCGACGGCAACGGCGACGGAGTCGGGGACCTCGCCGGCCTCCGTCAGCACCTCGATCACATCGCCGACCTCGGCGTCGACGTCATCTGGCTCTCCCCCGTCTACCGGTCCCCGCAGGCCGACAACGGGTACGACATCAGCGACTACGAGGACATCGACCCGCTGTTCGGCACGATCGACGAGTTCGACGCGCTGCTCGCCGAGGTCCACCGCCGCGGCATGAAGCTCGTGATGGACCTCGTCGTGAACCACTCGAGCGACCAGCACCCGTGGTTCCGCGCGGCCAAGCTCTCGCGCTCCTGCCCGAAGCACGACTGGTACATCTGGCGGGACCCGGTCGACGGGCACGAGCCGAACGAGTGGCGCGCGGCGTTCGGCGGCCCGGCGTGGAGCTGGGACCCCGGAACCGGCCAGTACTACCTGCACATGTTCACGCCGCAGCAGCCGGACCTGAACTGGGACAACCCGGACCTCCGCGCCGCGGTCTACGCCATGATGAACGGCTGGCTCGACCGCGGCGTGGACGGCTTCCGGATGGACGTCATCAACCACATCGCGAAGGACCCGGCGGCGCTGTCGGACGGCAGCCCCGCCTACGTGATGCAGCCCCGCATCCACGACCACCTGCAGGAGATGCACGAGCAGGTCTTCGCAGGCCGGGAGGCCCTGCTCACCGTGGGCGAGATGCCGGGTGTCACCGTGGCGGACGCCGCCCTGTTCACCGACCCCGAGCGCCGCGAACTCGACATGGTGTTCCAGTTCGAGCACGTCGGGCTGGACCACGGGCCGGACACCAAGTTCGACAACCAACCGTTCGACCTGCCGGCGCTCAAGACGTCGCTCGCCCGGTGGCAGACCGGGCTCGCCGGCTCCGGCTGGAACTCGCTCTACCTCGCCAACCACGACCAGCCCCGTCCGGTGTCGCGGTTCGGCGCCGCCGCCGTCGCCGCTGCCGCGGGGTTCGACGCCGACCCGTTCGCGCTGCGGTACGAGTCCGCGACGCTGCTCGCCACGGTGCTGCACCTGCACCGCGGGACGCCGTACGTCTACCAGGGCGACGAGATCGGCATGGTGAACGCCGGGTTCGAGCGGATCGAGGACTACCGGGACATCGAGTCGCTCAACTGGTTCCGCGGCGCGGTCGGCCGCGGGATGCCGATCGCCCAGGCCCTCGACGCACTCGCGTTCCGCAGCCGGGACAACGCGCGCACACCGATCCCGTGGGACGACTCCGCACCGGCCGGTGGCTTCTCGGACACCACGCCCTGGATCGGGATGGGACAGGGCTGGCCGTCGATCACCGTCGCCGGCGACCGGGCCGCGGGCGACCGCTCGGTGTTCGACCACCACCGCCGGCTGATCGACCTCCGCCACACCTCCCGGACGGTCCGGCTCGGCGAGTTCGAACTGCTCGAGCCCGACCATCCGTCGCTCTGGGCGTTCACCCGGACGCTCGTGGACGAGTCCGAGCCCCCGCTCGTCGTCGTCGCGAACCTGTCGTCGTCCGTCGTGACGCTGCCGGCGGCGATCGGCGACCGGACCGGCGCACTCGTGCTCGGCAACCTCGGCCACCCCGGAGACCCAGGCACCCTGCGTCCCTGGGAAGCGCGCGTGCACGAGTTCGGCCCCTGACCGCCCCGACCGGCACCCGCACCCCTGACCGCCCCGCCGACCGGCACCCACCCCACGCGAGCCCGCGCCGATCTCCACCCCGAGGGGGACGTGCCGCCCCCGACCCCTGCCGTACCGTGGCCGCCGTGATCGAAGTCGACCATCTCACCAAACGATACGGTCCGAAGCTCGCCGTCGACGACGTCTCCTTCGTCGTCCGACCGGGCAGCGTGACCGGCTTCCTCGGCCCGAACGGCGCCGGGAAGTCCACCACGATGCGCATGATCATGGGTCTGGACCGGCCGACCGCCGGCCACGCCACCGTGAACGGACGCCCCTACCGGGAGTTCCGTGACCCACTCCGCCAGGTCGGGGCGCTCCTCGAGGCGAAGGCGGTGCACTCCGGCCGGAGCGCGTACAACCACCTGCTCTCCCTCGCCGCGACGCACGGCATCCCGAAGTCGCGCGTGCACGAGGTGATCGATATGACCGGGCTGGACTCCGTCGCCCGCAAGCGCGTCGGGGGCTTCTCGCTCGGCATGGGACAACGCCTCGGCATCGCCGCAGCGCTCCTCGGCGACCCGCGCACCCTGATCCTCGACGAGCCGGTCAACGGGCTCGACCCCGACGGCGTGGTGTGGGTCCGGCAGCTCGCCAGGCGCATGGCCGCCGACGGCCGCACCGTCTTCCTCTCCAGCCACCTGATGAGCGAGATGGCGCAGACCGCCGACCGCGTCGTCGTCCTGGGTCGCGGGCGGGTGCTCGCCGACGCCCCGATCGCCGAGTTCGTCGCCGGCGCCGGCACCGCGGGCGGCGGTGGCTCCCGCGTCGTGGTCCGCACCCCGATGCCGGACCAGCTCTTCCACGCGATCGGCCCCGCGGCCTCCGCGGTCACCCCGCGCGAGGACGGCTCGTTCCTCGTCGTCGGCCCGGACGCGGCCGCCGTGGGCACCATCGCCGCACAGGCGGGGGTCGTCCTGCACGAGCTCACCCCGGTCGGTGCGAGCCTCGAGGAGGCCTACATGGCTCTCACCCGCGACGACGTCGAGTACCGATCGGAGGGCACCCGATGAGCGCCACCACCACCACCACCCTGCCGGCCTCGACCGGCCTGAGCTTCCCCCGCCTCGTCCGCAGCGAGTGGATCAAGCTCCGGAGCATCCGCTCGACGGTCTGGTGCTACGCGATCCTCGTCGTGCTGACCATCGCGATGGCCGTGCTCATCGGCGCGTTCCTCAACCAGGACGGCGGCACGATGCCGACCGAGGCGGCGAACGCCACCGCCGTCAGCGTGAACACCGCGGGCGTGTCGATCACCGCGCTGGTCGTCGGGGTCCTCGGCGTCCTCATCATCACCGGCGAGTACGGCACCGGTCAGGTCCGATCGACGTTCACCGCCGACCCCGGTCGGGTCGGCGTGATCCTGGCGAAGGCGTTCGTGCTCGCACTGACGACGTTCGTCGTGAGCGCGGTGTCGACCTGGATCGGGGTGTTCGTCTCGGCACCGCTGCAGGCCGCGAACGGCATCCGCCCGGACCTCGGCGACCCGGCGGTGTTCCTGCCGATCCTCGGGTCGTCGGTGTACGTCACCCTGCTCGCGCTCCTGGCGTACGGCATCGGGCTGCTCGTCCGCTCGAGCGCCGGTGGCATCGCGATCACGCTCGGCATCCTGCTGGTGCTGCCCGTCATCCTGTCGATCTTCGCGGGGCTGACCGGCGCGCAGTGGATCTCCGACGTCGGCCGCTTCCTGCCGTCGGACGCCGGCGGACAGCTCTTCACGTACGCCTCGCCCGCTGCGGACAGCGGTGCGACGGGCCTCGTGCTGAACGGCTGGGGCGGCTTCGGCGTCCTCGCCGCGGAGGTCGTCGCCGTCGGCGCGGCGGCCGTCGCGGTGGCACGCGCGCGCGACGTCTGACGCGCGATCGCGGTCGCGACCACGTCCGGACGGGAGGCTCGGGTCGGGCCCGCACCGGGCCTCCCGTCCGGCGGGTGGTGCGCCCGGTGCGCGCTCGGGCGCGTCGTGCGCCCGCGGCGCGCTCATCAGGGCAGAACACTTCCGACAGCGCGCGAGTCGATCGACGCCCGCCGCGTCGATACCTGCCGACGCATGCACGGGGACGAACGCCCGGATGACGAACGAGAAAGGGCCCCGATCCGCTTCTGCAAGCGGATCGGGACCCTTCTTCGTGGAGCCGCCTGTCGGAATCGAACCGACGACCTATTCATTACGAGTGCCGGGTGGCGGCACAGCGGCTGCGCGCGCGGAGACGGCGTACATCGGCACGCTCTACGTCGACCAGATGCTCAACGCCACCACCCTCGAGCGGTTCCAGGGGTCCTACACGGGCACTCGCACCCAGGCGGTCGGCAACGGCTCACTGGCCGGTATCGGCGCGTTCTCGGCAGCGACAGGATCCTCCACCTCGTTCATCTCGATGGGCAGCGACGGCCGCTTCACCCTGCAGGCTGGCGCGTACGAGATCGCGGTCGTGATGAACCTCACCGGAGCGAAGGCGACTGGCCGCACGTTCGTCGAGGTGATCGACGTCAACGACAGCACGGTCCAGACCCCGCGCGGCAACATGACGCCGAACGTGGGCGAGGACACCGTGTCGACGTCGTTCCCGTTCTCCGTCACCTCGACACGGCTCTTCCGCGTCCAGGCGTTCCAGACCTCCGGTGGGTCACAGAACGTGAAGTTCGCCCTCGCCATCCTCAAGATCGGCTGACCCCGAAAGGAACCCCATGGCAGAGATCGCACCAGACGACGAGAACTCCCTCGGCCCGGACCTCGACCCACCCGCAGACCCGTTCCCGCCCGGGCCGCGCGGTGACCTGCTGCGCCAGATCGACCAGGTCAACAACGCCGCCATCAACTCACGAGCGATCGCGGCGCAGTACACGGCCGCCGCCGAGCAGAACGAAGCGCGCCTCGTCGAGCTTCAGGCCGAACTCGACGCGCTCCCACCCGAGAGCTGACCCGCAGCACTTCACCATCCGCATCACGCCGTCCTTCCGGGCGGCGTTCGTCGTTTCAGGAGGCCCTCATGGCTGACCGATTCCCCGTTGGGGTGTCGTCGTACGACGACGACTCCGCAACGTCCCCACACGGCAAGACGCAGACCGTCGCGTCCGCCGTCGTCGCGCAGCAGGTCGCGTCGCTCTGCTACGAGTTCGACACCGAGTTCCCCGGAGCTGCCGAGCGCGGCGACCGGCTCACCGTGAACGAGGGCATCCGGGAGAAGCCCCGTCAGGTGTCCCTCCGCGCCGCGTGGGAGCACTACCGCGACTACGGGTCCCCGTGGGCCGCTCTCGCGGCGGCGCTGTACACGTCGACCCACCGCCCCGAGATCGGCAGCGCCCTCGACTTCGGCATCACCCAGGCCGACGGCACCAACCGTGCGATGACCGAAGCCGAAGCGCAGTGGGTGCACGACCGCGGGGTCCGGCGCGGGATCGTCTGGACCGGTCGCCTCTTCGTCCCGCAAGAGCGGTGGCACCACAACGGCGGCTACGTGGCCACCATCGCCCCGATCGCCGGCGTCAACCAGCCCGGCGCACCACTTCCCACCACCACCGTCACCGCGGCCGCTAAGCCGCCCGTCCAGGAGGACACGATGCTCGCGATCAAGAACACGCAGAACGGCGCTCTCTTCGGCGTCTCGGTCGGCCGGGTGCGGCACTGCTCCACTCAGCGGGAGTTCGACCTCATCGTCAAGGCCACCCCCGGCAACGTCGCACAGGCGACGGACCCGGCGACCCTCACGCAGATCTTCCGCGCTCACGGGATCCCCGTCGAGGCGATCGACCCGGTGTGGATCACCCGCCACCCCGACACGGACTCCGACGGCCACACCTGGTCCGCGATCGGACAGCTCAAGGACGCCCTCGCCGCGTCCGGGAAGTAGACACCCATGAACCTCGACAACACCCTCGTCCAGAAGTACGCCCCGACGCTGCTGTCCGCAGCACTCACCGTGTTCGGTGGACTGCAGGTACTCATCAGCTCCGGGCACGGTCTCGTCCCCATCCTGCAGTTCCTCACCCTCCTCGCCACGACCGTCACCACGTACGCGGTGCCGCTGGTCGACAAGCGGTGGCAGGGGGCGTGGAAGACGGGACTCGAGATCTTCGGCGTCCTGATCGCCGCGGTCCTCCCGTTCGCGATCGACCACACCCTCACGTGGACCAACGCCCTGATGATCGTCGTCGCCGCCGTGAAGGCACTCGCCACCCACTTCGGCATCGCCCTCCGCACCGACACCAGCATCGACACCACGACCGCTGAAGCTGTCGTCACCACAGTGCCCGCCGGAACCCTCGCCGGCGGAGACGCACTCACAGACGGCGACGGCCTGTCCGACCCCGCCAACGCCGTCGCCCCGGCAACGGTCACGATCGCTGCGGACAGCGACGAGCCCAAGCACCTCGCCACGTCCTGAAACCCCTTGACCTTCCCGGAAGGGGGAACTGATGCCGGAACCGCAGGGGCCGGAACCCACCGGCTGGGAGCTGATGCGTCGCCTCGACTCCCTGTCGCTCGAGATCAGCAGCATCGGCAACAAGGTCGTGTCGCAGGCCGCGTACGACTCCGACAAGCGGGGCCTCGACGAACGACTGCACCGCATCGAGGGTGAGATCGACGGGTTCCACACGAAGACCGCGGAACGAGACAAGTCGGAGGCGGCGCAGCGTGGCGAGAACGAACGGTTCCGGAAGAACATGAACCTGTCGATCGCACTCGCTGTTGCATCCCCGATCATCGCGTTCATCGTGACGTTCCTGACCACGCGCGGAGGTGCCTGATGAGTCGCATGCGTCTCACCAGCCGATTCGTTCGCGCCCTGTTCAACACGGCGTGGCAGTCGGTGCTGACATGGGTGGTGATCCTCACCCTCATTGGGGCGGTGATCGCCCTCGTCGCTTCGCAAGCCGCGACGATCGACGCGCTCCGCACCCGCAGCTTCCAGCTCGGGCAGACGACGTCGCAAGCGTCGACCCGGTACGACCGACTGTTTGACGAGTACTCGAAGCTGTACGACGAGTCCGAACAGCAGGGCGTGAAGCCGTCGACCACGGACCCGTCGAGTGTCCCCTCGAAGGCAACATCCGGTAGCACCACGGGCACGCCAGGCGCGACCGGTGCAACCGGGTCGACCGGGCAGGCGGGTGCCCCCGGCAAGGACGGACGCAACGGCAAGGACTGTGAGGACGGCAGCGAAGGTGAGGCCGGAGCCGCCGGCAGCACCGGCGCGACCGGAGACATGGGCGTGCCCGGTCAGACCGGAGCAACCGGAGCCACAGGAGCGACCGGACCGCAAGGACCCACGGGCGCTACTGGGGCAGCAGGGAAGGACGGCACCGACGGGAAGGACGGCCGCGGGGTCGCGTCTGTCAGCTGCGTCGCAACCGACACGGGTACCGCCTACCGGTTCACCTTCACCGACAGCACCACGACCGACATCGCAGGCGACTGCGTACCGCCCGTGACACCCACCGACCCAGCAAATCCGGCCGGATAGCCGAGACCCCCACCGGGTTCCCCTCGCGGGAGCTTGGTGGGGGTCATTCGTCGTTGGCGAACTATTCGGAGAAGTCCTCCATCTCGAAGAGCGTGACGACCTTGCCGTCGTCGGTCGGCGTGACACGGAGGATCTCTCGCGAGGTCGGGAACCGCCGCGCGTAGAACTCCTTGAACTCTGCCGAATTGTGGCTGATCTTCATCAGTGTCACGACGCTCGATATCTGACGGTCGAGCGCGACGTTGCCAGTCCCGGGGGTCAGGTGCTGGTGGTGGGTGCGTGCTCGTGTCCCGCTCTCGTTGACGGGGTTGACCCGCTGCAATTCATCGAGCACACCGTCCGGGAACTGCTTGTAGATGTACTCGTTGATAAACCGCCCGATGTACTGCGGTCGGCGGTTCTTCTTCGCTGACGGCTCATGCCCGTAGATGCGCTGGACCTCGGCAAAGAAGTCGTCCGGGAATCGCTTCACCCATGGCCGGAAAGACTCGTCGACGTACTCGGCGAGGAGACGCTGCAGCTCGTCACGGTCGCGCACCTTCTCGTAGCCCGTAGCTTCGTCGACCAGCGCGACGATTCCGACCTTCGCGAGACTTCGCATCAGGATCTCCGCCGATTCGGCGTACCGCTCCTGCGTCTTCAAGAGCCGGCCATCACGCCTGGCCGCGAGATACACGTCACAGATGTCGGGCAGGAGGGTGGCGAGGTATCCGGTCGAGGGGAATCGTGCTCCCGGTTCGCGGTAGCTGATCGGCTTCAGCTGGGTTTCGAGGTCCGGGCTGATGAAGGGCTTGAGGTTGCCTGCCCGAAGGAACGGGGCGTCTCCGTTGTCGCTATCGGACCGACCTCGTGATGCAGCGCGGCCCAACGCGGTCATCACGTCGCCCTGTGACACGAGCCTGGTGCCGTCCGCGAGTACTGCACAATCCAGCTTGGTACCGGCGAAATCGAGCACGCCAGCGTGAGTGGCGTTGGGAACCTTCGCCCGCCACCGCGCCTCGGCCGCGCGGCGTGCAACCGCCTGGCGTTGCGCCGGAGAGAGCGCACGGGCCCTCGCCTTCCCGCCTTCGCTGGGGGAGAACAGTGCGCCGTCCTCAGGAATGTTGTCGTCGCTCATGGCACCTCCTTTGATGCTTGCCGCAAGCATAAGTCAAAGCACGGATATCGTCGCGCATTCGGTCGCTGATAGTTCCCTGTGATCAAGCGGAAGTGGTGTCTATTTGGGTGAAACAGGTCGCCTGCTGCTTGCTCGCATGCATCGGCCGGATCGTGTCACGTCACACCACCGCCGCGGCTTGAGCTCCCGACGGTGAAGCGCTCCCGCGGTAGCCACACCTTGCGTGCGAACCCCGAGCTATCACCAGCACGGGGGTCTAGCGCGTCACCAACCGGATACCTAGCTTGAGGGCATGGACCCGAATCAGATGTTCGAAGTAATCATCTCGGGCGTCGCGGCCGGGCTGACCACCCTGTGGGACGCGCTCTGGCTGTACGCGATCACCAATGTGTGGCCGTTCTTCGTCGTGCCGGCGATCGTCTTGCTGAAGCTCATCGAGGTGCGTGTCCGGTCAAGGCCTCGCAGGCGTCGCTCCTACTGAACGACAAGACCCCCACCGGTTCCCTCACGGGAGCCTGGTGGGGGTCTTTCGTCGTTGCTGGGGTGGAGCCGCCACCTCGCAGGATGACGGCTCCTGGACGCTCAGGGGCGTCCGTGGCGTCAGTGCGCCATGCATCCAGCCCGAGACTGCGACCTATCGGGCTGCCTGCAGCAGCAGCGTAGCTCTCGTGCGATCGGCGTCAAGAGTCTTGTGCGCGTTCGATGCGCGTCTTAGGCTCAGCGACAATCGGCTCGGACCCTGCTGGATGAGTGACCGGCCTGGACCCCGCTGACTGAGTGCGGATGCCTGTCCGTGCTTGTAGAAGTGCCGCGCTCGAGCAGGACTCGGGCGCGGCCCTTCGCTCGTCTGCGTCGGGCCGGCGGAGCAGACGCCCCTCGCAAATGGAGAGTCAGAGACTGCTACTGCGGAGCGTCTGACTTGGAAGCTGGCCAAAGGCAGCCCGGTATGCGGCCGCGAAACGCCCCAGATGCCCACCCCGGACTGACTGGATGACCGCCGCGACGGAGTCTGCGTCGCCAGATTGGAGCCGCTCGTGGGCGAGCATCAACCGCACACCACGCAGATACGCCGAGGGGCTCATCCCGTGCACGCGCTGGAACGCGCTCTGCAATCCACGCACACTCAGTCCTACGGATGCGGCAACGTCGGCGACACTGATCGGATCCGTTACGTGCTCAAGCACGAACGCCTCCGCTCTCGCTAGGCGCGTCTGCGCGAGGGGCGCTTTGCTCTGGCCCACCGGCCAGTGTGGGATCGCGGTGAGTAGCCCGGCGGCGGCGATACGGGCAAGCTCACGCTCCCGAGACGCTGAGACCTTCCCCGCTGCGCCCAGAATCTCTGGCGCGACGGAGCGGACCATGAGCCACCACGCCGCCAACGGAGCTCCGTCCGGCACGTGATGCGGTTTGAACTCCAGCGGCGCGGGCGTCCACCCACCACGTTCCGCGGCGACGCGCTCAACGAGATCCCGGTCGAGCCGCATGGCGTCCTTCTGGAAGTTCTCCCACAAGATGTCCTGGCGACCCGCCCGGTACAGCTTCGGGGTCCCGACCCGCAACACGTCACCGTCGATGCTCGCCCGCCCCGCCTTCAACCAGGCGACGATGACCTTTCCGTCGGAATCGAGTTCACCACGGACCGTTCCGCTACACCGAGTCGATTCCAACGATAGGAGCGACGTCCCCGTGATCGTACGCTCGAAGAAAAAGGGCTCCTCGCCGACCGTTACCTGTAGGCCGAGCGTGCTGTAGCTCTCTGAGATCAGCTCGGCTGCGACCACAAGCGATTTGGTCTCGGCCACCGACTTGGTCCGTTCCACCAGCGCTGCGCCCATGAGTATCACTCTTCCCGCACAACGCGGGTGCCGCAAGTGAGAGCGCTGCACATCCAACCGCGCCGCCCGGATCAGGTAGGACTGCGGTTTCGCCGGCACCAGCCCGTTCCAGACGCTCTCTCCCGGCGGCCCCGTGCGGGGTAACAGAAACGGCTGTGGTGATGCCGCCTAATCCGTCGGCACCACCACAGTGCGCCGCCCCCTAGTAACGGCGCTGACCCAGGAGCAAGCTCAAACCGGGCTTGCAGTGACGATAAGTCACTCGCGTCGCCAGGGGAAGGGCGTCCGCGAGATCCGCTTAGCGCGCTCCGCCCAGTCCCCGTCAAGGCGACGATGAAGCGTCTGCGTCGGCGTCTCCCCGTACTGCTCGCGGTACCGGACGGCGAAGCGCCCGGCGTGAGCGATCCCGACCGACTGCGCCACGCTCTTGACCAGCAGGATGCCTGAGGACTGCTGGAGGATCTGGCGCGCGCGTTGCAGTCTGAGACGGAGAACGGCCTCGGAAGGGTGCATCGCGAGATCGGACCGGAAACGCGCCTGCAGGGTCCGTTCACTGCACCCGGCAGCGTTCCGGATCTCTGCGACAGTGATGGGCCGCAGGTAGTGCGTGACGATGAACACGAGCGCGCGCTGAACACGGGGGTCCTGTTGGTCAAGCTGGATGCCGATCCCCGCGAGTTCTCCGGCGGCCGTCATGCGGCGACACTAGCGCGTGAGTTGCGAAGTGCACCAGCCACGCTGACGGCCCGGAACGCGCTACTGGTAACCGATTGGCGTCGGCCTGAGACTGTGCACCGTCGCGTGCGCTTTGTTCGTCTGCGGCGGCTGCTAATCCGGGTCGTTGATCATGATGACGACTTCGGTGCCGGCTGATCCTCCGATGTCCCACCGCACCACGCCAACCTCCCAGGCACGTCCGGGCTGTTCGTCATCCTCGAACAGCACCAGGTCACCCTCGCGCGGGATGTGCTCGAGCATTGTGGGCTCGTGGGCGCTGTTGCCCGTGTCCTCGTTCCCCCACCAGACCTTGACCATCGATCTACCCCTCAACCTGTGTGTGCACTGCTGTGTGCACCCGGCTACCAGGAAGCCCCGGCTCAGTGCCCCTTGGAAGGGATTCTGACCGGGGCTTTTAGGTGGAGCCGCCTGTCGGAATCGAACCGACGACCTATTCATTACGAGTGAATCGCTCTACCGACTGAGCTAAGGCGGCGGACGCTCCGTTCCCGGAGCGGCACGGGACACGACTATACAGGTTCAGACGAGCGAGCGCGAAACGAGCGCGCCGAGCTCGTCGAACGAGCGCTGCAGGTCGTCCACGAGGTGCGATTCCGCCGGCGACTCCGACCACTCCCACCACGCGTGCCGGAGCGTCGCGAGGGACACCAGCGACGCCAGACGAGCTCGCCGGCGCAGGGCGCGCTCGTCCGTGGCGAGGGTCGGGTCGTCGGCGGCGAGCCGGCGGGCGATGACGTCCTCGAGCTCCGCCTGGAACTCCTTCATGGACGCCATCCGCTGGCTGAACAGCTCCGGGTTGGCGCGGAGGACCTGCTGGCGTTCCTCGATCAGCCCGCGTTCCTCGATCAGTTCCTCGGTGGAGTGCACCAGGAGCGCGCCGACGTCACCGAGCAGGTCACCGGAGGGACCGCCGGCGACGAAGGCCTCGAGGGCGTCGTCGGACGGCAGCGTCGGGTCGTCCCCGAGGATCGCCTGTTCCTTGCTCGGGAAGTAGTTGAAGAAGGTCCGTGGGGAGATGTCGGCGCGGCGCGAGACCTCGTCCACCGTGACCGCGGCGAGGCCGCCCTCGATCGCGATGCGGAGCGCGGCCTGCTGGATGGCGAGTCGGGTGGCGCGTCGCTTCCGTTCACGCAGGCCGGGTTCTGCTTCGGGCATGTGGCGATTGTCGCACGGCGTTCCCGCAGCGCGCTCGGTGTGGCCGAGCACTGTCCGTCAGCGGAGCGCGCGGACGACCGTCACGAGCAGCGCTTCGAGGGCGAGCAGCGCAGCGACGTTCGCGGCGATCCTCGTGCGGGCCAGCGCGATGGCGTCCAGGACCTCGAGCGCTGCGGCCGGCGGGACCGAACCCAACGCCCGGTCGAGGTCGTCCTGCATCGCGAGGTTCACCGGCTCCCCCGGTGCACCGAGCCCGAGGAGCAGCAGGTCGCGGTAGAGCGAGGAGACGTCGACCAGGATCCGGTCGAGGCCGTCGCGCAGGCTCCTGGTGGCCCGGCGCTTCTGGTCTTCCTCCATCGCGCGCAGCTGCGAGCGGAGCGCCGGCGGGACCGTGCCGCCCGGTTCGACCCCGAGCGAGCGGAGTGCGGCGTCGCGCTCCTCCGAGTCGCGTTCCTGCGTGATGGCCTTCGCGTCCTCGTCCGCGACGGCGAGGAGCTCGGCGGCGGCGGTCACGGCCTCGCCGACGCTCCGGATCCGGAGCACCGTCTGCAGGGTCCGGCGGCGGCGGTCACGGGCGTCGGCGCTCGTGGCGAGGCGTTGGGCCATGCCGATGTGGCTCTGGGCCTGTCGTGCGGCGTCGGTCGCGAGGGCGCGGTCGACGCCGGTGCGGGCGACGATGAGGTCGGCGACGGACTCGATGCCGGGGACCCGCAGCCGGACCGAACGGACGCGCGAACGGATCGTCGGGAGCAGGTCCGCCTCGCTCGGGGCGCACAGGATCCACACGGTGCGCTCCGGCGGTTCCTCGAGCGCCTTGAGCAGCAGGTTCGACGTGCGCTCGGTCATGCGGTCGGCGTCCTCGATGATCACCACGCGCCACCGGCCGACCGACGGCGAGTAGTACGACGACGTGACGAGCTGCCGGATCTCGTCGATGGTGATGATGACGCGCTGGGTGGTCAGGACGGCGACGTCGGGGTGCGTGTGCGCGGAGATCTGACGCAGCGTGTGGTCGTCGTCCGGGCCGGACCCGACGAGCGCCGCGGCAAACGCGGTCGCGACGTTGGAGCGTCCGGAGCCGGGCGGGCCGGTGATGAGCCACGAGTGGGTCATCCCGCCGGTGCCGTCGGGGGCCTCTGCGGCGTTCCTGAGCGCGGCGACGGCGTCTTCCTGTCCGGTCAGGCCGTCCCACACGCTCACGAGGACATCCTGTCAGGGACCACCGACGCGGCACGACCACGGCGTGCGCAGGCGTACCGGTCGGTCACGCGTCGATCCCGACGAGCGGCGCGATGCCGGCGCGGATCGCCAGCTGGACGTCCGCCGCCGGGGCTGCGGCGTCGACGACGAGGAACCGCGACGGCTCTGCTCGCGCCATCGCGAGGAACGCGGAGCGGACGGTCTCGTGGAAGGCAGACGCCTCGGACTCGAGCCGGTCGAACGTGTCACCCCGGGCGGCGGCCACCCGGGCGCGCCCCTCGGTCACGTCGAGGTCGAGCAGGACCGTGCGGTCCGGGACCAGACCGTCCGACGCCCAGTCCGAGACGCTGCGGATGTGCTCGGCGCCGAGACCGCGGGCAACGCCCTGGTACGCGACGGACGAGTCGATGTACCGGTCCTGCAGCACCACGTCGCCGCGAGCGATGGCCGGCCGCACCACGGTCTCGATGTGGTGCGCCCGGTCCGCTGCGTACAGGAGTGCCTCGGCACGGGGCGACACGTGTCCGCGCTCGTGCAGCACGATCTCGCGGATGCGGAGCCCGAGGTCGGTGCCACCGGGTTCCCGCGTCCGCACGACCGTGCGTCCGTTCGCTTCGAGCCACGCCGTGAGCAGTTCGGCCTGGGTGGTCTTCCCAGCACCGTCGCCGCCCTCGAGCGTGATGAAGCGCCCGGTCACTTCTTCTTGGCCGGAGCGCGCCGGGTCGTCGTGGTCTTCTTCTTGACCGGGCCCTTGGCACGCTTGTCCGCGAGCAGCTGGACCGCCCGCTCGAAGTCGACCGTCTCGACCTCTTCGCCGCGCGGGATCGTGGCGTTGGTCTCGCCGTCGGTCACGTACGGTCCGAAGCGGCCGTCCTTCACCTTGATCGGCTTGCCGGACACCGGGTCTGCCTCGAACTCCTTGAGCGCCGCACTGGCGGCACGCTTGGCGCCGTACTTCGGCTGGGCGAAGAGTTCCAGGGCGCCGGCCAGGTCGACGTCGAAGATCGCGTCCTCGCTCGGGAGGGTCCGGGTGTCGGTGCCCTTCTTGAGGTAGGGCCCGTACCGGCCGTTCTGCGCCGTGATCTCGTCACCGGACTCCGGGTCCGTCCCGACGGTGCGGGGCAGGTCGAGGAGCTTCAGCGCGGTCTCGAGGTCGACGCTCTGCGGGTCCATCGACTTGAAGAGGGACGCGGTGCGCTCCTTCGGTGCCGCGGCCTTCTTGGTCGTCTTCTTCTTCGCCGGCGCCTCGGCGACCGCGGTGGCGGCCTTGCCGGTCGTCTTCGCTGCCGTCGTGGCGGGCTCGATGACCTCACCGGTGGACGGGTCCGCCGTGGGCTCGGGCTCGGGGGTGCGCTCGGTCACGTAGGGACCGAAGCGGCCGTCCTTCGCCAGGACCTCTTTGCCGGTCTCCGGGTTGATGCCGACAACGCGGTCACCGACGACGGGTGCCTCGACGAGCTCACGTGCCTTCTCAGCGGTGAGTTCGTCGGGGGCGAGGTCTTCGGGGACGTTGACGCGCCGGGGCTTCTCCGGGTCGTCGCTCGGCGTCTCGATGTAGGGCCCGTAACGCCCGATGCGGAGCGTCAGGCCCGGGGAGAGCTCGACGGAGTTGATCTCGCGGGCGTCGATCTCACCGAGGTTGTCGATGACGGTGCGGAGGCCGCGCTGGTCGCCACCGCCGAAGTAGAACTCCTTGAGCCAGTCGACCCGGTCCTCTTCGCCGCTGGCGATGCGGTCGAGGTCGTTCTCCATCTCGGCGGTGAAGTCGTACTGCACCAGGTCACCGAAGTAGTCCTCGAGCAGCCGCACCACGCTGAACGCGATCCAGTTCGGGACCAGGGAGGTGCCGCGCGGGGTGACGTACCCGCGGTCGACGATCGTCGAGATGATGGCCGCGTAGGTCGAGGGGCGGCCGATGCCGAGCTCCTCGAGCGTCTTCACCAGGCTCGCCTCGGTGTAGCGCGGCGGAGCCGACGTGTCGTGGCCCTTCGCCTCGACCTCGTCGACGGCGAGGTGGTCGCCCTCGGTCATCGACGGGAGCTTGGCGTCCTTGGCGTCCGCACCGTTCGCCGATGCCTCGTGGCGTTCCTCGTCACGGCCTTCTTCGTACGCGTTGAGGAACCCGCGGAAGGTGATCACCGTGCCGGACGCGGTGAACTCGACGTCGGTGCCTGCGGCGGTCGACGCGATGCCCTCGACGGACTCGGACGACGTGATGCCGAGCACGACCGACGCGGTGGAGCCCTTCGCGTCGGCCATCTGCGACGCGACCGTGCGCTTCCAGATGAGGTCATAGAGCTTCCAGTCGTTGCCGCGGAGGACCTTCTCCATCTGCGACGGCGTGCGGAACACGTCACCGGCAGGACGGATGGCCTCGTGGGCTTCCTGGGCGTTCTTGCTCTTGCCCGCGTAGCTGCGGGGCTTGTCCGGCACCGTCTCGGCGCCGTAGAGGTCGGCGGCCTGCTTGCGAGCGGCGGCGATCGCCTGCTGCGAGAGCGACGCGGAGTCGGTTCGCATGTAGGTGATGTGGCCGTTCTCGTACAGCGACTGCGCGACGCTCATCGTCTGCCGGGCGGAGAAGCGCAGCTTGCGGGCGGCTTCTTGCTGGAGGGTCGACGTGGTGAACGGCGCTGCGGGACGACGCGTGTACGGCTTCGAGTCGACGCTGCGGACGACGGCGTCCCCGGCACGCTCGAGCACACCGGTCAACGCGGTCGCGGACGCCTCGTCGAGCCGGACGGCCTCGGAGGTGGTGTTGCCGCGGTCGTCGAAGTCACGACCGGACGCCACGCGGGTGCCGTGGATCCGGGCGAGCCGGGCGGTGAACGCGCTGTCGTCGGCCTTCTCGAACCGAGCGGTCAGGTCCCAGTAGTTCGCGGACACGAACGCCAGGCGCTCGCGCTCCCGGTCGACGACGAGACGGGTGGCCGCGGACTGCACACGACCCGCGGACAATCCGGGGCCGACCTTGCGCCAGAGCACCGGTGAGACCTCGAAGCCGTAGAGGCGGTCGAGGATGCGGCGGGTCTCCTGGGCGTCGACGAGCGCGGTGTCGAGTTCGCGCGTGGCTTCCTGCGCCCGCTGGATCGCTTCCTTGGTGATCTCGTGGAAGACCATCCGCTTGACGGGGACCTTCGGCTTGAGCACCTGCAGGAGGTGCCACGCGATCGCTTCGCCTTCGCGGTCCTCATCAGTTGCGAGGTAGAGCTCGTCGGCGTCCTTGAGGGCGCGCTTGAGTTCCGCGACGGTCTTCTTCTTCGCGTCGGAGACGACGTAGTACGGCTCGAACCCGTTGTCGACGTCGACGGAGAACTTGCCGAGCGAACCCTTCTTCAACTCGGCGGGGAGGTTCTTGGGCTCGATGAGGTCACGGATGTGCCCGACTGACGCCTGGACCTCGTATCCGTCACCGAGGTATTGCGCGATCGTCTTCGCCTTCGCGGGGCTCTCGACGATCACGAGCTTCTTCGTGCCTGGCACGTGACTCCTTGATCGATGGTGCTGTCGGCCCTGGGACGACGTGCATCCGGGTCGACCGGGACATCGATGACCGGCGGGCCGACAGGCACACCATACACACAGTGACGGGGATGCCCGAGAGAGGACTGCCGTCCTGGTGTCTCCGCTCTCGGGGATGGACCGGCGACGGCGACCGCGCGGACGTCGAACGGACCGGACCGGACGACGACCGCGACACGGACGACCGCCCCGGAGCGCTCGCACGGCCCGAGGACCGCGGCGTTGCCACGGGCGACGCGGGCCGCGGCGACGCAGACGTCGTCCGCGAGGAGCCCGGCGGCGGCCGCGGCCCCGGCGAGCGCCGCCGCGTCGGCAGCGCCCTGGGCACGGGCCACGGCCGCCCGGGTGGCGGCGGCCGCGAGCACCGCCCCGAGGACGACCAGGACGACCGCGACCAGCGCGACGAACACGATCGTCGCCGAGCCGCGTTCCCCGGACGTCGCCGCCCCGCGGTCCCCGGTCGTCGCCGTCCGGGTCACGGTCACCGCCCGGCGTCCGCAGCACACCCGACACCGCGCAGGGTGATCCCGGCGAGGGGCCCCGGCCCGGTGCCGCGCTCGACGGTCACGCAGACCAGCCCCTCCGGCCGGGTCACGACGACCGACGATACCGGCGCCGCGCGGTCGATCGCTGCCCGGCCGGCCGCGTCGTCGTCACGACCCCAGGCCCGGGCCGCGGTGGCGGCAGCGACCTGCAGCCGGCCCTGCGCGTCGACGAGGAGGACCCCGGCGACCGCGAGGGTGACGACGATGGCCACCGCCGGCAGCGCGACCGCGAACTCGACCGTGACCGCGCCACGATCGCGCGTGGCCCGGGCGGTCACGGTGTGAGTGCACCGCGGACCAGGTCGGTGAGGATCGCCTGGACCTCTCCCGAGCGCATCACGGCGACGAGCACGCCGGCGAACGCGACGGCGGCCAGGATCACGACGGCGTACTCGGCGGTGGCGGACCCGCGGTCGTCCGAGAGCCGTCGGCGCAGTCGGGGTGGCAGGGATGGACGGGTGGAGTGCAGTGTCATGGGTGGTGTCCCTTCTCGTTCGTGTCGGTGCACCGAGCCTCGCTGCCACGGCGCCGCCTCCGCCCGCGCGATCGAGACCGGTGGAGAGGTCAGCCGATCCCGGCGACGGTGGAGGAGAGGATGCCGATCACGACGGGCACCACCCCGACCAGGACGAACGCGGGGAGGACGCACACGCCGAGGGGCACGACGAGCCGGACGCCGAGCCGCTCCGCCGCGGCGAGGGACTCCGCGGCATGGTCGTCCCGCAGGTCCTCCGCCGCGGACCGGAGCAGGGCCGCCGCCGGCACCCCGGCACGTCGGGCCAACGACAGCGTCTCCGCGAGGCGACGACGTTCCGCGACGCCGAGCGAGTCCGCGCGGACCGCTCGCTCGACCGCGTCGCGCGCACCGGACCACGCGCCGCCCCCGGACAGCGCCACCGCCCAGGCGTCGAGGAGCACGCCGGGGATCCGGCCGTCGGGCTCGGCCGCGCGGACCAGGCGAGCGGACCAGACGCGGCCCACGGCGACGAGCGTGGCGGCGCCCACGAGGCACGCCCACCCGGCCGGGGAACCGAGGAGCACGGACGCGGTGTCGATCCCCCACAGCGCGCCGAGCACGACCCCGAGCAGCGGCAGCGCCAGGACCACGTTCGCACTGGTGCGGGGACCGGCGAGCGCCACGCGGACGGCGCGCTCCCCCGCAGCGGCCCGGCGGAGGGCCGCGGCGAGCGCACGGAGCGTCGGCGCGACCGGAGCCCCGGTACCGGTGGCCACGGCGAGCACGGTGCGGACGCCCTCCGATGCGGGCGCCCCGGCAGCGAACACCACGCCGGAACCGCCGAGTGCCCACGCCCGCGGTGCCGGCACCCCAGCCGCCACCAACGTGGCCACCCGGTCCAGGGCCCGCGCCGCCGCGACCGCGTCGAACCCCGCACCCGCTGCGCGTCGCGCACGCCCGGCGTCGACGCCGTGCCCGCGACCCGGTCTCCTCACCCGTGCCGAGCCCGTCCACGCCCGCCCACCGGCGCCACGCGGGTGCCCGACTGCCGCACCGCCGACGCGACCGCCAGCCGCCCCGCCGGATCGATCACGAGCCTCCCGGCAGCCGCCACCCGCCGCACCCCGCGTCGCCGCTCGACGTGCAGCACGAGGTCGAACGCGCTCACGGCCTGTCGGGCGAGGGCGGGCGGGTCCAGCCCGGCGAGCGCTCCGAGGGCCTCGAGTCGGGCTGGGACGTCCTCGATCCCGTTGGCGTGCAGCGTGCCGGCTCCCCCGTCGTGTCCGGTGTTGAGGGCCGACATGAGCTCGCGGACCTCGGCGCCACGGCACTCCCCCACGACGAGCCGGTCCGGTCGCATGCGCAGGGCCTCGCGCACGAGTCGGTCGAGCCCGAGCGCGCCGGCGCCCTCGGTGTTCGCCTGCCTGGCCTCGAGCGCGACGACGTGCGGGTGATCGATCCGGAGCTCGGCGACGTCCTCGACCGTGACGATCCGCTCGTCGTGCGGCACGAGCGCGAGCATCGCCGCGAGCAGGGTGGTCTTCCCGCTGCCGGTCGCTCCGGACACCAGCACGTTCCGACGCTCCCGCACCGCCGCGGCGACGGTGTCCCGGCCGACCCGGTCGAAGGTGCCCGTCCGTTCGAGGTCGTCGAGGGTCGGCCGTTCGACACGGGGCAGCCGGATCGAGATCGCGGTGCCGCGGACGGCCACGGGCGCCAGGACGACGTGCACCCGCACACCGTCGCCGTGCCGGACGTCCGCGATCGGGGTCGTCTCGTCGACGTGACGGCCACCGGTGGCGACCAGGCGGGTGGCGAGCTCGCGGGTGCGCGCCTCACCGAGCGCGATGCCGGCGTCGACGAGCCCGTCGCCGCAGTCCGCCCAGACCCCGGCACCACCCACGACGAGCACGTCGGTCACCCGGTCGTCGGCGACGAGGTTCGCCAGTTCCTCGAACTCGACGAGATCCACCCCGGGGCGCCCCACGCCGGCCCCGCGTGCTCGGCGCGGAACGGCCGGCGTCTCCGCGGACCGGAGCGACCCCCTGGGGACGAACGGTGGACCGAAACCGAGCGACGCGCCCCGTGGGCCCGACCGTCCTCCGGGCACGGGCGATGCCCTTCCGGGCACGAGCGCTGTCCCGACCGGGACGAACGGCGCCCCGACCGGAGCGATCGGAGCCACCGGAGCCACCGGAGCCACCGGAGCCACCGGAGCGACCGGAGCCACCGGTGCCACCGGAGCCACCGGGCTCCCTGCGGGGACGACGAGCGACGACTGTGCGCGATGACGGTGCATCCGGAGCACGCTAGGGCGCAGCACGAGGTGCGTCAGCCGGGACGCCGCCCGCTGTGGACTGGGCGTTCCCGTCCACAGCAGTGCGCACTTTTGTCCCCCGAACCTGAATCGCGTACCCCGCCCGGGACGACCCACGAAACGGCCGCAACACCCCCCGATCCGCCCCGCCTGGACGGTGATCGCCGCCTCTGCACGCACCTCGGAACCGTCCGATCCCCATACGAAAGCATGGACCGGTCTGTCCACCACAGGGCGGACACCGAGCCGGTCCGCCGCACAGGCACGCGGATCGGACGCAGAACGGGCCGGCCCCCGACGTCGTGACGTCGGGGCGACCGGCCCGGGAAAAAGAAGAGGCGGCACCGGTTGGGGGGAACAGGTGCCGCCAAGACAACGGAGGATTGGGGGGAATCCGATCCGATGCCGCCGGAAACGAGTCCGGCGGGAACCACTGTACCCCACAACCGCCCTCCGTGGGCAACCCCGGCGCGCCGGATCGGTCGTCCGCCCACAGCGAATCCCGGCGGAGCGCGAGGGGTAGTCTCCGATTGCACCACGCACAGCACCACCGGACGCAACGACGCGAAAGGACATCGATGTCCACTCCGACCACGGTCGACCCCACTCCCGGGAACGACGACACGCCCGCCGAGGGCGCGACGTTCCCACCCCCGCCCGAGTTCGTCGCCGACGCCGTCGCCCGCCAGGACCTCCACGACGCCGCCGCCACCGACCGCCCGGCCTTCTGGGGCGAGCAGGCTCGCACCCTCCTGGACTGGCGGACCCCCTTCACGACGACGCTCGACTGGTCGAACGCCCCGTTCGCGTCCTGGTTCGCCGACGGCGAGCTCAACGTCGCCGAGAACTGCCTCGACCGCCACGTCCGCGCCGGCAACGGCGACCGCGTGGCCATCCACTTCGAGGGCGCGCCCGGCGACACCCGGCGCATCACCTACGCCGAGCTGACGGCCGACGTCCAGCGTGCCGCGAACATGCTGCAGGATCTCGGCGTGACGAAGGGCGACCGCGTCGTCGTCTACATGCCGCTCATCCCCGAGGCCGTCGTCACGATGCTCGCCGTCGCGCGCATCGGCGCCGTGCACTCGGTCGTCTTCGGTGGCTTCAGCGCGGAGAGCCTGCGCGCCCGCATCGAGGACGCCGAGGCGAAGCTCGTCGTCACGGCGGACGGCGGCTGGCGGCGCGGCGCGGTGTCCCCGCTGAAGCCCGCGGTCGACGAGGCGCTGCAGGGTGAGGGCACCGACAGTGTCGAGCACGTGCTCGTGGTGAAGCGCGGCGGGAACGAGATCGCCTGGGACGACGACCGCGACCTCTGGTGGCACGACGCGTTCCAGCAGGCGGACCCGCACCACGAGGCCCAGGCCTTCCCCGCGGAGAACCCGCTGTTCATCCTGTACACCTCGGGCACGACCGGGAAGCCGAAGGGCATCGTGCACACCTCCGGCGGCTACCTCACGCAGGCCGCGTACACGCAGAAGAACGTGTTCGACATGCACCCGGAGAAGGACGTCTACTGGTGCACGGCTGACATCGGCTGGATCACCGGGCACACCTACGTCGTCTACGGACCTCTCGCGAACGGCGTCACGCAGGTCCTCTACGAGGGCACGCCGGACGAGCCGAAGCCCGGCCGATGGTGGGACCTCGTCGACGCGTACGGCGTCACCGTCCTCTACACCGCGCCGACCGCGGTGCGCGCGGCGATGAAGGCCGGCCGGAGGGTCCCGGACGAGCACAGCCTCGAGAGGCTCCGCCTGCTCGGGAGCGTCGGCGAACCGATCAACCCGGAGGCGTGGCACTGGTTCCGCCAGGTGATCGGCCATGACCGCACGCCGATCGTCGACACGTGGTGGCAGACCGAGACCGGGGCGATCATGATCTCCGCGCTGCCCGGGGTCACCAAGCTGAAGCCCGGTGCCGCACAGACCCCGCTGCCGGGGATCGTCGCGGAGATCGTCGACGAGGAGGGCAACCGCGCCGACCCCGGCGAGAGCGGCTACCTCACCATCACCGAGCCGTGGCCGTCCATGGCGCGCGGCATCTGGGGCGACCCGGACCGCTTCGTCGAGACCTACTGGGACCGGTTCCCCGGCCGCTACTTCGCCGGGGACGGCGCCCGGCTCGACGGCCAGGGCGACATCTGGGTGCAGGGTCGCGTCGACGACGTCATGAACGTGTCAGGACACCGGCTCTCGACCGCCGAGATCGAGTCCGCACTGGTCGGACACGAGGACGTCGCCGAGGCGGCGGTCGTCGGTGCCTCCGACGCGACCACCGGACAGGCGATCGTGGCGTTCACGATCCTGACGGCCGAGGCCGCGGAGGCTGTCGACCGCGACGCCGTCGCCGCGGAGCTCCGCTCCTGGGTCGGGCAGCGGATCGGAGCGATCGCGAAGCCCCGCCAGATCGTGATCGTGCCGGAGCTGCCGAAGACACGGTCCGGCAAGATCATGCGCCGTCTGCTCCGCGACGCCGCGGAGGGCCGTCGCATCGGCGACACGACGACGCTGGCCGACCCGACGATCATGGCGACCATCGCGGATCTCATGTAGACCGACCACCGTGAGCAGGGCCTCCAGTCCGGACAGCCTGGAGGCCCTGCTCACGTGTGCAGCGTCGGTCACCGCCGTCAGGCGGTCAGCTCCACCACCAGCTCGACCTCGACCGGCGCGTCCAGCGGGAGCACGGCGACACCCACCGCGCTCCGCGCGTGCACACCGGCGTCGCCGAAGACGTCCCCGACGAGCGAGGACGCGCCGTTCGCGACACCCGGCTGGCCGGTGAACGCGGGGTCGGACGCGACGAACACGGTGACCTTGACGACCCGGGCCACGCGGTCCAGCGAGCCGGCGACCGACTGCACGGCGGCCAGGGCGTTGAGCGCCGCCTGACGGGCCTGCCCGGTCGCGGTCTCCGCGTCCACGGCCGCCCCGACCTTGCCGGTGACGGGGAGCGCGCCGTCGACGAACGGCAGCTGGCCCGCAGTGTAGACGTACTGCCCGGTCACGACCGCCGGGACGTACGCGGCGACGGGCGCTGCGACGGCCGGGATCTCGAGCCCGAGCTCCTGCAGGCGGTCCGCGACGCTCATGCGTCGGCCTTCGGGCGCTTCAGGTAGGCGACGAGGCCACCCTCGGGACCGGTGACGATCTGGACCAGTTCCCAGCCCTCGTCCCCGTAGTTGTTGAGGATCGCGGTGGTGTTGTGGATCATCAAGGGCGTGGTGAAGTACTCCCAGCGAGTCATGCGGTTCCTTGCCAGCCTTTCAGTCGTGGGTGTCGTTTAGGCTGCATCCTATGTCTGCCCAGAAGACGTCTGCCTCGCGGACCAAGCCCGTCTCTGCAGTCGGCGCCTTCATCGGATTCGTCGGCTTCAGCGTGCTCGCCGGCCTGCTGGTCACCATCGGTGTCACCCCGGCCATCGCCGTCGCCGGTGTCACCACGACGTCGACCATCGGTGTGTTCGAGTCGCTGCCCGAGTACATCGAGATCGGTGACCTGCCGCAGCGCAACGAGATCTACGCGTACGCCAACAACAAGCCGGTGCACCTGGCGACGGTCTACGACCAGAACCGCCAGGAACTCAAGTTCGACCAGATCAGCGACCAGCTGAAGAACGCCGCGATCGACGGCGAGGACAAGCGCTTCTACCAGCACGGCGGGGTCGACATGACCTCACTCGTCCGCGCGGGCGTCGGCAGTGTCGCCGGCGGACTCGGCGAGTCGGGCGGTGGCTCCACCCTGACGATGCAGCTCGTCCGCAACATCAAGATGCAGCAGGCCCTCGAGCTCCCCACGCAGGAAGAGCGCGAGAAGGCCTACAACGACGCCGTCGAGCAGACCATCCCCCGCAAGCTCGAGGAGATGAAGCTCGCGATCGGCCTCGCGAAGAAGTACACGCACAAGGAGATCCTCACCGGGTACCTCAACATCGCGTACTTCGGCGACCAGACCTACGGCGTGCAGGCCGCGGCGCAGCACTACTTCAACAAGGACGCGACGAACCTCACCCCGCAAGAGGCCGCCTCGATCCTGGCGATCGTGCAATCGCCGAACACCCGCAACCTCTCCGACCCGAAGTACTACGACGCCAACGTCGCCCGTCGCAACGTGATCCTCAAGTCGATGTACGCGCAGAAGCACCTCACGAAGGAGCAGTACGACACCGCCGTGGCGTCGAAGCCGGCGGACTACGTGCACCTCACCGCACCGAGCCAGGGCTGCCAGGCGGCCGCGGGCAACGGCGCGCAGTTCTTCTGTGACTACGCGGTCAAGGTCGTCAAGCAGATGTCGCAGCTCGGGGGCTCCGAGAAGGAGCGCGCGACCGCGTGGCGCAACGGCGGCTACAAGATCCAGACGACGCTCGACATCAACCTGAACGGGCAGCAGAAGACGCTGCTGAACACGTACGACCCGAACACCGAGACCCGCTTCAAGCTCGGCGCCGCGATGGACTCCGTCGAGGCGTCCACCGGCCGCATCCTCACGATGGCGCAGAACAAGGACTACGACCAGTCGATCCAGTCCCCGGCCACGGCGACGTCGATCAACTACAGCGTCGACAAGGAGTACGGCGGGTCGATCGGCTTCCAGACCGGGTCGACGTACAAGCTGTTCACCCTGCTCGACTGGCTCAAGGACGGACACGGCCTCAACGAGACTGTCAGTGGGACACCGCGCAGCATCACGTCGTGGACACACTGCGGATCGCCGGACTACACGGCGTACGGGCCGAAGAACGACTCGGCTGGCGAGTCGGGCAACTACACCGTGGCCCGAGCGACGGCCCTCTCAGTGAACGCCGCGTTCGCCTCGATGGCGTCCAAACTCGACCTCTGCGACATCAAGCAGACCGCCGAGGACCTCGGTGTGCACTCCGCGGACGAGAAGACCGAGCTCAACTCCTACCCGTCCTCCATCCTGGGGACGAACAACATCGCGCCGCTCACCATGGCCTCGGCGTACGCGACGATCTCCAACGGCGGAAC
Source organism: Curtobacterium sp. NPDC090223 (assembly GCF_044746585.1). Classification (NCBI taxonomy): domain Bacteria; kingdom Bacillati; phylum Actinomycetota; class Actinomycetes; order Micrococcales; family Microbacteriaceae; genus Curtobacterium; species Curtobacterium sp. NPDC090223. The sequence goes on along the minus strand of NZ_JBIVCN010000003.1, from coordinate 339,536 downwards.
GTACTGCAAGCCGATCGCGATCGACAACGTCACGGATGCGAACGGCAAGAGCCTCGGTGGTCAGCCGAAGGAGTGCAAGCAGGTCCTCGACCCGAGCGTGGCCGCGACCGCTGCGTACGCCCTCAAGGGCACGGTCCAGTACGGCACCGCTGTGGGCGCCCAGACGGCTGACGGCACCGAGCTGTTCGCGAAGACCGGGACCACCGACGAGGCCGAGCAGATCTGGCTCGTCGGCGGCAGCACGAAGGTCGCCACCGCGTACTGGCAGGGCAACACGGACGGCGCGCACACGAACCTGCGCCACTACTACAGCGGTGCGGGCGGCGGCTCCTACGCGAGCAACCGTGCCGACGTGTGGCGCCAGGCGATGACCCCGATCAACCAGCTCCACCCGGCCGGCGCGTTCCCGGCACCGACCCAGACGGCGATCCGTGGCAACAGCATCGCCGTGCCGAACCTGGCCGGGAAGACCACCGACGAGGCACGCTCGCTCGTCGCCGCCGCGGGCTTCACGTACGTCGACGGTGGCACGCAGGCCGGTGGCGGGACCGCCGGCACGGTGTCCTCAACGTCGCCCGCATCGGGGTCGCTCCTGTCGAAGGGTTCGAGCGTCACGGTCTACACGACCGACGGCTCGCAGGCCACGGTGCCGAACGTCGCCGGCAAGTCCGCCGGTGATGCACGCTCGCAGCTCGGTGACGCGGGCTTCACGAACGTGGCGGTGTCCGACTCGTACCAGAAGGGCAACGGCAAGCAGGAGTGCCGGGTGGCCTCGGTCGATCCCGGCGTGGGGACGAACGCCGCGAAGTCCACACAGGTCACCGTGACCCTCTTCGGCGACAAGGACGGCAAGGCCCCGGAGAACTGCAAGTGACGCGCGGTCGCGCCGCACTCGGCGTCCTGGCAGCCGGGGCGGTCACCGGTGCGGCGACGGCCGCGTGGGGATCGCTCGTCGAGCGGCGACGCTTCGGGATCCGCTGGGAGACCGTGCCGGTCCTGCCGCCGGGCTCCCGCGACGTGGTCGTCCTGCACCTGTCGGACATCCACATGGCCCCGTGGCAGGCCGACAAGCAGCAGTGGCTGCGGGACCTCAGCCTGGTCGAGCCCGACTTCGTCGTGAACACCGGCGACAACCTCGGCCACCCGACGGCGAACGCCGCGGTCGAGTACGCGCTCGAGCCGTTCCGCGGCGTCCCCGGCGCGTTCGTGTACGGCTCGAACGACTTCTACGGCCCCGCTCCCCGGAATCCGCTGAAGTACTTCGGTGGACCGAGCACGATGCACGCGAAGGCCAAGCCGGTCGACCTCGACGTCGAACGGCAGACGGCGTTCTTCGAGTCGCTCGGGTGGCTCGACCTCAACGACAAGGCACACGCGATCGAGGTCCGCGGCTCCCGCTTCGAACTCTTCGGCACCTCCGACGCGCACCGCGACTGGGACCGCCTCGACCTGCTCCCGACGAACGTCGACGAGATGCGCGGCGACGTCCCGTGGTCCGAAGACGAGAGCGGCCCCGAGCCGGTGTCCATCGGCGTGACGCACGCCCCGTACCGCCGGGTGCTCGACGCCTTCGTTCGACAGGGTGCCGACGTGATCTTCGCCGGGCACACCCACGGCGGCCAGGTCGCCGTCCCCGGGGTCGGCGCGCTCGTCACGAACTGCGACCTCCCCCGCGCCTACGCCAGCGGACTGCACCGCTGGCAGGACCGGACGCACTGGTCGTGGCTCGAGGTCTCCGCCGGGCTCGGCACGTCGATCTACGCGCCGGTGCGGTTCGCCGTCCGGCCCGAGGCCGTCGTCGTCACGCTCACCGCCCGCACCGTCTGACCGGATCCGGAGGCGACTCGCCCGGCCGATCAGGAAGTGGCGTGAGCACCCCCGAACATCCGCTAGACTTCTGCAGGTCGCTTCACGGAGCGGCCAACACACCTCGGGGTGTGGCGCAGCTTGGTAGCGCGCCTCGTTCGGGACGAGGAGGTCGCAGGTTCAAATCCTGTCACCCCGACAGATGAAGGCCCGGATCCACACGGATCCGGGCCTTCGCCGTTCCCGGCGCCCGTTCGGGGACGTACGTCCGAGGACACACGGCACGGCACGGTGACGTGCGCGGACGGCTCCCCCGCTAGCCTGAAGCCGCCATGCAGATCCCGGACCACCTCGCCCCCGTCCTCGAGCGCATCGGTGCGATGTTCCCCGAGCTCCGGGACGACCCGGTGATGGCCGCGAGCCTGTTCAAGAACGTCACGTCGATGCTCACCGACGCCCACCACCGCTACGCAGCCGGGGACGAGACCTCGATCACGAGCGACCAGCTCCTCGCGGACGAGCACCTGGCGACCGGAGCGCTGCACGCCGAGCACATGCAGCACCCCGCCGGCGCGATGCTCGCGGCCGAGGTGCTCTTCGACGAGTACCTGCCCGTCTTCGTGGACGAGGTGCGAGCGAGCACCGCCGCCGAGCTCCTCCGTGCCTCCAGGGCGCTCCACGCGGGCATCTGGAGCCGTTTCCCCGCCGGGGCGGTCGCCTACACGGAAGCGCTCCGCCAACGCGTCACGACGGCGAACCTGGACTCCCGCGCACACATCGCCCGCGACCTGCACGACCGCGTCGCGCACGGCATCCTCGCCGGCCTGCAGCGCATCGACCTCGCCCTGCTCACCGATCCCCCGGCGCCGCAGCGCACCGCCCAGCTCGAGGCGGCGGCCGCGCAGCTCCGACGTGCCCTCGGCGACGTGCAGAACCTCGCCGTCGCACTGCACGCCCGCGTCGGGGACGACCTGCTCGACGCCGCGCTCGCGCGGCACGTGGCCGACCTGTTCCCGGACACCGAGCGCGTCACGATCGCCTCGCACGGCACGCCGGGGGTCCTGGTGAACTGGCGGGCGGAGGAGGCGCTGACGATCCTCCTCGAGGCGCTGACGAACTGGTGGAAGCACGCACGCGACGCCGACGTGCGCGTCCGGTTCGACTGGGACGCCGACGCCGTGACGGTGACCGTGCAGGACGACGGCCCCGGGTTCGACGACGCCGTGCACGCCGAGGGGCGCCTCGGTCAGTCCACCATGCGGGAGCGCGCCGCGCTGATCGGCGCTGGCCTGGACGTGACGAGCACGCCGGGCACGGGGACCACCGTCACGCTCGTGGTCCCGCGGAGCGCCCTGTGAGCGCCGCCGGCACGATCACCCACGTGGCGATCGTCGACGACCACCGGCTCTTCCGCGAGGGCCTCGCCACGATCCTGGCGTCCGTCCCGACCATCCGCGTCGTCGCACACGGGGAACGCCCGTCCGACGTGCTCGACGGCGCAGAGGCCGCGGCGATCGACGTGCTGCTCCTCGACGTCGAGCTCGACGGTCCCCCTGCCCGCACGACCATCGCGACCGTGCGACGGAACCACCCGGGCATCGCCGTCGTCGTCCTGACCATGCACCGGGACGCGGTCCTGCGCCGTGCGCTCCTCGACGCCGGCGCGGTCGACTTCGTGACGAAGGACACCCCGAGCCGTGAACTCGTCGAACGCATCGTGCGGGCGAGCACCGGCCCGGCGTCGGCCGTGACGTTCCCCGTCGACGTGGTCACCGACGCCCGGGCCGGGTCACCGCTCAGCGACCGCGAGGTCGAGGTCCTCCGCCTGATCGCCGCCGCGCGCTCGAACGCCGAGATCGCCGGCGACCTGGGCCTCGCCGTGGGGACGGTGAAGCGCCACGTCTACAACGTGTTCCGGAAGCTCGACGTGACCAGTCGTGTCGGGGCCGTGGCGACGGCCACGCGACTCGGTCTGCTCAGCTGACCCGAGCCTCCCGGCCGTGGCGGTGGCCGGACGGCGCACAACCGAAAGCCGGTCGCACCACGCGATCCCGTGGTGCGACCGGGTTCCGGTTGTGCGAATCCGATCCGGACCGCGCGAGCAGCGCGTGCGAGCACGCGAGCAGCGCGCGGCGACGCCGCGCCCGCGTCAGCCGACCGCGACCGACGGCCGCACCAGGCGGCCCGCCTCGTGCAGCGACGCCACGACGTCGAGCGCCTGGTGCCGGTACCGCGCCTGTGCCGCACCCGGCGCCACGATGACGCCGTTCGCGCCCGTGGACTCCAGCAGCGCGTTGATCTTGTCGGCGACCTGCTCGGCGGACCCGTACGCCTGCCGCTCGGTCCGCGCCGCGATGAACCGGCGCTCGAGGTCCGAGAACTCGTACGCGCGGGCCTCGTCCATGGAGACCGGCTCGGGCTTCGCGCCCTGCCGCATCCGGATGAACGAGATCATGCCGGGTGCGCTCTGCTCTTCGATGACGGACGGGTCCTCGTCCGTGACGACCTGCACGCCGATGAGGGCGTTCGGCTCCGACCGGAACCGCGACGGACGGAAGGAGTCGCGGTACAGCGCCAGCGCCGCCTCGGTGTTGTCCGAGGCGAAGTGGTGCGCGAACGCGAACGAGATGCCGAGCGCGCCGGCGACCTGCGCGCTGTACCCGGAGGACCCGAGCAGCCAGAACTCGGGCACGTCCCCGTAGCCCGGCACCGCGCGGATGCGGGAGAGCGGGTTGGTGGCGTCCATCCCGGTGAAGAACCCGATCAGGTCCGCCAGGCGCTCCGGGAAGTCGTCCACGTCGAGTCGGTCGGTGCGGCGGAGCGCCATCGCGGTCGCGCCGTCCGTGCCCGGCGCGCGGCCGAGCCCCAGGTCGACGCGGTCGCCGTAGAGCGCCCGGAGCGTGCCGAACTGCTCGGCGACGACGAGCGGCGCGTGGTTCGGGAGCATCACACCCCCGGAGCCGATGCGGATGGTGCTCGTGGCGGCGCCCACGGCGCTCAGGAGCACGGCGGGGGCCGACGAGGTGATGCCGGGCATGCCGTGGTGCTCGGCGACCCAGAACCGCTCGTAGCCGAGTTTCTCGGCGTGCACCGCCATGTCGATGGAGCCCTGCAGGGCCTCGGTGTTGGACTGGCCGTACTCGCGGGTGGCCAGGTCGAGGACGGACAGGTGCACGGATGCGTCGCTCATGTGGTCGCCAACGTCGACCGGCCCGCGTCCATTCCGCGGTGCGGCGACCCGGACGGGAGGCCCGGGTCGGCCCCGTCAGGCCAGGTCGCCGTCCAGACGCCCACCGGACTCGGTCAGGTAGCAGTTCGCGCAGAGCGACTCGTACTCGACGTCGACCCCGTCGATCGCGACCTGCGACCCGTCGAACACGAAGCGGCCGTCGACCTTGCGCGCGTTGAAGACCGCCTTGCGTCCGCAGCGGCAGATCGTCTTCAGCTCCTCGAGGGAGTGCGCGAGCTCCAGGAGCCGCCGGCTGCCGGGGAACGCCTCGGTCCGGAAGTCCGTGCGGATGCCGTACGCGATCACCGGGATCTCGTCGAGCACGGCGATGCGCAGCAGGTCGTCGACCTGGCGCGGGCTGAGGAACTGCGCCTCGTCGACGAGCACGCAGCTCACCGAGCGGACCATGCCGTCGAGCCGGTCCGACACGGGGTCGACGGCACCCGCGGCGGTCACGGCTGCGCGGACGTCGTCCTCGGCGGCGAACACGATGTCGACCTGCCGCGTGACGCCGAGCCGGGACACGATCTCCCGGTCGCCCTTGGTGTCGACGGACGGCTTGGCGAGGAGCACCCGGTGCCCGCGCTCTTCGTAGTTGTACGCGGCCTGCAGCAGCCCGGTGCTCTTGCCGCTGTTCATCGCCCCGTAGCGGAAGTACAGCTTCGCCACTAGGAGAGGAAGCCGTCCTCCGCCGCACGACGGATCAGGTCGGACTTCTTCGACGCGGGACGACCGACCTTGGCGTACTTCTCGCGGACGCGCCGCAGGTAGGTCTTCGCGGTCTCGTACTGCACGTTCATCTGCGAGGCGACCTCGTTGGTGGAGTAGCCGGAGACGTACAGCCGCAGTGCCTCTTCCTCGCCGTGGCTGAGCTTCGGCCGCTGGTGGGCCGTCGCGCCGGTCGGCAGGGGACGCCACTCGCGCTGCGCCGGGGTCTCCCGCTCGACGCCCATCACGTCTCGGGCGACGTCCATGACCTCGCGCATGGGGAGCGACTTCGACAGGAAGGCCGCGGCGCCGGCGGCGAGGGCGCGGTCGCGGGACTCACGGGTGTCGAGGCTCGAGAGCACGATGACCTTCGCACCGGCAGCACGGCAGGTGCGGACGCGGGCCTCGATCGACACCGGTTCCTTGAGCTGGAAGTCCAGGAACACCAGGTCGGTCGGGAAGCTGTCGCTGTGCACCATCTCGAGCCACGAGTGCGCGGTGAGGGCCAGGTCGAAGTCGAAGGCGTTGACGGCGATCCAGCTCGACAGGCTGTCCAGCAGCACTTCGTGGTCGTCGAGGATGGCCAGACGGACCCGGCGTGATCCGGGGTTCGGCAGGGCGGGTGAGCCCTCCGTCAGCCTGTTCGGGTCAGTGCTGGTCATACGAGAACCTTAGTGCGAGGGACGATGGTCGGACGGCGACGTCGAGGTCGGGGAACGTCACGCGGAGGACGGCGAAGTAGGGGTCGAACGTGCGGTGGATGCCGATGTCGGAGTCCGCGACGGCGACGTCGAGCGCGACCCGGACGCGGGCGACGCCGACGTCGGGGTCGGTGTCGGGATCACGGGTGATCGTGGCGCGGAACCCCGCCGGGTCCACGGTGCTGGCTCGGAGCACCGCCCGCACGAACGTCCGCACGACGGTGCGCTGGTCGGTGTCGAGGGTCGCGATGAGGCCGTCCGGGTCGTCGACGACCGCGTTCGCACCGCCCTCGGCGCGCACCGACTGCTCGAACCAGGTCCGGTCCGCGTCGGCGACCATCACCCCTCGGATGCCGTCCGCGATCGCACGGGCCCTGGCGCGGTCGGCGTCGGTGATGGTCTCGCGGGTGCGGAGTTCGGCGAAGAAGGGGGCGACGTCCCGCGCGAGGATCGTCGAGCGGTCCTGCTGCACGCTCGCCGCGATGCCGTCGCGTTCGGCACGCTCGACCGAGTAGGAGCCGGCCCGGATCTGCACGCGCTCGGCCAGCCCGCCGAACGTCCGGGCGAACACGCCGGACGCCGCGGTGAGGACCAGCGTCGGCGCTGCCGCGAGGAACGCCGAGACCGACAGCGGCACGTCGTGCGGGAACACCGACGCCGCGAAGCCCCAGGCCAGGCCGTCGATCACCGCGAGGACGAGGCCGCCCACCACGAGGTCGACCCACGGCCGGTACGGGGCGACCATCACGATGCCCGTCGCGGTGAGCAGGGACATGAAGTCGTTCAGTGCGCTGCGGTCCGGCCCCCACTGCGACGCGACGCTGGTGACGGCGGCGACCCCGAGCAGGGCGATGTGCGCGACGAACGCCCAGCGCGGGAACGGGGCGCGGAACGGGCTCGAGGCCGTGACGACCACCGCGGTGGAGGCGGCGAGCAGCAGGACGGTGAGCGCGCTGAGCGTCGGGCTGCCGACGACGTCCCGGTCGAAGACGGACACGACGATGGCCCACACCAGGCCGAGCGCGCCGAGGACGACCGCCAGCGGCCGGGACCCCATCACGCCGAGCGGGTCGTACTGCTGCGCGGTCCGCCCGGTCATGACCGTGCCCCGTCGCCGTGGCTCGGCGTCTGGACCGAACCGGTCAGCGCCGCGTACGGCACGGACATCATCACGCTGGTGCCGGTGCCGGGCGACGACCACACCTGGACGTCACCGCCGACCCGGCCGATGCGCTCGCGGACCGAGTTGCGGAGGCCCATGCGGTCCGCGCCGGTCTCCTGCTCGTCGAACCCGCGACCGTCGTCGACGACCATCACGGTGCAGGCGACGCCGTCGTCGAACACGCTGACCTCGGCGGAGTCGGTCTCGGCGTGCTTGCGGACGTTCGCCAGACACTGCCCCACCGCGCGGACGAGTGCCGTCACCGACGTCGACTCGAGGCGCGCGAGCACGGACGGGTCCCCGGTGACGCTGACGTCGAGCCCGTGTGCACGGTGCTCCTGGATGACGTGCTCGAACGCCTGCTCGGCGGCGCCGGACGCCTGGGCCGGTGCGGCGGCGAGCCACTCCTTGCCCGTGAGCATCGCGACGTCGGCCTCGACCGTGCGGGCGAGCTGTTCGTCCATGGGGCCGTCCGGGGCGAGGGCGATCGCACCGAGGTGGTTCAGGACGGTGTCGTGCAGGATCGCGGAGGCCTCGGCCTCGACGCGGGCACGGTAGGCGGAGACGTGTTCCTCGCGGGCGGACCGCAGGAGCTCCGGCTGGACGCGCTGCGACCTGGCCGTGCTCCGTCCGGCCGCGAGCACGATGGCGGCCACGAAGGCCAGCGTCACCCAGGCCAGGACCAGGGGGTGGCCGGGACCGCCGGACTGCAGGGTCGCGATCACCGTGGCGAGCCGCCCGACGACGAGCCCGGCGATCGACCAGAGCACGACACGGCCGGGCACGGCGCCGGCGCCACCGACGAGCACGAGCGGCACCACCACGAGCGAGACGAGGTACGAGGTCACCCACGGAACCGGGATCTCCCGCTGCACGACCAGGGCGAACCACCAGGCGCACACCCCGCCGACGACCAGGAACGCGACGGCGGAGCGCCAGGTCCCGAACTGCACGTGGACACCGATCATGCCGAGCATGGGCACGACCGCGAGCACCGCACCGACCACGTGCACGTCGGGGTCCGCGATCCGGAACAGCACGAGCGCGACGACCGCAGCCCCGAGGGAGCCGATCGCCGCAGCGTGGAACGCCCGGACCGTCGACCACGCGTTCACTCGCGGAGCGAGATGCGTGGGGATGCCGAGCACGGTGGTGGTCCTTCCGGGAGCCAGGGAGCGCCGCCCACGATCCAACCACCATCCGAGAGGCCGTGTACCCCGGATCGGGCACCGGGCGACGACAGGCTCGATGATACCGGCAGCCGCCGGGCGCCGATGTCCCCCGAACGCGGACCGAGCGGTCTTCAGAACAGCGTCGGGACGCCGTTCGTGATCCGCGGGCGACCCGCCGGCGCGAGCGCCTGCGTCCGGACGTCGTGTCGGGCGTCCCATGTCCGATCTGCGCGCTTCAGCGGCGAGACCCCGGCGGCCCGGTCGCTGCCGGGGCCGGACGTCGGGTCGTTGCCGTCGCTGAACCCCATCGAGCCCGTCGCCGGGTCGACGCGCCCCAGACCGACCCCGTGCGCGCGCATGATCGGACGGATCCGCTCGCCGAGCCACCGCCGGTAGTCCTTCGGCGGGTAGGTGTTGTCGAGGTACATCGCCCGGTAGCGCCCGACCAGGTCCGGGTGGGTGCGCGCGAGCCACTCCATGTACCAGGGCTTCACACCCGGCTTCAGGTGCAGGGCGGAGTACATCACGCTCGTCGCCCCCGCAGCGGCGGCACGGCCGATGGCGTCGTCGAGGTGGGTCGTGGTGTCCGTGATGTACGGCAGCACCGGCATCAGGAAGACCGAACACGACAGACCGGCGTCACGCACCGCCCGGACCGTCGCCAGGCGGGCGGTGGTGGTGGGCGTGCCCGGTTCCACGGACTGCTGCAGGTCGTCGTCGTACACCGCGATCGACATCGCGAGGTCGACCGGGACGCGCTCCGACGCCGCGACCAGCGCCGGGATGTCCCGCCGCAGGAGCGTGCCCTTGGTGAGGATGCTGAACGGCGTCCCGGAGTCCGCCAGGGCGGCGATGATGCCGGGCATCAGGCGGTACTTGCCCTCGGCACGCTGGTACGGGTCGGTGTTGGTGCCGAGCGCGACCGGGTGGCGGTCCCAGCTCGGCTTCGCGAGTTCACGGCGCAGGACGTCGGCGACGTTGGTCTTCACGACGATCTGCTGGTCGAAGTCCGCGCCGCCGTCGAACTCGAGGTACGTGTGCGTCGGCCGTGCGAAGCAGTACACGCAGGCGTGCGAGCACCCCCGGTACGGGTTGATCGTCATCCCCCAGGTGCCGCCGTCGATGGCGCCGACCCGGTTCAGCGCCGACTTCGCCAGGACCTCGTGGAAGGTCACACCCGCGAACTCCGGGGTCGTCACGCTGCGGACGAACCCGCTGTTCGACTCGAGCCCGGGGAGCATGTCAGCACCCGACGCGTCGATCGCCCGTCCGTCCCATCGCATGCCCTCATTCGAACACACGTTCGAATGCAACGCAAGGCGACGGTGGGGTCAGTGGTGCAGGCCGAGCACCTTCGCCGTGCGCTCGAGGGTCGCGTCCGCGAGCGCGGCGTCGTCACCGAGGTCCTTGCCGTACGTCGGCACCATCACCCGGACGGCGTCCTCCCAGCGGTCCCAGCGGTCCGGGAAGCACTTGCGCAGCAGTCCGAGCATGATCGGCACCGCGGTCGACGCCCCCGGGGAGGCCCCGAGCAGGCCGGCGATGGAGCCGTCCGCCGCGGTGATGACCTCGGTGCCGAACTGCAGCACCCCGCCCTTGTCCTTGTCGGGCTTGATCACCTGGACGCGCTGCCCGGCGATGATCTTGTGCCAGTTGCCCGGCTGCGCGGCCGGCATGAAGTCCTTCAGCGCGTCGAACTTGGTCGACTTCGACGCGAGCAGCTGGCCGACGAGGTACCGCACCAGGTCGAAGTTCGAGAACGCGACACTGAGCATCGGGCGCAGGTTGTGCGGCCGGATCGAGCGGAACAGGTCGAGCACGGAGCCCTGCTTGAGGAACTTCGGGCTGAACCCCGCGTACGGACCGAACATCAGCGACGCCTTGCCGTCGACGATCCGGGTGTCCAGGTGCGGCACCGACATCGGCGGCGCGCCGACACTGGCCTTGCCGTAGACCTTGGCGGCGTGCTTCTGCACGACCTCGGGGTCGTCGGTGCGGAGGAACTCGCCCGACACCGGGAAGCCGCCGTACCCACGGATCTCCGGGATGCCGGACTTCTGCAGCAGCTGCAGGGCTCCGCCGCCGGCGCCGACGAAGACGAACTTCGCGGCGATCTTCTGCGTCGAGCGACCGACCTCGTTACGGACGTCGAGGGCCCAGCCGTCGAACTCCTTGCCGCGCTTGATCCTGGTCACCTGGTGGTTCGGCTCGAACTCGACGCCGTCCACCTCGAGCTGGTCGAAGAGCTGCCGGGTGAGTGAACCGAAGTCGACGTCGGAGCCGGCCGCCGAGTAGGTCGCCGCGATCGGCTGGTCCTTCTTGCGGCTCGGGATGAGCGCCGGTGCCCACTTCCGGATCTGTTCGGCGTCGTCGCTGAACTCGAGGCCGGCGAAGAGCGGGTGGTCCTTCATCGCGTCGTACCGGGCGCGCATGTACTCGACGTTCTCCGCACCCCAGACGAAGGAGATGTGCGGCGTCGGGTTGATGAAGTTCGACGGGTCCGGCAGCGTGCCGGTCTCCACCAGGAACGACCAGAACTGGCGGGACACCTGGAACTGCTCGTTGACGTTGACGGCCTTGGTGATCTCGACGCGGCCGTCGGGGAGTTCTGGCGTGTAGTTCAGCTCGCAGAGGGCCGAGTGCCCGGTCCCCGCGTTGTTCCACGGGTTCGAGGACTCCTGCGCCACGCTGCCGAGGCGCTCGTAGACGCGGATCTTCCAGCTCGGCTCGAGCCGGTGGATGATCGCGCCGAGCGTCGCGCTCATGATCCCTCCCCCGACGAGGACGACGTCGATGGGGTCCACCTGCTTCACTGCCACCCGACGATCCTACCGGCGCGCGCTGACAGCGCGGGCAACACGACGGACTGGAGGCCCGGTGCCAGCTGGCACCGGGCCTCCTGTCAGGACGTCCTCACGCTGCGACGACGCGACGCGCGACGACCACCTCGGCGATCTGCACCGCGTTCAGGGCTGCGCCCTTCCGCAGGTTGTCGTTGCTGACGAAGAGCGCCAGGCCGTGCCCTTCGGGCGCGGACTGGTCGGCGCGGATGCGGCCGACGAAGGTCGGGTCCTGCCCGGCCGCCTGCAGCGGCGTCGGGACGTCCGACAGCTCGACCCCCGGCGCACTCGCCAGGATCTCGGTGGCGCGCTCCGCGGACAGCGGCTCGGCGAACTCGGCGTTCACCGAGATCGAGTGCCCGGTGAACACCGGCACGCGGACGCACGTGCCGGCGACGAGCAGGTCCGGGAGCTCGAGGATCTTGCGGCTCTCGTTGCGGAGCTTCTTCTCTTCGTCGGTCTCGCCCAGGCCGTCCTCGACGATGCTGCCCGCCAGCGGGACGACGTCGAAGGCGATCGGGCGGACGTACTTGACCGGGTCGGGGAACGTCACGGCGGAACCGTCGTGGGTCAGGCGTGCCGTGTCCTGCTCGAGCGCGGCCTTCGCCTGGCCGAGCAGCTCGTCGACGCCGGCGAGCCCCGAACCCGAGACCGCCTGGTAGGTGGTGGCGACGAGCCGACGGAGGCCGGCCTCGGCGTCGAGCACCTTGAGGACCGGCATGATGGCCATCGTCGTGCAGTTCGGGTTCGCGATGATGCCCTTGCCCGCCTGGTCGATGGCGTGCGGGTTGACCTCGCTCACGACGAGCGGGACCTCGGGGTCCATCCGCCAGGCGCTGGAGTTGTCGATGACGAGCGCGCCCGCCGCGGCGAACTTCGGCGCGAGCGCACGCGAGGCGGTGGCACCCGCGGAGAACAGCGCGATGTCGATGCTGGACGGGTCGGCGGTCTCGGAGTCCTCGACGACGACCTGCTCGCCGCGGAAGGGCAGCGTCGTGCCGGCGGACCGGGCGCTCGCGAAGAAGCGGACGGTCGTGGCGGGGAACGCGCGCTCCTCGAGCAGACGGCGCATCACGGCGCCGACCTGGCCGGTGGCGCCGACGACGGCGATGGTGAGGTCAGACATGCTGTGCTCCTGCTCCGTGCGGCTCAGCGGCCGGTGCCGGCGTAGACGACGGCTTCGTTGTCGGCGTCGAGGCCGAACGCCTCGTGCACGACGCGCATCGCGTCGTTGAGGGTGTCGGCCCGGGTGACGACCGAGATGCGGATCTCCGAGGTGGAGATCATCTCGATGTTGATCGACGCCTGGTGCAGCGCGCGGAAGAGCTCGGCGGAGACGCCCGCGTTCGTGCGCATGCCGGCCCCGACCAGGGCGAGCTTGCCGATCTGGTCGTCGTACTGGATGCTCTCGAACCCGATGTCCGCCTTCGCGACGCCGAGCGCGGTCAGGACGTTCTGGCCCTGGTCCTTCGGCAGCGTGAAGGAGATGTCGGTGCGTCCGGTCGAGGCGGCCGACACGTTCTGCACGATCATGTCGATGTTCGCACCGGAGCGGGCCACGATCGTGAAGATCTCGGCCGCCTTGCCCGGCTGGTCGGGCACGCCGACCACGGTGATCTTGCCCTCGGAGAGGTCTCCGGCGATGCCGGTGATGATCGGTTCTTCCACGGTTTCCCCCTTCGCAGGGTTGTAGACGATGGTGCCCTCGGCGTTGCTGAACGACGATCGGACGTGGAGGGTGACGCCGTGCCGACGGGCGTACTCGACGGCACGGATGTAGAGGACCTTGGCGCCGGACGCCGCGAGCTCGAGCATCTCCTCGCTCGTGATGCGGTCGATCTTGCGCGCCTTCGGGACGACACGGGGGTCGGCGGAGAAGATGCCGTCGACGTCGGTGTATATCTCGCACACGTCGGCGTCGAGCGCGGCGGCGAGGGCCACCGCGGTCGTGTCGGAACCGCCGCGGCCGAGGGTGGTGATCTCGCCGGTCGTGCGGTTGAACCCCTGGAAACCGGCGACGATCGCCACGTGTCCGGCGTCGAGCGCTTCGCGGACGCGCTTCGGCGTGACGTCGACGATGCGTGCCTTGCCGTGCTGGGCGTCGGTGAGCATGCCCGCCTGGCTGCCGGTGTACGAGGAGGCCTCGACGCCGAGGCTCTTGATCGCCATCGCGAGCAGCGCCATCGAGATGCGCTCCCCCGCGGTGAGGAGCATGTCGAGTTCACGGCCGGCCGGGATCGGGGTGACCGAGTGCGCGAGGTCGACGAGTTCGTCGGTCGTGTCGCCCATCGCGGAGACCGCCACGACGACGTCGTTGCCGGCCTTCTTCGTCTCGACGATCCGTTTCGCGACGCGCTTGATGCTCTCGGCGTCCGCGACGGACGATCCACCGAACTTCTGCACGATCAAGGCCACGGGCGGGTACTCCTGGAGGACGGGTCCGCGACCGAGCGCGGCTTCGACAATCGTAGACGGTGTTTCGGGGATGTTGCGTGTGGGCGGGTGTCCACGCAACGATCCTGCGTGGGCCACCGCGGGGGCTCGATGCCTGGCGTCTGGCGCGCGGCGTGCGGCGCTCGGCGCTCGGCGCTCGGCGCTCGGCGCTCGGTCAGCCTCCGACGAGTCGGCGGCCCTCGAAGGCCCGGCCGAGGGTGACCTCGTCCGCGTACTCCAGGTCGCCGCCCACCGGCAGCCCGGACGCGAGCCGGGTCGTCCGGATGCCCATCGGCACCAGCAGGCGGCTGAGGTAGGTCGCGGTCGCCTCGCCCTCCAGGTTGGGGTCGGTCGCGATGATCACCTCTTCCACCGTGCCGTCGGCCAGGCGCGTCATGAGCTGCTGGATGCGCAGGTCGTCCGGACCGACGCCGTCGATCGGGCTGATCGCACCGCCGAGCACGTGGTACAGCCCGCGGAACTCGCGGGTGCGCTCGATCGCGGCGACGTCCTTCGCCTCTTCGACCACGCAGATGGTGGCCGGCTGGCGGCGGGGGTCGCGACAGATGCTGCAGCGCTCGGACTCGGTCACGTTGCCGCAGACCTCGCAGAACCGGACCCGCTCCTTGACGTCCGCGAGGAGCTCGGAGAGCCGCGAGGGGTCGAACGACTCGTTCTGGAGGATGTGGAACGCGATGCGCTGCGCCGACTTCGGGCCGATGCCGGGCAGGCGGCCGAACTCGTCGATGAGGTCCTGGACGATGCCGTCGTACATCAGCTGCCCTCGCTCAGGGAGGTCTCCTCGATGAACTGCGCGCCGAGGATCTCACGCACCACGGCTTCGCCGTAGCGGCCGGGGACCGGGGCGCGGCGGACCTGCTGCTGGACCGGCTGCGGCTGGGCCTGCTGTCGCGGCTGCTGCTGAGGCTGCTGCTGAGCGGGCTGCTGCTGCTGGGCTGGCTGGTGCTGCTGGCTCGGTGCCGGGGCGGGGCCGCCACCGGGGCCGGGGTCGGGGAACGGCGCGCCGTCGTCGAAGGGGGCGTCGTCGAGCGGGTAGTCGTCGACCGGGACGGGAGGCTCGTCCCGCGCCGGCACCGCGGCCTGCGGCGGGCGCTTCCCGGCCTGCAGGGCGTCGATCGCCGCCTGCACGTCGGCGACCGGTCCCGAGGTGGGCGCGGGTGCGGATGCGCTCGCGGGGGCGACGGTGTCACCGGGGGCGGTGGACCCCATGGGGGCCGCCCAGGTGGGCTCGACGTCGTCGGGGACCGCGCCGGCGGTGGGGTCGGTGGCGGGGATCGTCGCGACGGCCCACTCGGTGACGGGGCCCGAGGGGGCGCTCGGCGATGCGGGCTGTGGAGCGGGCGCGGGGTCCTGATGCGGGACACTTTCCTGCTGCGGGGCACGGTCCGTGTCGGGGGTGCGGACGGGTTCCGGCGGCCGGGACTGGTGCTGCGTGTCATGCGTCGCGGTGTCTCGGGGCGCAGTGTCCTCAGGCGCGGTGTCGCGCGGCGCGGCGGGTGCGGTGGGTCGCTCCGCCGCTGCCTGGCTCGGCGTCGGTGTCGGCTGCGCCGGCTGCATCGGCGCGGACTGCGTCGGCGCGGGCTGCGTCGGCGCGGTGCTCTGCGGTGCCGTCGGTCGCTGCTGCGCCGCACCCCCCGGGCCGCCGGGACCCCGGGCGACGAACTTCACCCGGAAGCCCAGGAGGTCCTGGATCGCGGCGCGCACCAGCTCGCTGACGCTCGTCGACGGGTCGGACATCTCCTTGAAGGACGCCACGTCCTGCTGGCTCGGGAACGTCAGCGTGAGCACGTCGTCGCGGAGTGCCGTGACCTGCGCCGTCACGACGACCGTCCACGCGGAGCGCTTGGCGCGCTGGACGTGCTCGAGCACCTGCGGCCAGGTGTCCCGCATCTGCTGGAGACCCACGGCCGCGATCGGCTGTACGACGGGCTCGGACCCGATGACGGTGCCCTGCCCGGTCGAGGAGGCCGCGGCGTGCTTGCTCGGCTCGGATGCCGTCGGTCCCGAGCGCTGCTCCGGCTGCCGTGCCGGGGTCTCCGGGGCCTCTGGTGCGCTCGGCGCGACGGCCGCCCACGAGGCGGCGGCGTCCTGCGCGGCGTTCGCCGACGGCTCCTGCGTGCTGGCGGCGTCCGACGTGGACACCGGCGTCGCCGGAGCGTGCGGAGCCCGGGCCTGCGTGGTCGGGGCCTGGGGAGCCTGCGCTGCCGGAGTCGGCACGGCCGGAGGCTGTTGCGTGGTCGCTGCCGGCGCCGGCGCGGCCGTGCGGACGGGCGGCGCGGACTCCGCCGTTGCCTGGTGCCCGCCGGCGTCCCCGACGCCGACACGGCGCTCGAGACGCTCGACGCGTGCGAGCGCTCCGCGCTGGGTGTCGTCCGTTTCCGGGACGAGCATCCGCGCGATCATCAGCTCGAGGTGCAGCCGTGGCGAGGTGGCGCCGGTCATGTCGGTCAGCGCACGGTTCGCGATGTCGGCACCCCGGGACAGCCCGTTCGCGCCGAAGACGCCGGCCTGCCGGGTCATCGTGTCGAGTTCCTCGGGCGAGACGCCGCGCAGGACCGCGCCGGCGCTCTCGTTCGTGGCGGCGACGACGATCAGGTCGCGGAGCCGCTCGAGCAGGTCCTCGACGAAACGCCGCGGGTCCTGACCGGTCTGCACGACCCGGTCGATCGCCGCGAACGCGGATCCCGGGTCCGCCACGGCGAGGGCGTCCACGACGTCGTCGAGCAGCGCGCTGTCCGTGTACCCGAGGAGCGCCACGGCACGGTCGTAGGCGATCGCCCCGTCTTCACTGCCCGCGATGAGCTGGTCGAGCAGGGACAGGGTGTCGCGGACCGACCCGCCGCCGGCACGGACGACGAGCGGCAGCACGCCCGGTGCCACCGACACGGACTCCTGCCCGCAGAGCTGCTCGACGTACTCGAGCATCACGGCGGGCGGGACGAGCCGGAACGGGTAGTGGTGGGTGCGCGAGCGGATCGTGCCGATGACCTTCTCGGGCTCGGTCGTCGCGAAGATGAACTTGACGTGCTCCGGCGGTTCCTCGACCAGCTTCAGCAGCGCGTTGAAGCCCTGCGGGGTCACCATGTGCGCCTCGTCGAGGATGAAGATCTTGTAGCGGTCACGGGCCGGGGCGAACACGGCTCGGTCGCGGAGGTCACGGGCATCGTCGACACCGTTGTGACTGGCGGCGTCGATCTCGATCACGTCGAGCGAGCCGCTACCGCCGCGCGCGAGCTCGACGCAGCTCGGGCAGACGCCGCACGGGGTGTCGGTCGGACCCTCCGCGCAGTTCAGGCAGCGCGCGAGGATGCGCGCCGACGTCGTCTTGCCACAGCCGCGCGGCCCGCTGAACAGGTACGCGTGGTTGACCCGGTTGGTCCGGAGGGCAGTGCGGAGCGGGTCGGTGACCTGCGACTGCCCGATGAGCTCGGCGAAGTTCTCAGGCCGGTAACGGCGATACAGGGCGGTGACCACGCGACAAGGGTAGCCGGGACCGCCGACACCGCCGTCCGAAATCCCCAGGGCAGCCGGCAACGAAAAGACTCCTCACGCACCCGCCAGAGCCCGGTTACCCTTGCTGCGTTTCCGCCCTGGGGGAGTTGGCCTGGATGGCGTCACGTGAGGAGCCGCGGAAGAGTCTACCGGACGGAAGGAGCATCATCGGACACATGAAGATCGCCATCGCCGGAGGACACGGCCAGATCGCCCTCCTCCTCGCTCGTCTCATCGTCGACGCCGGACACCAGGCCGTCGGCATCGTCCGGAACCCCGCACACATCGCCGACGTCGAGCAGACGGGAGCGACCGCGATCGTCGCGGACCTCGAGCAGCTCGAGGACGACCAGCTCGCGCTCCGGCTCCGTGGCGTGGACGCCGTGGTCTTCGCCGCCGGCGCCGGCCCGAACAGCGGCGCGGAACGGAAGCTCACGGTGGACCGGGACGCGGCGATCCTGCTCGCGGACGCAGCGGTCCGCCTCGGCATCGACCGGTACGTGATGATCTCCGCGATGGGCGCTGACGCGTACGACCCGGAGCTCGCCGTCGTCCCGGCGAAGGACGACGCGGCCGTGTTCCAGGTGTACCTCCGTGCCAAGGCGGAGGCCGACGCGAGCATCCGGTCCCGCCGCTTCCGGTGGACGATCGTCCGCCCAGGAGGCCTGCTCGACACCCCGCCGCAGGGCACCGTCGCCGTGGGGACCACCGTCCCCCGTGGCTCGATCCCCCGTGCCGATGTCGCCGCGATCGTCATGCACGCGCTCCTCGACGACTCCGCGCTCGGCGTGCAGTTCGAGGTGACGAGCGGCAACACCCCGATCCCGGCGGCCCTCGGCGCCCTCGGCTGACCCGCACGCGGCGCCGCATCCCCCGCGAAACACCACCAGCACGCCGAGACGCCGCCGGATTCGGCGGCGTCTCGGACACACAGCGGCGCCTCACGCCCGCAGCGGCGCCTCACGCCGGCAGCGCGCGCGGCCGCCGGCTCACGCCAGCGCGACCGCCGCCGACTGCCGCGCGATCTCGAGCTCCTCGTTCGTGGGGATGACCAGCACCGCGACCCGGGACGAATCCGTGGAGATGAGCCGGGCCTCCTTCGAGTGCAGCTCGTTCCGGTCGTTGTCGACCTCGATGCCGAGGTGCCCCAGGCCGGCCAGGACACGACGGCGCAGCAGCGCGTTGTTCTCCCCCACGCCCGCGGTGAACACGACCGCGTCGAGCCCGCCGAGCTGCGCCGTGTAGGCCCCGACGTACCGACGGATCCGGTGCCGGTACACGGCGAGCGCCGCCTCGGCGTCCTCGTCGCCGTCGATCGCCTTCGCCTGGACGTCGCGCATGTCGCCGTTGCCGGTGAGCCCGAGCAGCCCGGACTGCTTGTTGAGCATGTCGTCGAGTTCGTCGAAGGACAGCCCGGCTTCCCGGTGCAGGTGGATGAGGACCGCCGGGTCGAGGTCGCCCGAGCGCGTGCCCATCACGAGCCCTTCGAGCGGGGTGAGCCCCATCGAGGTCTCGATCGACCGACCGCCGTCGATCGCCGCTGCGGACGCCCCGTTGCCGAGGTGCAGCACGATCGTCTTCAGCTCGGACAACGGGCGCTGGAGGAACTCGGCCGCCTGCTCGGAGACGTACTTGTGGCTGGTGCCGTGCATGCCGTACCGCCGGATGCCGTACTTCGCCGCCAGCTCGGCCGGGATCGCGTAGGTGTACGCGTGCGGCGGCATCGTCTGGTGGAACGCGGTGTCGAACACCGCGACGTGCGGGACGTCGGAGAAGACCTGCTTCGCCGCACGGATCCCTTCGAGGTTGGCCGGGTTGTGCAGCGGTGCCAGGCTCGACAGGTCGTCGATCTGCTGCTCGACCCGGTCGGTGACGACGGTGGCGCGGTCGAACGTGGTGCCGCCGTGCACGACCCGGTGCCCGACGACCGCAGGCGGGTGCTCGTCGAAGGACGGTCCGACCTTCGCGAACGCGTCGATCATCGCCTGGAACCCGGCCGCGTGGTCCGGTACGGATGCCGAGTCGTTCGAGGACGACTCCCCCGTCAGTGCGTTCGTGTGCTTCCAGGCACCGTTCGACTCGCCGATGCGCTCGACGAGGCCGGACGCGAGCGTCCGCTCGCCCTCGAGCTCGATGAGCTGGTACTTGAACGAACTCGATCCGGAGTTCACGACGAGTGCGGCGGTCACGGTGGCTCGCTTTCTGTGGATGGCTCGGGAGAGCCGGTCTGGAGGCTCGGGGTGCGTCCGGCGGTCAGGCCGCGTCGGTCGCGGTGCCGGCCTGGATGGCGGTGATCGCGACGGTGTTCACGATGTCGCTGACCAGTGCCCCGCGGGACAGGTCGTTGATCGGCTTGCGGAGGCCCTGCAGGACGGGGCCGATCGCCACGGCGCCGGCGGAGCGCTGCACGGCCTTGTAGGTGTTGTTGCCGGTGTTGAGGTCCGGGAAGATGAACACCGTCGCGTGCCCCGCCACCGGCGAGTCCGGCATCTTCGTGCTCGCGACGGTCGGGTCGGCCGCCGCGTCGTACTGGATCGGGCCCTCCACCAGCAGGTCGGGACGACGCTCGCGGACGAACGCGGTACCGGCACGGACCTTGTCGACGTCGGCCCCGGAGCCGCTGTCACCGGTCGAGTAGCTGAGCATCGCGACGCGGGGGTCGATGCCGAACTGCGTCGCGGTCTCGGCGGAGGAGATCGCGATGTCCGCGAGCTGCTCGCTCGTCGGGTCCGGGATCACCGCGCAGTCGCCGTAGACCAGGACGCGGTCGGCGAGTGCCATCAGGAACACGCTCGACACGATCGAGGTGTCCGGACGGGTCTTGATGATCTCGAACGACGGACGGATGGTGTGCGCTGTCGTGTGCTTCGCACCGGAGACCATGCCGTCCGCCAGGCCGAGCTGGACCATCATCGTGCCGAAGTACGAGACGTCGGTGACGGTGTCGCGGGCGAGCTCGATGCTCATGCCCTTGTGCGCGCGGAGCTTCGTGTACTCCTCGGCGAAGCGTTCGCGCAGGTCGGAGTCGAACGGCGAGACGAGCTGTGCGGCGTCCAGGTCGAGCCCGAGTTCCGTCGCTCGGGCACGGATCGCCGCGGGGTCGCCGAGGATCGTGAGTTCGCAGACCTGCCGCTGCAGCAGGGTCGAGGCGGCGCGGAGGATCCGGTCGTCGTCGCCCTCGGGCAGGACGATGCGCTTGCCGTACTCCCGCGCCCGGTCGAGCAGCCCGTGCTCGAACATCAGCGGCGTGACGACGCCCGACGGGGTGACCTGCAGACGCGCCAGGAGTTCGTCGGCCTGCACGTGCCGCTCGAACAGCGACAGCGCCAGGTCGGCCTTCCGCGGGGAGTCCGCCGCGAGCCGGCCACGGGTCTGGGTGATGCGGAGTGCGGTGTCGTACGTGCCGAGGTGGTTCGTCGCGATCGGCAGCGAGCTCGACAGGCCCTCGAGCAGGCGGGTGATCTGCGGCGCGGTCTCGAACCCGCCGTTCAGGATCACGCCGGCCAGGCTCGGGAAGGTCTCCGACTGGTTGGCGAGGAGCGTGGCGATGAGGACGTCGTTCCGGTCTCCGGGGACCACGACGATCCCGCCCTCGATCAGTCGCGGGAGCACGTTCTCCATGCTCATGCCCGCGACCACGGTACCCAGGGCCTCACGGTCGAGCAGTGCCTCGTCGCCGCGGACGAACGTGGCGTCCGTGGCCGCGAGCAGGGCCCGGACGGTCGGTGCGACGAGCACGGCGTCCTCGGGGATGGCCCACACCGGGGTGTCCGGGTGGTCGTCCTGCACGGCGGCGGAGACACTGGCGCAGATGGCCGGCATCGCGTCGGGGTCCGCGCGGTTCACCACGATGCCGAGCAGCTGGGCGTGTGCGCTCCGGAGCTCGCTGGTGGTGACGTCGGCGACCTGCCCCATGTCCTCGGCGCTGCGGGCGGCACGGTCGGCGGCGTTCCGGCCACCGAGCACGAGCAGTACCGGCGCTCCGAGGTTCGTGGCGACCTTGGCGTTGAAGGAGAGCTCGGTCGGGCTGCCGACGTCGGTGTAGTCCGAGCCGAGCACCACGACGGCGTCGTACTGCCGCTCGACCTGCGCGAAGCGGCTCACGATCGTGGCGAGTGCCGCATCGGCGTCGGCGTGCACGTCGTCGTAGGTCACCCCGACCGCGTCGTCGTAGGACTGGTTCGCGCCGGTGTGCTGGAGCAGGAGCTCGAGCACGTAGTCGGGTTCCTCCACCGAGCGGGCGACGGGTCGGAACACGCCGACGCGTCCGACCGTGCGGGCGAGGGTCTCGAGGACACCGAGCGCGACCGTGCTCTTGCCCGTGTGTCCTTCTGCTGACGTGATGTAGATGCGGGTCGACACGGTCCCAGGGTAGCCACGGGCTCGTCGCGCCCACTGGGAACGGACACACCTGTGGACGGCCGTGGTCGTCCACACCCCCGAAGACCTGTATCATGGGGTGTCGTCATCGAGAGATGGCACCAGGAGAATTCGCCTAGTGGCCTATGGCGCACGCTTGGAAAGCGTGTTGGGTGCAAGCCCTCGGGGGTTCGAATCCCCCATTCTCCGCCAGAACGAACGGTGCAAGCACAGAACCCCCAGCCGGGGTTCGAATCCCCCGTTCTCCGCCAGCGGATCACCACCGCACCAGCAACACCGCACGAGCAACACCATCCGAAAGCGCACGAGTCCCCGGACCGTGCGCTTTCGGCGTTCCTGAGCGGATCCGCCGGGTTGACACGTCACCGGTCCCCCACCCTGGGGACCCGTCTGCACCCCGTTCGCCGTGGACGGACTCGAAAGGGTGGACAGACCTGTCGCGATCGCCCCGAGGTCCCCTATGCTGACCGCACGGCACGCCCGAACGACGGTCGAGCCGAGTGCATCGACGGCAGGGGCGCCGTCCTGTGGGACGCCCTTCGGCGTGCCCGGGCACCCGAGGGGACGAGGAGACGGCCGTGGGGGAAACGACCGCGCCGGCGACGGCGAGGAGTGATCGGATGACGTACGACGTCGTCCTGCGCCCTCGTGCCGCGCTCGTCAGGTCCACCGCGCTGAGCATCGTCTTCTCCGCCGTGCCACTCGCCGTCGCCCTCGTCTGGATGTCCTTCCCGCTGCGACTGTGGGCGCTCGTCGCGTCCGTGGTGGTCGTCATCGGGATCGTCGTCGGCCTGGTGTTCGTCCGGCTCCGCTCGGCGTTCGTCGGCATCGGCCCGGACGGCGTCACGGTGCGCGGGGTCGTCGCGGCACGCCGGACTTTCTCCCGCGAACAGGTGTCGAGCATCGTCCTCGCGACGACCTTCGGCAGCTCCGTCGACCGCACCGCCCGCGAGCTCGTGGCCTTCGACGCCGACGAGCAGGTCCTCTTCCGGATGCGCGGGGACGTCTGGGGCGACCAGGGACTCGACCAGGTCGTCGACGCCCTCGGCGTGCAGGTCACCGAGATCACGCGGCCGATGCCGGCGCGGGACTTCGCCCGCCGCTACCTGCCGAGCCGCCGCACCCGCTAGCACCCGCGCCCGGTGCGCTACCGCCGGCGCCGGAGGGTCGAGAAGATCCCCTGCACGACCTCCTTCGCGATGGTCCCGCCGAGTCCACCGCCGAGCAGGTCCGACAGCGGGTCGTCGGCCTTCCGCGACGACGTCGTCCGCCGGGTCGTGGTGGTCCGTGACCGTCGGGACCGTGCCGCACGCTCGGCCTTCTCGAACTCGCGCTGCGTCCGCTCGTACTCCTTCTGCGCGGCCGCGCGCTCCCGTTCCTCCTGCTTCGCCTGCGCCGCCGCCTCCTTCGCAGCAGCGGCCGCGGCACGCGCCGCCTCCTTCGCAGCGTCCGCGGCGGCGGTGGCCGCCGCCTCCTGCGCCTCAGCCGCAGCGGACTGCGCCGCAGCGGCCTCCATCCGACGGGCGAGCATCTCGTGCGCCGAGTCGGGGTCGACGCGGGTGCCGTAGGTGGCGAGCAGCGGGGACGAGGCGACCCGGGCCTCCATCTCGGCCGACGGCATCGGGTCCATGGACCCCTGTGGCGCGCGCAGTCGGGTCCACGCGACGGGGGTGGGCGCACCCTTCTCGTTCATCACGGTGACGATCGCCTCGCCGGTCGCCAGGGAGGTCAGGACCTCGCCGAGGTCGTAGTCGCTCGTCGGGTACGTCGACACGGTTGCGCGGAGGGCCTTCGCGTCGTCCGGGGTGTGCGCGCGGAGCTGGTGCTGGATGCGGGAGCCGAGCTGCGCCAGGACGTCGTTCGGCACGTCCTTCGGGGTCTGCGTGACGAAGAAGATCCCGACGCCCTTCGAGCGGATCAACCGGACCGTGCGGACGATCTGCTCGGTGAAGTCCTTCGACGCGCCGCTGAAGAGCAGGTGCGCCTCGTCGAAGAAGAACACCAGCTTCGGCTTGTCCTGGTCGCCGACCTCGGGGAGCTCGTTGAACAGGTCCGCGAGGAGCCACATCAGGAAGGTCGAGAACACCTCGGGCTGGTCCTGGACGCCCGGTACCTCGAGCAGGCTGACGATGCCGCGGCCGTCCGGAGCGCTCCGGAGGAACACCTGCGTGTCGATCTCCGGCTCGCCGAAGAACTGGTCGGCGCCCTTGTCGGCGAAGGTGATGAGCTCGCGCAGGATCACCCCGGCGGTCTGCTTCGACAGGCCGCCGAGCTCCGCCAGCTCTGGCTTGCCCTCGTCGCTGACCAGGAACGTCAGCACGCTCCGCAGGTCGCTGAGGTCGACCAGCGGCAGCCCGGCGCGCTCGGCGTAGTGGAACACCAGACCGAGCGAGGACTCCTGCGTGTCGTTCAGCCCGAGGACCTTCGACAGCAGCAGCGGCCCGAACCCGGACACCGTCGCACGGATCGGCACGCCCGTGCCCTGCCCGCCGAGCGAGTACAGCTCCGCCTGACTGGCGGCCGGGGTCCAGTCCTGCCCGATGCCGGCAGTCCGTGCGAGCAGCTTCTCGTTGCCCTGGCCGGCCACCGCGATCCCGGACAGGTCCCCCTTGATGTCCGCGGCGAACACGGGCACCCCGTTCGCCGCGATCTGCTCGGCGAGCACCTGGAGCGTGCGGGTCTTGCCGGTACCGGTCGCACCGGCGACCAGGCCGTGCCGGTTCAGCATCCCGAGCGGGATGCGGACCTGGACGTCGGGGCGCGCCTCGCCGTTCACCAGGGCACCGAGTTCGAGGGCGCTGCCCTCGACCGCGTAGCCGTCCCGGACGGCCGCGACCGCGTCCGCACCGAGTGGGCCGGTCGCGTCCGCACTGCCGGGAGGCTCGGTGCCGGCACTCGACGTCGCCTCCGGTCCGGTGGGGGTCGCCTCCGGCGCCGCCGGTGCGACGGTCTCGGGTGTCGCGACGGCGGGTTCCGCGTCGGGGGTGAGTGGGGCCTCCAGGCCGGACGGAGCGGGCGACCCGGCGGCTGCCGGTTCCGCGTCCGGGGTGAGCGGTGTCTGCGCGAGTGCCGCAGCGAGTTCCTCGGCGCGTGCGGCTGCTGCCTCCGCGAGGCGCTGCGCTTCCTCGGCGGCGACCCGTGCCGCCGCTGCTGCTGCCCGTGCCTGCTCCACCGCGTCGCTCATGGGCACAGCCTATGGACGCGGACGCCGCTCGTCCGGGGTCCGCCGGGTCCGCGTGCCGGGGCCCGCGCGCCGGGGTCCGCGCGCCGGGGTCCGCGCGCCGCGATCGCTGCGCGCGCCTCGTTCGACACCGCACAAGTCGATCGACGGCCGCGGTGTCGACTCATGCGGAGGCAACGGCTGCGTCCGCATCGTTCGACACCGCACACGTCGATCGACTGGCGTCGTGTCGAACCATGCGCACGCGCTCGCGCTCCGCACGCACGCGCGCCGCGGCCGCCCGCGTCAGTGCGTCAGCGCGGGCACCGAACGCGGCCGGACCACGAGCCACAGGAGCAGGATCGCGACCGCCGACGTGCACGCCATCACGGCGGCCATCGGTGCCGCCTGGGAGATCCCGAGCCAGCCGACGATCGGCGAGATCAACCCGGCCACGCCGAAGTTCAGGGCACCGAGCACCGATGCGGCTGTCCCTGCCTCCTTGCCGTGCGCCGCGAGGCCGATCACCTGCACCAGGGGGAACGAGAACCCGCACGCCGCGATGAAGAACCACAGCGGTATCAGGACCCCGATCAGCCCGGCACCGAGCAGGTCGAGCACGATGATCGCAGTCGCCGCCAGGAACAGCGTCGCCGTCGAGCACGCCAGGATCCACTGCGGCCCGATCCGCTGCGCCAGCCGGGAGGAGATCTGCACGCCGACCACGACCCCGACGGAGTTCACCGCGAAGAGCAGGCCGTACTGCTGGGCGTCGAGCCCGAAGACGTCCTGGAACAGGAACGGCGACGCACTGAGGTACGAGAACAGGCCGCTGAACACCATCGCCCCGATCAGCGCGACCCCCACGAAGATGCGGTCCGAGAACAGCGCACGGTACCGCTGGCCGATGGTGGCGTGACCGGCCTCGTGGCGGCGTGCCGGCGGCAGCGTCTCGACGATGAGCAGGATGGACGCGATGACGACCGCCAGGCCGTAGCAGGCCAGGAAGACGAAGATGCCGCGCCAGCTGACGAACCGCAGCATCTGCGAGCCGATCAGCGGTGCGAGGATCGGCGCCAGGCCGTTCACCATCGCCAGCCGCGAGAGCATCAGCACGAGGGGCTTGCCGCCGAACAGGTCGCGGACCGTGGCCATCGCGACGACACCTCCGGCGGCGGCGCCCATGCCCTGCAGCACGCGGAACACCGCGAGCACCTCGATGTTCGGGGCCATCGCGGCGCAGATCGACGCGGCAACGTGCACCGACGTGGCGATGATCAGCGGAAGCCTGCGGCCGACCTTGTCGCTCCACGGGCCGACGAGCAGCTGGCCGACCGCGAAGCCGAGCGTGGTGGCGGTCAGCGTGAGCTGCACGGCGCCGTCACTGACACCGAACTGGTCCTTGAGCGACGGGAACGCCGGCAGGTAGAGGTCGATCGTGAACGGCCCGAGCGCGGTGAGGGCGCCGAGCACGAAGACGTAGACGAGACGCTGCGCCCGGGACAGGGAGTCCCCGGGATGCAGGATGACGGTGAGCGAACCAGTGGTCGCGGGCGCGGTCACAACAGGGTCCTTCGACGATGAGGGGCGGTGGGGAGGGGTGATCGCGGGATCGCTCGAATCGATTCGTCCGCTCGATCATCCTAGGGGCCCGAGCGGCCGCCGCCGACACCCGTTGCCGGGCGTTGCCGCGTGTCGGTGTCCCGCCGTGCTCACCGTACGCACACCTGCGGTACCGTCGGAGGGCTCGGGGCTCCGGGCGGATCAGCACGGAAGAGGGGGTGGGCGTCATGGTGGACGCTCGGATCCTGCACACGACGGCAGCGCTGCGCGAGGCGATCCTCCGGCTCGCCGCGGACCGCCCCGTCTCCGAGATCACCGTCGCGGACGTCACCCGCGCCGCCGGGATCAACCGTGCGACCTTCTACTCCCACGCCGTCTCGCCCGGCTCGCTCCTGGCGGGCGTGCTCACCCCGGAACTCGACCGGATCCGCGACGACGACTCCGACGCGCGGCGGGCGGCGTACGAGCGCGGTGCCGACCGCGACGAGCTCGCCGCGATCACCCGCAAGGGCATCAACGCCGTCGTCGAACACGTCGTGCTGCACCGGGAGATCTACGTCCGGGCACTCCCCGACCCGAACGACGCGTCGCTGCACCGGCTCCTCGTGGAGCACTTCACGGTGTCGAGCGCGCTGCACATCCGGGAGCTCGACGCGGCCACGCGGCCCGAGCTCCTCGACGACGTCGCGGCGGGCTTCGTGGCGCAGGGCTTCGTCGGTGCGATCGAGGCGTGGCTCGCGGGCACGAGGCGCTCCCGGAAGGCCCTGGTCAACACGATCACCCGGTCGTTCCCCGCGTGGTGGAGCTGACCCGCGCGTAGTCAGCGCGCAGGTAGTCGTTTCGTGCGTAGGCAGTCGTTCCTTTCGACCCCCGACGCGCGAAACCGCTTCCCAGAGCGCGCGCAATGGGATCGAACGCGCAAGGCGCTCCCGACTCGGGTCAGTCCCCGGCCGGCTTCTCGCCCCGCTGCAGCGCGGTGACCGCATCGACGGAGTGCTCCACCAGCTCCGTGTCGCTGTCCCCGGTGACGCGGTAGTCCGCCGAGACGCCGTCCCCGCCGGTGCCGCTCGCGGGCAACCGGTCCCCCAGGCCGACGACCACGACACCGGCGTCGTGCGCGGTCTGCAGCTCCCCGGCCAGTGCCGAGGCGTCCTCGGCCTGGATGAGCAGGGCCTTCGCCCCGGTGCGGACGAGCTCCCGGACGGCCGTGCGCTGCGACGCCACGGGGTCGGCGCTCGTGGCGACGCGGACGTCCGGGCGGAAGCCTGCCTCGGTCAGCTCGGTGCGGAACGCGTCGGGCAGCGCGTCGGCGTCCGATGCCTGCAGCACCACGCCGACGACCGCGTGCTGGTCGAACCCGCCGTCGGAGCTCGTCAGGTCGGTGCTCTTGACGGGCGTCGGGGCCTCCGAGGTCGTCCCCGTGCAGCCGGCCAGCACGGCGACGGCACTCACCGCCAGCGCGGCGGCGGCCAGGATGCGGCGCACGGTTCCTCCTCGATACGGGTCTGCCACGCTACCCGTTCGGCGCGGCGGACGACGGCGGCGGCACCGGGCCGAGCCGCCGCACCGCGAACAGCCCCACGAGCGCGATCACGATCATCGCGGCGAACACCGACGCGAACGCGCCGGCGTCCTGCCGACCCCCGAGCGCCGTGAAGAGCAGCCCGGCGACCGCGAGCCCGACGACACTGCCGGCAGCGTCGGCGATGGTGAGGGCCGAGCTGGCGAACCCGTCGTCCCCTTCGCTGGAGAACCGGAGCGTCAGCATCGAGGTCCGCGGGTAGGCGACGCCCATCCCGGCGCCACCCACGAACCAGCCGGCCACGAGCACCCACACCGGCAGGTCGGCGACCGCGACGGCGAGGGCGGCGACCAGGCTGACCAGGACCAGGCCGAGCCCGACACCGAACGCACGGGCAGCGGTCAGACGACGCTCCCCCATCCGTCCGTGCACCCAGCTCGCACCCGCCCAGCTGAGCGCGGCGACCGTCAGTGCGAGGCCGGCGGCGGACGGGGAGAGCCCGTGCTGCGCCTGCAGCAGGAAGGGCACGTAGGCCTCGCTGCCGAAGAACCCGGCCGCGAGGACGCTGCGGAGGAGGACGACGGACGGCAGGCCCGGTCCCGCGGTGAAGGTCCGGCGGGGCAGGAGCGGGCGCAGCGCGAACCACGCACCGACGAGCCCGACCACGACCGCGGCGATCCGCAACACCACGGGCAGGTCCGGTGCCACGTTGAGGAGCAGCACGGCGACGGCAGCGGCGACGGACCACACGATGCGGCTGCGCTGCCACGGCGGCCGCAGTGCCGCTGCCGGCGGGTGCAGGTGCCGGAGCGTCGGGACGAGCAGGGAGAACGCGAGGACGGCGATGACGAGCGCTCCGGCGAACACCCAGTGCCAGCTGGCCAGCTCGGTGACGAGGCCCGCGATCGCCGGGCCGATCAGGGCCGGCACCACCCAGGCCGCGGCGAACCCGGCGAAGACCGGTCCGTGCAGGTCCTCGGGGAAGATCCGCGCGACGAGCACGTAGAGCACGACGTCGATCGCCCCGGCACCGAACCCCTCGACCAGGCGCCCGGCGAGGAACACCGGCATCGTCGGTGCGAGCATCACGATCGCCGTCCCGACGGCGAAGAGCGCGGCGGACACCCACGCGACCACTCGGCCTCCGGCGCGGTCGGTCCAGTTGCCGGCGAGCACCATCCCGGGGACACCGGCCGCCAGCGGCGCGGCGAAGCTCAGCGAGTAGAGGGTCTCCCCGTGCAGGTCACGGCTGATCTCCGGCATGACGGTCGTCATCGCCAGGTTCTGGAACGCGGCGACGGCCACGATGGCGACCATCCCGATGGTCGGGAGGGCGTACCCCCTGCTGAACAGGGTCGTCCTCGTCGCCGTCGTCGTCACTGCATCAGGCTAGCGGCGCGCGCCCGCCCTAGCGGCGCAGCGCCTGTCGCAGGTCCTCGACCAGGTCGCCAGCGTCCTCGATGCCCACCGACAGCCGGACGACGTTCTCCGGGACGGCGAGCTCGGTGCCCTTCACCGACGCGTGGGTCATCTCACTCGGGTACCCGATGAGCGACTCCACCCCGCCGAGTGACTCCGCCAGCGCGAACAGCTCCGTGGACTCCGCGAAGCGCTTGGCGGCGTCCGGACCCCCGGCGAGCGCCACCGAGAGCATGCCGCCGAAGCCCCGCATCTGCTTCGCCGCGACGTCGTGCCCCGGGTGGTCGCTGAGGCCCGGGTAGTAGACACGCTCGACCGCGGGGTCACCGACGAGCGCCTCGGCGACGGCCTGCGCGTTCTGCGAGTGCCGCTCCATCCGGATCGGCAGCGTCTTGATGCCGCGGATCGTCAGCCAGGCGTCGAACGGGGACGAGATCGCGCCGCCACCGAACTGCAGGAAGGCGACCTTGTCGGCGAGTTCCTGGTCGGCCAGGACGATCGCACCGCCGACGACGTCGGAGTGACCGCCGAGGTACTTCGTGGTGGAGTACGCGACGACGTCGGCGCCGAGCGAGAGCGGCTGCTGGAGGTACGGCGACGCGAAGGTGTTGTCGACGACCACGAGCGCTCCGGCGTCGTGCCCGAGTGCGGCGAGCGCCTCGATGTCGGCGATCTTCATGAGCGGGTTCGTCGGCGTCTCGACCCAGAGCACGGTCTGCGCCGGTGCGTCCTGCAGCGCGGCGCGGACCAGGTCCAGGTCGCTCATGTCGACGACGACGAGGTCGACGCCCCACGGGACGTGCAGCCGGTTCACCAGACGGTGCGTGCCGCCGTAGACGTCGTTGCCCATCACGACGCGGGCACCCGGGGACAGCGCCGCCCGGAGCAGGGCGTCCTCGGCGGCGAGGCCGGACGCGAACGAGTAGGCGGCGACGCCGCCGTCGAGGTCCGCGAGCATGGTCTGCAGCGAGTCGCGCGTGGGGTTGCCGGAGCGGGAGTACTCGTAGCCGTTCCGCATCCCCCCGATGCCGTCCTGCACGTAGGTGGACGTCAGGTGCAGCGGCGGGATCACGGCGCCGGTGGCGCCGTCGGGCTCTTGTCCGGCGTGGACGGCGCGGGTGCTGAACTCGGTCATGGTGCTTTCTCCAGGTCGGACGGGAGGCTCGGATCGCGTCGGTCGCGCACCGTGCGGTGGGTGCGCTGCCGCACTCACTCGGACAGGTAGGTGAGCAGGTCGTGTCGGGTGAGCACGGTCACCGGCTTGCCGTCCTCGACGACGAGCAGCGCGTCGACGCTCTCGAGCGCACGGCGGGCGGCGGACACCGACTCGCCGACGCCGATGAGCGGCAGCGGGTCGCCGACGAAGCCGGTCAGCGCGTCCGCCATCTTCGCGGCGCCGGTGAAGACCTGTTCGAGCAGGTCCTTCTCGGCCACGGCGCCGATGACCTCGCCGATCACGACGGGCGGCTCGGCGCTGAGCACGGGCATCTGTGAGACGCCGTACTTGGTCATGATGTCCACGACCTCGCGCACGGTGTCGGACGGGTGCGCGTGCACGAGGTCCGGCAGGCGGCCGTCCTTGCCGGCGATGAGCGATCCGACGGTGCGGGCGTCGTCGGTCTCGGCGAAGCCGTACGAGCGCATCCACCGGTCGTTGAAGATCTTGCCGAGGTACCCGCGGCCGCCGTCCGGCAGGAGCACGACGACGACGTCGTCCTCGGTGAGGTCGCGCGCCGCACGGAGCGCCGCGACGACCGCCATGCCGCTGGAGCCGCCGACGAGCAGCCCTTCTTCACGGGCCAGGCGACGGGTCATCGCGAAGGAGTCGGCGTCCGACACCGCGATGATCTCGTCCGGCACACCGGGGTCGTACGCGGTCGGCCAGAAGTCCTCGCCGACGCCCTCGACCAGGTAGGGGCGACCGGTGCCGCCGGAGTACACCGAGCCCTCGGGGTCGGCGCCGACGATCCGGACGCCGCCGTTCGAGACCTCTTTCAGGTACCGGCCGGTGCCGGAGATGGTGCCGCCGGTGCCGACGCCCGCGACGAAGTGGGTGATGCGTTCCTCGGTGTCGCGCCAGATCTCCGGACCGGTGGTCTCGTAGTGGCTGCGCGGTCCGTTCGGGTTCGCGTACTGGTTCGGCTTGTACGCGCCCGGGATCTCCCGCACCAGGCGGTCCGACACCGAGTAGTACGACTCCGGGTGCTCCGGCGGGACCGCGGTGGGTGTGACGACGATCTCGGCGCCGTACGCGGTGAGGACGTTGCGCTTGTCCTCGCCGACCTTGTCCGGCAGCACGAAGACGCACCGGTAGCCGCGCTGCTGAGCGACGAGCGCCAGACCGACGCCGGTGTTGCCCGACGTGGGTTCGACGATCGTGCCGCCCGGTCGCAGGTCGCCGGAGGCCTCGGCGGCGTCGATGATCCGCGTCGCGATGCGGTCCTTCGAGGAGCCGCCCGGGTTGAGGTACTCGACCTTCACCAGCACGGTGGCGCGGACGCCATCGGTGACACGGTTGAGCTTGACCAGCGGAGTGTTGCCGACCAGGTCGACGACGGAGTTCGCGTAACGCACGCGGTCGAGTCTAGGCGGCGGACCCGAGTCCCAGCGGAGCGTCCGGGTGCCTACGACGCAATCGGGGACGGGACCGTCGTGGCGGCGACGTGCGCCGTCACCGCCGCCGAGACCTCCGCGCGACGCCGGTCGATCACGTCGCCCATGTCGCGCGCCAGCGCGGGGGTGGACCGCACGATCTGGTCGAGGGCGGTGGCGGGCACGACCAGCACCGCGACCTCGGTGCGGGCGATGGCGGTCGTGAGCAGGGCCTCCCGGGTCAGCGCCGTCTGCCCGATGTAGTCGCCGGTCTCGACGCGGGTCGCGGGGAGGTCGGCGCCCTCGAACGGGACCCGCAGGTCGACGCTGCCGGACAGCACGAACCGGACCGCGGTGGGGACCGTCCCGGCGGTCAGGATGATCTCCCCCGCGGCGTAGCGCTCGAGCTTGACCACCGGACCGAGCGCGGACGCGTCGTCGCCGGTCAGGTAGATCGACGCGAGGGCGGCGTCACGCCGCTCGTCGGTGGTGAAGTCGTCGGTCGTGTCGCCGTCCAGCCCGAGGCCGGCGCGGCGCGCCGCGTACCAGAGCCACATCCGGAACGTGGCGAGGGCCTCGCCCTCTTGTGAGGGGCCGCGCACCTCGAACGCCAGGGAGTACGACGCCCCGCCGTTCGGCGTCGCACTCGGGACGGTGCCGGGGTAGAGCTGGGGCAGGCCGGACGCGACGCGCTGCAGCAGCGCGACCACCGCCGCCGGCGGGTCGTCCGTCGTGAACGTGACGTCCGTCGTGACCGGGAACGTGCCTCCGGTCCGGCTGAGGTTCGTGAAGGAGGCGCCGGCCAGCGACGAGTTCGGCGTGATCAGGATCCCGGACCCGGTCTCGATGTGCACCGACCGCCAGTTCACCTCGACGACCCGGCCACGCGTGCCGCCGACGTCGAGCCAGTCGCCCAGCCGGAACGGCTGTTCGAACAGCAGGAACAGACCGGCGATGACCGGACCGACCGCGGACTGCAGTGCGAGACCGATGACGAGCGATCCGACGCCGAGCGCGGTGAAGACGCCGCCGACGTCGGCGTCCCAGACCACCCGGAACACGAGCGCCAGCCCGAGCGCGATGAGCACGATCCGGCCGATGTCGACGAAGATCGACGGGATCTTCTCGCGCCAGCTGCCCTTCCGCGCGTTCGTGAAGAGCAGGATGTTCAGGCCGTTCAGCACGAACACGATCACCAGGAACCCGAGCACCGTGGCGATGATCCGGTTCGTCGTGAGCTGCCCCGGGTCGACCGCGTCGGTGACCTGCACCGACAGGATGAGGATCGCGATGAGCGGCACGACGGCGTTCCGCAGCAGCCCGATGATCTTCGACAGGTCGTTGCCCCGGCGCTCCAGTGTCGACTGCAGCTCGGTGAGCACCAGCAGCACCACCGGCAGACCGACGATCACGGCGATCGCGGGCCAGAACCAGGACTGCTCCCAGAACGCGGTCATGCGCTCGGCCGATCGAGCTTCCAGACCCGCTGCGGGCCGGACTGGGTCTGGACTTCGCCGACCTCGCGGACGTCGGCGCGGTCGCCGAGCTTGTCGACCACCCGCTGCGTCGCGTACACACCGGGGGCCGGGGCGATGCCCTGCACCCGGTACGCCAGGCTGACCGCGTCGCCCCACATGTCGTAGACGATGCTGGAGCGTCCGACCAGGCCGCTCGTCACGTGGCCGGTGTCGATGCCCGCTCGGAGCCCGATCGACGACCCGTGCTGGGCGTTGAACCGCTCGAGGACGCCCTCCGCCTCTGCCGCGAAGTCGATCACCCGGCGGACGTTGTCGACCCGCGGCACGCTGAGCCCGCAGCTGGCGAGGTAGCCGCTGCGCGTCGTGCGCACCCGTTCGATTCCGTGTCGCGCGGCCGCCTCGTCGAAGGACCGCCAGACGTCGTTGACGAGCGAGAGCGACTCCTCTGCGGTCAGGTCGGCGGCGAAGTCGTCGAAGCCGATGATGTCCGCGTAGACGACCGCGACGTCCTGGTGGTCCTCGGCGATGGTCTCGTCGCCCTGCTTGTAGCGGCGGGCGACCTCCTCCGGCATCAGCGTCAGCAGCATCGTGTCGTTCTGCCGTCGCTGCTCGTCGAGGAGGTCCTGTTTCACCCGGAGACTCCGCGACATGTCGTTGAAGGCGACTCCGAGGTCCCCGATCTCGTCGCCCTGCTTGACCTTGACCTCCACCCCGATCTCACCCGCGCTGACCCGGTTGACCGCGGTCTGCAGCCGGCGGATCGGTCGGACGAACACCTGCGCCAGCAGGAGCGAGAGCAGGCTGACGAGGACGATGATGCCGACCAGGGCGAGCCCGATGTTCCTGGTGAAGTCGTTCACCGGGGCGAACGCCTCGGACGTGTCCATCTGCGCGACGACAACCCAGCGCAGGCCGTCCACCTCGAGTGGTGCGTACGCGGCGAGGGTCTCCTTCCCGCGGTGGTCATCGCTGATCACCGTGCCCGTCTTTCCCTGCAGGGCCCGTGCCACCGGGGTCGTGGCGCTGCCGTGCTGAGGGAACCGGTGGTGCAGCGCCGGGGACCGGCGTGGGTCAACGAGTACCACGCGGGTCACATCCGTGTCCGGCGTTGCCGTCTTTCGGCCGAAGCCGTCGGCGGGAGCGTCGGGGCGGGGCCGTCGCACGGGGCCGTCGGGCGGGAGCGTCGGGCGGAGCCGTCGGGCGGGACCGTCGGCCGAAGCCGTCGGGCGGGGCCGTCGGGCGGGTCAGGCGTCCAGGGCGTCGACCGGTGCGTTCTGCTGTCGGTGCAGGGTCGCGTACGTGCCGTCGCGCGCGATGAGTTCGTCGTGCGTCCCCTGCTCCACGATCTGCCCGTGGTCCAGCACGAAGATCACGTCGGCGTCGCGGATCGTCGAGAGCCGGTGTGCGATCGAGATGGTGGTCCGCCCGCGCGCCGCCGCGTCGAGTGCGGTCTGCACCACCCGTTCCGAGATGGAGTCGAGCGCACTCGTCGCCTCGTCGAGGACGAGCACCGGCGGGTCCTTCAGCATCACGCGGGCGATCGCGATCCGCTGCTTCTCGCCGCCGGACAGCCGGTAGCCGCGCTCCCCCACGATCGTGTCGTACCCGTCCGGGAACGACGCGATCGTCTCGTGGATGTTCGCCGCCCGTGCCGCACGCTCGAGTTCCTCGAGCGTGGCGCCGGGCTT
The DNA here is from genome assembly GCF_044746585.1 of Curtobacterium sp. NPDC090223. NCBI lineage: Bacteria > Bacillati > Actinomycetota > Actinomycetes > Micrococcales > Microbacteriaceae > Curtobacterium > Curtobacterium sp. NPDC090223. The sequence continues at coordinate 304,170 of NZ_JBIVCN010000003.1, read as the reverse complement.
GGCGTACCGGAGGTTGTCGCCGATCGTCGCGTGGAACAGGTAGGTCTCCTGGGAGACGATGCCGACGTGCCGCATGAGGTCTTCGTGTTCGAGGTCCCGGACGTCGGCCCCGGCGAACCGGACCGAGCCGCGCGTCGCCTCGTAGAGCCGCGGGACCAGGTACGACACCGTCGTCTTGCCGGCGCCCGACGGCCCGACGAAGGCCGTGAACTGCCCCGGTTGGAGTTCGAAGGACACCCCGCGGAGCGTCGGCTTGTCGGCTTCGCCGTCCGGGTAGGTGAAGGTGACGTCGTCGAACGCGACGTGGCCGACGCGGGACTCGTCGACCTTGCCCGCGGTCGGCGAGTCCGTGATCGCCGGCTTCAGGTCGAGGTACTCGAAGATGCGGGCGAACAGCGCACCCGAGGTCTGCAGGTCGAGCACCACGCGGAGGAGCCCGACGGTCGGGAACAGCAGACGGGACTGCACCGTCGTGAACGCGACGATCGTGCCCGCGGTGATCGGGATGCCCCCGAGGATCAGGTAGGCGGCGACCAGGTAGATGATCGCCGGGATGATCGACAGGAAGATCTGGACGATCGCAAAAAACCACTGCCCGGACATCTGCTGGCGCACCTGCAGGGCGATCTGGTTCCGGTTCTCGTCCCCGTACCGGTGCGTCTCGGCGCGCTGCTGGTTGAAGCTCTTCGCGAGCAGGATCCCGGAGACACTCAGGGCCTCTTGCGTGATCGCGGTCATGTCCGACAGCGACTCCTGCGTCTGTCCGGCGATCTTGGCGCGGACCTGCCCGACCTTCCGCTGCGCGATGACCAGGAACGGCAGCAGGACGACCGCCACGAGGGTCATCTGCCAGCTGAGCAGGAGCATCGCGACGACCGCGGCGATGACCGTCACGGTGTTGCCGAGCACGGAGGAGATCGTGTTGTTCAGGACGCTCGCGACACCGCCGACGTCGTTCTGCAGGCGGGACTGGATGACACCGGTCTTCGTCCGCGTGAAGAACGCCAGTTCCATCCGCTGCAGGTGCGCGAAGAGCCGCATCCGCATCACGCCCATCACCTTGTTGCCGACGGTCGCCGTCAGGTACGTCTGCCACACGCCGACGCCGGCGCTGGCGATCCAGAGCAGGACCATCGCCGTGACGAGCCAGGCCAGGACGGGGATGTCCGGCGTGCCCGACTTCGGGAAGAGCCCGAGGTCGAAGGCCTTCTGCGTCAGCAGCGGCGGGATCACCGACAGTGCGGCGCCGATGAGCACCAGCACGGTCGTGAAGACGATCGCCCGACGGTGCGGGGCGAAGAGCCCCGCGATCCGCTTGAGCAGGTGCGGGATCTGCGGCGCTTGGGCGTTCGCGGCCTTCTGCGCGTCGAAGTCACCGCTCGAGATGCGGCCTCCGCGACCACCACCGCCACGCATCCCCGGCATGCTCATGCGAGCTCCTTCCGCCCGGCGCGACCGGACGGTCCGCTCACCGCAGCAAATGTATCCCCGCCGCGGGACGTCGTCCCGTCTGCTGCACGGATCCGTGGAATTGACCCCTGTTCGGGGCCGTGCGAGCATGACCCGTCCCGTTCCACGCACCACGAGGTCCCATGTCGTCCGCGCCGTCCCGCCCCGACCCGTCCAGCAGAGCCCTCGGCGCACCGTCGTTGCGGCACCAGCTCACCCGCCGCAAGCCGATCGACCAGCTGCAGGCCGAAGCGGCCTCTGGCGTGGACGGTGAACCGCTCCGCCGGACCCTCGGCGTCTGGCACCTCACCATGATCAGCGTCGGCGCCACGCTCGGCACCGGCATCCTCGTGGTGCTCGGTACCGCCGTCCCGCTGGCCGGGCCCGCGGTGTGGATCTCGTTCGTCGTCGCCGGGATCGCCGCCCTGCTCTCCGCGCTGTCCTACGCCGAGATGGCCGGCGCCGTCCCGACGTCCGGGTCGAGCTACTCGTACACCTACGCCACCATGGGCGAGGGCATCGCCTGGGTGTGCGGGTGGTGTCTCGTGCTCGAGTACGCGGTGTCGGTCGCCGCGGTCGCGGTCGGTGCGAGCGAGTACGTCGACGAGACGCTCCGGGTGTTCGGGATGCACCTGCCCGCCGCACTGTCGGCACCCCCGGGCGACGGCGGCATCGTGAACCTGCCCGCTGCGGCGCTCGTGCTCATCGCCACGGCGGTGCTGCTGCCGGGAGCCCGCGAGAGCGCCTGGGTGAACACCCTCATGGTGATCGTGAAGATCGCGCTCCTGGTGTTCTTCGTCATCGTCGCGTTCAGCGCGTTCCGTGCGCAGAACTTCGAGCCGCTGGCACCGATGGGCGCCGCCGGTGTCACCGCTGCCGCGTCCCGGCTGTTCTTCTCGTACATCGGTTTCGACGCCGCGTCGACGGCCGGCGAGGAAGCGAAGAACCCCCGCCGGGACCTCCCCCGCGCGATCATCGGGTCCATCGCACTCATCACGGCGCTGTACATCCTGGTCGCCATCGCCGCGATCGGCGCGCGGTCGTGGACGTCGTTCTCGTCCTCCGAGGCGTCGCTCGTCCGCATCGTCGTCGACGTGACGGGGCAGCCCCTCGTCGCCCTCGTCTTCTCCATCGGCGCCGTGATCGCGATCGCCAGCGTGGTGCTCACCGTCCTGTACGGCCAGACCCGGATCCTGCTGACGATGGCGCGCGACGGTCTGGTCCCGCGGGTCTTCGGCCGCGTCTCCCACCGGACGGGGACCCCGATCGCGAACACCCTGATCGTCGGGCTCGTCGTGACCGTCGTCGCCGCTCTGGTCCCCCTCGGCGAACTCGCGGACGCGACGAGCATCGGCACGCTCGTGGCCTTCGCGCTCGTGAACGTCTCCGTGATCATCCTGCGTCGGTCGCAGCCCGGCCTCGAGCGCTCCTACCGGGTCCCGCTCTTCCCGGTGGTCCCGATCCTCGGCGCGCTGAGCTGTGTGCTCCTCGCGGTCTTCCTCGGCGCCGGGACGTGGATCGCGTTCGGCATCTGGATGGTCGCCGGCGCCGCCCTCTACGCGCTCTACGGCCGCCGTCACAGCACGCTCCCCTGACCCGCGCCGCCCGCCCGCCGCGGCCGCACCCCGTGCTGTCGGAACAGCGCGTCGAGCCGCTCCGGGTCGACGAGGTGCCACCATGTGACGCGCACGAACCCCCGCACTTCGGGCAGTGCCCGCAGCCGGTCCTCACGGAGCTTCTCGGCCCAGACCGCATCAGCACCGGAGCGCCCGTGCAGCATCGACGCGTCTTCGTACTTCTGCCGCCCGTCGAACTCGACGACGACGCCGAGCGACGGCATCCAGAAGTCGACGCGTGCAGTGGACCCGTCCTCGAGTCGGAAGACGTGCTGCGGCTCGACCTCGTCGAACCCGAGCTCGACCAACCGCGCGGCGCAGTACGACTCGCCGACGGATTCGTGTCGTACGTCGCTCGCGGCGAGCACTCGTTCGACGTGCACCCGGCCGCGGCTGACCAGTCGGTCGGCCGCGCTCGCCACCGCTGCGCGATCGACGCCGCGTCGGAGTGCATCGTCGAGCAGGACGACTCCGGCGGCGAAGGGTGCGTCCAACGCTGCCCCGAGCGCGGTCTCGACGAGATCTGCCACCGGCACACCGAGGAACCTGTCCGACGCGGCACCGCTCTCGATCCGGGGCATCAGCGCCCGACGGACGCTGACCCCGGCGATCTCGTGACGAGCGCCCCCTCGTGGAGACACCTGCACCCGCTCGGGCCACCGCCCGACGTGCGCGAGCCCGCGGACCGCGGCTGCTGACAGGTGTGACAACGCCACGTCGTGGGGCAGCCGTGGTGCCACTGCCTGGATCAGCAGGAGGTGCCTGCTGCGGGGGTCGAGCGCATCCCATTCGTCCGGTCGGACGTAGACACCCGGCGACATCCTCCGGAGGTCACCGTTCGCGGCCATCCGTTGCAGCCGTCGCGCCGTCGTCCGGTCCGAGGATGCACGGTGGAGCCGCGGTCGGTGTGACGGTTCGAAGTCCATGCCCCGAGCCTCGCGGGCCCGCTCGCCCGAGGTCTCCGATCAGCCCGATCCGTGGACAACTCGAGCGTCGAGCCCCCGTGTGGAGGAATCGCCGGGCCGAACGAGCGACACCGTACGACGATCCGCGCCGCGCTTTCGCCTGCCTGATGTCGCCAACGTGCAGTCGAACCGATGCACACGCATCGGGCGACAGCGGGCCGGGGAAAGCGCCGCGCGAACCCCCGGGTGGTGTCGCAATCGCCGCAAGCGGGCCCCGCCGCCCGCCGCGCCCGCCGCCCGCGCCCGCGCCGAGCGCCCGCACACGACGAAGGCCGCCACCCCGAGGGGCAGCGGCCTTCGTGACCGAACGGTCGAACTTACGCGAGCTCGATCGTGGCGCCAGCGGCCTCGAGGGCAGCCTTCGCCTTGTCGGCGGTCTCCTTGTTCGCACCCTCGAGGATCTTCGCGTCGGCGGTCTCGACGAGCGCCTTGGCCTCGCCCAGGCCGAGCGACGTGAGGCCACGGACCTCCTTGATGACCTGGATCTTCTTGTCACCAGCCGACTTGAGGATGACGTCGAACTCGGTCTTCTCCTCAGCGGCCTCGACCGGAGCGGCAGCGCCGGCCGGAGCGGCAGCGGCGACCGGGGCGGCCGCGGTGACCTCGAAGACCTCTTCGAACTTCTTCACGAAGTCCGAGAGCTCGATGAGCGTGAGCTCCTTGAAGGCCTCGATGAGCTCGTCCTGCGAAAGCTTCGCCATGATTTTCTCCTACTACTCAGTACGTGATGTGGTTGTGGAACGCGTGCCTGGTCAGGCCGCGGACTCCTGCTTCTCGCGGAGGGCGTCCACCGTGCGGACGGCCTGCGAGAGGGGTGCGTTGAACAGGTACGCAGCACCGAACAGCGAAGCCTTGAAGGCGCCGGCGAGCTTGCCGAGCAGCACTTCACGGGATTCGAGGTCGGCGAGCTTGTCCACCTCGGTCGCGGTGAGCGGGTTACCGTCGAAGTAACCGCCCTTCACCACGAGCTCGGGGTTCGCCTTGGCGAATGCACGCAGCGACTTCGCGACGGCGACGGTGTCACCGTGGACGAAGGCGAGAGCGGACGGACCGGCGAGCTCGTCGTCGAACGACGAGATGCCGGCGTTGTTCGCCGCGATCTTGGTCAGCGTGTTCTTCACCACGGCGTACGTGGCGTGCTCACGGATCGAGTTGCGGAGCTCCTTGAGCTGCGCGACCGTGAGACCGCGGTACTCGGTGAGCAGAACGGCGTTCGAGCTACGGAAGGACTCCGTGAGCTCGGCGACCGCAGCTTCCTTGTTCGCCATGGTTCTCCTTGGGGGTCTTGCCGGCAGCCCCAGGTCCCACACACGAAAAAAGCTCCGGCGCAGAGGCTCGGAGCAGCTCCCCCGCAAGCGGATGGAGTGGTTCGGAACACCTGCGCGGGCTGCCTCGTGGTGGAGGACCTTCGACTGCTGTGCGAGCACAGCAGCAAACCGGCGGTCTTTGGCTTCGAGAACTGTAGCAGATGCCGTGGACCCGGCCAAACGGCGGACGGGAGGCCCGGTGCCAGCTGGCACCGGGCCTCCTGTCCGTCAGGCGGTCGTGTCCGCCACGGCGGGGGTCACCGACCAGTCGGCGGCCTGCGCCGCCTCCGGCGACTCGGCCGGCGCAGCCGGCAGGTGCACCGTGAACACGGTGTCCCCCGGCTCGCTCGCCACCGCGACCGACCCGCCGTGGGCCTGCACGACCGCGTCGACGATCGCGAGCCCGAGGCCCGTCGACCCGGCGCTCCGCGACCGCGAGCTGTCGGCCCGGGCGAACCGCTCGAACAGCTTCGGCAGGAACTCGGGGTCGATCCCCTGCCCGGTGTCCCGGACCGTCAGGTCGACGCCGTCGCCCGCGGGAGCGAGCCCCACGGTGATGCGGGTGCCGTCCGGCGTGTGCGTCCTGGCGTTCGTCACGAGGTTCACGATCACCTGGTGTAGGCGTGCGGCATCGCCGAGGACGACCACCGGGGTGTCGGGCACGTCGACCTCGATCGGGTGCTCCGGGGACGCGGCGTGCGCGTCGTTCACCGCGTCGAACACCAGCCCGGTCAGGTCGACGTCGTCGAACTGGATCTCCCGGCCCTCGTCGAGCCGGGCCAGGAGCAGCAGGTCCTCGACCATGCTCGTCATGCGCAGCGACTCCGACTCGATGCGGCTCATGGCGTAGACGACGTCCGGCGGCAGGTCACCGCCCATCCGACGGGTCAGCTCGGCGTACCCGCGGACGGACGCGAGCGGGGTGCGGAGCTCGTGCGATGCATCGGCCACGAACTGCCGGACCTTCTGCTCGGAGCGCTCCCTGGCCTGCATCGCGCCGGCGATGTGCCCGAGCATGCGGTTGAACGCGGTGCCGACCCGGCCGACCTCGGTCCGTGGATCGGCATCGGGCACGCGGACGTCGTCGAGCGCGTCGCTGCGGTCGAGCGGCATCCGGGCGACGGTGGACGCGGTCTCGGCGACGCGGTCGAGCGGGCGCAGCGACCGGCGGACGACGACCGCGGCGACGAGCGACGCCACGAGGAGCGCGAGCCCGGTGACGACGAGCACGACCCCGAGCAGCTTCCAGACGCTCTCGTAGACCGGGGCCATCGGCAGGCCGACGACGAGCACCGCGGGGCCGACGGTCGCAGCGGTGACCCGGTAGCGGCCGAGGTCGCCGCCCAGGTCGATCGTGTGCGGCAGCTTGTCGACCGCGACCCCGCCGAGCGGTTGGACGACGGTCGCGGACAGGCGCTCGATGTCGCCGTCGTTGTCCAGGACGCTCCCGACGACGGCGTTCCCGTTGAGGAAGTAGACCGTCAGCGTGCCGGATGCCTGGCCCGACGGCCGGCCGATGTCGAGCCCGGGCCCGTTGCCGCCCTGCTGCTCGACGGAGCGCTGGGCACGACTGGTCGCGTACTGCAGCTGCTCGTCGATCGCCGAGCGCTGGATCGAGAAGAGCGCGACGATGCTGCCCGCGCCGATCACCGCACTGACGGCGACGACGAGGGCGACGATGCTCAGGACGAGCCGGCGGCGCAGTGTCATGGAACGGGGAGGTCTCAGGACGTGGGCTTGATGACGTACCCGACACCGCGCACGGTGTGGATCATCGGGGTCTCCCCCGCGTCGATCTTCTTGCGCAGGTAGGAGATGTAGATCTCGACGACGCTGGACTTGCCACCGAAGTCGTACGACCACACGCGGTCGAGGATCTGCGCCTTCGACAGCACGCGACGCGGGTTCCGCATCAGGAACCGGAGGAGCTCGAACTCGGTGGCGGTCAGCTCGATCGGACGACCGGCGCGGGACACCTCGTACGACTCCTCGTCGAGCACCAGGTCACCCACGACGATGCGGGAGTCACCGGCCTCGGAGACGGAGATCTGCGAACGGCGGATCAGCCCGCGCAGCCGCGCGACGACCTCTTCGAGCGAGAACGGCTTCGTGACGTAGTCGTCGCCGCCCGCGGTGAGACCGGTGACGCGGTCCTCGACGGAGTCCTTCGCGGTGAGGAACAGCACCGGGGTGTCGTCGTTGTTCTGCCGGAGCCTGCTGAGGACCTGCAGGCCGTCGAGATCCGGCATCATCACGTCGAGCACCATCGCGTCCGGCTTGAACTCCCGCGCCTTCGCCAGGGCGTCCTGCCCGCCGTTCGCGCTCGTGACGTCCCAGCCCTCGTACCGGAGCGCCATCGAGAGGAGGTCGGTGAGGCTGGCCTCGTCGTCGACGACGAGGATGCGCAACGGGGAACCGTCGGCACGCGTGAGGCGCGGAGCTGCTGCAGGCTGGGAGATGGTCACGTCTTCGAGTATCGAGAGTTTCCTATGAGCGGTCTGTGGAGACCCACTCCGCGGTCTGTGGATGATCGGTCAGCCGTCTCGGGAACGCATCCGTAGGTTGGCAGGATGATCCGATCCACCGCTTGGCCGGCCGACGCAGGCCGCGTCGACGCCGCCCTCCTCACGGCGACGGCCGGGAGGACCGGCGCGGCCCCGGCGGACCGGCTCGCGTTCGCGCGGTCGGTCGCGTCCACCGTCCCGCCCCTGTCCGCGGGCACGGCCGGCCCGGTGTTCGTCACGCTCGCGGCGATCGCCGCGGCGGACGTCGCGCTCGCCCGGACCGTCGAACCGCACCTCGACGCGCTCGGGATCCTGGCGCAGGCCGGCGTCGACGTCCCCGAGGGATCGACCTGGGGCGTGTTCGCCGCGGAGGCGCCGGGGACACGGCTGACCGCCGTCGAGAGCGGCACGGACGCCGTGGTGCTCGACGGGACGAAGCCGTGGTGCTCGCTCGCGTCCTCGCTCTCGCACGCACTGGTCACCGCACACCGCGGGGACGACCGGCAGCTCGTCGCGGTGGACCTGCGGCAGGACGGGGTCACGACGCACGACGAGGCCTGGGTCGCCAGGGGCATGCCGGACGTGCCGAGCGGCCCGGTGGACTTCGACCGGGTCCGGGCGACGCCGGTCGGCGATCCCGGCTGGTACCTCACCCGACCGGGCTTCGCATGGGGCGGGATCGGTGTGTCCGCGTGCTGGTGGGGCGGCGCCGTCGGACTCGCCCGGGTCCTCCGCGACCACACCGCCGCGCACCCGGATGCCGAACTGCTCCGGGTGGCGCTCGGTGCGGTCGTCGCGGACCTCGCCGACGCCGAGGACGCGCTCGCCGGCGCCACGGCCCGGATCGACGACCCCCACCACGCCGACGACGACGCGGACTGGGCCCTGCTCGCGCAGGTCGTCCGCTCCCGGGTGCGCCGCGCGGTGGACACCGTGCGGACGCGGGTGGTCGGCGCGCTCGGCCCGGCGCCGCTGACCTCGGACGCCGCCGTCGCCGCCCGCGTCGCGGACCTGGAGCTGTACGTGCTGCAGGACCACGGCGACCGGGACCTCGCCCGCATCGGGCGGATGGTCCTCGAGCGCGGCGGTGTCGCGTGGTGAGCTTCGACCACCGGCAGCCGGGGACCGACCCGGCGGACTGGACGGCGTTCCTCGACGCGCGCTCCCCCGGCGCCGTCGACCTGGACGGGGTCGCCGCGGTCGTCGTCGTCGCACCGCACCCCGACGACGAGACGCTCGGTGCCGGCGGACTGATCGCGACCGCGGCCGCCGCCGGGATCCCCGTGCACGTCGTGCTCGTCACCCTCGGCGAGGGGTCGCACCCGGACTCGCCCACCACCACGCCGGACGAACTCGCCGCGGTCCGCGCCGGCGAGTTCCGCGACGCCCTGCTCGCACTGCACCCGGACGTCACCGCGGGGTCGCTCGGTGTGCCGGACGTCGGGCTCCGCGAGCAGCCGGACACCCTCCGGGACGCCCTCGTCGCCCGACTCGACGCCATCGCCGCGACGTCCGGCGGCCGGACGCTCCTGGTCGCACCGTGGCGCGGGGACGGCCACCGCGACCACCGGGTCGCCGGCGAGGTCGCCGAGGCGGTCGCCGCGGGACGCACCGAGGTCGACCTGCTCTCCTACCCGATCTGGGCGTGGCACTGGGACGCCCCGTCCGCTCCGGCCGCCCCGTGGGACACGGCGCAGGCACTCGAGCTGCCGGCCGATGCCCTGGACCGGAAGCGGGCCGCCCTGGCGGCGTACCGCTCGCAGGTCCTGCCGCTCTCCCCGGCACCGGGCGACGAGGCGATCGTCGACGAGCGGCACGCGGCGCACCACCTCCGCGCCGTCGAGTGGTACTTCGCCGGGCAGCGGTCGCGCTCCCGCGAGTCCTTCGACGCGCACTACGCCAGGAAGCCCGAGGGGTGGGACTTCGACGGCTCCTGGTACGAGCGCCGGAAGCGCGCCGTCACCCTCGCGGCCCTGCCCCGCGAGCGGTACCGCGCAGCGCTCGAGATCGGCTGCGCCACCGGCGTGCTGACCGCGGCGCTCACCGAGCGCGCCGACGACGTCCTGGGCACCGACATCGCCGCAGCCCCGCTCGAACGGGCACGGGTGCGCGCCCCGGCAGCCCGGTTCCTGCAGGCCGCACTGCCGGACGACTGGCCGGCGGGCGAGTGGGACCTGGTCGTGCTGTCCGAGGTCGGGTACTACCTGTCCGCCGAGGACCTCGACCGCACGATCGACCGGGTGCTCGACTCGATCGCCGACGACGGGGTCCTCGTGGCCTGCCACTGGCGACACCCCGACGACGAAGCCGTCTCGAGCGGTGACACCGTCGACGCCCGGCTCGCCGAACGGTGGCCACGGCCCGCGCTCGTCCGCCACGTCGAAGCGGACTTCGTGCTGAGCGTCCTGCCCGGTCCCGGCGTCACCTCGGTCGCCCGCGCCGAGGGGCTCGTCCGGTGACCGCCCGTCAGCGCATCGACGTCGTCATCCCCGCCCACGACGAGGAAGACCGCATCGCCGACTGCCTCGACGCGGTGCTCGCCGCCGCCGACCACCTCCGCGCCGACCGTCGCGCGGCGGGCGTCGCGGACGTGGAGGTCGGCGTCACCGTGGTCCTGGACGGCTGCGCGGACGACACCGCCCGGATCGTCCGCACGTACCCGGTCGACGCCCTCGAGACCCCGCGCGTCGGGGTCGGACGGGCACGGTCGCTCGGCGTCGCACACGCGCTCCGGGCCACGCCCGACCAGCCCCCGCACACACGGTGGCTCGCCCACACCGACGCCGACTCGCGGGTCGCGCCGGAGTGGCTCGTGCAGCAGGCGGACGCCCTCGCCGCCGGGGCGCACGTCCTCGTCGGTGCCGTCGTCCCGGATCCGGACGACCTCGACCCGGTCGTCCTGGCACGGTGGACCACGGCGCACCCGCCCGGCGCGACCCTCGGGCACGTGCACGGTGCGAACCTCGGGGTGCTCGCCACGGCGTACGTCGCCCTCGGCGGGTTCGACCCCGTCCCCGAGCACGAGGACGTCCGCCTGGTCGAACGGGCGCGCGCGCTCGGGCTCCGGGTGGACGCGACGACCGAGCTGCCCGTGGTGACGAGCGGGCGCTTCGCCGGGCGCACCCCCGGTGGCTACGCCGAACACCTGCGCCGGAGCTACGGCGACGCCTCCTGACCACCGCCCTTAGCGACCTCATAGGAACGCGAGGGGACGCCCATAACCGCGCTGCCTAACTTCTCCTGGGTCGGCCCCGCCGCGCTCCCGATGCGCGGCCGGTGACCTGTGTGCCGGCCCACCACCGAGGAGAACCATGTTCCTGACCTACCTCAGGCGCGAACTCACGAACCGCAAGAAGCAGACCGTCATCATCGCGATCGGCATGGCGCTCGCCATCGCCCTCGTCGTCATCGTGTCCTCGATCTCCAGCGGTGTGAAGTCGGCGCAGTCGAGCGTGCTGCAGTCCGTCTACGGCGTCGGCACCGACATCACGGTCTCGAAGACCGAGACGCCGACGTCGTCGAGCACCGGACGGCCGAGCTTCGACTTCGGCGGCCAGAGCTCGTCGGGCTCCTCGGGGAGCACCAACCTGTCGCAGTCGCGGCTCGCCGTCACGCGTGGCACGAGCACCCTCACCGCCGCCAACGTGAAGACCGTCACGAACACCTCGGGCGTGAAGGCCGCGACCGGTGTCCTCACCCTCGAGAACAGCACGTTCTCCGGCTCCGTGCAGCAGGGTTCGAGCTCGAGCGACAGCAGCTCCAGCGACAGCGGCTCGACCGACTCGGGCACCTCCACGCAGCAGGGCCCGCCGAGCGGCGGCACCGGCGGCAGCGGCTTCGGCGGCGGCTCGTTCAACGTGGACTCCTTCACCGTGACCGGCATCCCGGTCACCGGGGACACCGTCGGTCCGCTGACGAGCACCGAGATCACGAAGGGCCGCACGTTCACGTCCGCCGACGCGGGGAAGGACGTCGTGGTGCTCGACTCGGCCTACGCGAAGAGCGAGTCGAAGGCCGTCGGCGACACCCTCGAGATCGGTGGAACGAAGTTCACCGTGATCGGGATCGTCGCCTCGACCGGCTCGGCGTCGACCACCGGCTCGAACACGTACGTCCCGCTCGACACCGCCCAGGCCCTCGCGGACCTCGACGGCAAGGTCACCTCGATCTACGTGTCCGCGGAGTCGTCCTCGGACGTCAGCACGCTCAAGTCCGCGCTGCAGGCGAAGCTCACCAGCGCCACGGTCTCCACGGAGTCGGACCTCGCCTCGAGCGTCTCCGGTTCGCTCTCGACCGCGTCGAGCCTGGTCTCGAACCTCGGCACCTGGCTCTCGATCCTGGTCCTCGCGGCGGCGTTCCTCATCGCGATCCTCTTCACGATCTCCGGCGTCACCCGGCGCACCCGTGAGTTCGGCACCCTCAAGGCGATCGGCTGGTCGAACGGCCGCATCACCCGGCAGGTCGCCGGCGAGTCCCTCGTGCAGGGTCTCATCGGCGGTGTGATCGGCGCGGCCGCCGGCCTCATCGGCATCCTCGTGGTCAACGTCATCTCCCCGACGATCTCGGCGAGCGCCAGCTCGACGACCGGTGGTGGAGCCGGCGGCACCGGCGGCGGGATGCCGGGCGGCGCGGCGACGGCGGCAGCCGGGACCGGCACGACCGGCGGCGCCCCGGCCGGCGGGTTCGGTGGCGGCGGTGCGAGCACCGCGTCGACCACGGACGTCGTCCTGCACGCCCCCGTGACCGTCGAGGTGATCCTCCTGGCGATCGGTCTGGCGATCCTCGGCGGCCTCATCGCGGGCGCCCTCGGCGGCTGGCGAGCCTCGCGTCTGCGCCCGGCCGAAGCCCTGCGGAGCGTGGCCTGATGTCCACCGAGACCGACGCGACCGAACCGACGACAGGAGCAACCGTGACCACCACCGAGACCGCAGCCGCTTCCGACGAGGCGAGCCGAGCCTCCGTCCCGATGTACCGGCTGACGAACGTCAGCAAGACGTACAAGCAGAAGAACCGCACCGTCACCGCCCTGACGAACGTCGACCTGACCATCCCGCAGGGCCAGCTCGTCGCGATCCAGGGGCCGACGGGCGGCGGGAAGTCCACGCTGCTCCAGATGCTCGGCGCCCTGGACCGGCCGAGCGCGGGGTCGGTCGCCCTCGGCGACCGCGACGTGGCGAAGCTCGGCGACCGAGCGTTGACGGACCTGCGGGCGACGGAGATCGGCTTCGTCTTCCAGAGCTTCAACCTCATCCCGACCCTGACCGCGCTGGAGAACGTGGAGACCGCGTTCGCCGGGTCGCTGGCGAACCGCTCCCGGACGGAGATCCGCCAGCGTGCCACCGACGCCCTGCAGGAGGTGGGGCTCGGTGAGCGGCTCGACCACCTCCCCGCGGAGCTGTCCGGCGGGCAGCAGCAGCGCGTGGCGATCGCGCGTGCGCTGGTGAAGAACCCGAGCGTGCTGCTCGCGGACGAGCCGACCGGCGCGCTCGACGAGGGCACCCGCGACGAGATCATGGGGCTCATCGAGCGGCAGTGGAAGGACCGCGGCCTGACGGTCGTCATCGTCACGCACGACTCCTGGGTCGCGAAGCGCGCCGAGCGTCGCCTGCACATCAAGCAGGGGCAGGTGCGCGAGGTCTAGCCGCAGCACCTCACTGGAACGACAACTGCGCAGTCCCCCGGCTGCGCAGTTGTCGTTCCGGCGTTCAGGCGGGGTAGTCGCAGTACGCGAACCACGACGAGTCCGGCGCCCACGGCGGCACGTTGACGGTGCCCTGGCCGCCGTCGAGCGTGACGAGGGTCTCGGGCTGCACCGCGATCCGGGCGCCGCGCACCAGGGTGCCCGGGAGCAGCCGGAGCTCCACACGGTGGTCGGCCGGGTGCCCCTGGACGCCGGGCTCGTACGACAGGTACAGCAGGTGGGCGCCGTCCGGCGAGACGTGCGGGAACCAGTTCACCCGGTCGTCGTTCGTGATCCGCACGGGGTCGGTCGCACCGGGCCACAGTGACACGAGCTGCGCGGTGCCCGGGGTGAAGCGCTCGGAGTTCCACACGAGCAGGTCCCCGGCGAACGAGACGCCGTCGTCCGGGTACTCGTCACGGGTCAGGAACGTCGGGTCGCCGGTGGCGGGGTCGACCAGTGCGACGTCCGTGGTCCACGTGCCGTCCTCGGTCAGCTCCCCCACGATCGCCGCGAGCGAGGACCCGTCGGGGGCGATGCCGTGCAGGTAGAACTTGCGGACGACCGGCAGCGCGGTCGTCGTGTTGGTGAGGGTCGCCGCCGCTCCCCCGGCCGGCAGCGGGACGCGGTACAGGTCGCCGTCCCGGCCGCTGACCACGACGGAGTCGCCGGACGGGTCGAGCACGTGGTCGTTGTTGATCTCGGGCACGCCGGGCATCGGCACCCGCTCGAGCGCGGTCTCGTCGAGCACGGTGCCCGGTTCCGGGAGCCGCAGCAGCCAGAGGTCCCCGTCGGCGTTCAGCACCAGAGTGTCGGCGTCGAGGACGTTCGGCGCCTCGACGAGCACCGTGCCGGACTCGAACACGAGCCTGGCGGAGCGCGACGCGACGTCGTACACGTGCACGCGGCTGGTCTGTCCGGGCAGCAGTTGCCGCCCTCGTACGTCTGTCATGCGTCCATCCTGTCGTGCGGGGCGCGGTTCGCGCCGCGGTGCGCGCCGCGGTGCGCGTCCGCGGTGCGCGTCCGGTTCGGCGTGGCGTCGCACAACGGAAGACGGTCCGCGCCACGGGAAACCGTGGTGCGGACCGTCTTTCGTTGTGCGGGTCCGATCGGCGCCGGCGGCTACTTCACCGCGCCGGCGGTCAGGCCGGCGACGAACTGCCGCTGGACCACGAGGAACGCGATCACGACGGGGATCGACACGACGAGCGACGCCGCCATGATCTGGTTCCAGTACACGTTCGTCTGCGTGGAGTACTGCTGCAGACCGACCGCGAGCGTCTGCCCGTTGCCGTTCGTCATCACCGAGGCGAAGAGGACCTCACCCCACGCGGTCATGAACGAGTAGATCCCGACCGCCACCAGACCCGGACGGGCCGACGGCAGGATGATCCGGAACAGTGCACCCATCGGGCCCGAGCCGTCGACCATCGCGGCCTCGTCGAGCTCGCGCGGGATGGTCTCGAAGTAGCCCGCGAGCATCCAGATCGAGAACGGGAGCGTGAACGTCAGGTACGTGATGATCAGGCCGGTCCAGCTGCCGACGAGCTGGATGCCGAGCGAGTTCCCGAGGTTCGTGAAGATGAGGAACAACGGGAGCAGGAACAGCACGCCGGGGAACATCTGGGTGGAGAGCACCGCGGTCGTGAAGGTGCTCTTGCCCTTGAAGTTCCAGCGCGACACCGCGTAGGCGGCGAACGTCGCGATGATCAGCGAGAACACCGTGGCGACGGTGCAGACCACGAGCGAGTTGATGAAGTACTGCCCCAGCGGGACCGTCGACCACATGTCGATGAACGGCTGGAACGTGATGTTGGTCGGGATCCACGTGAAGTCGTTCTGCACGTCACCGAGCGGCTTGATGGCCGTGGTGATCATCACGTAGAGCGGCACGACCGTGAAGACGGTCAGGAGTGCCAGGACGATGACCTTGAAGGACTTTGCGCCCACTGTTTCACGCACGGACGGACCTCCGGTTGGTCACGGCGAGGTAGATGCCGGTGACGACGAGCAGGAAGAGGAGCAGCAGCACGCTCATCGCGGCACCGGAACCGAAGTTCCAGGTGATGAACGACGCGTTGTAGATGTGGAAGCTGAGCAGGTCGGCCGCCGGGGGCTGGGCCGTCGAGCCGAAGAGGACGTACGGCGTGTTGAAGTCGTTGAAGGTCCAGAGGAACATCACGAGCACCAGGGTGACGTTGACCGGACGGACCATCGGCAGCGTGATCGAGCGCCACTGACGGAACGGCTTCGCGCCGTCGACCGAGGCGGCCTCGTACACGTCGGACGGAACCGACTGCAGGCCGGCCATCAACATGAGGAACGCGAAGGGCCATGTCTTCCAGATCGCCACGACGACGACGGCCACGAAGGCGTTGTTCCCGATGAGCCAGAACGGCCCGGTGCCGTTGAACAGGTGCAGCTGGTCCACGAGGATGTGGTTGATGGCACCCGAGTCACGCTGGAACATGAACTTCCACGTGATGACGCCGGCGTACATCGGCAGCGCGTAGGGCACCAGGAACAGGGTGCGGAACAGACCGCGACCCTTGAACGGCTTCTGCAGCGCGACCGCGGCCATCATGCCGAAGCCCCACGAGAGCCCGACCACGAGCACCGTGAAGGCGCAGGTGATGAGGAACGAGTTCAGGAGACCCTTGCCGATCGCCTGGTTGAAGTCGACGGCCACCGCGTAGTTGTGCAGGCCGGCGAACGGCGCCGCGCCCCAGTTCGCGATGAAGTACTTGGTGAGCTGGACGAAGCTGATCCAGATGCCGGTGAGCATCGGCACGATGTGGATCAGGAGCTCGAAGAGGATGGCGGGCCCGACGAGGGCGTAGGGCAGCCACTGGACCTTCCGCTTCCCACGGGGCGGCGGACCCGACAGTGTCGGCGCCTTCGTGTGCGTCAGGTCGGGGGCCTCGGAGTCAGGCAGGACCGTCGTGGACATGGGCAGGGCCTTTCGGCTTCAGGTGGTTTCGGGTGCTGTGCAGCCGTGGCAGCGGCTGTGGAGCTGGGGGCGGAGGCCCGGGACGCGTCCTGCGGACGCGACCCGGGCCTCCAGGCTGGGCTGGATCAGCCGTTCGCCTGGGACACCTGGTCCTGGGCGGTCTGGAGCGCGGACTTGATGTCGCTGTCCGAGATGGTGCCGCCGGTGGCGATCTTGGCGAACATGTCGTTCATCGCCTTGCCGACGGTGGACTCGAACTGGTCCTCAGCGGGGACCAGCGGCAGCGGCTCTGCCTTGTTGTTGTAGATGTCGAGGAACGTCTTCGTCTGCTCGTCGGTGACCGAGTCGGCAGCGGAGGCGAGCACCGGCAGCGCCGAGTACGGCTTGTCGAGCGTGGCCTGCGTGTCGGCGCTCGTCATGTACTTGACGAACTTGAGCGCGCCGTCCTTGTTCTTCGTGTTCTTGAAGATCGACAGGTTGATGCCGGCCGGGAAGCTCGCGATGTCCTTCGCGCCGGTCGGGGCGGGGAAGGGCACGACGCCGAAGTCGTCAGCGGACATGCCGTTCGAGGTGATGGTCGCGTTCGCGTTGTTCTGCGTCAGCATCATCGCGGCCTTCTTGTTCGCGAAGTCCGAGACCGCCTGCGTGCCGTTGTCGTACTGCGCGTTCGACGTGTTGACGACCTTGTCGGTCTGCATCAGGTCGAGGTAGCGCTTGATGCCGTCGACGTTCGCCTTCGAGGTGAACGTCGGGTCACCCTTCTTGTTGAACCACTCGCCACCGTTCTGCGCGGCGTTGATGAACGCGAAGTGCGCGTTCTCGGTGTACGAGCCACCCGCGATGGTGAAGCCGTACTTGCCGCCGGTGGTCAGCTTCTTGGCGTCGGCGGTGAGGTCCTCCCACGTGGTGGGGGCTTCGATGCCGGCGTCCTTGAACATCTGCTTGTTGTAGTACAGGCCGTAGGCGAGGCCGTAGAGCGGGACGCTGGTGACGGTCTTGCCGGGGGCGCCACCGGTGGAGAGCGCGACCTTGCCGAACTTGTCGGCGCCGCCGATCGCCTTCATCTCGGAGGAGCCGAACTCCTGGAACGCACCGGTCGCCTGGAGCGAGGTGGCCCAGGTGTTGCCGATGTTGACCACGTCCGGGCCCTGGCCCGAGGTGACGGCGGTCTGGATCTTCGTCTGCAGGTCGTTCCAGCCGATGACCTGGAGGTCGACCTTGATCCCGGTCTCCTTGGTGAACTTCTTGAGGACGGGGGTCAGCACCTCCTTGTCGTTCTGGAGGGACGTGCCCTGGTTCGACGCCCAGTAGGTGAGCGTCTTGGAGTCGCCGGAGGAACCGGACGACCCGGAGGAGCAGGCTGCGAGGCCGGTCACGGTGAGTGCCGCGGCCGCGGTGATGGCCAGTGCGCGGATGGCAGTGCGCATGACTCTCTACTTTCTCGTCGTTGAGATGGTGCAGTGGGTGGTGCTTCGGGTACTTGCTGTGTGGTGTGCGGGTCAGACCAGGGTCTGCTCCGCGGGACCCGCGGGCCAGACCAGGGTCTGCCCCGCGGGGTCCACGGGTCAGACCAGGGTCTGCTCCGCGGGGTCCCAGCCCTCGTCGAGGGTCGGGGAGGGCGACACGGTGCTCGCAACGAGCACCGCCTCGCCACGTTCGGCGCTCTCCGCGATGGAGACCATCACGTCGAGAGCGTGGAAGGCGAGCGCCCCGGGAACCCGGTTCGTCTCGCCCGCACGGAGCGAGCGGGCCAGGTCGACCACGCCGGTGCCGCGCGAGTAGGTGGAGCCGACGGCCGCGATCGTCTCGGGCTCGTCAGCGCCGAGCGCGTACAGCTCGGTGTCGCCGTCGAAGTTGTTCGGGTCCGGGAACACGACGGTCCCGGTCTCGCCGGCGATCTCGACGACGCCGGTCCGGCCGCGGTCGGACTCGAACGAGAACACGCTCTGGGCGCTCCCGCCGTTCTCGAACTCGATGAGGGCCGAGTGGTTCGTCGGGACCTCGACCGGGAACTCCGTGCCCGCCTTCGGGCCGGAGCCGATCGTGCGCGTCGCACGCGACTTCGACGAGGTCGCCGTGACCTTCGCCACCGGGCCGAACACCTGCACGAGGGTCGTGATGTAGTACGGGCCGATGTCGAACAGCGGTCCCGCGCCGTGTACGAAGAGGAACTCGGGGCTCGGGTGCCACGACTCCGGGCCGGGGCTCTGGAAGAGCGTCAGACCGTTCAGCGGTGCGCCGATGCGGCCGTCGCGGATGGTGCGGAGCGCGGTCTGCAGGCCGGCGCCGAGGAACGTGTCCGGGGCGACGGAGACCGTCAGGCCGGCGGCGGCCGCTGCGTCACGGAGCTGCGCGGCGCTCTCGCGGTCGAGGGCGTAGGGCTTCTCGCCCCAGACGTGCTTGCCGGCGGCGATGGCCTGCAGCGCGACCTCGACGTGCGCGGCCGGGATGGTCAGGTTGACGACGATCTCGATGTCGTCGTCGGCCAGGAGCTCCGCGACCGAACCCGAGCGGGGCACGCCCCACTTGGACGCCTGGGCGGCGGCGCGGGGCTCGTCGATGTCGGCGATGAAGCGGACCTCGACGTCCGGGAAGACGGTGAGGTTGCCGAGGTACTGGTCGGAGATGACCCCGGCGCCGATGACGCCGACGCCGACCGGTCCGGTCTTGGTGGACTTCTTGACCGCAGTGGTCACGGCGGTGTCGGTCATGCGTTCGCTCCCTGCAGGAAGGTGTAGGAGTCGGCGACGGCCTGGAACACGTCACCCTCGTGGTCGTCGAGCTCGATCACGTGCAGTGCGTTCGGCGCCGCCGCGATGATCTCGCGGATCGGCATGATGCCGTTGCCGACCGCGACCTGCTTCTTGTCGTCGTGCGAGCCGTCGCCGTCCTTGACGTGCAGGAACTGGACCTTGTCGCCGAGCTGCTCGATGACGGCCACCGGGTCGTCGCCGCCGACCTTCGCCCAGTAGGTGTCGAGCTCGAGCACGACGTCGTCGGAGAGGGCGCCGGCGAACACCTCGTAGGCGCTCACGCCGTCGATGCGGTTCGAGAACTCGAACGCGTGGTTGTGGTAGCCGAGGGTGAGCCCGTGGTCGGCCGCACGCGGCGCCAGTGCGCTGAGTTCGCGGGCGATGGCCTCGACGTCCTCGCGGGTGGTCCAGCGGGCCTCGTCGATGTGCGGGTCGATCAGCGTCTGGGTGCCGATCGTCGCGGTGGCGTGGAAGATGCGCTCGAGGTCCTGCTCCCCGGCGTCGAGCAGCCGGGCGTGACCGCTCGGCGCGGCGAGGCCGGCGTCCTTCAGGGCGGCTGCGTACTCGTCGGCGCGGTCCACGTAGCCGAAGAGCTCGACGTTCGTGAACCCGATGCCGGCGATGCGCTGCAGGGTGCCGGGCAGATCGGCACTGAGCGCGTCGCGGACCGTGTAGAGCTGGACCGAAAGCGGTTGGGTCACCAGTGTTCTCCTCATCGAGTGGTGTGGTCGACGTCGACCGAGCGTCACACTACGAGCACTTCTGTCGGCGGTCAAGCAGAAGTCCGCAAATCTTCGACGGACTTCGTTGCGCGCCTCGTTCGATGTGTGTTTCACTCCCTCCATGGTCGACTTGACACGGACGGCAGCGTCGCCTCCGGTCGGGACGAGCGAGCTCTTCCAGATCCTCCGCGACGGCGTGCCGCGGACCCGGGCAGAACTCGCCGCACTGACGGGGGCAGCACGCTCGACGATCGGCGTGCGCCTCGACGCCCTGAGCGAGGTCGGACTGGTCGGTCCGGTCCAGACGGCGGCGTCCACCGGAGGCCGCCCGCCGGCGCAGGTCGCCCTGCGCCCGACGTCGCGCCTGGTGATCGCCGCCGACCTCGGCGCATCCCACGGTCGCGTCGCGGTCACCGACCTGGTCGCCGCACCGCTCGCCACCCGCGAGGCACGCATCGACATCGCGGCCGGCCCGGTGCCGACGCTCACCTGGCTCGTCCAGGCCATCGACGAGCTCCTCGACGAGGTCGGCCGTGCCCGCGACGACGTCATCGCCATCGGCATCGGGGTCCCCGGCCCGGTCGAGTTCTCCACCGGGCGTCCGGCGAACCCGCCGATCATGCCCGGCTGGGACGGCTTCGACGTACCGGCGTGGCTCCGGCAGCACATCCAGGCCCACGTGCTGCTCGACAACGACGTCAACATCGCCGCGCTCGGCGAGCGGGAGCACGGGTGGCCGGACGTCGACCACCTGCTCTTCGTCAAGGTCGCGACCGGCATCGGCTCCGGGATCGTGTCCGACGGCACGCTCCAGCGCGGCGCGCAGGGCACCGCGGGCGACATCGGGCACGTCCGGGTCTCCCGCGCCGGCGACATGCCCTGCCACTGCGGCAACACCGGCTGCCTCGAGGCGGTCGCGTCCGGCCCGGCGATCGCCCGAGCGCTCCGCGCGCGGGGGCACGACGTGCACACGAGTGCCGACGTCATCGAGCTCGTCAACCGCTCGGATCTCGACGCGATCGGTGCCGTGCGCCAGGCGGGTCGGGACATCGGCGAGGTCCTCGCGACCTGCATCTCCCTCATCAACCCGTCGGTGATCGTGCTCGGCGGGTCGATGACGCAGGCCGGGGAGCACCTGCTCGCCGGCGTCCGAGAGGTCGTGTACTCCCGGTCGATGCCCCTCGCCACCGAGCACCTCGTGATCGCGCCGTCCCGGGCCGGGGGCATCGCCGCACTGCAGGGCGCCGCCGCGCTCGCCATCGGCTACGCGCTCTCCCCCGCCGGGGTCGACGAACTCGTGGCGTTCGCCGAGGGCCGCGAGCTGGTCTCCTGACCGCGCGCCGGTTTCGGTCCTGACGGTGGTCGGGGTGAGAATCGTCGGGTGACGATCGTGCAGCCCACCCTGTGGGGCGACAGCCTGGAGGCCGTGCCCGGCTCCACGACGTCCGTCACCGTCGTGCACGACTCGTTCACCGCCCTGCGCGGCCACACCGAGCGGATCGTCGCGCATTCCTCGGACCGCGTCGCGTGGCTCCGCGCCCGCGCCGCGGGCATCACGGCGACCGACGTCGCCCGGCTCGCGTCACTCCGTGCGGTCGACGCCGTCGTCACCGACAAGCGCTACGGCTCGCGGTTCTCCGGCAACGCGTACACCGAGCACGGCAAGGACCGCGAGCCCGTGATCGCCGCCTGGGTGGCCGCCACGCACGGCATCCAGCCCTCGGCGCACCTGTTCCACGCGGCCGCGAACCGCGCCCACCTCGCGACACCGGACGGCGTCGGACAGGACCGCGACGGGCGGCTCCTCCTGGCCGAGATCAAGACCACGTCGAACGGGTGGAAGCGGGTCCCCCGGCACTACCTCCGGCAGATCTGGTGGCAGCAGTACGTCCTCGGCGCCGAGCGCACCCTGTTCGTCTGGGAGCACCACGACGACTTCGTGCCGATCGCCGATGAGCCCGAGTGCCGGTGGATCGATCGCGACGACGACCAGATCCGGGGACTCATCACCCTCGCCGACATGGTGCTCGACCGGCTCCGCAGCGCCCGTTCGTAGTACCTCTGGACCAGCGCGCCCGCTGGTCGTATGCTGACGTCCACAGCAGCCCCGGACCCCGGCCGCCGTCATCGCTCCATGCTCCTCGACCCGTTCGTCGTGCATGGTCGACGCTGGCCGAGGCTCCTGATCCGTTCTCGGCCGGTCGACCCGTGGTGTCCCGGAGCGCAACGGAGCGCTTCGCCCATCGGACGCCACGGTCGGGTGCATCCCGCGTCCAGGGGGACGGTGCGGACTGCACCCGGGTCGGCGGAGCCCCGGACCCGACGGGGCTCCGCCGGTTCCCCGGGGGTACGGGTCAGACCTTGACGAGCCGGAGCCGGCTCATCCCGACCACCAGGACGCCCATCAGCGCGATGAACACCGCGACCCCGAACGAGTACAGCGCCACGACGCCGTAGCCCTGCGCCGGGTCGAGGAACGGGTACGGCACCCACCCGTCGGTCGCTCCGCGGACCAGGATCACGACGAGCCAGACCGCGGGGTAGATCAGGAACCACCAGACGTGGCGCAGCAGGAGCTTCGCGCGATCCGAGAACAGGAGCCAGTCGAGGACGGCGTACACCGGCAGGACCTTGTGCAGGACGTCGTTCGACCACTGCACGGTGAAGGAGTTGTCGAGCGCCGCGTTGACCAGGAGCGTGTTGTAGACGATGCCGGTCGTGGCGATGTACACGGTCGCGGCGCCCCGGAACACCGAGAGGCCGAGGCCCTGGCGCTTCCGCCGGGCTGCGGTGACGAGCGTGACCGCGAACGCCACCGCGATGATCACGTTCGACTGGATCGTGAAGTACCCGAAGAAGTTGAAGACGTTGTAATCGGGACTCTCGACGCTCCGCAGGAACTGCGCGACGATCGCGGCGGCGACGGCGATCACGGCGATGAGCCGCAGGGCGTTGACCAGGGTGCGCACGATGCAACGCTACCGGGACGCGCGTCGTACGCAGAAGGCCCCGCACCGAACCGGTGCGGGGCCTTCTCACTGGGTCAGTGACTCAGATGCTGTTGACGTCGAGCGGGATGCCCGGTCCGAAGGTCGTCGAGACGGCACCCTTCATGACGTAACGGCCCTTCGAGGCGGACGGCTTGAGGCGGTTGATCTCCTCGAGCGCGGTCGTGATGTTCTCGTCGAGCTGCTCCGGGGTGAACGAGGCCTTGCCGACGACGAAGTGCACGTTGGCGTGCTTGTCGACGCGGAACTCGATCTTGCCGCCCTTGATGTCGTTGACGGCCTGCGCGACGTTCGGGGTCACGGTGCCGGTCTTCGGGTTCGGCATGAGGCCACGCGGGCCGAGCACCTTGCCGAGACGACCGACCTTGCCCATGAGCTCCGGGGTCGAGACCGCGGAGTCGAACGAGGTGTAGCCCTCGGCGACCTTCGCGATGAGCTCGTCGCCACCGACCTCGTCGGCGCCGGCGGCGATGGCGGCCTCAGCAGCGGCACCCGTCGCGAAGACGATGACGCGGGAGGTCTTGCCGGTGCCGTGCGGCAGGATGACGGTGCCACGGACCATCTGGTCCGCCTTGCGGGGGTCGACGCCGAGCTTCAGCGCGACCTCGACCGTGGAGTCGGTCTTCGCAGAGCCGGTCTCCTTGGCCAGGGCGACGGCCTCGGTCGGGGTGTAGAACTTGTCGGCCTCGATCTTCGCGGCCGCGGCCTGGTAGGCCTTGGACTTCTTCGCCATGGTGGTCTCCTTGCGAGATACGTGGTTGGCGAGCCGGCGAGGCTCTCCCACGGAAGGGTTTGGGGTGTGTACCTGAACGGGGTGAGGCCTACGCCTCGACCGTGATGCCCATCGAACGAGCAGTGCCGGCGATGATCTTCGCGGCCTGGTCGATGTCGTTGGCGTTCAGGTCGGCCTGCTTGGTCTCGGCGATCTGACGGACCTGGTCCATCGAGATCTTCGCGACCTTGACCGTGTGCGGGGTCGAGGACCCCTTCTGCACACCCGCAGCCTTCTTGATGAGCTCAGCGGCCGGCGGGGTCTTGAGGACGAACGTGAACGAACGGTCCTCGTAGACGGTGATCTCCACCGGGACGACGTTGCCGCGCTGCGACTCGGTCGCGGCGTTGTACGCCTTGCAGAACTCCATGATGTTCACGCCGTGCTGACCGAGCGCCGGACCGATCGGCGGGGCCGGGTTGGCGGCTCCCGCGTTGATCTGCAGCTTGATCAGGCCCGTGACCTTCTTCTTCGGTGCCATGTTGTGTTTCCTCCTGGTGTCGAACGCACGGGGACCCGTGCACTCTCCCGCGTGGCCGGCGGATCCGACTCGCGGTGACGAGCCCGACGCACGAGGCGTTCGGACCCAAACTCGATAAGTGTAGTCGATCTCTCCGGAGCGCTACAGCTTGGTGACCTGGTCGAAGCTGAGCTCGACCGGGGTCTCGCGCTCGAAGAGCGAGACGAGGACCGTGAGCTTGCCGCTCTCGGGCTTGATCTCGGAGATCGAACCAGGCAGACCCGCGAACGAGCCCTCCTTGATGGTGATCGTCTCGCCGACCTCGAAGTCGACCTCGGCGGCGGGCTGGGCCTGCGTCTGGCCACCGGACTTGCCGCCCTTCGTGGGGGCTGCCTCGGCGACCTGGACGAGGGACTTCAGCATGCCGAACGCCTCGTCGAAGCGGAGCGGCGTGGGGTTGTGCGCGTTGCCGACGAAGCCGGTGACACCCGGGGTGTGCCGGACGACGGACCACGAGTCCTCGTTGAGGTCGAGGCGGACGAGCACGTAGCCGGGGATCCGGACGCGCGTCACGAGCTTGCGCTGACCGTTCTTGATCTCGACGACGTCCTCCATCGGGACCTCGACCTGGTAGATGTAGTCCTCCATCGACATCGAGACCATGCGGTTCTCGATGTTCGACTTCACGCGGCGCTCGAAGCCGGCGTAGGAGTGGATGACGTACCACTTGCCCGGCTTCATCCGCAGCTCGGCCTTGAAGGCCTCGTACGGGTCCACCTCGGCCTCTTCGGCCTCGGCGTCGTCCTCGAGCGCGTCCGCTGCCTCGTCGGCGGCGATCGTGGCGTTCGCCTCGGCGGCGGTCTCGTCTTCGAGCTCGGACTCTTCTTCGTCCTCGACGGCCTCGACGGCGGCCTCGGCCTCGTCGGCGGTGTCGATCTCGAGGGCGTCGTCGACGACGGCGTCGGCTTCGGCGTCACGGGACTCGGCGAGGGCGGTCAGCGTCTCGTCGATGCCGTCGACGTCACCGTCGTCCGGCTCGGCGCTCAGGCCGAGGGACTCGTCGTCCTCGTCCTCGATCTCGATCGCACGCTCTTCAGCGGACTCGGCCGAACGGAGCTCGCCCGTCTCGACGTCGCCTTCCTGGTTCTCTTCCACCTCGGAGGACTGCTCTGCAGCGGTCGCGAGGTCGATGTCGTCGCGGGAGTTGTCAGACACTGTCGGTTCTTTCCGTTCGGTGGTGCGGATCGGGTTGGCGTTCGGCCCTGGTGACTGTACGTGCACGGTCCGTCGGCGGGATCTTCGATCTGCGCCGGAGGTGAACCGGGCGGCCTGCCAGTGGTGGTCGGGTGGCTGACCCGATCAGGCGGTCGGGCCGTTGCCGAAGACGTAGCCGACGCCGAGGCCGAACACGAAGTCGAGCACCGACACGAGGATCATCATCACGACGACGAACACCAGGACGACGCCGGTGTAGCTGAAGAGCTCCTTGCGGGTCGGCGTCACGACCTTGCGCAGTTCGCCGATCACCTGGCGGATGAACAGGGCGATGGCAGCGAAGGGACCGCGGCGCCCGGCCCGGTCCTGCTTCGCCTTGGCGACGACGTCATCCGCCGTCGTCTCCATGTCTTTGCTCGCCAACTTCTACCCTTCCAGAGTTGCAGGGCGGACAGGACTCGAACCTGCAACCTGCGGTTTTGGAGACCGCTGCTCTACCAATTGAGCCACCGCCCTTCGGAAGGAGAGACCTTCCGTGTGGCACGGTTCCGCTACCAGCGGGCCGTGACCACCGCAGACGAGTGTACGGGAGTGCGTCACACGGTGTCCACTTGAGGGGTGCTCCGGCGTGCCGCGCCGATAGGCTTGGCCCGTGAGCACCGCAGCCGAAGGCCCCGAGTCCACCACCGCCCAGCGTCCCCGGATCGCGTCCCGCATCGCCGCGATCGCGGAGTCCGCGACGCTCAAGGTCGATGCCAAGGCGAAAGCACTGAAGGCCGCCGGACGCCCGGTGATCTCCTTCGCCGCCGGTGAGCCGGACTTCGCGACGCCCGGGCATGTCGTGGAAGCCGCGGTCGCCGCCGCCCAGGACCCGAAGAACCACCGCTACACGCCGGCGACGGGCCTCCCCGAGCTGAAGCAGGCCGTCGCGGAGAAGACCGCCCGCGAGTCCGGCATCACCGTCGACCCGTCGCAGGTCATCATCACGAACGGCGGGAAGCAGGCCGTCTACCAGGCGTTCCAGACGATCGTCGACGCCGGCGACGAGGTCATCCTCCCCGCCCCCTACTGGACCACCTACCCCGAGGCGATCCGCCTGGCCGGCGGCGAGCCCGTCGAGGTCTTCGCCGGCAGCGACCAGGACTACCTCGTCACGGTCGAGCAGCTCGAGGCAGCGCGCACCCCGAAGACCAAGGCGCTGCTGTTCTGCTCCCCCTCGAACCCGACCGGCGCCGTGTACTCCGCCGAACAGACCCGCGCCATCGGCGAGTGGGCGCTCGAGCACGGCATCTGGGTGATCAGCGACGAGATCTACCAGGACCTGGTCTACGACGGCATCGCGTTCACCGGCATCCTCGACGCCGTCCCCGCGCTGGCCGACACCACGATCCTGGTGAACGGCGTCGCGAAGACCTACGCGATGACCGGCTGGCGGGTCGGGTGGTTCATCGGCCCGGCCGACGCCGTCAAGGCAGCGTCGAACCTGCAGTCGCACCTGTCGTCGAACGTCTCCAACGTGTCGCAGCGCGCCGCCATCGCCGCGCTCACCGGTCCGCAGGAGCCCGTCACCGCCATGCGCGAGGCCTTCGACCGCCGTCGCAAGGCCATCGTCGCCGGGCTCAACGCGATCCCGGGCTTCGTGACGCCGACGCCGGAGGGCGCCTTCTACGTCTACCCCGACGTCACCGCGCTCCTCGGCCGCGAGTGGGCCGGTTCCACCCCCACCACGACGCTCGAGCTCGCCGACCTGATCCTGGAGCACGCCGAGGTCGCGGTCGTCCCCGGCGAGGCCTTCGGCCCCTCCGGCTACCTCCGCCTGTCGTACGCCCTCGGCGACGACGACATCGCCGAGGGCGTCGCCAGGCTGGCCCGGTTCTTCGCGTAGGGGCGCGTGCGCCGCGGCCGGGAGGCCCGGTGCGGGTCAGGCGAGCAGGTCGCCGACCAGGACGGGTTCCGGCACGAGCGTCACGCCGAACCGGTTGAGGACGCTCACCTGGACGAACCGGGCGAGCTCCGCGACCTCGGCCGCGGTCGCGCCGCCCCGGTTCGTCAGGGCGAGCGTGTGCTTCGACGAGATCCCCGCGTGGGAGCCGGCGAGCGCGTACCCGCGGTGCACCCCGGCGTGTTCGATGAGCCAGGCGGCGCTGAGCTTGACGTCCGCGCCCGCGGGCCAGCGTGGTGCGTCGGCGGGAAGGGACTCCGCGAAGGCCGCTGACACGATCGGGTTCGTGAAGAAGGAGCCGGCGCTCCGGGTGTCGGCGTCACCGGGGTCCAGGACCATGCCCTTCGCGGCACGGAGGGCCAGCACCGTCGCGCGGATGTCCGCTGGGGCCACACGGGCACCGAGCTCGACCCCGAGCGACCCGGCGAGCTGGGCGTAGCGCACCGGGACTCCCCCGTCGGTGTCGGTGCCCAGCGCGAACTCCACGGTGAGGACGACCCCGCGACGCCCGTGCTTCAGCGTCGAGGTGCGGTAGCCGAGCGCCAGCTCGGATGCCGGGACCCACGCGCGCTCCCCCGACGCCGCATCGAGGAACTCGACCCGGGTGAGCACGTCGGAGAGCTCGACCCCGTAGGCGCCGATGTTCTGCACGGGGGACGCACCGATGGTGCCCGGGATGCCGCTCAGGGCCTCCAGGCCGGTCCAACCGTGTGCGACGGTCGAGGCGACGAACGCGTCCCAGGGTTCGCCCGCGGCGACCCGGACGGTGACGCCGTCGGCGGTGGCCTCGTGCTCGACGCCGCGCGTCCGGACCAGGACCACCGTGCCGGCGAAGCCGGCGTCCGCGACCAGGAGGTTGCTGCCGCCGCCGACGACGAGCCAGTCGTCGTCGGACCAGGCGTCCTGGACGTGCGCGACGAGCTCGTCCGTGGTGTCGGCCACGAGCAGGCGCGCGGCCGCCCCGCCGACCCCGAGCGTCGTGAGGTCCGCGAGCGCAGTCGGTGCCACGGTCAGCGGAACGCCACCGTGACCTGCGCCTTGCCGAGCACGGTCTGCCCGGCGGCGGTCACGGTGAGGTCGATGCGCTGCGGACGGCCCTGGTCGTCGACGGTGCCGACCTTGGCCACGACGCCCACGGTCGCGCCCTGTTCCGGGTCGACCACGACGGGACGGGTGAAGCGGACGCCGTACGAGGTCACCCAGCCGCGGTCGCCGAGCCACTCGGAGACCGGCTGGACCGCGATGCCCATCGTCAGCATGCCGTGTGCCAGCACACCGGGCAGGCCGACGGAGGCGGCGACGTCGTCGCGGTAGTGGATCGGGTTGAAGTCACCCGAGGCACCGGCGTACCGGACGAGCGAGTCACGGGTGATGTGCACGTCGCGCTCGGCGACGACCGTGCCGACCTCGGTCACGGGGGCGGTCTGGGCGGTCATGCGTCATCTCCTCGGACGACGAGCGTGGACGTGGCGGTGACGACGTGCTCGCCCTGCGCGTCCACGACGGCGGACTCGGCGGTGACCATCGCGTTGCCGCCGAGGGTCTTGACGCTCGTGACCGTCAGGGTCGCCGTGAGCTCGTCGCCCGCGACGATCGGACGGTCGTAGGTGAACTTCTGCTCGCCGTGCACCACGCGGGAGAAGTCGATGCCGGCGTCCGGCTCGGCCAGGAGCTGTGCGAGCGTGGCCTCCTGCACGACGACCGCGAAGGTCGCCGGTGCGACGACGTCGTCGTAGCCGGCGGCACGGGCGGCGTCGGCCTCGTGGTGGATGGGGTTCGTCGCGAACGTGGCGCGGGCGAACTCGCGCACCTTCTCACGACCGACCAGGTACGGCGGGGCCGGCGGGAACGTCCTGCCGACGAGCTCGGGGTTCACTGACACGACGGGCAGTCTACCGACGCCAGATCGACCCTTGCGGTTCATGAGTATGCATCGGCTATGCTGTTCTCCCAGCGCCGGGGGGCGCACGCCTTCGAGGGGGATGCAGTGGACAGCACGATCGAGTTCGCGGTGCACACCGGCGATCGCTGCACGGCCATGGAGCTTGCCGGGGCCGCGCTCCGCTCCGCCGGGCACCGGGTGGACGCGACGCCGGGGACGATCGTCGCGGAGTCCGGGAACCGCCTGCTGACCGCGCTGCTCGGGGCGCTCGTGCACCCGTCGCGGGAGTACCGCCGGTACGAGCTCGTCGTGTCCACGTTCGGCGGTCGTTCCACGGTGACGATGCGGCACGCGGCGCACGGTGCTGCGGTCGCGGGCGGGTCGATCGGCGCCACGCGGCGTCGTGCGCGGTGGCAGCACGTCACCGGGGTCGTCGAGGGGGCGCTCCGCGCCGCCGGCGTGCTCGTCGCTCCGCCGCGGTAGCGCGGGCGGGCGCCGGGGGCGCGCGGCGGACCCGCACCGGGCGTCCCGGTGTCGCGTGGCGGACCCGCACCGAGCCTCCCGCCGGTTCGGGGCGGCGACGCACAACGGAAACCGGCCCGAACCACGGAAGGACGTGGTTCGGATCGTCATCGGTCGTGCTCCGCCGAAAGGCACCAGCTGGGGCCGCGCAGTGCGCACGCCCAGGAACGACACGAGCACGGAACGACGAAAGCCCGGCGCGGACGCCGGGCTTGCGGTAGCGAGGGCGGGACTTGAACCCGCGACCCCACGATTATGAGTCGTGTGCTCTAACCAACTGAGCTACCCCGCCACAGATCCGGCGATGAGTTCTCGCCGGGTCGGAGCCCCGAGTCAGGATTGAACTGACGACCCCTTCCTTACCATGGAAGTGCTCTACCACTGAGCTATCGGGGCGTGTACCGCGAGCGGCACCACACGAGGATAGCAGAACCCGGACGGTGGTCTGGAACCGACCGCGACGCCCGGGCGTGCCGTCCCGCGAGGCTAGTTCGCGTTGGCCTTGAGCCACGCCAGCGGGTCCACCGGGACGCCGTCGACGTGGACCTCGAGGTGCAGGTGCGGGCCCGTCGAGTTGCCCGTGGAGCCCACCAGGCCGAGCTCGTCCCCGACCTCGACGTGTTGGCCCTCGACGACCTTGAAGGAGTTGTCCTCCATGTGGCCGTACACGCTGGTGAACTGCTTGCCGTCGACGTCGTGCTCGACCCAGACGTCGTTGCCGAAGCCACCGTCGTCCGCCTGCACCTTGGTGACGGTGCCGGCTGCGATGACACGGATCGGGGTGCCCTCGCCCGGGGCGAAGTCGACGCCCTGGTGGTTCGTCGAGCAGAACGAGCAGCCCTCGACCTGACGGCCGCCGAACCCGGAGGTGATCGGCACCCCCGTCAGGAACGGCCACTGGATCGTGCCGGTCGGGTCGTTCGTGAAGGACGACGAGTCGACGTTCTTGTACTGCGTGGCGTCGGAGACCGTGTATGCGTCGCGGTTCGTCTCGGCCTCGGCGGCATCGCCGACACGCAGCGACTGGGTCTCCCCCGCGACCGTCGTGCCCTGGTTCGAGGTCGATCCGGGCTCGGGCGTGTAGAGGGCCTGGGCGGGCAGCGAGGTCGAGACGACCAGGCCCGCGACGAACAGGAGTGCGCCGAGCGCCGTGACGCGGGAGGCGTTCCGGCGGAACGCGGAACCGCGCGCCGGGGCGGTGGCGGCCGGGCGGCTCGTGGCGCGTCCGGCGCCGAGGTGCCGGGTGGCCCGGTCGACACGCGCCGCCTCGGGCCGGACACCCCGCGGGGTGGACCGGGCAGCGGCGGGACGGACGGGTGCGGCGACCGGGCGCGCGGCTTCCGGACGGACAGCGGGGCGTGCGGCGGCCGGTGCCGCGTCCGGCGAGCTGGGCGCCGGCGGGGTCTCGGAAGCGAGCGTCGACGCCGGCAGGACCGGGGACGCCGGTGCCGGCGGGGTCACGGGCATCGCCGCCTGGTCCGCGACGACCTGGTCACCGACCGGCGGTGTCGGGACCGGGGTGCCGCCGAGCTGATCGACCCGCTGCACGTCCTGCTTCGCTGCCGCGCGTTCCGCCTCGATCCGTGCCCGTCGGGTCAGATGGACGGCCGGGGCCGGGGCATCGGTGCCGGAGCGGTCGGTCAACAGGGGCGACGTGGAAGCGTGGGGCATGCGTTTCGGTGGGGATCCTGATCGGTGCAGACATGCTCGTGTGTAACGAGCAGATAACGGGACCCGAGCGACGGTACCAGGGGTCGTAGCGTGACGCCAGTCGTGGTCATGACCACACAGGCGCCCCAGAGCGGGGGGGGGGGTCAGCCGCCGAGCGCTTCGGTCTCCGCCGCACGGACCAGCGCCTCGAGCTGGTCCGCGATCGCCGGCGACGCGAAGAGGAACGACCGCGTCCCACCGGCGTCCCACGTCCGGACGACCGCACCGGCCGCGGCGGCGACGATCGACCCGGCGGCCATGTCCCACGGGTT
The DNA here is from genome assembly GCF_044746585.1 of Curtobacterium sp. NPDC090223. Taxonomy (NCBI): domain Bacteria; kingdom Bacillati; phylum Actinomycetota; class Actinomycetes; order Micrococcales; family Microbacteriaceae; genus Curtobacterium; species Curtobacterium sp. NPDC090223. Next base: position 272,441 of record NZ_JBIVCN010000003.1, on the reverse strand, counting down.
GATCCCGCGCTCGTAGTAGGCGTCGACGACCCCGGCCCCGACGGCGCAGCAGTCGAGCGCCGCCGATCCCCCGCGGCGGATGTCCCGCACCTCGCCGAGGAGCCCGGACAGGACGGCGACCTGCTCCCGACGGCGGTCGGCCGTGTAGCCGAAGCCGGTGGCCACGAGGGTCTCCGCCAGCGACGCGGGCTGTGCGACGGTCACCGGTGCACCGTTCAGCAGCGCCGGTCCCCCGGCGACGGCGCGGTACACGTCACCGGTGGCCGGTGCGACGACCACGCCGGCCACGGGCTCCCACACCGCCGGGTCCGGTTCGCCGCGCACGACGCCGATGCTGACCGCGTACTGCGGGCTGCCGTAGAGGTAGTTGACGGTGCCGTCGATCGGGTCGACCACCCACGTGATGCCGGAGGTGCCGGTGCTCGCTCCGGTCTCCTCGCCGAAGAAGCCGTCCTCCGGGCGCGCCTCGGCGAGCCGGGTCCGGACGAGCGCCTCGACCTCCTGGTCCGCGGCGGTGACCACGTCGACGATGCTCGACTTCCGCTCGGCCACCTCGACGCCCTCGGCGCGGCGGCGTGCGGCCAGCGTCGCGGCCTCGGTCGCGATGGCTTCGGCGAGGTCGGCGAGTTCGGTCGGGGTCGGCGCAGCAGTCATGCCCCGATCTTCCCAGGATGGCCCGGCGCCTCGCACGGGACCAATGAGAAGGGGCCCGTACGAAACGGGGCCCTGCTCGAGTTCCGAGCCACTCCCAGAGAGTTCTGGCAGCGACCCACCAAAAAAAGCAGGGCCCCGTACGAAACGGGGCCCTGCTGTATCTCGTCACCATGCGCAGAGAGTTCTTCAGCACATGGACACGTGGCGAGTGAGGGATTCGAACCCCCGAAGGCTACGCCGGCTGATTTACAGTCAGATCCCTTTGGCCGCTTGGGTAACTCGCCATGTGCGCACCCAGCCCGTGTAGTCACCAACCGGAGGCGCCAGAACAGCATACCGGATGGTCGAACGTGCTCGTGACCAACCGACATCGGCGCTGCCGGATAGGCTGTCGGGCATGGCAGACAGCTCCTTTGACGTGGTCAGCAAGGTCGACAAGATGGAGGCGGACAACGCCCTCAACCAGGCCGCCAAGGAGATCGAGCAGCGCTACGACTTCAAGGGTGTCGGCGCGTCGATCGCCTTCAGCGGTGACGACGTCCTGATCAAGGCGAACACCTCCGAGCGCGCCACCGCGGTCCTCGACGTGTTCGAGTCCAAGGCGATCAAGCGCGGCATCAGCCTCAAGAGCCTCGACGCCGGCGAGCCGTACGCCTCCGGCAAGGAGTTCCGCATCGAGGTGAAGTTCAAGAACGGCATCGAGCAGGACGTCGCGAAGAAGATCGGCGCGTTCCTCCGGGCGAACGCCGCGAAGAGCGTGAAGAGCCAGATCCAGGGCGACGAGCTCCGGGTCTCCTCGAAGAGCCGCGACGACCTGCAGAACACCATCCAGCTGCTCAAGGGCGAAGAGTTCGACGTCCCGCTCCAGTTCATCAACTTCCGCTGACCCGCGCAGCACCGACGACTCGACATCCCCGTGGAGCACTGGCTCACCGTCACCCTGTCCGTCCTGCTCGTCCTGCTCGACCTGGCGATCCGCGCCTTCTCGATCATCTACGTGCCGATCAACCGGAAGCCGCAGACGGCGACGGGCTGGTTGCTCGCGATCTTCCTGATCCCGTACATCGGGTTCATCGTCTTCCTGGTGATCGGGTCGACGAAGCTGCCGAAGGCCCGGCGTGAGAAGCAGACCGAGATCAACGCGTACATCCTCGAGCAGACCGAGGGCATCGAGCGTGTCCGGCGGGACCACCCCCGCCCGCCGTGGTTCGAGAGCATCACGGAGCTGAACCGCAGGCTCGGTGCGATGCCCCTCGTCGGTGGCAACTCCGCGGAGCTCTACCCGGACTACGACGAGTCCATCGCCGAGATGACCCGCGCGATCGACGACTCCCGCCGCTTCGTGCACGTCGAGTTCTACATCGCCACGATGGACGCGACGACGCAGGACTTCTTCGACGCGCTCGCGCGTGCGCAGGCCCGCGGCGTGACGGTCCGGTTCCTCATGGACCACTGGGCGAGCCGTGGCTACCCCGGGTACAAGGACACCCTGGCGTTCCTCGACCGCGCCGGGATCGAGTGGCACCTGATGCTCCCCCTGCAGCCGCTGCAGGGGAAGTTCCAGCGCCCCGACCTGCGCAACCACCGGAAGATCATGGTGATCGACGGTTCGGTGGCGTTCACCGGGTCGCAGAACCTGATCGACAAGTCGTACGACCTCAAGGCGCACATCGAGAAGGGTCTGGCGTACAAGGACCTCTTCGCGCGCTTCGAGGGTCCGGTCGTCGCCGGGATCAACGCGCTCTTCGTGACGGACTGGTACAGCGAGACCGACGAGCTGCTGCTCCGCGAGAGCGACCCCGTCCAGCGTGCGGACCGCGGCGACGCCCTGGATTGCCAGGTGGTCCCGTCCGGCCCCGGCTTCGACGGCGAGAACAACCTGCGTCTGTTCAACGCGCTGCTCTACTCGGCGCAGAAGAAGGTGTCGATCACGTCGCCGTACTTCGTGCCGGACGACTCGATGCTGTACGCGATCACCACGACGGCGCAGCGCGGGGTCGAGGTCGAGCTCTTCGTCGGCGAGATCGGCGACCACGCGATGACGTGGCACGCCCAGCGCTCCTACTACGAGGGACTGCTCCGCGCCGGCGTGAAGATCTGGCTGTACAAGGCGCCGACGATCCTGCACGCCAAGCACTTCACGATCGACGACGACGTCGCGGTCATCGGCTCGAGCAACATGGACATGCGCTCGTTCAGCCTGAACCTCGAGATCTCGGTGATGGTCCGCGGCGAGCGGTTCGTGAACGCGCTCCGCGGCGTGCAGAGCTCGTACCGCCAGGAGAGCACGCTGCTCGACCTCGAGGCGTGGCTCGCCCGGACGCGTCGGTCGCAGGTGCTCGACAACGTCGCGCGGCTCACCGCCGCCCTGCAGTAGCCCCGGCCCGCAGTGTGCGGCGCCCCGTACACGGTGCGAGTCCGCAGGGCTCCCACGGTGTACGGAAGCTCGCACGCTGCGGTCAGCGCGTGAGCGTCGTCAGGCGGGTCACGAGCCGCTCGGCCGGACCCCGGCCGAGGAAGCGGCGCCACAGCATCGCGAAGAGGACCGTGCCGATCGCGAACCACCACCACGTCCTCGCGGAGTCGGGCAGCGGCGGCAGGACCGCGAGCACCACGAGGTGCAGCGAGTAGATCGTCAGCGGCATCGACCCGACCGCGGCCAGCGGGAAGGCGATCCGCTCCACCAGGCGTCCGCGACCGTCGAAGACCAGCGAGCACAGCCCGATCACCGCGACGGCGATCCCGGCGGTGCCGACGACGTCGACGATCGAGGACGAGTGGTCCCGCGGCGACAGGAACACCTGCGCGAGGGCCTGCTCGGTCGATGAACCGAGGGGCACGAACGGCACGCCGGGGAACGCACTCGCGGCGTCCGGCGGGACCGGTGCCGCGAGCACCCCGAGCACGTACGCGGCGGTGGCGACCAGCGCGCCGGACGCGAGCAGCGCGACCTGGGTGATCCGAGCCTCCAGACCGGACCTGGCGACCGCGAGACCGACCAGGACGTACGACAGGAACGTGACCACGGGGTAGACCAGGCCGAGCTGCGCCTCGAACACCCCGCCACCCGCGTAGAGCGGGACGATCGCGAGCGCGACCGGGGCCGACAGCAGCGCGCAGAGCCCGGCCGCGACGAGCAGCGCACGCCGACGCCACCGCAGCACCGGGACCACCAGGAGGAAGAGCGCGCCGTAGGTCGGCAGGATCACGTAGACGTCCGTGCCGAGCGCCATCAGCAGGATGCCGATGACGACGACGACCACGGCGCGGAGCGCCAGGCGCACCCGGATCCGGGTGATCTCGGGCGGACCGGGCGGCGACGTCCGGCCGCTCACGAGGCCGACGGACACGCCCGCGAGCACGGCGAACAGCGTCGAGGAACGACCGTTGACGACGGCGTCCCACGCCGTCGGATCGGACCAGTCGAGCTGGTCGGCGGCGCCACCGACGTGGGCGACCATCATCCCGAGCAGGGCGATCGCCCGCGCGACGTCGACCCCGGTCAGACGCGCGCCCCGCACCTCGGTGGCGAGGGCGGGGCGCACGGTGGTCACGGGATCAGACCTGCTCGGTGGTGCGTCCGAGCGACGCGTCGATCATCTCGTCCCGCGGGACGACCTTGATGCGGGCGCGGCCGTGCGGCTCGCCGAGTGCGACCTCGTGCGCGTCGAGGCGGTGCCAGCCCTCGAGGTCGGTGTACTCGACGCCGCGCGCGGCCAGGAGCGCCGGGATCGCCTCGTCGGAGGGGTCCTCCGGGGTCCACCAGCTCGCCTGGTCGTTGACGATGTGCTGCACCGTCTCCATGGCGTCGGACTTGGTGTGCCCGATGAGGCCGACGGGACCGCGCTTGATCCAGCCGGTGGCGTAGATGCCCGGGATCTGACGGTTGTCGTCGTCGAGGACCTTGCCCTCGTGGTTCGGGATGACGCCGTGTCGCTCGTCGAACGGGACGCCCGGGAGCGCCGAGCCGAAGTACCCGACGGCGCGGTACGCGGCCTGGATCGGGATCTCGCGGATCTCGCCGGTGCCCTCGACACCGCCCTGGCCGTTCGGGCGCGTGCGCTCGTACCGGATGGCGGTGAGCTTGCCGTCCTCGCCGACGAACTCGAGCGGCTTCGCGTAGAAGTGCAGGTGCAGGCGGCGGCTGGCCTGCCCGACCTCGCGGGTGCGCCACTGCTCGAGCACGCGGTTGATCACCATGACCTGCTTGTTGGTCTGGATCGCGGTGCGCGAGGCCTCGTCGTGGTCGAAGTCCTCGTCGTAGACGACCATGTCGACGTCGCGGACCTCGCCGAGCTCACGGAGTTCGAGCGGGGTGAACTTCACCTGCGCCGGGCCGCGGCGGCCGAAGACGTGCACGTCGGTGACCGGGGACGCCTTGAGGCCCTGGTACACGTTGTCCGGCACCTCGGTCGGGAGCAGGTCGTCGGCGTGCTTCGCGAGGATCCGCGAGACGTCCAGCGCGACGTTGCCGTTGCCGATGACCGCGACGCTCTCCGCGGTGAGCGGCCAGGTGCGCGGGACGTCGGGGTGGCCGTCGAACCAGCTCACGAAGTCCGCGGCGCCGTACGAACCCTCGAGCTCGACACCCGGGATGTCGAGGTCCGCGTCCTTGATCGCACCGGTGGAGAAGACGACCGCGTTGTAGTGCTTCTTGAGGTCGTCGAGGGTGATGTCCTTGCCGAACTCGACGTTCCCGAAGATCCGGATGTCCCCGCGGTCGAGCACGTCGCGGAGGGCGTTGATGATGCCCTTGATGCGCGGGTGGTCCGGTGCGACGCCGTAGCGGACCAGGCCGTAGGGGGCCGGGAGCTGCTCGAAGAGGTCGATCGACACGTCGTACGCGTGCGCTTCCCGCAGGAGGATGTCCGCGGCGTAGATGCCGGCGGGGCCGGCGCCGACGATGGCGAGGCGGAGGGTGGGCACTGATCGTCTCCAGTTCGTTCGGGTGGGGTGCTCCCGGTGGCTGTGCTGGTCTGTCGGGTGCGGCGTCAGCGGCTGCGGTCGACGACGGACTCCGCGAACCGGGTGAGTGCCCGCTTCACGACGCCGTCCGGCAGCGGTGCGAGCGCGACCACGGCCTCCGTCGCCCACTGCGCGGCGAGCGCCCGGGTGGCTGCGGTGGCCTCGTGCTCGCGGAGCGCGGCGACGGCGGACAGGTACGTGTCCGTGGTCACGGCTTCGTCCGGGGCGCCGGTGACGTCCCGCTCGATGCGCGCCACGAGTTCCGCCGCGCCGGGCTCGGTCGCCGCGCGGCGACGGAGCTGGAGCAGCGGGAGGGTGTCGACCCCGGCGCGGAGGTCGTTGCCGGCGATCTTGCCCGTCTTGTCCTTGGCCGGAGCCAGGTCGATGACGTCGTCGACGAGCTGGAAGGCGACGCCGACCTTCTCACCGAAGGTGCCGACGGCCTCGAGGTAGGCGCGGTCGGCACCGGAGAACAGGACACCGGCGCGCGCCGCGGTGGCGATGAGCGACCCGGTCTTGTCGCTGAGCACCTGGATGTAGTGCTCGACGGGGTCGTCGTCCGGCTGCGGTCCGGTGGTCTCGTGGAGCTGGCCCATGCAGAGGCGCTGGAAGGTCTCGGCCTGCATCCGGATGCCCTCTGGTCCGAGGTCCGCGGTGATCAGGCTGGCACGGGCGAAGAGCAGGTCTCCGGTGAGGATCGCGACGTTGTTGCCGTACGTCACGTGCGCCGCCGGGACCCCGCGCCGCACGGGTGCCTCGTCCATGACGTCGTCGTGGTAGAGCGAGGCGAGGTGGGTCGTCTCGACGCTCACCGCTGCCTTCACGACGTGGTCGGTGACGCCGTTGCCGAGCTGCGCGATGAGCAGTGTCAGCGTCGGTCGGATGCGCTTGCCGCCAGCGGAGAGCAGGTACCGGCTGGTCGTGTCGGCCAGGGTGTCTGCCGAGCGCATCGCGTCGTCGAGTCCCTGTTCGACGAGCTCGAGCCCGTCGTCCACGGCGGTGATGAACCGACGCTCCGCAGGGCTGGCGAACAACCGCTCGCCGATGCCGAGCGACGCTCGGAGACTCGGTGCGCGACGTGCGACCGGGACGCTCGGGTTCAAGTGCTGCTCCGTGGTTCGGGGGTCCGTGTGCGGATGGAGGTGCAGGTCAGCCGTCGGTCGGCTCGACGCGCGGCTGCTCGCCGGTGGCCTGGTGCTCGCGCCGGGCCTTCGCACGACGCGCCACGGACTCGCGGACCGTGCCCGCGACCGGCTTGCGGCCGCGGTGGAGTGCGACGATGCCGGCGGTCAGGTTGCGGTAGGCGACCATCGTGAAGCCGACACCGCGGAGCCACTGGCTGAGCACCTGCTGCTCCGGCCAGGCCTCGATCGACTCGGCGAGGTAGCGGTACGCAGCCGGGTTGCTGCTCGACAGCCGCGCGATGCCCGGCAGGACGCGCTTGAGGTACGTGCCGTAGCCGAACCGGAGTGCGGCGAGCGGCGGGGTGGAGAACTCGCAGATGACGACACGGCCACCGGGCTTCAGGACACGGAGCATCTCGCCGAGGGCCTGCATCGGGTCGTTCACGTTGCGGAGGCCGAACGAGATCGTGACGGCGTCGAAGGTGTCGTCCTCGAACGGCAGGTGCTCGGCGTCGCCCTCGACGAAGGTGATCTCGGGGTGGCGCTCTCGGCCGACGGCGATCATGCCCGCGGAGAGGTCGAGCGCGCTCACCTCGGCGCCCTTCTTGGCCAGCGCCGCTGCGCTCGTGCCGGTGCCCGCCGCGATGTCGAGCACGCGCTCGCCGGGCTGGGGGTCGACGGCGCGCACGGTGGCGACGCGCCACAGCGGGGCGTTGCCGGCGGAGAGGATGTCGTTGGTGAGGTCGTACTTCTCCGCGACGTCGTCGAACATGGCCGCCACCTCGTCCGGCCGCTTGTGCATGTCCGCTCTACTCACCCGACCAATCCTAGAGGTCCGTCCCGTGCGTTGCCGGTACACCCGGCGAGCCCGCGTACGATCGGTCCGTGACCCGTACCGCCACGGCGGCTCCGCCGCTCACGGTCTCGACCCGGATCCTCGACGACCCGGGCGCCGTGCTCCGACACACCCTCCCCGACCAGCCGCTCGCCTTCGTGCGCAACGGCGACGGCATCGTCGGGATCGGCGAGGCGCTGCGCTTCGAGTTCTCCGGCCCGTCCCGGATGCGCGACGCCGCCGCGGTCTGGCGCGACATCGTCGCGCGTGCGCTGGTCGACGACCCCGTGCAGCTCCGCGGCTCCGGGCTCGTGGCCTTCGGCACCTTCGCGTTCGCCGACGACTCCGCCGCGACGAGCGTCCTCATCGTGCCCCGCGTGGTCGTCGGGCGCCGCCGGGGCAAGGCGTGGCTGACCGCGATCGACACGACACCGGACCCCGCTCCCCTCGCCTTCACCCGCACGTCGGTGCCGGTGCCGCACGTCGGCCCGCACCTGTCCGTGGCCCTCGCACCCGGCCGGATCGACGAGGACGCCTACGCGGCCTCCGTCGCCGAGGCCGTGCGGCGCATCTCCGCCGGTTACGCCCGCAAGGTCGTGCTCGCTCGTGACCTGGTCGGCAGCCTGCCCACGGGTGCGGATCGACGTGCGCTGCTCCTCGACCTCGCCGCGACGTACCCGCAGTGCGTGACGTTCGCGGTCGACGGGCTCGTCGGGGCGACCCCGGAGACCCTCGCCCGCACCGACGGCACGCGGCTCACCGCGCGGGTGCTCGCCGGCAGCGCGGCCCGCGGGAGCGACGCCGTCTCGGACCGGGCCGCCGCCGAGGCCCTGGCGTCGAGCGCGAAGGACGTCGAAGAGCACACGTTCGCGATCGCCTCACTGGTCGACGCGCTCCGACCGCTCGCCGCCGACCTCCGCGTCGACCCCGAGCCGTTCCGGCTCCAGCTGCCGAACCTCTGGCACCTCGCGAGCGACGTGCAGGCCACCCTGCCGGTCGGCACGACGTCGCTCGACGTCGCCGACGCCCTGCACCCGACGGCCGCGGTCGCCGGGACCCCGACGGACGTCGCCGTGCGGCTCGTCGCGGAGCTCGAGGGCATCGACCGCGGGCGCTACGCCGGGCCGGTCGGCTGGCTCGGCGCGTCCGGGGACGGCGAGTGGATGCTCGCGCTCCGCAGTGCCCAGATCGACGACGACGGCACCATCACGGCGTGGGCCGGCGCGGGCATCGTGGGCGGGTCCGACCCGGCCCGCGAGGTCGCCGAGACCGCGTTGAAGTTCCGCCCGATCCGGGACGCCCTGGCCTGAGGCGACGGCCCCGACGAGGGGGGCGGCGCTCAGTCGGCCAGCGGCACCTCGATGACGACCCGTTCGGCGGGGTCGGTGAGCACGCGTTCGAGGTCGCCCCACGTCGCGGCCCGGCGGTACTCCCACCCGAGGCCGGTGACGACGCGCTCGACGTCGACGTGCTGCGGCGTGGTCATCATCCGGCGCATGTCCTCGGGCGGTGTGGTCTCCGCCACCTCGAGCCCGCGGAAGATCGCGCCGCCCGCGTCGTTGCCGACGACCACCTGCACCCGCTGGGTCCGTTCCTCGGTCCCCGTGACCAGGGCGCCGACGTCGTGCAGCAGGGTCAGGTCGCCGAGCAGCACCCGCGTGGTCCCGCCGGCTGCCTGGGTCGACTCGAGTGCGGCCGCGATGCCGAGTGCCGTCGAGATCGTGCCGTCGATCCCGGCGAGCCCGCGGTTGGCGTGCACCCGGATCTTCTTGCCGGCGACGCGGCCGTCCGCGACGCGGATGATCTGCGACGCCCCGAGCACCAGGCGGTCGTGCGGCCAGGTCACGCCCCACACCGCGTCGGCGAGCATGGCGCGGTCGACGGGACGGCGGCGCAACGCCACCTCGTCCTTGAGGAACCGGTTCCGCTCGGCGCGGTCCTCGGACCGCTTCGCGTCGAGGTCCGGCCCGGCGTCGCCGTCGCCGAGGGCGGCGCGGCTGGCAGCGACCCAGCGTCCCACCCACGCACGGTGTTCCGGACGGGTCCGGCCCGTCACGCGGACGTCGGACACGAGCGTGGTCGCCGCGTCCGGGTGGGAGGCCCGGCTCGGCTCGTACGCGTCGGCCCCCGCCCCACGGACGGTCACCACCGTGACGTCGTCACGCTGCAGGAGCGCCGGGACCTCGCGGCTGAGCGTCGGGTGCCCGAGCACGACGGCCCGCCGCACCCGTCCGCCGAAGTCCGGGTCGCGGAGCAGTTCGCGGTAGCTGACGGCGAGGTTGCGCCCGTAGCGCGCGCCGCTCGACACCTCGGCGAGCAGCGGTGCGCCGAGCTCCCACGCGATCCGCTCGGCGTCCTCCCCGGCGTCGTGGCCGGCGATCACGACGGTCGCCGGCTCGTCGTCCGGCGTCAGCTCCGCGACGGGCAGGCCGGTGTGCACGCGTCGGGTGGCGAACGCCGTGTCGACCTGGTCGTCCGGGACGCCGGCGACGTCGTGCAGCGTGGCCGACAGGGGTTCGCGGAACGCCACGTTCACCTGGGCCGGGCCGGGCTGGCCGGTGTGCCCGGACGCGGCCGCGACGGTCTCGCGGGCGATGCCCCGGACGACGTCCCGCGTGCCGTCGTCGACGCCGTGCGCCGTCGGCGCCTCGACCTCTCGGACGAACGACACCGCGTCGGCGAAGATGCCCGGCTGCACGGTGGTCTGGTTGCTGCCGATCCCCCGGAGCTCAGCAGGACGGTCCGCGGACACGACGATCATCGGCACGCCGGAGTGGTGTGCCTCGAGCACGGCCGGGTGCAGGTTCGCGACCGCGGTGCCGGACGTCGTGACGACGAGCGCGGGCCGCCCGGTCTCGATCGCGAGGCCGAGTGCGAAGAACCCGGCCGTCCGCTCGTCGAGGCGGACGTGCACGGTGATGCCGCCCGCGCGCTCGAGAGCGACGGCTGCGAGGGCCAGCGCCTGGGACCGGGACCCCGGGCTGACGACGACCTCGGTCACGCCGGCGCGGGCGAACTCCTGCAGGAGCGCGAGCGCGAAGTCCGACGCCGGGCTGCCCGACGCGGGGTGACCGTCGCCGTCAGCGATCGGTGCGGCCGTCGTCGTCCGTGTCGTGGAACTGTTCTTCGAGGTTTCGGAGGGTCGCGTCGTCCTGGTCCTTGTCCGTGCGGGGCCGCTCGGGAGTCTGCTCGCCGAGGAAGTCCGGGTCGTCTTCGGGACCACGGTACCGGGCAACGCGCTCCGGAGCGGCGGGCGCTCGGCCGAGGACGAACCACAGCAGGCTGCCGACGACGGGCAGGATCACGATGAGCAGGAGCCAGAGACCACGACGGAGCGACCGGATGCGCTGCTTCGGCATCGTCGCGCAGTCGATGAGCGCGTACACCGTGAACGCCACGGCGGCGACGACGACGACGAGCCACAAGCGGATCATGCCGTGCAGTGTAGGTCGCCAGGCTGTGACCGACCTCACGGTCGGGCGTCCGTAGACTTGCCGCGTGAAAGCGTGGCTCGTCTACACCCTCGCCCGTCTCGGCATCTTCGCGGCGGCGCTCGTCGTCCTGTTCGTGATCGGGCTGCCCTGGTACTGGGCCACGATCGGCGCGGCGCTGATCGGGCTGCTCGTGTCCTACATCGCGCTGCCCCGGTTGCGCGGCGAGGTCACCACGAACCTCGCGAACCGGCGGGGCCGCCCGGAGCGCGACGCCGACTCGGACTTCGAGGACGACTTCGTCGACGCCGAGGACACCGACGCCCCGACGGTGCGCCCGGTCTCGGACGCCGACCGGCACGCGGAGCGCCGGGACCACCCCACCACCGACTGACGCCGGCCGCCGGGAGCGCGCGGATCTACGGCTGCACGGCCAGCGTGACGCCGAGCACGAGTCCGAAGACGAGCGACGCGAACGAGGACAGCTGGAGCGCGGTGATGAGCTCGCGCGGCTTCCGGGACGACACCCCGATCGCGAGCGCCGGCAGCGCCAGCAGCAGCGAGAAGTACGTGAAGCCGGTCCGGAAGTACAGCAGCACGAACCAGAGCAGCGCGACGTACGGCAGCATCAGGAAGAGCCCGTAGAGCACGCGGGCGACCGGTCGGCCGACCACGACCGCCAGGGTCCGCTTGCCGGCGAGACGGTCCTCGTCGATGTCGCGGATGTTGTTCACCATCAGGACCGCGCAGGCGAAGAAGCCGGCCGCGATCGCCGCCGCCCAGCCGCTGTGCGTGATCTCGCGGATCTGCACGTACTGGGTGCCGAGGACCGCGACGAGCCCGAAGAACACGAAGACGAAGACCTCGCCGAGCGCGTTGTACCCGTAGGGCTTCTTGCCGCCGGTGTAGAACCACGCGGCGACGATCGCGGCGGCACCGACGAGGAGCAGCCACCACAGCTGTGTGAGCACCACGATGACGATGCCGGCGACGGCGGCGAGGCCGAAGAACGTCAGTGCGACGGTCAGCACGGTCCGGGGCTTCGCGAGCCCGGCGCCGGTGAGCCGAGCGGGTCCGACGCGGAACTCGTCCGTGCCGCGGACACCGTCGGAGTAGTCGTTGCTGTAGTTCACGCCGATCTGCAGGAACAGGGCCACCGCGAGGGCGAGCAGGGCGATCGCCAGGTGCCCGTCCGTGCCGATGTAGTCGCCGAAGTCACCGGTCGTGCCGCTGTCCACGAACGCCACGGCGGTCCCGAGGACGACCGGGACGACGCCGAGCGTGAGCGTGCGGAGTCGTGCGCCGCCGATCCAGTCGCTGGCGGTCGCCCGTCGCTTCGTGCGTGCCGGGGCCGCTGCCTTCGCCGGGTTGCCGGAGCGGCCCTGCTTCTGGGTCTCGTTCTTCGATCGTGCCACGACCGTCAATCCTATTCGGGCCGCGGCACGTCGACGCCCCGCGCCGCTATGAAGCCGCTGACGGATCGGCGAGGGTGCGGATCGCACGGCGGTCCGGCTTGCCCGATGCGAGCATCGGCACCGCGTCCAGCACGATCACGTCGGCCGGTCGCGCGGCCCGCCCGAGTGCCGCGCCGACGTGGTCACGGACGCGTTCGAGGTCGAGCGGGACGGACGTGACGACGACGGGCACCTCGCCCCACTCCCCCGACGCCCGGCGGGTCACCACGGCGGACTCCTGTCCGGGCAGCTCGCGGACCAGGCGCTCGACCAGCCCGAGCGGGACCTTCTCGCCGCCGGAGATGACCACGTCGTCGAGACGGCCGAGCACCCGCACGGCGCCGTCCTCGATCGTCGCGGCGTCCCCGGTGCGGTACCACCGGTGGCCGTCCCGCTCCACGAACGTCGCCGCGGTGCGGTCGTCGTCCCCGAGGTACCCCTCGGCGAGCATCGGCCCGCGGAGCCAGAGCTCGCCGTCGACGAGGTCGGTGCCGACCGTGCCGAACGGGACGCCGTCGTAGACGCAACCGCCGCTCGTCTCGCTCGCGCCGTAGGTCGTGACGACGTGCACGCCCGCGTCGACGGCCCGCTGCCGGAGCGTGAGCGGGGTCGCCTGGCCACCGACGAGCACCGCGTCGAACCCGGCGAGGGCTGCCGTCGCACGCTCGTCGTCGAGCACTCGGGCGAGCTGCACGGGGACGAGGGACGTGTACCGGCGCGGGGCGGCCGGCCCGGTGACGAGCCGGTCGGCGGCGTCCGCGAACGCACCCGCGTCGAAGTGGCCAGGTGCGACGATCGACGGGGTCGTCCCCGCCGCGATCGAGCGCGTCAGCACGTTCAGACCGGCGATGTAGTGCGTCGGCAGCGCCAGGACCCACCCGCCTGGCCCGCCGAGCGCGGCGTCCGCGGCAGCGGCGCCGGCGAGCAGCGCCTCCGAGGACAGTGCCACACGCTTCCCGGTGCCGGTGGACCCACTCGTCTCGACCACCAGGGCGACCCGCTGCGGGACGTCGGCCGGAGCCCGCGTCGGCAGCGCCGGTGCACCCTCGGCGACGGGGAGCAGTGCCGGGCCGCCGGCGAGGGCAGCCTCCAGGCCGTGGAGCACCGCCGACGGGTCCGACGTGCCCAGCGCGACCAGCGGGCGGACCATCAGTAGTGCCAGGGGAAGGACGTCCACTCGGGCTTGCGCTTCTCGAGGAAGGAGTCGCGACCTTCGACGGCTTCGTCGGTGCCGTAGGCCAGCCGCGTGGCCTCGCCCGCGAAGACCTGCTGGCCGACCATGCCGTCGTCCACCGCGTTGAACGCGTACTTGAGCATCCGGATCGCCGTCGGGGACTTGCCGAGGATGGTCTCGCCCATCCGGATGGCCTCGCGCTCGAGGTCCTGGTGCGGGACGACCCGGTTGACTGCGCCCATCTCGTACGCGCGCTGCGCGGAGTACTCCTCGGCGAGGAAGAAGACCTCGCGCGCGAGCTTCTGCCCGATCTGCTTGGCGTAGTAGGCGCTGCCGTACCCGCCGTCGAACGAGCCCACGTCGGCGTCGGTCTGCTTGAACCTGCCGTGTTCGGCGCTGGCGATCGTCAGGTCGCAGATGGCGTGCAGCGAGTGCCCGCCGCCCGCCGCCCACCCCGGGACCACCGCGATGACGACCTTCGGCATCATCCGGATGAGGCGCTGGACCTCGAGGATGTGCAGCCGCCCCATCGACGCCTGTGCCGCTGCGGGGTCGACACCCTCGGGCGGCGCCCCCTCGTCGCCCACGTACTGGTAGCCGCTGCGGCCGCGGATGCGCTGGTCACCGCCGGAGCAGAACGCCCAGCCGCCGTCCTTCGGGCTCGGGCCGTTGCCGGTGAGCAGGACGACACCGACGCGCGGGTCCTGGCGGGCGTCGTCGAGGGCGCGGTAGAGCTCGTCGACGGTGCGGGGGCGGAACGCGTTGCGGACCTCGGGGCGGTCGAACGCGATGCGGACGATCCCCTGCGACACGTGCTTGTGGTACGTGATGTCGGTGAAGGACGCCGCCGCGGGGGCGGTCGTCCAGACGTCGGGATCGAACAGGTCGGACACGGTGTCGGGCATGTCACCCAACCTACCGACCCGGGGCGGCGGAGCTACGCGCCCATGTCGGTGAGGAGCTCGGGGGCCACCATCACGACGAGGATGATCAGGATCACCGGGTTCGCGAAGAACGCCACGACGACGCCGATCGCACCGTACCAGCGGCCGAACCCGCCGACGGCGGCGATGAACCCGAGGACGGCCGCGATGAGCGTCAGGAAGACCACGACGAAGCAGATCCCGAAGGCGAACTTCGTGTCGCCGCCCATGAACACCGCGAACGCGCTGGCGTCCACCGCGGCGGAGACGATCGCCAGGCCGAACGCGATCTTGCCGACGATGGGGTTGCGCCGGCGACGGGTGCGTCCCTGCCGCCGGACGTCGACGGTGTTCGACTGCATGAGCCGGGCGAACTCGTCGGTGCCGGCTCTGGGGGTGCCGGCCTTCGGGGTGCCGGCCTTGGGGGTACCCGATCGCGGGGTGCCTGCTCGAGGGGTGCCCGCTCGGGGCGCGCCGGCACCGGGTGCCGCTGCTCGGGCTCCGGGTGAGCGTGCGCCCGACGGACCGGCTCCGGATGCGCCTGACGACCGCTGTTGCGGATCAGTCGCCACGGAGCCTCCCTCTGCCTCTGGTCGTCGTGTCGGCCGTCGACCTGGGCCGACCGATGCATGCTAATGCCCTGCCCTGGCGGTCGGCTCCGAGGAAGCGTGGGGTCCGCTGCGAGGATGGGACCGTGCTCCCCGACCTCGCCGAACTCCTCGCCGACGCCCACGTCGTGGCCCTGCCGATGCGGGTCCGGTTCCGCGGCATCACCACGAGAGAGGCCGTGGTGCTCCGCGGGCCCGCCGGCTGGACGGAGTTCTCCCCGTTCGTCGAGTACGACGACGCCGAGGCCGCCGCGTGGCTCCGTGGCACCGTCGACTTCGGCTGGACCGAACACGTTCCGGCAGCCGCGTCCGTCCCGGTGAACGCCACGGTGCCGGCGATCGAGCCCGGTGCCGTCGCGGACCTCCTCGCGCGGTACCCCGGCTGCACGACCGCGAAGGTCAAGGTCGCCGAACCGGGCACCTCCGTCGCGGACGACGTCGCCCGGGTCGCCGAGGTGCGCCGGGTGATGGGGCCCGCCGCGGCCGTGCGGGTCGACGCGAACGGGCTGTGGAGCGTCGACCAGGCGACCGCGGCGCTGGAGCAGCTCGCGCCGTTCGACCTGCAGTACGCCGAGCAGCCGTGCCGCACGGTGCCCGAGCTCGCTGCGCTGCGGGCCCGGATCGCGGGGCTCGGCGTGCCGATCGCGGCGGACGAGAGCGTCCGCAAGGCCACCGACCCGCTCGCCGTCGCGCGGGCCGGCGCCGCCGACGTCCTCGTCGTCAAGGCGCAGCCCCTCGGCGGGATCACCGCGGCGCGGGCGGTCATCGCGGCGGCGGGGTTGCCGTGCGTGGTGTCCAGCGCGCTGGACACGTCGGTCGGGCTGGGGATGGGGGCGTTCCTCGCGGCGGAGGCGATGACCCCGGGGTACGCGGCGGGCCTGGGGACCGCCGTGATGTTCGAGGGGGACGTCACGGCCGAGCCGCTGCTGCCCGCCGACGGCAGGATCGGGGTCCGCCGCGTCGAGGTCTCACCCGCGTTGCTCGCCCGCTTCGCCGCTCCGCCGGAGCGGGACGCGTGGTGGCGCGCGCGCGTCGCGCGCGTGCACGCGGCGCTGCGCGCCGCGGGCGCGGGCGCGTAGCGCCGCGCGCACGGGCGCGGGCGCGGGCGCGGGCGGCCGCTGAGATCGCACTTCGTGTCGGTCCGGCGCTGCCGAGCCGACACGAAGTGCGATCTCACCGGGGGGAAACCAGGCGCGAGACCGGGCGGGGGCGCGCCCCGGGGGGCTAGACCGGGACACGACGGAGGCGGGGGGGGGGGGGGGGCCCCCCCCCCCCCCCCCCCCCCGGGGGCCCCCCCCCCCCCCCCCCACTCGCCGCGGCCAGGCGGCACGCGCCGCGGCCGCGGCCGCGCGCGGCAGGCCCCGCCGGGGCCTCCCGCCGCGGCGGCCGCGCGCGGTAGCGTCGGAGCATGGAATTCAGGTACCTCGGCAACTCCGGACTCAAGATCTCCGAGATCACGTACGGCAACTGGCTGACCCACGGCTCGCAGGTCGAGAACGACGTCGCCACCCAGTGCGTGCGGGCAGCGCTCGACGCCGGCATCACCACGTTCGACACCGCGGACACGTACGCCAACACCGCGGCGGAGACGGTCCTCGGCGAAGCGCTCAAGGGGGAGCGTCGTGCCGGCCTCGAGGTCTTCACGAAGGTCTACTGGCCCACCGGCCCGAAGCAGCACAACGACGTCGGGCTCAGCCGGAAGCACATCATGGAGTCGATCAACGGTTCGCTGACCCGCCTCCAGACGGACTACGTCGACCTCTACCAGGCCCACCGGTACGACTACGAGACCCCGCTCGAGGAGACCATGCAGGCCTTCGCCGACGTGGTCCGGCAGGGCAAGGCGCTCTACATCGGCGTCTCCGAGTGGACGGCGGAGCAGATCCGCGCCGGCGCCGCGCTGGCGAAGGAGCTCGGCTTCCAGCTCATCTCGAACCAGCCGCAGTACTCCATGCTCTGGCGGGTCATCGAGGGCGAGGTCGTCCCCACCTCGAAGGAGCTCGGCCTCTCGCAGATCGTCTGGTCCCCGATCGCGCAGGGCGTCCTGACGGGCAAGTACAAGCCCGGCCAGCCCCTGCCCGAGGGCTCGCGCGCCACGGACGAGAAGGGCGGCGCGGACATGATCAAGCGGTTCATGCGCGACGAGGTCCTCGAGGCCGTCCAGCGCCTGCAGCCCGTCGCCGACCAGGCCGGCCTGACCCTCGCCCAGCTCGCCATCGCGTGGACGCTGCAGAACGAGAACGTGGCCAGCGCGATCGTCGGGGCCTCCCGTCCGTCGCAGGTCACCGACAACGTCAAGGCTGCTGGCGTCACCCTCGACGCCGACGCGCTCCGCGCCATCGACGAGGCGCTCGGCGACATCCCGGAACGCGACTCCTCGAAGAGCGTCAGCCCGACGTCGCGCCCCGCGTAGACGCGACCACCCATCCGACGGGAGGCCCGGTGCCAGCTGGCACCGGGCCTCCCGTCCGTCGTCCCAGGAGAAGCGCGCGACGCGACGTTGCACACCGCACCGCGCGTACCCCGGATGAACAACGCGTGTCGCGTTCCTGGTAGACCCCTGGGTAAGTCCGTACCCCGCCCAAACCCCATCGAGGAGCCCCCCGAATCGGGGGCATGACCTCGACCGACACCCTCGTTGTGGTGCCACCTGAACAGGTGACACCGACAGCACGGCTGAGCCGTCTCGTCGCGACGGCCCGGCAGCTCGTGTCCTTCGGCGCCATCGGCGCGTTCTGCTTCCTCGTCGACCTCGGCGTCTACAACCTGCTGCGCGCCACGGTGCTCGACGACAAGCCCATCGGCGCGAAGGTGGCGTCCGCGGTCGTCTCGACGGCGGTCGCCTACGTCCTGAACCGCTTCATCACGTTCCGCGCCGAGCGCACCACCGGGCGTCGCGAGACGATCCGCGAGGGGCTGCTCTTCGCACTCACGAACCTGATCGGCCTCGGCATCGCCGCGGCCTGCCTGTACGTCTCGCACTACCTCCTCGGATTCACCTCCACCCTCGCCGACAACGTCGCCGGCAACGGGGTCGGCCTGGTCCTCGGCACCGCGTTCCGGTTCGCCGCGTACAAGGCCCTCGTCTTCCGTTCCCACGACGCACGTCGCACGAAGGAGATCGTCGAATGACCGTCATCACGACGCTGGCCGCGGCCGCCGGCCCGCTGCTGCAGCCGAAGGACCAGTCCGGCACGTCGGGGAACGTCCCGAACCGGGGCACCACGGACGTCCCGACAGGAGGCTCGGGTCAACTCCCGCACGCCGCCTGGTCGGTCGGCGAGTGGGTCGGCTACAGCGCCCTCATCGCCATCTCCGTGCTGCTCACGCTGGTCGCGCTGTCCACCCTGTGGTGGATGCTGCACGCCTGGCGCTCGCGCTCCGCGCTCCGCGCGACGAGCTTCAGCCAGACGCCGCGTCCCGCGGCGCACCGCTTCACCCTCCTGGTGCCCGGCCGGCACGAGGAGGACGTGATGGGGCAGACGCTCGACATGCTCGCCACGCAGGACCACCCCGACTTCGAGATCATCGCGATCGTCGGCGAGGACGACCCCGGCACCGACCGGGTCGTCCGTGAGGCCGCGGCCCGCCACCCCGGCCTGATCAAGGTCGTGGTCGACGACACGCTGCCGAAGAACAAGCCGAAGGCGATGAACCTGGCGCTGCAGTACGCCACCGGTGACGTCGTGGGCGTGTTCGACGCCGAGGACGAGGTGTACCCGCACCTGCTCACCCTGGTCGACTCGCGCTTCCAGGAGACCGGCGCCGACGTCGTGCAGGGCGGCGTGCAGCTGATGAACTTCAAGTCGAGCTGGTGGTCGCTCCGGAACGTGCTCGAGTACTACTTCTGGTTCCGCTCGCGCCTGCACTTCCACGCCGAGTCGAAGTTCATCCCGCTCGGCGGCAACACCGTCTTCGTGACGAAGGAGCGCCTGGACTGGTCGAACGGCTGGGACGCGCACTGCCTCGCCGAGGACTGCGAGCTCGGGGTCCGGCTCTCCGCCGACGGCGCCAAGGTCGTCGTGGCGTACAGCCCCGAGGCGGTCACCCGCGAGGAGACCCCGCCGACCTTCGCCTCCCTGCTGAAGCAGCGCACCCGCTGGAACCAGGGCTTCCTGCAGGTCCTGGAGAAGGGGGAGTGGAAGAAGCTCCCGACGCTGAAGCAGCGCTTCTTCGCCCGGTACCTGCTCACGATGCCGTTCATCCAGGCGGCCACCGGTCTGCTCATCCCGCTCAGCGTGGTCATGATCGCGTTCGTGAAGGTCCCGACGGCGATCGCCCTGGTCTCCTTCATCCCGCTCGCACCGACGCTGATGCTCCTGGCGGTGGAGATCGCCGGGCTCGGCGAGTTCGGCCGGCTCTACAAGGAGAAGGTCCGGATCCGCGACTACGTGAAGCTCGTCCTCGGCCTGATCCCGTACCAGGTGTTCCTCGCCGCGGCGGCCGTCCGTGCCGTGGTCCGGCACGCCCGCGGCCAGAACGGCTGGGAGAAGACGGAGCACACCGGGCAGCACCGCACCGCGGCGCAGCAGCCCGAGGTCGTCGGCTTCCCCTCGGCCGTGACCAACCCCGAGCCGGCGTTCGCCGGTGCATCCGCAGGAGGTGAACGATGACCGCGAGCATCACCCACACGACCGGCATCCCGGTCCGCGGGACGTCCACCGCCACCGGTGTGCGCCTCTGGTTCCAGGTGCACGCCAGGAGCCTCGCGTGGCTCCTCCCCGTCGTGGCGATCGCCGCGGTCGTGCAGGCCTGGAACATGGGCGGCATCCCGCAGCGCATCGACGACGAGGGCACGTACACCGCCCAGGCGTGGGCGATCACCCACCTCGGCGAGCTCACGCACTACACGTACTGGTACGACCACCCGCCGCTCGGCTGGATCCAGATCGCCGGGTACACGTCGCTGACCGGCGCGTTCGCCCGCTACCCGTTCGCCGTCGAGGCCGCTCGGGAGGCGATGGTGTTCTTCGCCGCGGTCTCCGCGGTCCTGGTGTTCGTGCTGGCCCGACGCCTCGGCACCGCCCGGCCGACGGCCGCGATCGCGGTGCTCGTGTTCGGGCTCTCGCCGCTCGCGCTGCAGTACCACCGCACGGTCTACATCGACAACGTCGCGACCCCGTGGCTCCTCGCCGCGTTCGTGCTCGTGCTCAGCCGCCGGCAGCAGCTCGCCGGCTTCGTCGGTGCCGCGGCGTGCCTCGGCATCGCGGTGCTCAGCAAGGAGACCTACCTGCTGGCGCTGCCCTTCCTGGTCTGGATGGCGTTCCGCCGTGCCGACCCGAGCACCCGCCGGTACACGCTCAGCGTCGCCGGTGCCGTGCTGGCGGTGATCGGTGGCGGGTACGTCCTGCTCGCCGCCGTGAAGGGCGAACTCCTGCCGAGCGCCGGCAAGGTCAGCCTGCTCGAGGGCGTCACGTACCAGCTGGGCAGCCGGGAGGCGAGCGGATCGCTCTTCACCAGCGGCAGCCTGGCGAACGAGGCGGCGTCCCAGTGGTGGGCGCTCGACCCGGTGTTCATCGTGCTCGGCTCGGCCGCCGCGGTCGTGGGCCTGTTCCTGCGCCGCGTCCGTCCGATCGCCGCGATGCTCGTGTTCCTGCTCGCGATGATGTTCCGCCCGAACGGGTACCTGCCCGTGCCGTACGTGATCATGCTCGTGCCGTTCGGGGCGCTCCTCGTGGCGTACGTCGCCGAGCGGGCCGTGCTCGCCGTGGCCGGCATCACCGCCTTCCGGGGGAGGAACCGCTTCCGCGGGGTCTCGCGCCGGGTGCTCGGCGGGACCTGGGCGATCGTCACGGTCGCCGCACTCGTGGCCGCCGTGCCGCTCTGGGGCTCGCAGCTCCGCGGGTTCCTCGTCACCGACCTCGACAAGCCGATGGCGCAGGCGGAGAACTGGATCGGCGACAACGTCGACAAGCGCTCCCGGATGCTCGTCGACGACGCGATGTGGGTCGACCTGGTGAACGACGGCTTCGCGCGGAACAACGTGGTCTGGTACTACAAGCTCGACACCGACGGAGCCGTCGAGAAGCAGTCGCCGAACGGCTGGAAGGACTCGGACTACGTCGTCACGACCGACTCCATGCGGACCGGCGGGAACTCGTCGTCCGACGTCCGTCAGGCGATCGCGAACTCCACGAGCGTCGCGACCTTCGGGACCGGCAACCAGGCGGTCGACGTCCGGCAGATCCACCCGCAGGGCGAGTCGACCGCGAAGCAGGAGATCACGAAGGCGACCGACCAGCGGAAGACCCTCGGGACGCAGCTCGCCCAGAACCCGGCACTCGAGGCCGACGCCGGGACGAAGTCGCAGTTCCGCGCCGGCCAGGTCGACTCCCGGGCGATGATCGCCCTCGGCCAGGTGCTCGCCGACCGCTCGGTGCGGATCGACCGCTTCACGCCGATGACCGGCGAGACCGGCCAGTCGTTCCGCCGCGTGGTCCTGCACGCGTCGAGCGACCAGGCGGCTTCCCGGACCGAGCAGACCCTCGAGGCCATGTCCAGCGCCTTCCGGCCGACCTCGGTCGAGCGGGACGGCGACACCCTGACGATCGTGTTCCCGACGACCGACCCGACGAGCACCGCGGTCAGCACCTCGTGAGCCGCGCGGGGACGTGAGCGGGCGCGCGACCGCGCGGGACCGTGAGCGGGCGAAACACCGTGGTCGTCGCCGCGACCACCCGGGCATTTCGCCCGCTCGGCACGGCCGGCCCGCACGAGCACCCGCACACGCACGAACCCCCGCACCCGGCCTGCCCGGGGCCGCGGCCCTGATCCGGAACGACCAGCACCACCCGACCCGAAGGAGCACCACCATGAACGTCACCGCACGCACTCCCCGTCGCCGCGTCGCCGTCGTCGGCGCCCTGGCCGCCACCCTCGTCGCCGCGACCGTCGGCCTCGCCGCACCGCAGGCCGCCAGCGCAGCGCCCGCCGACGAGGGCTGGCTCCGCGTCGGCCACCTCTCCCCGGACACGAAGGGCGTCGACGTCGAACTGTCGAGCCTGTCCGGCGGCAAGAAGGTGTTCGAGCTCGACGACGTCACGTACGGTCAGGTCAGCCCCTACCAGGAGCTCGCCGCCGGCACCTACGTGCTCTCGATGCGCGCCTCGGACGCCCCGGACTCCACCCCGGTCATCTCCACCGACGTCACGGTGCAGGGCGGCAACGCGAGCACCGTCGTCGCGTACGGCAAGAACAAGTCGCTGAAGACGGCCGCGTTCTCCGACGACCTCCAGCAGCCCGGCGACGGCAAGGCGAAGCTCCGGCTCGTCCAGGCCGCGACCACGGCCAAGAAGGTCGACGTCACCGCGGACGGCACGGACGTCGCCACGAACGCCGCCTTCGGCACCGCGACCGAGTACGCCACGGTCGACGCCGGCAAGTGGGACCTCGACATCGCCGGCAGCGGCCAGACCGGCACCGCGGACGTCGACCTCAAGGGCAACACCGTCTCCACCCTGTTCGTGCTCGACAACAGCGCCGGCGACCTGACGATCGTGCCCGTCACCGACGCGGCGGCCACGGCCGCGACGCCGAAGGGCGGGGTCCAGACCGGCGGCGGCGGCACCGCCGCCGACGCCCCGGCCACGGGCTTCCTGCACGCGGTGGTGCGCGTCTTCCGCGGACTGTTCCACTGATCCGGACTGGAGGCCCGGCTCGCCGCCGCCGATCCGCTCACGCGATCCGGTCCTCCCGTCCCGAAGCCCACCCAGCCCGTCGCCCACGTCACCCGTCGCGCGACCCCCGCCACCCAGCAGAGAGCGAGCCAGCATGACCCGCAGGAACTGGATCACCGTCACCGCCGTCGGCGTCGCCGCGGTCCTCGTCGCCGGCGGCATCGCCGTCGCGGCGGTCCGACCCTGGTCGGACCCGGCACCGGATGCCGGTGGCGCATCGACCCCGACCTCGACCACGGCGCCGGACGGCACGCGGTCCGCCGCCGAGCTGCGCACCGCGTTCCTGGACCGGTACGAGCGGAACGGCCGCATCGTGCGGATCGACCAGGGCGACGACACCGTCAGCGAGGGCCAGGCGTACGGCCTGCTCATCGCGTACGCCGCGGGTGACCGCGAGCGCTTCGACGACATCTGGACGTGGACCCGAGAACACATGCTCACCGACGATGACCTGCTCGCCTGGCGGTGGACCACCGACGGCGGCATCGCCGACGGGCAGTCCGCGAGCGACGCCGACCTCGACGCCGCCAGGGCACTCGTGCTCGCGGGGTCTGCGTGGGGTGACGAGCGCTACACGAAGGCCGGCAAGCGCGTCGCCGCGGCCGTGCTCGACCACGAGACCGCGACGACCGACCTCGGGCGGATCCTGCTGCCCGGGCCGTGGGCGGACTCGGAGCCGTACCGGTACGACGCCTCGTACGCGTCGCCGGCCGCCTACCGGGTGCTCGCATCGGCCACCGGGGACGACCGCTGGGCGGAGCTCGAGGCCGGCTCCCGGGCGGTGACGAAGGCCGTGCTCGAGAAGTCCGACCTGCCGAGCGACTGGTCGCAGGTCCACGCAGACGGCAGCGTCGACCCGATGCCCGCCACCGGGAACGACGCTCGCGTGCTGTACGGCTACGACGCGATGCGGATGCCGCTCCGGTACGCCGAGGCGTGCACGGGCGCCGACCGTTCCCTGGCGGCGTCGATCGCGCCGACCCTCCGGCGGACGACGCAGCTCGCGGCGCAGCTCGACCTCGGCGGCACGGCCGTCACCGGGGACAAGAGCGCGCTGGCGTACGTCGCCCGTGCCGCTGCCGAGCAGGCCGCGGGGTCCACGGCGGCGGCGTCGAAGGACATCGACCGGGCCGACCGCACGGCCGCGACGACGCCGACGTACTACGGCGACGCGTGGGCGGCCCTCGGGGCGACGATGCTCACGTCCGACGTGCTCGGCGGCTGCGCGACCTCGGCCGGAGGCGCGTCGTGACCGGGCGGCGGTCCGCGCGTGCGACCGGGTCTGCGACTGCCGGGCTCCGGCGTCGCTGGGTGGCCGTCGCGGCTGCTGCTGCCGCGGTCGTCGTGGCGGGAGCCGTCGTGACCGGGGTCGCGGTCGCCTCCGGGTCGGGCTCCGCACCGGTCGCTTCCGCGTCGTCGTCTGCTTCGCCGGGGTCCGAGGCGGGATCGGTATCTGGATCGGGTTCGTCGTCCGCCGGGTCGTCCTCCGATGCCGCGGGGGACCGGGACACCACCGGGTTCCAGGACCCCGCCGCGCCCGCAGCGGAGTCGGACGCCACGCCCACCCGGGTGTCGATCCCCGCGATCGGTGTGGACGCCTCGCTCGAGGACCTGCACCGCGGCTCCGCCGGTGAGCTCGACCCGCCGAAGGGCTGGGACAACGCCGGCTGGTTCAGCGACGGGATCGTCCCGGGCGAGGTCGGACCCGCCGTCATCGCCGGGCACGTCGACAGCCCGACGAGCGCCGCGGTGTTCTTCCGCCTCGACGAACTCGTGGCCGGCGACGAGATCCACGTGGCGATGTCCGACGGCAGCACCAGGACCTTCACCGTCCAGGACACCGAGCGTGCCTCGAAGTCCGCGTTCCCGACGAGCGACGTCTACGGCACCACCCCCACCCCGCAACTCCGGCTGATCACCTGCGACGGCACGTTCGACACCGCCACCGGGCACTACACGGACAACCTGATCGTCTTCGCATCGCTGTCAGACCGCTGATCCAGCACCCGACCGATACCTTCGACACGGAACTTCGAGGAGCACCATGAGCGAGACCCTGGTCATCATCCCGACCTACGACGAGGCGGACAACATCCGCCCGATCGTGTCGCGCACGCTTGCCGCGACCGACAACACCGTCCACGTGCTCGTCGTCGACGACAACTCGCCCGACGGCACCGGCGACATCGCCGACACCATCGCGACCGAGACGGACCGCGTGCACGTCCTGCACCGCACCGTCAAGGACGGCCTCGGCGGCGCGTACCTGTCCGGCTTCGCGTGGGGTCTCGAGCACGGCTACGACAAGCTCGTCGAGATGGACGCGGACGGCTCGCACCACCCGGAGTACCTGCCCTGGTTGATCGAGCTCGCGGACACCAACGACCTGGTGCTCGGGTCCCGCTGGATCAAGGGCGGCGAGGTCGAGAACTGGCCGTGGTACCGGGAGCTCCTGTCCCGCGGCGGGAACCTCTACACGCGCATGGCACTCGGGATCGCGGTCCGCGACGCCACGGGCGGCTTCCGGGTGTTCACGTCCGACGCGCTTCGGCGGATCGACCTGGACGGCATCGCCTCGAAGGGGTACTGCTTCCAGGTGGACCTGTGCTGGCGTGCCCTCGAGGCCGGACTGCAGGTCGTGGAGACCCCGATCACGTTCACCGAGCGGGAGTTCGGCGTCTCGAAGATGAGCGGGAACATCGTCCGGGAGAGCCTGACCCTGGTCACGAAGTGGGGCATCGACCGGCGCCTCCGCGAGGCCCGGGCGCTCGCGATGCAGCGCAAGCCGCTGCCGTCGGTGCGGCGGAACGCGCACGCGGTGCCGAACCCGATCCACTGAGGCCGGTGCTCGGACCCGGGCGCTGCGGCCCGGGCGCGGGGGCGGGCGCGGGGGCGCTGCGGGCGCGGGGGCGGGCGGGCGCGGGCGCGGGTGCGGGGGCGCTGCCCGGAAAGCGACAGCGCGCCGGGAGATGCGCCGCGCAGAGTGCCGTCCGGTGTCGCAACCCTCGTCGCAGACCCGCAGACCCGCAGACCCGCAGACCCGCAGACCCGCAGACCCACAGACCCGCTACCGCAGCACGACCACCCCGCGCCCGGTGAACCGGACGCAGTCCGTCGCCACCGAGGCATCGCCGAACGCGTAGAGCACCTCACCGGTCGCGCCGGGCACCGGTACCTCGGCCGAGTCGTCGAGGAAGTTCACCACGACGTGCACCGGCGCGACGGTCGGCCCGAGGAGCCCCCGGGTCAGGACGAGCCACCGGCGGTCCTCGCTGAACCGGACGGCGTTCGCCTCGTAGCGGTCGTCGACGAAGGCCTCGTCGGTCCGCCGCAGCGCGACGAGCACCCGGTAGGCCCGCAGGATCGCCGTGCCGCGGTCCGAGGAGACGTCCGCCCAGTCGAGCTTCGAGTTCTGGAAAGTCGCCGGGTCCTGCGGGTCCGGCACGGCGGACTCGTCCCAGCCGTGCTCCGCGAACTCCTTGATGCGGCCCTCTGCCGTGGCCTTACCGAGCTCCGGCTCCGGGTGCGACGTGAAGAACTGCCACGGCGTCGTCGCGGCGAACTCCTCACCCATGAAGAGCATCGGCGTGAACGGGCCGAGCAGGGTCAGCGCAGCCGCGATGACCAGCCCTTCGTCGGACAGCGAGGCGGCCAGGCGATCGCCAGCGGCACGGTTGCCGATCTGGTCGTGGTTCTGGTTCGCGACGACCAGCGCCGTCGCGGGGGAGGTGCCGCGGTCGATCGGCCGCCCGTGCCGCTTGCCGCGGAACGATGACCACGTGCCGTCGTGGAAGAAGCCGTCCCGCAGCACCTTCGCGAGCGCCGACAGCGGGGCGAAGTCGGCGTAGTAGCCGTTCGTCTCGCCGGTGAGCGCCACGTGCACGGCGTGGTGGAAGTCGTCCGACCACTGCCCGGCGAGCCCGTAGCCGGCGGCTTCCCGCGGGCGGAACATGACGGGGTCGTTGAGGTCGGACTCCGCGATGAGCGACAGCGGCCTGCCGACGAACGCCGAGAACGCGTCCGTCTCCGAGGCCATGTCCGCCAGCACGTGCGGCCGGGTGGTGTCCCGGATCGCGTGCACCGCGTCGAGCCGGAGCCCGTCGACGTGGTGGTCCCGGAACCACATCCGCACGTTGTCGAGGACGTACCGGCGGACCTCCGGGTGCTCGACGTTCACCGAGTCGCCCCACGTATTCGCCAGCCCCTGCACCAGGTACGGCCCGTACAGCGGCAGGTAGTTGCCGCTCGGTCCGAGGTGGTTGTAGACGACGTCCTGGATGACGCCGAGCCCCAGCGCGTGCGCCGTGTCGACGAAGCGGTCGTAGGCGTCCGGGCCGCCGTACGGTGCGTGCACCGCATACCAGGCGACGCCGTCGTAGCCCCAGTTCCACTCGCCGTTGACGCCGTTCACCGGCAGGAGCTCGACGAACTCGACGCCGAGCTCCACCAGGTGGTCGAGCTGCTCGGCAGCGGCGTCGAGCGTGCCCTCCGGGGTGAACGTCCCGACGTGCATCTCGTAGATCACGGCGCCGCGGGCCGGACGGCCGGTCCAGGACTCGTCGGTCCACGCGAACCGGGCCGGGTCCACGACCTCGGACGGGCCGTGCACGCCGTCCGGCTGGTACCGGCTGCGCGGGTCGGGCCGCACGGCGTCGTCGTCTCCGATGCGGAACCCGTACCGGGCACCGACGACGGGGACGATCTCGTCGGTGCGCCACCAGTCGTCGGCACCGCGGGTCAGCGGGTACTCCGTGCCGTCGACGACCAGGCGCACGCGCTCGGGGGCCGGCGCCCACACGGCGTATCGGTCGGGTGCGGTCATGCGTGCCCCTCCAGGATGTCGATCTCCGCCTGCTCAGGCGTCTCGGTCGCGTCGGTCCGGCTCGCGTCCGGCGTCGGTGCGGTCGCACTCGGTCGGGAGGCCGGGCCCGTGTCCGCCTCGGACGTCGCGTCAGCGACGTGGCCGGTCTCGTCCACGTCCGCCGCCGGCACCAGCAGTGCCACGGGGTAGGTGGTGAGCAGCTCGGACAGGGCGATGCCCCGGGAAGCCGGGACGGGCCTCCCGGTCAGGAGGTCGACGCGGTCGACGGGAGCCGGGTGGATCAGCGTGTCACCCCACCCGCCGACCCGTGCCAGGCCGATCGGCAGCCGCGTGGCGACCGTGACGGCGCCGCCGCGGTCGAACGCGACGACGTGGTCGGCGGCGATGCCGGTGGCCTCGACCGGGAGGTACCGCGTGAACAGCTCGGGCCGGTCGCGACGGAGGCGGAGCGCACGGCTGGTGACCAGCAGCTTCGCGGCGCCGTCGATGCCGATCGACGGCAGGACCTCGGGGCCGTCGTCGTCGGGGCCGTCCAGCTCGGCGAGGAGGTGCCGGCGTTCGGCGTAGTCCACCGGGCGGCGGTTGTCCGGGTCGACGAGCGAGCGGTCCCAGAGCTCGGTGCCCTGGTAGACGTCGGGGACGCCGGGCGCGGTGAGCTGGACGAGCTTCACGCCGAGCCCGTTCGACCACCCGGCAGCGTCGATCCGCTCGTCGAGGTCGTCGAGCAACGCGACCACGGCGGGGTCGTCGAAGGCGGCGTCCACGAGCGCGTGCATGCGGCCCTCGAAGTCCTCGTCCGGTTCTGTCCACGTCGTGCTGTTCCCGGCCTCGCGCGATGCCTTCTCGGCGTAGGCGTGGAGCCGTTCGCGGGAGGCCGGCCTGGCACCGACGATCGCCTGCCAGAGGAGGTTCGCGAACACCTCGTCCTCGAGCGGCGCCAGGGCGTGCAGGCGCTGGAAGGTCTCGGTCCACTCGTCGCCGAGTTCGGCGAGGACCGCGATGCGGGCGCGGGTGTCTTCGCTGCGCTTGGTGTCGTGCGTGGTGAGCGTCGTCATCGTGTGCGGCCAGCTGGCGAGCCGCTCGCGCTGTGCCGCGTGGAACTCGTCCGGGCCGACCGAGAAGATGCTCGGGTCGCCGCCGACCTCGCTCAGGGAGCTGAGCTTCGCGGCACGGTAGAACGCCGTGTCCTCGACGCCCTTCGCCATCACCATGCCGCTCGTCTGCTGGAGCCGGACCGCGGCGGCGTTCGACGGGTCGACGAGCGCGGGGGCGATCCGGTCGATGACGTCGTCGAGGTCCGGGCGGGTCTCCGCGGCGAGCTCGAGCGCGGTGAGGAGGTGGTGCGAGCCCTCGGGCAGGTAGGTGCGGTAGACGTCGAAGGACGCGATCACCTCGGCGAGGGCGTCGACGAGACGGGCGTGGTCGAGGTCCCGAGCGGTGCCGTCTGCTTCGAGCAGCCGGGCGAGGCGTTCGACCTCGCTGCCGAGGATGCCCTCGGCGATGCCGCGCCGGGTGTCGTGCGTCAGCGCCTGCCAGTCTGCGGGCTCGGCGTCCACCGTGGCCCAGAGGGGTTCCTCGCCGAGGGGGTCGACGAACAGCCGGTCGACCACACCGAGTGCGTCGTAACCGGTCGTGCCGTCGACGGGCCAGCTCGCCGGGAGTTCCTCGCCCGGCTCGAGGATCTTCTCGACGAGCGTGTAGGCGCCGCCGGTCAGTCCGTGCAGGTCCTGGAGGTACCCGGCCGGGTCGTACAGCCCGTCCGGGTGGTCGATCCGCAGGCCGTCCACGAGGCCGTCCCGGAACCACTGGCCGACGAGGGCGTGCGAGGCCGCGAAGACCTCGGGCTCCTCGACGCGGATCGCGGCGAGCGTGTTCACCGCGAAGAAGCGCCGGTAGTTGAGGTCGTGATCCGCACGCTTCCAGTGCACGAACTCGTAGTGCTGCCGGGCGTGCACCGCGGCGACGGCGTCCGGGCCGGTGCCGTCGGCGTCGTGCACCGTGCCGGGAGCCGTGGGGTACGCGGTCGTGCCGACGAGCAGTACGGCGGGTTCGCGCGTCGTGTCGAGCGTGACTCCGTCGAGCAGCCGGTCGTCGAGCACCGGGATGCGGATCCGGCCGTCGCCGGCCTGCCAGTCGACGTCGAACGCCTGGGCGACGGGGGAGCCCTGACCGTGTTCGAGCAGGGACCACCACCACGGGTTCACCTCGGGGGTCGCGACGCCCACGTGGTTCGGGACGACGTCCACCAGCACGCCGAGACCCGCCGCGTGTGCGGCCTCGGTCAGGGCACGGAAGGCGTCGTCCCCGCCGCGCTCGGCGTCGATCCGGGTGTGGTCGACGACGTCGTACCCGTGGTTCGAGCCGGGCTCCGCCTGCAGTACCGGGGAGAGGTACAGCCAGTCGGCTCCGAGGTCCCGCACGTAGTCGACGACGTCGGCCGCCGCGGCCAGGTCGAAGTCCGGCGAGATCTGCAGCCGGTACGTCGACACCGGCAGGCGTCTGGTCATCGGGTCGCCCCGCCCTGGGCGGTGCCGCTCGGAGCCGTCGAACCGGCCGGGTTCGCCGGGGTCACGGCGTCCTGCGGGGCGCGGGGGGCCGGGGCGCCGGCGGTCTGGGTCTCGACCGGGGTGACCGTGACCTCGTGGTCGGGCTCGGCGCGGAGCACGATCATCGAGCGCGCGGGGACGTCCAGCGGCGTGCCGGCGTCGATGACCTCGTCGCGGGCGCCGGGATCGGCGGTGTCGATGCGGACCGTCCAGCCCGGTGCGTACTCCTCCGGGGGGATGGTGAACGTCACGACGTCGTCGTGGGCGTTGAAGTACGTGATGAACGCCACGTCGGTCACCCGGTCGCCGCGGGAGTCGCGCCCGCGGATGCCCTCGCCGTTCAGGTACATGCCGACGCTCTTGCCGAAGCCGGAGTCCCAGTCCTCGGGCTCCATGGCGTCACCGGAGGGCGTCAGCCACACCACGTCCGGCAGTGGTTCGTCCTGTCCGCGGCGCACCGGACGCCCGTTGAAGTACCGGGTGCGACGGAACGTCGGGTGGTCGTGCCGGAGCTTCGTGACGTCGGCCGTGAACTGGATGAGGTCGTCGTCCGCGGTGTCCCAGTCGATCCAGCTCAGCTCGGAGTCCTGCGCGTAGACGTTGTTGTTGCCGGACTGCGAGCGACCGAGCTCGTCGCCGTGGGCGATCATCGGGACGCCCTGGCTGAGGAGCAGCGTCGCGATGAAGTTCCGGCGGCGCTGCAGCCGCAGGGCGTTCACCGCTTCGTCGTCGGTCGGGCCCTCGACCCCGGAGTTCCAGGACCGGTTGTGGCTCTCGCCGTCGTTGTTGTCCTCACCGTTGGCCTCGTTGTGCTTCTCGTTGTAGGCGACGAGGTCGTACAGCGTGAAGCCGTCGTGCGCGGTGATGAAGTTGATGCTCGCCTTGGGCGTGCGGCCGTCGTGCTCGTACAGGTCCGCAGATCCGGAGATGCGGGAGGCGAACTCGCCGAGCGTCGAGCTCTCGCCCCGCCAGAAGTCGCGGACGGTGTCGCGGTACTTGCCGTTCCACTCCGACCACTGCGGGGGGAAGTTGCCGACCTGGTAGCCGCCGGGGCCGACGTCCCACGGCTCGGCGATGAGCTTCACCTGCGACACGATCGGGTCCTGCTGGACGAGTTCGAAGAACGCCGAGAGCCGGTCGACCTCGTAGAACTCGCGGGCCAGGGCCGACGCCAGGTCGAACCGGAAGCCGTCGACGTGCATCTCGGTCACCCAGTAGCGGAGCGAGTCCATGATGAGCTGCAGCGAGTGCGGGTGTCCCACGTTGAGCGAGTTCCCGGTGCCCGTGTAGTCCATGTAGTAGCGCTTGTCGTCGTCCATCAAGCGGTAGTACGCGGCGTTGTCGATGCCGCGGAAGGACAGCGTCGGACCCATGTGGTTGCCCTCGGCGGTGTGGTTGTAGACCACGTCGAGGACGACCTCGATGCCCGCACGGTGGAGCTCGCGGACCATCGTCTTGAACTCCTGCACCTGCTGGCCCTGGTCGCCCGAGGATGAGTAGTGCGAGTGCGGGGCGAAGAACCCGATGGTGTTGTAGCCCCAGTAGTTCGACAGGCCCTTGTCCTGCAGCGTCGAGTCGTTCACGAACTGGTGCACGGGCATCAGCTCGAGCGTCGTGATCCCGAGGCGCTGCAGGTGCTCGATGACCGCCGGGTGCGAGACGCCGGCGTAGGTGCCGCGCTGTTCTTCCGGGACGGCGGGGTGCGTCTCGGTGAGGCCCTTCACGTGCGCTTCGTAGATGACGGTCTCGCCGTACGGGGTCCGCGGTGCGCGGTCGCCCTGCCAGTCGAAGAACGGGTTGATCACGACGCCCTTGACCATGTGCGCCGCGGAGTCCTCGTCGTTGCGGGAGTCCGGGTCGCCGAACGTGTACGAGAACAGGGACTGGTCCCAGTCGATCTCGCCGCTCGTCGCCTTGGCGTAGGGGTCGAGGAGGAGCTTCTCCGGGTTGCACCGCGCGCCGGTCTCCGGGTCGTACGGGCCGGAGACGCGGAAGCCGTAGAGCTGCCCGGGGCCGACGTTCGGCAGGTAGGCGTGCCAGACGTAGGCGTCGACCTCGACGAGGGGAACGCGTTCCTCGGTGCCGTCCTCGTCGAACAGACAGAGCTCCACGCGCTCAGCGACCTCGCTGAACAGCGCGAAGTTGGTGCCGCTGCCGTCGTAGGTCGCGCCGAGCGGGTAGGGGTTGCCGGGCCAGGTGTGCAAACGATCCTCCAGAGATGGGTCTTGCCAAAGGTATCGACGGGTCCCTGTGCTGTCCGCTGCGCGCTGATGTCGGTGGACGAACGGCATCCATCCACAGCGGAGTAGCGTCGCCGCCATGGCCAACATCGTCACGCAGATCGCAGACAAGGTCCGACCCATCGACGTCTCCACGAACTACGGGGACCCGGTCGAGGTCGGCGACCAGACGCTCATCCCGGTGTCCCTCGGCTGGTTCGGCTTCGGGGGCGGCGGGGACGGGGACGACAACGGCGGCGGCGGTGGCGGCGGCGTCTCCGTGCCGATCGGGGCGTACATCCGTCGCCCGGGCAAGGACCTCGAGTTCGAGCCGAACCTCATCTCGCTCGTCGCCGTCAGCATCCCGCTCGTCTGGGTGACCGGCACGGTGCTCCGGAAGCTCGTCCGAGTCCTCAAGAAGTAGCCCCGTCACGGGGCCGAGGGCAGCGGTACACTGCCAGGACACACACGGGAGTCCGGGATCGCCGGGCTGAGAGGGAGCGAGCAGCGCTCCGACCGTCGAACCTGATCCGGGTCATGCCGGCGCAGGGAGGAGTCCAGAACGATGCCCACGCGCATGCCGTCCACAGTTCGTACCCCCACGATCGCCGCGCCGAAGCGGTCGCTCCGCTGGCGGGTCGTCGACATCGTCGTCGCGAGCGTGCTCGCCGTCGCGGTCGGTGTCGTCTTCAAGCTCTGGGAGTTCGGCTACGAGCCGCTCGCCGCCGCGGTCGCCCTGCTGCTGCCCGGCACCCAGGCGCTCTTCGGCGGCGTCTGGCTCCTCGCCGGACCGATCGTCGCGCTCGTCGTCCGGAAGCCGGGTGCCGCGCTGTTCGCCGAGATCGTCGCGGCCAGTGTCGAGGCCCTGCTCGGGACGCAGTGGGGATGGAGCACCCTCGAGGCCGGCCTCGTGCAGGGGCTCGGCGCGGAGATCGTCCTCGCCCTGTTCCTGTACCGCGTGTACCGGCTGCCGGTCGTCGTCCTGGCCGGGGCCGCCGCCGGCCTCGCGATGGGCATCAACGACTCCGTGCTCTGGTACGCGGGCTACGACGCTGCGTTCAAGGGCGTCTACATCGTCTGCGGCACGATCTCCGGCGCCGTGATCGCCGGCGTCGGCTCGTGGCTGATCGTCCGGGCGCTCGCCCGCACGGGGGTGCTGTCCTCGTTCGCGGCCGGTCGCGAGCACACCCGGCGCCGTCCGACCTCCTCGGCAGCGTGAGCACACCGGGCGTGCACCCCGCCCGGATCGAGTTCCACGACTGGGGCTGGCGGTACGCCGACCGTGTCGCCTGGGCCGTCCGCGGCGTCGACCTGGTCGTGGAGCCGGGGGAGCGGGTCGCGGTCGTCGGGCCGTCCGGCGCCGGGAAGTCCACGCTCCTCCGGGCCGTCGCAGCGGTGCTGCCGGACGAACCGGACCCCGACGACGACACCGCCGCCGCGGTCCGGGGCACGGTGCTCGTCGACGGCGCCGCGCCGCAGGCCGTCCGCGGCCGTGTCGGGCTCGTCATGCAGGACCCCGAGGCGCACACCGTGATGTCCCGCGTGGGCGACGACGTGGCGTTCGGGTGCGAGAACACCGGCGTCCCGCGCGGTGAGACGTGGGAGCGGGTCCGGTCGGCGCTCGACGTCGTCGGACTCGACCTGCCGCTCGGCCGCTCCACGACGATGCTCTCCGGCGGGCAGCGGCAACGGCTGGCGCTCGCCGGGGTGCTCGCGATGCGCCCGGGCGCCCTCGTCCTCGACGAGCCGTGCGCGAACCTCGACCCGGACGGCGTGCAGCAGGTGCACGACGCCGTCGCGGCCCTGCTCGCCGACACCGGGGCGACCCTGCTCGTGGTGGAGCACCGCATCGGGACCTGGCTCGACCTGGTCGATCGGCTCGTGCTCCTCGAACCGGGCGGTGGCGTCGTCGCCGACGGGCCGCCCGCCGAGGTGCTCGCCGCCCACGGGGACGCCTTGACCGCGGCCGGCGTGTGGGTCCCCGGCGCCGAACCCGCACGGGGTTCCGCCCGCACGGGGTTCCGCACTGCGGGTCGAGCGGGCGAAATGCCCGGGTCCGCCGCGCCCCCCACCCAGGCATTTCGCCCGCTCGACCGAGCGCCCGCGCCCGGCGCGCCCGCGCCCGGCGCGCCCGCGCCCGGCGCGCCCGCGCCCGCGCCCGGCGCGGAACTGCTCGTCGCGGAGGGGCTCGGCACGGCCAGGGGCAAGCGCCAGCGTGTGGGCAGCGGCATCGACCTGCGCGTCCGCGCCGGTCGGGTGCTCGCCGTCACCGGGCCGAACGGTGTCGGCAAGTCGACTCTCGGGCTCACGCTCGCCGGGCTCCTCCGTCCCGCCGAGGGCACCCTCCGAGCGACGGAGCACCTGACCCAGAGCAGCACCCACGAGCGCAGCACCCACGAGCCCAGCACCCACGAGTCCAGCACCCACGAGCGCAGCACCCACGAGCCCAGCCCACGGCAGCGCAGCACCAGCAGCACCGCGCCGCACGCCTGGTCCAGCCGCGAGCTCGCGGCCCGCATCGGCACGGTCTTCCAGGACCCCCAGCACCAGTTCGTCGCCCGCACCGTCCGCGAGGAACTCGCCGCCGGCCCGCGGGCCCTGGGCCTGCCGGACACCGAGGCACGCGTCGACGACCTCCTCGACGCGTTCGGGCTCCGGCACCTCGCGGACGCGAACCCCTTCACCCTGTCGGGAGGCGAAGCCCGGCGCCTCGCGATCGGCACCGTCGTCGCGACGGAGCCGCCGGTGATCGTGCTCGACGAGCCGACCTCCGGGCAGGACCGCGCCACGTGGCAGGCCGTCGTCGACCGCCTCGGAGCCCTGGCCGACGCCGGGACCGCGGTGGTGGCCGTGACGCACGACCGCGACCTCGTCCGAGCCCTGGACGCCGACGAACTCGTCCTGAGCGCGACCGGCGCGACCGCACCCGCCGGACCCGCGTCCGAGGTGACACGGTGACCGGCCCGACGACGCGGGCGACCCCGTCGAGCCGACCCGAGCCTCCAGTCCGGAACGTCCGGAACGTCCCAGACGTCCGGAACGTCCCAGACGCCAGGAACGTGCGCGGCGTGCGCGCCGTCCAACCGGTGGCCACGCTCCTCGGCGTGCTCGGCCTGGGCGTGTGCCTGGTGCTGAGCCTCGACGTGGTGTCCGCGGCCATCGCCCTCGGACTGGAGCTCGCCCTGCTGCCGCTCCTGCGGATCCCGGTCCGGACCCTGCTGCTCCGGACGTCGCCGGTGCTCCTCGCGGTCCCGCTGACCGGCGTGAGCATTGCGCTGTACGGACGCGCCACCGGACGGGAGTGGCTCGACCTCGGCTTCGTCCACGTCACCGACGGGTCCCTGGTGCTCGCGGTCGCGACGATGCTCCGCGTCCTGGCGGTGGGACTGCCGAGCATCGCGCTGTTCGTGCGGGTGGATCCGACGGACCTCGCGGACGGGCTGGCGCAGGTGCTGCGGCTGCCGGCGCGCTTCGTGCTCGGGGCGCTCGCGGCGATCCGGATGATGACGCTCCTGGTCGACGACTGGCGGCAGCTCGCGATGGCGCGCAGAGCCCGAGGACTCGCGGACACCGGGCGGCTGCGCCGCGGCGCGTCGATGGCGTTCGCGTTGCTGGTGCTCGCCCTCCGGAGGGCGACCACCCTGGCAGTCGCGATGGAATCCCGTGGGTTCGGTGCGCCAGGACGGCGGACGTGGGCCAGGCCGGCCCGGTTCGGCGCGCGGGGGTGGGCGATGATCGCGGTGCTGGTGGGGATCGGCGTGGTGGCGATCGCGGTGTCGGTGGCGGCTGGGACGTGGCGTGCCTGAGCGCTCGACGGCGGGGTCCGGGGCCGGGTCGTCGAGGGCCGGGCTGTCGGTTCCAGGGTCGTCGGGGGCCGGGTTGTCGGTTCCAGGGTCGTCGGGCGTCGGGCTGTCGGTTCCAGGGTTCGCGGGGGCCGGGCTGTCGGTTCCAGGATCGTCGGGCGTCGGGCTGTCGGTTCCGGGGTCCGCGGCCGTCGGCCTGGAGGCTGGGCCCGCCTCCGTCACGGCCCTCGCCGCTCGCGCACGGTCGGCTGCGCGGGCGTCCGGCCGCCGGTCCGTCGTCCTGGTCGACGGGCGCTCCGGTACCGGGAAGACCACGCTCGGCAACGCCTTGGCCGACGCGCTCGCCTGCCGGGTGGTGCACCTGGACGACGTCTACCCGGGGTGGGACGGTCTCGGGGCAGCGGCCGAGGCGGTCGTACACGACGTGCTCGGAGCCCCGTCCGGGTACCGGCGGTGGGACTGGGCGGCCTCGGAGCCGGCCGGCTGGGTGTCGCTCGACCCCGACGCGCCGCTCGTCGTCGAAGGGTGCGGCTCCCTGTCCCGCGCATCGGCCCCGCTCGCCACGCTGCGGGTGTGGATGACCGCCGACGCCGGGCTGCGGAAGCGGCGCGCGCTCGATCGCGACGGTGCCGTGTTCGCTGCCGAGTGGGACCGGTGGGCACGGCAGGAGGACGCGTTCATCGCGGCCGAGGACCCGCGCGCCCTGGCGGACGTGGTGGTCGGGACGTAGCGGCTCGGGTACTCGCTACGCCCAGCCGAGTTCGTGCAGGCGCTCGTCGTCGATGCCGTACCAGTGGCCGATCTCGTGGACCAGGGTCGTGTGCACCTCGTCGCGGAGTTCCTCCTCGGTGTCGCACTCCGCCAGGTGCTGCTTCCGGAACACCACGATCCGGTCGGGCAGCTCGCCGAAGCCGTACTGCCCGCGCTCCGTCTGGGCGACGCCGTCGTAGATGCCGAACAGCTCGGAGCCGTCCTCGGGTTCGTCCTCGACCACGAACACCACGTTGTCCAGGCCGTCGACCATCTCGTCGGGGAGCAGGTCGAGCTCATCGGTCACGAGGGCCTCGAACGCCTCGGCGGACATCTCCATCACGGCACGATCGTGGCACACCCGCCTGGGGAACGACGAAGGCCCCCGTCTCGCGACGAGGGCCTTCAACGCTTGAACACTGGGGTGAGTAACGGGGCTCGAACCCGCGACCTCCTAGACCACAACCAGGCGCTCTACCAGCTGAGCTATACCCACCATGTCCGCCCGGCGTGCCGGGCAACCACTCAATAGTAGTACACGCGGGAGGGTCCTCGGGACACTACTCGGCGTTCGCGTCCGTAGCCGTGCTGGCCGTGCCGACCGTCTGCGCGGACGTGTCCGTCTCCTGTGGTGCCAGGCGGGGTGCCCATGCCTCGACGACCTCGACCGAGATCGCCCGCACGTCGTCGGTGGTCGGCCCGGGTTCGGCCACGAACCCCGCGCGGCGGTAGTACTCGAGCTCGCGGATCGACTCGAGGATGTCCGCCAGCGCCCGGTGCCCGCCGTGTTTCTCGGGGGCGTTGAAGTAGACGCGCGGGAACCAGCGACGGCAGAGCTCCTTGATGCTCGACACGTCGACGCTGCGGTAGTGCAGGTGTCCGTCGACGCGGGGCATGTACTTCGCCAGGAACGCCCGGTCGGTGCCGATGGTGTTGCCGGCCAGAGGGGCGGAGCCCTCGGCGGGGACGTGGGCGAGGATGTACTCGAGCACCTGGTACTCGGCGTCCGCCAGGGAGACGCCGTTCGGGATCTCGTCGATGAGGCCCGACGTCACGTGCATGTTCGTCACGAACTCGTTCATGTTGTCGAGCGCCGACTGGTCGGGCTTGATCACGATGTCGAACCCGGGGTGCACGGGGTTCAGGTCGAAGTCGGTGATGACCACGGCCACCTCGACGAGTTCGTCGACCTCGATGTCGAGGCCCGTCATCTCGCAGTCGATCCAGACGAGGCGGTCATTCGCGGTTGCCATGGCATCGATCCTATTCCCGGGCGGGCGCTGCCCGGACCCGCCCGCCGGAGACCCGGCGCCGCTGCGCAACCCGCCCTCGCGCGCTGGGATGCGAGCGCCGGGCGTCCGCCGTCCGCTCCCGCCCCGCCCCACCCCGCCCCACGAGTCGAGCGGGCGAAATACCCGCGTGCGGGGCGGCGCCGACCATGGTGTTTCGCCCGCTCGTGCGCGGGCGTTGCCCGTGCCCGGGCGGTGTCCCCGGGAGCTCGGTGCTCGCTCGGCCGCGCTCGGTCGGCCCGCGGCTCGGTCGGGCTGCGTCGTCGCCCACAGTCGAGCGGGCGAAATACCCGGCCCCCGGAGACGCCGGCCGGGGTATTTCGCCCGCTCGCGCTCGGCGGTCGGTCCCGCTCGTGCGCGATCTGTCCCGGACGTCCCGCGTCGTCTCCCCACAGTCGAGCGGGCGAAATACCCGGCCCCCGGCGACGCCGACCCGGGCATTTCGCCCGCTCGCGCTCGGCGCCGACCGCGCTCGTGCTCGGCGGCCGACCTCACTCGAGCGCGAGCGGTCCCGAACGTCGAGCGGGCGAAACACCCGGGTGCACCGAACGTGGCACCCAGGCATTTCGCCCGCTCGACGAAGCCGCGTGCGCACCCGGCGACGAGCGCCGACGCACCCAGGGCGCCGAAGCACCCAGGCGCCGAAGCGCCCACGGCACCGCGAGCCCCCACCCCCCGCCCCAGCCCGCCAGAGCACCCGAGGCCCAGCCCCCGAGCGCACCGCCCCTACGCCATCTCCCCGGCCCCGATGGCCTCGGCCTCGACGGGCTCCGCCTCGGCCCCGTCGTCGACCCGCCGCAGCACCCGAGCGGTCACCAGGGTGACCACGAACGCCACGGTCACCGAGGCCCCCGCGAAGACGTACGCCGCCGAGGGCGAGTACGCGTCGGCGAGCAGCGTCGCGACCGGCGGGGCGATCGCGCCACCGATGAAGCGGACGGCCGAGTACGCGCTCGACGCCACGGCACGCGGGAGGTCCGTCGCCTCCATCACGCACTCCGTGAGCACCGTGTTGAGGACACCGAGCACGAGCCCGCCGATGACCACGCAGATGATGAGCCCGACCTGGGACCGGACCACCACGGCCGCGGCGAAGAGGTCGAGCGCGAGCAACGGCAGCGCGATCCGCAGCACGGTCGTCCGACGGAGCCGGGCGGTGAGCATCGGCGCGACCCACACCGAGGTGATCGCGAGCCCGACACCCCAGCCGAAGAACGTGAACCCGATGCCGAGCGCCCCGAACCCCAGCGGGAACGGCGTGTAGGCGAGCAGCACGAAGAAGCCGATGTTGTAGAACAGCGCGGTCGCGGCGAGCGCGGCCAGTGCCGGACGGCCGAGCGCACGGAACGGTGCGGAGAGCTTGGTCGGCACGGGCTTGTCGAGGCCGGACGACTTGAGCATCACGGCCACCGCGATGAACGCGATCGCCATCAGGGTCGTCACGCCGACGAACGGGCCGCGCCAGCTGATCGACCCGAGCAGGCCGCCGACGAGGGGGCCGATCGCGATGCCGAGGCCCAGGGCGGCCTCGTACAGGATGATCGCGGACGCGGTGCCACCGGACGCGGCACCGACGATCGTCGCGAGCGCGGTCGAGATGAACAGCGCGTTCCCGAGACCCCATCCGGCGCGGAAGTCGATGATCGTCCAGACGTCGTTCGACACGGCGGCGAGCACGGAGAACACCACGATGAGGGCGAGCCCGATCATCAGGGTCTTCTTCGCGCCGATCCGGCTGGACACCCAGCTGGTGAAGAACATCGCGACGCCGGTGACGGCCAGGTAGCTCGTGAAGAGCAGTTCCGTCTGGGCGGGCGTGGCCTTGAGGGACGCCGCGATCGCCGGCAGGATCGGGTCCACCAGGCCGATGCCCATGAAGGCGACGACACAGGCGAAGGCGATCGCCCACACCGCCTTGGACTGCTTGAGGATGCTGCCGGACGACGCCGGCGCGTGCGCGTTCACGCGGTGATCTCCGTTCTGGTCCTCGATGCGATGAGGGCCGATGCTTCGTGCAGGACGTCCCACTGGTCGTCGTCGAGATCGGCGAACAGGGGACCGACCGTGCGGGTCAGGGTGGCGCGCCACTGGGTCAGCCGGGCGACGCCGGCCTCGGTGATCTCGATCAGCTGCCCGCGGGAGTCGTCGGGGTCGACGGTCCGCGAGATCAGGCCGTCGGCGAGCATGCCGGCGACGAGTCGGGTCATCGTGGGCTGGGAGACGCGAGACGTCCTCGCGAGCTCGCCGAGCCGGAGCGGCTGGTCGGACTCGAGGATGCCGAGCGTGCGCCACACGGCCGACGACGTGGTGCTGCCGGCGGCCTGGGCGGCGACGCGGATCAGGCGGTTCACGGAGACCAGGAGCGTCTCGATCGTCTGCTCACGCGTTGTTTCCATAGCTGAACTATATAGCGTTGCTATGAATCAGGCAACAGGTCGCCCCTGGTAGACAGGAGGGCATGAGCGACATCACCATCCACGAGGGCGACGAGTACACCGCCATCTTCCACCAGGGCCCGTTCGACGGGACGACGGACACCCGCACCGCCACCGGCGACGCGGTCGAGGACGAGGTGACGGTGTTCGCGGACGTCGAAGGCCTGCAGACCGCCTTCACCTACAAGGCCACGCACACCCGCCAGGTCCTCGACCAGACCTCGGTCGACTACACCTGGGTCCCGAGCGAGTCCGACCCCGTCGACGACCTGCAGGACCGTGGCGACCGCAGCGGCGAGTTCGACCGGGAGTAGACCGGCCCGGCCCGACGTTGCACGATCACATGCAGCTCGACCTCTGGACGTCCGCCTTCTGCGCGCCGTGCGCCGCCGCCCGCCGGGTGGCAGCCGACGCCGCACGGATCGTCCCCGGGCTCGACGTGGTCGAGCGTGACGTCGCGGCCCACCCGGACGACGCTGAAGACCTCGGCATCCGGTCCACCCCCACGATCATCGTGCGGCGTGCGGACGGTGCCGAGGTCTTCCGTTCGCCGGGCGTCCCGTCACGGGACCAACTGCTGCTCGCCGTCGCCAAGGCGGTCGACTGACCGCACGCCGTCACCGGAGCGCGCGCCGTCGAAGGACCGGCCTGGAGGCTCGGCTCGGCTCACCGGGGT
Source organism: Curtobacterium sp. NPDC090223 (assembly GCF_044746585.1). Taxonomy (NCBI): domain Bacteria; kingdom Bacillati; phylum Actinomycetota; class Actinomycetes; order Micrococcales; family Microbacteriaceae; genus Curtobacterium; species Curtobacterium sp. NPDC090223. Next base: position 231,057 of record NZ_JBIVCN010000003.1, on the reverse strand, counting down.
CGCAGGACTCGCCGACATGGTCGGCCCGGCCAGCGCCTGCCGCACCAGGCGCTTCACCGTCCGGATCGGCGCGCCGATGACGAGCGCGACGAACCCGAGGGCGCTCCGGTCTGCCGCGCCGAGGGCGTTCTTCCGCTCCCAGGCCCGGCGGAGCGCCCCACCACGGCTCCGCCGCGCGCTCGGACGGTCCCGCAGCGTGCGGGCGTCCCGCGCACGCATCAGTTCCTCGGTCCGTGCGACCCAGTCGTCGTCGGCGCGTGGGTGGAAGTAGTTGTCCGACATCCAGTCGGGGTGGACGGTGCCGAAGCGCCCGGCGAGCAGGTCGGTGGCGTCGCCCTCGAGCCCGCTGCCGACGAAGACCTCGTTGATGAGCGGCCGGCACACCCCGAAGTCGGTCAGGGTGAGCGCCGGGATGTCCCGCGCGGCTGCCTCGAGCACGGCCGTCGAACTGATCGTGACCAGGGCCACGGCGCGGTCCAGGTGCGCCGCCATCGGGCCGGTCTCGACGACCAGGTTCGACGGCGCGTCGGACGGCACGAGGTCGGCGTACGGGAAGGTCTCGCGGTGCGTCTGTTGCTCACCGACGACCGCACGGGTCTTCACGACGAGACGCCACGAGGGGTGCCGCCTGGCCGTCTCGGCGAGCCACGCGACGACCTGCGCACGCTCCGCCCGGGACTCCGGCACGCTCGGCTGGGCGGCGAAGACGACGGTGTCGCGGCGCCGATCGCGTGCCGCGGGGACCGCCCGCGCGCCGGCAGCCGTCGCGAAGGGCAGCGACGCGAGCGCGAAGAACGGCTCCACCCCGTACTCCTGGGCCATCGCTTCGTACTCGCGGATCTCACGGTGGCTGTGCAGCACGAACAGGTCGGCGCGGGCGCGGGAGAACACGCCCTTCCACTTGGCGGGGAACGAGATGCCGGGCAGGCCCGTCACCAGGACCGGGCGGTCCGGCACGGTGCGGTGCACCTCGTCCACGATCAGCTCGGCGACCGGCCCGATCGTCGACACCAGGACCGCGTCCGGCGGGCCCCGCCGGATCCGCTCCACGATCTCGTCGACGTCGAGCGGGGCCGGAGGAGCGCTCGTCAGGGGCGCGAGCCGTGCGTCGACGCCGCGGAAGGCAGACCGGAGCTGCGCGGGGCTCGCCGTCCGCGGGGTGTCCACCACGAGGAGCTCGAGCGACCACGTCTCGGGTCCCGCTGACAAGAGGTGGGCTCCCCATTTCGCGAACGAGTCGGTGTCCACGATCCCGACCACGTGCCTCCAGGCCGGTTCTGCAGCACCGCCCACCGGGCCGACGGCCGCTGTGCGGTCGTCACCGCTCACGCGTCGACGCGGCGGAGCTTCGCGAGCGGGGCCGCCTCGCCCGGCATGACCCGCTTCACCCCGTCGCCGAGCGCCGTCTCGATGATCCGGACGTCGCGGGCGAGCGTCGCGAGCCCGTGCGGCTCGAGCGACGCGGCGTGGTCCGACCCCCACATCGTCCGGTCGAGTGTGATGTGCCGCTCGAGTGCCGTGGCTCCGAGCGCGACCGCTGCGATGGAGATCTGCAGCCCGGGCTCGTGACCGGAGTACCCGACCGGGACCCCCGTGTACCGGCGGGCGAGGGTGTCGATCATGCGCAGGTTGGCCTCCTCGGGCGGCAGCGGGTACGTCGACGTCGCGTGCATGAGGACGAGGCGCTCGGTGCCGAGCGCCTCGACGGCCCGGTCGATCTGCTCGAGCGTCGACATGCCGGTGGAGAGGATGACGGGCTTCCCGGTCGCAGCGACCTCGGCGAGCAGTCCGAGGTCCGTGACCGAGGCCGAGGCGATCTTGTACGCGACGACGTTCAGCGACTCGAGGAAGGCGACCGACGGCTCGTCCCACGGCGACGCGAACCAGTCCAGGCCGCGCAAGGTCGCGTGGTCACCGATCTCGATGTACTGCTCACGGTCGAACTCCACCCGGTAGCGGTACTCGAGGTACGTCATGTCGCCCCACGGCGTGCTCCGCGGGGTGTTCTTCATGTGCTCCGGCGTCGCGATCGCCGGCGTGCGCTTCTGGAACTTGACCGCCTGCAGCCCCGCGTCGGCGGCGACGTCGATCAGCCGCTTCGCGATGTCCACGTCGCCGTTGTGGTTCAGGCCGATCTCGCCGATCAGGTACGCGGGGTGGCCCGCGCCGATGGTGGACGTGCCGATGGTGACGGTCATGGTGCTCCGTTCGTCGTGGCCAGGGGCCAGCGTTGGGGGTCGTGCGGTCGAGCCGGGGACGGAGCGTCGCCGTCCGGGACCAGTGCGTCCGCGAGTGCCAGGTCGGCGGGCTCGTCGATGTCGATCGCGAACCGCTGGTCGACGAGTGCGATCTCCACCCGGCCGAAGAACCGGTGCCGGTGCGCGCGGAACCCCGCCACGCGGAGGACGGTGAACGCGCCCGTCTCGCGGTACTCCGGTTCGCGGTCCTGCCGGCGCGGCCGGGTCGCGGCGTCGTGGTTGACCGCGACGGCTCGCCCCGACCCGTCGGTCCGCCAGAGGAACGCGTGCGAGGGCGTCGCGGCGAACACCGAGTCGGCGCCGGCCCGGACCCGCGCGACGGCGTCGTCGAGGTCCGCCGGGTCGATGAACGGCGACGTGGCCTGCAGGAACACCAGGACCTCGGGTTCCTCGTCCGCCGCCCGGAGGGCGTCGAGGGCGTGCAGGAGCGCCGACTCGGAGCTGGCCTCGTCGCCCGCGAGCTCGGCCGGCCGGCGGACCACGCGTGCGCCTGCAGCGGTGGCCTCGGCCGCGATCGCGTCGCCGCGCGGTTCCTCGTCGGTCGACACGACGACGGCGTCGACGAGCCGGGCGGCGCGCGCGGACTCGACCGCGCGCCGCACGAGCGAGCGTCCGCCGACCTGCCGCAGGTTCTTCCCCGGGATGCCCTTCGAACCGGCGCGCGCCGGGATGACCGCCACGACGCGCAGAGTGCTCATGCGGGGCACGCTAGGGACGCCGGGTGACCGGCAGGTTGCCACCGCCCGGCCCGTTGCTGTCCAGGGGGTTGCCGTGGTGTGCGGTTCTCGCGGCTGCTTCACATGGGCGCCATCGCGTTCCGAAAGGGGCGGACGGGAGGCTCGGGTCACCACCTGCACGCGCTGACCGCCCGACGGCGGTCGCCTCGAGAAAGTGACCGCCGCCATGCGTCGCACCACCCGCCCGCGCTGGGAACGACCCGCCCACCTCGGTCTGCTCCTGGCGACCGCCGTGGTGTACGTCGTCAACCTCGGGGTGAACGGCTGGGCGAACGCGTTCTACTCCGCCGCCGTGCAGGCCGGGAGCACCTCGTGGGAGGCCTTCTTCTACGGCTCCTCGGACGCGGGCAACTCGATCACGGTCGACAAGCCGCCCGCGTTCCTCTGGGTGATGGAGCTGTCCGTGCGGGTGTTCGGGATGAACTCGTGGGCGATCCTGGTCCCCGAGGCGATCATGGGCGTGCTCTCCGTCGCGCTCCTCTACGCCATCGTCCGGCGGCGGTTCTCGGCCGGGTCCGCACTCGTCGCCGGCGCGGTCCTCGCATCGACCCCGGTGGCGACGCTGATGTTCCGGTTCAACAACCCGGACGCACTCCTGACGCTGCTGATGCTCGCGTCGATCTGGCTCGTCCTGCGCGCGGTCGACACCGGTCGGGTGCGCTTCCTGGTGCTGGCAGGCGTGGCCATCGGCTTCGCGTTCCTCACGAAGCAGCTGCAGGCGTTCCTGATCCTGCCGGTGCTCGTCGGCGTGGTGCTGTACTGCTCCTCGTTGCCGTTCTGGAAGCGCGTCGTGCACCTGCTCTGGGCCGCGCTCGCGATCGTGGTGTCGGCGGGGTGGTGGGTCGCGATCGTGACACTCGTGCCGGCCACGGCGCGGCCGTACATCGGCGGGTCCCAGACGAACTCGTTCCTGGAGCTGACGTTCGGGTACAACGGTCTCGGCCGGGTCACCGGGGACGAGACCGGCAGCGTGACCGGCGGTGGCGGGACGGCCGGCGCGGGCTCGTGGGGCTCGACCGGCATCACCCGGCTGTTCGGGTCCGAGTTCGCCGGCCAGATCACGTGGTTGCTCCCCGCGGCGCTGCTGCTGCTCGTGGTGGCGCTGGTCGCGGTCGGCTTCCGGGAGCGCACCTCGCCGCAGCTGGCGACCGTGCTGGTCCTCGGCGGGTCGCTGCTGATCACCGCACTGGTGTTCAGCTTCATGGGCGGCATCTTCCACCCGTACTACACGGTCGCTCTCGCGCCGTACATCGGCGGCCTGGTGGGCATCGGCGCCGGGGTGCTGTGGGCGCGCCGTGCCGAGCCGGGCGTCCGTGGCTGGTGCTGGCGCGGGGCCGCTGCGCTCGTGCTCGTCGTCACCGTCGTGTGGCAGTGGCACCTGCTCACGGCTGCCGGCACGTGGCAGCCGTGGATCAAGTGGGTCGTGCTGGTGGCCGGCGTCCTGGCTGCCGCGGCGGCCCTGGTGCCGGGCCGCGCGGGCGAGGGGCTCCGCCCGGCGGGTCGAGCGGGGGAGGGGCTCCGCCCGGCGGGTCGAACGGGCGAAATGCCCGGGTCGGACGCCGGGGGGACCACGGTATTCCGCCCGCTCGGTCTCGTGGACGACGGGCTCCGCCCGGCGGGTCGAACGGGCGAAATGCCCGGGTCGGACGCCGGGGGGACCACGGTATTCCGCCCGCTCGACGAGCGGGACGGGCGGGACGCGCTGGCTGCCCGCGCGGACGAAGGGCTCCGCCCGCCGGGTCTCGTTGGGGAGGGGCTCCGCCCGCCCGGTCGAGCGGGCGAAATGCCCGGGTCGGACGCTGCGGGGACTGCGGTATTCCGCCCGCTCGACCAGGCGGCAGGGTGGGAGCACGTGCCGAGCGTCGCGGGGGACCACCACCCGGGCGGGTCCTCGACGGGGATCGCTGCGCGGTGGTCGAAGCCGCTCGGCGCGCTCGTGGTCACCGGGGCGGTGGTGGCCGGGCTCCTCGGACCCGCGGCGTACTCCGTCCAGACGGTGACGACGGCGCACACGGGATCGCTGCCGTCGGCGGGTCCGAGCGTCGCGGGCGCCGGGTTCGGCGGGCGAGGAGGGTTCGGTGGACGAGGAGGGTTCGGCGGTGGCCAGCCCGGAGCCGGCGGACCGGGAGGCCAGACGGGCGCGCAGAACCCCGGCGGGCAGAACGGAGCCGGGCAGCCCGGCGGGCGGTCGACTGCTCGGAACGGAGGCGGTGCCGGCGGCCTGCTCGGTGGTTCGACGGACGTCGCCGCCGCGCTCGTGACGGCCCTGCAGTCCGACGCCGCTGATCACCGGTGGGCCGCTGCGACGGTCGGCTCGAACAACGCGGCCACGTACCAGCTCGCCTCGGGCGAATCGGTGATGCCGATCGGTGGGTTCAACGGCTCCGACCCGTCACCGACCCTCGCCGAGTTCGAACAGTACGTCGCAGACGGCGACGTGCACTACTTCATCGCGGGCGACGGCATCGGCCGGTCGAACGGCGGGAGCGACGCCGCGACGGAGATCACCGCGTGGGTGGAGTCCCACTTCACGGCGGAGACGATCGGTGGGGTGACCGTCTACGACCTCACCGCGACCGGGTGACGTCCGGTCGGTAGGGTCGACGGGTGCTCGGAAGGGATGACGTCCTCGATCCGCCGCCCCGACGTGTGCTCGTGGCAGGCACGACCGGCGCCGGCAAGACCACGACGGCCGGTCGGATCGGCCGTGCGCTCGGGATCCCGCACACCGAGATCGACAGCCTCTTCCACGGGCCGGACTGGGAACCACGACCGACCTTCGAGGCCGACGTCGAGGCGTACACGGCGGAGCCTGAGTGGGTCACCGAGTGGCAGTACCAGCAGGTCCGCACGATGCTCACGGAACGAGCCGACACCCTGGTCTGGCTCGACCTCCCGATCCCGATCGTGTTCTGGCGACTGGTCCGACGCACTGTCCGACGACGGCTACGTCGGACGGAGCTCTGGAACGGCAACGTCGAGCCGCCGCTCTGGACGTTCTTCACGAACCGGGACCACATCATCCGCTGGGGCATCCGTGGGCGGCGCGGGTCGCGGCGGATGGTGCCAGCCGCCGAACAGGCCGCCCCGCACCTCCGCGTCGTTCGACTGCGGTCCCAGTCGGACGTCGACGCGTGGGTCGATCGGCTGCCGCGCCCGTCGGAATAGAATCGATGACGTCCGCCTCCGTAGCTCAGTGGATAGAGCAGGTGGTTTCTACCCACCGTGCCGCGGGTTCGATTCCTGCCGGGGGCACCGACGACGAGGGCCGCCATCCGATCGGATGGCGGCCCTCGTGTCGTGCTGGAGCGGATCGACTACTCGTCGTCCTCCGCGCGGCGACGCAGCTCGTTCGCGCTGATCGGCTGCGTGTGCGTCGCCTCGGACGTCTCGTCGGCATCGGCGGGCTCGAGGGGGGCGTCCGCGATCCGCGTGGGGACCGAGGTGGTGTTCGTCGTGCCGGCAGCGGCGTCGACCTGGCCGGCCGTGAGCTTGCCCGGTACGTCCGACCGCGAGTCGATGGTCGGTCGCGCGTCGTCCACCACGTCGGCGTTGTCCTCGTCGGACTGGCTCGAGGTCGGAGCCGGGGACCGCGGGGACCCGAGCGCGGGGCGGACCGGGCTGACCTGGTCGTCCCCGTACGGACGGGTGACGCCTTCGGCGTACGGGCGGGTCACACCCTCGGCGTACGACCGCGTCTGGCCGTCCGAGATCGGGGTCGTGGCGTTCGGGTCCGCGGAGCCGACCGGGGTGCCGGCGTTCCGGGTCGCACTGAACGCAGCGGCCCCTGCGGGCGCGACCGCGGTGCTGGCCGACGCCGCGGCGGGGGTTCCCTGCGGGGCGGGGGAGGTGGGGCCTCCCGGTCGCTGCGGAGCAGGGCGGAGCGACGTGGTCGTGGGAGTCGGTGCAGGCGTCGTCGGCGGCGCAGCCGGACGCTTGGCGTCCGCCTGGTCGGCGCTCCAGTCCTGCTGACGCTTGATCAGCTCGGCGTCGGGGTCGGGCGACTCGAACTTCCAGCGCTCGAGGTCGCTCTTGAAGAGCTTGCGGGCGCGGCCGGGACGGGCCTGCCAGTCGAGGAGTCGATCGCGGAACTCCGCGAGGGACTGTTCCGCCTGGAAGCTGAAGGTCGAGGAGTTCTTCTTGATGTCCGCGATCTCGTGCTGGGCCCAGTTCGCCGCGAGCGGGGCTCCGGCGATCGGCAGCAGCCGGAGACGGATGTCGGCGTCCTCGGCGAGGTGGTCGGCGTAGTTCCGTTCGTCGTGCCCGAGCGAACCCCACGAGGCTGCCTTGCGCGCGGCCGAGATGATCGCCGCGACCGCGGCGTTCTTCGACTCACGCTCCTGCAGGGAGACCACGCGCTTGGTGGCGCCACGGCCGATGAGGGCCGCGACCACCCCGGCCACGATGATCGCCACGAAGGGGATCAGCGCTCCGGAGATCACTCGCCAGCCCGTGTCCGACGAGGTCCAGTCGATGAAGTCGTTCCACCAGTCCATGCGCGCACCATATCCATCCGCGGGTCAGTTCCAGGGGACATCGGACGGCGTTCCGTCCATCTGGTCGCACTTGATTCCAATGTGGAACATCATGCGGCTGGACCGGGTGTCACCAGCGCAGGCAGTCGACCGCATCGTCGGCGGACCACACGTTGGGCAGCTCGACGAACCGGCGTTCGGCGGCGACGTACCGTCGTGCGCGGTACGCGGTCCCGCCTGCGACGTCGACGCGGTCCACGTACCCGACGATCTCGCCGTTGGCCCGGGTGACCCGGGAGAGGTCGTCCCGGACGTCGAGGATGCGGAGGTCGCCGCGTGAGCGGGCGACGGGGTGCGCAGTGCGGATGCGCAGGCTGGGCTCGGTCGTGGTCTGCATCGTGGTGCCTCCTGTTCCGTGTCGGGGAGTTCTGTGTCGGGGAGTTCTGTACCGGGCAGTTCTGTGCCCGGTACGTTCACACCGGGGCGGTCGGGGCCGGTGCCTGGCCGGCGACGTTCCTGTCGGTGTGGACTCGACGGTACGGGCGACCACTGACACGCCGGGGCTGTCGCAGGGGCCCGGGGAACACGGAATGCGCCTCGTGCGTTGTGGAGGAGGTGTCCCCCAACTCGGGGCTCCGCGGAGCCCAGGAAGGCTAGGTTGTGCCCATGACCACGTTCGTGCTCGCAGGTGGATGTTTCTGGTGTCTCGACGCCGTGTACCGCACGCTCCAGGGCGTGCAGGACGTGGTGTCCGGGTACATCGGGGGCTCGGCGGACAACCCGTCGTACGAGCAGGTGTGCACCGGGACAACCGGCCACGCCGAGGCCGTCGCCGTCACGTTCGACGAGTCGGTCATCCCCGCCGACGTCATCCTCGACGTCTTCTTCACGCTCCACGACCCGCGCCAGCTCAACCGACAGGGCGCGGACGTCGGCACGCAGTACCGCTCCGCGATGTTCCCCGCGGACGACGAGCAGCGCGCGCTGTTCGAGCAGGCGATCGAGCGCGCGTCGGACATCTGGGACGGCGGGATCGTCACGACGATCGAGCCGTTCACGACGTTCTACCCGGCGGAGGAGTACCACCAGGACTTCTTCGCGAAGAACCCCGGTCAGGGCTACTGCCTCGCAGTGGCGCTGCCGAAGGTGAACAAGGTCCGCAAGGCCTACAGTCAGTACATCCTGGCGTCCTGAACGACGGGCGTCGGGGCCACGAGGAGGTGGTCGCACGATGACGAACAACACGACGACGAACGACACGGTGACGGCAGGGACCTGGGTCGCGGTCGGACCGGCGGGCGCGGTGGGCAGCATCCACCGCGCGCCGGACGGCTTCCGCGTCGAGCTCTACGGCAACCGTGGGGCCAGGAGCGGGACCTACCCGACCCTGGAGACCGCGAAGGGTGCCGTCCACGCGGCGCTCGGCCCGCTCGCGCCGCGTCCGGAGTTCCACGCGCACTGACCGGTGACGGTCCGGTGCGTCCCGGCGGGACCGGCCTGGAGGCTCGGGGGACTCGTCCTCCACAGGTCGCCTGATCGGGTCAACACCCCACACATCGAGTCCCGGCCCGCTTCGGCGGCCGGGGCTCGATCACGATCGGTGGCATGAACGACACCATCACCGTCTGCGGCATCGTCGCGACCGAGCCCCGCCACCTCGTCACCGAGACCGGCATCGCCATCACGAGCATGCGTCTCGCATCGCCGTCCCGACGCTGGGACCGCGCCAACTCCACCTGGACCAACGGTCCGACCAACTGGTTCACCGTCACCGCGTTCCGCTCACTCGCCGCGAACGTCCACAAGTCGCTGAAGAAGGGCGACCGGATCATCGTGACGGGCCGGGTGCGCATCCGCACCTGGGAACGCGACGGCCGCGGCGGGACCTCGATCGAGATCGACGCCGAGGGCCTCGGTCACGACCTGGCCTGGGGGATCAGCAACTGGATCCGGGTCCCGCGGCACACGTCCGAGGCATCGGCGGCACCCGGCAGTGGCCCGCGGGTGAATCCCTCCACCGGGGAAGTGGAGGGATCGGACTCGGGCCCGGACGACATGGCCGACGGCGCCATGGCCAGCGGCGCCATGGCCGGCGACGACATGGCCGGGGACGTCCCCGGCGACGACGTCCCCGGCGGCGACGCCCGCGCCGACGGTGAGCCGCACCACGACGAGTTGCCGGAAGCCGCTGCAGCGGCAGCAGCCACCGCCGCCCTGCACCGGGACGACGCGCATGCCGGCTCCGTCCCGCCCGCCGACCTCCACGCGGCATGAGCACCGAACGAGCCCGCGACGCGGCGCTGAGCGGACAGGCCACCGCGGCCGGTAGTCTGGTCCGCTGAGTCGCTCGACGAACAGGATTGGGTTTTCACGTTTTGGCTGAGTACATCTACCAGATGGTCCGCGCCCGCAAGGCGGTCGGCGACAAGCTGATCCTCGACGACGTCACGATGTCGTTCCTCCCCGGCGCGAAGATCGGCGTCGTCGGACCGAACGGCGCCGGGAAGTCGACGATCCTCAAGATCATGGCGGGGCTCGACACGCCCTCCAACGGTGAGGCGAAGCTCACGCCCGGCTTCACCGTCGGCATCCTCATGCAGGAGCCCGAGCTCGACGAGTCCAAGACGGTCCTCGAGAACGTGCAGGAAGGCGTCGGCCCGATCAAGGGCAAGCTCGACCGCTTCAACGAGATCTCCGCGCTGATGGCCGAGCCGGACGCCGACTTCGACGCGCTCCTGGCCGAGATGGGCACCCTGCAGGAGGAGATCGACGCCGCTGACGCGTGGGACCTCGACTCGCAGCTCGAGCAGGCCATGGCCGCGCTCCAGTGCCCCCCGGGGGACGAGCTCGTGACCCACCTGTCCGGTGGTGAGAAGCGTCGCGTGGCGCTCTGCAAGCTCCTGCTCCAGAAGCCGGACCTGCTGCTCCTCGACGAGCCCACCAACCACCTCGACGCCGAGAGCGTGCAGTGGCTCGAGCAGCACCTGCAGCAGTACCACGGTGCCGTCCTGGCCGTGACCCACGACCGGTACTTCCTGGACCACGTCGCCCAGTGGATCGCCGAGGTCGACCGCGGTCGTCTCTACCCGTACGAGGGCAACTACTCGACCTACCTCGAGAAGAAGCGCGCCCGACTCGACGTCCAGGGCAAGAAGGACGCGAAGCTCGCGAAGCGCCTGTCCTCGGAGCTCGACTGGGTGCGCAGCAACACGAAGGGCCGTCAGGCCAAGTCCAAGGCCCGTCTCGCCCGCTACGAGGAGATGGTGACGGAGGCCGAGCGCACGCGGAAGCTCGACTTCGAGGAGATCGTGATCCCGGTCGGCCCCCGACTCGGCTCGCAGGTCATCGACGCCGAGAAGCTGCACAAGCAGTTCGGCGAGCGCGTCATCATCGACGACCTCTCGTTCACGCTGCCCCGCAACGGCATCGTCGGCGTCATCGGCCCGAACGGCGTCGGCAAGACGACCCTGTTCAAGACGATCGTCGGTCTCGAGCCCCTCGACGGCGGGACGCTGAAGATCGGTGAGACGGTCGACATCTCCTACGTCGACCAGAGCCGCGGTGGCATCGACCCGAACAAGAACCTGTGGGAGGTCGTGTCCGACGGGCTCGACTACATCCAGGTCGGCAAGACCGAGATCCCGTCGCGTGCCTACGTGTCGCAGTTCGGGTTCAAGGGCCCGGACCAGCAGAAGCGTGCCGGCATCCTCTCGGGTGGTGAGCGCAACCGACTGAACCTCGCGCTGACGCTCAAGCAGGGCGGCAACCTCCTGCTCCTCGACGAGCCGACCAACGACCTGGACGTCGAGACCCTCGGCAGCCTCGAGAACGCACTCCTCGAGTACCCCGGTTGCGCCGTGGTGATCACGCACGACCGGTGGTTCCTCGACCGCATCGCGACCCACATCCTGGCGTGGGAAGGCCTCAACGAGGACGGCACGCCGAACTGGTACTGGTTCGAGGGCAACTTCGAGGCCTACGAGGAGAACAAGATCGAGCGTCTCGGCGCGGAGGCCGCCAAGCCCGGCCGCGCGACGTACCGCAAGCTCACGCGGGACTGATCCGTGGCGAGGCTGCACGCGCCGGTCCGCATCCGCTGGAGTGACATCGACGCCTACGGGCACGTGAACAACTCAGCGATGCTGCGTCTGCTCGAGGAAGCCCGCGTGCTCGCGTTCTGGGCGCCGGACCCCGACGAGGTCGACGAGTCGGGGTCCGCGCCGGAGCCGATCATCGACGGCCGCCCGGGTTCGGGCACGATGACGGTGATCGCTGCGCAGCGGCTGGAGTACCTCGCGTCGACGCCGTACTTCCGTCGGCCGCTCGACATCCAGCTGTGGATCGGGCGGATCGGCGGAGCGAGTCTCGACATCTCGTACGAGGTCTGGTCGCCGGCGGGGCATGAGCCTGCCGAGCTGTACACCCGTGCGACGACGGCGCTCGTGATGGTGGACGCGACCACCAACCGCCCACGTCGGCTCACCCCGGCCGAGCGAGCGGCGTGCGAGCCGTTCGTCGAGGACCCGGTGGTCTTCTCGCGTCCGTAGGCGCGGGTACAGCCATCAGTGCGGGATCCGCATCATCCCCTCCTGCGCGACGCTGGCCAGCAGGCGTCCGTCGCGCGAGAACATCCGCCCGAACGCGAGTCCCCGGCCGCCCTGCGCGCTCGGGGACTCCTGCGTGTACAGGATCCACTCGTCGGCGCGCCCGTCCCGGTGCCACCACATCGCGTGGTCGAGGCTCGCGCTCTTCACGCCGGGCGTTCCCCACGCGACCCCGTGCCGGCGCATGATCGGCTCGAGGATCGACAGGTCGCTCGCGTAGGCCAGGACCGCCCGGTGCAGCGCCGGGTCCTCCGGCAGCTCGCCCTGCACCCGGAACCACACGGCCTGGTGGGGCAGGTGCTCGCCCTGCACATCGACGAAGACCGGGCCCTCGACGTGCCGGAGGTCGATCGACCGTTCGGCCCATGCCCGTGCGACCGGGTGGTCGATCGCGGACAGGATCGACGCGGCGGACGGCAGCGACTCCGGCGACGGGGTGTCGACCGGGAAGGCGTCCTGGTGCTCGACGCCCTCGTCCTCGGTCTGGAACGACGCGATCATCGAGAAGATCGGCACGCCGTTCTGGTACGCCTGCGCCCGACGTGCGGCGAACGAACGGCCGTCGTGGATGCGCTCGACACCGAACGTGATCGGCGTCTCGATGTCGCCCGGTCGCAGGAAGTACCCGTGGACCGAGTGGATGGCGCGGTCCTCGATGGTGGCCTGCGCCGCGACGATGCACTGCGCGAGGACCTGGCCGCCGAAGACCCGGCCGCCGGGAGACCAGTGGCTCGCCCCGGTCAGGATCGTCTCGCGCGTCGAGGCGCCAGTGTCCTCGAGTCGCAGGGTCCGCAGGAAGTCCGGTTCACCGTTCGCCACCCCCGCAGTCTACGAACGACCGTGGCGCGCCGCGCGGACCCCGTGCTGACAGCGCGTCCCGGTAGGATCGGCATCGACATGAGCACCTCGTTCACGCTGCCCGACGCCGCCTCCCTGGGGGACCTCCGCACGTACCTCGGACGTGCTGCCCGCGTCGAGGACGGCTCCGTCCGCCTCATCGCCGACTCCGGGGTGCTCGCCGTCTACACGGCGATCATGTACCCGATCGGCCTGCTCGACGAGCTGCCGACCGTCCTCGGCCTGCGCACCTTCTCGCTGACCCAACCGGCCTCCATCGACGCCGTGGTCCCGCTGGCGTCGTTCCAGGAGCGACTCCGGATCCTCGCCGACGCGCAGGACGCCGAGCACGCCGAGGGAGCGGACCCCACCCGCGCGACCCCGATCGAGGTGGAACTCCCGCACGAGGTCCACACGGTCACCTGGGCAGCGATCTCGCCCCCGCGCGGTGGGTGGATCCCGCTGCCCGACATCTCGGCCGAGCTCCTGCGCCGCGCGGCGAAGGCCGGCATCGCCGAGGTCGCCGACGCGGTCCCGACGAACGCCGGTGAGGCGATCGTCCGCAAGGTCCGGTCCGAGGTCTGGGGTGCACCCATCCCGGGCATCGAGCACGTACCGGCCGGCGCCGGCTTCGCGGGGGAGAGCCTCGGGTTCCTCGGGCACGACCCGGTCCGGCTGTTCGAGACCGGTCCGTGGAGCCGCCTGACCACCTCGCGCGGGCACGTCCTGGTGAAGCGGCGCGCCTGGACCCTGGCGTCCTAGCCCCGCAGCACGGAGCGCTCGGCCAGCCCCCCGGTGCCAGGCTGGCCGCATGCACGTCTTCCTGACCGGCGCGTCCGGCTACATCGGCTCCTCCGTCCTCCGTGCCCTCGTCGCCCGGGGGCACGACGTCACCGCGATCGTGCGTTCCGACCAGAAGGCCCAGGCGGTCCGTGACGCCGGCGGTCGTGCCCTCGTCGAGGACGTCACCGACACCGAGGTCGTCGAGCGCCTCGCGCACGAGACCGACGCGGTCGTGCACACCGCGAGCGCGAAGGACGTCGACCCGGCGTTCGTCGCCACGGTGCTCGGCGCGCTCGAGGGCACGCCGAAGCCCTTCGTGCACACCGGTGGCATCTTCACGTTCGGCAACTCGACCGACATCTCCGAGCAGTCCCCGGCGTCACCGCCCGCGATGACGTCGTGGCGCGGTGCGAACGAGGCCGCCGTCCGGGCGAGCTCGGTGCGCACCACGATCGTCGCTCCGGGCATCGTGTACGGACTCGGTGCCGGCATCCCGGCGATGTTCGTCGGCGACGGCGAGCACGAGGTCCGCCTGGTCGGGGACGGCTCGCAGCGCTGGGCGACGGTGCACACGGAGGACCTCGGCGAGCTGTACGCGCTCGCCGTCGAGCGTGGCGAGCAGGACGGCTACGTCCTCGCGGCGACCGGCGACAACCCGACGGTGCGGGAGATCGCGGCCGCAGCGGCGCACGGCTCCCCGGTGGTCTCAGAGAGTGTCGACGACTCGCGTGCGCGGCTCGGCACCGAGTACGCGGACGCGCTCCTCATGCACCAGGAGTGCTCGGGCGCACATGCGCGTGCCGCGTACGGCTGGCAGCCCTCCCGCCCGAGCCTGCTCGAGGACCTGGCCACCGGTTCGTACGCGCGCTGACGCACCGCACTCCCTCCGAGACGCCGCGTCCTCCTCGAGACGCCGCAGGATTCCGGCGGCGTCTCGAGCACAGTGCGGCGTCTCGAGCACAGTGCGGCGTCTCGGTGCCGGAGCGGCGTCTCGAGCACAGCGCGGTGCCGTGGACACCACCGGAGCGACCGTCAGTCGAACGCGTTGGTCATCGCGTGGGCCGCGCGGTCGAGGTACGCCCACAGCTCCGCCTCGTCGAGCGGGGCGAGCCCGAGCGACTCGACTGCGTCGCGCATGTGGTGCAGCCATCGCTCCCGTGCCTCTGCGGTGATGCGGAACGGCATGTGCCGCATGCGCAGTCGAGGGTGGCCGCGTTCCTCGCTGTACGTGCCCGGTCCGCCCCAGTACTGCTGCAGGAAGAGCGACAGGCGGGAGATCGCACCCTCGAGGTCGTCCTGCGGGTACATCGGCCAGATGACGTCGTCGGTCTGGACGCCGTCATAGAAGCGGCGGACCAGGCGGTCGAAGGTCGGGGCGCCGCCGATGCGCTCGAACAGCGAGCCCGTCGCGGCGGCCCCGCCCATCCCCACCCGGAGCGTGATCGGCTGTGCGGGCACGCCGCCGGGGGCTGGAACGTCGGTCATCGGTCGTCCTTCCGGGGCTCGGTCCGGTCGGTGTCGATCGGCTGCCCGTACACGTTGGTCTTCTTGCCGCGCCGGGGCTTCGTCGGCGCCGGCGTCGGCTGGGTCCGCACGGTGCGCAGTCCGTTGATCGAGGTCGCGTTCTCCCAGCCCGCCGGCATGATCATCGCCATCGCGGGGAGGGTCACACCGATCTCGTCCACGGCGTGCTTCAGACGGACGCGGAGTTCGCGGCCGACGACGTCGAGCTCGGCCGCCCGGGTCTTCACGACCAGGCGGAACACCATGCCGGTGTCGGAGATCGACTGCAGGCCCCAGATCTCCGGCTTCTCGACGATCCGCTGGCGCCAGCGGGGCTCCTGGGACATCCGGACGGCCGCGGCGAGCAGGGCGTCCTGCACGGCGTCGATGTCCGTGTCGTACGGGACCGTGATGTCGACCAGGACCCGGGACCAGCCCTGCGAGAGGTTGCCGACGCGCAGGATCTGCCCGTTCGGCACGAACCACAGGATGCCGTTGACGTCGCGGATCTGCATGACCCGCAGCCCGACGTTCTCGACGACGCCGGTGGCCTGTCCGGTGTCGATGACGTCACCGACGCCGGCCTGGTCCTCGAGGATCATGAAGATGCCGGAGAGCAGGTCCTTCACGATCGACTGCGCGCCGACGGCCAGACCCGCTGCTACGAGCGAAGCGCCGCCGACGATGCCGACCGCCGCGTTCGGGATGACCTGCGGGATGATGATGACGAGCGCGATCACGACGACGATCACGGTCGCGAGGTTCTCCAGCACGCTGCCGAGGGTCCTGGTGCGCTGGACGACGCGGGCGGTCTGGACCGGCGAGGCGATGAGCGCCTGGGTGTCCGTCGCGCCCTGGCGCTTCTTCACGCCGTTGACGACGCGGTCCACGATGCCCTTGATCGAGTGCCGGAGGATCACCCGGAGGATGATCGCCGCCAGGACCGTGATGACGATCACGATCGGGACGTGCCAGGTCTCCACGAACTGGGTGAACGCGTTCGAGATGAGCTTCGAGGTGTCGTCTGCAGCGGAGGTCATATGCGGTCGATGCTAAAGGGCGGGGCCTCGGCGCTCCTGGGGGAACGCCAAGGCCCCGCTGATGCGGTTCAGACTCAGGCGTCCGCGGCCTGGACCCGCAGAGCACGCTCGGTGCCGGCGAGGTTCTCGGTCACGATGCGACGGAGCGCCGGGGTCTCCGGGTGCGCTTCGAGCCACGCGGTCGCAGCGTCACGGAGCTCCGCCGAGGCGAGCGGCGCCGGGTAGAGCCCGGTGACGATCGTGTCGGCGATGTGGTAGCTCCGCTCGGCCCAGATGCGGGTGAGCACGTCGAAGTACTTCGCGACGAGGCCCTCGAGCACGACCGGGGAGTTCGCGTGCTGGAAACCGACGGTGGTCTGGCGCACGATGGCGTTCGGCAGCGCGTCGGAGTCGACGAGCGAGGAGAACGCCGCGAGCTTGCCCTCGGCGGTCGGGATCGTCGCACGTGCCCGTGCGGCGGCCTGCTCGCCCGAGGCGGTGCGGTCCGCCGCGAGCTCGGCGTCGACCTCGGCGTCACCAGCGGCGCCCGCGAGCACGAGGCCCTCGAGCAGCTCCCAGCGCAGGTCGGTGTCGATCTCGAGCCCGCTCAGCGTGACCGAGCCGTCACGGAGCCCGGACAGCGTCGCGACGTGCTCCGGCGTCGAGGCGATCTGCGCGAAGAACTTCACGAACTGGAACTGTGCATCCGAGCCGGCCTCGGCCGAGGCCGCGAGCTGCCAGAGCGTCTCGCCCACGGTGCGGATCGCCGCGTCGGCCTTCGCCGGTGCGACGTAGTTCCGTGCGGTGAGGAGCAGCTGCGAGAGCGTCGTGCGGATCGTCGTCGACTCGGTCTCGGTCGCGATGTTGCCCAGCACCAGCCGGACGTAGTCGCTGGCGGCGGACTCGGCGTCGCGGGTGGCATCCCACATCGCGCCCCACACGATCGAGCGGGCGAGCGGGTTCGCGATCGCGGCGAGGTGCTCGATGGCGGTGCGGCGGGACCGCTCGTCGAGACGGATCTTGGCGTACGCCAGGTCGTCGTCGTTGAGCAGCACGAGGTCGCCGCGGTGCTGACCCACGAGCTCGGGGACCTCGGTGCGGGGACCGTCCACGTCGATCTCGACGCGGTGGATGCGCTCGAGCTTGCCACCGGCGGACGCAGTGTCGGCGCCGAACGGTGCCTCGGCGTCCTGCTGGAACGCGTACACGCCGATCGCCAGGCGGTGCGGGCGGAGCGTCGGGTGGTCCGCAGGGGCTTCCTGCAGCACGGCGAACGAGGTGATCACGCCGGACTCGTCGACCTGGATCTCCGGGCGCAGCGTGTTGACGCCGGCGGTCTCGAGCCAGAGCTTCGACCACTCGCCGAGTTCACGGCCGCTCGTGGCCTCGAGCTCGACGAGCAGGTCCTTCAGCTCGGTGTTCCCGTGGTGGTGCTTCTTGAAGTACGCGGAGACACCGGCGAAGAACGCGTCGATGCCGACCCAGGCCACGAGCTGCTTCAGGACGGAACCGCCCTTGGCGTACGTGATGCCGTCGAAGTTGACCTGCACGTCCTCGAGGTCGTTGATCGTCGCGACGATCGGGTGCGTCGAGGGGAGCTGGTCCTGGCGGTACGCCCAGGACTTCTCCATCGCCTGGAACGTCGTCCACGCCTCGGTCCACTCGGTGGCCTCTGCCGTGGCGATCGTCGACGCCCACTCGGCGAACGACTCGTTCAGCCAGAGGTCGTTCCACCACTTCATCGTGACGAGGTCGCCGAACCACATGTGCGCGAGCTCGTGCAGGATCGTGACGACCCGGCGCTCCTTGATGGCGTCCGTGACCTTGGACCGGAACACGTAGGTCTCGGTGAAGGTCACCGCGCCGGCGTTCTCCATCGCACCCGCGTTGAACTCGGGCACGAACAGCTGGTCGTACTTCTCGAAGGGGTACGGGACGTCGAACTTGTCCTCGTAGTAGGTGAAGCCCTTGCGCGTGATGTCGAACACGTACTCGGGGTCGAGGTACCCGGCGAGCGACTTGCGCGCGAAGATCCCGAGGGGGATGGTGCGGCCGTCGCTCGAGGTCAGCTCGCTGCGGACCACCTCGTACGGGCCGGCGACGAGCGCGGTGATGTAGCTCGAGATCCGCGTGGTCGGCGGGAACGCCCACGTGGCGATCTCGCCGTCGACGCGGGGTTCGGGCGTGGGGGAGTTCGAGACGACCTGCCAGCGCGACGGTGCGGTGACGGTGAAGGTGAACTCGGCCTTGAGGTCGGGCTGCTCGAACACCGCGAACATCCGGCGGGAGTCGGGCACCTCGAACTGGGAGTACAGGTAGACCTCGTCGTCAACGGGGTCCACGAAGCGGTGCAGGCCCTCACCGGTGTTCGTGTAGAGCGCGTCGGCCACGACCACGAGCTCGTTCTGCGCCTGCAGGTCGGCGAGCTGGATGCGGACGCCGTCGTTCACGGCCGCGACGTCGAGCGCGGTGCCGTTCAGCTCGACGGAGTGCACGGCCTTCGTGATCGCGTCGATGAAGGTCGACGCACCGGGCGTCGCGGTGAAGCGCACCCGGGTGGTGCTGCCGAACGACTCGGCCCCACGGGTGAGGTCGAGCTCGACGTCGTACGACTGCACGTCGACGATCGCGGCACGTTCCTGGGCTTCGATACGGGTGAGGTTCTCTCCTGGCACGGACGCTCCATGGTTGCTGGCGCGGACGGTCGATGTCCGCGCATCGGTGTTCCCGCGAGGCGTCGTGCACCGGCGGGACGTGTGAGAGCCAGCCTAGCGAGCGCGCGTACGCTCGCACCGTGACCGAGACGACTGTGGACGACGCGAACCAGACCGCCACCCCTGTGGAGTTCTGGTTCGACCCGAACTGCCCGTGGGCCTGGATGACGAGCCGCTGGGTCGGCGAGGTCGAGGCGCAGCGACCCCTCGACGTGACCTGGAAGGTGATGAGCCTCTTCGTCCTCAACGAGGACCAGGACGTCCCGCCGGAGTACAAGGACCGCCTGGCCGCCGGCCAGATCTACCCGCGCCTGGTCACCGCGGCGAAGCTCCGCCTCGGCGACGGCGTCGTGAAGCCGCTCTACGACGCCCTCGGCGAGCACATCCACCACCGCCAGGAGAAGAACCCGGACGAGGTCGTCCCCGCCGTCCTCGCCGAGCTCGGCCTGGACGCCGACCTCGCGGAGTACGCGTGGAGCGACGAGGTCGACGCCGCCACGCGCGAGAGCCACCGCGACGGCATCGAGCGGGTCGGCCAGGACGTCGGGACGCCGGTCATCGCCGTCGAGGGCACCGCGTTCTTCGGCCCGGTGATCTCGCCGGCCCCGAAGGGGCAGCAGGCGCTCGACCTCTGGGACGGCGTCGTCGCCGCCGCCCGGTACCCGGGCTTCTTCGAGCTGAAGCGATCGCGCACGGTCGGCCCGGTCTTCGACACCGTCGACTGACGGGAGGCCCGGCGCCCGTCCGGCAGACCCCCTGCGGAAGCGGCAACGAGCCCGCAGCGACCCGCGTCCCTGGCCCAGGCCCCGCCGCGGTCAGTCCAGCGGCAACCGCATCAGCGTCAAGTCGAGCCACCGGTCGAACTTCCGCCCGACCTCGGGCAACACCGCGACGACCTCGAACCCGAGCCGCTCGTGCAGCGCGATCGACCCCGTGTTGGCGCTGCAGATGCCCGCCATCATCACGTGCAGGTCCTGCGTCCTGGCGTGCTCCACCAGTGCCCGCATGAGCACCGACGCGATCCCGCGCCCCCGGAACGCCGGCACCACGTACACGCTGTGCTCCACCGTGTGCCGGTACCCCGGGTGCGACCGGAACGGGCCGTACGTCACGTAGCCGGCGACGACCCCGTCGACCTCGGCGACGTACACGGGCAGGCCGGCGGCGCGGCGGTCGGCGAGCCACGTGTCGAACCACGCGCGGGGGTTCGGGACGTCCTGCCAGATCGCGGTGGTGTGCAGCACCGCGTCGACGTGCAGCCCGTGCACGACGTCGAGGTCGCCCGGCTCGCAGTCGCGCACGAGCACGTCCGGCTCGGAGGACCGACCATTCGTCGCATATGCTGTCGCCATGTCTCAGATCGTAGACGATGAGCGGCTGCTCGGCGAACGGCTCCAGTCACTGCGCACCGAGCGCGGGTGGAGCCTCACCGAGCTCGCCGAGGAGTCCGGCGTCTCCCGCGCGATGATCAACCGCGTCGAGCGTGGCGTCTCGAGCCCCACGGCGACGATCCTCGGGCGACTCTCCGGAGCGTTCGGGATGACCATCTCGCAACTGCTCGACGAGGGGCCGGCCGGCCACCAGGAGCCGGGCACCCCCGAGGACGCGACCGGCGTGCAGCGCGGCGCGACCGCAGACCACTGGACCGACCCCGAGACCGGGTACCGCCGCCGTCCCGTGTCGAGCGCGGACTTCCCCGTGGACGTGACCGAGGTCAGCCTCCCGGCCGGCCGTTCCGTGACCTACCCGGCGTCCGCGTACGCGTTCCTGCGCCACTGCATCTGGGTGGTCCAGGGCGAGCTGGAGCTCGTCGTCGGCGGGGAACCCGTCGCGCTCGCCGCGGGGGACCGCATCGAGCTGGGGGACCCGGCCGAGGTGACCTACCGGAACCCCGGGACCGAGGACTGCCGCTACGTCGTCATCGTGGCGAGGGGGACCCGCGGCCGGGAATAGGATCGGAGCCATGCGCATCCACCTCGGAACGGACCACGCCGGCCTCGAGTTCAGCAAGACCCTCGCCGACCACCTGACCGATGCCGGTCACCAGGTCATCGACCACGGTCCGACCGAGTACGACGCGCTCGACGACTACCCCTCGTTCTGCATCAACGCCGCGCACGCCGTCGTGCAGGACCAGCTGGCCGGCGTCGAGGCGCTCGGCGTCGTGTTCGGCGGTTCGGGCAACGGCGAGCAGATCGCCGCGAACAAGGTCACCGGCGTCCGGGCGGCGCTGGTGTGGAACGAGTCCACCGCGCTCCTCGCCCGCCAGCACAACGACGCGAACGTCATCTCGATCGGTGCCCGTCAGCACACCGAGGCCGAGGTCATCGACTTCGTCGACCTGTTCATCGCCGAGCCGTTCTCCGGCGAAGAGCGCCACGCCCGCCGCATCGCGCAGCTCGCCGAGTACGAGCAGACCGGGCTGATCGCCGGCAAGCAGATCGACGCGTAAGGCACGACGAGTACACAGGTCCCATGCCCGAGGGTCACTCCGTCCACCGCATCGCCAACCAGTTCACCCGGCACTTCGTCGGCAAACGCTGCGAGGTGTCGAGTCCCCAGGGCCGGTTCGCCGCCGGGGCCGCACAGCTCGACGGCAAGCGCGTGATCGCTGCCCGTGCGGTCGGCAAGCAGATGTTCCTCGAGTTCGAGGGCGACCTGTTCCTCCGCGTCCACCTCGGGCTGTACGGGGCGTGGGACTTCGCGGGCGACCTGTCGACCGACGCCGCGCTCGCGTCGGACCAGGACGGTGAGCTGTCGCTCAGCTCGATCGGCGCACCACGCCTGGCGCGGTACCGGATGGCCGAGCAGGAGAAGGTCGAGGACCCGATCGAGGCCTTCCCGCCGGACCCCGTCGGCCAGGTGCGCGTTCGGCTCCTCACCGAGGACACCGTCGCCGACCTCCGCGGCCCGACCGCGTGCGTGGTGGAGACCCCGGCCGAGGTGCAGCAGGCCCTCGACAAGCTCGGCCCCGACCCGATCAACGACGACGGCCCCGAGGCCGAGAAGATCTTCGTGGACAACGTCCGGAAGCGGAACGTCGCCATCGGTCAGCTGCTCATGGACCAGGCCGTGGTGAGCGGCATCGGCAACATCTACCGTGCCGAGTTGCTGTTCCGGCAGCGCATCGATCCGTACAAGGTCGGCAAGAAGATCACCGTCAAGCAGGCGAAGGCGCTCTGGGCGGACTGGTCCAAGCTGCTGCACGACGGCGTCCGGGACGGCCTGATGATGACGATGGACGGCCTGTCCGAGGCGGACCACCGCAAGGCCCAGAAGTCCCGGAAGGACCGCCACTGGGTGTACCACCGCCAGGGCGAGCCCTGCCGGGTGTGCGGCACGGAGATCCGGATGGCGGACATGGCCGGCCGCAAGCTGTACTGGTGCCCGAAGGACCAGAAGTGAGCGCGCCCTACACGTCCCGGTAGGTCCACCGTCCGGCGACGGCGGTCGCCAGCACCGGCATCGAACGGAGCGCGTCTGACGACGCCGTCAGCGGGTCGGCCGCGACGAGCACCAGGTCGGCGACGTCCCCGACCGACACCCCGACCCGGCCGTCCGTCGAGCCCGTCCACGCCGCCAGCGCGGTGAGCCGCTCGGCCGGGTGCCACGGCGCCCGGCCGTCCCGGTCCCGCCCGACGGCCGCGGCGAGGGACACCCACGGGTCGAGGGGCGCCACCGGGGCGTCCGACCCGAGGAGCACGCGGGCACCGGCCCGGACGAGCGACGCGAACGCGAACGCCCGGTCGGTGCTGCCCGCCCAGTAGCGGTCGGCGATGTCCCGGTCGTCCATGGCGTGCTCCGGCTGCACGGACGCGGCGACGCCGAGCCGGGCGAACCGGTCGAAGTCGCTCGCGACGAGCAGTTGCGCGTGCTCGATGGTCCCGCGGGCGCCGACGGCCTCGAAGACGTCGAGCGCCAGGGTGTTCGCCCGGTCGCCGATCGCGTGGATCGCCGGGGTCAGCCCGGCGAGGACGGCCCGTCTGGTGATCGCGACGAGGTCCTCGAATGGCCACGCGAGCACGCCGGAGCCGTCCGTGAGCGCCGCCGTCCTGGTGCCGAGCGACCCGTCGGTGACCACCTTGAACGGCCCCATCGTGAGCAGCCCCCTGGTGCCGTCGACGACGTCCCCGGTGCGGAGTCCGCGGTCGATCGCGGCGTCGAGCTCCGCCGGGTACACGCCGGAGGACACCCGGAGGGCGTCCGTGCCGCCGTGGATCCGGCGGACCCAGCGGTCCAGTCCGAAGCGCATCTCCAGGTCGACGACGCTCCCGAGTCCGCGCGCGGCGGCGGCCTCGACCGCGTCCGCGACGTACCCGTCGAGCACCGCGTCCGGGACCTGGGACAGCGCACCGGTCACGTCGAACGCGTCCTGCTCGCGGAGGACGCCGTCCTCGCCCGCCGCGAGCGGCCGGCCGAGGGCCTCGGAGAAGTGCGTGAGGGCGAGCGCGTTGCACCAGACGGCGTGCAGGTCGCCGCTGATGACGACCGTCGGGAGGCCCGGCGCGGCTCCGTCGAGCAGCGCACCTCGTGCGGGGCGGGGCCACATCCCGTCGCGGTACCCGTGGCCGATCAGGACCGGGTCCGAGACCCCGGTCCGCGCGACCTCGGCGAGCACGGCCGCCGTGGCCTCGGCGGAGTCGCACGCGGACACGTCGACCCGGCGTCGGACGAGCGCCCACTGGTCGAAGTGGGTGTGGTGGTCACGGAGGGCCGGGCCGAGCCAGGCCCCGTCGGCCTCGACGACGTCGGTGTCCGGACCCGAGGCGTCGAGCGTGCCGGCCGGCGCGACCTCGACGACGAGACCGTCGCGGACCAGGACGTCCGCGGGAGCGCCGGCGGTGCCGACCCGCCGGACGGTGCGCAGCAGGACCTCGGTCACGCGTGACCACCGCCCCGGACCCGCTCCATCTCGTCGGCGAGCGCCGGGGACGCGTACGGGCCGTCCCCGCGGAGCCCCGCGATGACGTCGTCCACCACCTCGGGTGCCTTGTTCTGGGACAGCTTCGCGCGGGCGTCGAACCGGGTGACCCGGATGCGGATCCCCACGGTGCCCTTCGCGATCCGCCTGGCGGTCTCCTCGTCGACGTCGAGCGACACCGGCTCGGGCATCACCTGCTCGAAGTGGTCGACGAGTTCGCCGAGGACGCGGAAGTTCTCCTCGTCGGAGAGGATCTCCGGCGTACCCCACAGGTGCGCGGTGACGTGGTTCCACGTCGGCACGAACTGTGACGCCGGGTACCAGGCGGGGGAGACGTAGCCGTGCGGCCCCTGCACGATGACGAGCACCTCGTGCTGGCCGAGTTCGTGCGCGAGCTCGTCGGGCCGGCCGACGTGCGAGACCAGGACGATCTCGTCCGGGGCGGACGACTCGAGCAGGAACGGGTAGTGCGACGCGACGATCCCGGACGCGGTGTGCGACACGATCGTGGCCCACGGGTTGCCGCGCACGAGGCGCTGGACCTCGGCGACCTCGGTCATCAGGAAGTGGGGCGTGTGTCGCATGCAGGTCAGCGTGGCACAGGTCCCCCGCCGAGCGCGACGGCTGTCGTTTCCCTAGTGTTTCGGAACGGTAAATGTTTCAGAGCGCATTGAAAGAACTGTTGCTTCCGAGCGCAGGGCGGGCCTAGCTTCACTTCTCAACGACGACCCGAGGAGAGATCATGCGACGCAGGACGATGGCCGCGTTGGCCGCAGCGGCCACGCTGGCACTGGTGGCGACGGGGTGTTCCTCGAGCGGGAACGCCGACTCCGCCTCCGGTTCGGGCAGCACGCTGGTGTACGCCACCGGGGAGCCCGACCACCTCACGCCCGGCCGCCAGACGGTCGCGTTCGACCAGGTGATGAGCCTGTTCGCCCCGCTCACGCAGACCGACGCGAAGGGGAAGCTCCACGACGTCGCCGCGAAGAGCGTCGAGAGCGACGACGCCACCACGTGGACGATCACACTCCGCGACGGCTGGAAGTTCCAGAACGGCGAAGAAGTCACGCCGGAGAGCTACGTGAAGGCGTGGAACTACGTCGCGTACGGCCCGAACGCGTGGGAGAACAGCGGGCAGCTCGCCTCGATCGTCGGCTACTCGGACCTCAACCCGGCGAAGGGCACCCCGACGACGAAGGAGATGTCGGGGCTGAAGGTCACCGGCGACGACACCTTCACGGTCACCCTCACCCACGCGGACAGCCAGTTCCCGCTGCAGCTCAGCCAGGCGCAGACCGCGTTCTACCCGATGCCGTCCGCCGCCTACGACGACATCAAGGCGTACGACAAGAAGCCCATCGGCAACGGCCCGTACGAGATGACGAAGGCCTGGAAGGCGAACCAGGAGTTCACCGTCACCGCGTGGAAGGGCTACGAGGGCACCAAGCCCACGACGACGAACGTCACGTTCCGCAGCTACTCGGACATGAACACCGCGTACACCGACGTCCTCGCCGGGAACGCCGACGTGCTCTTCCTGCCGACCGACAAGATGACCAGTGCGAAGGCGGACTTCGGCGACAAGCTGCACTCCTTCGACGCCCCCGGCATCGACTACATCGGCTTCCCGCTCTGGGACGAGCGCTACTCGAACGCCGACGTGCGTCGCGCGATCTCGATGTCGATCAACCGCGAGCAGGTCAACAAGGCGATCTACGGCGGCCTGTACGAACCCGCCACGGCACTCACCCCGCCGTCGATGTCCGGCACGCAGGAGGGCATCTGCGGTGACGCCTGTGAGTTCGACCCGGCCGCCGCGAAGAAGCTCCTGGCCAGCGCCGGCGGCTTCGACGGCACCATCACGCTCGTCTACCCGGGCGGCATCGGCCTCGACTCGCTGTACGAGGCGTACGCCAACCAGATCCGGCAGAACCTCGGGGTCGACGCCGAGGCGAAGGCCACGACCGACTGGGCCTCGTACTACTCCGAGCTGACCGACAAGAAGATCGAGGGCCCGCACTTCGGCCACTGGGGCGCGCTCTACATCAGCCAGCAGAACACCCTCCGCGCCCTGTTCACCAGCGCCGGCGGCTGCACCGCCTGCACGGGCTACTACCAGGACGACACCGTCGACTCGCTGCTCGCGAAGGCGGACTCGGCCGGGTCGCAGTCCGAGGCGAACGACTACTACAACCAGACGCAGCAGGCCGTGCTCAAGGACTTCCCGATCATCCCGACGTTCTTCGACAAGTACTCCTACGTCACGAGCGACAAGGTGACGAAGCTCCCCGCGGTCGCCGGCAGCCCGGTCATCGCCAAGATCGCCGTGCAGTAAGGGCCGGGGCACCACCGCATGGACAAGGACACCATCCTCCGCCTCGTCACCGAGGTCCCCGACCACGACGGCTTCCCGCTCGTCGACGACCTGCACGCACGGTTCGACGCGCTCGCCGCGGC
Source organism: Curtobacterium sp. NPDC090223 (assembly GCF_044746585.1). Classification (NCBI taxonomy): domain Bacteria; kingdom Bacillati; phylum Actinomycetota; class Actinomycetes; order Micrococcales; family Microbacteriaceae; genus Curtobacterium; species Curtobacterium sp. NPDC090223. Next base: position 204,749 of record NZ_JBIVCN010000003.1, on the reverse strand, counting down.
GCACCCCGACCGGGTCACCGTGACCCGGATCGGGACGAGCCGTCTCGGGGAACCGCTCAACGCCTACCGCGTCGGCTCGGGATCGCACACGGCCGTCATCGTCGGGGGCGTGCACCCGAACGAACCGATCGGCTCCTGGACCGCATTGCACCTCGCCACCACGATGGCCGAGGACCCGGCGACCGCCGCGGAACTCGACACGACGTGGCACATCGTCCCGACGATCGACCCGGACGGCATGCGGCTCAACGAGGCGTGGTTCCACGACCCGCACGACCGGGTGTTCTACTCGCGGCACTTCTACCGGCCGGCCCCGGACAGCCAGGTGGAGTGGACGTTCCCGAACAGCTACAAGTCGGTGTACTTCGACCAGGTGCTGCCGGAGACGCTCGCGTTCATGCGGCTCATCGACGACACCGAGCCGGACCTGCTGGTCTCGCTGCACAACGGCGAGATGGGCGGTGTCTACTACTACCTGTCCGAGGACCTGCCCGACGTGATCGACGTCCTGCACGCGGTACCCGACGCACTCGGGCTGCCGCTCGACACCGGTGAGCCGGAGTCGCCGTTCCTCCGCGAACTCGCCCCGGCGGTGTTCGCGATGGACGGCATCGAGCAGGCCTACGACTACCTCGAGGGGCTCGGCGTCGACCCGGGGGAGCACATCCACGGGGCGTCGAGCGCGTCCTGGGCACTCCGGCACGGCGCGCTGTGCATGGTCGCGGAGCTGCCGTACTGGAGCCACCCGGACGCCGACGACCAGACCCCGACGGACGAGTCGTACGCCGACCTGCTCCGCCGCTGCGCCGACGACCTCGGGGCATCGGGCGCGGAGCTGCAGGAGATCCTCGACCTCGCGTCGCCGATGACCACCATCGAGACCCCCTTCCTCGACGGCTCCCGCGCCTTCGTCCCGATGCTCGTGTCGACGCCGGAGACCGACCGCGCCCGCGCCGACCGGGAACCGCCGCACCGGATGGCCACCGTCGCCGAGCGGTTCGGCTGCGAGGACCTCGTCCGCTGCTTCCGGCTCCGCTACGGCGGCATGCTCCTCCGGGCCATCGAGGCGGAGACGACCGCCGGCACGGCGTCCGCGCCGCTGCGGCGGCTCCGCGACCGGCTGGCCGAGCGCTACGCGCTCTGGCAGGCGGACGCGGTGAGCGATGCGGAGCCGATCCCGGTGGGCAAGCTGGTGGGGGTGCAGTACGGGGCGATCCTCGCCTGCGCGAGCCACGTGGCGGACCCGACCCGGGCCTCCCGTCCGGTGTCCGCGACCATCCCTGGAGGCTCGTGATGCGTCCGGCGCTCGCCGTCGGCCGCCGGATCGGCGGCCTGGCGATCGTGTTCCTCGGCGTGACCTTCCTCATCTACGCGATGACGTTCGCGCTGCCGGGCGACCCGATCCGGGCGCTCGGCGGGGACCGCCCGCTCACCGAGTCGGTGGTGCGAGCGCTCCGCGCCGAGTACCACCTCGACCAGCCGCTCTGGCTGCAGTACGTGCAGTACCTCGGCGGCCTGTTCCGCGGGGACTTCGGCACCGACTTCAACGGCCAGTCCGTCGGGGCGCAGATGGCCTCGCGGTGGCCGGTCACGATCACCCTGGCGCTGACCGCGTGGGCGCTCGAGATCGTGCTCGGCATCGGGCTCGGGGTGCTCTCGGCGCTCAAGCGGGGCACCGTGCTCGACAAGACCGTGCTCGTCGGCACGATCGTCGTCGGGGCGGTCCCGGTGTTCGTGCTCGGTGTCGCCCTGCAGCTCGTGTTCTCCGTCCGGCTGCACTGGTTCCCGGTCGCGGGCGCCACGGCCGGCTGGCCCACCGCCTACGTCCTCCCGGCGTTCGTGATCGCGCTGTTCGGGCTCGCGGCCGTGTCGCGGCTGACCCGCACGTCGATGATCGAGACGCTCGACGCCGACTACGTCCGGACCGCCCGCGCGAAGGGCCTCACGCCCGGCCGGGTCGTCGGCGTGCACGTGATGCGGAACTCGCTCATCCCCACGGCGACGTACCTGGCGACCGACCTCGGGTACCTGATGGGCGGCACCGTCATCATCGAGGGCATCTTCAACCTGCCCGGCGTCGGGAACCTGCTGTTCCAGGGCATCCGCTCGCACGAGGGCGCCGTCGTCGTCGGGATCTCGACCGCCCTCATCCTGGTGTTCCTCGTCACGAGCGTGCTCGTCGACCTGCTGCACGCCGCCCTCGACCCGCGCGTCCGATCGGGAGCCGCCGCATGACCACCTCCGCCATCGCCGCCACCGTCGAACCCGTCGTCGCCGCCCGGCGCCGCCCCCTCGCGGCCGCGGCCAGGACGCCCGGCTTCTGGGTGCCGGCAGCGGTGCTCGTCGTCGTCCTGGCGATCGCCGCGTTCCCGCAGCTCTTCGCGGGGCTGTTCGGACACGGCGACCCGCGCGTGTGCGACCTCGGGCGGAGCGGGGACCCGGCGTCGTCGGGGCACCCGTTCGGCTTCGACCTGCAGGGCTGCGACGTGTACGCGAACGTCGTCTACGGCACGCGGTCCTCGATCTCCGTCGCGGTGCTCACCACGGTGCTCGCCGGCATGGTCGCCCTGGTGGTCGGGACGGTCGCCGGCATGGTCGGCGGCTGGGTCGACGCGGTCCTCGCCCGCCTCACCGACGTGTTCCTCGGGTTCCCGTTCCTCCTCGGCGCGGTCGTCGTGCTCAACAGCGTCGGCGAGCGCTCGGTGCTGACGGTCTCGCTCGTCCTGGCGCTGTTCGGCTGGCCGACGATGGCACGGCTCGTGCGCTCGAGCGTGCGGGGTGTGCGGAACGCCGAGTTCGTGCTCGCCGCCCGCACGATGGGGCTGTCCACGTGGCGGATCACGACCCGGTACGTGCTGCCGTCGTCGGTCTCACCGCTGCTCGTGCTCGCCACGATCACCGTCGGCGGGGTGATCGTGTCGGAGTCCTCGCTGACGTACCTCGGCATCGGGCTGGAGAGCCCGGCGATCTCGTGGGGACTGCAGCTCTCCGCCGCCACCTCCCAGTTCCTGCGGGCCCCGCACATGCTGATCGCCCCGGCGTCGTTCCTCGCCGTGACCGTCCTCGCCGTCATCGCGCTCGGGGACACCCTGCGCGCCGCACTCGACCCGCGCCGACGCTGACGGCAGTCTTGACCCCGTGACCCGTTCTCGAAAGGACACCCTGTGACCGACACCGCCGTCGCCCTCGACGCGTACCGCACGACCCTGCCCTACATCCGCGACTGGGTGGCGTACAAGGTGTGGCAACTGCGGGTGCCCGGCGTCCAGGTCGCGATCGGCTTCCAGGGCGAGGAACTCTTCTCCGAGGCGTGGGGCTACGCCGACGTCGAGGCCGGCCGCCGCCTCACCACGAACGACCTGTTCCGGATCGCATCGCACTCGAAGACGTTCACGTCGACCGCGCTGCTGCTCCTCGCCGAGCGCGGGTCGCTGCGGCTCGACGACACCGTCGGCACGTACGTCCCGGCGCTCGTGGACGGCGGCTCGCCGATCGCGGACGCCACCATCCGGGAGCTCATGGAGATGGGTGCCGGCGTGATCCGCGACGGGCACGACGGTGACTACTGGTCGCTGAAGCGGCCGTTCCCGGACGAGTCCGAACTCCTCGCGCTCGTGCTCGACCGCGGACAGAAGGTCCCGGCCGGGTCCTCGTTCAACTACTCCAACCTCGGGTACTCACTCCTCGGGCTCGTCATCGCGGCCGTCTCCGGGCGGACCTACAACGACTTCGTCCGCCAGGAGATCGTCGAACCCCTCGGCCTCCGGAACACCGGCCCCGACTGGGACCCGTCGCGCGAGGACGACTTCGTGATCGGCTACTCCGGCTTCCACGTGGCACGCACCCGGCAGCGCATCGCCCACGTCGACACCCGGGCGATGGCCGCGGCGACGGGCTTCCACGGCACCGCGTCCGACCTGGTCCGGTACTTCTCCGCCCACGTGCTCGGCCAGGGCGACCTGCTCAGCGACCACTCGAAGCGCCTCGCGCAGCGGAAGTCGTGGAGCGCGACCGAGGAGGACCCCGCAGCCCGCGGCTACGGCGCCGGGTTCATCGTGGACCGCATCGACGGTCGCGAGGTCCGCGGTCACTCCGGCGGCTTCCCCGGACACATCACCCAGTCGCTGTTCGACCCGGCGTCCTCGCTCGTCGTGTCCGTCATGACGAGCTCCGCCGCCGGCCCCGCCACGCTCATCGCCACCGGGATCCTGCACCTGCTCGACGCCGCGGCCGACACCGCGGCACCGGGGGCCGCCGTGACGGACGACGGCGTCGCCGCGAGCTTCACCGGCCGGTACGCGAACCCGTGGGGCGTCACCGACATCGCCCGCGTCGGCGACCGGCTCCTGGCGATCGACCCGTCCGGCCCGGACCCGCTGGAGTCCCCGACGCGCCTCGAGGTCGTCGACGCCGACACCCTCCGGATGACCCACGGCAACCGGTTCGGCTCGGTGGACGAGGACATCGTGTACACCCGCGACGCCGAGGGCGTGGTCACCGGCATCCGGGGCAGCGGCGGGATGAGCGAGGAGCCCTGGTCGATCCCGGAGGAGGCCCCCGAGGTCGCGGCAGGCCTGGCATGAGCACCGCACCGCAGGAGGGGGACGCACGCGACGACCTGCACCTCGAACCGGAACGCCAGGCGTTCGTCGAGGAGTTCGCGATCATGCTCGCCGACGGCGCCGGCATGCCACTCACCGACGCCAGGGTGCTCGGCTACCTGATCATGACCCGTGCCCCGTACTCGTCCTCCGCGGACCTCCAGGCGGCGCTCGGCGCGAGCTCGGGGTCGGTGTCGATGGCCACCAGGCGGCTCGCGGACGCCGGGTTCGTCAAGCGCGTCACGGTCCCAGGAGAGCGGAGCCACTTCTTCCGCGCCGAGACCGACGTGTGGGGCAGCTGGCTCGCCGGGGAGCGGAAGTACCTCGACCGGCAGCGGGACATCATCGCCCGCGGGCTGGCGGTCGTCGAGCAGGACGGCCACACCGCCGCCGGGGACGTCGACGCCGCGGTCCGCGAGCGCCTCCGGAACGGCCGCGACTACATGCAGTGGCTCAACGGCCACCACCGGAAGATGCTCGAGGACTGGGAGGCGTTCAAGGCCGCCCGGGACACGGGCGACGACGCACCAGGGACGGACTGACATGACCGAGCCGCGCGAGCACGTCCTCGTGGTCGACCACCTCACCGTGACGTTCGACGTCGAGGGCCAGCTCGTCCGCGCTGTCGACGACGCCTCCTTCACGGTCGGCCGCGGCGAGGTGGTCGCCGTCGTCGGTGAGTCCGGCTCGGGCAAGAGCATGACGGCCATGACCGCGATGGGCATCGCCCCCGAGGGTGCTCGGGCATCCGGGGCGATCCGGCTCGCCGGCGTCGACGTCCTCACGGCGGGGGAGCAGCACCTCCGCGAGGTCCGCGGCCGCCGCGTCTCGATGATCTTCCAGGACCCCTCCGCGGCGCTCAACCCGGTGTTCACGATCGGGTTCCAGCTCGCCGAGGCCGTCCGACGCGCCGACGGCTCCCTCGACCGCTCGGCCGTCCGGGAACGCTCCCTCGACCTGCTCCGCGCCGTCGAGGTCCCCGAGCCGGAGCGCCGGCTCGGGCAGTACCCGCACGAGCTGTCCGGCGGACAGTGCCAGCGCGTGATGATCGCGATGGCGCTCGCCGCCGACCCGGAGCTCCTCATCGCCGACGAGCCCACGACCGCGCTCGACGTCACCGTCCAGGCCGAGGTCCTCGACGTCCTCCGCGCACTCCGCGAGCGCACCGGCACCGCGATCCTGCTGATCACCCACGACATGGGCGTCGTCGCCGACATCGCCGACCGCGTCGTCGTGATGCGCAGCGGCCAGGTCGTCGAGTCCGGTACGGCGAGCGCCGTCTTCGCGGCGCCGGAGGCCGACTACACCCGCGAACTGCTGGCTGCGGTCCCACGCATGGTCCTGCACGGACCGGAGGCCGGGACCGGCCCCGCCACGCCGCCCCCGTCGACCGTCCTCGACGTCCGGGGCCTCGTGGTCGAGTACGGCGGTGCGCTGCGCCGCCGCTTCCGCGCGGTCGACGACGTGTCGTTCACCGTGGGGCGCGGGGAGATCGTCGGCCTGGTGGGCGAGTCCGGCAGCGGCAAGACGACGATCGGACGGGCAGCCGTCGGGCTCGCCCCGATCACGGCGGGCACGATCGCCGTCGACGGCACGGACGTGTCCGGCGCGAGCCGTGTCGACCGCCGGGCGATGCGCCGCCGGGTCGGGGTGGTGTTCCAGAACCCGTTGCGCTCCCTGAACCCGCGGTACACGGTCGGGCAGACGGTCGCCGAACCGCTGCGCCAGATCCTCCGGCTCTCCGCCACGGAGGCCGGCGAGCGCGTCGAGCGGCTGCTCGCCGACGTCGGGCTCGACGGCGGGTACCGCGAGCGCTTCCCGCACGAACTGTCCGGAGGCCAACGCCAACGCGTTGCCATCGCCCGCGCGGTGGCACTCGACCCGGCGCTCCTCATCGCGGACGAGCCGACGAGCGCCCTCGACGTGTCGGTTCAAGCCCGCGTGCTCGACGTGTTCCGCGAACTCCAGGAGCGCCTGGGCTTCGCGTGCCTCTTCGTCACGCACGACCTCGCCGTCGTGGACACCCTCTGCGACCGGGTCGTCGTCCTGCACGAGGGCCGGGTCGCCGAACAGGGCACCTGCGACGCCATCCTGCGCGCCCCGCAGGACCCGTACACCCGACGCCTCATCCAGGCGGCCCCGGTCCCCGACCCCGAGGAGCAGGCCACCCGCCGCGCCGCACGCCTCGCCACCCGCGCCGCCTGACCTCCCGCGCCGCCTGACCGCCCGCGCAACCCGGACCACCCCGGATCGAGCCTGCGCGACGGCAGACACGATTTCCTCTTCCGGTTTGACCGATCCGGTTCACGAAACCCGGGTTTCGTGAACCGGATCGGTCAATCGAGAATCCGAAGTCGTGTCTCTGCGCGCCGCAGACGTGGCAGGGAGCCCTCGACTCGATCGAGCGTGCGGCGCATCGACCGGACGGTGGGGAACCCGAAGCGCGCGGCGACCTCGGTCGGGTCCTGGCCTTCGAGCAGGTCTCGTCGGACCGGGAGCGTCCGGAACCACCGGGAGAACTCGTCCGGGGTCAGCCCGGTCCCCGCGCGGAAGCGGCGCCGGAGTGTGGACTGGGACGTGTTCGCGAGGACGGCGAGCTCGGGGACGGTCGGTGCCGGGCCGGGGCCGGCGATGGCGTCGATGCACCGTGTCAGGCTGTTGTCGCGGAGGACCGGCGGCCGCCACGTGCTGAGGGCCGTCGTCACGACCATCTCGGCCAGTGCGTCCTGCGGTGGGCCGGGCCAGCGCTGCCCGACGAGCGAGCCGAGGTGCTGCAGGGTCAGGACGACGTCGGAGCCGGTGCCCCAGCCGTTGTCCTGCGGCCGCATCGTGGTGAGCACGTCCGGCAGCCCGAGGACCTCGGGCATGAGCGGGCCGAACGCGACCTCGCCGTGGTGGACCCCGACCACCGGGAACAGCGGGTCCTCGGCGCGGGGTGGCGGGTGCCGGGCGCTGCGGGTCCCGACCCACGTCGGAGCGCCGCCCGCGACGATCGCGACGCCACCGGGTTCGAGGACCTCCCACGCGTCGCCGCGGCCCACCCAGACCCGCTCGAACCGGGTGGCGACCCACGTGTGGTCGACCCGCCCCGTCGGGAAGTCGTGGGTCCAGGCGGAGGCGAGGTCGGCCTCCAGTCCGGCGCCGTACGTGACCCGGACGCCGACCGCACCGTAGAGCGCGCGGAGCGCGTCACCCACCGGGGACCGTCAGCGCACGTCGGCCGTCGACCACAGGTACTGCACGCCGGCGCGCACCGGGCGCAGCAGCGGGCCGGCGAACAGGAGTGCCGCGGCCACGAACGCGGCGAACTGGCCGACCGCGGGGATGGCGAAGAGCACCGTGAGCACGGTCTGTGATGTCCCGGGCAGGGTGCCGAGCCAGATCGCGAAGCCGCCGAACAGCCAGACGGACGCACCGACCGCGATGACCCAGCCGGCGACGCGTGGGCTCCCGGTGGAGCGCCGGAGCACCATGACGCCGAAGGTGATGAGCAGCGCCTCGGACGCGATGAGCAGGATCGTCGTGATCGGGAACGACAGCGGGCCGAGCGGTACCCAGGAGAGCGCGGAGCAGAGCACGGACAGCGCGAACCCGAGCGAGGTGCGGTCGCCGCGGCGCCACGCGGAGAGCGCGACCACGACCGACGCGGCCCCGCCGACGGCGGCGGCGCCGATCAGGACCGGCTGGCCCGGGTCCCACTGGGTGAGCACCACCTGCCCGGCCACCGGGCCGATCGCGAACGCCAGGGCAGCCACCACCGCTGCCAGCGCGATCCATCGTTCGTCCGTCCGCGTCTCCGTCGTCGTCCCCATGGAGCCAGGGTAGGGCTAACCCCACCCCGGATGCGGGAGACGGCAGGATGGGGGAGAGAGCCCGTGTTCGCGAGGCTTGAGTCATGACCGACACCGACCGTCTCGACCAGGCGACCACCGTGCCGCTGGACGACGCAGTACCGCCAGGAGCCACGACGCCCATGCCCGCGCAGCCGCAGCAGCAGCCGCCGCAGATCCCCGCGCAGCCGCCGACCCCGACCGCCGGGGAGTTCTACCGGGACGCGTGGAAGCGCCTGCCCCGGGACTTCGGGTACATGGCCCTGACGGCGGTGCTCCTGTGCACGCTGTACTTCGCGTTCCCGGCCGCGGTGCTCGGTGGGGGCTTCCGTGACCTCTTCAACCCGTTCGTGCTCCTGATGTTCTTCGTCGCGCTCTTCGTCGCGCGGTGGCTCGGGCAGTTCGAGCGGCTCCGCATCTCGTGGGCCGACCCGCGCCCGATCCGTCCCGTCGACTGGACGCCGCGCTGGCAGCAGAACTGGTGGGCACGGACCGGCTCGGCCGTGGCGAACCCGCACTACTGGCTGTACCTGCTGCACGCGGCGGTCGTCTACCCGCTCGCCGCGCTCGTCACGGTGGGTGCCGGTGCGCTCCTCGTCACCGGGTTCTTCGGCCCGATCGTCGCCGGGTTCACCGCGCTCCGCTGGGGCTGGCAGATCAACGAGTGGCTGATGCTCAACAGCATCGACGCGACCTGGGCGTGGATCCTCGGTGCGCTCGCGTGCGCGGTGAGCATGGCGGCTTCGGTCGTGCTGTTCCCGCTCTGGGCCCGCGGTTCGGTGATCGCGCACTACTGGATCGACTTCGGGCTGCTCGGCGGGTTCCGCGCCGAGGTGCTCGAGCAGCGCGTGGCGGGGCTGCAGGCCTCCCGTGCCGGCGCGGTGACCGCCGAGGGGCAGGCGCTCCGACAGATCGAGCGCGACCTGCACGACGGCCCGCAGCAGCGGCTCGTCCGGCTCCGGATGGACCTGTCGGCCGCCGAGCGGGCGTTCGACAAGGACCCGGCTGCGGCGAAGCAGCTCATCGGTGAGGCCTCCGAACACGCCAAGGACGCGCTCGACGAACTCCGCGCGCTGTCCCGCGGGTTCGCGCCGCCGATCCTGCTCGACCGCGGACTCGTCGCCGCGCTCGAGGCCCTGGTCGCCCGGACGCCGATCCCGGTCGGACTCGAGATCCGCCTGCCGGAGGGCCTCGAGCTCGCGACCGAGATCCAGCGCAACGTGTACTTCACGGTGTCCGAGCTCCTGACGAACACCACGAAGCACGCCGGCGCCCGGACGGCCGGCGTCTACCTCGGGCTCGTCGTGGACGCCTCCTCGGTCTGGTACCTCACCGTCAGCGTCACGGACGACGGGGTCGGCGGGGCGAGCGTGCAGGAGGGCCACGGCATCGAGGGCCTGATGGGCCGGATGCGTGCCCTCGACGGGGAGCTCACGGTGTCGAGCCCCTCCGGCGGGCCGACCGAGGCGACCGCACGGATCCCGCTCGGCGCACTGAACGGGGTCCCCACCTCCCGGTGACACCGCACCCGGCTCGACGGCCGGGTCCCGCTAGGCTGGTGTCATGACCGACGGCCCGGATGCAGCACGCATCCGGGCCGTCGTCGTCGACGATGCCGTACTGCTGCGCGAGGGCCTCGCGCGGGTCCTGCGCGAGGCCGGGATCGAGGTCGTCGGGCAGTACGCCGACGCGGTCTCGTTCCTGGCGACCCTGCCCGCCGGTGCCCCCGACGTCGTGATCATGGACGTCCGGATGCCCCCGACGTTCACCGACGAGGGCGTCCGCGCCGCCGTCGAGACCCGCCGCCTGGCCCCGGGGACCGGCGTGCTCCTCCTCTCCCAGTACGTCGAGGCCACCTACGCCGAGGACGTCCTGGCATCCGGCACGTCCGGCGTCGGGTACCTCCTCAAGGACCGCGTCACCCGACTCGAGGAGATCGACGACGCCGTCCGGCGCATCGCCTCCGGCGGGACCGTGCTCGACCCCGAGGTCGTCACACAGCTGATGAGCCGCCGCCGGGACCCGCTCGAGGCCCTGACACCGCGCGAGCGCGACGTCCTCGGGCTGATGGCGGAGGGCCGGACCAACGCGGCGATCGCCCGTGCGCTCGTGATCGGCACCGGGGCCGTCGAGAAGCACGTGTCGAGCATCTTCGCCAAGCTCGCGCTGGAGGACACCGGCGAGGACCACCGCCGCGTCCTGGCCGTCCTCGCCTACCTCGGATGACGCGCGTCCCCGCGCCGCTGCTGGCGCTCGCCGCGATCGTCTCCGTGCAGCTCGGCGCAGCGATCGCGAAGACCCGTTTCGACGAGGTCGGTTCGGTCGGCGCGGCGACACTGCGGCTCGTGATCGGCGCGATCGTCCTGGCGCTCGTCGTCCGCCCGCGCGTCCGGCACTGGCGCCGTGCGCAGTGGCTCGGCGCGCTCGGACTCGGGCTCGCGCTCGGTGGCATGAACGTCTTCATCTACCTGGCGTTCGCGTCGATCCCGATCGGCGTCGCGGTCACGATCGAGTTCCTCGGGCCGCTCGCTCTGTCGCTCGTGCACACCCGGCGGTGGCGCGACGCACTCTGGGCGGTGCTGGCCCTCGCCGGTGTCGTGCTGCTCGGGATCGGGCCGTCCGCGGTCACCGAACTCGGCGGCGTCGCGTTCGCCGTGGCCGCCGCCGCGTGCTGGGCCGGCTACATCGTGATGAACCGGCACGTCGGCGCGATCATCCCGGGCGTCGACGGCCTGGCGGTGTCGATGCTCGTGGCGATGCTGGTCTCGCTGCCGTTCGGGCTCGAGACCGCGGTCGACGGTGTCGTCGCCGACCCGGCGCTCCTGATCGTGTTCGGTGCCGTCGCCGTGCTCTCCAGCGTGCTGCCGTACGCGCTCGAGATGCTCGCGCTCCGCCGGATGCCCACGCGGGTGTTCGGCGTGCTGCAGAGCCTCGGGCCGGCGGTCGCGGCGCTCGCCGGGCTGCTCGTCCTCGGCGAAGCGCTCTCGCTCGTCGAGGTCGTGGCGCTCGCGTGCGTGACCGCTGCGAGCGTCGGCGTGACGGTCTACTCCTCGCGGAGGAAGTCCGCGTAGGTCGGCTCGTGCTGGTCGCCGGAGAGCAGCGACGGGTCGTTCACCCGTCGGTCGACGTAGGCGGCGATGACTTCTGGCGGGGTGAGCACATGTGCCACCCAGGACGGCACGTCATGGGGTTTCATGGTGCCTCCTTCCGGTCGTGACACTCGCGGACGGATGTCTTGATTGTCGAGTTTCTTGCTGTACCGGCGTTGCCTAAACGATCTCGTGCCGCTCGGCGGGTGTCAATCGCGTGCGTCATCTGGACTGACCCCTGCGGCGGTCCGCCTCGGCCCGGAGGGTCCGGTGCTTCACCGCGGAACGCCACACCCACGCCTCGGCCTGCTGCCCGAACTGCGCCCACTCGACGAGCACCGCGTCACGCGTCCAGCTCTTCGCGAACGCCTTCACCCGGACGTGGAAGGTCGGGAACTGGATCCACGCCCAGACGGCCATCGGGGTGACCGCGTGGCAGACGTCGGGGCCGCGGGCGTCCTCGGACAGGGAGTAGGCGCGCGGACGTTCGACCTCCGGGTGTTCCGGGGGCTGCCACCGGTTCTCGCGACGCCGTCCCACGAGACGTATTCGAACGTGTGTTCGAATGGTTCGTCAAGTCCGGCAGGTGGGTGCGCTGGTCGTGCGGCGTCGGTCCGCGTGTCGTTCCGGCGGCGTCGGCCTGCCCATGTCGGTCCGGCCGTTCCGGCCGTGTCGTTCCGGACGGGAGGCCCGGGTCGGCTCCGTCGGCTGTCGTACGGTGTCGGGATGGACGCGGTGGCATGGGCACGGTCGGCGCTCGCCGAGCAGGGCACGGAGGTGCGCGCGGTCGAGGAGGTCCGCCGACGCGCGTGGAGCACCATCTGGCGGGTGTCCACGGACGCCGACGACCTGTACCTGAAGACCGCACCGGAGGGGGTCGCGGCCGAACCCGCGCTGCTCGAGGTCCTCGCGCTGCACGGGGTCCCGCACGTCCAGCGGCCCGTCGCGGCCGAGGGGCAGCACGTGCTCCTGCCCGACGGGGGTCCGATCGTCCGGCTCGTCGAGGACCGTGACGCCGTGTGGCTCGACGTGATGCGCCACTACGCCGAAGCGCAGTGGGCGACCGAGCCCGCCGCTGCCGATGACCTCGTCCGTGCTGGCGTGCCCGACCTGCGACTCGCGGTGCTGCCGGACGTCGCCGCCGAGCTCGTCGCCCGCTGGGCACCCGAGCACCGGGGGCTCGTGCCGCTGCTCACCGATGCCGCCGTCGAGCTCGACGAACTCATGCCCATGGCGACGCTCGAGCACGGCGACCTGCACGTCGGCAACGCGTTCGCACGCGGGGCGGTGCCGTTCGACTGGGGTGACGCGTGCGTGTCGCACCCGTTCCTCAGCCTGCTCGTCGCCGGGCGCGAGGACGTCCCCGGGGGAGTCGAGGCGTACCTCGAGACGTTCTTCGGGGAACCGGGCGTGGCGGCGGACCCGGACGTGCAGCACATCGTCGGGCTCGCGACGACGCTCGGGGTGGTCGCACGGGTGCTGAGCTGGCAGCGGGCGATCGACGCGTCCGGCGAGGAGATGCCGGCGAGCTACCGGAGTGCGCCGCGGGAGTGGCTCGAGACCCTTTGGAGCGGGTGACGGATTGGAGGGGATGACGGGAATCGAACCCGCGTAGCCAGTTTGGAAGACTGGGGCTCTACCATTGAGCTACATCCCCGCGCCTGCGCTCGAGGCGCAGCCCCACTACTGTAGCGGACGAACGACACACGAGCGGACGAACCAGACCTCATGATCCTGCCGCCACCGGACGAGTCGTCACAGCGGACCATCAAACGCTCGCGGATCCTCTCGTACGTGCTCGTCGCGCTCGCCGCGGTCGTCCTCTCCCTGCGCCCGGAGCTGTTCGGGGACCCCGCTGCCCCGCCGTGGCACGCGCTCCTGCACGTGTGGCGCATCGTCCTCGGCATCGTGCTGGCCGTCGCCGCGCTCGGTGTCCAGGTCCTCGTCGGGGTGCAGTGGCGCCGCGGCTTGCGGCAGACCGGTGAAGCTCCCGAGAACCGGACACCAGCGGACCGCTAGACTCATCGGCGTCGCATGCGCCCCACCGGTGTGCGCGAGCACCCTGGCCCATTCAAACGGGGCGTAGCTCAGCTTGGTAGAGCGCCCGCTTTGGGAGCGGGAGGTCGCAGGTTCAAATCCTGTCGCCCCGACCAGGACCCACACCATCGCCAACCATCAGGAGAATCCCCCTTGGCCAACAGCACCGTCGACAAGGTGAGCGAGACCCGCGTCAAGCTCACGGTGAACGTGACGCCGGAAGAGCTCAAGCCGAGCATCGACCACGCGTACAAGCACATCGCAGAGCAGATCAACATCCCCGGCTTCCGCAAGGGCAAGGTCCCGCCGGCGATCGTCGACCAGCGCGTCGGCCGCGGCGAGGTCCTGAACCACGCCGTCGGTGACGCCATCGACACCTTCTACCGCCAGGCGGTCGAAGAGCAGGAGCTCCGCATCCTCGGCCGTGCCGAGGCCGACGTCTCCGAGCTGCCGAACGTCAACGACTTCACCGGTGACCTCGTCCTCACCTTCGAGGTGGACGTCCGTCCCGAGTTCGACCTGCCCGACTACAGCTCCTACGAGCTCACCGTCGACGCCGTCGAGGTCTCCGACGAGGAGATCGAGGAGGAGCTGCAGAACCTGCGCACGCGCTTCGGCACGCTCGTCACGGTCGACCGTCCGGCGACGAAGGGCGACTTCGCCCAGATCGACCTCACCGCCACCATCGGCGACGACGAGGTCGACTCGGCCACCGGCGTCTCCTACGAGCTCGGCTCGGGCGACCTGCTCGAGGGCATCGACGAGGCGCTCGAGTCCCTCACCGCCGGCGAGTCCACCACCTTCGAGTCCAAGCTCGTCGGTGGCGACCGCGAGGGCGAGACCGCCCAGATCGCCGTGACCGTCACCGCCGTCAAGGAGCGCGAGCTCCCCGAGGCCGACGACGAGTTCGCGCAGATCGCCAGCCAGTTCGACACCATCGACGAGCTGAAGGCGGACCTCAAGGAGCAGATCGCGAAGTCCAAGACCTTCGGTCAGGGCGCCGCTGCTCGCGACAAGCTCGTCGAGAAGCTACTCGAGGACGTCAACATCCCGATCTCGGAGAAGCTCATCGAGGACGAGGTGCAGCGTCACCTCGAGCAGGAGAACCGCCTCGAGGACGACGAGCACCGTGCCGAGGTCGCCGAGTCCAGCGAGAAGGCCTTCCGTTCGCAGATCCTCCTCGACTCCATCGCCGAGAAGGAGTCGATCCAGGTCTCGCAGGAAGAGCTCACGCAGTACCTGATCCAGGCCGCCGCGCAGTACGGCATGGAGCCGGGCGAGTTCATCAAGGTCATCGACCAGAACGGGCAGATCCCCGGCATGGTCGGCGAGGTCGCCCGCTCGAAGGCCGTCGCCACGGTCCTTGCGCAGGTCACGGTGAAGGACTCCAACGGCGAGCCGGTCGACCTCTCCGCGTTCACCGCGGGTGTCGCCCAGCCGGCCACGGTCGACGCGGAGTAGTCCGCCGGCCGACGCGACCAGCGTCACGGACAGGAGGCACGGTGCCAGCTGGCACCGTGCCTCCTGTCCGTTCGTGGGCGGCGACCGCCTGCGCTCGCGACGCCGCCCGTGTGTCCAGACGCCGCGCGTGCCTCGAGACACCGCCGAAGAGCGCGGCGTCTCGGGAACTCGGAGGTGTCTCGGGGTCCATGCGGTGCCGGGAAGCGCCTGGAACGGCACCGCGCATTGCCGACAGCGAACAGGCGCGAACTGCTGCGTTGCAACCGATAAGTTCGACATCAAGCGACAACTGAACGGGAGCTTTTCCATGGCCGAAGCGACACTGAACCCCAGTGTTTTTGACCGCCTTCTGAGAGACCGGATCGTGTGGCTCGGCTCCGAGGTCCGCGACGACAACTCGAACGAGATCGCAGCCAAGCTGCTGCTGCTCGCCGCCGAGGACCCTGAGAAGGACATCTACCTCTACATCAACTCGCCCGGTGGTTCGATCACCGCCGGCATGGCGATCTACGACACGATGCAGTTCGTGCCGAACGACATCGTCACGGTGGGCATCGGCCTCGCCGCGTCGATGGGGCAGTTCCTGCTCTCGTCGGGCACGCCTGGCAAGCGCTACATCACCCCGAACGCCCGTGTGCTCCTGCACCAGCCGTCCGGTGGCTTCGGCGGAACCGCCGCGGACATCCAGACGCAGGCCAAGGTCATCCTCGACATGAAGCAGCGCATGGCCGAGCTGACCGCCGAGCAGACCGGCAAGTCGATCGAGCAGATCCTCAAGGACAACGACCGCGACAACTGGTTCACGGCGCAGGAAGCCCTGGACTACGGCTTCGTCGACCACCTCCGTGCGTCGTCCGCCGAGGTCATCGGTGGTGGCGGGACCGTCAACGACGGCGAGACCCCCACGCCGGCCGCCGACCCCGACGCCCAGTCCTGATCCCCACCGAAGAAAAGGAAACGAGAATGCATCTCCCCATGCTCGGTGGCGCGCAGAACGTCCCGGCTCCCACTGATCGGTACATCCTCCCGAGCTTCGAAGAGCGCACGGCCTACGGCTACAAGCGCCAGGACCCGTACGCGAAGCTGTTCGAGGACCGCATCGTGTTCCTCGGCGTCCAGGTCGACGACGCGTCGGCCGACGACGTCATGGCCCAGCTGCTCGTGCTCGAGTCGATGGACCCGGACCGCGACATCGTGATGTACATCAACTCGCCCGGTGGCTCGTTCACCGCGATGACGGCGATCTACGACACGATGCAGTACATCCGCCCGCAGATCCAGACGGTCTGCCTCGGCCAGGCCGCTTCGGCCGCGTCGGTGCTCCTCGCCGCCGGTACGCCGGGCAAGCGTCTCGCGCTGCCGAACGCCCGCGTGCTCATCCACCAGCCCGCGACCCAGCAGGGTGGCGGTCAGGCGTCCGACATCGAGATCCAGGCGGCGGAGATCCTCCGCATGCGCACCTGGCTCGAGGAGACGCTGTCGAAGCACTCCAACAAGACGGCCGAGCAGGTCAACCACGACATCGAGCGCGACAAGATCATGTCCGCTGCGGAAGCCGTGGAGTACGGCCTGATCGACCAGGTGCTGACGAGCCGGAAGAACCTCCCGGTGCTCGTCAAGTAGCGCACACGACGAAGGGCCCCGCACCGATGGTGCGGGGCCCTTCGTCGTCCGTGCCGGTACCGGTGCCGGCCTGGAGGCTCGCATCGCGTCCGTGAGATCGCATTCGGTGTCACATCGGGTCGCGCGGAGCGACACGAGTTGCGATCTCACCGGCAGGACGGACCTGGCCGGGAGGGCGTCACTCGTCGTCGGGGTCCTCGGCGGGGCGGCGGCGGACCAGGAGCAGCACGGCGACGATCGCGGCGACGACGACCAGGCCGCCGGCACCGATCCAGATCGCGTCCGAGGTGGCGGAGTCGGTGTCGCCCGAGGCGGTGCCGGTGGTCGCGGACGAGCTCGACGCCGAACCCGCGGTGGCGCAGGTCGGCGGGGTCGCCGAACCCTTCGCGGGCGTGAAGCCGGCCGGGGCCTTCCACGTGAAGGCGTACTCGTCGGAGACGGTGTGGCCGTCGGCGGAGACGATCTGCCACTCGATCTCGTACTCGCCGGAGGCACCGAGTGCGGCCTTCGTGGTCATCGAGGGGCCGTCGATGTCGACGCAACCGTCCTCGTAGTAGCGCTTGTCCGGTCCGACGATCCGGTAGGCGAAGCCCGACCCGGACCCGCCGATGTCGAGGAGCTTGTCGTTCGTGGTGATCTCGAACGCGTCCGGCAGGGACGTCAACGTGCCGTCGACCTTCGGTGTCGAGGCGATCATGTAGTTGTGCGCGCTGGCCGGACCGGCGAGGCCGAGGACGGCACCGCCCGCGATGGCGAGGGTCGTGGCGGACGCGGCCACGAGCCTCCAGGCCCGGTGTGACCGGCGCCGCGCCGGACGGGAGGTGACCCGCCCCCGCTCGGTCGTCACTTCGTGCTGCGGCGACGCGTCGCCGCCACCGCGACGACGAGGCCGGCCGCGCCGAGGACGAGGCCACCGAGGCCGAGGAAGCGGCCGACCAGGTCGGGCTGCGTCCCGGCGGTGTCGGCGGACGCGGCCGTCGTGGAGTCGTCGGTGGCCGCTGCCTGCTCGTCGTCACCGTCGGTCGTGGTGGACGCCGCCGTCAGGGTGATCGAGGGCGCCGGGTGCTCCGGCTCGGCCTCGCCGGCCTTCTGGACCTGGTCCCACTCGATGGAGCCCTTCTCGCACGTCTGGGTGACGGGGAGGGAGACGACGTCCCCCGCCTTGCCGTCCGGCAGCGAGAAGGACAGCGAGAAGGTGTCGCGCTCGTCGGCGGGGAGCGGGGTCTTCGCCGTGTAGGTGACGCTCGTCACGCGCTCACCGGCGTCCTCGGCGGACTCGTCGTCGGCCGCGGCGGACGGGCTCGTGTACGGCTCGGTGGTCTTGGTGAGGTCCCAGTTCGGGTTCACGGTCGGCGTGACCTCGATCACGGAGGACGGCACGTGGAACTGCAGCTTCGTGGTGGGGGAGCCGTCGCAGCCGTGCGGCACCGAGAACGTGGCCGTCGTGTAGGAGCCGGCGGCGGTGGACGTGCTCGTCGCCTCGACGTGGGCGCTCGCGGACGCGGCGGTGCCGAGGACGATGGCGGCGACGACGCCGAGGGTCGCTGCTCCGCCGACGGCGAGACGCTTCTGCATGGGACTGTTCCTTCCGGGGACCTCTGGTGCTCTACAACTTGTAGAACACCGGGACCAACCTAGCAGGACCGAACGCCCTGGGCGAACGCGCCGCCGGAAACGCGCTCGGCGTCGCCGTGAGTGTCACCGGATGCGGTTAGGCTCGACAACACGACGACCCGTGCACACGAGCCGTGTGCACGTCGACCAGGGAAGGCCGGAGCATGGCACGCATCGGAGAGAGCGCTGACCTCCTCAAGTGCTCCTTCTGTGGCAAGAGCCAGAAGCAGGTACAGCAGCTGATCGCCGGTCCCGGCGTCTACATCTGCGACGAATGCGTCGAACTCTGCAACGAGATCATCGAAGAGCGTCTGGCGGAAGCCAGCGACGAGACCGGCAGCGGCGAGTTCGAACTCCCGAAGCCGCGCGAGATCTTCGACTTCCTGCAGGAGTACGTCATCGGGCAGGACCCGGCGAAGCGCGCACTGGCCGTCGCGGTCTACAACCACTACAAGCGCATCCGTGCGCAGGGGCAGATCACCGCCGCGGAAGACCGCGACGACGTCGAGATCGCCAAGTCGAACATCCTGCTCATCGGGCCGACCGGCTGCGGCAAGACCTACCTCGCCCAGACCCTGGCGAAGCGCCTCAACGTGCCGTTCGCGGTCGCGGACGCCACCGCCCTGACCGAGGCCGGGTACGTCGGCGAAGACGTCGAGAACATCCTGCTCAAGCTCATCCAGGCCGCCGACTACGACGTCAAGCGGGCCGAGACGGGCATCATCTACATCGACGAGGTCGACAAGATCGCGCGCAAGGCGGAGAACCCGTCCATCACGCGCGACGTCTCCGGCGAGGGCGTGCAGCAGGCGCTGCTCAAGATCCTCGAGGGCACGGTCGCCTCGGTGCCGCCGCAGGGCGGTCGGAAGCACCCGCACCAGGAGTTCATCCAGATCGACACGACGAACGTGCTGTTCATCGTGGCCGGGGCGTTCGCCGGGCTCGAGGAGATCGTGTCCTCGCGCGTGGGCAAGCGCGGCATCGGGTTCGGCGCACAGCTGCACAGCCCGCTCGACCAGCAGGACCTCTACGCCGACGTCCTGCCGGAGGACCTGCACAAGTTCGGACTCATCCCCGAGTTCATCGGTCGTCTGCCCGTCGTCACGACGGTGTCGCAGCTCGACCAGTCCGCCCTCATGCAGATCCTGACCGAGCCGAAGAACGCGCTCGTCCGGCAGTACCAGCGGATGTTCCAGATCGACGGCGTCGAGCTGGAGTTCGACCAGGGCGCCCTCGAGGCCATCGCCGACCTTGCCGTGCTGCGACAGACCGGCGCCCGTGGCCTCCGCGCGATCATGGAAGAAGTGCTCGGGCCGATCATGTTCGACGTGCCCTCGGACGACGACGTCGCCCGGGTGGTCGTGACGCGTGCGTCGGTGCTCGAGAACGCGGCGCCGACGATCGTCCCGCGGCCGCGAGCGAAGCGCGTCGAGAAGTCCGCGTAGGCGAACTGCCACGAAGCAGGGCCCGCACCGTCTCGGTGCGGGCTCTGCTGCTGTGTGGCGCGGGGTCCCGGTGCGCGGTTGGCGCGCGTTCCTTCCCATCACGCCCGCTGTGGGAAGGCGAATCGCGCGGAGGGGGCCGGAACTTCCGACCGCCTACGCGCGATTCGAATGCCTACGCGCGGAACTGCCTCCCCGCTACTGCAGGCCGCGGCGGCGGAGCAGGGGACCGACCTCGGCGTCGCGGCCGCGGAACTCGCGGAAGGCCTCGATCGGGTCCTTCGAGCCGCCGACCCCGAGCACCATCGTGGCGAAGCGACGCCCGGCAGCGCGGTCGAGCCCACCGTGGTCGCGGAACCACTCCACGGTGTCGGCGTCGAGCACCTCGCTCCAGATGTACCCGTAGTACCCGGCGTCGTACCCGCCCGAGAACGTGTGCGCGAAGTACGTCGACGAGTAGCGCGGCGGGACGGCGGCGACGTCGATGCCGGCGTCGGCCAGTGCCTGGCGCTCGAACGCCTCGACGTCGGTCACCGCGTCGGCCTCTGCCTTCGACAGCCGGTGCCACGCCTGGTCGAGCAGGGCGGCGGCGAGGTACTCGGTGGTGCCGAACCCCTCGTTGAAGCCCGCCGAGTCGCTCAGCCCGAGGACGAGCTCCGGGGGCATCGGCTCGCCGGTCTCGTGGTGCTTCGCGTAGTTCGCCAGGACCTCGGGCCAGGAGACCCACATCTCGTTGACCTGGCTCGGGAACTCGACGAAGTCGCGCTCGACGTTCGTGCCCGAGAACCGCGGGTAGGTCGTCCGGGCGATGAGCCCGTGCAGCGCGTGGCCGAACTCGTGGAAGAGCGTCTCGACCTCGTCCTGGATCAGGAGCGTCGGGGAGCCAGCAGCGGGCTTGGCGACGTTGAGGTTGTTCACGACGACCGGCAGCGTGCCCATCAGCGCGGACTGCTCGACGACGGGGTTCATCCACGCGCCGCCGCGCTTGCCGTCGCGCGTGTAGAGGTCGAGCAGGTACAGGCCGATCGGGCTGTCGTCCTCGTCGGTGACCTCGAACACGCGGACCTCGTCGTTGTACCCGTGCAGGTCCGGGCGCTCGGCGAACTTCAGCCCGTAGAGGGCGTTCGCCGCGAAGAAGACCCCGTCGCGCAGGACCCGGTCGGCCTCCAGGTACGGCCGGGTGGCGGTGCTGTCGGCGGCGAACTGCTCGCCGCGGAGGATCTCGGTCGCGTAGGCCCAGTCCCACGCCTCGACCTCGAAGCCGACGGTCTGGGAGCGGACGGCACGCTCGTCGTCCGCGTTCGCCGCCGCCGCGCCGACCAGCGAGGACAGCAGCCCGTCGACCGCCTCCGGAGTACCGGCGGTCTCGTCGGCGGTCACCACGGCCGCGTGGTTCGGGAACCCGAGCAGCTCCGCGCGCTCGGCCCGGAGCCGGACTATGCGGAGCAGGACGTCCCGGTTGTCGTGCTCGTTGCCGCGGCGACCGCGGGACAGCGACGCGCGCATGATGCGTTCGCGGAGGTCGCGGTCAGCGAGGGACGCCAGCCACGGGTGGCCCGTGTAGAGCGGCAGGGTGATCAGCCACCCGTCCAGGCCACGGTCGGCAGCGGCACCTGCGGCGGCGGACTTGGCGCCGTCATCGAGGCCGGCGAGCGACTCCTCGGAGGTGACGTGCACGGCGAGGTCGTTCGTCTCGTCGAGCAGGTTGCGCTCGAACGTGGTGGTCAGGGTGGAGAGCTCCTGGTTGATCGCGGTGAGGCGCTCCTTGCCGGCGTCGTCGAGGCCGGCGCCGGCCAGGGTCATCTCGGTGAAGGTGCGCTCCACGAGGCGCAGGTCCTCGCCCTCGAGCCCGGTCTCGGGAGCGCTGTCGCGAACGGCCCGGACACGCTCGTACAGCCGGGAGTCGAGGGTGATCGCGTCGCGGTGCGCGGCGAGCAGCGGGGAGACCTCGGCCTCGATGTCGTGCAGCTCCGGCGTGGAGTCGGCAGAGGAGAGCGTGAAGAACACCATGCTCACGCGGGAGAGCAGCTGACCGCTCCGCTCGAGCGCCACGAGCGTGTTCTCGAACGTCGGCGCGTCGGGGTTCGTGGCGATCGCCTCGACCTCGGCCCGCTGCTCGCGGATCCCTGCGTCGAAGCCCGGACGGTGGTGCTCGAGCCGGACCTGGTCGAACGGGGGGAGTGCGTACGGGAGGGTGCTCGGTTCGTCGAACGGCGTCGTCATCACCCCACCCTAGCTACGCGGTCGCGGCGTCGATCAGCGTGGCCGCCGCCCGACGCGCGTGCCGGGCCGGCGCCGCGTCGCCCGCGATCGCCGCGGTGGTCTGCGCTCCCTCGGCGAGCAGGGCCAGCTGGGCGGCGAGTTCGTCGGCACGGGCCGGGTCCGCCACGGCCGTGCGCGTGAGGCCGCCGACGTACTGCTGGAAGGACTCCTTGTGAGCCCTGGCGATCTCCGCGACCGCGGGGGAGGTCGCACCGAGCTCCCCGAAGGCGTTGATGAAGCCGCACCCGCGGAACGTGGCGTCGCCGAACCACGACTCCAGGAAGTCGTACATCGCCAGGAGCTTGTCGCGCGGGGTGGTCGCCGCGTCGACCGCCTGCGCCAGACCGTGCTCCCAGTAGTCGTGCCGACCGGCGAGCACCGCGGCGATCAGGGAGTCCTTGCCGGGGAACGCCGCGTAGAGCTTCTTCAGCGAGACGCCGGCGCCGGTCCGGATCTCGTCCATGCCGACGGACTGGATGCCGCGCGTGTAGAAGAGCTCGTCCGCGACGTCGACGATGTGTGCCCGGGTGTCCGGTTCGATGGTGACGGCCATGGTGTGCCCCTTCCGACTTGCGCTGGGAACGATCGTTCTCTAGTGTAGCGGACACCGGCGAGAACGAGCGTTCTCCCGGGTTGAACGGCACGAACACGAACGCCACGAACACGAGCGCCAAGGGAAGGCAGCACCATGGGTGAGATCACCGTCGGGACCGAGAACAGCGTCGACATCGCACTGCACTACGAGGACAAGGGCACCGGGCAGCCGATCGTGCTGATCCACGGCTTCCCGCTCGACGGCAACTCGTGGGAGGGCCAGACTCCGGCACTCCTCGACGCCGGCTACCGCGTGATCACGTACGACCGCCGCGGCTTCGGACAGTCGTCGCAGCCGAGCACCGGCTACGACTACGACACGTTCGCCGACGACCTGCACGCGGTCCTGACGACCCTCGACCTGCACGACGTGATCCTGGTCGGCTTCTCGATGGGCACCGGCGAGATCGCGCGCTACATCGGCCGCCACGGCGAGGACCGGATCGCGAAGGTGGCGTTCCTGGCCTCGCTCGAGCCGTTCCTGGCGATCACGGACGACAACCCCGACGGCGCCGGCCCGATGTCCTTCTTCGAGGGCATCGCCGCCGACGTCAAGAAGGACCGGTACGCGTACTTCACGAACTTCTACCAGGACTTCTTCAACCTGTCGGAGAACCTCGGGACTCGGATCTCCGAGGAAGCCGTCCGCAACGCGTGGAACGTCGCCGCCGGCTCGGGAGCGATCGCGTCCGCCGCAGCGCCGCTCACCTGGCCGACGGACTTCCGCCAGGACATCCCGAAGGTCACCGTCCCGGCGCTGATCGTGCACGGCACGGCGGACAACATCCTGCCGATCGACGCCACCGGCCGCCGCTTCACCAAGGCCCTGCCGCACGCGGAGTACGTCGAGATCGAGGGCGCCCCGCACGGCCTGCTGACCACCCACACCGCCGAGGTGAACGAGGTCCTGCTCGGCTGGCTTGCCGAGGCCTGAGCCTCGCACAACAGAAACCGGCTCGAACCGCGGACGTCCGTGGTTCGAGCCGGTTTCCGTTGTGCGCCGCCAAGCGGCACCGCCGCCGCGCGCCGCGCGCGAGCGCGCCGCGCGCGCCGCGCGCAACGCCGCGCGCGCCGCGCTCAGTCCTCCTCGGGGGCGTCGTCGGGGTTCGTCACCTGGGCGTGCCCGGCGTCGTCGAGGTGGATCGACGTGCCGTCGTCGAGCTCCACGCGGGGCTTGCCCTCCAGGTAGGTGAGCGTCCACCCCCACCCCGTCGTGTCGACGGACTCCGCCGCGAGCTCGTCCTCGACGCCCCGCACCGCCACGACCAGCGCTTCCTCGAGGCGCGGAGGTGCCGATGCGCCCACGTTCCATCGCGTACCCAACTGCATCCGGGCCTCCTGTCCGTGTGTTCCGTTCCCGTCCGTCCGACGCGACCCTACGCGGGCTGCTCGGCCAGCTCGATCTCGGTGACCGCCAGCTCCGGCCCGTCCACGAAGGACAGGTCCTGGATGCGGCCGACGGCCGCCAGGTCGACGGCCGCGCGCTCCACGAGCTCGCGGGTCGCGGCCGGAGCCGCGACGACGGCGCGCGTCACCGGCGTCTTCTGGGACGCCTTGGCGGCCGTCTTGGCACCGCGGATCCCGATGAGCGCCTGTCCGACGGCAGCGAGCAGACCGGTCTCGGCCGCGTCGACCGGCAGGTCGGCAGCAGTCGGCCAGGAGGCCCGGTGCACGCTGGTCTCGTGGGTCCAGGCCCACACTTCCTCCGTCGCGAACGGCAGGAACGGTGCCAGCAGACGGAGCAGCACGTCGATGGCGGCGCGGAGCGCCAGGACGGCGCTCGCCTGCGTCTCGTGGGTCGAGTCCGGCGCGGTGCCGTACGCACGCTCCTTGACGAGCTCGAGGTAGTCGTCGCAGAAGGTCCAGAAGAAGCGCTCGGTGACCTCGAGGGCGCGGGCGTGGTCGAAGTGCTCGAACGCGGTCGTCGCCTGCTCCAGCGTGGTGCGGAGTGCGGCGAGCACGTCGACGTCGAGCGCCTCGGTCACGCGGTGCGCGCCGGTCGGCAGCTCGAAGCCGTAGACGAACTTCGCCGCGTTGAGGACCTTGATCGCCAGACGGCGGCCGACCTTGATCTGCTTCGGGTTCTGCGGGTCGAAGGCCGCGTCGGTGCCGAGCTTCGACGATGCCGCCCAGTAGCGGACCGCGTCGGCGCCGTGCTGCTCGAGGATCGCGAGCGGCGTGACGACGTTGCCCTTCGACTTCGACATCTTCTTGCGGTCCGGGTCCACGATGAAGCCCGAGATGCTCGCGTTCTTCCACGGCACGACGTCCGCCTCGAGCTGGCTGCGGAGCACCGTCGTGAACAGCCACGTGCGGATGATGTCCTGGGCCTGCGGGCGGACGTCGTACGGGTAGACGAGGCCGTAGAGCTCCGGGTCGGTCTCCCACTTGCCGGCGAGCTGCGGGGTCAGGGACGAGGTCGCCCAGGTGTCCATGACGTCGAGCTCGCCCTGGAACCCGCCGGCGACGCCGCGCTGGTCTTCGGTGTAGCCGGGGGCGGGCTCGGACGCCGGGTCCACGGGGAGCTGGGCCTCGGTCGGGACGATCGGCTGGTCGAAGACCGGGTTGCCGTCGGCGTCGAGCGGGTACCAGACGGGCAGCGGCACGCCGAAGAAGCGCTGGCGGGAGATCAGCCAGTCGCCGGAGAGGCCGCCGACCCAGTTGTCGTAGCGGACGCGCATGAAGTCCGGGTGGAAGGCGATCTCCTCGCCCCGCTTCCGGAGCGTGGCCTTGAGCTCCTCGTCGCGGGCGCCGTCGACGATGTACCACTGGCGCGTGGAGACGATCTCGAGCGGCTTGTCGCCCTTCTCGAAGAACTTCACCGGGTGCTGGATCGTCTTCACGTCGCCGACGAGCTCGCCGGACTCGGTGAGGGCGTCGACGACGACCTTCTTCGCGGAGAACACGGTCTTGCCGGCGAGCTCGGCGTAGAGGGCCTTGCCGCCCTCGGACTCGATCCAGGACGGCTCGTCCGAGCGGACGCGGCCGTCGAAGCCGATGATGGCGCGGTTCGGCAGCTGCAGCTCGCGCCACCACACCACGTCGGTGGTGTCGCCGAAGGTGCAGACCATCGCGATGCCGGCGCCCTTGTCCTTCTGCGCGAGGTGGTGCGCGAGCACCGGGACCTCGACGTCGAACAGGGGGGAGCGGACCGTGGTGCCGAAGAGGTCCTGGAAGCGCTCGTCGTCCGGGTGCGCGACGAGGGCGACGCACGCGGGGAGGAGCTCGGGTCGGGTGGTCTGGATGACGATGTCGCCCTGGCCGTCGGTGCGGTGGAACGCGATGCCGTGGTACGCGCCCGGCATCTCCTTGTCCTCGAGCTCGGCCTGCGCCACCGCGGTGCGGAAGGTGACGTCCCAGAGCGTCGGGGCGTCGGCCTGGTAGGCCTCACCGCGCTCGAGGTTCCGCAGGAACGCGCGCTGTGCGCTGGCGCGGGAGGTGTCGTCGATGGTGCGGTACGACTGCGTCCAGTCCACCGAGAGCCCGAGCGTCCGGAAGAGGTGCTCGAACTGCTGCTCGTCCTGCACGGTCAGGCGCTCGCACAGCTCGATGAAGTTGCGGCGCGAGATCGGGACCTGGTCCGCGGCCTTGCTCGACTTGTTGTCCCCGCCCTCGAACGGCGGGACGAACGTGCCGTCGTAGGGCAGCTGCGGGTCGCAGCGGACGCCGTAGTAGTTCTGCACGCGACGCTCGGTCGGCAGGCCGTTGTCGTCCCAGCCCATCGGGTAGAAGACGTGCTTGCCGCGCATGCGCTCGAACCGGGCCTTGAGGTCGGTGTGCGTGTACGAGAACACGTGCCCGATGTGCAGCGAGCCCGAGGCGGTGGGCGGCGGCGTGTCGATCGAGTAGACCTGGCTGCGGTCCGCGGCGGCAGAGCGATCGAAGCGGTAGGTGCCGTCCTGGTCCCAGACGGGGCCCCAGACCTGCTCGAGTCCGTCGACGGTGGGCTTGTCGGGCATGGGCTTGGTCATGGCTGCGCCTTTCGATCGCTATGTGCGGCACCGAGTCCGTGATGAGGTGCCTGAGTGTCCACGCGTGACGCGCGGTGCAGCAATCGTACCGGGCGGCTCGCATGACCGCAGATCGGTCCGTTCGCGGAATGCGGACAGGGCGCATCACACCTGATATTCCGTAGGGACCGTTCGACTGATAGTCTGTCGGAGTTTGTTCGGCGGGCCGTCGGTGTTCGCAGTCCTGCGATGTCGCTCTTCTCGTCGGACTCCCGAAGGCAGCCACAGCAACCGGAGGACGATTTGGCCCCGAACAACACCCCCCACCCGCACGGCGACCGGCCGGTCCGGTCGAAGGGCGCTGCGAAGCGCGCACGCCGCAAGCTCACCACGGGCGACGTCACCGTCGTCGAGGAGTCGCTCCTCAAGCGCGCCGTCGCCGCCGCAGCACTCGGCAACGCGATGGAGTGGTTCGACTTCGGGATCTTCGCGTACCTGACGGTCACCATCTCGAAGGTGTTCCTGCCCGAGGGCGACCCGGCCGCGAACCTCGTCGCCACGTTCGGCTTCTTCGCCGCGGCCTTCATCGTGCGGCCCATCGGCGGCGCGGTGTTCGGCCCGATCGGCGACAAGATCGGCCGGCAGAAGGTCCTCGCGCTGACGATGATCCTGATGGCCGCCGGCACGCTCATGATCGGCCTGATCCCGTCGTACGACACGATCGGCTTCTGGGCCCCGGTGCTGCTCCTCGTCGCCCGCTTCGTGCAGGGCTTCTCCACGGGTGGTGAGTACGGCGGCGCCGCGACGTTCATCGCCGAGTACTCCCCGGACAAGCGGCGCGGGTTCATGGGTTCCTGGCTCGAGTTCGGCACGCTCGCCGGCTACGTGCTCGGTGCCTCGATCGTGACCGGCCTGCAGTTCGGCCTCTCCGAGGACGCCCTCCTCAGCTGGGGCTGGCGCATCCCGTTCATCATCGCGGGGCCGCTCGGGCTGATCGGGCTCTACCTGCGCCTCAAGCTCGAGGAGACCCCGGCCTTCCAGAAGCAGCAGGAAGAGGCAGCCGAGCGCGAGTCGCAGAAGACGCCGTTCCTCAAGCTCTTCGCCGAGAACTGGCGTGCGCTCATCATCTGCATCGGCCTGGTCCTGGTCTTCAACGTGACCGACTACATGCTGCTGTCGTACATGCCGACGTACCTCGAGCAGAACCTCGGGCAGAACGCCACGTTCGGTCTGATCCTCATCGTCATCGTGATGATCCTGATGATGGTCGTGATCACGTTCGGCGGCCGGCTCTCCGACAAGTTCGGACGCCGCCCGGTGCTCGCCGCCGGCTGCATCGGGTTCTTCCTGTTCTCGTGGCCGGCCCTGCAGCTCGTGCAGACCGGCACCGGGGTCGGCGTGTTCTTCGGCCTGCTGATCCTCGGCGTCGTGCTCGTCACGTTCACCTCGACGATGCCCTCGACGCTCCCCGCGCTGTTCCCGACGATCATCCGCTACGGCGCCCTGGCGATCGCGTTCAACGTGTCGGTGTCGCTCTTCGGTGGGACGACCCCGCTCGCGACGGCGGCGCTGATCAACGGCGCGAAGGACGCGGGCTTCGCCTGGGCCGAGGACATCCCGGCGTTCTACCTGATGGCGGCTGCGCTCATCGGGCTCGTCGCGGTGTACTTCACGAAGGAGACCGCGGCCACGCCGCTCATGGGGTCCGGCCCGACGGTCGCCTCGGAGGAAGAGGTCGCCCAGGTCATCGACGAGTACAACGACCCGTCGTCGGAGTTCGCGCAGTCGGACTGGGCGAAGGAGTTCTCGACGAGCGAGATCCCGGTGATCTCGAGTTCGTCGGGCGCCTCGGCGGACAACGACAAGGCCACGTCCGGCAACTGACCGGCTCCGGCCTGGAGGCCCGACTCACGTCCCGTGGGTCGGGCCTCTGCTCGTCCGTGGCCGGCCCCGGCGGCGTTGCTCTGCCGTTGCTCCGCCGTTGCTGGGGCGCTGTTGCGGCGCTGCTACGCCGCAGCGTCAGCCGGGCCGGCCGACAGGCGTTCGGCCGCGGCGAGGAGCGCTGCCGTCACCGGGTGCTCCGGGTGCGTGAACACGTCGGCGGCCGGTCCGTGTTCGACGGCCGCGCCCTCGTGCACGACCAGCACGTCGTCCGCGATCCGCCGCACGGCGCGGAGGTCGTGCGACACGAACACCATCGCCACGCCGGTGGTGTCCCTGAGCCGCTCCAGCAGCGTCAGCACCGCGTCCTGCACCGTGGCGTCGAGCGCGGTCACGGGTTCGTCGAGCACGAGCACCTCGGGGTCCGACGCCAGCGCCCGGGCGATCGCCAGACGCTGCCGCTGCCCGCCGGAGAGCGTCAGGGGCGACCGGTCCCGGAGCGCCGGCTCCAGGTCCACCCGCCGGAGTGCGGCGTCCACCCGGTCGCCGAGGTCGCCCGTCGCCCGCCGCGCGCTGCCGTCCGTGAGCGCGTCCGCGAGCACCCGCTCCACGCTCCACCGTTCGTCGAAGGTCGCGCCGGGGTCCTGCACGACGGCCGACACCCGGTGGCGGCGGGAACGACGGTCGCGTTCGGCGAGCGGTGCCCAGGGCTCGCCGTCGAGGGTCACGGTGCCGGTGTCCGGCGTCTCGAGGCCGAGCAGCATCCGGACGAGTGTGGTCTTGCCCGAGCCGGATGCCCCGACGACGCCGAGCGAGCGGCCGCGCTCGAGCGCGAACGACACCCCCGTGACGGCGTCCACCCGGTCGTACGCCTTCCGGAGGTCCCGCGCCGCGAGCACCGCGCCGCCCCCCGCACCGTGCGAGGCCGCGCCCGACCCCGCCCCCGACCCCGCAGTGTGCGAGGTTCCGGACACGGTGCGCCCCTCCGACCCTCGCACGGTGTCCGGAACCTCGCACACAGCGTCAGCGCCCGCGCCGGACCTCGCACGGTGCGAGGCAGCGCCAGCGCCGGACCTCGCACGGTGCGAGGCAGCGCCCGCGCCCGCAGCCGCCACCAGCGCCCGCGTCGCACCGTGCTCCGGGGAGCGCAGCACCGATGCGACGGTGCCCTCCTCCACGACCCGCCCCGCGTCCATCACCACGACACGGTCGGCCCACCCCGCCACGAGCCCCAGGTCGTGCGTCACGACGAGCACCCCCGCGCCACGCTCCTGCGCCGCCCGCAACTGCTCCATCACCCGCACGGCGATGCCCGCGTCGAGGGCCGTCGTCGGCTCGTCCGCGATCACCAGCGCGGGCGCCCCGATCGTGGCCGCAGCGATCAGCGCCCGCTGCCGCATGCCCCCGGAGAGCGTCCTCGCGAGCCGACCGTCCGACGCCATGGCCGGGTCGAGCCCGACCCCGGCGAGCGCGGAGCGCACGGCGTCCACGCGCTCACGTGCGCTCATCTCGGTGTGCAGCCGGAGGGTGTCGGCGACCTCGCGCCCGACGGGACGGAGCGGGTCCAACGCACCGAGGGCCTCCTGTCCGACGTACCCGACACGCGCGCCGCGCACCGAACGCCACCGCCGGTCGGAGAACGCGCGCACGTCGAGGCCCGCCACGTCGAGCCGGTCGGCACGGACGGCGGAGCCCGGTGCCGACAGGCCGAGGAGTGCCCGGACGGTGACGGTCTTGCCGGAGCCGGACGCGCCGACCAGGGCGACGCACTCGCCGGCGGCGACGTGCAGGGCGACGTCCCGGACGAGCGGCGTGCCGCCGACGGCCACGCCGAGTCCTCGTGCTTCGACGACGTTCATCGGGTTGCTCCAGTCCGTCGGAGGGCCCGGCCGAGCACCGTCACCGCGGTCGCGAGCACGACGATCGCGAGTCCGGGGAAGGTGCTCATCCAGGGTGCAGTCTGCAGGTAGGTGCGGCCGTCGGCGAGCATCGCGCCCCACTCCGGAGCCGGGGGCGGCGTGCCGACGCCGAGGTAGCTGAGCGCGGAGGCCCAGACGATCGCCTGCCCGATGCCGAGCGTGCCGACGGCGACGATCGGCCAGAGCGCTGCGGGCAGGACGTGCCGGACGACGATCCGTGCGGGGGAGCGGCCCTGCAGCACGGCGGTCTCGACCACCTGCGAGGACTTCGCGGTCCGCACCAGGCCGCGCACGATGCGGGCGTAGCCGGGCGCGGTGGCAAACCCGACGGCGAGCATCGCGGGTACGGGCCCCGGCCCGGTCACCGCGATCACCACGAGCGCGACGAGGAGCAGCGGGAGCGCGAAGGCCACCTCGGTGACGCGGCCGACGACGGCGTCGACGACCCGGCCGCCCAGGCCGGCGAGGACACCGAGCACGATGCCGACGCCGCCGCCGACCAGGGTCGCGACGACCCCGACGAGCAGGCTCGCGCGTGTGCCGGCGACGACCCGCGCCAGGACGTCGCGGCCGGACTCGTCGGTGCCGAAGGGGTGCCCGGCGCCGGGTGGGAGCAGGGCCTCGGCGGGGTGGACCGCGAGCGGGTGCGCACCGCCGAGCAGCGACGGCCACGCGGCGGCGACGACCGCGATCGCCACCACGGCGGCTGCGACGGTGCCGGCGGGTCCGAGTGCGCGTCGGCGTCCGGGTCGCGTCGGCGGGTCTGCCGCGGTCGTACCGGCCTGGAGGCTCGGCTCGGCGATGCCGCTCATCGCGCGCCCGCCCCGTGGCCGGCTCGCGCGCCGCGGTGAGGTCGCACTCCGGGTCGCCGCGGTCCGCGGGGGTCCCACGCGGAGTGCGATCTCACCCGACGCGGGTCGACGGCGCGCTCGACGAGGTCGGCGATCGCGAGGACCACGACGTAGGCGGCCGCGGAGACGAGGGCGATCCCGGCGACCAGCGGCATGTCCCGCTGGGTGACCGCGGTCACGAGAGCCCGTCCGATGCCGGGCAGCGCGAAGACCGACTCGACGACGACGGCCCCGGACACGAGCGACCCGAAGGCCCACGCGGACAGGGCGATCCCGGGCAGCGCGGCGTGCCGGAGCAGGTGCCGTCCGAACAGACCGGCACGGGTCTCGCCACGGCCGCGGGCGGCGAGGGCGAACGCCGAGCGCTGGGCGTCCACCACGCCGTCGCGGACCGTCTCGGCGAGGTACCCGGCGACCGGGACGGCGACGGTGAGCACCGGCAGGACCCAGCCACGGACGCTGCCGTCGCTGACCGCCGGCACCCAGCCGAGCGCGCTGGCGAACACCACGATGAGCACGCTGCCGAGCCAGAAGTGCGGGGTCACGCTCGCGGTGACGGAGATCGCACTGGTCAGCGTCGCGGCGACCCGACCGCGCTGGGTCGACCACCACGCGGCGACGATCGCGAGCGCCCAGGCGACGACGAGCCCGGCGACGGCGAGCGTCAGCGTCACCGGCAGCTGCTGTCCGAGGAGTGTCGCGACCGGGGTCCGGAAGGCGTAGGAGTCCCCGAGCTGCCCGGTCGCCAGACGTCCGAGGAACACCGCGTACTGCACGACGACGGGACGGTCGAACCCGTAGTCCGCGCGGACCTGGGCGACCGCGGCCGCCGAGGCCTGGGACCCGGGGCCACCGAGCACCGCGAGCGCCGGGTCACCGGGGATGAGGCGGATCGCGACGAACACGATCGTCGCGACCGCCCAGAGCACCCCGATGCCGCCGAGCAGCCGGCGGAGCACCCACCACGTCCAGCTCAGCGGTCGATCCATGCGGTGCCGAACCACGGGGTCGACACCGCGGTGGTCCGGATGCCGTGGACGGCCGAGCGGTACAGGAAGTGGTTCTGCTGGTCGTAGAGCGGCAGCACCGTCCTGGACGCGAGGATGCGCTCCTGCGCTTCCTCGTAGAGGCTGCCACGCGTGCTGGTGTCGGACGTCTGCGCGGCTTCCTCGAGCAGGGCGTCGACCTTCGGGTCGTCGAGCTGGGCGAGGTTCGCGAAGTACCCGGACGGAGCCGGCGTGATGCTGGCCGAGTCGTAGAGGATCCGCAGCACGTCGGCGCCGACCTTCGTGTACGGGGCGCTGACGACGTCGTACTGGTTCTTCGCGAGGGCGGCGTACCAGCTGGACAGGTCGAGCTCTTCGAGCTGGACCTTGAAGCCGACCTTCGCCTCGGACGCCTGGATCTGCTGGAACAGGCTGCGCTCGGCGGGCACCGACTGGTTCGTCGACACCGGGAACGTCACCGTGAGCTGCTTGCCGTCCTTCTCGCGGACGCCGTCCGAGCCGACCTTCCACCCGGCGTCGTCGAGGAGCTGCTCGGCCGTCTTCGGGCTGTACCGGAACAGGCTCTTGTCGGAGTAGCCGAACGGCTCGACGCTGGAGAGCGCCGAGTACGAGCGCTTCGCGGTGCCGAGGAACAGCGACTGCACGCCGGGGTTGATCTCCGCGCCGGCGATGAACGCCTTGCGCACGGCTTCGTCCTGGAAGACGCCGTGCCCGGAGTTCAGCTCGAGGCGGTTGGAGGCGCCGGGGCGCGGGGCGTCGAGGTCGCGGATCGTGGACTTCGCCGAGGCTGCCTTGAGCTGGTCGGGCTGGGCGTTGTCGATCACGTCGACCTGTCCGGACTGCAGCGCGGCGTACCGGGACGTCGAGTCCGGCAGGAAGCGCCACGTGATCCCGGAGAGACGCGGCTTGGTCGTGCCCCAGTAGTCGTCGTTCTTCGCCAGGGTGACGCGGTCGCCGTGCTTCCAGTCCGTGATCCTGAACGGGCCGGTGCCGACGGGGGACTCGCAGTTCACGGCCTGCGTGCGCTCGAGGGCCTTCGGGGACTCCATCCCGACCCAGGGCTGCGAGAACGACTCGAGCAGCGCGCTGTCCGGACGGCTGAGCGACAGCGTGACGGTGTGGGCGTCGGTGGCGGTGGCCTTCGCGATGGACCGGAGTGCCAGGTAGCCGGTGCTCGACGCGGTCGCCGGGTCCTGCACGTGCTCGATGTTCGCCACGACCGCGGCGGCGTCGAACGGGGTGCCGTCGGTGAACGTGACGTCGTCCCGCAGGGTGAACGTCAGGGTCTTGCCGTCGTCGCTCGTCGTCCACTTCGTGGCGAGCGCCG
Source organism: Curtobacterium sp. NPDC090223 (assembly GCF_044746585.1). Taxonomy (NCBI): domain Bacteria; kingdom Bacillati; phylum Actinomycetota; class Actinomycetes; order Micrococcales; family Microbacteriaceae; genus Curtobacterium; species Curtobacterium sp. NPDC090223. The sequence continues at coordinate 171,261 of NZ_JBIVCN010000003.1, read as the reverse complement.
GGGTCGGCTTGCCGTCGTCGAGGCCGACGAGTTCCTCGATGTACTGGGTCGCCAGCAGCGCCTGCGGGTAGTTGCCGCCGACGTGGGGGTCGAGGCAGGTCGGTTCGGCGTCACCGGACGCGTACGTCAGGGTGCCGCCGGCGACGGGCGTGCTGCTCGCGGAGCTGGTGCCGGCACCGGTGCAGGCGGTGACGGCGAGGAGGATCGCGGTGGCCCCCGCGATGACGCCAGCGGTTCGGGCGCGGCGTTTCTGTACTGGGTCCAAGATCATGGCTGGACGAGTCTAGCTGTTTACTGGGGACCATGGACGAACCGATCCGCCGCGGGGGACGGCCGCGACGCTCGAGTGCCGAGGTGCTGGCGGACGCGGCCGCGGAGCTGTTCCTCGAGCAGGGGTACGCCGGCACCACCGTGGACCACATCGCCGCTCGGGCCGGGGTCAGTCGAGCGACGTTCTTCAACTACTTCCCGGCGAAGTCCGACGTGATGTGGCTCGAGCTCGACGCCGCCGTCGCCGCGCTGCCGTCCCTGCTCGCGGGCTCCGACGAGCCCTCGGCCGTGCGTGCCGTCGAGGAGGCGCTCCTCGCAGCCGCCCGCGCGCACGACCCGGAGCGCGTGCCGTGGGCGGTCGCGCAGGCCGAGGTGATGGGCATCGGGCCGGAGCTCGTCGCGAGCGTCGCCGCCCGGGTGATGGCCCAGCACGACGTGGTCGCGGCGTTCGTCGCCCGGCGGACGGGGGAGTACCCGGGGTCGCTCTGGCCGCAGACGGTGTCGGGCGCGATGCTCGGCGCGGCGGCCGCGGCGTTCGGGGTCTGGGTCGCCGACGGGGTGGCACGCCGCCCGCTCGTCGAGTACGTCGGCGCCGCGCTCACCCCCGTGGCCGCTGGCCTCGACGCCCGCTGACCCGTGGCGCGGCTCCGCCGCGGTGCTCGCGCTCCGCGGTGCTCGCGCTCCGCGACGCGGTTCGCGCGCTCCGCGACGCGGATCGGCGTCGCACAACGGAAACAGGCTCGAACCGCGGACTTGCGTGGTTCGAGCCGGTTTCCGTTGTGCTGTGCCGGTCGGCACCGCCGGAGCGGGCCGCGCGGCCGCGCGGCCGCGCGGGCGGCGCAAGCCGCGCCGCCGCCGTGTCAGTCGGTCCGGAGCGTGCCGGCACCGCCGGACGCCACGTCCTCCACCGTGCCGTCCCGCACGACCTCGGGCACGTCGCCGTCCTTCGGCACCAGGGACGTGTCACCCGGCAGGCTCAGGGTGAGGACGGCCTCCTCGATGTACTGGCTGTCCTCCAGGGATTTCTCGACCTCGCGCAACCGGACCGCCACGTGCGACTCGTCCTCGTTCCCGGTGAGGTCGATCGCCGCGACGAGGTACACCCGCGACGGCCCGACGAACTCCAGGTGCAGGTACGTGACCCGATCGATCTGCGGGCGTCCGAGCAGCTCGACGAGCACCGCGTTCTCGAGCTCCGGGGAGGTGCTCTCCCCGAGCAGGAAGCGGCGGTTGCGGTCGATGAGGACGATCGCCACGACGCCGAGCAGGATGCCGATCGCGATGGACCCGATCGCGTCGAAGACCGCCAGCCCGGTGATCTGGTGCAGGAACACGCCGAGGAACGCCACGACGAGGCCGATCAGCGCCGCCGCGTCCTCGGCGAACACGGCCCGCAGCGTCGGGTTCGAGGACTGCAGCACCTGCCGGAGCACCGGCACGCGGCGCTTCCGGGCGGCGCCGTGCGCCTGCCGGTAGGCCTGGAGGAAGCTCGTCCCCTCCAGGCAGAACGACAGCGCGAGCACGATGTAGTTCAGCAGGACGTCGTCGGCGGGCCCGGTGTCCCCGAGCTCGGTGATGCCGTGGTAGATCGACACGATCGCGCCGGCGGTGAACAGGCCGAACGCCGCGAACATCGACCAGATGTAGGTCTCCCGCCCGTACCCGAGCGGGTGCGCGGTGTCCCGCTTCCTGGCCCCGCGGCGTTCGGCCACGAGCAGGAAGACCTCGTTCCCGGTGTCGGCCCACGAGTGCGCGGCCTCGGCGACCATCGAGGCCGATCCGGAGAGCATCGAGGCGATGGTCTTCGCGATCGCGACGAGCAGGTTCGCCCCGAACGCGATGACGACGGTGAGTGAGGACTCGGGGCGGTCCTGCTGTTCAGACGAGGGCATCTCTCAAGCATGCTCCCGTCCGCTAAACTCGTGTTCCACGAGCATCGATCCGGCCATCACCGGGGAGCTTCCGGAAGAACGCGGGACGCGCGAGCGGACCGTCAGTAGAGCCGGACGGGTTCGGGACCGTCACCATCCCCGACGACGAGCGGTCGCACCGGCGTGTGCGGCAAGCGAGGTGGTACCGCGGAGCGTGCTCCGTCCTCGTGGAGAGCAACCGAACCCACAGGAGCAACCGGTGCGATACCCACTGAACCGCGATGCAGCCGACGCTGCCGGCGTCACCCCCTCGCCGTCCTTCCCCGATGTCGAGCAGGGCATCCTCGCCTTCTGGAAGGGCGACGACACCTTCCAGGCGTCGATCGACCGTCGCGACGGCTGCGACGAGTGGGTCTTCTACGACGGCCCGCCGTTCGCCAACGGTCTGCCGCACTACGGTCACCTGCTGACCGGGTACGCCAAGGACGTCTTCCCGCGCTACCAGACGATGCGCGGCAAGCAGGTGCACCGCCGCTTCGGGTGGGACACCCACGGCCTGCCCGCGGAGCTCGAGGCGATGCGCCAGCTCGGCATCACCGAGAAGCACGAGATCGACGAGATGGGCGTCGACGTCTTCAACGCCGCGGCGAAGCAGTCCGTGCTGCAGTACACCGACGAGTGGCAGCAGTACGTCACCCGGCAGGCCCGCTGGGTGGACTTCGAGGACGACTACAAGACCCTCGACGTGACCTTCATGGAGAGCGTCCTCTGGGCGTGGAAGCAGCTCTGGGACAAGGGCCTGGCCTACGAGGGCTTCCGGGTCCTGCCGTACTGCTGGAACGACCAGACCCCGCTGTCGAACCACGAGCTGCGCATGGACGACGACGTCTACCAGATGCGCCAGGACCAGTCCGTCACGGTCTCGTTCCCGCTGCAGGGCGCCCGTGCGTCCGAGCTCGGGCTGGACGGCGTGCGGGCGCTCGCCTGGACGACGACCCCGTGGACGCTCCCGACGAACGCCGCCCTGGCAGTCGGACCGGCGGTCGCGTACGTGGTGCTGCCGGCAGGGCCTGGAGGCTCGGCTGACGGCAGCGACGCCGGTGCGGTCTCGTACCTGCTGGCGTCCGACACCGTGGCGGCCTACGCGAAGGACCTCGGCTACGAGTCGGCAGAGGCCGCTGTCGCGGCCGTCACGCGCGAGCTGCAGGGTGCCGAGCTCGACGGCGTCCGGTACGAGCGCCTGTTCGACTTCCTCGCCGACACCGAGGGCATGGAGCAGGCCTGGCAGATCCTGGTCGCCGACTACGTCGAGACCGGCGAGGGCACCGGCATCGTCCACCAGGCCCCGGCGTACGGCGCCGACGACCAGGTCGTCTGCGCCGCCGCGGGGATCCCCGTGGTGCTCTCCCTCGACGAGGGCGGCGTCTTCACCTCGCAGTTCCCGCTCGTCGCCGGGCAGCTCTGGTCGGACGCCAACAAGCCGCTCACGAAGGCCGTGAAGGACGCCGGACGGCTCCTCCGCCAGGCCTCGTACGAGCACAGCTACCCGCACTGCTGGCGCTGCCGGAAGCCCCTCATCTACAAGGCCGTCTCGTCCTGGTTCGTCCGGGTCACCGAGTTCCGTGACCGGATGGGCGAGCTCAACGAGGACATCACCTGGGTGCCGGAGAACGTCAAGGACGGCCAGTTCGGCAAGTGGGTCGGCAACGCCATCGACTGGTCGGTGTCGCGCAACCGCTACTTCGGCACGCCGATCCCGGTGTGGGTCTCCGACGACCCCGAGTACCCGCGCACCGACGTGTACGGGTCGCTGGCGGACATCGAGCGCGACTTCGGCCGCCTCCCGCTGAACGCCGAGGGACAGGTCGACCTGCACCGCCCGTTCATCGACGACCTCACGCGCCCGAACCCGGACGACCCGACGGGGAAGTCCACCATGCGCCGGATCTCCGACGTCTTCGACGTCTGGTTCGACTCCGGGTCGATGCCGTACGCGCAGGTGCACTACCCGTTCGAGAACCGCGAGTGGTTCGACAGCCACAACCCGGCCGACTTCATCGTCGAGTACATCGGGCAGACCCGCGGCTGGTTCTACGTCATGCACGTGCTCTCCACCGCGCTGTTCGACCGGCCCGCGTTCACGAACGTGATCAGCCACGGCATCGTCCTCGGCTCCGACGGCCAGAAGATGTCCAAGTCGCTCCGGAACTACCCGGACGTCTCCGAGGTCTTCGACCGCGACGGCGCCGACGCGATGCGCTGGTTCCTGATGTCCTCGTCGGTGATCCGCGGCGGCAACCTCGTCGTCACCGAAGAGGGCATCCGCCAGGGCGTCCGCGAGTTCCTGCTGCCGTTCTGGTCGACGTACTACTTCTTCACGCTGTACTCGAACGCGTCCGGGGAGTCCGGGTACCAGGCGTCGCGTCGGACGGACAGCACCGACGTGCTCGACCGGTACCTGCTCGCGAAGACCCGCGTGCTCGTGACCGACGTCACGACGCACCTCGACGCGCTCGACACCCCGCTCGCGGCGCAGGCCGTCCGCGACTTCGCCGACGTGCTGACGAACTGGTACGTCCGCCGGTCGCGTGACAAGTTCTGGCTCGGCGCCGAGTCGAGCGACTCGGCGAAGGCCGCGTTCGACACGCTGTACACCGTGCTCGAGACCCTCGCCCGGGTCGCCGCCCCGCTCGCGCCCCTCGTCACGGAAGAGGTCTGGAAGGGCCTGACCGGCGACCGCAGCGTGCACCTGACGGACTTCCCGGACGCTGCCGATTTCCCCGCGGACGACGCCCTGGTCGCCGCGATGGACCGCGTGCGCGACGTCGCATCGAAGGGCCTGGCGCTCCGCAAGGCCACCGGCAAGCGCGTCCGGCTGCCCCTCGCGACGCTGACGCTCGTCGTGCCCGACCCCGCCGCCGTCGAGCCGTTCGCGGACATCCTCCGCGACGAGCTCAACGTCAAGCGCGTCGTGCTGGAGACCCAGGCCGAGGAGTCCCTGGCGCAGTACGGCATCGAGCGGAAGCTCACCGTGAACGCCCGCGCCGCCGGCCCGCGCATCGGCAAGGCCGTGCAGCAGGTCATCCCGGCCGCCAAGAAGGGCGACTGGGTCGCGACCGAGACCGGTGTCACCGTCGGCGGCATCGACCTGGTCGAGGGCGAGTTCACGCTCGACCTCACCGTCGCCGACGCCTCGAACGCGGTGGCGTTCCTGGACGGCGGCGGCTTCGTGGTGCTCGACACCGTGACCACGCCCGAGCTCGAGGCCGAGGGCGTGGCCCGTGACGTCGTCCGCGCCGTCCAGCAGGCCCGCCGCGAGGCCGACCTCGACGTCAGCGACCGCATCGTCCTGACGCTCCGTGCGGACGAGACGGCCGAGGCAGCGGTGCAGGCGCACCGTGAGCTGATCGCGAACGAGACCCTGACGACGACGCTGCAGCTGGTGGCCGCCGTGTTCGCGGAGGACGACCCGGCCACCGAGGTCGGTGACGGTGCGAAGGTGACCGTGGAGGTGGAGCGCGCATGAGCGACGACGACGAGAACGGCTTCGAGGACCAGACGCCGGACGGCATCGAGATCCCGGTGGGCCCGGCCGGCGACACCGCCCCTGACGAAGCATTGCCCTACGGGGGCGACGACGACGAGGTGCGTCGCGTCGAAGCGGCCCTGTACGCCCGGATCGGCGAGCAGTCGCCCGAGCACCGCCTGACCGCGACCCGTCGTGCCGTCGAGCTCCTCGGCGACCCGCACCTGGCGTACCCGGTCATCCACCTCACGGGGACGAACGGCAAGACCTCGACCGCCCGGATGACGGAGAGCATCGTCCGCGCGCACGGCCTCCGGACCGGACTCATGACGAGCCCGCACCTGGTGTCCATCCGGGAGCGCATCGTCATCGACGGGCAGCCCATCGCCCCGGACCGCTTCGTGGAGAACTGGGACGACATCACGCCGATCCTGGCGATGACCGACCAGGAGCTCACCGACAAGGGCGAGCTCCCGCTGACGTTCTTCGAGGCGCTGACCGTGCTCGCGCTGGCGTGCTTCGCCGAGGCACCCGTCGACGTCGCGGTGATCGAGGTCGGCATGGGCGGCGAGTGGGACTCCACCAACGTCGTGCAGAGCCAGGTCCAGGTGTTCACCCCGATCGCGATCGACCACGCCAAGCAGCTCGGCAACACCGTCGCCGAGATCGCCCGCACGAAGTCGGGGATCATCAAGCCGTCCTCCGCCGTCGTGTCGAGTGCGCAGGTGCCCGAGGCGCTCGCCGAACTCGAACGCGCCGCGGAGCTCACCGAGTCCACGCTCGCCGTCGAGGGCGTGGGCTTCAGCGTCGTGGACGTGACCCCGGCCGTCGGTGGCCAGCTCATCACCGTGCAGGGGGTCGCCGGTCGCTACGACGACCTGTTCGTCCCGCTGTTCGGCGCGCACCAGGCCCACAACGCCGCGGTCGCGATCGCCGCCGTCGAGTCGTTCATCGGCCGCGGGTCGCAGGCCCTCGACGAGGACGTCCTCAGTGAGGGCCTCGCCGCGGCGACGAGCCCCGGTCGTCTGCAGCCCATCGCGCAGGACCCCACGGTGGTCGTCGACGCCGCGCACAACCCGCACGGCGCCAAGGCCCTCGCCGACGCGCTGCCCGTCGCGTTCCCCTCGGAGCACGTCGTCGGCGTGGTCGGGATCCTCGCCGACAAGGACGCCCGCGGGTTCGTCCGCGCGCTCAAGGACACGATCGCCACGTTCGTCGTGACCCAGCCACCGGGGGAGCGTGCGCTCGACGCGGACGAGTTCGCCCGGATCGTCGTCGACGAGGTCGGCGACGACCGCGTGGTCGTCGAGCCCTCGCTCGCGCAGGCCCTGCAGGAAGCGCGGGACCTGGCAGACGAGGCCGAGGCCGAGGACGCCATGGTGCTCGTCGCCGGCTCCATCGTGATGGTGGGCGCGGTCATGGACCTGGTCCACACGGAAGGTGAGACGAAGTGACGGACGCGAGCGGAGCCTCCAGGCCGGGTCGCCAGCCACGTCAGCGACGTGAGCGTGGCGCCCAGGAGAGCCTCACCTCGATCGCCCTCGTGCTCGAGGCGATCATGTTCTTCTTCCCGATGCTCGTCGTCTTCGGCAAGCACACCCTGCCGGCCGGATGGGCCTTCGGCGGGGGCATCGGCGCGATGATCGTGCTGGCGCTCGCGTCGCGTCTGACGGGCAACCGTGCCGGTGTATGGTTCGGGTGGCTGCTGCAGGCGGCCATCCTCGCCACCGGCTTCATCGAGCCGTTCATGTTCGTGGTGGGCCTGGTGTTCCTGGCGCTGTGGATCTTCTGCTTCGTCAAGGGCGGTCAGCTCGACCGTCAGAACGCCGCCCGACGAGCCGCTGCCGGCGACTGACCTCAATCCACCCCCAGAACCTCAGGGAGCACCGCTGTGTCCGACTTCGAAGAGACCCTCGTCCTCGTCAAGCCCGACGGCGTCGCCCGCCAGCTCACCGGTGAGATCCTCCGCCGGATCGAGGCCAAGGGCTACGAGATCGTCGACCTCAAGATGATCACCGCGCCGCGCGACCTGCTCGACGCGCACTACGAGGAGCACCAGGGCAAGCCGTTCTTCGAGCCCCTCGTCGAGTTCATGCAGTCCGGCCCGGTCGTCGCCGTGCGCGTCGCCGGCAACGCGGCGATCGCGGGCTTCCGCTCGCTCGCCGGCACCACGGACCCGACCTCGGCCGCGCCGGGGACCATCCGCGGCGACCTCGGTCGTGACTGGGGCCTCAAGGTCCAGCAGAACCTGGTGCACGGCTCGGACAGCCCCGAGTCCGCCGCGCGCGAGCTCGCGCTCTGGTTCGCGTGACGCGTCCCGCGTAGCGCGGCGCGCGTGCGCCGCGCTCGCGTGGTGTGATTCGCGTCCGCACAACGAAAAGCAGCCCGCACCACGGATTCCCGTGGTGCGGGCTGCTTTCGGTTGTGCGGCGACCGCTGGCCGCCGCGCGGCCGCCGCCGCGCGGCCGCCGGCGCGCCGGCTAGCTGGCGCTGACGTTCTGCTCGACGAACGCGGCGAAGGCGTCGGTGTCGGTCAGGGTGCCGCTGTACTGCTTGCCGTTGACGAGCACGAGCGGGGTGCCGGTGAGCTTGTCGAGCGACGAGTTCGGGATCTTCTCGGTGAGGGCACGGTTCGTGGCGTCACCGACCCACCCGGCGAAGTCCTGGTCGGTGATGCACGAGGCGATGTTCTTGTTCGTCGCACCGGCCTTCTTCGCGATCGAGGCGAGCTTCGCGTTCGTCAGACCGCGGGTGTTCTCCGACGGCTGGTTCTCGTAGAACGCGGCGTTCACGTCGAGGAAGGCGTCCGGCTGGTAGTTCGCGACGCACGCGGCGGCCGCGGCTGCCCGGGTGGAGTACTTCGAGCCGAGCGAGGAGCGGTCGAGCAGGTTGAAGGGGTGCATCTCGAGCGTGGCGGACCCGCTCTGGACCCACTGCTTGATCTGGGTCATCTGCGCGGTCTCGAACTGGTTGCAGTACGGGCACATGTAGTCCTCGTACACGGTGATGTTCGCGACCGAGTCGTCCTGCTTCGTGGCGGTCGGCTTGCCGCCCTCGGGGATGGCCTTCGTCGTCACGGGGACGATCTGGCTGTTCTCGCCCTTGAAGAGGATGCCGTCGCTCGCCATGTTCTTCGGTCCGGGGCCCGCTGGCTGGATCGAGTTCGCGATCACCAGGACGACGACCGCGATCACGGCGAGACTGCCCACGATGATGCCGCTGATGGTCAGCGTGCGGTTGCGGCGCCGGCGGGCCTTCTCCTTCTCGCGCTGGGCGGCGGCACGTTCCCGTGCGGCGTTCCGGCGAGCCTTCTTGCTGCTCTCGTTGTCGCTCATCGGGAACGAGCGTAACGGCTGCCGACGCGCCGACGGGCGCTCCTGGCTGAGAAGAGTCCAGGAATCAGGTGACGTGTCACCGAAACCCGAGGGCTCAGAGCGAGGTGAGCACCGTCGGGAACATGATCAGGATGACCACCACGATGACCAGGTAGTTCGCGAGCGGGATCGCCCAGCAGAACGGCAGCAGGGCCTTCCCGATGCGCTGACCGCGGGCGCCGAACGTGCCGCGGGACATGTTCCAGACCGTGAAGACCCAGAACATCGGGATCGTCATCGACCAGACGAGCATGCACCACGGGCAGAGCGCACCGATCGACCACACCGTCTGCGTGAAGAGCCACGTGACGAAGACCCAGGCGAGGAACACGCCCGCGTTGAACACGATCCAGAACCACTTCGCACCGCGGAAGCCCGCGAGCAGGACCACGCCGACGGCGATCGGCGCGACGAACCCCATCAGCCCGAGCAGCGGGTTGGGGAAGCCGAGGAGGTGTCCCTGCCAGCTCGCCATCACGTTCGAGCAGCTGATGAACGGACTGGCGTCGCAGCTGAGGACCGCGTCGGGGTTGGCGTACTTCTCGAACTCGTCGAGCACCAGGCGGAACGCGGCGTAGAGGGCCACCGCACCGGTGACCAGGAGGAAGACCGCGATGGCGACCGGACGACGGGTGGCGGGTGCAGTCGTACTCACATCGTCATCATGACACGACGCCTCCGCGCCTTCCCGGGCGTCGCGTGCGATAATCACAGGGTCGAGTGGGAGATCCACCCGACGACGAGAGCTTTCCGGGCACCAGCCCGGACGATCAGGCGCGGTGAGAGCGTGCCGTGACCGGACGACGCGTCACTCCGACGCCGAGCCGAGCGGGGCCGGGTGCTCCGCACGGAACGAGCGCGGACCGCAGAAGATGTCGACGCCGGACGGTCACTGACCAGCGAGTGCGGGTGGCGTCGCCGCCGCCCGCCACAACTACAGAATTCCCGCCGCCCCTCGGGGTGGGAGCGGGGCCGAGGAGTGCACCAGTCCATGGTGGAGCAGAACGAGAACAACGGAACCAACAACACCGACGACGCCGCACCGAAGCGACGGGGCCGCCTGTTCGGCGGTCGCCGCGCCCGGTCCGGCCAGGAGGCCCGGGTCGAGTCGACCGTGTCGACCGACGCGGTCGAGACGGTCACCGACGAGGACACCGGAACGGTCGCGCAGACCGGCGCCGGGTCCGAGACGGGCACCGAGCCCGACCGGGCTGCGACGCCCGAGGCGAGCGGGGCCTCCCGTCCGGCCGAAGGTGACACCGCGACCGACGCGACGGTCTCCGTCGAGGTGTCGGTCGCTGCCGCCACCGCGGACGCACCGCACGACGTCAGCACGCTGACCGGTGACCTGCCGGTCGTCGACGCGGGTGCCGCCGCTGCTGCCGAGGCGACGGCCGTCGCCGAGTCCGCCGCACAGGACACCGACGCCGCCGTGGCCGAGCAGCCCACCGAGACGCCTGCGGCGCCGGAGCCGGTCGCCCCGAAGGCGACCTCGACGCTCAGCCTGATCTTCCACGCACCGGTCCTGCCGGAGCTGCCCGCCCGCGCGGCCCGTCCGGAGCGCGACGACCGCTGGGACGACGAGGACGACGACGTCCAGGGCGGCAGCCGTCGCCGGACCCGCCGTCGTGGCTCGAGCGCCGACCGCGAGCCGCGTGACCACCGCGAGCCCCGGGACCACCAGGAACCCCGCCGCCGCGAGGTCGAGCTCATCACCGAGCCGCAGCGCATCAAGGGCTCCACCCGCCTCGAGGCGAAGAAGCAGCGCCGTCGCGACGGCCGTGACGCCGGCCGCCGCCGCCAGGTCGTGACCGAGGACGAGTTCCTCGCCCGCCGCGAGAGCGTCGACCGCCAGATGATCGTCCGCTCGAGCGCGCAGAAGATCGAGATCGGCGTCATCGAGGACAACGTCCTCGCCGAGCACTACGTCACCAAGTCGCACAACGTGTCGCTCATCGGCAACGTGTACCTCGGCAAGGTCCAGAACGTGCTGCCGTCGATGGAGGCCGCGTTCGTCGACATCGGCCGCGGCCGGAACGCCGTGCTGTACGCCGGCGAGGTCGACTGGAACTCGGTCGAGACCGGCAACCACGGTCGTCGCATCGAGGCCGCCCTGAAGCCGGGCGACAAGGTGCTCGTGCAGGTCACGAAGGACCCGGTCGGCCACAAGGGGGCCCGCCTGACCAGCCAGGTCTCGCTGCCCGGCCGCTACCTGGTCTACGTGCCGAACGGCTCGATGAACGGCATCTCGCGGAAGCTCCCGGACACCGAGCGCGCTCGTCTGAAGAAGATCCTCAAGGAGGTCCTGCCGGAGCACGCGGGCGTCATCGTCCGCACCGCTGCGGAGGGCGCCACCGAGGAGCAGCTCACCCGCGACGTGCAGCGCCTCACCGCCCAGTGGGAGGCCATCCAGAAGAAGGTCGAGAACGGTCACGCGCCGGTCATGCTCCACTCGGAGCCCGACCTGCTCGTCAAGATCGTCCGCGACGTCTTCAACGAGGACTTCACGAAGCTGATCATCGACGGCGACGCCGCGCGCGAGACCATCGACGAGTACCTGACCGCGGTCGCGCCCGACCTGAAGGACCGCGTCGAGCTCTACGACGGGCCGGACTCCTTCGAGGAGTACCGCCTCAACGAGCAGATCGAGAAGGCCCTGGACCGCAAGGTCTGGCTGCCCTCCGGTGGTTCGCTCGTGATCGACCGCACCGAGGCCATGACGGTCATCGACGTCAACACGGGCAAGTTCGTCGGCTCCGGGGGCAACCTCGAGGAGACCGTCACGAAGAACAACCTCGAGGCGGCCGAGGAGATCGTCCGGCAGCTCCGTCTGCGTGACATCGGCGGCATCATCGTCGTCGACTTCATCGACATGGTGCTCGAGACGAACCGGGACCTCGTGCTCCGTCGTCTCGTCGAGTGCCTGAGCCGCGACCGCACGAAGCACCAGGTCGCCGAGGTCACCTCGCTCGGCCTCGTGCAGATGACCCGCAAGAAGATCGGCGTCGGGCTCCGCGAGTCCCTCGACGAGGTCAACGCGAAGGTCAACGACAACAACGCGGACCCCGGTCCCTCCAAGGGGCGTCGCAAGGGCCGCGGCAACGGGTCCGACGGCGGGTCCAACGGCAACGGCAACGGCTCGAACGGTTCCAACGGGAACGGGTCGCGCGGCGGCAACAGCAACGGGAACGGCGGCCACAACGGTGGCGAGTCGAAGTCGTCGCAGGCCCACCAGATCACGGACGACGTGAAGAACGCGCTGTCCCGGATCGCCGCGTCCACCCTGGCACACGAGGAAGACGGGGTCGCATCGGCGCCGTCGTCCCCGTCGGCCGTCGAGTCGCCGGTGTCCGCACCGTCGTCGACGACCGGGTCGACCGCACCCGAGACCGCCGCGTCGACCGAGCCGCAGGGCGAGTCCTCCGGCGGGTCGAAGCGTCGTCGTCGCCGCGGTGGCCGTGCGAGCTCCGAGCAGGCCGCGCCGACGTCCGACGACGGCATCCTGACGATCTCCGCGCCCGCTGCCGCTCCGGCCGCCGCCGCCCCTGCTGCTGCTCCGGCGACGACTGCTCCGGCCGCCGAGCCGACGCCGGCAGCCGCTCCGGCAGCCGCTGCAGAGGCACCCGCAGCGCCCACGCGCCGTCGGGTCTCGTCCTCGGCACCGGTCACCCCGACCGACACCACCGTCGCGATCCTGGACATCCCGGTCGCGGTCACGAAGCGCGAGCCCCGCAAGGCGCCCGACGCGGACTCGCTCCTGGACTCGGTGCTGCAGGCGCTCCCCGAGCCCAAGCAGCCCGGTCAGGGTCGTGCACGCTCGCGTCGGGTGTCGTCCGGCAGCATCAGCGCTCCGGCGACCTCGGGGGAGACCCCGACCGACGACGGCCCCGTGATCCTGGGGAACTGAGCGTGAGCGGTCCGGAGCAGCGTCCGGGAGACGGTCGCGGGTACTACGGCGCCGGATGGCACCAGCCGCAGCCGCAGCACCAGCAGCAGCCGCAGGGCGGTGGGTACGGCACCGGTCCGTACGCACCCCCGCGGCCGCCCCGCGCTCCCCGGGTGCCCGGTGACCCGACCAGGGCGTTCGCTCCGGGTGCCTCGGCGTCCGCCGCTGCGGGTGCGGCGATCGCGGTCGTCGCGGTGCTGGCGATCCAGGCGGTGGCCGGACTCGTCGGCATGGTCGGCACCAGCATGTACATCGGCCCCTTCGGCTCGTACGGCGGGCAGAGCGTGGTGCTGAGCTTCGCGACGGCCGTCTTCCTGGCGCCGTTCCCGTTCTACGCGGGTGCGTTCCTCGCGCTGGGGTTCTGACGCCGATCACCCGTCGCAGCCCGCTGCCCGTCGTGCTCCTCCGCGCCGTGCTCGGTGGGGCTGCCGGCACGCTCGCGCTCGCGCTCGTCGGGGTCTTCACGGGGGCGTACGCGGCCGTGGGTGCCGGGCCGCAGCGTCTGGTCATCGACGTGGTGACCTCCCCGATCCAGCGCGGCATCCCGTTGACGGCGATGCTGCTCGCGACCGCCACGGCCACGTGGCTGTGGCTCGGACGCCCGCGCGGTGCTCGCGCAGGGGTCGGCGCCGCCGGGCACGCGGGTGGTGCCCGCCCGGGTGCTCCCGGGACCCCCGGCACGGTCCGTCCGGCCGACGCGGTCCCGCCGACGAGCTTCGGGCCTCCGCAGCACGCGCAGCAGCAGCCGCCGCAGCAACCGCCGGCGAACCCGTGGGCCCCGCCGCCCGCACGCTGAGCGCTCTCGCACGCTGAGCGAGCCCGCGCGCTGAGCATGCCCGCATCCTGAGCATGCGCGCCCGACCGGGGCGGGGCTGCACTGGGCCCCGTCCCGGGACCGCAGCGTGCCTGGCGGAGGCGACCCCGGCCTCCCGGCAGAGTCCGTCAGTGCGCGCGCTTGTCGCGCTGCGCGACCCGCAGACCGCTCGCGATGAGCCGCAGGACGAGCTCCCGACCGGTGACCGGCGTTGCCCCGAGCGACACGAGTTCCTGGTACCGGGACAGGGGCACGTCGTAGTGGTCGTGGTCGAACGCACGGCGCGGCACACCCGCACGTGCCGCGAAGTCGTGGAGTTCCGCGTACGATAGGTCACTGACGAGGTGCGACCACACGGTTTCGTGTGCGGGCCACGTCGGCGGGTCGATCAACACGGTCACTCAGACATGCTACGTGCGTGTCGCCGTTTGACCGGACCCATGCCCATCGAGTATTCTCGATCCCTGGTGTCACTGTGCGGTCTGGTCAATCGGCCCTGCTGCCTGTGTCGCCGATCACCGGTTCCGACCGGCCCGATCGCGCCTGGGCACCCGAGACTTCCCTCAAGCAGAGTTACGTAAGGATTTCCACGTGGTTTACGCAGTAGTGCGCGCCGGCGGCCGTCAGGAGAAGGTCGAGGTCGGCACGATCATCACCATCGATCGCGCCAAGGCCGATGACAAGGGCAACATCGAGCTCGCGCCCGTGCTCCTCGTGGACGGTGACAACATCACCTCCGCCGCGACCGACCTGGCCAAGGTGACCGTCACCGCCGAGGTGCTCGAGGACCTCCGCGGCAAGAAGGTCATCATCCAGAAGTTCAAGAACAAGACCGGTTACAAGAAGCGCCAGGGCTTCCGCGCGGAACTCACGCGCGTCAAGGTCACGAAGATCGCGTAAGGCGGGAGTAGACAATGGCACACAAGAAGGGTGCGAGTTCCACTCGCAACGGTCGCGACTCGAACGCACAGCGCCTCGGCGTGAAGCGCTTCGGTGGCGAGGTCGTCAACGCCGGTGAGATCATCGTCCGCCAGCGCGGCACGCACTTCCACCCGGGCGCGAACGTCGGTCGCGGTGGCGACGACACGCTGTTCGCCCTGGCCGCCGGCTCGGTCGAGTTCGGCACCAAGGGTGGCCGCAAGGTCATCAACATCGTCAACGCGTAAGCGATCCCGACGAAGCACGTTCTTGGAAGAGGGGCAGGCCGAGCGCCTGCCCCTCTTTCTCATTCCTGCACGGCTCCATTCCTACGAAAGAGTGACACCCGATGGCGACGTTCGTCGACGACGTGATCCTGCACCTCAGCGCGGGGAACGGCGGCAACGGCTGCGTGTCCGTTCGTCGCGAGAAGTTCAAGCCGCTGGCCGGCCCGGACGGCGGCAACGGCGGTGACGGCGGCGACATCGTGCTCGTCGCCGACCCGCAGGTGACGACCCTGCTCGGGTACCACCGGTCGCCGCACCGCTCCAGCAAGAACGGCCAGCCCGGCATGGGCGACATGCGCAGCGGCATCTCCGGCGAGGTCCTCGAACTCCCGGTGCCCGTCGGCACCGTGGTGTACGAGGAGAACGGCGACCTGCTCGCCGACATGACCGAGCCCGGGATGCGCGTCGTCGTGGCCCAGGGTGGTCAGGGCGGACTCGGCAACGCGGCCCTCGCCACGACCAAGCGGAAGGCCCCCGGCTTCGCGCTGCTCGGCACCGAGGGCGAGGGCGGCGACGTCCGGCTCGAGCTCAAGACCATCGCCGACGTCGCACTCGTCGGGTACCCGAGCGCCGGCAAGTCCTCGCTCATCGCCGCGATCTCCGCCGCGAAGCCGAAGATCGCCGACTACCCCTTCACGACCCTCACGCCGAACCTCGGCGTCGTCGAGTCCGGTGACGTCCGCTTCACGGTCGCCGACGTCCCCGGCCTGATCGAGGGCGCGTCGGAGGGCAAGGGCCTCGGGCTCGAGTTCCTCCGCCACGTCGAGCGCTGCGAGGTGCTCCTGCACGTCATCGACTGCGCGACGCTCGACCCGGGCCGAGACCCGATCAGCGACCTCGACGTCCTGCTCCGCGAACTCGAGCGGTACCCGGTGCCCGAGGGGCAGGTGCCGCTCCTCGAGCGCCCGCAGCTCATCGCGCTCAACAAGATCGACGTCCCGGACGCCGCCGAGCTCGCCGCGTTCGTCACCCCCGAGCTCGAGGCCCGTGGCTACCGCGTGTTCCCGATCTCGACCGCGTCGCACGCCGGGCTCCGCGAGCTCTCGTTCGCGCTGGCCGGCATCGTCGAAGAGGCCCGCGCGGCCCGGGCGTCCGAGCCCGTCGCCGAGCGGATCGTCATCCGCCCGAAGGCGGTCGACGCCAAGGGCGGCTTCACGGTCAAGGCCGAGGGCGGCGAGGAGCACCGCTTCTACCGCGTCCGCGGCTCCAAGCCCGAGCGCTGGGTGCAGCAGACGGACTTCGAGAACGAGGAGGCGATCGGCTACCTGGCCGACCGGCTCGCCAAGCTCGGCGTCGAGGACGGCCTCTTCAAGGCCGGAGCCGTCGCGGGGTCGACCGTCGTCATCGGCGGCGAGGGCGGCATGATCTTCGACTGGGAGCCGACGCTCACGTCCACCGCCGAGCTCATCACGAGCGCCCGCGGAACGGACGCCCGCGTCGACATGAACATGCGTCCGACGCGCAACCAGCGCCGCGAGGAGTACTTCGAGCGCATGGACGCCAAGGCCGCTGCCCGTGCCGAGCTCGAGCAGGAGCGCGTCTCCGGACTCTGGGCGGACGACGAGGACAGCGACAGCGACAGCGACAGCGACAGCAGGGACTGAACCGGGCATGACCGACACGACGAACCGCACCGCGCTCGGCACCGTCCGGGAGCGCGCGGACATCCCGCGTGCCCGCCGGATCGTCGTGAAGGTCGGTTCGTCGTCGGTCAGCGGCGAGAACACCGGCCAGATCGGCGCGCTCGTCGACGCCCTGGCCGCCGCGTACGGCCGCGGCACCGAGGTCGTGCTCGTCTCGTCGGGTGCGATCGCGACGGGGTTCCCGTTCCTCGGACTCGAGGGGCGCCCGGACGACCTCGCCACCCAGCAGGCGGCGGCGGCCACGGGGCAGAACGTCCTGATGTTCCGGTACCAGCAGCAACTGGACCGGCACGACGTCGTCGCGGCCCAGATCCTGCTGACCGCCGGGGACCTGCAGAACCCGACGCACCGGGTGAACGCGCAGCGGGCGATCGACCGGTTGCTCGCACTGCGTGTCCTGCCGATCGTCAACGAGAACGACACGGTCGCCACTCACGAGATCCGCTTCGGCGACAACGACCGGCTCGCCGCGCTGGTGGCGCGGCTGCTCGGCGCCGACGCGCTCGTGCTGCTGTCCGACGTCGAGGCGCTGTACACGCGGCCGCCAGAGCTGCCGGGAGCCACCCGGATCGACGAGGTCCCCTTCGGCGACGAGCTTGCCGGGGTCACGTTCGGGTCCGTGGGAAAGTCCGGGGTCGGTACCGGGGGAGCCGGCACAAAGGTCGCGGCCGCTCGGCTCGCAGCCGAGGCCGGCACGTCGGTGCTGGTGACGGCGACCGCGCTGGTCGAGCAGGCGTTGGCCGGCGACGCCGTCGGGACCTGGTTCCACGCGGCGCCGCGTCCCTGACGGACGTCGCGTTCCGGCGGGGTCGGTCCGCACGCGGCCGGGAGGCTCGGCTCGCCCGGTCCTGTCGGCTTCCTCCGGCGCGCGGTCGCGCGGTCACGCTCCGTCACGCGGTCGCGGGGTCGCGGGGTCGCGCGGTCGCCGGGTCACGCTCCGTCACGCGGGGGAGCGCCGACCTAGAATCGAGCCATGTCGCTGACCGCACCCGCACCGACCCTCACGGACAAGCTCGTCGCGTCCCGCGCTGCCGCGGCATCGCTCGCGACGGCCACCACGGCGGTCAAGGACGGTGCGCTCCGCGCCATCGCGGCAGCGGTCCGCGCCGCGACCGACGAGATCGTGGCCGCGAACCACGGTGACCTCGTCGCGGGTGAGGACAGCGGGCTCTCGGGCGGCCTGCTGGACCGGCTGCGGCTCGATCCCGCCCGGATCGAGGCACTCGCGGTCGCGGTCGAGCACGTGGTGGGCCTCACCGACCCGGTCGGGCAGTCGGTGCGCGGCTCCGTGCTGCCGAACGGACTGCAGCTCTCCCAGGTCCGGGTGCCGTTCGGTGTCGTCGGCGCCGTCTACGAGGCGCGCCCGAACGTCACGGTCGACATCGCCAGCCTGGCGCTGAAGAGCGGCAACGCGGTGGTGCTCCGCGGAGGATCGGCGGCCGAGCGCACGAACGCGGTGCTCGTCGCCCGGCTCCAGGACGCCGTCGAGTCCGTCGGGCTCCCGCGTGCGGTGGTGCAGACGATCGACGAGTTCGGGCGTCAGGGCGCGACCGAGCTGATGCGTGCTCGTGGTCTCGTCGACGTGCTCATCCCGCGGGGCAGCGCGTCGCTCATCCAGACGGTCGTCACCGAGTCGCAGGTCCCCGTGATCGAGACCGGGGCCGGCGTCGTGCACGTCTTCCTCGACGAGTCCGCGCCCCTCGAGCGCTCCGTCGACATCGTCCTGAACAGCAAGGTGCAGCGCCCGAGCGTCTGCAACGCCCTCGAGACGCTCCTGGTGCACCGTTCCGCCGCCGAGCGCCTGCTCCCGACGCTCGCGGCCAGGCTCCGCGCCGCCGGGGTGACCCTCCGCGGCGACGACGAGACCCGGGCGATCGTCCCAGGGGTCCTCCGGGCCACGGACGTCGACTGGGCCACGGAGTCGATGGACCTCGACCTGTCGATCCGGGTCGTCCCCGACGTCGACGGCGCGATGGCGCACATCGCGAAATGGTCGACCCACCACACCGAGTCGATCGTGACGAACGACGTCGACACGGCCGAGCGGTTCATCGCGGCGGTCGACTCGGCGGTCGTGATGGTGAACGCGTCGACGCGGTTCACCGACGGCGGCGAGTTCGGCTTCGGCGCCGAGGTCGGCATCTCCACGCAGAAGTTGCACGCACGTGGGCCGATGGGGCTGCCCGAACTGACCAGCACGAAGTGGGTCGTGCGCGGACAGGGACAGATCCGCGGCTAGACTGGTCCGCAGCCTTCCTCGACCGATCGGAGCATCGCACCATGACCCTCCTCGCTGAAGCCGCCGAGCACGCCTCGTCGGTCCCCGCGTTCATCTTCCCGGTCGTGGCTGCCGCGTTCTTCGCGTTCCTCGGGTTCGTCACGTGGTCCTTCCGTGACGTCGCGTACCGCCACTCGAACAAGTTCGAGGCCACCCGCACCCACGAGACCGGTGTGGACGAGTTCGGCCACACCAAGATCTGACGCACTGCTCGATGCTCGAGAGCTCGGGTCGGCCGCGCATCGGTGTGATGGGCGGCACGTTCGACCCCATCCACCACGGTCACCTCGTGGCCGCGTCCGAGGTCGCGAAGTCGTTCGACCTCGACGAGGTGGTCTTCGTCCCCACCGGACAGCCCTACATGAAGTCCGGCGTGACCGACGCGGAACACCGCTACCTGATGACGGTCATCGCGACCGCGTCGAACCCGATGTTCACCGTGAGCCGTGTGGACATCGACCGTCCGGGCCCGACCTACACGGTGGACACCCTCCGGGACCTGCACGACCAGCGGCCCGATGCCCAGCTCGTCTTCATCTCCGGCGCAGACGCCGTCCAGCAGATTGTCGACTGGAAAGACCATGATGGTCTCTGGGACCTGGCGCACTTCGTCGCCGTGACCCGTCCAGGGCACAACTTGAGCATCACCGGACTGCCCGAGCGAGACGTAAGCTTGCTCGAAGTCCCCGCGCTGGCCATATCGTCGACCGACTGCCGCGACCGGGTGAAGCGCGGGAACCCCGTGTGGTACTTGGTCCCCGACGGTGTCGTCCAGTACATCACCAAGCACCATCTGTATCGGAGCGTTGCATGAGTCCGTCCGACGCGCAGCCGCCACTGTCGCGGCGTCAGGCGCGCGAGCGCGAGCGCGCGGCCTCGGGCGGCGCGCAGCCCGTGACCCCGCCGCCGACCGTGCCCTCGACCTCCCCGGAGCCCGGCGTCCGCCGTCGCCCCGGCTCGCACGTCGCGCCGGCAGCTCCGGCACCCGCGCAGTCCGGCGCTCCCGCGCAGGGCTCCGTGCCGGTCCAGCTGCCCTCGGGCGGCGTCCCCGAGCAGCCGCCCGCATCGGCGACCGAGATCGTCCCGGGCACCGGTGGCCTCACCCGTCGCCAGATCCGGCAGATGCGGGAAGCCGAAGGACAGGGCGTCCGCCCGGTCCCGCTGCAGAACCCCACGCCGCAGTCCTCCGACCGCACGGTGCAGGACGTCCTCGGGACCGTCGCCTCGCTCGAGGACGACGACGAGCAGACCACACCGCCGACCGCACCGGCCGGGTTCGCCGGACCGAGCGTGCCGACGTCCGTCCCGGAACCCCACGCCGCGCCGTCGGACTGGCAGGAGCCGACCCCCGAGATCACCCAGCTCGACGAGGCCGCGGTCGAACAGGCCACCTCCGCCGACGGGTCCCCGGACGCGCTCGAGCCCCTCGAAGAAGCCGCAGCGCACGCCGAGGAACCGCGCCGACACCGGTCGACCTGGGCGCCGCAGTCCGCAGAGGACGCCGCACCGAGCAGCGCCGACGCGCAGCCCGACACCGCCGCACCGACCGACACTGCTGCGCCCTCCGCTGCCGTGCCGCCGGCACCGACCGCCGCCGCAGCCGCCACCCCCGGTGTGTTCCCGCTCTCGCTCGACGCCCAGGACGACGACACCAACGAGGTCCCGGTCCAGAGCGCCCCGCAGCCCGACGACGCCCCGGGAGTCGCGTTCCGTCGCGCCCCCGAGCCGAAGCCGCTGACCACCGCGTTCGAACCGCCGGTCGGGCACTGGTCCACGCAGGCGCACGACTCGCACGACACCGAGGTCCACGACGAGGAGACCGGCACCCGCCGCATCGCCGAGACCCGGACGAACGCGATCATCCTGCCGAACTCCGCCCTGGCCGACCCCACCGGTGCGCTGAACGCCACCGGCGAGGTCATCCTCACCGGCTCGATCGACCTGCCGGCCTCGCTGTCCTCGACCGGCTCGCACCGGCCGATCGACGGCGCCGAGGTCGACCGTCTCCTCGAGCAGCACGACGAGCAGCCCGAGACCGACGCCAGCCCCGTGCGCGCCAGCCGCGCCGTGTCCAGCCACACCTCGACCCGTCAGGTGGTGCTCGCGGCCGCGAAGCCGAAGGAGTCACGCGTGCCGGTCGTGCTCGCCGTGACCGTCTGCGGCGTCTGCGTCGCCGCGGCCGCCGTCATCGTCGTCGCCCTGGTGTCGACGAACTTCTTCGGCGGCTGACCCGCTTCCCCGGGGTCGCGCACCGCACCCCTCCCTCGCCGCCGTCGGTGGCGTGGCTTATGATCGTGTCCGATCCGGCACCGTGCTGGATGACAACCGGAAGGACTCCGTGACCGCCTCCACACGCGCACTGGAACTCGTGCAGGTCGCCGCTGGTGCGGCCGACGCCAAGCAGGCCGAGGACCTCGTGGCCCTCGACGTGACCGGCCCGCTGCAGCTGACCGACGTGTTCCTGCTCGCCACGGGGCGCAACGAGCGCAACGTGATGGCCATCGCCGACGAGGTCGAGGACCGCATGCTCCAGGCCGGCGCCAAGACCCTCCGTCGTGAAGGTCGGAGCGAAGGCCGCTGGGTCCTCATCGACTTCGG
Organism: Curtobacterium sp. NPDC090223; assembly: GCF_044746585.1. Taxonomy (NCBI): domain Bacteria; kingdom Bacillati; phylum Actinomycetota; class Actinomycetes; order Micrococcales; family Microbacteriaceae; genus Curtobacterium; species Curtobacterium sp. NPDC090223. The sequence goes on along the minus strand of NZ_JBIVCN010000003.1, from coordinate 149,736 downwards.
TGACGTCATCGTGCACGTCTTCCACGAAGAAGACCGCCAGTACTACTCCCTCGAGCGCCTCTGGTCGGACTGCCCGACCATCCCGCTCGACGTGGTTGCTGCTGCGTCCGCAGCCGAGCACTCGGCGTAGCTTCCGACGCGCCCGGGGTGCGGTTCCGATTTCGTTCCCCGGGTCGGCGATGGTGTACGCTTCTATGGTGCCTCCGGGAAGCCGGAGTCACGGAAGCAACAACGACCTGGGTCTGTGGCGCAGCTGGTAGCGCACCTGCATGGCATGCAGGGGGTCAGGGGTTCGAGTCCCCTCAGATCCACCAACGAAGCCCCGCTCTTCTCCGGAAGCGCGGGGCTTCTCCGCGTCCGGAGGCCTGCCGAGCCGTTCGCTACGCTGAGCCCATGAGCAACGACGCCCCGCTGTCCGGAACGCAACTGACCATCGCCGCCGCCGGGTACTCGGCCGAGATCGCGACGGTCGGGGCGACGCTCCGGAGCCTCCGGCACCAGGGCCGCGACCTCGTGGTGCCGTTCGCCGCCGACGAGGTCCGCCCGGTGTTCCGCGGCGCGGTCCTCGCCCCGTGGCCGAACCGCGTGGTGGACGGCCGGTACACCTTCGACGGCCAGGACCTCGAGCTCGCGCTCACCGAGCCCCGGCGCTCGCACGCCCTGCACGGCCTGGTCGGCTGGACGGACTTCGACGTCGAGTCCGTCGCGCCGGACCGCGTGGTCCTGACGACGACGATCGCGGCACAAGAGGGGTACCCGTTCCGCGTCGTCGTGCGCGTGGAGTACCGCGTTGACGAGCAGGGCCTGCACACGACCGTCACCGGCACGAACACCGGGGACCGTCCGGCGCCGTGGGGGACCGGCCCGCACCCGTACCTGTCCGCAGGCGCGGGCACCGTGGACGACTGGACGCTGACGCTGCCCGCGGCCGAAGTGCTCGAGGTCACCGAGGACCGGTTGATCCCCACGGCGCTCGTGCCCGTGCACGACGAGTTCGACCTGCGGACGCCGACGCTGATCGGCTCGCGGTTCATCGACCACGCGTTCACCGGCTTCGATCGGCAGGGCGACACCGCGGCGATCACCCTCACCGCGGCGGACGGCCAGGGTGTCCGGATGGTCTTCGGTGACGAGTGCCCCTGGGCGCAGGTCCACACCGCCGACCACGTCGTGCCGGAGTACCACCGCGCCGGCCTCGCGGTCGAGCCCATGACGTGCGCGCCCGACGCCTTCAACGGGGGCGCCGAGCGCGGACTCGTCGTGCTCGACCCGGGCGCCTCGTACCCCGCATCGTGGACGATCCAGGCGGTCTGACCCCGCGGATCGCGTCTCGTCGGGTCGACGGGATCGACCTGCGCGGGCTCGCCCTGGCGCAGCGGGGCGACGTCGTCTGGCTCGACTCGGCACTGCCGTCCGGCGCACCCGCGCGTGCCCACGCCCGGGCCCGGTGGTCGATCCTGGCCCCGTGCGACGGCCCCTTCGCGGTGCGGTTCCGGCACGAGGACCGGGCAGCCGTCCTCGACGTCTCCGTGCCCGCGCGGCCGTGGTTCGGTGCCGGTCGGTCCGAGCACCGACCGGCGTTCACGGTGCTCGCCGAGCTCCTCGCCGCCACCCCGGAACTGGACGAGCCCGTCGCGGGGCTCGGGTTCGCGCTCGGCTGGGTCGGGTTCCTCGGGTACGAGCTCGGTCGGGAGTCCGGTGGGCCGGACCGGACCGCAGACGGTCACGCCGACGCCGACCTGCGGTTCGTGGACCGCGCCGTCGTGGTCCGTGACGACGGTGCAGCGTGGGCGCTCGCCCTCGAGGTGGACGCGGAACCGGACGCGACGCGCGCGAACCGGGCATGGCTGGACTCCGTGACCACGCTGGCAGCGGCCACCGACGTCCGCGAGGTGCCCCCGAGCCTCCCGTCCGGTGTGGTGGCGACCGGCCGCGTCACGCGGGCCGCCCACGAGTCCGCGGTCGACGCGTGCCGAGCGGAGATCCGGGACGGCAACGCGTTCCAGGTCTGTCTCACGACCGCCTTCAGCCTGCCCGGCGTCGGGTGGGAGGCCGGGGTCGCCCCCGGCGCGGACCCGCAGCTCGACGAGTACCTGCGGATGCGGGTGGCCGACCCCGTCCCGTTCGGCGCGTACCTGCGGCTCGGCCCGCTGCGCGTGGCGAGCCGCTCGCCGGAGCGGTTCCTGCGGATCGACGCGGACGGGTCCGTCCTGGCCGAGCCGATCAAGGGGACCCGGCGGCGGCTCGCCGACACCGCCGCGGACGCGGCGGTCCGGGACGAGCTCGCGGCGAGCGTCAAGGACCGCGCGGAGAACGTGATGATCGTCGACCTGCTGCGGAACGACCTGCTCCGGACGGCGGTGCCGGGGTCGGTGCACGTCGACCGGTTGTGCGACGTGGAGACCTACGCGAGCGTGCACCAGATGGTGTCGACGATCGGTGCGTCGCTGCCGTCGGGGACCTCGCGCGCGGACGTGGTGCGTGCGGCGTTCCCGCCGGGGTCGATGACGGGTGCACCGAAGATCAGCGCGATGGCGATCGCGGACCGGCTCGAGGGGGCGCCGCGCGGGGTGTACTCGGGGGCGATCGGGTACTTCTCGGCGAGCGGGGCGGTCGATCTGTCGGTGGTGATCCGCACACTGGTGACAGTGGTCGGTGCTGGTGCTGGTGCTGGTGCTGGTGCTGGTGCTGGTGCCGGTGCTGGTGCCGGTGCTGGTGCTGGTGGGTTCGGGCTCGGGCTCGGTGGTGCCGTGGTCCGGTCGCGGTCGCTCGGGGCCGGTGGGGCCGTGACGTGGTCGTCGGTGGCCGCGGACGAGGCGACCGAGGTCGAGACGAAGACCCGCTCGGTGCTCGGCAGCCTGGGGGCCGTTGCCCACTGGTGACCCTGATCGAACACGTGTTCGACCCGGTTGTCCACACGATGTCGGTGCCGATTGACATCATCGAACACATGTTCGAATATGAGGGGATGCAGACGGCGACAGCACTCCGGTCGCCCGGCCCGGACCGGGTCGGGCGGACCCCGGGTGCGCGCGCTGCCGTCGCTCGTCCTGCCGCTCCCGACCACCTCGGTGACGCCCGCGCGGCGCTCGACCGCATCACGTCGCTGCGTTCCCGGGTGGCCGACATGGAGTCCACCCGGGTGGACACCGCCGGGTTGCCGACGGCGCCGGCGCTCGAACCCCTGCTGCCCGGTGGCGCGATCCGTGTCGGTGGCACCTACGCCGTCCCGGAGTCCGTGCTGCTCGCGATGACCATGCTGCAGGCGGCTTCGGCGGCCGGTGCGTGGTGCGCGGTCGTCGGGGTGCCGTCCTTCGGGGTGGAAGCCGCGGCGGCCGCCGGGATCGACCTCGAACGACTCGTGCTCGTGCCCGACCCGGGGGACCAGTGGCTCGCGGTGACGGCAGCCATGGCCGACGTCGCCCAGATGGTCCTGACCCGGCCGCTCGGTCGGGTCGTCCCCGGTGACGTCGCACGGCTCTCGGCGCGGCTGCGGCAGCGTGGCAGTGCCCTCGTGGCGCTGGGCTCCTGGCCCGGTGCCGACGTCACGCTGCGGGTCACGGCGTCGGAGTGGAGCGGGATCGGCCAGGGACACGGCCACCTGACCGAGCGACGGGCGACCGTGACGGCCACCGGGCGTGCCGGTGCGGTGCGCCCGACGACCGCCGAGCTGCTGCTGCCCGCCGCGGACGGCGCGGTCCGGGCGGCGTCGCCGGTGCCGGCCCGGCTGCCGGGCGACGGCCACGGGTTCCGCAGGGACCTCCGCCCCGTGGCGGTGGCCTCGTGATCGCGTCGGGGCGCGTCCGCGCGGACGCGGTCGCCCGCGGGGGTGCGCTGCCCGAGCCGCCACCCACCCGGACCATCGTGCTCTGGTGCCCGGACTGGCCGGTCATCGCCGCGGCCCGTGCTGCCGGCGCACCACCGGAGCAGCCGTTCGCCCTGATCGTGAAGGGGCTGGTGTTCGCATGCTCGGCCTCCGCCCGACAGGACGGCGTCGTCCGTGGGCTCCGCGTGCGGGAAGCCCAGGCGCGCTGCCCGGGGCTCGTCGTGCAGCCCTACGACGACGCCCTCGACCACCGGGCGTTCGAGCCGGTCATCCGCGCCGTGGAAGCCGCGGTCCCCGGGGTCGAGGCCGTGCGGCCCGGCACCCTCGCGCTGCGGTCCAGGGGGCCGGCGCGCTACTACGGCGGCGAGCGGGCCGCCGCGGCGACCCTCGCGGGGATCGCGGCCGACCACGGCGCCCCCGCGGTGCGTGCCGGGGTCGCGGACACCCCGTTCGCGGCGGAGCAGGCAGCACGTGCCCGACCGGGGCGCCCGGGGGAACGCGTCCGGATCGTGCCGGTGTCGGGCTCGGCGGACTTCCTCGCGCGGCTGCCGCTCGGGGTGCTCGGGGACCCCGACCTGGCATCGGTGCTCGACCGCTTGGGCATCGTCACGCTGGGGCAGTTCGCCGCGCTCGGCGACGAACAGGTGCGTGACCGGTTCGGAGTCGCCGGGGCGTTCCTGCACCGGTTGGCCGGCGGACGCGACCCGCGGGAGATCTCGGCACGCGACGTCCCGCCCGAGCTCCGCACCGAGGCCTCCTTCGAGCCCGCACTCGACCGTGCCGACCAGATCGCGTTCGCGTTCCGCCGGTCGGCCGACGACTTCGCCGCACGGCTCCGTGCCGCCGGGCTCGTCGCCACGAGCATCCGGGTGGGCATCGTCGACGAGCGGGACATCCTGCTCGAACGCACCTGGACGCACCCGCGCTGGTTCGACGCCGCGGACGTGGTGGACCGGGTGCGCTGGCAGCTCGCCGGCGGCGTCGACCCGACGGGCCTCGAAGCGCCGGTGACCTCGGTCGTGCTCGAGCCGGTCGCGGTCGACGACATGGCGAACCACGAGCGCGGGCTCTGGGGCTCGGGGCCGGACGAACGCGTGCACCACGGCCTCGCCCGGGTGCAGGGCATGGTCGGCCACGACGGCGTCGTGACCCCGCGCATCGGCGGCGGACGCACGCTGTCCGAGCGGATGGTGCTCGTGCCGTGGGGTGACGCCCCGCCCGCCGACCTCGCCGCCGTGCGGGACCGACCCTGGCCGGGCAGACTCCCCGGGCCGCCGCCGGCCACCGTGCTCGAACGGCCCCGACCGGTGGACGTCGTCGCCGGGGACGGCGGCAGCGTGGACGTCGACGACCGCGGGGTGCTCTCCGGGGCGCCCGAGCGGTTCCGCGCCGAGGGGGACCGCGGTGGCCGGTTCGCTGCCGTCACGGCCTGGGCGGGTCCCTGGCCGCTCGTCGTGCGGTGGTGGGACGCGGGCGGCCGCCGACTCCACCGCCTGCAGCTCGTCGACGCCGAGGGACGGGCCTGGTACCTGGTGCTCGCGGACCACCGGTGGTGGGCGGAAGCCGTGGCGACGTGAACGGGGGAGCCTGATGGGCTACAGCAACCCACCCATCCCGTGGTCGCAGTTCGAGCGCGCCCTCTCCGACAAGCGGAGCCCGGGCACGGCGACGGACGGCGACGGCGGCGACAGCCCGGCGTGGTCACGGAAGCGTGCGCCGTACCAGCCCGCCGGGCTGCCGGACGGCGAGACCGGACCGGTCGTCCCGTACGCCGAGCTGCACGCGCACTCGACCTTCAGCTTCCTCGACGGCGCCAGCCAGCCGGAGCACCTGTTCGAAGAGGCGGCACGGCTGCGGTTGCACTCCCTCGCGCTCACCGACCACGACGGCTTCTACGGTGCCGCCCGGATGGCCGAGGTGGCAGAGGCCTACCCGAGCGTCGGCACGGTCTACGGCACCGAGCTCTCCCTCGGGCTGACCGAGCCGCAGAACGGTGTCCCCGACCCCGAGGGCTCGCACCTGCTCCTGCTCGCCGACGGCCAGGACGGCTACCACCGGCTCGCGGGCGCGGTGACGAGCGCACACCTCGCCGCGGGGTCCGAGAAGGGCCGGCCGCGGTACGACCTCGACGACCTCGCCGCACGCGCGGACGGCCACTGGCGGGTGCTCACGGGGTGTCGCAAGGGCACCGTGCGCCAAGCCCTCGAGCAGGGCGGCGAGTCCGCGGCGGAGACCGCCGTCCGGGCACTGCTCGACCGCTTCGGCACCGGGAACGTCATCGTCGAACTGCTCGACCACGGCGACCCGCTCGACAGCGCCAGGAACGACGTCCTCGCGGCGCTCGCGGCGAAGCACGCGCTGCCGGTCGTGGCGACGGGGAACGTCCACTACGCCACCCCTGACCGGTTCCCGGTGGCGACGGCGCTGGCCGCGGTCCGGGCCAGGCGGAGCCTCGACGAGATCGACGGCTGGCTGCCGGCGGCGGACACCGCGCACCTGCGTTCCGGCGCCGAGATGGCCAGGCGGTTCGCGCGGTACCCGGGGGCGATCGAGCACACCGTCACGCTCGCCGACGAACTCGGGTTCCAGCTGAAGACCGTCAAGCCCGGGCTGCCCGACCTGGACGTACCGGACGGGCACACCGCGATGTCCTGGCTCCGGGAACTCACCTGGGACGGTGCGCGCCGGCTGTACCCGGGCAGCGCCGACGGCGTCGACCCGCACAAGCGGGAGCGCATCGAGCGCGAACTGTCGGTGATCCAGGACAAGAACTTCCCCGGCTACTTCCTGATCGTGCGGGACATGGTGCAGTACGCCCGCGGGCGGGGGATCCTCTGCCAGGGTCGGGGTTCCGCGGCGAACTCGGCGGTCTGCTACCTGCTGCAGATCACCGCGGTGGACTCGATCCGGTACGGGCTGCCGTTCGAGCGGTTCCTCTCCGCGATGCGCGACGAAGAGCCCGACATCGACGTCGACTTCGACTCCGACCGGCGGGAAGAAGTGATCCAGTACGTCTACGACAAGTACGGCCGGTACAACGCCGCGCAGGTCGCGAACGTCATCACGTACCGGCCCAAGGGCGCCGTGCGGGACATGGCGAAGGCGCTCGGCCACAGCCCGGGGCAGCAGGACGCCTGGTCGAAGCAGGTCGAGCGGTGGGGGTCCGTGACCGAGAGCGAGGACCACGACATCCCCGCTGGCGTCGTCGGGCTCGCGAGCGACGTCCTCGGGTTCCCGCGGCACCTCGGCATCCACTCCGGCGGCATGGTGCTCACCGACCGCCCCGTGGGGGAAGTCGTGCCGATCGAGCACGCCCGGATGGACGGCCGCACCGTGCTGCAGTGGGACAAGGACGACTGCGCCTACATGGGGCTCGTCAAGTTCGACATGCTCGGGCTCGGGATGCTCGCGGCGCTGCAGTACTCCTTCGACCTCGCCGCGGAGCACTGCAGGGAGCGCTGGGAGATGCACTCCATCCCGAAAGAGGAACAGGGCGTCTACGACCAGCTCTGCCGCGCCGACACGATCGGGGTGTTCCAGGTGGAGTCCCGCGCGCAGATGGGCACGCTGCCCCGGCTGTTGCCGCGGCGGTTCTACGACCTCGTGATCGAGGTCGCCCTGGTCCGCCCCGGACCGATCCAGGGCGGCGCGGTGCACCCGTACATCCGACGGCGCACCGGCGAGGAACCGATCACGTACATGCACCCGTCGCTCGAACCCGTGCTCGAGCGGACCCTCGGGGTGCCGCTCTTCCAGGAACAGCTCATGCAGATGGCGATCGCGGTGGGCAACTGCTCCGGCGACGACGCCGACCTGCTCCGGCGGGCGATGGGGTCCAAGCGCGGCCACGAGAAGATCGACCGGCTCCGGGACAAGCTCTACGCGGGGATGGCGGAGAACGGCATCCACGGCGAGGACGCCGACGCGATCTACGCGAAGATCCAGGCGTTCGCGAACTTCGGCTTCGCGGAGAGCCACTCGATCAGCTTCGCGCTCATCGTCTACGCCAGCGCGTGGATGCGGCTGCACTACCCGGGGGCGTTCCTCGCGGCGTTGCTCCGGGCGCAGCCGATGGGGTTCTACTCACCGCAGACGCTCGTCGCCGACGCTCGTCGGCACGGGGTCACGGTGCTCCGGCCGGACATCCTGCGCTCCGGCGTGGACGCCACGCTGGAGCCTGCCGGTGCCGGTGCCGGTGCCGGTGCCGGTGCTGGTACCGGTGCGGGTGCCGGTTCCGGTTCCGGTGCCGCCGGGTTCGGGGACGACGCCTGTCTCGCCGTCGAGCAGGACCCCGTGCTGCCCTTCGACAAGGCCCGCCCCGACGACACCGCCCGACACCGTCGCGACGGGGCGTTCGCGGTCCGGCTCGGCCTGGCCGAGGTCGCGTCCCTCGGCCGGAAGAGCGCCGAGCGGATCGTCGCCGAGCGCGATGCGAACGGGCCGTTCGCCGACATGTCCGACCTCGCCCGTCGGGTCGGGTTGACGACGGCGCAGCTCGAGGCCCTCGCCGCCGCGGACGCGTTCGCCCCGTTCGGCGTGGACCGCCGGGGTGGCATGTGGTCCGCCGCGCAGGCCGCGGCGGAGCGGGCCGACCAGCTGCCGGACACGCAGGTGGTCGTGCAGCCGCCGCTGTTCGGGCAGATGACGAGCGGCGACGTCCTCATCGCGGACATGTGGTCGACGGGCATGACGACCGATGACCACCCGGTGCGGCACGTGCGGGACCGGCTCGTCGCGAAGCGGGTGCTGAGCGTGGCGGACCTCGCGACGGCGGAGACGGGCCGGCGGATCGAGGTCGGCGGCATCGTGACGCACCGGCAGCGACCCGCGACGGCATCGGGGATCACGTTCATGAACGTCGAGGACGAGACCGGCCTGGTGAACGTGATCTGCAGCGTCGGGGTCTGGGGGCGCTACCGCCGGGTGGCGCGTGAGTCACCGGCGGTGATCGTGCGGGGGATCCTCGAGCGGTCACCGGACGGCGTGGTGAACGTGGTCGCGGACCGCATCGAGCACCTGTCCCTGTCCGTCCGGACCCGCTCCCGGGACTTCCAGTGACCGCGGCGGGCGGGGCACGGTCCTGTGCGGGCTACTCGGCCTGGGGGATGCGCACCGTGACCTCGAGGCCACCGGAGCGGACGTTCCGGAGGGACGCCGTGCCTCCCGCGCGTTCGGCGACCGCCCGCACGATCGCGAGCCCGAGGCCGGAGCCGCCGGGCACCGGGATCCCGCCGGTCGCCGGGTCCGGGTTCGGCCGCGACTTCCGGGCTTCGTCGGGCCGGGTGAACCGGTCGAAGGCCACCGGCACGAACGACTCCGGCACCCCGGGGCCGTCGTCCGTGACCTGGAGCTCCCCGGTGTTCCCCGAGGTCCGCCAGGTCACCAGGATCCCGCCGCCCCGGGGCAGCGCGGCGACCGCGTTGCCGGCGATGTTCGTCACGAGCTGCGCCATGCCCCCGGTGTCCAGCCGGTACCGCGGCTCGTTGGTGCCACCGCCGATGCCCGGACCGGAACCGCCGACGGCGACCGGCGGTTCGAGGTCGAAGTCGACGGTGACGTCCTTCGCGCTCGCGATGAGCCGGACGCGGTCGACGGCAGCCATCACCTCGTCGCCGAGGTCGGACCACGCCGTGAGCGGTCGCTGGTCGCCGTCCTCGGAGCGTCGCTCGGACTCCTCGATGCGGGACAGCGTCAGCAGGTCGTTCGCCAGGCGGGACAGCCGCGCCACGTTGTTCTTCGCCCGCTCGATGTGCCCGGCGAGCGCGGCGGCGTCGTCGGCGTCGAGCGACGCCAGGTCGAGCTGGGTCGTGAGGATCGCCAGGGGCGTGCGCAGCTCGTGGCTCGCGTCGGACACCATCTGGCGTTCACGCTCGGTCGCCTGGCGGGTCCGGGCGAGGAACGCGTTGAGGGTCGTCGCCAACGAGGCCAGTTCGTCCTGCGCCGGACCGACCGGCAGCTCGGCGCGCTCCGGTGCGACGGAGAGCCGTTCGGCCTCGCGACGCATCCGGTTCACCGGGCGGAGCGCTGCGGTCGCGAGCACCCACGATGCGATCCCGAACGCGACCAGGATGGCGAGCCCGGTGATCGAGAGCGTCGTGGTCAGGTCGTCGACGACGATGGCCTCGGCCTGCGAGTTGCGGGCGGCCACCACCGTCCACCGACCGGCGCCGTTCACCGGGTGCTCGACGACGACGCGGTACTGGGAGCCCGACACGTCGATGACGCTCGTGCCCGCCGAGGTCGTGGTCAGGCTGCCGAGTGCCCGCTCGACGCGGGACGGCATCGTGGACAGCACGATGTCACCGGCGGGGGAGACCACCGCGACGAGCTGCGCGTTGCCGGGCGGGGACAGGTCGGGGTCGCTGTCGACCTCGAGCGTCGCGACGTACGGGTCGGCGTCGGCGTCGAGCAGGGTCCTGGTGGCCGATGCGACGACGCTGACGACCTGGAACCGCATCACCAGCACGAGCAGGACGATCACGACCGCGGCGATCGCCGTCGACCCGATCGTGATGCGCGACCGGAGCGAGAGCAGTCGGAGCGGTCTGACGAAGCGCATCGGTGCGACGGGTGTCGGCGTCAGGAGCCGAGCAGGTCGAGGCGGTAACCCCGGCCACGCACGGTGGCGATGGCGACGGTCGCCTCGTGCGACGTCAGCTTCTTGCGCAGGTACGAGATGTACTGCTCGACGACGTTCGGGTCGACGTGCTGCGAGCCGTCCCAGACCTCTTCGAGGATCTTCGGACGGTCGACCACGGTGCCGACGGACCGTGCGAGCAGCCGGAGCAGCGCGAACTCGGTCGGGCTCACGGCGACGCGCTGGCCCTGGATCGAGACGCGGCGCGCCTCGGAGTCGATGGAGACGTCGCCGACCTCGATCGTGCGCGGGGCTCCGGTGGCCTCGCGACGACCGAGCGCACGCAGGCGTGCGGTGAGTTCGGCGAAGGCGAAGGGCTTCGTGAGGTAGTCGTCCGCGCCGGCGTCGAGCCCGAACACCCGGTCGTCGACGGCGTCGCGCGCGGTGACGAGCAGGATGCGCACGGGGTCCTCGCGTTCGCGGATCCGTCGTGCGAGCTCGAAGCCCGACATCCCGGGCATCATCACGTCGACGACCGCGAGGTCGAACGCCTGTTCTCCGAGCGCGATGAGCGCCTCGACACCGTTCTCGACCGCGGTGACGCGGTACCCCTCGGCAGCGAGTCCGCGCTCCATGAGGGCGCGCATCTCGTCGTCGTCCTCGACCACCAACAACCGCATAGTGGACCTCCTGCGACCCATCGTGGCATCGAACCGCGTCCAGAGGGTGCACCGACGGGCATCCTGACTGAATCTCGTCACAGCGACCGTGGGACGTCTGCCCCGCGATCGAGGGACGTGAGCACTGCTTGCTTCGTTGATAGGCTCCCGGCCGGACGCTGTACCCGACAGAACGTCCTGTCTCTGGGGGACCCATGAACGACCAGCCGGACCACCCGGCCATCATCCGCCTGCGCGCCGAACTCGACGCCGCGTGGAAGGGCATCGGTGCCCTGGGGCAGATGGACCCCGATCGCCGTGCGCGGATCGTCGCGGAACTCCGCGCTGCCGTGCCGGACGTCGCGAGCCGCGCCGCGCGCGAGGTCGGTCAGCAGGCCGTGGTCGCCGAGATCGCACGGTTCGCCGATGCCGACGTGGTCGCCTCGGACCCGATGGTGCCGACCCGGACGATCTGGGGCGAGATCGTCGGCCGGGCTGCCGAGGCCGCGACGGCGTCCCACGACTCGGTGGCGCGAACCTGCGCGGGGAGTTGAACCGCGCGTAGGGGGTCGGAAGGAACGACCTCCCACGCGCGGAACGCCTTCCCATTGCGCGTGGTCTGGGAAGGAACCCGCACCCGCACCGCCCGCGCGCGCCCGCAACCGCCCGCACCCGCCGGGTGCCCGCGGCAGGGCGTCAGTCGTCCTCGCCGAGGAGCTCCTCGCGGACGCGCCGGATGTCCTCGAGCAGCGCGCCGATCAGGATCCAGTGCCGCGAGTTCGGCCGGATCACCTCGAGCGGCGCCGTGAGCGACGACTCGGGCTCCGCGTCGTGACCGGGGTCGTCCGGTGCGGCAACGGGCTCGCCGGACGACGGCCCCTCCACCCGTGCGCCGAGCGCACGGAGGTCCGCGCCGATCCGCGCGACCTCCGTCGCGATCCGCCCCACCATCGGGTCGGCGCGGAGGTCCGGCGCGGTGTTGTCCCGGATCGCCCTGGTCATCCCGGTGACCCGGGTCACGAGGACCCGCAGGTGCTCCGCGACGACGACGTCCCGCTCGAGGATCGTCCGGTGCCGCCCGCCGCGGGGGTTCATCGTGAGCGACTCCTGCGCCGACGTCAGCGCCGCCTCTGCCCTGGCGTGCTGCTGCCGGAGGGCCCTGGCGCGGACGAGGGCATCGTGCCACCGGTCGTGGTCCCACCCCTCGGTGAGCCCGATCGCGACCCGCTCGAACGCCACGGCCGTGTCGCGGGCGAGCCGCGCGACGGAGAGGTGTGCCGGCCGGAGCAGCACCGGCGGGACGATCACGGCGTTCACCACGAGGGCGACCGCGGCGCCGAGCACGGTCTCGAGGATCCGGTCCGCCGAGTAGTTCGGCGTGACGACCCCGGCGGTCAGCACGAGCATCCCGCTGATGCCGACCTGCGTCGCGGAGGTGGGGGTGAGCCGGAGCGCCCACGCGATGAGGATCGCGACCACGATGACGAGCAGCACGACCCAGACCGAGTCGCCGAGCAGGAAGTGCAGCCCGGTCGCGAGCAGTACCCCGAGGACCACCCCCGCGCTCCGCTCGAGCCCCTTCACGAACGACTGGTTGATGCTCGGCTGCACGACCAGCAGCGCGGCGATCGCGGCGAAGGTCGGGAACGGCCCGTCGATCACGACCCGGCACAGCAGTACGGCCGCGACGACCGCCACCGCGGTCTTCACGACCTGCAGGAACGGCGTGCGGCTCGAACTGCGGAGGCGCGCGACCGGGTTCACGTCGTCAACGCTAGCCACCGGACGCACGCCGAGCCGTGCACGAAGGCGACGAAACCCCGCCGACACGGTTGACTGGTCTCGTGTGGCCGAATCACGAGCGAGTCATCCCTGAGGCCTTCGTCGGCTCCGGGACCACCGTCGTGGCCGCACGGGCCCACTCGGTGGAGCCCTCGGGCAACGGCTACCTCTACGGCTACGAGGTCGACACGGTCGACCGGAACGGCCAGCGCGCCACCGTCCTGACCTACGTGGACACCGGCGGCACCCACGACCAGAACAGCGCGCTCGTCACCGACCCGGCGACGAACGAGCCGGTCTCGGTGTGGGCGTACCCGAACGACCCCGGCCTGCCGGTGCTGCCGCAGGTCACCTACCGCGACGCCGTCGCCGAGCTCCTCACCACGCTCGGCATGCCGGTCACGAACCCGACGCTGACGGTCGCGGCGTACCGGCCGGGCAAGCGCGCCGTGGTCCGGGTCGACGCGCCGGAGGGCACGCTCTTCCTCAAGGTGGTCCGGCCGCACCGCGTCGCGCCGATCGTGAAGACGCACGAGCAGTTCGTCGCCGCCGGCCTCCCGGTCCCGCGCGTGCTGTCGAGCCGGGGCGACGGGCTGCTGGTGCTCGAGCGGATCCGGGGCGTGCCGGCGGGCAGCCGCATCCTCGACATCGCCGACGATCCCCGGTTCGTCGCCTCGCTCGCGGCGCTCACCGGACGCATCGCGACCGTCCCGATGACGCAGCAGGCCCGAGCGGACGCGATGGACCACGCGGACTGGCACCGCAGGACCCTCGTCGCGGCGCTGCCGCAGGACGCGCAGCAGATCGACGAGCTCTACGACGCGATCGGCCGCCGGTCGATCGGCTGGGCCGCGGCGACGAAGCAGGTCGTGCACGGTGACCTGCACCTCGAGCAGGTCTTCGTGGACGAGGCCGAGCCGTGGCGGATCTCGGGGCTCCTCGACATCGACACGGCCGGGTGGGGCTACCCCGTCCGCGACATCGGCGCGGTCGTCGCGCACCTGGTCGTCACCGGGCTCTGGCACCGGTCGCGTGGCGACGCCGACCGCGGGGCGGCCGCGGAGCGGCTTGCCGACGCGATCGCCCGGGACTGGGCGGCCCGGAACCCAGGCGAGGCCGAGCGCATGGGACCGGCCATCGGGGCCCAGCTGCTGGCCCACGCCGGAGGCCAGGCGACCACCGGCTCCGCGAACGGGATCGCCACCGCGGAACAGCTGCTGGAGGCGACACGCGCCGCGCTCGCGGAACCGGCCCCGAGCCTCCCGTCCGACCTGACGGCGCGTCCGCGGTCCGCACCCCGCGTCTGAGACGCACGTTCCAGCCCATACCGCGCGCGCTGGGAGGCGGGATCGCGCGTCGGGGGTCGGAAGAAACGGCCACCAACGCGCGTTTCGACAAGCGACGCACGGAACCACCGACGGTGCGGACGGGAGGCCCGACTCGCGCGGGGTGCGTCGACTCGCCTCCGTCGGTGGTCCGGGAGTAAACTGAGCGTGCACGCACCGCGTGCTCGCGCTTCGCGTCGATTCCGGACGCGATCAGAGCCCCTGGGCCGGAGCGAGCACCGGGTCCGCGACCGCGCCGGGACGACATCGTCCCGAGCATCGCGTGCGTGCGACGGCGCCGGATCCTCCGCGCAGACCGCGGCATCGGCCACGGACACCACCCTGGTGTCCTCGATGCGAACGGTCGCACACCACGTGGTGGGGATCGGCGGGCCACGGTGGCCCGTCACCGGCGAACGGTGCGACGGACGCACCGACGAGACTTCCGTCCACCCGGGCGGCTCGCCCCGGTCGCGGGGTGGAAGAGGAGGAGCCTTGGCTCGATCAGGCACGCGGCGTGCAGCCGGTGGGACGCGGACCGCGTCACGCCGGACCCGGCCGCTCGACAACGACGGTGTCATCCCGGTGCTCGCCCGCGCCGTGCGCGAGGTCGAGGCGGCCGCGCAACGCGGACCGCTGAAGGCGACGAACCGCACGAAGTTCCAGGCGGTCGCCCTGCTCATGCGCGAGGAGCGCGCCCGGGTGAAGGCCGACACCGACCTCACCGACGCGCAGCGCGCCGAGCAGATGAAGCGTCTCGACGGCGTCGCGCAGATCCTCGCGAAGACGGCGGCGCGGGACACCAGCGTGATCCAGCTGCTCGCCGAGGAAGCGTCCGTCTCGGAGGCGACGCGCACGGTCAAGCGGGACATGATGATCGCCGGCGGCGTGGAGATGCAGCCGCAGGACCTCGTGATCGCCGCCGAACCCGCACCGGTCGCGGCGACCCAGGAGCGCGCCGTCGTCCCGCAGGCGGTCGTCCAGCGCCAGCTCGCGAACCCGTTCCTGCCGCCGGACTTCGCCCTCGCGGACCAGCCCGTCGCGCACCCGCGACGCCTGGCGAACTGGGAGCTCTTCGGCCCGCTGTTCAAGTCGTTCGAGTACGGCGCCGGTGGCGGTGCGGCGACGATGCCGCTGCCCGACCCGTCGACGCTGACGACGCTGTCCGGCACCAACCTCATGCAGCACCAGGCGGAGCTCGTCGCCGCGGCGGCACAGGGGCACCGCACGTTCCTGCTCGCCGACGAACCGGGACTCGGCAAGACGGCGCAGTCGCTCCTCGCCGCCGAGGCCGCCGGCGCGTACCCGCTGCTCGTCGTGGTCCCGAACGTCGTCAAGACGAACTGGGCCCGCGAAGCCGAGCGCTGGGTGCCGAACCGCCGCGCGACGGTCATCCACGGTGACGGGGACGACCTCGACGGCTTCGCGGACATCGTGGTCGTGAACTACGAGATCCTCGACCGGCACTTCGGCTGGCTCGGCGCCTTCGGGTTCAAGGGCATGGTCGTCGACGAGGCGCACTTCATCAAGAACAAGGACTCGCAGCGCTCGAAGTTCGTGCTGCAGCTCGCCGAGAAGATCCGTGCCCGGTCCTCGTCGCCGCTCCTCATGGCGCTGACCGGGACCCCGCTGATCAACTCCGTCGAGGACTTCCGCACCATCTGGGAGTACCTCGGCTGGATCGACGACAAGAAGCCCCGCGCGAAGCTCATGAACGAGCTCGAGGACATCGGACTCACCCCGGCCGACCAGGGCTTCTTCGTCGAGGCCCGGCGTGCCGTCATCGACATGGGCATCGTCCGGCGCCGCAAGGTCGACGTCGCGGCGGACATCCCGGCCCGTCGCATCGCCGACATCCCGGTGGAGCTCGACGGCGAAGAGGGCCGCTCGATCCGCGACGCCGAGCGCGAGCTCACCGCGAAGCTCGTGAAGCGCTACCACCAGGCGCTCGACGCCCGCACCGGGCAGGACCCGGTCGAGGGCATCGACCACCGGCTCGTCCGGCAGGTCGCCCGCTGGGAGCTCGAGGACCAGGACGCCTCGTCGACCGGCGAGAACGTGTTCTCGATGGTCCGCCGGATCGGTCGCGCCAAGGCCCAGCTCGCGGCGGACTACGCGGCGCAGCTCGCCTCGAACGTCGGCAAGGTGGTGTTCTTCGCGAAGCACCTCGACGTGATGGACCAGGCGGAAGAGGTCTTCGCGCGCCGGGGTCTGCGCACCGCGACGGTCCGTGGCGACCAGACGCCCGCGCAGCGCACCGCCGAGATCGACGCGTTCGTGAACGACCCCGACGTCGCCGTCATCGTCTGCTCGCTGACCGCGGCCGGCGTCGGCCTGAACCTGCAGGTGGCGTCCAATGTCGTCCTGGCGGAGCTGTCGTGGACGAGCGCCGAGCAGACGCAGGCGATCGACCGCGTGCACCGCATCGGGCAGGAAGAGCCGGTCACCGCGTGGCGGATCATCGCCGCGCAGACGATCGACACCAAGATCGCGGAGCTCATCGACTCCAAGGCCGGACTCGCCGCGCGGGCGCTCGACGGGTCCGACGAGGAACTCGTCGACTCCGGCGACATCCAGCTCGACGCGATGGCGGCGATGCTGACGGAGGCGCTCGGCGGCTGACGCGTGCTGGCGCGGTGCCGCGCGGTGCCGTTCGGTGCCGCACAACGAAAACCCGCTCGAACCACGGAATTCCGTGGTTCGAGCGGGTTTTCGTTGTGCAGGGCCGGTCGGCACCGGAGGCGCCGGCACCGGAGGCGCCGGCACCGGAGGCGCCGGCACCGGAGGCGCCGGCACCGGAGGCGCCGGCACCGGAGGCGCCGGCACCGGAGGCGCCGGCGCCGGGCGCCGCGCGGCGTCGCCGCTCAGATGCGCGACTGCACCTCGGCCAGGGACGGGTTCGTCGCGGTGCTGCCGTCGGGGAACACCAGCGTCGGCACGGTCTGGTTGCCGCCGTTGACCTCGGCGACGAGTTCGGCCGTACCCGGGGTGGCCTCGATGTCGACCTCGCGGAAGGGCACGCCGGCCTTCGACATCTGGTTCTTCAGGCGCGCGCAGTAGCCGCACCAGGTGGTCGTGAACATCGTGACGGCGCCGGCCTCCGGCACGAACGCGTCGCGGGTGATCGTCTCGCTCATGCGCTCAGGCTAACCCGCGTGGTTCGGAGCTCCCCGCACGGCCTGGTAGACAAGAGCGTGTGACGGACACGCACCTCGAGATCGAGCGCACGTACGACCTGCCCGACGGGGCCGAGCTCCCCGACCTGATCGGCGTCGGAGGGATCCTGCAGCTCGACCACCGGGAACCGTTCGAGCTCGACGCCACCTACTGGGACACCGAGCGGTACGACCTCGTCGCCTCCCGGGTGACCGTGCGTCGCCGCACCGGCGGACCCGACGCCGGCTGGCACATCAAGCGCGCCGAGTCGGACACGGTCCGGCACGAGCAGCACTTCCCGCTCACCGACGACGCCGACACGGTGCCGGTCGACGTCCTCGCCGCACTGTTCACCGAGCGCCGGGGCCGCGGCCTGCGCCCCGTCGTCCGGATCACCACGACCCGCACCGTCACCCGGCTCCTCGACGAGGACGGCGACCAGATCGCCGAGCTCGCCGACGACCGCGTCAGCGCGCAGCGCCTCGACGACGACGCCCCCGCCGACCCGCGCACCTGGCGCGAGGTCGAGGTCGAGACCGTGGAGGGCGTCGACCCGCAGATCGCCCACGAGTTCCTCGCGTCACTGGACGGCCGGTTCCAGGCCGTGGGCGCCGGCCCCGCCGCCGTGGCGTCCAAGCTGGCACGTGGGCTGGCAGGCGCACCGGCACCGCGCCTCCAGACCGTCGACCGACCCGAGAAGGGCACGACCGCGCGGATCCTCACCAAGCGACTCCGCAAGCTGCGCTCCGCGCTGCTCGGCCAGGAGGCCCGGCTGCGGTCCGGCGAGAACGCGGAACTCCGGCAGACTGCCGCGACCACCCTCGAGATCGCCGCGATCCTCGGCGCGTACCGTCCGGCGTTCCCCGCGACCGAGGCCGTCGACCGCGCAGCGGCCGCGGCGGACGACCTGGCGGGCGTGACCGCGCGCGCCGCACTCGCCGAGTACCTGATCGAGCGGCTGCCGCGCGCCTCGACCCCGGCGCAGGACGCGCTCGTCGACGCGATGACCCGTGAGCGGATCCTCGCGGCCACCCGCGAACGGCGGGACCAGGCGGTGCGGGACGTCGTGGCGTCGCTGCACGGTGAGCCGTTCCTGGAGCTGCTCGATGCCCTCGACGACGCGGTCGAGCGTCCCTCGCCGACGGCGTGGGCGCTGCGGTCGCCGAAGAAGGTCGCGCAGGACGTCTCCGCGACGGTGAAGCCGCACGTGCGTGAGCTCGTCCGTGACGCCGTCGCCGATGACACCTCGGACAGCGCCGCCGAGCGCGAGGCCGCTGACCGCGCGGCGACGGAGCTCGCGTGGCAGGGCACGATGCGGGCCCGGCTCGCGATGGACGTGCTCGGCGACGACGCCTTCCCGCACGCACTGTGGAAGCGCATCGGCACCGCGGCGGACGTGCTGACGGAGCGGGTGCGGTCGCTGTACGCGCTCGACGCGCTGCGGACGAACGCCGGGATCGCCGAGCGCGGTGGCGAGGGCACGTTCGGGTACGGGGTGCTGGCGGGGGACCGGGTGCGGCTCGCGGAGGAGTCCTACGACGAGGCGGTGCACGCGCTCAACCGCGTGTGACGGCCCCCGACCCTCGTGCCCCCGCGGCCCCCGCGGCTCAGCCGGCGGCGATCGGCGCTGCCGAGGCCGCCGCGGGGGAGACCTCGGCGAGTCCGAGGGTGTCCAGGATCCAGGCGAGCTCGAACGCCCGCTCCTTCCACGAGGCGTAGCGACCGCTGACCCCGCCGTGGCCCGCCGCCATCTCGGTCTTCAGGAGCACGGGTGCCCCGACCTCGCGCAGCTTCGCCGTCCACTTCGCCGGCTCGACGTACAGCACGCGGGTGTCGTTGATCGACGTCACGGCGAGGATCGCGGGGTACCGGACGTCGTCCCGCACGTTCTCGTACGGCGTGTACTCGCTCATGTACCGGTAGACCTCGGCGTCGTGCAGCGGGTCGCCCCACTCGTCCCACTCGATCACCGTGAGGGGGAGGTCCGGGTCCAGGATGCTCGTCAGCGCGTCGACGAAGGGGACCGCGGCGACGATGCCGGCGAACCGGTCGGGTGCGATGTTCGCGACGGCGCCCATGAGCAGCCCCCCGGCGCTGCCGCCCTCGGCGACGAGCCGGTCGGCGCTCGTGCGCCCGGTGGCGATGAGGTGGTCGGCGACCGCGACGAAGTCCGTGAAGGTGTTCTTCTTCGTGAGGGTCTTGCCGTTCTCGTACCAGTGCCGGCCCATCTCGCCGCCACCGCGCACGTGCGCGACGGCGAACACGACCCCGCGGTCGAGCAGCGACAGGCGCATCACGCTGAACCCCGGGTCGATGGAGTGCTCGTAGGAGCCGTACCCGTACAGGTGCAGGGGTGCGGGAGCGTCGGGATCGACGGCGTCACGGCGCCAGACCAGGGAGACCGGCACCCGGGTGCCGTCCGGGGCGGTCGCCCAGTCGCGTTCCTGCACGTAGTCGGCCGGGTCGTAGCCGCCGAGCACGGGCTGGCGCTTGAGCACCGTGACCTCGCCGGTGGCCAGGTCGAGGTCGCTCACCTCGGACGGGGTGACGAACGACGTGAAGCCGAGGCGGAGCGTGGGCTGCTCCCACTCCGGGTTGCCGCCGAGGCCGGCGGAGAACAGGGCCTCGTCGAAGTGGACCTCGTCGGCGTCGCCGTACCCGTCGCCCTCGATCGGGATGATCGCGACGCGGGGGAGTGCCTCGGCGCGGTACTCGAGCGCCAGGTGCCCGGCGAACGCGTCGACGGACTCGATGCGTCGTTCGGCGTGGTGCGCGACGACGATGCGACGGTCGGTCTCGGAGGTCGGGTCGTCGGCGGGGACGTCCACGAGCTCGAAGTTCTCGGCGCCGTCGTTGTGCAGGACCAGCAGGCGGTCGCTGCCCCCGACGATCGCGTGCTCGATCTCGTACTCGACGCCGTCGCGGCGGGGCCAGACGACCTGGAACTCGCCGGTGGGGTCGGCCGCGTCGAGGATCCAGGCCTCTGAGGTGATCTTCGAGCCGAGCTCGATGACGATGTACTGCGAGGAGCGGGTCACGCCGACACCGACCCAGTAGCGGTCGTCCGGCTCCTCGAACACGACGACGTCGTCCGACGCCGGGGTGCCGACCGTATGGCGCCAGATGCGGTCCGGGCGCCAGGACTCGTCCACCGTCGGGTAGAACACGAACCGGCCGGAGGGGTCGAAGGTGGCGCCCGAGCTGGTGTTCTCGACGACGTCCGCGAGGTCCTTCCCCGTGGTGAGGTCACGGACGTGCAGGGTGTAGCGCTCGTCACCGGCGACGTCGACGCCGTACACCAGGCGGGTGCCGTCGTCGGTGATGTCGTAGGAACCGAGCGAGAAGAAGTCGTGACCGTCGGCGAGGACGTTGCCGTCGAGGACGACCTGTTCGCCGGGGAGGGTCGCGGAGCCCTCGTCGAGGGACGGCGGCGTCCAGTCGTCCGGCCCGCTGATCGGTGCACGGCACTGCACGCCGTACTGGCTGCCCTCGTTCGTGCGGGTGAAGTACCACCAGTCGCCCATCCGCACCGGGACCGAGAGGTCGGTCTCCTGCACACGGCCCTTGACCTCGCCGAAGATCCGCTCGCGCAGGGCGGCCAGGTGCTCGGTCGACGCCTCGGTGTGGGCGTTCTCGGCCTCGAGGTACGCGATGGTGTCCGGGGACTCCTTGTCGCGCAACCACTCGTAGTCGTCGACGAAGTCGATGCCGTGGTGCGTTCGGGTCACCGGACGCTTCTCGGCGGTCGGCGGGGTGGTCGCTCCGTGCTCGCTGCTCACCGGACCAGCCTAGGCCGCAACCGTGTGCGGGTCCTCGTCGGGCGCGGTGGTGTCGAGCACGGCCGCGTGCACGCGCTCGGCGAAGGCGTCGAGCTCGGCGGCGACGGCCGTCACGAGCCACGCACGGTTCCGGCGCCGTGCGGTCACCGGTCGGATCGTGCCGGCACGGACCAGACGGGCGACGAGGTCGTCCGTCGTCACGCCGGACCGCTCGGCGAGCTCGGACGCCCGGTCCTCGGTGAGCACCGGGTCGTCCAGCAGGTCGTCGACACCGGGGGAGTCGGCGTGCTCCGCGAGCAGCAGCGCCGTGACCGAGGCCTCGTCGCAGGCCGTGCCGACCGCGACGGCCAGGTCGGCGACGAAGTCGTGCACGGACCCGAAGCGGTACCGCACCAGGTGGTCGAAGTACCGCGCGCGGTCGGCCACGAGCGCGGCGGCGACCGGCGCCGTGACCGAGGTCGTCAGGCCGCGGCGCCGGAAGACCGCACCGACGAGGGCGCGGCCGATCCGCCCGTTGCCGTCGGTGAAGGGGTGGACGGACTCGAACTGCGCGTGGGCGACGGCGGCCTGCACGATCGGGTGCACGTCGTCGCGAGCGGTGAACGCGAGCAGGTCGGCCATGGCGTCGGGGACGAGCTCGGGTGGCGGTGGGACGTAGGTCGCGAGCCGTGGCGTCCGCCCACCGCCGATCCAGTTCTGCACGGTGCGGTAGCGGCCGGCGTCGCGACCGTCGACGGGGTCGTCCCGCATGAGGGCACGGTGCGCGGCGAGGATCGAGGACTCGGTGACGGCGCCGCCGGCGGCGTCGTCGCTGAGTCGTCGGACCGCTGCCGTGGCGGCGACCATCATGGTGGCGCTGGTGTTCGCACGGATGCCGACGACGGCGCGGGCGTAGTCGACGAGGTCCGCGTGCTCGTCCTCGATCCGGGACGACGCCACGGCCTCGGTGCGGGCGAGGAGCGCGCCGAGCGGGGCGAGCCGGGCACCGTGGTCGTCGTCGAGGGCGCGGAGCGCGTCCGCCGCACGGTCGAGCAGGGCGAGGTCGCCAGGGCGGGGCGTGACGACGAGCTCGGCGATCCGTGGCGGCACCGATGCCGTGACCGATGTCGTCATCCGGTCTGCCCGGGACCCGCGCAGCGCGCTCCGCCACGGACGGTCCGTCGTGTGGTGTCGTGGCACCTCTGCCAGTCGTTCGGGTCTGTTCCGGTCCATGTGCGCCTCCTCGTCGGGGAACCGTACGCACGGACCCGGCCGGGACGCCAACCGTTCGTATTCTGTATTCCGGTGCGGTGTCGGTGGCCATCGATACGGTGGACGGCATGACGAACTCCTTCGCGATCACCGGTGCCCACGTCGTCCCCGTCACCTCCCCGGAGTTCGACGGCGGGGCGGTGGTCGTCGAGGACGGGCGCATCGCCGCGCTCGGGCCGGACGTGGTCCCGCCGCCCGGCCTCCCGGTCGTGGACGCGGCCGGCGCGTGGCTCCTCCCCGGGTTCGTCGAGGCGCACGGGCACGTCGGCATCCACGAGGAAGCGAACGGCCCGGCCGGCAACGACACGAACGAGCTCACCGGCCCGAACCAGGCGGCGGTCCGCGCGATCGACGCCGTCGACATCGACGACGAGGGCTTCCGGGACGCCCTGTCCGGCGGCATCACGGCGATCGTCGTGAAGCCGGGGTCCGGCAACCCGATCGGCGGCCAGTCCGTCGCGATCAAGACCTGGGGCGGCCGGACGATCGACGAGCAGCTCATCTCCGACTCGGTCAGCGTGAAGAGCGCCCTCGGCGAGAACCCGAAGCGGGTCTACGGCGACAAGGGCCAGACCCCCTCGACCCGACTCGGCGTCGCGAAGGTCATCCGAGAAGCCTTCCTCGCCGCCGACCACTACCGTGCGGCCCGCGCCGCCGCGCAGGAGGCCGGCGAGCCGTTCGAGCGGGACCTCACGAAGGAGACCCTCGCGCGGGTGCTCGACGGCGAACTCGCCTGGGACCAGCACACCCACCGGCACGACGACATCGCGACCGCGATCCGCCTGTCCGAGGAGTTCGGCTACCGACTCGTCGTGAACCACGGCACCGAGGCGCACAAGATCGCCGACGTGCTGGCCGAGAAGGACATCCCGGTGATCTACGGCCCGCTGTTCACGAGCCGGTCGAAGGTCGAACTCCGGGACCGCGGGATCCCGCACCTCGCGGCGCTCGCCGCAGCCGGCGTGCGGGTGGCCATCACGACCGACGCACCCGTCGTGCCGATCGCCATGCTCGTCACGCAGGCGACCATGGCCGTGCGGGACGGCCTGCCCCGCCAGACCGCGCTCGAGGCGCTCACCACCAACCCGGCGACGTTCCTCGGCTTCGGGGACCGCGTCGGACGGCTCGAGGCCGGGTACGACGCCGACCTGGTGCTCTGGTCCGGCGACCCCCTCGACGCCACGAGCCGCGCGACGCGGGTGTGGATCGACGGCCGTCAGGTCTTCGCCTGGACGGACGGCGCCGGCGTCACCACCCCGCGCTGGTAGCGGCCGCCGTCAGGACTCGCGCGCCAGCAGGAACTCGTTGACGCGGGCCGTCAGGTCGGCGTCGACGGGGACCTCGGAGCCGTTCAGGAGCCGGATCGGCGCCGCCTGCCGCACGCTCGACACGAGCCACAGGGCGTCCGCTGCACGGAGGTCGTCGAGCGTGACGAGCTCGTACGCGGTCTCGATGCCCTCGTCCGCGGCGAACCGGAAGACGTCCGCCTGCGTCGTCCCCGCGAGGATCCCGATGTCGGTCCGTGGCGTCACGAGCCGGCCGCCGACCGACAGGACCAGGTTCGCCCTGGTGCCCTCGAGCACGTAGCCGTCGGTCGAGACGAACAGTGCGTCCTCGGCACCGCGGCGGGCCGCCTCGCGCAGCGCGGCCATGTTCACCGCGTAGGACAGCGTCTTCGCGCCCTGCAGCAGCCACGGCGAAGTCCGCTCGACGTCGTGCCGGTACCCGCGGTCGAGCGTGACCACGGAGATGCCCTGCGTCCGCGCGGCGGTGGAGTCGCCCGAGGCGGCCGCGTACACCCAGCCCGTCGGACGGTCGGACCCCTCGACCCCGCGGGTGAGCACGGTCTTCGCGAAGGCCTCGTGCACGGGGTCGAGCTCGGCGCACACGGCCTCGATCGCGCGGCGCCAGGCGTCGAGGTCCGGGAGCGGCAGGTCGAGCATCCCGGCCGACCGCACGAAGCGGTCCAGGTGCGCCTGGAGGGCCTGCGGTCGGCCGTCGACCACCGTGATCGTCTCGAAGACCCCGTCGCCCCGGACGACACCGAGGTCCTGGACCTGCAGGTGTTCCTCGAGCGGGGCGGCGAACGTGAAGGCGTCGGCCGACGGGTCGTGCGGCGCAGCGTCGCGGGAGGGCTGGTTGAGGACGGCGAGCACGGTTTCGGTCATGTCCTCATCCAACCGCACCTGCCCCGGCTCAGTCCTGCTTCGGCAGGGCACCCATCAGTTTCCAGACCGCCTCGGTGAGCTCCGGGTGCTGGAGCGCGATGCGGCGCAGGCGGTGGTACTCCTCGCCGAGTTGCGTGCCGTGCCCGGATGCCGGGTGCATCGACCACTGGGCGCTGCGCTGGCCGATCGCGGCGTCGAGTTCGAGTGCCTCGGCGCGGAGGATGAGCACGACCTGCTCGTCGACGGTCGGCAGCATCGGCATGAAGTCCCACGGGTCGTCGCCCTGCCGGGACCGGTGCTCGACGATCATCGAGATCTCTTCGGCGGCCTCTGCGCGCAGCACTTCGAGGCTGCGCCCGAATCGACGGTGCTCAGCCATGGTGCCCCCGCAGCACGCCTGCCATGGAACGAGCGTACGCCAGATGATCGGCCACACTGGACACGTGAGCGAGCGCGACGAGACGAAGAACCAGCACCCCCGTGTCGTCGTCGTGTACCTGCTGCGCGACGGAGCCACCGGCCCGGAGGTCCTGCTCGGCGAGAAGCGGCGGGGCCTCGGCGCGGGGCGTCTGGTCGGCCCGGGCGGCAAGCGGGAGCCGGGGGAGACGGCCGTCGAGACGGCCGTGCGCGAGGTCGCCGAAGAGGTCGGCCTGCGGCTCGACCCGACCGACCTGGAGGCCAGGGGCACGTTGGACTACCGGTTCCCGTACCGCCCGTCCTGGTCCCAGGTCTCCGACGTCTTCGTCTGCCGGCGCTGGTCCGGGACGCCGGTCGCGAGCGACGAGCTCGACCCGCGGTGGATCCCGGTCGACGCGGTGCCCTACGCGGCGATGTGGGACGACGCGAAGTACTGGCTGCCCGCGGTGCTCGACGGCGGCACCGTGGACGCCCGGTTCTCGTTCGCCGACGACGACACGACCGTCGCGGGCTTCACCGGGCTGGGCGTCGACGCCCCGTCGCCGCCGACCGCGCACACTCCGTAGCGCCGGGTCACGGCCGCCGCGGCGACGTCGTGCGGGTCGCCGTGGGCCCCCTGCGGGTTGTCGCAGGGTTCGCGCGGGTTCCCGCAGGCACCCCGGACCGCATGCCGACCCGCAGAGCACCCGAGTTACCGTCGGGGGACCGCCAAAGTCCAGCATGGTAAGGGGACCACGTGCTCACCTCGACCGATTCCACCCCCGTCGTCGCGACGCCGCGACCGTCGGCGCGCGCGGACCACGCCGGGGCTCCGGTCCCGCACTCGTCCCTGCTCGCCGGGCTCGCCGAGGTCGCTTCGCGCACGCCGGACGCACTCGCGGTCGCCGACGAGCACACCGAGATGACCCACCGGGAGTTCGACCGTGTCACCCGGGCGCTGGGGACGCTCCTGCACGAGCGGCTGACGCCGGACGACCACAGCGGCCGCGGGGTGGGTGCCGAACAGCGTGGTGCCTCGGTGCCGGTCGGCGTGATGGTGTCGCACGGGGTCGGCTCGGTGGTCGCACTGCTCGGACTCGTGCACGCCGGGCGGATCATCGTCGCCCTCGACCCGTTCCTGCCGGAGGCCCGGCTGCACCACGTGATGTCGCTCGCCGGCATCGTGGACGTGATCGCCGACGAGTCGCACACCGCGCAGGCCGCAGCCCTCGTGGCGGAGCCGGGGACGGTCCTCCCGTTCGGATCCCTGCTGGCGGATGCCCGCGCGCTCGCCGCGACCGACGCTGCGATCCCGGCGGTGCCCGGAGCCGCGGAACGCGGCGGGCGCGACGCACTCGACATCATCTTCACCTCGGGCTCCACCGGTGCCCCGAAGGGCGTCGTGACGACGCACCGGCAGGCGCTCGCCGACACCGTGGCAGAGCGCGAGCTGTTCCGACTGGTGCCGGAGGACCGGATCGCCTCCGTGCTCCCGCACGGGTTCGCGGCCGGGTTCATGCTCGTCCTCTCCACGCTCCTGACCGGTGCCTCCCTGCACGTCGTCGACCCGCGCCGCACCGGGATCGACCGACTCCTCGCCTGGGTGCACGACGCCCGGCTGACGACGCTGCACACCACTCCGCACCTGGTCCGCTCCGTGGTCGCCGCGCTCGACCCCACCGACACCCGTCTGCACGGGCTGCGGATGGTCGCCACGGTCGGCGAGGCCATCACCGGCGCCGACATCGCCGCGCTGCGACCGCTGCTCGGGCCGACCGCGTCCTTCTTCAACTGGACGGGGTCGAGCGAGACGAACGTCTACGCCGTCAACGAGATCGCCGCGGGGGACCCGATCCCGGAGCGGAACATCCCCTCCGGTCGCATCGTCGCCGGCAAGCGCGTCGTGCTGCGGCGGCCCGACGGGACCGTCGCCGACGTCGGCGAGACCGGCGAGATCGTCTGCGTCTCGGATGCCCTGACGAGCGGCTACTGGGGTGCGCCGGAGGTCACCGCGGCGCGCGCCGGGATCTCCGAGGACGGCGTCCCCACGTGGTCGGTGGGCGACCTCGGCCGCTTCGACGAGGAGGGCCGGCTGACGCTCCTCGGCCGGGCCGACGACGCCGTCAAGGTGCGCGGGTACCTGGTCGAGCCGAGCGAGGTGGAGGCTGCCCTCCGGACCGTCGACGCCGTCCAGGAAGCGGCCGTCATCGCCGTCAAGGCCCCGCCGGCGCCCACCCGCCTCGTCGCGTACTTCGTGACGCGGCCCGGGCGTCGTGCGCCGTCGCCGGCGGCCATCCGCAAGGCGCTGCGCGACCTGCTGCCGGACTACATGGTGCCGACCGCGATCGTGCCGATGGCGGTGCTGCCCCGCAACGAGCGCGGCAAGGTGGACCGTGCGGCGCTCCCGGAGGCGCCGTCGCTCGCGATGACCATCGGCGCCGACGGCGGTGCCGGCATCGACGAGGACACCTACGACCAGTGGGAGCTCGCCGTCGCCCAGATCTGGTCCGAGGTGCTCGGGCTCCCCGCGGTCGGCCCGCTCGGCCTGCCCGGGGTCGGGCTGGACAACGACTTCGCGGCGCTCGGCGGCGACTCGCTCTCGGCGGAGGAGATGCTCGCCGCCGTGCACGACCGGCTCGGTGTCGACCTGCCGTCCTCGGCGCTCCTCGAGGACCCCACCGTGCGCACCTTCGCCGCACGCACCCGCCGTGGTGCCGCCGCGGTGCCGACCCACCCCGACGTGGTGACGCTCTCGGACGGCGCGGACAGCACCGAGGAGGCGCTGTTCTGCGTCGCCGGAGCCGGTGCGCTCGCGCTGACCTACGTGCCGCTGACCCGACGGCTCGGTGACCGTGCCGTCTACGCGTTCCAGCAGCACGGGCTCGAGCGCCGGGCCGTCCCGGACTGGAGCATCGACGCGATGGCCCGTCGCTACGTCGAGCTCATGCGCGTCGTGCAGCCCCGCGGGCCGTACACGCTGGTCGGGCACTCCTTCGGCGGCCTGGTCGCGATCGAGATGGCCGCGATCCTGGCCGCCGCCGGTCAGGAGGTCCGCCGCGTCGTCCTGCTCGACACCTACCTGCCGGAGCAGTCCGCCGAGCAGGCCGACCGCGTCGAGTTCGGCGAGCTGGACCTCGGGACCCCGACGCGCCGGGCGTTCCCCGGTGTCGCCAGGGTCCTGGCGGACCGGACCGCGGCGTTCCGGGAGCGGGCCGTCACACCGGTCGCACAGCTCGGGCGGCACGCTCGGGCCTACGGCGCGGGGATGTTCAGCTGGAAGGGGCAGCGCCAGTTCCGGGCGTTCTTCGACCACGCGCTCGTCGTGTCCCGCCGACACCGCCCCACCGTGTACGCGGGGGACGTCACGCTGGTCATCGCGGACGGCAACGAGACCGGGGCGGCACGGTGGGCTCCGTTCCTGACCGGAGCCGTCGACGAGGTCCGGGTGCACTCCGAGCACAGCTCGGTGCTCCGCGAGCCCCACGTCGCCGACGTGGCTGCCGCGCTCGCGCGCTGAGCGCGCGGCGCGGCGCGCCGCGGCGCGCCGCGCGCGGCTCCCTGAGGGAAGTCGTTTCGCGCGTAGGTGGTCGGAAGTTCCCACCTCCTACGCGCGGAAGCACTTCCCAGCGCAGGCGCGATGGGAAGGAACGACGGGAGGCTCGGTGCCAGCTGGCACCGGGCCTCCCGTCCGTCGTGTGGCCAGGTGCCGGATCTCGCGACACCGCTGCGTCCCCGAGGCGCCGCACGGCGCGCGAGACGCCGCCGGATCCGGCGGCGCCTCGGCGTGCGAGCGGCGTGCGAGCGGGGCGCTAGCGGGACTGCTGCGTGCGCGTGCTGCCCGTCCGGGCCTCTTCCGCGGCGGCCATCACGTCGGCGTCGCCACTGCGGCCACCGAGCGGGCGCACGAAGAAGTCGATGATCCCGAACACGATCGCGCCGACCATCGAGAACATCGCCCAGCCGACGAAGAGCCCCGCGGTGTTGCGGCCGTCCGCCGGCGCGAGCACGACGCTCGCGACGTAGAACACCACCGTCAGCGCCAGGAGGACGACGACGAGGGTGATGAGCAGGCGGTGCCAGGCGGAACGGGTCATGATCGGCCCAGGATACCGCTCAGCGCGCAGCATGCCGACTGTGCGGCTTCTCCGCGGTGCGCTGCTCGCCGGGACGCTGGGGCTGCTGGCGCACCACCGGGATCCGGCCGGTCGTCAGCGGTTCGTTCTCGAGGCCGTCGCGACCGCCGGTGAAGACGTCCCCGCCGGCGCGTTCGTCCTCCCAGTCGGAGTCCCGGAGGACCTGCAGCGTGCCCGTCTCGGTGGAGGAGAGCCCGTGCCGCTCGAGCTCGGCGTCGCGCTGGCTGCCGAGGAACTCGCGGTTGGCCGTCTGGGCGTCCTGGAACATCGTGGTGCGACCGGTGACGATCGCGCGGATGCGGCGGCGCTCCCACCACATCTTGCCGAAGTACATCAGCACCAGACCGGCTCCGGCGTAGCACGCCATCGTGATCAGGCCGCGAGCGGGACCGGGGCCGACGCCGTAGATCTGGTGCTTGATCATGTCGACCATGCTCGACCCGACGACGACGTTGTTGAGCCACGCGAAGGGCTCCGGCATGAACCACTTCGGGTACGCGCCACCGGAGGACGGCATCGACAGGAAGACGAAGCAGATCATGGCGGGAGCGGCGATGAACCGACCGACGAAGTAGCTCAGGCCGTTCACTGCGAGGCCGATCGCGACGATCCAGCCCCACGCGATGAGGACCAGCTCGATCCAGTGCCCGTGGATGGCACCGACGACCGGTCCGGCGAGGGTGTTCGTGATGAGGGAGATGACCAGACCGCCGACGACGATCACCGTCATCCGGGTGCGGTGCCGGAGCGGACCACCCATGATGCCGATGAACATGGCGACCATGTAGCCCCCGATGCACCACGCGAGCATCACGTACATCGCGACCGTGCCGTACTCGTCGTACGAGGGCAGCGCCGCCAGTTCGGTGACCTTCGGTGTCGCGACGCCGATCGCGGTGAGCACGGCCGACAGTGTCGCGGGGACCAGGCTCGCCACCTGGAACTGGTGCGCGCTCGCCTTGAAGAACTCGTTCGTCGACGGGTCGTACGCGACCGCCATCGACCCCGCGACGACGTCACGCTTCGCGGCGACCAGGGAGTCGTAGGTGTGGAACACGAACTCGCCGGGGAGGGCCTTCTGCACGGCGGCGACGAACGTGGGGTCGCTGCCGACCAGGGCGATCGGGACGTCGTGCGGGTGCGGGGCGTGGAACGCGAAGACGTAGCAGAGGCAGAAGCCGACGATGAAGAACAGCGGCATCCAGAGCTGCAGGCCGATGAGCTGCAGGGACGGGTGCAGGGTGCCGTACCAGCGGCGGTAGGCACTGATCTTCTGCGGTGCGGGGACCGGGGCCTGGCGGCGCGGGGTCGGACGGCTCGAACCGGCGACCTTCGCACCACGACGGGGCTTCGTGCCACGGGCGGAGGGGCGGGTCGTGCGCTGCTTCGGCGCGGACTTCGGTGCCGACGGCCCGGAACGGTCCGGGGTGTCGGTGTGTTTCGGGACGTCGTTCCGCGGCGTGCTCACTCGGCGCTGTGCTCCTGGTTCTCGTGTCGGGTCAGTCGAGGATACGCCGGACGACTGACCGCGGCCCGGGCGAGCCGACCCGGGAACGGGCCAGAGCCGACCCGGGAACGGGCCGGAGCGAGCCCCGCCGGGTACGGCTACGAGCGGCTGCGCGAGGCCTGCGCTGAGTCCATCGCGAGCTCCTCCGCGTCGAGCGTCACGAGCACCCGGCGCATCACCTCTTCGTCGAGGTTGCCGCGCTCGCGCTCCTCGAGCACGATCTCGCGCCGCCGGTCGAGCAGCTCGCGCCGGATGTCCTGGATCTGCGAGCCGCGGAGCCGCACCGGGGCGTTCCGTTCCTCGGACTCCTCTTCCTCGGCGTCGCGCCGGAAGGTCTCGGCCTGCCGTTCGAGCCGGAGCTTCAGACGGTTGACGACGGTGTCCACGGCCTCTTGCCCGAACTGCTTCGCCCAGTCCGGGCGGCGCTTGTCGAGCAGTTCGATCGCCGCCTCTGTCGTGCGCTGGTTGAGGCGCATCTCGCTGCGGATGTCCTCCTCGCCCTCGGCCGGGTCCTGCACCTTGAGCGCGCGGATCACGAACGGCAGGGTGAGGCCCTGCAGGAGCAGCGTGCCGACGGTGACGAAGAACGCGATCACGAAGATGGTGTCCTGCGCGGGGATCTTCGTCGGGCTCGCGACGACCGACACCGCGGCGGCGAGCGTCACCACGCCGCGCATGCCCGTCCACGAGATGACGGTCAGTTCGCGCCAGTTGAGCTTGGGTTCCGCCGAACCGCGCATCCACCGCAGTGACCGGTGTCCGCGGGACAGCTTGATCCGCAGGGGCCTGAGCCACCGGCCGTTGAAGCGGTTGCGCACGTAGGACTCGAACACGAACGCCGGCCGCACCAGGATCACCACCGCGAGCACCACGGCGGCGGCCGTGATCACCTGCCCGAGGCTGCGCTCGCTCTCGACCAGGTCCTGCACGACGCTGTTGAGCTGCAGCCCGATGAGCGCGAACACGAACCCCTCGAGGATGACGTCGATGCTCGTCCAGAGTGGACGCTCCTGCAGGCGGGTGGCGTAGCCCTCCTTCGGGGAGTTGTAGCCGATGTAGAGCCCCGCGGTGACGACCGCGATCACGCCGGAGCCGGAGAGGTCCTCGGCGAGGACGTACGCGACGAACGGCAGCAGGATGCTCATGATCGTCTCGACCACGGGGTCGTTGATGCGCATCCGGATCCAGTGCACGAGGACGCCGAGCACGATGCCGACCACCAGCCCGACGCCGATCGCCAGGCCGAAGATGCCGAGGTCCTGCCAGACGGTCAACGACGTGCCCGCGATGATCAGCGTGAACACGCGCACGAGCGTCAGGGATGCCGCGTCGTTGATGAGGCTCTCGCCGGAGAGCACCGTCATCACGCGTCGCGGCAACCCGAGCTTCCGGCCGATGGCCGCCGCGGACACCGCGTCCGGCGGGGCGACGATCGCGCCGAGCAGGATCGCCGCCGGCCACGTCATGTCCGGGATGAGGAAGTAGGCGGCGGCACCGACCGCGAGGGCGGTCACGATGACCAGGAAGATGCCGAGGCGGCGGATCTGCTTGATGGACGTCTGGAAGCTCTGCCACGAGACGTCGAGCGCCGCCGAGTAGAGCAGCGGCGGGAGGACCACCGTCAGGATGATCTCCGAGTCGATCTCGATGTGCGGCAGCCCGGGCAGGAAGGACGCCGCGAGTGCGACCGCGGTCACGAGCAGCGGTGCCGGGAGCCCCTTGGCCCGCGCGAACCCGGTCACCGCGAGCGATCCGATCAGCAGGATGAGGAGCTCCACGGTGTCCATGGGACCCATTCTTCCATCGGCATGCTTCCGAAACTGAACGAGTCTGAAGGTGGAGTGAACGGCGAGTTGCCGATCAGGTTTGCTCGGAAGCCCCCGGATGGGGAACACTGGCCCGCGGTGGACATCACACTCATAGTCGTCCTGGTCATCGCGTTGGCCCTCTTCTTCGACTTCACAAACGGTTTTCACGACACCGCCAACGCGATGGCGACACCGATCGCCACCGGGGCCATGAAGCCCAAGGTGGCGGTCACGGTCGCCGCGGTGCTCAACCTCGTCGGTGCGTTCCTCAGCACCGCCGTCGCGACGTCGATCTCGCACGGGCTGATCAACGAGGGTCCTGGTGGTGTCGCCATCACGCCCGAGATGATCTTCGCCGGGCTCATCGGCGCCGTGGTCTGGAACATGATCACGTGGCTGCGCGGCCTGCCGTCGTCGTCCTCGCACGCGCTGTTCGGCGGGCTCATCGGTGCGGCGATCGTGGGTGCCGGGTTCGACTCGGTGAACTACCTCGCACTGATGACCGTCGTCATCATCCCGGCCTTCCTGTCCCCGGTGATCGCGGCGTTCGTGTCCTTCCTGTCGACGCGCATCGCCTACCGCATCACGAAGCGCCCGGTGTTCCCGAACGAACGCGGCGGGTTCCGGATCGGACAGATCTTCACCTCGTCGATGGTGTCGCTCGCGCACGGCACGAACGACGCGCAGAAGACGATGGGTGTCATCACGCTCACGCTCATCGCATCCGGCGCGCAGAGCTCGAACAGCGGCGTCCAGCTCTGGGTCGTCGTCGCCTGTGCGCTCGCGATCGCCCTCGGCACGTACACGGGTGGCTGGCGCATCATCCGCACGCTCGGCTCGGGCATCACCGAGATCCGCGCGACGCAGGGCTTCGCGGCAGAGGCCTCCACCGCCGCGACGATCCTCGCGTCGAGCCACCTCGGCTTCGCACTCTCCACCACGCAGGTGTCCTCTGGATCGATCATCGGTGCCGGCCTCGGTCGTCGCGGGTCGAAGATCCAGTGGTCCACCGCGGGCAAGATCGTCATCGCCTGGTTCATCACGCTGCCGGCCTCCGCAGCGGTCGGCGCGGTCGCCTCCGGGATCGCCCGTCTGGGCATCGTCGGACTCGTCATCGACGCCCTCGTCGGTGCCGCCGTCATCCTCGGCCTCTACCTGTGGTCGCTCCGGAAGCCGCACGAGCAGGCGTCCGCGATCGAGATCGACGTCGCCGCGAACGCGGTGTACACCCGCAAGGAGCTGCGCGACCTGCAGCGCAAGAAGCGCGCCGAGCACGTCGCCGCGCGTCGCGCCGAGCTGAGCCGCGAGCGCACGCTGCGCCGCATGGCCGCACGCAAGGGAGGCCGTCGCTGATGGGCATCGACTGGCTCGCATTCGTCACCGTGGCGCTCGTCGCCGTCGTGTCCTCGTGCTTCGTCGTCGCCGTGTACTCGGTCGGCCTCCGCTTCTGGAGCGCCGCCGACACCCGCGCCGGCAAGTTCACCGTGAAGGACGACGGCACGATCGGCCCCGCGACCATCGGGTTCCCGAACCCGCAGGGCGCGACCGCCGCGGTGCGCGCGTTCCGCGCGCTCGCCGTCGCCTGCTTCGTGGTCTGCGGTGCGGTCGTCCTCTACGGCATCTACCTCATCGTCCCGCAGTTCCACTGACGCGCGATCCGCGCAGACGCGCGGTCTGCGCAGACGCGCAATCTGCGCTGACGCGCGATCTGCGCTGACGCGCGAACCGCGCGCCGGTCCGGTCCCGTTCCGGACTGGAGGCCCGGGTCGGCGGTGACCCGTGCCTCCCGTCCGGCGCCACCTGCGCCGCGCACCGCGCGCTCCCGGACCGGCCAGACGGACTGGGCTAGCCTCGTGACGTGAACCACGACGAGGAGGCGCACGTGAGTGCTGGTACCCGCACCGAGACCGATTCCCTGGGCTCGAGGGAGGTGCCGGCGGACGCGTACTGGGGGATCAACACGCTCCGGGCGCTGGAGAACTTCCCGATCACCTCCGTCCCGATCGCGGTGTACCCGGACCTGATCGAGGCCCTCGCGACGGTGAAGCAGGCGGCGGCCCGCGCGAACCGAGCCATCGGCGTCCTCGACGACGAGCGCGCCGACGCGATCGACCGTGCCGCGCAGGAGGTCCGCGACGGCGCCCTCCGGGACCAGTTCGTGGTCGACGTCGTGCAGGGCGGCGCCGGCACGAGCACGAACATGAACACGAACGAGGTGCTCGCGAACCGGGCGCTCGAGCTCCTCGGGCGGGAGAAGGGCGACTACGCGTACCTGCACCCGATCGACCACGTGAACCGCAGCCAGTCGACGAACGACACGTACCCGACGAGCGTGAAGATCGCGATGATCTTCGGCGTGCGGCGCCTCATCGACCAGCTCGAGCAGCTGTCCGAGGCCTTCGCGGAGCGCGGGACCGCGTTCGCCGACGTCCTCAAGGTCGGGCGCACCCAGCTGCAGGACGCGGTGCCGATGACCCTCGGGCAGGAGTTCACCGGCTTCTCGCACACCATCCAGGAGGACGCGGTCCTGCTCCGCCGGGTCACGCCGCTCCTCGCCGAGATGAACCTCGGTGCGACGGCGATCGGCACCGGCATCACGGCGGACCCGCTCTACCGCGACGAGGTCCGTCGGCAGCTGCAGGAGGCGAGCGGCATCGACGTCGTCACGGCACCGGACCTGATCGAGGCCACGAGCGACGCCGGCTCGTTCATGACCCTGTCCGGCACCGTCAAGCGCAGCGCCGCCAAGCTCTCCAAGATCTGCAACGACCTGCGGCTCCTGGCGTCCGGACCGCAGGCCGGGTTCGGTGAGATCACGCTGCCGGCACGACAGGCGGGATCGTCGATCATGCCCGGCAAGGTGAACCCGGTGATCCCCGAGGTCGTGAACCAGATCGCGTTCGCGGTCGCCGGCGCGGACACCACCGTGACCATGGCGGCAGAGGCGGGGCAGCTCCAGCTCAACGCCTTCGAGCCGATCATCGCGCACTCGATCATGCAGTCGCTGCAGTGGATGACCCGGGGCTGCGCCACGCTCCGGGAGCACTGCGTCACCGGCATCGAGGCGAACGAGGCGAAGCTCGCAGCCCAGGTGGACACGAACGTCGGCGTCGTCACGGCACTGACCCCGTACATCGGCTACGCGGCAGCCGCCTCGATCGCGCACACGGCGCTGACGACGTCGACGCCGATCTCCACGCTCGTCACCGCGGCGGGGCTGATGGAGGAGGACCAGGTGCAGCGCGTGCTGAGCCCCGCACGGTTGTCCGGCATCGAGCTCGCGACGGGAGCGATCCCGGTGATCACCGAGGAGATGCTGGACGCCGAAGCGAACCGCAAGCGGTAGCGACGCGGCAGCGCTGTGGCGCTGTGGCGGCTCAGGGGAGCGGCGGCTCGCCGACCCGCACCTGTGCGGCCACGTCGCGCAGGTGCTCCTCCCGCGGGGTCGGCGGTTCCGCGCGGGGGAGTTCCTGCGCCGCGGTCCGGACGGCGTGGGCCGCGGCGACGTCGGCGTCCCGCCAGCGCGCGAGCGTGAAGTTCCGGGTCACGTCACGCAGCGGGAGCCGGATCGCCTCGTCCGCGTCGATGCCCGCGAGGAGCTGGCGCATCCGGATCACCTCGGAGTCGAGCTCCCCGCCGACGACGAGCACGAAGTTCGAGATGTAGAGGTACACGAGCAGCAGCAGCGCCCCGCCGAGCCACCCGTACGCCTTGTTGCCGCCGCCGATCGTCTCGACGTAGAGCGCGAACCCGAACGTCGCGATCGCCCACGTGCCGATCGCGAACCCGGCGCCGGCGGACACCCAGCGCAGCTGCGGCGTCTTCACGT
Source organism: Curtobacterium sp. NPDC090223 (assembly GCF_044746585.1). Taxonomy (NCBI): domain Bacteria; kingdom Bacillati; phylum Actinomycetota; class Actinomycetes; order Micrococcales; family Microbacteriaceae; genus Curtobacterium; species Curtobacterium sp. NPDC090223. Next base: position 113,540 of record NZ_JBIVCN010000003.1, on the reverse strand, counting down.
TCGGGGTGGCGTAGTAGAGCACCGCGACCATCACGACCAGGTCGGCGGCGAGCACCGGCCACTTCGCGACGTTCCAGAGGTCGTCGATCCAGGTCGCCCAGCCGAGCTGGTAGACCACCGCGGACGCGATCGTCGGGGTCCCGAGCAGGATCACGATCGCGATCGCGCCGCCGGCCATCACGAGGAGCGTGACGAGGAGCATCATGCTGCGGAACTTCCAGATCCGGCGTCCCTCCTCGACCTCGTACGCGGTGTTCATCGCGCGGCCGAACGCGGTCGCGTACCCGGAGAGCGACCAGAGCGTCAGCACCATCCCGATCGCGAACCCGAGCCCCGGGTTGTCGAGCGTCAGCAGCTGTCGCAGGGGTTGCTCGAGGTGCGCGGCGGTCTCCGGGCGGACGATGAACCCGAGGATCTCGATGATGTCGGACAGGCTGTCGCCGGCCCGGTCCACGATCGACAGGCCGGACACCACGGTCAGCGCGGTCGGGAAGACGGTCAGCAGCGCGAAGAACGTCAGCGATGCCGCGGCGTCCACGACGCGGTGCCGGATGACCGAGTGGTAGGTACGACGCACGACGACGCGGACCCCGGTCCGCTGGAGGTCGCGCGTCCCACGTTCCGGCATGCAGACGAATCTACCGGTCACCTGTCGCCCCGCGACGCCGTGGTGCCGTCAGTTCGCGTGCGGGTGCAGGGCGTCGTAGCGGCGGAAGGACGGCACGAGCCGCAGGAGCAGCGCGACCAGGCCGATGATCGCGATGCCGCCGAGCACCGGCGGGAACGCGAACCCGGCGGCGACCGCGAGCCCCGCGTAGAGGTCCCCGAGCCGCGGGCCACCGGTGACGACGACGATGAAGATGCCCTGCAGCCGCCCACGCATCCCGTCCGGCGACGCCGCCTGCAGGATCGTGTTGCGGAACACCGAGCTCACGTTGTCGGCGCCGCCGGCGAGCGCGAGGCACAGCGCCGCGAACCCGAGCGCCGGCAGGATCGCCGTGCTGAACGACTCCCCGGCACGCCCGCCGAGCACGTGCGCGAGCGCGACCACGACACCGAACCCGGCGATCGCGGCACCGTACGCCGTGATGGCCCACCCCACGGCCTCGCCCTGGCGGCGGACGTGTCCGAGCGGCCCGGAGAACACGCTCGAGAGCAGGGCCCCGATCGCGTAGGCGGCGGTGAGCGTCCCCACCGTGATCGCCCCGCCGCCGATGACGAGCGCACCGATGGCGGGGAAGAGCACCCGCGGCTGGCCGAACGTCATCGCGACGATGTCGAGCACGAACGTCATCGTGATGTTCCGCGAACGCCGGAGGAACCGGGCGCCCTCGATGAGCGAGCTGAGCCCCGGACGGAGCGCGTCGTGGTCGGCTGCCATCCTCGGCAGCGTGAACACCCCGGCGAAGGCGAACGTGAAGAGCACGACGTCGATCGTGTAGGTCGGCGCGAACCCGACGCTCGCGATGAGGACGCCGGCGATGGCCGGGCCGACGGTGACCTGGAACCCGGACGCGATCCCGCCGAGGGCGCTCGCCGCCGGGAGCAGGTCCGTGCCGACCAGGCGGGGCACGATGGCCGAGCGTGAGGCGTTGCTGACGGTCGCCGCCACGGCGTTGACGGTCGCGAGCACGTAGAGCAGCACGACGCTGTGCAGCCCGAGCCAGGAGTGCGTCGCGATGAGCGCGACCGCGGCCCACGCCACGATGCTCGACACCAGGGCCACCGTCCGCCGGTCGAACGCGTCGGCGAGCATGCCGCCGTAGAGCCCGGCGACGATCATCGGCAGCAGGGCGATCACCCCGACGAGGGCGACCGCGAAGGTCGAGTGGGTGATCTCGTACACCTCGAGGCCGACGGCGACGGTGGTCATCTGCGTGCCGATGCCGGCGATCGCGGTACCGGCCCAGAGTCGGGCGAACGCGGGGGAGCGGCGGAGCGGGGTGAGGTCGGCGAACAGGCGGCGGCGTTGCTGCTGGGGGGATCGTGTCACGGTGGAACCATTCTGGGGCCTGTCCGTCGTCTCTGGTTGACTTGCGGCATGACTGACCTGAACAGCAAGCCCGAGTTCGACGCTCCCGAGGGCCCCGCGCCCACCGACCTGGTGATCACCGACATCGTCGAGGGCTCCGGCGACGAAGCGAGCGCCGGTTCGACCGTGAAGGTGCACTACGCCGGCGTCGAGTACGAGACCGGCGAGGAATTCGACAGCTCGTGGAGCCGTGGCGAGCCGATCGACTTCCCGCTCGCGGCCCTCGTCCGTGGCTGGCAAGAGGGCATCCCCGGCATGAAGGTCGGCGGGCGCCGCAAGCTCGTCGTCCCGCCGGAGCTCGCCTACGGCCCGGCCGGTGGCGGCCACTTCCTCTCCGGCAAGACCCTGATCTTCGTGATCGACCTGCTGGGCGTGCGCTGATGCCGAGCGTCCCGACCGCTCCGACCGTCGAGCTGAACGACGGGCACCTGATGCCCGTCCTCGGCCTCGGCACCTACTCGCTCGACGGCGACGAGGGCGCTGCGGCGATCGGCACCGCGATCACCAGCGGCTACCGGCTGCTCGACACCGCGCTGAACTACGGCAACGAGGACGCGGTCGGCCGTGCCGTGCGCGAGTCCGACGTCCCGCGCGAGGAACTCTTCGTCACCTCGAAGCTCCCCGGGCGCCACCACGGCTGGGACGAGGCCCACCGGTCGATCGACGAGACCCTGGGCAACCTGGGCCTCGACCACGTCGACCTGTACCTGATCCACTGGCCGAACCCGTCGGTCGACAAGTTCGTGGACACCTGGAAGGCGTTCGTCGACCTCCGGGACAGCGGCAAGGTCCGCTCGATCGGCGTCTCGAACTTCACGCCGGCGCACCTCGACCGGATCATCGACGCCACCGGTGTCGCCCCGGCCGTGAACCAGGTCGAGCTGCACCCGTACTTCCCGCAGGCAGCACTCCGCCGGGTGCACCAGGACCTCGGCATCGTCACCGAGAGCTGGAGCCCGCTCGCGAAGCGTTCGGAGCTCCTGACCGAGCAGCCGATCACCGCCGCCGCGGCCGCGCACGGGGTCACCCCCGGGCAGGTCGTGCTCCGCTGGCACACCCAGCTCGGTGCCGTCCCGGTGCCGAAGTCCGGCGACGCGGACCGGCAGCGCGAGAACCTCGACGTCTTCGGGTTCACGCTGACCGAGGCCGAGGTCGCGGCGATCTCCGGCCTCGAGCGCGGCCGGCTCTGGGACGGCGACCCGGACACCCACGAGGAGATGTGACGGGCCGCACACCGCGGTAGCGACATCACCCGACGGGGCAGGGGGACTACACTGGATACCCCTGTCCCGAAGGGTGGCGTGTGTCCGAACCGACCGAGATCGACCGTGAGCGTGCGTACGTCGACGGGCTCTTCGCCCGCCTCGACGAACTGACCGCCGAGGCCGAACAGCGTCTCGCCGAGACCCGTCGTCAGGCGGTCGGCGGGAACCACCAGAGCCGCAGTGAGCGCGACGCGTTCGCCAAGCTCTACGAGGACACCATCCAGACGCTCGAGCGCGTCGGGGACCGCCTGGTCTTCGGCCGGCTCGAGGTCGCCGACCCGCCCGCCGGTGAGGACGCCTTCCGCTACATCGGCCGTGTCGGCCTGCGGGACGCCGAGCACCGCCCGCTCCTGCTGGACTGGCGCGTCCCCGGTGCCAGCGCGTTCTACCAGGCGACCGCGGCGCACCCGATGGGGATGCGCGCCCGTCGCCACCTCTCCCTCGAGGGCCGCAGCGTCGTCGGCGTCGAGGACGAGGTCTTCGACGCGACCCTCTACGACGACGAGCGCACCCACCTGCAGGGCGAGGGCGCGCTGCTCGCCGCCGTCACCGCCGAGCGCACCGGCCGGATGACGGACATCGTCGCGACGATCCAGGGCGAACAGGACCGCATCATCCGCTCCCCGCTCGAGGGCGTGCTCGTCGTGCAGGGCGGCCCCGGCACCGGCAAGACCGCCGTCGCGCTGCACCGTGCGGCGTACCTGCTGTACTCCTACCGCGAGCGCCTCCGGGGCTCCGGTGTGCTCGTCGTCGGTCCGTCGCCCGCGTTCCTGACGTACATCGAGCAGGTCCTGCCGTCCCTCGGCGAGACCGGGGTCGTGATGGCGTCGCTCGGGTCGCTCTACCCGGGCATCGACACCGCGAAGCACGACCGCCGGGACGTCGCCGCGGTGAAGGGCTCCGCGGAGATGGCCGACCTGCTGCGCCGCGCGGTCCGCTCCCGGCAGGTCGTGCCGACCGAGTCCGTCACGCTCGACATCGAGGGCGAGCGGCTCGTCGTCCCGCCGCAGCTCGTCGCCGACGCGATGCACCGCGCACAGGACCGCGGCAAGCCGCACAACGCCGCGCGGGTCTCGTTCAACAAGTCCGCGCTCGACGCGATGACGAAGCTCCTCGCCGAGCAGCTGCGCCAGCGCGGCACCACGGTGGACGACGCCGACATCAAGGTCCTGCGCGAGGACATCCGCTCCTCGTACGACGCCCGCGTCCTGCTCAACACCGCGTGGCTCCCGCTGCCGGCGGAGAAGCTCGTCGAGGACCTCTACGCCCGACCGAACTGGCTGGCGTCCCTCACCCCGAACTGGTCCCCGGAGCGCCGTGCACTGCTCGCCCGCGAGCGCGGTGCCGGCTTCACCGTCGAGGACGTCCCGCTCCTCGACGAAGCCGCCGAGCTCCTCGGCACCTTCGACCCGACCGGCGGTGCGGCGAAGCGGCAGGCCAAGGCGAGCCGGAACCGGGACATCGAGAACGCCCGCCAGGCGATCGAGAACATGGGCGTCGAGGGCATCGTCTCGGCCGAGCAGGTCGCCGGGGCGTTCGCCGAGGGCGGGGACCCGCGCACGACGGCCGAGCGTGCCGCCGAGGACCGCGAGTGGACCTACGGGCACATCGTCGTCGACGAGGCACAAGAACTTTCGCCGATGCAGTGGCGGGTGCTCGCCCGCCGCAACCCGCTGCGCTCGTTCACGATCGTCGGGGACATGGCGCAGGGCTCGTCCCCCGGGGCCGCACGCACCTGGGACGACGTCATCGGTGCCCTCGCCCGGCGCCGTCGGGGTCGCGCACCCCAGGTCCCGCTCGACCACCGCGTCGAGGAACTCACGGTCAACTACCGCACGCCGCGCTCCATCGTCGACGCGGCGGGCGAGTTCGCCGCCGCCGCCGGCCTGACCGTGACCGCGAACCAGGCGGTCCGCGACGGCGACCCCGTCGTGCGCCTGCGGGTGCCGCGCGCCGAGGTCCTGGACACCATCGCCACGACGGTGGCACGGGAGCGCGAGCACATCGGCTCGGGGACCACCGGCGTGATCGTGCCGGACGCCCAGGTCGACGTGGTCCGGCAGCGGCTGGCCGGCGCCGACGTGGACGTCCGGTCGCTCGGGTCACCGCGGCCGGGGTCCGTGACGGTGCTGACGGGCGCCGACGCGAAGGGCCTGGAGTTCGACGGGGTCCTGCTCGTCGACCCGGACGGCGTCGGTGCCGACGCGGCCAGGGCCGCCGCGGCCGTCTACGTCGCGATGACGCGCCCGACGCGCCGCCTGACGGTCATCGACGTCGACTGACCAAGCGGGGCGCGATCGGGTGCGACGACCGGACGGGAGGCCCGGTGCGGTTCCGTCAGGTCGGCTCGCCTTCGGTGCGGACCCGGTCCACGAGCGCGGCCCACGGGCCGTCGAGCTGGCTGCCGGGCATCCGGACGGTGGTCCGGGCGACGGTGATCGTCCACTCGAAGTCGTCGGGCACGGAGTTCCGACGGCGCGGGGGCGACTCGCGGGGGAGCGACCCCACCAGGTCGTACCAGCCGTCGGGGTCGTCGCACGCGTCGGTGTCCACGCGCCAGCCCCTGGTGAGGCCGGCGAACCCACCACTCCGGCGGACGACGATGTGCATGGTCCCGAAAATACGCGCTCTCAGGCCAGCACGCCGACGCTCCGCCACGCTGTCGTGACGGCGTCGGACTGTGACGACCCGGCGCCGAAGCGGGCGTCCGCCGCGGCGACCGTGACCCGGGCGAAGCCGGCGAAGTCGATCGACGCGGTGACCTGCGGCGAGGTCAGGGCGTCCCACCACACCGCGCCGGCACCGTCCCAGGCGTTCCCGCCGATGGCCGTGGCCGCCAGGTAGAACGCGTGGTTCGGGATGCCCGAGTTCGTGTGCACGCCGCCGGAGTCGTCCGTGGTCTCCACGTACCCGGCCATGGTCGCCGGCTGCGGGTCCTTCCCGAGCACCGGGTCGTCGTACGCGGTGCCCGGGGCCTTCATGGACCGCAGCGCGACTCCGTGCACCGCGGCGGTGAACAGGCCCTCGCCGATCAGCCAGCTGGCCTGCTCGGCGGTCTGCCCCGCGGTGTACTGCGCGACGAGCGAGCCGAACACGTCGCTGACGGACTCGTTGAGCGCCCCGGACTGCCCCTGGTAGGTCAGGTCCGCGGTGTACTGGGTGACGCCGTGCGTGAGCTCGTGGCCGATCACGTCGAGCGCGATCGTGAAGCGGGTGAAGACCTCGCCGTCACCGTCGCCGAACACCATCCTGGTGCCGTCCCAGTACGCGTTGTCGTAGTCCTGCCCGTAGTGGACGCTGGCGTCGAGGGGGAGCCCGGCGCCGTCGATCGACACCCGCCCGAACACGTCGAGCCAGAACGCGTGCGTCGCGCCGAGGCCGGCGTAGGCCTCGTCCACGGCGGGGTCGCCCGAATCGGGGGCGCCTTCGCTCCGGACGAGCGTGCCGGGCAGCGTGGTGGCGCCCTTCGCGTCGAAGATGCTCCGCTGCGGCGAGCGGTCGGGTGCGGTGGCGGACGGCCGCACACCGAGTCGGGGTTCGCGCTTGGGCGCCTGGACGGTCTCGAGCGAGGCGAGTGCCGTGCGCGCGGCCGGGGTGGCGCGGGGGAACGCGTCGGTCGGCGCGTCCGCGATGGCGCGCAGCAGGTACGGCGGGACGACGGATCGGAGCTGGGCGGCGGTCATGGTGCCCATGCAACCCCCGGGCACCGACATCGGACCCGGATCCGGCGACCTGATCGGATCTCCTCAGCTGCCCTTGCGGTTCTCGACCAGCGCGAGCGCGTACGACTCCCACCACTGGCCGGCTGCGGGGCCGCCGTTGCAGGTGCCGTCGCTGAGGCCCGGCGTCTTCACCCACAGCAGGGCGTCGAGTCGGGACGACCCCGCCGCCACGTGCGGGTCCTGGCCGAGTCCGGCGCCGTCGGGGTTGCACCAGGTGCCGCGCCAGCCCTGCCCGTTGCGCGACACGTCGATGACGAAGTGCGGGTCGCCGCCGACCGCGTCCGCCAGTCCGTCGGCGTAGGCGCGCTCCTGGTCGACGCGGTAGAAGTTCGACACGTTCGTGAAGAAGCCCTGGGTCTGGTCGATCCCGGCCTTCCGCAGCCACCCCGCCATCTTCTCCGTCGGCACCCGGTTCTCGTTGCCGCCGTCGAGGTACACCGTCAGCCCGTGCCCGGAGAGCTCGTCGACGGCCTTCCGCAGCAGCGGCAGACGCGAGTCGAGCAGGCGCTTGCAGACCTGGATCTGCGCGATGGCGTCCGGTTCGACGAGGACCACCGCCTTCGACCCCGCCATCGCGCGGACGGCCGACCGCACCCACGGCAGGTACCCCGATGCCGTCGTGCCGCCCTTCGAGTAGCTCCCGCAGTCGCGGTCGGGCACGTTGTAGAGCACGAACACGGGTGTCCGGCCCTGGGCGCGCGCGTTCGTCACGACCTGCCGGATCGTCGCGCGCGTCTTCGTCACGGAGGTGTTCGTCAGCCAGGTCGCGATGGGCTGGTCCGCGATCTCGGCGATGCGGTCGGCGGTGCGTTCCTCGCCGTCCGCCCGGGCCGCACGCTCGCGCATGCCGGGCTGGTTCGCGCTCGCCGGCTGTCGTGCGAGGCCGCCGGGGAACGCCTGCGCCGCGGTCTTCCGTTCCACGATCCGGCGCCCGTCGGGGCCGTTCGGCCGGTTCGGCAGCCACACCGACACGGTCACCACGAGTGCGGCCACCACGACCGCGACCGCGCCGATCAGCACCCACTGTCGCGCGGCGCTCGACAGGCGTCGGCGGTGTCGGCGCTTCGTCGTGTCCGACGGCTCTCGCTCGGTCGTGTCCTGGTCCGGCATCGGCGGTGCTCCCTGGTCTGACCGTGTTCCGTCGGGCTCGTCGTGTCCCATCGTACGGATCTCCCCAGGAGCGCTCCAGGTCCTTGGCAGACAGATGTCCCACACTGTCCGGATGTTCCGGAAACTCCTCCTGCTCGCCCTGACGGCGGCCTACGCCTGGGTGATCTGGCGGATGACGCTGACACCGCACGTGTTCACGTCGGCCGAGAACTCCCTCGTGCTGCACGCGCTGGCCTGGGCGCAGCACCTGCCGCACGGCTCGTGGCTGACCTACGACCGGACCGAGTTCCTCGCGAACATCGCGATGTTCGTGCCCGTCGGGATGATCGCGGCGATGTGGCTCCCGCGGCGCTGGTGGTTCCTCGGCGTGATCGTCGCCGTCGGACTGTCCGCGGGCATCGAGGTCGCCCAGGGCGCGCTGCTGCCGTACCGCGTCTCCGACCCCCGCGACGTCCTGTCGAACGGCATGGGCGGACTGCTCGGCGCCACCCTCGTCGGACTGGTGCGCAGCCTGATGCCGGCGCCGCGCCGTCGTCGCCTGCGTGCTCGGACCGTCTGACGCTCCTGGACGCACTCCCGCTCTGGTAGTCTTGTGCGGTTGCCGTCGAACGGCCGCGGACAAAGAGCGCTCATGCATTCGGCATGGGCACCGCGCAACGGACCGAAAGGGGATCACCAATGGCACTTGACGCGAAGGTCAAGCAGGAGATCATCGAAGAGTACGCGACCCACCCGGGCGACACCGGATCCCCCGAGGTCCAGGTCGCCGTTCTGACGCGTCGTATCAACGACCTGAACGAGCACCTCAAGGAGCACAAGCACGACCACCACTCGCGTCGTGGTCTGCTGCTCATGGTCGGTCAGCGTCGCCGTCTCCTCGGCTACCTCTCCGACGTCGACATCGCCCGCTACCGTGCGCTCATCGAGCGCCTCGGCCTGCGTCGATAGTTCGACCGACCCACGGCTTGACCGAACGCCCCGGCCTCTCCTCGAGAGGGCCGGGGCGTTCTCCGTTGCCGGGAATGGTTGCGTCCCGATCCCGGTTGGCTACGATGTTCATGCAAACGCATTGAAAGATCGGGAGTCACCATGACCACCATCGCCGTCGTCTCCGCCGGGCTCTCCGAGCCGTCGTCGACCCGCCTGCTCGCCGACCGGCTCGCCGAGTCCGCCGTCGCCGCCATCGAGCGCCAGCCAGGAGGCCCGACGCGCGTCGTGCACGTCGACCTGCGTCCGCTGGCCCACGAGATCACCGACGCGATGCTCACCGGGTTCCAGGCGCCGGCGCTGGCGGCAGCGACGGCGGCGGTCGTCGAGGCCGACGCGCTCGTCTTCGTCTCGCCGGTCTTCACCGCCGGGATGAGCGGCCTCGCGAAGTCGTTCCTCGACGTCATGGACAAGGACGCCCTCGTCGACATGCCGGTGCTGCTCGCGGCGACCGGCGGGACCTCCCGCCACTCGCTGGCGATCGAGCACGGCATGCGCCCCGTGTTCGCCTACCTCCGCGCGGCCGTCGTGCCCACCGGCGTGTTCGCCGCGACCGACGACTGGGGCACCCAGGGCGACCAGGCCGCACTGGACGGACGCATCCGCCGGGCCGGCGCCGACCTCGCATGGGCGATCGGGGCCTCCCGTCGGAACCCGCAGGAAGCGGACGCCCTGCCGGAGGTGGCGGACTTCGCGAGCCTGCTCGGTGGGCTCGGCCACCAGTAGCCCGCACGGACCGCGCTCTTAGGCGCGCCACAGGGATCCCCGGGCAGGGGTGCAGCACCTGCCCGGGGATTCCATCGTTCCGGCCGCGAGCCTCGTCATGACGGCGAGGAGGAACGATGGACATCAGAAGCAGCGGGAAGCGGTCGGCACGGATCACGAGCGCGCTCGTCAGCGCGGGCGGACTCGTGGTGGCGCTCGTCACCGGTGGCGGGCTCTGGCTGGGGCACCAGACGGAGACGACCCAGTCGGACACCGGGACGAGCACGAGCACCACGACCGACTCGGGTGGGTCGTCGTCGACGGGGTCGGGTTCCTCGTCCACGGAGACCGACAGCGGCTCGTCGTCCTCCTCGTCGTCGTCCCCCTCGTCGTCGACGGGATCCGACTCCGGCGTCAGCCAGGGCGGCGCGGGCAGCTCCGACGCGACGACGACGGGGTCGTGACCATGCGCGCCACCACGACGTGGGACCTCTGGACCACCACCGCATCGGTCGTCCTCGACCACCGCGACCGCCGCCACCTCGCCGCCGCCGAGTCCTGCGTGCGCGAGGTCACCGCGGCCGTCGACGCCGCGTGCAGCCGCTTCCGGCCGGACTCGGAACTGCTCGCCCGCGCCGGGGAACTCGAGCGCGGCGTCGCGGTCAGCCCGCTGCTCGCGACCCTCGTCCACCAGGCGCTCGACGCCGCCGAGACCACGGACGGCGACGTCGACCCGACGCTCGGGGCGGCGATGGTGTCCCTCGGGTACGACGCCGCCTTCGCCGACGCTCCCGTGGCGTCCAGGGCCGCCGACGTCGCCGCGGCGCTCGACGGCCGACCGGCATGGCGCCGGGTGCTGCTCTCCGGGACCTTCCTCCGGGTCCCGCACGGGGTGGTCCTCGACCTCGGCGCCACCGCGAAGGCCGCCGCCGCCGACATGGCCGCGGCGAGCGTCACCGCCCGGCTCGGCATCGGCGTGCTCGTCTCCCTCGGCGGGGACGTCGCCACGGCCGGCCCGGAGCCGCGCGGCGGCTGGCAGGTCCGCGTGCAGGACGTGGACGACGACCCCGAGGACCGGGTCACCCTCGCCGCTGGCTGGTCCGTCGCGACCTCGAGCACGCAGAAGCGCCGGTGGGAGCAGGACGGCACCAGTCGGCACCACATCCTCGACCCGCGCTGGGGACTGCCGGCGGACCCGGTGTGGCGGAGCGTGACCGTCGTTGCGCCGTCCTGCGTCGCTGCGAACACGATGACCACCGCGGCCGTGGTCCGCGGACACCGGGCGCTCCCGATGCTCCGCCGGCACGGCGTCGCCGCGCGGCTGGTCGCGGCGGACGGCTCGGTCGTCCGCGTCGGCGGCTGGCCCGAGGCCCGAGCGGCCGCCTGATGGACACCGCGCTGTGGGTGCTCGGGCGGGGCATGGGCGTCGCCGCCGTGCTGCTCCTCTCCGCCACCGTCGTGCTGGGCGTCGTCACCCGTGGTGGTCGGCCGCTCCGCGGGTTGCCGCGGTTCGCCGTGCAGCTCGTGCACCGGGACGTGGCGCTCGCCGCGACGCTGTTCGTCGTCGTGCACGTCGTCACGCTGCTCTTCGACACCGAGGCCGAACTCCGGCTGGTCGACACCGTCGTGCCGTTCGTCGGTGCCTACCGGTGGTTCTGGCTCGGGCTGGGCACGCTCGCGGTGGACCTGCTCGTCGTGCTCGTCGTGACGGCACTGCTGCGCCGGGTGATCGGGCCGCGGGTCTTCCGGCTCGTGCACTGGTCGGCGTACGCGATGTGGCCGATCGCGATGGCGCACGCGATCGGCACCGGCACGGACGGCACGTCCGCCTGGTTCCTCGTCGTCGCCGGCACCTGCGCTGCCGCGGTGGTCGGTGCCGTCGTCTGGCGCTGCACCGACCGCGTCACCGAACACCGCACGATCCGACTGGAGCAGGCAGCATGACCATGACCACGACCACGACCACGACCACGGCACCCGCACCACCCGTCGGGGTCCGACGGCTCCTCGCCGCCCCCGGCCCGGGCATCGCCGACCACGAGCGGACGTACGGCCCGATGCCCGCCGTCGGTCCGGGCATCGTCGACGAGCTCGGTCGCGCCGGCGTCGACGGGCGCGGCGGCGCCGGCTTCCCGCTCGCCCGGAAGCTGGCGACCGCCGCAGCCGGGCACCGGTCCGGGCGCCGTGCCCCGATCGTCGTCGCCAACGGTGCCGAGGGCGAGCCCGCCAGTCGGAAGGACGCGGTCCTGCTCGGCCGCGCGCCCCACCTGGTGCTCGACGGACTCGTCGTCGCCGCCATGGCGGTCGGCGCCGCGTCCGCCGTCCTCGCGACGTCCGCGGGACTCGCCGACGGCGTCCGACGTGCGCTCGCGGAACGGCGCGATCCGGTCCAGGTCGAGGTCCGGGTCCTGCAGCACGGTTCGTTCGTCGCCGGGGAGGCCGGCGCCCTGGCGTCCGCGGTGGCCGGCGGGCCCGGCACGCCCGGGGACCGGGTCGTCCGGCTGGCCGAGCGCGGACCGAGCGGCGCGCCGACCGTCGTGTCGAACGTGGAGACCTTGGCGCAGGCGGCGCTCGTCGCCCGCTACGGCGCGACGTGGACGCGGTCGGTCGGATCGGCCTCGGCGCCGGGCACCCGGCTCGTCACCGTCAGCGACGTCCGCGACCCGGCCACGGCCGTGGTGCTCGAGGTGGCGGGCGGGACGGTGCTCGGGGAGGTGATCCGGGCCTCCCGGCCGACCGCTGCCCCGGGGCGGACGCGAGCCGTCCTGCTCGGTGGGTGGGGCGGGACCTGGGTGCCGGCCGCGGCGCTCGACGCGACGTTCGACGCGGCGGGTCTCGGACCGTGGGGTGCGTCGCCGGGGGCCGGCGTCGTCGCCCTGCTCGACGACGCGACGTGCCCGGTCACCGTGTCGGCGCGGATCGCCGGGGCGCTCGCCGGTGCGTCCTCCGGACGGTGCGGACCGTGCGTCAACGGCCTGCCGCGGATCGCGGACGTGCTCACGGCGCTGGCCGCAGGCGGACACGGGGCGGACCTGGTCGGTGAGGTCCGTCGGGTCGCGTCGCTCGTGGCCGGCCGGGGAGCCTGTCACCACCCGGACGGTGTCGCACGGATGGTGCGGAGTGCGCTCAGCGTGTTCCACGAGGACGTGCAGGCGCACCTCGCCGGGTCCTGCTCGGTACGGGGCGGCGTCCGATGACCGAGGCACTGCACGTGGACTGGACGCGCTGCCGGGGTCGCGGGCTCTGCACGGAGCTGCTCGCGGGCCGGCTCGACCGCGACGAGTGGGGCTTCCCGATCGCGCGGGACGGCGGTGGGACGCGGGACGTGCCGATCGGGCCGGGGGAGTCCGAGGCCGCGCGGGACGCGGTCGCGCTCTGCCCGGTGCAGGCGCTCCGGCTGGTCCGGCGCTGACGGCCGGCCCGGTGGCCCTGCCGCCGGTCAGTACCAGTGCGGGTCGACGCTCATCTCGTGGTTCCAGGCGCCGCACGGGGTGCCGTAGGAGCTCTTGATGTAGGCCAGCCCCCAGTTGACCTGGGTGTTCTGGTTCGTCCGCCAGTCGGCTCCGGCGGCGGACATCTTGTTCGCCGGCAACGCCTGCGGGATGCCGTACGCCCCACTCGAGGCGTTCAGGGCGTTCGCACGCCAGCCCGACTCCTGCGTCCACAGCGAGACCAGGCAGCCGTACTGGTCGTCACCCCAGCCGTAGTCGCCGAGGACGCTCCGCGCGTAGGCCTTCGCCGCGACCGGGTCGACCGAGACGCCCGCGGTGCTCGGGTAGGACGTCCCCGCGCTCGCGGATCCCCCCGTCGACGTCGACGCCGACGCCTTCGCGTCCGCAGCCGCCTTCGCCGCCGCGCGCTGCGCGGCCGCCTGGGCCGCGACGGCCTGGCCGACCTCGTACTGCTGCTCGGTCGCCGCGCTGGTGTCCTTGAGGGACGCGAGCTGGGCGTACAGCTCGTCGCTGTGGTCCTTCGTCGACGCGACCGCCGCGTCCGCGATCCGCTCCGCCGACTCCGCAGCGGCCGACCGTTCCTCGGCGGCCTGCGCGAGGGACGCTCGCTCGGTCTCGGCGCGCTTCGCCTGGTCGTGCAGCGACGACGCGGTCTTCGCCGCGACGGACGCCTCGTCCATCACGCCGGCCCAGCTGCTCGAGAGCTGGTCGAGCGCGCCGAGCTGGTACAGCAGCTCGTCGGGGTCCTTCGCGGTCGCGATGCGCGTGGTCATCTGGTTCGTGGACCCGTCGCGGTACAGGTTGGCGGCGAGCTGTCCGGCGCGCGTCTGGGCGCGCTCCGCGGTCGCCGACGCCTGCTGGGCCTGGGCCTGGAGGCTCGTGGCGGTCTGGGTGGCCTCGGTCAGGTCCGCCTCGGCGGCGGTGGCCTTCGCGGACGCGTCGAGCGCGGCCTGCGACTTCGTGGCGGCCTCGGCCTGGGCGGACTCGAGCGCGGCCTGCACCTTCTCGACCTCGGCGGCCTTGGCCTGCTCGTTGCCCTTGGCCTTCTCGACGTCCTGCCAGCTCGGGTACTCGGTCGCGGCGGTCGCCGGGGCAGCGGTCATGACGGGGGCGACGAGTGCACCGAGGACCACGGCGGCCACGACGAGCACGCGTCCGGAAGGGCTTCGACGCATGGCGCCAGGCTAGCGAGGACACGCCCGTTCGCCACCAGCCTCGCCGCCGATTCACCGCTGAATGCTAAAGTCACGATGTCCGGGGACCGTTTCCCGAGACGACACACAACATCGCACGCAGACCGGCACGAAGCTGGTCATCGGTGGTGGCATGCGGGCCGGTCACGTCCCGACTGCTTCTACTGCTGGCCAGGCATGCGTTCCGCGTCGTGGAGCGCACGTGCACGCGTGTGCCCGAGGCCGGGTCTGCTGCATCACAGACGCAAGGAGGCATCCTCTTGGAGGGTCCCGAAATCAAGTTCGCTGAAGCGATCATCGACAACGGTCGTTACGGCACCAGGACGGTCCGGTTCGAGACCGGCCGTCTCGCGCAGCAGGCACAGGGTGCCGTCGCCGCGTACCTGGACGAAGAGACCATGCTGCTCTCGGCCACCAGCGCCGGCAAGCACCCGCGTGAGGGCTTCGACTTCTTCCCGCTGACGGTCGACGTCGAAGAGCGTTCCTACGCCGCCGGCAAGATCCCCGGCTCGTTCTTCCGCCGCGAGGGCCGCCCCTCGACCGAGGCGATCCTGGTCTGCCGCCTGATCGACCGGCCGCTGCGCCCGTCGTTCGTCGACGGCCTCCGCAACGAGGTCCAGATCGTCATCACCGTCCTGAGCATCGCTCCGGACGAGTTCTACGACGCGCTCGCGATCAACGCCGCGTCGGCGTCGACGCAGATCTCCGGTCTGCCGTTCTCCGGCCCGATCGCGGGTGTGCGCCTCGCGCTCATCGGCGACCAGTGGGTCGCGTTCCCGAAGGCGTCGCAGCTCGCCGAGGCCGTCTTCGACCTCACCGTCGCGGGCCGTGTCGTCACGGACGAGGCCGGCAACGAGGACGTCGCGATCATGATGGTCGAGGCCGAGGCGACCGAGCACAGCTGGGACCTCATCCAGGGCGGCGCCACCAAGCCCGACGAGGCGATCGTCGCGCAGGGCCTCGAGGCGGCGAAGCCGTTCCTCAAGGTCCTCGTCGAGGCGCAGGCGAAGATGGCCGCGCAGTCGGCCAAGGAGATCCAGGACTACCCGGTCTTCCCGCCGTACGCCCCCGAGGTCTACGACGCGGTCGAGTCGATCGCGCTGTCCGAGCTCGGCGACGTCTACAAGATCGCCGGCAAGCTCGAGCGCCAGGACGCCGACGACGCCCTCAAGGCCCGCGTCAAGGAGGCCATCGCCGCCAAGGTGACGGCCGGCGAGCTCCCGGAGAGCGCCAACGGCCAGGTCAGCGGCGCCTACAAGTCGGTCACGAAGAAGGTCGTCCGCGGCCGCATCCTGACCGAGCAGATCCGCATGGACGGCCGCGGCCTCGCCGACATCCGTCCGCTCGACGCCGAGGTCGCCGTGATCCCGCGCGTCCACGGTTCGGCGATCTTCCAGCGCGGCGAGACCCAGATCCTGGGCGTCACCACGCTGAACATGCTCAAGATGGAGCAGCAGATCGACTCGCTGTCGCCCGTCACGAAGAAGCGCTACCTGCACCACTACAACTTCCCGCCCTACTCGACCGGTGAGACCGGCCGCGTGGGTTCGCCGAAGCGTCGCGAGATCGGGCACGGCTTCCTCGCCGAGCGCGCCCTCGTGCCGGTGCTGCCGTCGCGCGAGGAGTTCCCCTACGCGATCCGTCAGGTGTCCGAGGCCCTCGGCTCCAACGGCTCGACGTCGATGGGCTCCGTCTGCGCCTCGACCCTGTCGCTCCTCAACGCCGGTGTGCCCCTCAAGGCCCCGGTCGCGGGCATCGCGATGGGCCTGGTCTCCGACACCGTCGACGGCCAGACCCGCTACGCGGCGCTGACCGACATCCTCGGTGCCGAGGACGCCCTCGGCGACATGGACTTCAAGGTCGCCGGTACCTCGGAGTTCGTCACCGCGATCCAGCTCGACACCAAGCTCGACGGCATCCCGTCGAGCGTGCTCGACGCCGCGCTGAAGCAGGCCAAGGAGGCCCGCTCGGCCATCCTCGGTGTCCTCACCGAGGCGATCGACGCCCCCGACGAGATGGCGGACACCGCGCCGCGTGTCATCTCCGTGCAGATCCCCGTCGACAAGATCGGCGAGCTGATCGGCCCGAAGGGCAAGACGATCAACGGCATCCAGGACGAGACCGGAGCCGACATCTCCATCGAGGACGACGGCACCGTCTACATCGGCGCCGTCGACGGTCCGTCGGCCGAGGCGGCTCGCGCCCAGGTCAACGCGATCGCGAACCCGACCAACCCGGAGATCGGGGACCAGTTCCTCGGCACCGTCGTGAAGATCGCCACGTTCGGCGCCTTCGTGTCGCTGCTCCCGGGTCGCGACGGTCTGCTCCACGTCTCCGAGGTGCGCAAGCTCGCCGGTGGCAAGCGTGTGGAGAACGTCGAGGACGTCCTCGGCGTCGGCCAGAAGATCCTGGTCGAGGTCACCAAGGTCGACGACCGCGGCAAGCTCTCGCTCGCGCCGGTCGTGGCCGACGAGGTCGACGTCGAGGGCGGCGCGGGTCACGAGACCCACGCCACCGCGCCGGCCGAGGGCTGAGCCCAGCCTGTCGCCTGACAGCACGAACGGCCGTCGCCCCTCGGGGCGGCGGCCGTTCTGCGTGTACGGCCCTCAGGCTGCGGGGGTCTCCTGCGTGCCCATCAGGACGGCACGGGCGAGCAGGTGGTCGCGGAGCACGAAGCCGACGACCGCGGGCGTCGCGTCGACCGGGACCTCGAGCAGCGGCACGTCGAGTGCGCTCAGCGTGAAGAAGTACCGGTGCGAGCCGTGTCCGGCGGGCGGCGCGGCGCCGAGGAACGTGTCCGAGCCGAACTCGTTGTGGCGGCGGAGCGCGGCGGCCGGCAGCAGGGCGTCGTCGGTACCGGCACCGGCGGCGAGGGAGGTCACGTCCGCGGGGATGTCGGACACGGCCCAGTGCCAGAAGCCGGAGCCCGTCGGGGCGTCGGGGTCGTACACGGTGAGCACGTAGCTCTGCGTGGCGTCGGGCGCGCCGGACCACTCCAGGGCGGGGGAGCGGTCCTCGCCGCCCACGTCGGAGCCGCGCGCGCTGGTCGGCAGTTCGCCGCCGTCGGTGAAGTCGGGGCTGGTCAGGGTGAAGGTGGGCACCTCGGGGAGGCGCCAGAGCGGGTCGTTGGCCATGCACCCAGGCAACCACCCGGGCCCTGGTGGCGACCGGGAGACGGACGGGAGGCCCGGTGCCAGCTGGCACCGGGCCTCCCGTCCGGCGATCCGTCGCCTCCGCGGCGGATCAGGCCGGACCGGTCGCGCTGCCGGGGTTGCCGCTCGCGACGATGGCGCCGTTCACGCCCTCCGGGAAGAACCCGCCCCGGTCGATCTGGGTCGGGTCGAGGAACACGATGTTCAGCACGCGTTCCGCGGTCCGTCCGTAGGCGAGCGAGTTGGCGTCGGTCGGCACGAAGTTCACCGCGCCGGCCCTGGTCGTGATGCCCTGGTCGTCGTCGGTGCCCCCGTCGAGCGAGTCGCGGGCGTCGGAGATCTTGTTCGCCGGCACCTGCAGGCCCTTGTCGTAGAGCTTCGAGCGGATGATGCCGGCGTGGTAGGCCTCCACCGCGAGGATCCCCGCGGCGGCGCTGAGGTACGTCTTGTTCGTGATGAGCGGTGCGGCACCCTTGTACGCGGTGACCCCGACGTCCTCGAACACGTACGCACCGAGCAGGAAGGCCTCCTCGCTCGCGAACGGGTCGAAGGTGCCGGTCGGGCCGACGACCCCGGCGGCGCGTGCGGCCGCGGTGAAGCTGTTCGTGAAGTCGATCTTCGGCCGGGACACCACCGCGCTCCCGAGCGCGGACCGGAGGAAGGCGACGTGCGCCCGCTCGTCGTTCGCGATCTCGGTGGCGATGCCCCGGATGGCGGGGGTCTTGAACGGCACACGGCGCCCACCGACGACCGGCCCCTGCGGGTCGATGCCACCGGTCATGCTCGCCGCGAGGCCCGTCCCGAAGACGGCGCGGAGGTAGAACTCGGCCTCGAGGTACTCGAGGTTGAGCGCGAAGTTGAGGATGGCGGCGTCGGAGACGGCACCGTCCTCCTCGGGGGTGGCGGCGGCGGGGGCGGCGGTGAGCACCGAGGTCCCGAGCGCGGCGAGGCCGGCTGAGGCGCCGGCGACACCGGCGGCTGCGAAGAAGCGTCGGCGGTCGAGAGCGTTCTCGGCGCTCCGGTCGACGGCGTGGCGGATGAAGGCGTTGTCGAACATCGTTGTCCTCGAGTCGTGCTGGCAGCACTGAGGTCCCGCCGACGCTGCAGGGAAACGGGTCGACGGGATCGCGATCGGCGGGTTGGTCGATCGTGCGCGTCAAGCTACCCCCGAAGAGGGGGCGTCACCAGGGCAGCGCGGAAAGCGGCGGTCAGCCGGCTCGGGGTGCGGCGGTCAGCCGGCCAGCACGCGCTCGGCGACCCGGCCGAGCGCAGCGGTCGCGGCGATGGCGTCACCGGCGTACGCGCCCGACATCGCACCGTCGCGCGCGAGCATGAGCTCGTCGGCGCCGTCGCCGGGGAGCGGGTGGCCGGCCTCCTGCAGGAGGTCGGCGAGGCGCTCGGTGTACCAGTCGCGGTGGCTCGCCACGACCTCGCGCACGGGGTCACGGGAGTCGTGGTACTCCGCTGCGGCGTTGAGGAACGGGCACCCGCGGAAACCGGGTTCGTGCACCTCGTCGGCAACCGCGGTGACCCACGACCGGACGGCCCGCGCGGGGGAGTCGGCGTCGGCGATGAGTCGCTCGAAGCGGTCCTGCACGTGGTCGTGCTGCGCCCGGACGTAGGCGAGGATCAGGTTGTCCTTGGACCCGTAGTGCTTGTAGAACGTCGCCTTCGTGACACTCGCCTCGGAGATGAGACGGTCGACGCCGACGCTGTGGATGCCCTCTTCGTAGAACAGTCGCGTGGCCGTCTCGAGGATCCGGACCTTCGCGCCGCCGGGACGGGGAGCCGGGGGGAGGCTCGACCCACCCGGCGACGCGAGGTTCGGATCGCTCGGTCCAAGGAGACGCTGGACGGCCGGTTGGGGGGAATCGACCGTCACAGCGTGGCTCTCCTTGGGACTCATCGGCTCCGCGGCTGAGCGGGGGGACTCATGCCGCCGAGGACTGATGTCCCGAGCCACCGGATCGGAATCTAGGGGGGCTACCGATCCGGCATGCACGACTGTAGCACAAGGAGGACAGACAGACGAGTCGGTCTGTCCTCAATTTCTGTACCCCACTTCGAGGCACAGTCCAGATGCTGGATGAACGCCTCCCGGGAGTCAGTAGGCTCGACCGCGATGAACCACCCAGTGCCGTTGCCCCTCCAGGCCCCGGACACGTCGTTCCTGACGTCCGGGGGATCCTTCGTCCGCCGTTCCGTCCTCCCCTCGGGCGTCCGCGTGCTGACCGAGGCGGTTCCGGCGTCCCACTCGACGAGCATCGGGTACTGGGTCGGTGTGGGGTCCCGCGACGAGCGTGCCGGCCAGTTCGGCTCCACGCACTTCCTCGAACACCTGCTGTTCAAGGGCACGACCACGCGCAGCGCGCTCGACATCGCCGTCGCGTTCGACTCCGTCGGTGGCGAGCACAACGCCGCGACCGCCAAGGAGTACACCTGCTACTACGCCCGGGTCCGGGACGCCGACGTCCCGATGGCCGTCCGGGTGATCGGCGACATGGTCACGAACTCGGTGCTCGAACCCCAGGCGTTCGACGTCGAGCGCGGGGTCATCCTGGAAGAGCTCGCGATGGCCGCTGACGACCCGGCGGACCTGGCCGGCGAGGCCTTCTTCGCATCCGCCTTCGAGGGGCACGCACTCGGCCGTCCGATCGGCGGCACACCGGAGAGCATCCGCGCGGTGCAGCGGGACGAGGTGATGGCGCACTACGCCGAGCACTACGCCCCGAGCGGTCTCGTCATCACCGCAGCGGGCGCCGTCGACCACGACCGCTTCTGCGCCCTGGTGGAAGAGGTCTTCCAGAACGCCGCGAAGGCCGCTCCCGTCGCTCGACGCACCGCGGAACCCGTCGCCGACCGCGCGGTGGAGCAGCTCACGGTCGTGCACCGGCCCACCGAGCAGGTCAGCATGCTCCGCGGGTCGCAGGGCCTCGACCTCCGTGACGACCGCCGTCCGGTGCTGAGCGTGCTGAACGCCGTGCTCGGTGGCGGCATGAGCTCCCGCCTCTTCCAAGAGGTCCGCGAGCGCCGGGGCCTGGCGTACGCGGTGTCGTCGTTCGCCCCCGCCTACCTCGACAACGGCGCGTTCGGCGTCTACGCGGGATGCGCCCCGGAGAACGTCGCCGGTGTGGTCGACATCATCGACGCGGAGTTCGCGCGGATGGTCGACTCGGGCATCACCGACGACGAGCTGCGTCGGGCCAAGGGGCAGATCGAGGGGGCGCTGACGCTCTCGCTCGAGGACTCGGACGCCCGGATGACCCGCCTCGGCCGCGCCGAGCTCGGGACGGGTGAGTTCACCGACCTCGACACCGCGCTGGAGCGCGTCGACCGGGTCACCCGTGGCGACGTGCTCGACCTGGCCCGCGACCTGCTCACCCGGCCGAAGATCACCGCGGTCGTCGGTGACGTCGAGCGCGCGGCGCTCGAGCACGCGATCGGCATCGGCGGTTGATGCGGGAGATGTCGCACTACCTCTACCTCGTGCGCCACGGCGAGCACCAGGACGCCGAGCACGGGCTCCGCGACGGCAAGCTCTCCGAGCGCGGCAAGCGGCAGTCCATGCTCATCGCGGACCGTCTCGGCGGTGTGCCGTTCGACGGCGTGTACCACTCGCCGCTCGAGGCCCCGAGCGAGACCGCCTCGTTCCTGGCGCAGCGGCTGCCGGCGATCCAGCCCGAGCCGTCGACGCTGCTCTTCGACTGCATCCCCTCCGGCCCCACCCCGGACATGCCCACGGCGTACAAGACCTTCTACGGCGGGATCACCGAAGAGGAGATCATCGCCGGGCAGGCCCAGATGGGTGATGCCGTGGCCGAGTGGTTCACACCGGCGATGCAGGACCGTCACGACCTGATCATCACGCACAACGCGGTCATCGGCTGGTTCGTGCGCGAGGTCTTCCAGGCCCCGGAGTGGCGCTGGATGGGCACGAACGTCGCCCACACCGCCCTGACGGTGATCCGGATCCGGTCCGCGAAGCCGGCGGAGCTCGTGACGCTCAACGACACCGCGCACCTGCCGGTCGAGCTGCGGACCGGTCTGCCGGTCGCCCAGCCGGTCTAGCGGCCCTCGTCACCGCCGACGGGTCGGCGGTACCAGGCGGTCGCGTTCGGGTTGTCGTTGAACGGGTCGACGCGGACGTACCCACGGCTGCGGTACATCGCGCCGGCGGCGACGAGCGAGTCGTTCGTGTCGAGGACGATCGCCGTCGCACCGAGCCGGGCGCCCGCACGCTCGAGCTCGTCCATGACCGCCGTCGCGACCCCGCGTCCGCGGCCCGCCGGGGTCACGAAGACGTGCTTGACCTCGAAGCGGACGTCGTCGCCGTCATCCGCGATCCGCCGGAGCCCGCCGCACCCGAGCGGGGTGTCGTCACCGTCGTACGCCACCACGAACACGCCGCGCGGGGGTGTGAACTCCGCTGCCGGGGTGCGCTTGCGGGAGTACGAGCCCTGCGCGCTCGGGAACGTCGCCTCGCGCTCGTCGAGGTAGGCGTCGAGGAGCGCATCGACCTCGGGCAGGTCCGCCGGGACGGTGCGCACGGTGACCGGGGTGCGATCGATGGTCATGCGTCGATCCTAGGATGGGGCGCATGGTCACTCCCGTCGCCGTCGTCGGCGCCACCGGTCGTCTCGGGGGCCTCGTGGCCGCCGTGGTCGAGGAACTGCCGGGCTTCGAGCTCGTCGCGCGGCTGTCGTCGAAGGACAGCGCACACGAGGCCGGACCGTCCGTGTTCGCGGGTGCGGCCGTGGTCGTCGACGTGACGGTCCCCGCACTCAGCCCCGCGATCGTGTCGAACGCCCTCGAGAGCGGCGCGAACGTGCTCGTCGGGACCTCCGGGTGGTCGGCGGCCCGGCTGGCATCGCTCCGGACCGCACTCGCGGACCGCCCGGAGCAGGGCGCCTTCGTCGTCCCGAACTTCTCGATCGGATCCGTGCTCGGCACCCACCTCGCGACGATCGCGGCGCCGTGGTTCCCGGCGATCGAGATCGTCGAGACGCACCACGCCGGAAAGATCGACTCGCCGTCCGGCACCGCCGTGCGCACCGCGGAGCTCATCTCCGAGGCGCGGCGCGACGTCGGACCGGTCGACGCACCGCACGTCGACCAGCGCGCCCGCGGCCAGCAGGTCGCGAGCGTGCCGATCCACTCGCTGCGTCTGCCGGGCGTCAAGGCCGTGCAGGACGTCGTCCTGAGCGGGCCGGGGGAGACCCTGACGATCCGGCACGACACCAACGACGACGTCGCCTACGCGCCGGGCATCCGTGCCGCGCTGTCCGCCGTCGTCGACGCCAGGGGTCTGACCGTCGGGCTCGGCTCCGTGCTCGGCATCGGCTGACGATGGGGATCCGGTCGCCGTTCTGGGGCGCTGCCCTGATGACCGTGCTGCTCGCGCTGTACATCGTGCTCGTCGGGCAGCGTGCCGTCGCCTTCATCGCCACGGGGCTCGCCATCGGCATCGCGATCGGCGTCGCGCTGTTCGTGATCGCCGTCATCGGGGCGCTCCTGCTCGTGCTGGAGTTCCGCTTCGGGCTGCGGATCACGCGCCTCGGAGCGCGGCTCGAACGCGAGGGCGGCACGCCGGGCGACGTGGTGCCCGTCCGGCCGTCCGGCCGCCCGGACCGCGCTGCGGCCGACGAGCTCTTCCCGGAGTACAAGGCCGCGGTCGAGGCGGCTCCGGACGACTGGCGGGCGTGGTTCCGGCTCGGGGTCGTCTACGACGCCGCCGGCGACCGGAAGCGAGCACGGGCCGCGATGCGGACCGCACTCGCGCACGCGCGCTAGAAGACCGCGTCGACGGCGTCCTCGGCGCGCGTGTACCGGAAGGCGTACCCGGACTCCAGGAGCTTCGTCGGCACCATCTGCTGACTCGACAGCAGCATCTCGTCGGCCGCCTCCCGCAGGAGCGTCCGCAGCGCGAACTCCGGGATCCGGAACAGGTAGGGCCGGTGCAGGTCCTCGGCGACGCGCTTGGTGATGCGGTCGGCGACGGCGGCCTCGGGGCCGGCGAGGTTCACCGGTCCGGAGACGTCCGCGGCGCCGGGCGCGGTCGCCAGGTGCACGATCGCCCCGACCTCGTCCTCGAGCGCGATCCAGGGCCAGTGCTGGCCACCCGTGCCGAGCCGGCCGCCCAGGCCGACCTTCGTGAGCGGGATCAGCGGTGCGAGTGCGCCGTCGCCCTGCCCGATGACGATCCCGGTGCGCAAGGTCACGACGCGGACCCCCTCCGGCGCCCGGTTCGCTGCGGCCTCCCACGCGGTGCAGACCTCGGCGAGGAAGCCGGACCCCGCGGCGGCGTCGTCCTGGAGCACGTCGGACGGACGGTCGCCGTAGACACCGGACGCCGAACCGGACAGGAACAGGCGCGGCGGGGTGCTCGCGTGGCGCATCGCCTCGACCAGGGTGTCGGTCGCGTCGGTGCGGGAGCGCTCGATCTCCTGCTTGTACGAGTCGGTCCACGGCAGCTTGCCGATGTTCGCACCGGCGAGGTTGACCACGACGTCCGCACCGTCGAGCACCGCCGGGTCGAGCGGACGGGAGCCGGGAGCCCACCGGAACTCCGTGGGGGAGTGCGGCTCGCGCCGCACCAGGGTCGAGACGTGGTGCCCGGCGTCGCGCAGGGCGCGCACCAGGGGGGTCCCGATGAAGCCGGACGCGCCGGCCACCAGGATCGAGAGCGGCTGATCCGCCATGTGGGCCTCCTTGGGCACAACGGTACGCATCCGGACTGGAGGCCCGGGGTACGCCGCGCAGGTCGGGTCGCCAGTGTGGGTGGTCCCGTTTAGGCTTCTGCCGTGACCGACACCGCGACCGTCCAGCCCGACGCCACCGTTGCGACTCCTTACGAGGACCTGTTGCGCCGCGTCCTCACCGACGGCGCACCGAAGGGCGACCGCACCGGCACCGGTACGCGCAGCCTCTTCGGCGCACAGCTCCGGTACGACCTGTCCGAGGGCTTCCCGCTGATCACGACCAAGCGCGTGCACTTCAAGTCGATCGCGTACGAACTGCTCTGGTTCCTCCGCGGCGACGGCAACGCCACGTGGCTGCAGGAGCACGGCGTCCGGATCTGGAACGAGTGGGCGGACGAGTCCGGCGACCTCGGCCCGGTCTACGGCGTGCAGTGGCGTTCCTGGCCGACCCCGTCCGGGGAGCACGTCGACCAGATCGCCCAGGTGATCGAGCAGATCAGGACGAACCCGGACTCCCGCCGGCTGATCGTCTCGGCGTGGAACGTCGCGGACATCCCGGACATGGCGCTCGCCCCGTGCCACGCGTTCTTCCAGTTCTACGTCAACGACGGCAAGCTCTCGTGCCAGCTGTACCAGCGCAGCGCCGACATGTTCCTCGGCGTGCCGTTCAACATCGCGTCGTACGCGCTGCTGACGCACATGATCGCGGCGCAGACCGGGCTGCAGGTCGGCGACTTCGTCTGGACCGGCGGCGACTGCCACGTCTACGACAACCACGTCGCCCAGGTCGAAGAGCAGCTCTCCCGCACCCCGTACGCCCCGCCGACGCTCGCGATCGCGCCGCGCGACTCCATCGACGACTACGTCTACGAGGACTTCGAGATCATCGGCTACCACCACCACCCGGCCATCAAGGGCGCGGTCGCCGTCTGATGGCGTCGGACCACTGGGTCGAGCCGGTGCGTGGCGTCGGGATGGTCTGGGCACGGTCGACCGGCGGGGTCATCGGCGCGGACGGCGGGATGCCCTGGCACGTCCCCGAGGACCTCGCGCACTTCCGCCAGGTCACCGGCTCCGGCACCGTCGTGATGGGCCGGCGCACCTGGGACTCGCTCCCGCCGCGCTTCCGGCCCCTGCCCGGCCGCCGCAACGTGGTGCTCACCCGAGACGGGTCGTGGACCGCCGAGGGCGCCGAGGTCGTGCACGACCTGGCGACCGCGCTCGACACCGACGAGCCCGTGTGGGTCATCGGCGGGGGACAGGTCTACGCGGCGGCACTGCCGTTCGCGGACCGGGTCTCCGAGACCGTGATCGACACCGAGGTCGCTGGCGACACCGTCGCGCCGACCCTCGACGACGCGTGGTCGCTCGTCGACGAGGGCCCGTGGCAGACCTCCCGCAACGGCGGGCAGCGCTACCGCTTCGTCGAGTGGCGCCGCCGCGCCTGACGCCCGCCGAGTGCGCGCCGTGGCGACGAGTGCACACGCGCCCGCACGTGCACTCGTCGTTCGCACGCGCATGTCCGGGGGCGCACCGCGCCGCCGCGCCGAGCCTCCCGGCCGCCCGCCCGCGGCGCACCGTCCGGGCGGACGGCGGCACCTGCGCGCATCCCCGGTACGCTGGTGCCCGTGTCCCCGCGTGAGAATCCCTTCGGCCAGGTCCTCGTCGCCCTCGTGACCCCGTTCACCGCTGACGGCGAAGTGGACTGGCCCGGCGTCGAGCAGCACATCGACGACTGCATCACCGCCGGCGCCGACGGCATCGTCGTCACCGGCACCACCGGTGAGACGTCGACCCTCACCGACCCGGAGAAGCTCCGCCTGGTCGAGGTCGGCAAGTCCGTCGCCGGCGGCCGCGCGAAGATCATCACGGGTGGTGGCTCGAACGAGACCGCGCACGCGATCCACCTGTACAAGCAGAGCGAGAAGGCCGGCGCCGACGGTGTGATGATCGTCACGCCGTACTACAACAAGCCGACGCAGTCGGGCGTGCTGACGCACTTCCGGATGATCGCGGACGCCACCGACCTGCCGGTGATCCTGTACGACATCCCCGGTCGCACCGGCATCCCGATCACGTACGAGACCATCGTGCGGGCCTCGCACCACCCGAACATCCTCGCCGTGAAGGACGCCAAGGGCGACTTCGCCGAGGTGTCCCGGGTGCTCAACAACACCGACCTGATGTACTTCTCCGGCGACGACACGAACGTGCTCCCGCACCTGTCGATCGGCGCCACCGGGTTGATCGGCGTCACCGCGAACATCACGTCGACGCCGTACCGCACGATCATCGACGCCGTGAACGCCGGGGACCTGGCGACGGCCACGCGCGAGCACCAGCGCATCGAGCCGCTGGTCCGCGCGGTGATGACCCACGTGCCCGGCACCGTCGCGGCGAAGTACATCCTGCACGGGCTCGGCCGCATCGGCAGCCCGCGCGTCCGTCTGCCGCTCGTCGGCCCCGAGGACTCCGAGGCGTACGCCATCGAGACCTCCCTCGAAGCCGTGCACGGGATCCCCGGCGCCGACTTCTCCAACTTCCGCCCGGACCGCAACGCGGCCGCCGGCGGTGCGCTTCCGAAGGTGCCAGGCACCACCCGTTGATCGACCGCGGCGCGCGGGATCGCGCGCCGCCGAAGCAGTCAGGACCGAATGCCCACGCAAGTCTCCGAACCCCAGCCCCTCGAGCCGGGCACCCTCCGCGTCATCCCGATCGGTGGCCTCGGCGAGATCGGTCGCAACATGACCGTCTACGAGTACGAGGGCAAGCTCCTCATCGTCGACGCCGGTGTCCTCTTCCCCGAGGAGCACCAGCCGGGTGTCGACCTGATCCTCCCGGACTTCGCCCCGATCCGGGACCGCCTCGACGACGTCCTCGGCGTCGTGCTCACGCACGGCCACGAGGACCACATCGGCGCCGTCCCGTACCTGCTGAAGCTCCGCGACGACATCCCGCTGATCGGCTCCACGCTGACCCTCGCCCTGGTCGAGGCCAAGCTCAAGGAACACCGGATCAAGCCGTACACGCTGGTCGTCGCCGAGGACCAGACCGAGCAGCTCGGCCCGTTCCACCTCGAGTTCGTCGCGGTGAACCACTCCATCCCGGACGCCCTCGCCGTCGCCATCACGACCCCCGCCGGTCGCGTGCTGCACACGGGCGACTTCAAGATGGACCAGCTCCCGCTCGACGACCGCATCACCGACCTCCGTGCCTTCGCGCGCCTCGGCGAGGCCGGCGTCGACCTGTTCCTGCCGGACTCCACCAACGCCGACGTGCCGGGCTTCACCGCCCCCGAGCGCGACATCGGCCCGGTCCTCGAGAACATCATCATGCGCGCCCGCAAGAAGGTCGTCGTCGCGAGCTTCTCCTCGCACGTGCACCGCGTGCAGCAGGTCCTCGACGCCGCGGCCGCCGCGAACCGCAAGGTCGCGTTCATGGGCCGCTCGATGATCCGCAACATGACGATCGCGGCCGACCTCGGGTACCTCCGCGTGCCGGAGAACGTGCTCATCGACACGAAGAAGGCCAAGAACGTCCCGGACGACCAGATCGTCTACATGTCGACCGGGTCCCAGGGCGAGCCGATGGCCGTCCTGGCGCGCATGGCGAACCTCGAGCACCAGATCGAGATCGGCGAGGGCGACACCGTGATCCTGGCATCGTCGCTCATCCCGGGCAACGAGAACGCCGTCTACCGCGTGATCGACGGCCTGACCAAGCTCGGCGCGAAGGTCGTGCACAAGGGCAACGCGAAGGTGCACGTCTCCGGACACGCCTCCGCCGGCGAGCTCCTCTACTGCTACAACATCCTGCGGCCGCGGAACGTGCTGCCCGTGCACGGCGAGCACCGCCACCTGTACGCGAACGCCGACCTGGCGATCCAGACGGGTGTGCCGCCGCGGAACGTCATCCTGGGCCAGGACGGCATCGTCGTCGACCTGAAGGACGGTGCCGTCACCGTCGCCGGGCAGCTCGACATCGGGTACGTCTACGTCGACGGGTCGACCGTCGGCGAGATCACCGACGCCGACCTCAAGGACCGCCGTGTCCTGGCAGAAGAGGGCTTCATCTCCGTCTTCTGCGCGGTCGACTTCGCGACCGGCCAGTGCGTCATCGGCCCGGAGATCCAGTCGCGCGGCTTCGCCGAGGACGACTCCGTCTTCGACGACGTCCGCCCGCAGATCGCGCGTGCGCTGGCCGACGCGGCCGGCAACGGCACGCGGGACCAGCACGCGTTCAGCCAGGTGGTCCGTCGGACCGTCGGCCGGTGGGTCAACACGAAGCACCGCCGCCGCCCGATGATCGTCCCGGTGATCATCGAGGCGTAGCGGCTGCGCCGTTCGGCCGTTCGGCCCTCGGTCTGGAGGCCCGGTGCACGTCCGTCACGGACGTGCACCGGGCCTCCTGCCGTTGTCCACAGCCGTGCGCGCCTCCGCGAGAACGTCCCCAGGTGGCGTTAGGGTTCTGCCCATGGCCGGAGGCACCAAGTCGACCACGCGCTCGCGCGCGTCCTCGTCGTCCCGCGGAAGCGGGTCGCGTCCTTCGTCGCGCACCCAGGCCACCACGAAGAAGCTCCCGCAGGCCGCACCCGCGGTCGAGTTCAGCGGGCAGAACCCGCTGGTGACCGCCTGGCTCGCGATGGCGCACGGCGTCGGCGCGATGTTCCGCCTGCTCGGCAAGGAGTCCCTCGAGAAGGACCAGCGCCGCGACGGCTTCCCGTTCTTCCTGTTCGTGCTGGCCATCGCCGGCGCCGTGGTGGAGTGGCTCAACCCGACGAACGCCGTCTCGATCGCGCTCGACGCGTACACGTTCGGCGGGCTGTTCGGCCGGCTGGCGTTCGCGCTCCCGGTGATCATGGTGGTGTTCGCGGGGTGGTTGTTCCGGCACCCGGCCTCCGTGCACGACAACACCCGGATCGGGATCGGCCTCGGGCTCCTGCTCGTCTCGATCGCCTCGCTCTGCCACGTCTTCGGCGGGCAGCCGAGCGCCTCCGACGGCATGCCGGCCCTGGCCGCGGCCGGCGGCGTGATCGGCTGGGTCGTCATCGGGTGGCTCGTGGCCGTCGCAACGGCGTGGATCGCCGTCCCCGTCGCGATCGTGCTCCTGGTCCTCTCGCTGTTCATCATCACGAAGACGCCGCCGAACAAGGTCGGTCGTCGACTCCACGAGCTCTACGCGTACCTGTTCGGGGCCCCGGCTCCCGCCGCCGAGCCAGAACCGGACGCCGCAGCTCCCGCCGTCACCAGGCCGTCGCGGAAGCGCGCCGGCAAGACCGACTCGCAGGGCCTGCAGCTCTTCGAGGACCTCGGCTTCGACGCGGACGCCGACGAACCGGCCGAGGGCACCGTCCCCTGGTGGCGTCGGAACAAGTCCGGACGGGAAGAAGACCCCGCGTACGACAGCCCCGTCATCCCGGCGGCGAACGCCGGTGCCCCGTCGGCGGCACCGTCGCCGAACGCCGGCGCGGCGGCCGGGCTCATCGACCACACGCCCGCTGAGCCCGCGTCGGTGAACCTCAACGACTCCGCGGAGACCGAGGTCGCCGCAGACCTCGACCGTGCCGAGCAGGCACTGCGCGACTTCGGTGCGCCCGTGCCCGACGACGCGACCGAGGTGATCCGTCCGGGCCGTGACGTGCCCGCCGTCGTCTCCCCGAGCCTCCCGCCCGAGCCCGTCGACGACGTGGCGGACGTGGCGGACGAGCCCGACGACCTCCCCGCGGCGGCCGCTGCGGACGACCCGTCGCGCCCGTACCGTCTGCCGGCGGCCACGACGCTGAGCTCGGGGACCCCGTCGGTCGCCCGCAGCCAGGCGAACGACGACATCGTCGCGGCGATCACCGGCGTCCTGACCGAGTTCAAGGTCGACGCGAAGGTCACCGGCTTCTCGCGCGGCCCGACGGTCACGCGCTACGAGATCGAGCTCGGGCCGGGCGTCAAGGTCGAGCGCGTCACGGCGCTGTCGAAGAACCTGTCGTACGCCGTCGCCTCGAACGAGGTCCGGATCCTCTCGCCGATCCCGGGCAAGAGCGCCATCGGCGTCGAGATCCCGAACACCGACCGCGAGATCGTCTCCCTCGGCGACGTGCTCCGCTCGAACGCGGCGCGGAAGTCGAAGCACCCGATGACCATCGGCGTCGGCAAGGACGTCGAGGGCGGGTTCGTCGTCGCCAACCTCGCGAAGATGCCGCACCTGCTCGTCGCCGGCTCCACCGGGTCCGGCAAGTCGGTGTTCATCAACTCGATGATCACCTCGCTGCTGATGCGCGCGAAGCCGTCCGAGGTCCGCATGGTCCTGGTCGACCCGAAGCGCGTCGAGCTCTCGATCTACGCGGGCGTCCCGCACCTGATCACCCCCATCATCACGAACCCGAAGAAGGCAGCGGAAGCGCTGCAGTGGGTCGTGAAGGAGATGGACATGCGGTACGACGACCTGGCGTCGTTCGGGTTCCGCCACGTCGACGACTTCAACAAGGCGATCGAGAACAACGAGATCGTGCTGCCCGCCGGCAGCGAGCGGAAGCTCAAGCCGTACCCGTACCTGCTGGTGGTGGTCGACGAGCTCGCCGACCTGATGCTCGTCGCACCGCGCGACGTCGAGGAATCGATCGTCCGCATCACCCAGCTCGCGCGTGCCGCCGGCATCCACCTCGTGCTCGCGACGCAGCGTCCGTCGGTCGACGTGATCACGGGGTTGATCAAGGCCAACGTCCCGTCGCGCATCGCGTTCGCGGTCACCAGTGTCACCGACTCCCGCGTCATCCTCGACCAGCCGGGTGCCGACAAGCTCATCGGGCAGGGCGACGGGCTCTTCCTGCCGATGGGCTCGTCGAAGGCCGTGCGTGTGCAGGGCGCCTGGGTGCAGGAGAGCGAGGTCGCCGAGGTCGTCCAGCACGTCACCCGGCAGGCCCAGCCCGAGTACCGCCAGGACGTCGCGGCGGTCGTCGAGCGCAAGGAGATCGACGCGGACATCGGCGACGACCTCGAGCTGCTGCTCGCCGCCGTCGAGCAGGTCGTGTCGACGCAGTTCGGGTCGACCTCGATGCTGCAGCGCAAGCTCCGGGTCGGGTTCGCCAAGGCCGGGCGC
This sequence comes from Curtobacterium sp. NPDC090223, assembly GCF_044746585.1. NCBI lineage: Bacteria > Bacillati > Actinomycetota > Actinomycetes > Micrococcales > Microbacteriaceae > Curtobacterium > Curtobacterium sp. NPDC090223. Next base: position 82,135 of record NZ_JBIVCN010000003.1, on the reverse strand, counting down.
CTGATGGACCTGATGGAGTCCCGCGACATCGTCGGTCCGTCAGAGGGCTCGAAGGCCCGCGACGTGCTCGTCACGACCGACCAGCTGCCGTCGGTGCTCGCGAAGCTCCGCGGTGAGGAACCGCCGGCGCCCGCTGCCCCTGCCGCACCGGCCGCACCGGCCGCACCCGCCGCCGGAGCCTCCGACGGCGCGGACCGGTACGGCGCCGACCCGGTGGGCGACATGACCCGCGGGTACGATGAAGTCGAGGACGAACCGGACGAGGACGCCTGGGGCCTCACCGGCAGGGAGTGAACACGATGACCGCCTCGGAAGGCACCAACACGAAGCGGTTCCCGTGGCGCGGACGACTGATCCGCAAGGGTCCGGGTCCCGCGTCGACGGCGAACGTCGCGAACATCATCACCGTCATCCGGATCCTGATGGCGCCGCTGTTCTTCGTCCTGCTGCTGTCAGACGCCGGCCACGACGGGCCCGTCCGGATCTGGGCCGCAGTGATCTTCGTCGTGGCGATCGTCACGGACAGCGCCGACGGGATCATCGCGCGCCGGCAGGACCTGGTCACGGACTTCGGCAAGCTCGTCGACCCGATCGCCGACAAGGTCCTGATCGGTGGCGCCCTGGTGGCGCTCTCGATCCTCGGCGAACTGCCGTGGTACGTGACCGTCCTGATCATGGTGCGCGAGATCGGCATCACGGTGTTCCGCTTCGCGGTGCTCTCGGACCGCGTGATCCCGGCGAGCCGCGGCGGCAAGATCAAGACCGTCCTGCAGGCCGTGGCGATCACGCTCGCGCTCTTCCCGTGGTGGAACTTCGCGGGCGACTTCGCGCACTGGACCAACGGCATCCTGATGACGGCCGCGTTCATCGCCACCGTCCTGAGCGGCCTGGACTACCTCTGGCAGGCGTGGAAGCACAACCGGACCACCCCGTGACCGGAGCCGCCGGCGTGACCGGCACCGAGCCTCCGGACCGGGTGGCCCACGCGCTCGTCGCGACGCTCACCCGGCGTGGTGAGACCGTCGCCGTCGCGGAGTCGCTCACCGGCGGCCTGGTCGTCGCGGAGCTCGTCGGCGTGCCGGGCGCGAGCGCCGTCGTCCGTGGCGGCGTGGTCGCGTACGCGACGCCGGTCAAGGCGTCGGTCCTCGGCGTGTCCTCGTCGCTGCTCGCCGCGCGCGGTGCCGTCGACCCCGACGTCGCCATGCAGATGGCGGACGGGGTCCGGTCGGCGCTGGCCGTCGACGGCGTCCCCGCGACGTGGGGGATCTCCACCACGGGCGTCGCCGGTCCGGACCCGCAGGACGGCAAGCCCGTCGGCACGGTGTTCGTCGGGATCGCGTCCGGAGCCGGCGCCAGGGCGTTCGAACTGCACCTCGACGGGGACCGCTCGGCAATCCGACAGGCCTCCGTCTCCGAACTCCTGGTACGGCTGCTCGACGAACTGGACGCCGGGGAATAGCCCGCGTTACCGCTGGGTTACATCTCACGCAATCTCCAGCAGGACGGCAGCCCAGGTGGCTAGCATGCTGCAACCGGCAACGCTAGTGTTGCTGAACCCGTGACGGTCATCCCGATCGATCGGGCTTTGGAGACGACAGGAAGGAGGAGTTCTCATGGTTCTCGTTCGTCAGGAAATCGGCGACGTTCTGCGGGACTTCCGCTTGCAGAAGGGCCGGACCCTCCGTCAGGTCGCGTCCAAGGCCAGCGTTGCTCTCGGGTACCTCAGTGAAGTCGAGCGTGGTCAGAAAGAGGCCAGCTCGGAGATCCTCGCATCCGTCGCGGACGCGCTGGACACCCCCATCTCCACGATCATGCGCGAAGTGGGCGACCGCCTCGCCGTCGTGGAAGGACTCACCCCGGTCCCGGACACGCTCCCGGACGAACTCGTCGCCGAGTTCGACAACGACCTCGCGGTGCGCTGACCCGCACTGCACCACGAACGCCCTCGCCGGTCCGCCGGCGGGGGCGTTCGCTCGTCGTGGGCTGGGTCCGGCGCGGCTCGGCGTTTAGGCTTGTGGGATGCGGGTGAGTGAGTTCTGGCGGGCCGTCGACCAGGTCTTCGGGGAGGCCTACGGTGCCGTCGTCGCCCGTGACGTCGTGCTCGAGGAGCTCGGAGGCCGCTCCGCCGCCGATGCGATCGCCGCCGGGATCGACACCCGGAAGGTCTGGGACGCGCTCTGTGACTCCCAGGACGTGCCGCAGGACCGTCGGCACGGCAAGGGCCTGCTCGAGCCGCGGGACTGAACCGACATCTCCGAACATCTGTTCGGCGTGTCGCTCGAACACGTGTTCGACGGGTGGTAGCTTCCTCCACAGCGGCGCAGATCGATGGGTTCGTCCACAGGCAGCGCGGTGACCGGCAGTGATGTCGGTGGCCCGCCCTAGGTTCGAGTCATCGGGAACGCCCGAAGCCTTGTCCGAGAACCAGGGGCCTTGCACCACCGGCTCCTGGGGGCCAGACAGCCTACAGGCGGCAGACATCGAGCACGAAGGAAGCACACCATGCCCTCACCAGCAGACCGCGAGAAGTCCCTCGAGACCGCACTCGCGCAGATCGACCGGCAGTTCGGCAAGGGTGCTGTCATGCGCCTCGGCTCCGACGAGCGCGCCCCGGTCGCCACCATCCCGACCGGTTCCGTCGCCCTCGACGTCGCGCTCGGGATCGGTGGGCTGCCGCGTGGCCGCATCATCGAGATCTACGGCCCGGAGTCCTCGGGCAAGACGACGCTGACGATCCACGCGATCGCGAACGCCCAGCGCAACGGTGGCATCGCCGCCTTCATCGACGCGGAGCACGCCCTCGACCCGGAGTACGCGAAGAAGCTCGGTGTCGACATCGACGCCCTGCTGGTCTCGCAGCCGGACACCGCCGAGCAGGCACTCGAGATCGCGGACATGCTCGTCCGCTCCGGTTCCATCGACCTGATCGTGATCGACTCCGTCGCGGCGCTCGTGCCCCGCGCCGAGATCGAGGGCGAGATGGGTGACTCCCACGTCGGTCTGCAGGCACGCCTCATGTCGCAGGCGCTCCGCAAGCTCGCCGGTGGGCTCAACCAGACCCAGACCACGATGATCTTCATCAACCAGCTGCGCGAGAAGATCGGTGTGTTCTTCGGCTCCCCGGAGACCACCTCCGGTGGTAAGGCGCTGAAGTTCTACGCGTCGGTCCGCCTCGACATCCGCCGCATCGAGACCCTCAAGAGCGGTACCGACGCAGTGGGCAACCGCACCCGTGTCAAGGTCGTCAAGAACAAGATGGCGCCGCCCTTCAAGCAGGCCGAGTTCGACATCCTGTACGGCACGGGCATCTCGCGCGAAGGCTCGCTGCTCGACTTCGGTGTCGACCACGGCATCGTGAAGAAGTCCGGCGCCTGGTACACCTACGACGGCGACCAGCTCGGGCAGGGCAAGGAGAACTCTCGTTCCTTCCTGATCCAGAACCCGGAGATCGCCGCCGAGATCGAGGGCAAGATCCTCGCCAAGCTCGGCATCGGTGGAGCCAAGCCCGAAGCGGAAGCCGCTCCGGTCGAGTCCATCGAGACCAAGCTCGCCGCGCGCAAGGGCGCGTGACCCCCCGCGACGACGAGGCGGACCTCGCACCGGTCACCGACCTGTTCGGTGCGAGGTCCCGCCGTCGTACGACTCCCGAGCCGGTCGCCCCGGCCCCCGACGCGATCGACCCCGACGGCCCGCCGTCGTCGATGCTCGAGGACGACGCGGACACCCCGGTCCCGTTGCCCCTCCGTGGTCCCGAGGCGCAGGCCGACTGGGTGTCGCCCGTCGTCGGTGACGGCTCCGGCCGGAGCGCTCGGGCCGAGATGGCCGGCTACGACCCCGAGGACTCCGGGGCCGATGCGACCACCGCGTCGGTCTTCTCGATCGTCGGCGGTGACGAGATCGACCCCGCCGATGCGCCGCGTCCCCTCGACGAGCAGCGCGCCGATGCCGAGCGACTCAGCATGCGTGCGCTCGGACGCAAGGGCGTCAGCACGTCCGAACTCCGGACGACCCTGACGAAGAACGACCTCGACCCGGACGTGGTCGACCACGAGATCGAACGGCTCACCCGGGTCGGGCTGCTCGACGACGTCGCCCTGGCCACCGACCTGGTGGACCGGCTGCACGATCGCAAGCGCCTCGGCCGACAGGGCGTCGTCGCGGAGCTCCGGCGCCGTGGCATCGACCAGACGGCGATCGACGCCGCACTCGAAGCAGCGACCGACGACGATGACGACGAGTTCGTCCGGGCGATCGACCTCGCGGTCAAGCGTGCCGGACAGCTCCGTGGGCTCGACCGCGCGACGGCGGAGCGGCGTCTCTCCGGGTTCCTGATGCGCAAGGGCTACAACGGCGGCATCGTCCGGATCGCGGTCGAGCGAGCGCTCGACGGCGGCGGGCGCGGTGGCGGTCCACGGTCGAACGGACCGGGCGGTCCGCGCGGCCCCGTGCGCTTCGAGTAGCCACACCGCGATTTACACTGGGACGACCATGGCCACCGTCGCAGCGCGCCCCCGCACCTACGAAGTCCGCACCTACGGGTGTCAGATGAACGTGCACGACTCCGAGCGGCTCAGCGGGTCACTGCAGGCCGCCGGGTACGTGGCGGCCGACGGCGACCAGGCCGACGTGGTCGTGATCAACACCTGTGCCGTGCGAGAGAACGCGGACAACCGCCTCTACGGCAACCTCGGGCAACTCGCCGGGATCAAGCGCGAGCACCCCGGCATGCAGATCGCGGTCGGCGGGTGCCTGGCGCAGAAGGACAAGAACGTCATCCTCGAGAAGGCACCGTGGGTGGACGTCGTCTTCGGGACGCACAACATGGGGTCGCTCCCGACGCTCCTCGAACGGGCACGGCACAACGGCGAGGCGCAGCTCGAGATCCTCGAGTCGCTCGACGTCTTCCCGTCGACGCTCCCCACCAAGCGGGACTCCACGCACAGCGGGTGGGTGTCGATCTCGGTCGGGTGCAACAACACCTGCACCTTCTGCATCGTCCCGTCCCTGCGCGGCAAGGAGACGGACCGACGCCCGGGGGACGTCCTCGCGGAGATCCAGGCGCTCGTGGACGACGGCGCGATCGAGGTCACGCTGCTCGGGCAGAACGTGAACTCGTACGGCGTCGAGTTCGGCGATCGCCAGGCGTTCGGCAAGCTCCTGCGTGCCGCCGGGCAGATCGAGGGACTCGAGCGCATCCGGTTCACCAGCCCGCACCCGGCCGCGTTCACCGACGACGTCATCGACGCGATGGCAGCGACGCCGAACGTGATGCCGCAGCTGCACATGCCGCTGCAGTCCGGCTCGGACCGCGTGCTCAAGGCGATGCGGCGCAGCTACCGGAGCGAGCGGTTCCTGGGGATCCTCGACCGGGTCCGCGCGAAGATCCCGAACGCCGCGATCTCCACCGACATCATCGTCGGGTTCCCCGGCGAGACCGAGGAGGACTTCGAGGACACCATGCGCGTGGTCGAGCAGGCGCGCTTCGCCTCGGCGTTCACGTTCCAGTACTCGATCCGCCCCGGCACGCCGGCGGCCACGATGCCGGACCAGCTCCCGAAGGCCGTCGTGCAGGCCCGGTACGAGCGACTCGTCGCCCTGCAGGACCGCATCACCGCCGAAGAGCACTCCGCGCAGGTCGGCCGCACCGTCGAGGTGCTCGTCGCCACGGGGGAGGGCCGCAAGGACGACTCCACGCACCGGCTGTCCGGACGCGCGGAGGACTCCCGGCTCGTGCACTTCTCGGTGCCGACCGGTTCCGCCGTGCCGCGGCCCGGGGACGTCGTCACGGTGGAGATCACCCGCGCGGCGCCCCACTTCCTGATCGCGGACACCGACGAGCCGCTCCGGATCCGGCGTACCCGTGCCGGGGACGCCTGGGACCGGGCGCAGGCCGAGTCCTGCGGTGTGCCCACCCCTGCCGAGCCGGGCGACGGCCCGAAGCCGGTCTCACTCGGCTTGCCGACGCTCCGTGTCGGCCGCTGACGTCGCCGGCGCCTCCACCGACGCTGCGCCGGGCACGGGCGACGGTACTGGGGCGCCCGGACTGATCGCCGTCGTCGGGGCGACCGGCACGGGGAAGTCCGACCTCGGCATCGCGATCGCCGACCGGTACCGCGTGCACGGCCGTCGCGCCGAGATCGTGAACGCCGACGCAATGCAGTTCTACCGCGGCATGGACATCGGCACCGCGAAGGTGCCCGAGGCTGACCGGCACGGCATCCCGCACCACCAGCTCGACGTGCTGGACGTCACCGACGAGGCCAGCGTCGCGGCGTACCAGCGCGACGCCCGCGCGGTGATCGCGGACATCGTCGACGGCGGTGGGGTCGCGGTGCTCGTCGGCGGCAGCGGGCTGTACGTGTCGTCGGTGCTGTACGAGCTGGACTTCCCGGGGACCGACCCCGCCCTGCGTGCGGAGCTCGAACGCGAGCACGAGGAACGCGGGCCGAACTTCCTCCTGGCGCGGCTCCGCGAACTCGACCCCGCGGCTGCGGACACGATCGACGCACGCAACCCACGGCGCCTGATCCGCGCCGTGGAGATCGCGAGCCGATCGGACCAGGTCACCACGAGCCTCCCGTCCGCGCCCCGCGCGTGGCGACCAGCGCGGGTGCTGCACCTGCGTCGCGACCGAGAGCAGCTCGTGACGGCCCTGCACGCCCGGGCCGAGCGGATGTTCGCGGCCGGTCTCGTGGACGAGGTCGCGGCGCTCCGCGCCGTCGGCCTCGAGCAGGGCCGGACCGCCCGGGCCGCGATCGGGTACTCGCAGGCGCTCGACGTGCTGCGGGGCGTCTCGACCGAGGCCGAGGCCGTCGAAGCGACCGGGGTCGCGACGCGGAAGTACGCCAGGCGGCAGGTCTCCTGGTTCAAGCGCTACGCCGATGCCGAGGACCTCGACGTGACCGGGGCGGACCGCGACGGGCTGTCGGCGTTGGCCCGTAGGATCGTCCCGTGACCGAGCTGCACTTCACCAAGGGCCAGGGGACCGGCAACGACTTCGTCCTGTTCGCCGACCCCGACGCCACGGTCGAGATGACCCCCGACCGGATCCGTGCCATCGCCGACCGACGCTTCGGTGTCGGGGCGGACGGCGTGATCCGCGCCGTGCGCTCGGACGCGATCCCAGAGGGACAGGCCATCGTCGCCGAGGACCCCGGCGCCACCTGGTTCATGGACTACCACAACGCCGACGGTACGGTCGCCGAGATGTGCGGCAACGGGATCCGGGTGTTCGCGCGGTACCTGACCGAGTCCGGACTCGTCGACCTGGAACCGGGGGAGACCCTATCGGTCGGCAGCCGGAAGGGCATCGTCGACATCCAGCGGCAGACGAACGGGTTCTCCGCCGACCTCGGGCGCTGGGGCCTCGGTGTCGACGGCAGGGGTTCCGACGACGTGATGGTGCGGGCGAAGAACCTCGACACCGCGCGGCCCGGGCTCGGCATCGACGTCGGCAACCCGCACGTGGTCGTGGCCGTCGCGACCGAGGACGAACTCGCCGACGTCGACCTGACGTACGTGCCGGTGCTCGACCCGGCTCCGTCGGAGGGCGCGAACGTCGAGTTCGTGCTGCCGGGCGATCCCCTGGTGCAGGACGGGGTCGGACAGATCACGATGCGCGTGCACGAGCGGGGCAGCGGCGAGACCCTGTCGTGCGGGACCGGAGCGGTCGCGGCGGCGTTGGCCACCCGTTACTGGGCGGGGTCGGCGGCGCCGGACACGTGGCGGGTGCGGGTTCCCGGGGGTGTGCTCACGGTGCGGATGTTCGCGGCAGAGGACGGCGAGCACGTCGCGCTGGCGGGGCCCGCCGAGCTCGTGTTCTCGGGGGACCTGACGGTCTGAGGCGCGGGGCGCTGCGCGCGGGGCGCGCGCTGCGCGCGCTTTGCGCTGCGCGCTTCGGCACTGTGCGAGGTTTCGTACAGTGTGCGGCGCTCGGGCCCTCGCACAGTGGACGGAACGGCGCACACTGCGGCCGGCGCCGCGCGGCGCCGCGCGGCGCGCCCTACTCCGCGGTGCGGTGCACCCGCAGCACGCGGAACCCCTTGTCCGTCGATGCCCGCGTGACGTGGAACGACGCCCCGAGCGTGTCGTGCAGCCAGCGCTGCAGGGAGTCGCCGCCGAGGTCCTTCGAGACGACGAGCCAGGCGTCGCCGGAGACCTCGAGCCGGGGAAGCCAGGTCAGCAGGATGTCGTGGAGCTCGTCCTTGCCGACCCGGATCGGCGGGTTCGACCAGATCGTCCGGAAGCGCAGGTCTGCCGGGACGTCCGACGGCAGCGCGATCGAGACGTTCGACGCCCCGGCGGTCTCGGCGTTGCGGCGCGCCAGGTCGAGCACCCGCTCGTTCACGTCAACGCCCCACACCGCGGCGTCCGGGGCGTGGATCGCCATCGTGATCGCGATCGGACCCCACCCGCACCCGACGTCCAGCAGCGCTCCGTCGTGCGCAGGCGGGGGCACCGAGTTCAGCAGGACGCGCGTGCCGCGGTCGAGGCCGTCCGGGCTGAACACCCCGGCAGCGGTGGTCAGCGACAGCGAACGGCCCGCCAGCGTGACGGCGATCTGACGCGGTCGCGCCTGGCTCTCCGGGGTGGCCGAGAAGTAGTGGTCGTTCGCCATGGAAGAACCGTACCGGGAACCCCGTGTGTCCTGACGGCCCCGGAGGTACCCTGTGGAAAGCATGACGGAACCCAACAACCAAGCTGAAGGCGACGGCGTCGTCGAGCGCGTGCTGCGCAACGCCGACTCGCGAGCCAGCTCGTCCATCTTCGCCCCCGCCCAGGCCATCCAGACCCGCTCCGTTGACGAGCACGGCTGGTCGGGCGACGGCGACCAGTACGACCGGGAGGACCGCGCGGCGCTGCGCAGGGTCGCCGGTCTCTCCACCGAACTCGAGGACGTCACCGAGGTCGAGTACCGGCAACTCCGGCTCGAACAGGTCGTCCTGATCGGCGTGTACGCCCAGGGCGACGCGGCCGACGCGGAGAACTCACTGCGCGAACTGTCGGCCCTCGCCGAGACCGCTGGCGCCGTGGTCCTCGACGGGCTGCTGCAGCGTCGGCCGCACCCGGACCCGTCGACCTACCTCGGCAAGGGCAAGGCCGAGGAGCTCGCGATGGTCGTCAAGGCCACCGGCGCCGACACCGTGATTGCGGACACCGAGCTCGCTCCTTCCCAGCGTCGTGCCCTCGAGGACGTCGTGAAGGTGAAGGTGATCGACCGCACCGCTGTGATCCTCGACATCTTCAGCCAGCACGCCAAGTCCCGCGAGGGCAAGGCGCAGGTCGAACTCGCGCAGCTCGAGTACCTGCTCCCGCGTCTCCGCGGCTGGGGTGAGTCGATGTCCCGCCAGGCCGGTGGCCAGGTGTCCGGCGGTGCCGGCATGGGCTCGCGTGGCCCCGGTGAGACGAAGATCGAACTCGACCGGCGTCGCATCCACACCCGGATGTCGAAGCTCCGCCGCCAGATCGCCGGGTTCCGCCCCGCACGAGAGGCCAAGCGTGCCGACCGGCACCGCAACGAGGTCCCGAGCGTCGCGATCGCCGGCTACACCAACGCCGGCAAGTCCTCGCTGCTGAACCGTCTGACGAGCGCGGGTGTGCTCGTGCAGAACCAGCTGTTCGCCACCCTCGACGCGACCGTCCGCCGGACCGAGAGCACGAAGGGCCGCGAGTTCACGTTCGTGGACACCGTCGGCTTCGTCCGGAACCTGCCGCACCAGCTCGTCGAGGCGTTCCGGTCCACCCTGGAAGAGGTCGGCGAGGCGGACGTCATCGTGCACGTCGTCGACGGCTCGCACCCGGACCCGGCCGCGCAGCTCGCCACCGTCCGCGAAGTCATCGCCGACGTCGGCGCCCGCGACCTGCCCGAGATCGTCGCGTTCAACAAGGCCGACCTCATCGACGAGGCGCAGCGGCTCGTGCTGGTGGGCCTCGCCCCCGACGCCGTTTTCGTGTCGGCTCGGACCGGTGAGGGCATCGCCGACCTGCTCGCCGCGATCGAGGACCGGCTGCCGGAGCCCGACGTCTCGCTCACCGTGGTGGTGCCGTACGACCGTGGGGACCTCGTCTCCCAGCTGCACGACACCGGCTCGGTCGAGACGGTCGACTACGTCGAGTCGGGGACGCGCCTGCGGGTGAAGGTCTTCCAGCGGCAGGTCGCGGAACTCGACCCGTACGTGGTCGCGCCCGTCCCGTCCGCCTAGCGGCCGGTTCCGCCCAGCCTGGAGGCCCGGCTGGCGTCCGCCAGGCCCCCTCCTGTCGGGCAGGCGGTTCTGTCCGCAACCGCACAACGAGAACCGGTCCGAACCACGTACCCACGTGGTTCGGACCGGTTCTCGTTGTGCGGCGTCGATCGAGCCGCCGCCGTGCAGCGGTCAGAGGGAGCGGAGGACTGCCACGACCTTGCCGAGGACGGTTGCGGCGTCGCCGAGGATCGGCTCGAACGCGGTGTTGCGGGGCAGCAGCCACGTGTGGCCGTCGCGCTGCCGGAAGACCTTGACCGTCGCTTCCTCGTCGAGCATGGCGGCGACGACGTCACCGTTCTCCGCGGTCTGCTGCGAGCGGACGACGACCCAGTCCCCGTCGCAGATCGCGGCGTCGATCATCGACTCGCCGACGACCTTGAGCATGAAGAGGTCGCCCGACCCGACGAGCTGACGGGGCAGCGGGACGATCTCGTCGACGTGCTGCTCCGCGGTGATCGGGACACCCGCGGCGATCCGGCCGACCAGGGGGACCAGGGTCGTGGCGTCGACGTCGGGGCCGTCGGATGCCGCGGAGGGCTCGTCGACCAGGACCTCGAGCGCGCGGGGGCGGTTCGGGTCACGTCGGATCCAGCCGCCGAGCTCGAGCTGCCCGAGCTGGTGCGAGACGCTCGAGAGGGACGAGAGGCCGGCGGCGTCGCCGATCTCGCGCATGCTCGGCGGGTACCCGCGGCTGGCGATGGAGGCCCGGATCGCGTCCAGGATCGCCTGCTGCTTCGCGGTCAGCGGTTTCTGTCCCCGCAGTTCGTCCGCCACGTCGTCTCGCCTTCTCGTCACGACCGTTGGACTGTCGATCGGGGAATGTCGGTGGTCCCCGTGAGACTTGTCCCAGTCGGTCGAAACAGTATCCGACTGCATGACGCCGGACAAACACCTGTTCGAGCGTGTCGCACGAAAACTCTCCAGAAATCTCTCCAGGGGGCTTGTGCGGCCGCCCGTTCGAACGTATGTTCGGTACATCGCTTCGGTTCACCTGAGCAGGAAGGCACCACGACATGAGCACCATCGCACTCGCAGACATGCAGAGCAGCTCCGTGCAGCGCGGGTCCGCGCGACGCGAGACCGTGCAGCCCGGAACGCTGCAGCGCGACGGCTCGCAGCGCGCCGTCGTCGGGACTCGGCTCCGCCTTACGCGTCGTGGTCGTGTCGTGCTCACGACGCTCGCCGCCCTCCCGCTGCTGCTCGTCGTCGGCCTGATCGCGCTCAACGGTGGGCAGGCGTCGGCCGGCAACACCGCAGCAGACGTGCACTTCCAGACGGTGACGATCGAGCCGGGCGAGACCCTCTGGCAGCTCGCGGAGCAGACCGCGCCGAACGCCGACCCGCGTGACTTCATCCAGGACGTCGTGAGCCTCAACGCGCTCGACGGCTCCGGTGTGCAGGCGGGGGAGCAGATCGCGATCCCGGCGAAGTACGCCGACGCGAAGTAGCAGGAGCCCGGAACGAGCCAGCCCGGGCCCGGAATGAGCCAGCCCGGGCCCGGAACGAGCCAGCCCGGGCCCGGAACGAGCCGGACCGTCTGGACGGCCGGTCATCGCGGAGGCGCACCGCTCTACGATGGATCGGTGGCATTCACGCTCGAAGACCTCCCGATCCGAGACGACCTCCGCGGTCAGAGCCCCTACGGCGCCCCGCAGAAGCACGTCAGCGTGCAGCTCAACGTCAACGAGAACACCCATCCGGTGCCGCAGGACGTCGCCGAGGACATCGTGTCGTCGATCCGCCAGGCCCTCGGGTCGGTGAACCGCTACCCGGACCGGGAGTTCACCGAACTGCGGCAGTCGCTCGCGGGCTACCTCGGCCACGACCTCGCACCCGAGCAGATCTGGGCGGCGAACGGTTCGAACGAGGTCATCCAGCAGCTCCTCCAGGCCTTCGGCGGTCCGGGGCGCAGCGTGCTCGGCTTCCCGCCCACGTACTCGATGCACTCGATCATCGCCTCGGGCACCGGGACCCGCTGGATCGCCGCCGAGCGCGACCCGGAGTTCCGGATCTCGCCGGAGACCGCCGTCGCCGCGGTGCGCGAGCACCAGCCCGACCTGGTCTTCCTGTGCGGGCCGAACAACCCCACCGGGACCCCGCTCGAACTCGCGACGATCGAAGCCGTGTACGACGCCACCGACGGCATCGTGATGGTGGACGAGGCGTACGCGGAGTTCATGCCTCCCGGACAGCCGACGTCCCTGACGCTGCTGCCCGGTCGCGAGCGGCTCGTGGTGTCCCGCACGATGAGCAAGGCCTTCGCGTTCGCGGGTGCCCGTGTCGGGTACATGGCGGCTCACCCCGCGGTGGTGGACGCACTCCGGCTGGTGCGCCTGCCGTACCACCTCTCGGTCCTGACGCAGGTGGCGGCGGTCGCAGCGCTCCGCCACGCGCCGGAGATGCTCGCGATGGTGGACGACATCCGTGGACAGCGCGACCGCATGGTCACCGAGCTGCGGGACATGGGGTACCGGCCGTACGAGACCTGGTCGAACTTCGTCCTGTTCGGCGGGGTCGCCGATCCCCGTGCCGCGTTCGAGTCGCTGCTCGAACAGGACGTCATCGTGCGCGACCTCGGCATCCCGAACCACCTCCGGGTGAGCGCGGGGACGGAGTCCGAGACGACGACGTTCCTCGACGCCATGCGCCGCGTCGCCCGCGAACAGCCGCCGGTTAGGCTGGGAGCATGACCGCGCGCACCGCCGAGATCACCCGTTCGACGAGCGAGTCGAGCGTGTCCCTGTCGCTCGACCTCGACGGCACCGGCAAGTCCGACATCTCGACGAGCGTCCCGTTCTTCGACCACATGCTGACGGCGTTCAGCAAGCACTCCCTCATCGACCTCCGCGTCGAGTCCACGGGCGACACCGACATCGACGTGCACCACACCGTCGAGGACACCGGCATCGTGCTCGGCCAGGCGCTGAAGGCGGCGCTGGGCGACCGCGCCGGCATCGGCCGGTACGGCGACGCGCTCGTCCCGCTCGACGAGGCCCTGGCCCAGGCCGTCGTGGACGTCTCCGGGCGCCCCTACCTGGTGCACACCGGGGAACCCGAGGGCTTCGAGTTCCACCGCATCGGCGGCCACTTCACCGGCTCGATGGTGCGTCACGTGTTCGAGGCGATCACGGTCAACGCCGGCATCACGGTGCACGTCCGTGTGCTCGGCGGCCGTGACCCGCACCACATCGCGGAGGCGGAGTTCAAGGCGTTTGCGCGGGCGATGCGCCGCGCGGTCGAGCTCGACCCCCGCGTCGACGGCATCCCGTCCACGAAGGGCGCACTGTGAGCGCGAAGCCGAACGTCGTCGTCCTGGACTACGGCTCGGGCAACGTCCACTCGGCGGCGAAGGCCCTCGAGCGCGCGGGCGCGGACGTCACCCTGACCTCCGACAAGCGCGCGGCCCTCGAGGCCGACGGGCTCCTCGTGCCCGGCGTCGGGGCGTTCGCGGCCGTCGTCGACCAGCTCGAAGGGGTCCAGGGCGGCGAGATCGTCGACCACCGGCTCGCTGGAGGTCGCCCGGTGCTCGGCATCTGCGTCGGCATGCAGGTCCTGTTCTCCCGCGGGGTCGAGCGGGGCGCCGACGTCGAGGGCCTCGCGCAGTGGCCCGGCACGGTCGAGCAGCTGCAGGCCGAGGTGCTCCCGCACATGGGGTGGAACACGATCGACGCCCCCGAGGACTCGGTCCTCTTCGACGGCCTGCGCGACGAGCGCTTCTACTTCGTGCACTCGTACGGCGTCACGGACTTCCCGCTCGAGGCGTACGGCCCGTTCCGTGCGCCGAAGCTCACCTGGGCCGAGCACGGGCAGCGCTTCATCGCCGCCGTCGAGAACGGACCGCTGACCGCGACCCAGTTCCACCCGGAGAAGTCCGGGGAGCCCGGTGTCCAGCTGCTCCGCAACTGGGTGCGGTCCCTCTGAGACCCGCACCGAGCCTCCCGACCGTCCCCGAACCAGCCACAGAACCGACAGGACCATGACCGACCTGACCTCCACCCCGCCCCTCGTCCTGCTGCCCGCCGTCGACGTCGTCGACGGCCAGGCGGTGCGCCTGACCCAGGGCGAGGCCGGCAGCGAGACGTCGTACGGCGACCCCGTCGCCGCCGCCCGCACCTGGCGCGACCAGGGGGCGGAGTGGATCCACCTGGTGGACCTCGACGCCGCCTTCGGTCGCGGCGACAACCGCCGGGTGATCGCGCACGCGATCCGCGAGGTCGAGGGCGTCCAGGTCGAGCTGTCCGGCGGCATCCGCGACGACGCCTCGCTCGAGGCGGCACTGGCCACCGGCGCGGCCCGGGTGAACCTCGGCACGGCGGCGCTCGAGAACCCCGAGTGGGCGGCCCGTGTGATCGGCGAGTACGGCGAGCAGATCGCCGTCGGGCTCGACGTCCGCGGGACCACCCTGGCCAGCCGCGGGTGGACCGAGGACGCAGGCGACCTCTGGGAGGTCCTCGACCGCCTCGAAGCCGCCGGATGCGCCCGGTACGTGGTGACCGACGTGACGAAGGACGGCACACTGCAGGGGCCGAACGTCGAGCTGCTCCGCCAGGTCTGCGACCGCACCGACCAGCCCGTCGTCGCGTCCGGTGGCATCTCGACCCTCGACGACCTGGTCGCGCTGCGCGAGCTGGTGCCGCACGGCCTCGAGGGCGCCATCATCGGCAAGGCTCTGTACTCCGGCGCGTTCACGCTGCCGGCCGCACTCGACATCGCGTCGGAGTAGCCCGTGGCGGGCATCTCCAACGGCCGCGGGGCAGGACCCGAGGACACCGACGACCACGCGCACGCCGCGGACTCGGCCGGGTTCCCGTGGGCGGGCCGCACCTTCGACAGCCACGATGACGCGTTCGCCGACGACGACGGCCTGGCCGACCCGGCGGTGCTGGCGGCGATCGCGGACCTCACGGCCGGTGGCTCGCAGGGCGCCGTCGTGCGCGCGCTCGGCACCGCACGCCTGCTGATCCCGCTCGTCGCGGAGGCCGGGGAGATCGGCGAGACGCCGGGCGGCCGGCTCGTGGACAAGACCCAGGAGCTCTCCATCGTCACGGTCGCCGGACCCGACGGTCGGACCGTGATGCCCGCGTTCACCTCGGTCGCCGCGATGCAGTCCTGGGACGCCACCGCCCGACCGATCCCCGTCGAGTCGCGCCGGGTCGCGATGGCGGCGGCGAGCGAGGACACCCAGCTCGTGGTGCTCGACCCGACCTCGCCGAGCGAGTTCGTCCTGCGCCGGCCCGCCGTGTGGGCACTCGGCCAGGACCTGCCGTGGACGCCGTGCTTCGAGGACACCGCGGTCGCCGCGGCGTTCGCCGCGTCCGTCGACGGGGAGCGGAGCGTCGCCCGCGTCGAGCTGGAGCCCGGCGACCCGCTGGGGCGGTTCGCCGGCCCCGAGCTGACGGTCGGACTGGCCCTGCACCCGGGCCTCGACCGGGAGCAGGTGGGGGAGCTGGTCGGCAGGCTGCAGACCCGGTGGTCGACGGACGCCGTCATCGCGGAGCGCGTGGACAGCATGCGGGTCGCGTTGCGCGTGGCCTGACCGTCCCGGTCGTGCGGCCTGGAGGCCCGGCTCGTCACCGGCGGGCACGTCGCGCCGCGCGGCGGTGCGGCCCCGGCCACGGCGGGTGCGCCGGTACGATGGCCCGGTGAGCACCAACCCGACGACACAGCCCGGCACCGGCGAGACCACGTACGGTCCGACCGGCCGGCCCGTTCGGGCGTTCCCCGTCCCGGAGGAGCTCGACGGTCACGGCCCCGCGCGCATCATCGCGCTCTGCAACCAGAAGGGCGGCGTCGGCAAGACCACGACGTCGATCAACCTCGGGGCGGCACTGGCGGAGTACGGCCGCAAGGTCCTGGCGGTCGACTTCGACCCGCAGGGTGCGCTGTCCGCAGGCCTCGGCGTCCGGACCCACGACATCCCCACCGTCTACGACCTGCTGATGGGCACCATCAAGGACCCCAACCAGGTCATCCAGCCGACGAACACCCCGTACCTCGACGTCATCCCGGCGAACATCGACCTGTCCGCGGCCGAGGTGCACCTGGTCAACGAGGTCGCGCGGGAGCAGATCCTGGCGAGCGTCCTCCGCAAGGTCGCCGGGGACTACGACGTCATCCTGGTCGACTGCCAGCCCTCGCTCGGCCTGCTCACCGTGAACGCGCTCACCGCCGCACACGGTGTCCTCATCCCGCTCGAGTGCGAGTTCTTCGCGCTCCGCGGTGTGGCGCTGCTGATCGAGACCATCGACAAGGTGCGCGACCGGCTGAACCCCGCGCTGAAGCTCGACGGCATCCTCGCCACGATGTACGACTCGCGGACCCTGCACTCCCGAGAGGTCATGGAGCGCGTCGTCGACACGTTCGACGACCGGGTGCTCGACACCGTCATCGGGCGGACCGTGAAGTTCCCGGACGCCACGGTCTCGGCGCGCCCGATCACGCAGACCGCTCCGGACCACGCTGCGGCGCACTCCTACCGGCAGCTCGCACGAGAGCTCGTCCAGCGTGGCGCCGTCGCCTGACGCTGTTGCGCCCGAGGCCGACACGCCGGGCTTCCGGGTCCGGCTGACGAACTTCGACGGCCCGTTCGACCTGCTGCTCTCGCTCATCACGAAGCACGAGATGGACATCACCGAGGTCGCGCTCGGCGTCGTCACCGGCGAGTTCATCGCGTACGTCCGCCAGGCCGAGTCCGCCGAGGAACTCGACGAGGCGAGCGAGTTCCTCGTCGTCGCGGCGACCCTCCTGGACCTGAAGATCGTCGGGCTCCTGCCGCAGGGCGAACTCGTCGACGCGGAGGACGTGGCGCTCCTCGAGGCCCGCGACCTGCTGTTCGCCCGACTCCTGCAGTACCGGGCGTTCAAGCAGGCGGCGGACTGGTTCGGGGCCCGCTGGGCCACGGAGTCCCGCCGGCACGTCCGGAGCGTCCGGCTCGAGGAACGCTTCCGCGCCCGCACCCCGGAGCTCCTCTGGACGCTGTCCGTGCAGGACTTCGCCGCGCTCGCCGCGTTGGCCTTCGCACCCCGGGAGATCCCGACCGTGGGACTCGACCACCTGCACGCCCCGCTCGTGAGCATCCGGGAGCAGGCGGCCGTCGTCGTGTCCATCCTCCGGACCCGCGCCGAGGAGGGCTCCCCGGACGTCTCGTTCCGCGAACTGGTCGCCGGTGTCGACATGACGGGTATCGTGGTGGCTCGTTTCCTCGCGATCCTCGAGCTCTACCGGAACGCGTCGATCACCTTCGAGCAGGACGAGCCGCTCGGGGAACTCACCCTGCGGTGGACCGCGGAGCACTGGACCGACGAGAGCCTCGCCAATCTTGGAGCCGACTATGACGGATGACGTCCACGACGTCTCCAGCGCCGAACCCGGTGGCGCCGACGAGATCGGCGACGCACGCGCCATCGAGGAGACGATCCGCGCGCACGCGGCGGCCGAGAAGCACCTCGACGCGCCGGTCGACCGGCAGCTCGAGGCGATCCTGATGATCGCGGACGAGCCCCAGTCGCTCGTCGCACTCGGCACCGCCGTCGGCGCACCCGTGCCGGTCGTCCGGCAGGCCATCGAGCGCCTCGTCGCGGACTTCGACGGGGTCGACGGCACCGTTCGCCGCGGGTTCGAGCTCCGCGAGGTCGGTGGCGGCTGGCGCTTCTACGTCCGCGCCGACCTCGACGCCGTCGTCGAGCAGTTCGTCGAGTCCGAACGGCCCTCCCGGCTGTCCCAGGCCGCGCTCGAGACACTCGCCGTCGTCGCCTACAAGCAGCCGATCACCCGCTCCCAGATCGCGTCGATCCGGGCCGTCAACGTCGACGGGGTCGTCCGCACGCTGGTGGCGCGCGGGCTCATCGAGGAGTCGTTCACGGACTCCGAGACCGGCGCCATCAACTACGTCACATCCGATCTGCTCCTGCAGCAGCTCGGCATCAACTCGCTCGAGGAACTGCCGCTCATCTCGCCGCTCTTGGACGATGGCGCTGACGGTTTCGAGCAGAACGAAGGGATCCCCGATGGCCGCGTATGAGGACGGACGACACGGCGACGCCGGTCGCGGGGGTGCTGGCCGTGGCGACGCGGGCCGCTCCGGCGGCGGACGGTCCGGAGGCTCGGGTCGCCCGGGCGAGGCGGATCGCGGTGGGTACGGTGCGCGTTCGGGCGGTGCCGACCGCGGGGGATCGGACCGTGGTCGTTCGGACCGTGGCGGTTCGGACCGCAGCGGGTACGGGCGTCGTGATGACGACCGCGGTGGCTACGGCGGGCGCTCCGGCGGCTCGGATCGTGGTGGCTACGGCGGGCGCTCCGGCGGCTCGGATCGTGGTGGCTACGGCGGGCGCTCCGGCGGCTCGGATCGTGGTGGCTACGGGGCGTCCTCCGGTGGTTCGGACCGCGGCGGGTACGGGCGTCGTGACGATGACCGTGGTGGCCGTTCCGGTGGTCCGGATCGTGGTGGCTACGGTGCGCGTTCCGGGGGCGCCGACCGCGGTGCCGATCGCGGTGGCCACGGGCGCCGCGAGGACGACCGTGGCGGTCGCTCCGGTGGTGCCGATCGTGGTGGCTACGGTGCACGTACCGGTGGTTCGGATCGTGGTGCCGACCGCGGTGGGTACGGTGCTCGCTCCGGGGGCCGTCCCGGTGGCGACCGCCCCTACGGCCAGCGGGACGACCGTGGGTACGGCCGGCGTGACGATGACCGGAGCGCTCCCCGCCGTGACGACCGTGGCCCTCAGCGCCGTGACGACGGCGGTTTCGTGCGTCGGGACGACCGGGGAGCCCCGCGCCGCGAGGACCGCGGGTTCGTCCGTCGCGACGACGCTCGTGGCCCGGGCCGCCGTGACGACCGCGGCGACCGCCGTGACGACCGCAGCGCCCGCCGGGACGACCGTGACCACCGCAGTGACCGCGGGTACGACCGCGGCGACCGCGGGTACGACCGTCGGGACGACCGCGGTGACCGCCGCGACGACCGCGGCCCCGCCCGCCGTGACGGCGACCGCCGCCCGGCTCCGACCGGCGACCGACGTGTCGACCGCCCCCGGTGGAACAACGCCGACCGGGACCAGCGGGACCGGGACCAGCGCGGTCGTGGTGACGACCGCCGGAGCACGCAGTCCCGTGACGGTGAGGCCAGCCGGGTCTGGCACAACGGCCGGCGCTACGTCGGCGGGACGGCGACCGTCCGGAACCGTGACCGTGGCACCACCCCGCGCCCCGCAGGACAGCGCGACAGCAACGGCACCCCGCTCGAGGGCACCCCGGAACGCCCGATCATCCCCGAGTGGGACGCGGCCGAGGGTGCCGCGACGCCCGCGGAGCCGGAGGGTGAGCGCCTGCAGAAGGTGATGGCCGCCGCCGGTGTCGCATCGCGTCGCGTCGCCGAGAACCTGATCGCCGAGGGCCGTGTCAGCGTCAACGGCGAGGTCGTCGAAGCGCTCGGACGACGCGTCGACCCCGAGAAGGACGCCATCGCCGTGGACGGAGTACCGGTACAGGTCGACACGAGCCGGCGCTACGTGCTGCTGAACAAGCCGACGGGTGTGGTCTCGAGCATGCTCGACGAGCGCGGTCGTGCGGACCTGTCGCAGTTCGTCGACAAGTTCGAGGAGCGCCTGTTCAACGTCGGTCGCCTCGACGCCGAGACGTCCGGGCTGCTGCTGCTCACGAACGACGGCGCGCTCGCCCACGTGCTCGCGCACCCGTCGTTCGGCGTGACGAAGACCTACATCGCGAAGGTCGCCGGGAACGTGACGCCGGCGACCGTGCAGGTCCTGCTCGACGGCGTCGACCTGGAGGACGGGCCGATCGCCGCGGACAAGGTCCGGCTGCTCGAGTCGTCCCGCGGGGAGTCGCTCGTCGAGCTGACGCTGCACTCCGGGCGGAACCGCATCGTCCGTCGCATGCTCGACGCCGTCGGACACCCGGTGAACGAGCTGGTCCGTCGGTCGTTCGGGCCACTGCACCTCGGGAGCCTGCCGAGTGGGCGCACCCGTGAGCTGAACGGCGTCGAACTCGGCAAGCTGCTCGGCATCGCGCGGGGCGCGACGTCCGAGGCGGCAGAGCGCGGCACCGCGGCGAACGAGACGGCCGAAGAGTCCAGCGACTGATCGCGGTGCGGCACGGCGTGCGCTAGTCCAGCCGTGCCGCACGGTACTCGTCCGCTCCCGCACGCCAGCGTTCGGCTTCGACGTCGAAGTCCGGGACGCCGTCGAGGTCGGGGCCACCGGCGGCGAAGTGCTCCACGATCGCGGCGTTCGCGCCCGCACCGATCGACGCACCGCGAGGGATCATCGTGGCCTCGTAGGTGCGGATCGCCTCGTCGAGGTCGGTGCCGTCCCGGAGTGCGCGGATGATCGCACGTGCGAGCTCTGCGCCGTCCAGCATGGCGAGGTTCACCCCGTTGCCGCCGAACGGCGACATCACGTGCGCGGCGTCCCCGAGCAGGGTCACCCCGGGGACGTGGTCCCACGTCATCGGCGTGGGCAGGGCCATGATCGGGCGGTTGGGCAGTGTGCCCTCGCTCTGGTCGACGATGCGGAGCAGCTCGGGCGAGAAGTCCGCGAACCGCGACCGGATCTCGGCGCGGACGCGCTCGGTGTCCGTCTGTTGCGTCGCGTTCGCGTCGAGCGAGGGGCTGTCGGCCACGAGGCCACCACGACCGTCCGCCGCACCGAGTCCGGCGGCGGCGAGCCAGTCGAGTTCCACCCGCATCCCGAGGTAGCCGCGGACGACGTCGTCGCTGTTCCGCTGCAGGATCATCGAGCGGCCGTCACCGTTCACCCAGAGGTGGCCGTCGCCGACCAGGCGCGCGACGTCGGGATGCGCCGTCGAGACCGCGGAGAAGAGGACCTCGACGAAGCTGACCCCCGTGTACCGGGGAAGTGTGTCGGTCAGGGCAGCGCGGACGCGGGACCACGCTCCGTCCGCGCCGATGACCACGTCGGCGGACGCGCCCTCGGCGTCGGCGAAGCGGAGCCCGCGGGAGCCGCCCCGGATCTCCGTGAGCTTGTGCCCCCAGCGGATCGTGCCCGGGCGGAGCGAGTCGGCGAGCAGTGTGCGGAGCTGGGCGCGGTCGATCTCGGGTGCCGCGAACTCGTCCGGGGCGGCGACGTGCTCCATCAGGACGGTGCCGTCCGGCGCCGCCATCCGCTTCGACTGGCCTTCCGGGCGGGCGAGGGCGATGAACTCGTCGAGGAGCTCGGCGTCCTCGATCGCGATCTGTCCGCTGTCCGCGTGGAGGTCGAGCGTGCCGCCTTGCGTCCGGGCGGACAGGGAGTCGTCGGCGTCGTACACGGTGACGTCGACGCCGGCGAGCTGGAGGACGCGGGCGCAGAGGAGTCCTCCGGGGCCGGCGCCGATGACGGCGATGCGGGGCTGCTGGTTCACGTTGACTCCTGTTCGGCGGATCCACCGAACGAACGTTCGGTCAGGTCGAAACGGTACCTCCCGAACGATCGTTCGGCAAGTACACTCGTCTCCGTGACCGACAGCACCCCGACCCGACGCCCGGGCAGTGAGACCCGCGCGGAGATCCTCCGTGTCGCTCTCGAGCTCTTCACCAGCCGGGGGTTCGAAGGCACGTCCATCCGGGACATCTCCGAGGCGCTCGGGGTCACGAAGTCGTCGCTCTACTACCACTTCGCCAGCAAGGAAGCGATCCTCCGGGCGCTCCTCGACGACCGCCGTGGCGAGCTCGACGAGCTCCTCGCCTGGATCGACGAGCAGCCGCCGGCACCCGACCTGCTGCAGCGTGCGGCGCTCCGGTGGGTGGACTCCACGTCACCCGGTCGCATCCGCGGGATGCGGTTCGCCCACGCCAACCGCCCGATGATGCACAAGCTCGCGGACGACGGTGGCGACATCCGCGCCTGGTTCGACGAGGTGGTCGAGCGCCTCGTCCCGGCCGACGCCCCCTGGACCGAGAAGCTCCGCGCCCGGATGGCGTTCGACACCGTGAGCGCCGCGCTGTTCGCCGCCCTCGGCACCGACGCCCCACAGGAAGAGGTCATCGCCACCGCGCGCGCGGCCACCCTGGCGCTGACCCGGCCGGCGTCCGCGGACCGCACGGGACCGGTCGATAGGCTTGAGCGGTGACCGAGACGACCCACCACGACCCGACCGCCGAGGTCGACCGGCGCGTTCGCGGCCCAGTCCGCGTGGTCGGCACCGGGCTCCTCGGGGCGTCGATCGGCCTCGGCCTCCGGCAGAAGGGCGTCGAGGTGATCCTCGACGACGTCTCGCCGGCGGCCCTCGCGCTCGCCGTCGACTACGGCGCCGGCCGTCGTCCGGCCGACGGTGATGCCCCGGAGCTCATCGTGGTGGCGGTCCCGCCGGACGTCACGGCCCAGGTCGTCGAGCGCGAGCTCGCCGCCTACCCCGACGCCGTCGTGACCGACGTCGCGAGCGTCAAGTCCGTCCCGCTCCAGCGGCTCCGAGCCGCCGGTGCCGACGTGTCCCGCTACATCGGATCCCACCCGATGGCCGGCCGGGAACGCAGTGGCCCGACCGCGGCTCGGGCGGACCTGTTCATCGGCCGACCGTGGGTGATCGCCGGACACGACGCCATCACCTACCGACGCGCCGCCGTCGTCGAGGACCTCGCCCTCGACCTCGAGGCGACGGTCATCCAGATGGAGCCGGAACCCCACGACCGCGCCGTCGCGATCATGTCCCACGTCCCGCAGCTCGTGTCGACCCTGATGGCGTCTCGCCTGCAGGACGCCCCGGAAGCGGCACTCGAGCTCGCGGGCGGCGGTGTCCGCGACGTGACGCGCGTCGCCTCGAGCGACCCGGGGCTCTGGGTGCAGATCATCGGCGCGAACGCGGCACACATCCGACCGGTCCTGACGGAACTCCGCGACGAGCTCTCCCGCGTCATCGACGCGCTCGCCGACCCGGACGCCGCCGGCGCGCCCCGCACGATCGCCGAGACGATCGCGTCCGGCAACCGTGGCGTCGAGCGACTGCCCGGCAAGCACGGCACCACCAAGCGCTTCGCCCAGGTCGTCGTCCTCGTCGACGACCGACCCGGGCAGATCGCCGAACTCATGACGACCATCGGTGAGATCGGCATCAACCTCGAGGACCTGCGCCTCGAGCACTCACCGGGCGCACCGATCGGCATCGTCGAGGTGTCGGTCGTCCCCGAGCAGGAACAGCGACTCGTCGAGGAACTCGAGAGCCGCGGATGGAGGATCGCAGCAGCATGGGCCTGAACCCCGACCAGATCAACGGCGGCCAGATCGGCGACGGCCGGACGACCGCGGACGACTCCGGCGTGACCGGCGGACCGGACGGGCCCGACACGGGTCTCCCGACGCCCGGCGACCAGCCGGGTCCGGCCACCGGCACCGCCGGCACCGGCGGCGCGGACGGACAGGGCGGGGGCGAGCCGGGGCTCACCCGTGACCCGCTGCCCGCGGGCCTGGCCGACGGTGCGTACGTCGCCAAGTTGGTGATCGCGGTCGACGGCCCCGCCGGCAGCGGCAAGTCCAGCGTCTCCCGCGCCGCA
Organism: Curtobacterium sp. NPDC090223; assembly: GCF_044746585.1. Taxonomy (NCBI): domain Bacteria; kingdom Bacillati; phylum Actinomycetota; class Actinomycetes; order Micrococcales; family Microbacteriaceae; genus Curtobacterium; species Curtobacterium sp. NPDC090223. The sequence continues at coordinate 58,390 of NZ_JBIVCN010000003.1, read as the reverse complement.
GCACGGGCGCTCGGGTTCGGCTACCAGGACACCGGCGCCGCGTACCGGGCACTCGCGTGGCACGCCCTGCAGCAGGGCGTCGACCTCGACGACGCGAGCGCGGTGCTGGCGAGCTGGGACACGTTCGAGTACGAGATCGGCACCGACCCCGACGCGTACTTCGTCCGGGTCGGCGGCACCGACGTCACCGACGCCATCCGCACGCCAGAGGTAACGGGCGCGGTGGCCCACATCGCCAAGCTCCCGGAGGTCCGTGAGCGCCTCGTGCAGCTCTTCCGGAACGTGATGCGGAAGGCCGACGCACGGGGCATCATCACCGAGGGACGGGACATCACCACCGTCGTCGCACCCGACGCCGAGGTCCGGATCCTCCTGACCGCCGACGAGCAGGTTAGAATGGCTCGGCGCTCGGCAGAGGTCACGACCCAGTCGGCCGCCGAGACCTCGGCAGCACTCGCCCGACGAGACGCCGCCGACGCGAAGGTCGTCGACTTCATGAACGCCGCTGACGGCGTCACGACGCTCGACTCCACCGACCTCGACTTCGACCAGACCGTCCAGGCGGTCGTCGACCTGGCCCGCACGGCCGGGCACTGACACGCGACCGAACGGTCGCCGGCAAGGAAACCACCATGGCGCAACTGGACAACGGACCAGAGCACGACGACTTCCCGGAGTACGACGACTCCCTGGGTGAGCGGATCGCGAGCCTCGACGAGACCGAGGCGGAGCAGCGTGCGACCGCGCTCCGCGCCGGGCTCGAGGACTACGAGCTCGACGAGGAGGACGTCGCACTCCTCGAAGCCGGCACCCTCGGCGAGGACGGCATCGCCTACCTGCCGGCGCTGCCGGTCCTGGCGATCGTCGGCCGCCCGAACGTCGGCAAGTCCGCGCTCGTGAACCGCATCCTCGGCCGTCGCGAGGCCGTCGTGCAGGACGTCCCCGGCGTCACGCGTGACCGCGTCAGCTACAAGGCCGAGTGGAACGACAAGCGGTTCACCCTCGTCGACACCGGCGGGTGGGAGCCGGACGCGAAGGGCATCAACGCCTCCGTCGCACTGCAGGCCGAGGTCGCGATCGACCTCGCGGACGCCGTGCTGTTCGTCGTGGACGTCACGGTGGGCATCACCGCGACCGACGAGCACGTCGTGAAGATGCTCCGCGGCACCGACAAGCCGGTCATCGTGGTGGCGAACAAGTCCGACGACGACCGCCGCGACCTCGACGCCTACGAGCTCTGGAACCTCGGGCTCGGCGAGCCGCACCCGGTCTCCGCTCTGCACGGCCGTGGCGTCGCCGACCTCCTCGACCTCATCATCACGACCCTCCCCGACGTCTCCGCCGTCGCGAAGCAGGAGATCGGTGGTCCGCGCCGCGTCGCGATCCTCGGTCGCCCGAACGTCGGCAAGAGCTCGCTGCTCAACAAGGCCGCGGGTGAAGAGCGCGTCGTCGTGAACGAGCTCGCGGGCACCACGCGCGACCCGGTCGACGAACAGGTCGAGCTCGGCGGTCGTGTCTGGCGCTTCGTCGACACCGCCGGCATCCGCAAACGCGTGCACCTCCAGCAGGGTGCCGACTTCTACGCCTCGCTCCGCACCACCGCCGCCCTCGAGAAGGCCGAGGTCGCCGTGGTCGTCCTCGACGTCACCGAGCCGGTCTCCGTGCAGGACCTCCGGATCATCGACCTCGTGCTCGAGTCCGGCCGCGCCCTGGTCCTGGCCTACAACAAGTGGGACCTCCTCGACGACGAGCGCCGCCGCTACCTGGAGCGCGAGATCGAGCAGGACCTGGCGCACGTCGCCTGGGCACCGCGCGTCAACATCTCGGCACGCACCGGTCGTCACCTCGAGAAGCTCGTGCCGGCCCTCGAGACCGCGCTCGAGTCGTGGGACACCCGCATCCCGACCGGCAAGGTCAACGCCTTCATCGCCGAACTCGTGCAGGAGCACCCGCACCCGGTCCGTGGCGGCCGCCAGCCCCGCATCCTGTTCGGCACGCAGGCCGCCAGCCAGCCGCCGACGTTCGTGCTCTTCACGACGCAGTTCCTCGACCCGCAGTACCGCCGGTTCATCACCAGGCGCCTGCGGGAGGTCTGGGGCTTCGCCGGGACGCCGATCACCGTCAACATGCGCGTCCGCGAGCGCCGGAAGCGCACCTGATCCACGAGCGCGGGTGACCTGCACGGGCGTACGCTCCGTGCATGTCACCCGCGAACGGGCCCACGCCGAACGGCTGGGCCGCAATCGGAGCGGTCAGCGTCGCCATCGTGGCGGCGCTCTGCTTCTGGCTGCTCGCGCCGCAACCGGTCGCGCACACGCCCGTGGGGCGTGCTCCGGTGAACGCGGTCGCGACGCTGCCGCCGGTCGACGAGCCCTGGTACCGCACGGGCCTGCCCGTCGACGGCACGATCATCCCGATCGGCGTGCACACGACCGGACACGTCACGGTCGTCCGGTCCGGTGAGCGCGCGATCCGGGTCACGATCACCGGATTCTCGACCGACATCGCCACCGCCGACATCCGCGTGCAGCTCACGGGCGGCGACGTCGTCGGCACCGGCCAACGCGCGCGGTGGATCCCGGACGGCGACCCCGTCGAGATCGGGGTGATCCCGCACGGTGCGACCTCCGCCGTCATCGACGTCGCGATCCCGCAGATCCTGCCCGACGAGGTGCACTCCCTCGTGGTCCTGGACTGGAACACGACCACCATCCTGGGCGGCGCCGAGCTGCTGCCGGGGCGCTGACCCCGCGGCATCCGCGCACCGGTCCGGAGGCCGTGGTCCACCAGGCACGTCGGATACGGCACCATGGACGGGTGACGCAGCAGACCCTGGCCGACCGGATGTGGTGCCGACTCCGGCTCGACCGGCTCGCCGGCGGCCGCGCGGGCGGGTACGTCATCCGCGAGTCGATGCTCGAGCACCCGGACACGGTCCGGTCGTTCCGGTGGATCCGGTGGTTGCTCGTCGCCGAGACGGTCGTCGGCCTCGCCGCGATCGTCATCGCGATCGTGCTCACACACGCGGGGCAGACCATCCCGTGGGCGGTGTGGTTCCGTGCGACCGTCGTGCTCCTCATCACGCTGACCCTCTACGTCTTCGCGTGGCGCGCGCAGCTCGGGTACTACTGGGCGTACCAGCGCCTCCGCCTGTTCAGCCGGATCTTCCCCGTCGTGACGCTGGTCATCGCCGCGATCCCGAACCTGTACCCGTTCTGGATGGTGGTCGAGCAGATCGTGTTCTCGGTGCTCATGATCGGCATCGGCGACGTGCTCACCTCTGACCACATGCGCGCCACGTTCCCGAAACCCGCACGGCCGGCCGCTCCGTAGGATCGGTCCATGGCGATCATCCTCGGCGTGCGATTCCGTCCGGACGACCTCCCGCGGTTCGCGGGGGAGCTCTTCGCACACGTCGTGGCCGGCGGCGCCGTACCGGACCTGACCGCCGAGGCCGTCGCGGCACTCGCGGAGTCCGGGGGCGGCGCCGTCGACACCGATGCCTTCGACCCGGCCGAGTTGCTGGCGTACGTGCTCGGTGTGGTCGCCGCCGAGGCACACCTGCCCGACGGTACGTTCACCGCGCACGTACCGCTGGGCGAACGGCGCGCCCGCGTCGAGGAAGCCGTCCGGCGCCTGGTGGGCTACAGCGCCTGAGCCGGGACCGCCGCGCGCGTCAGCCCACGGTCCCCGTCAGGCGACGGTGGCGAGGGCGAACGGCAGCACCGCGGAGGCCCCGGCACGCCGGAGTTCCCGCCCGGCGACGGTCATCGTCCACCGGCTGTCGACCAGGTCGTCGACGAGCAGCACCGGCCCCTGGTGCGACTGCAGTGCCGAGGACAGTCCGGGCCCGACCACGAACGTGTCCCACACCCCGGCGAGCCGGTAGGCACTGTTCGTCGCGCCGTCACCGCGGGGCACCCCACCGTCGCGGTCGAGCGTGCCGAGGAACTCGAGCTTGCCGATGGAGGACAGCGCCTGCGCCAGCGACGCCACGAGCTGTGGGCGCGACTGCGAGGGCATCGCGACGACCCCGGTCGGCCGGACGTCCCACGGCCAGTCCCGCAGCGCCCGGATGCACCCGTCGAGGAGCTCGCGGGAGATCGGAGCGTCGGCCACCCCGGGGGCGAACAGGGCCCGGAGCGGTCCGCCCCACCCGAGGTCCGTCAGTCGTGCGACGGCGCGTCCGGGCGCTACGACCTCTGCTGGGGCGAGCTTGCCGCGGACCGGGACGTCGAGCGCGGACATCCCGGACGGCCACTGCGCACGCGGAGCGATCTCCACGCCGACCTTGTCGAGCGCCGAGGCAGCACCGGCCGTCGCGCCGTCCGGGACGTCGACGGGGTACCAGACCCCTGCACAGTTGTCGCAGCGCCCGCACGGCTCGGCCGAGGGGTCGTCGAGGTCCTGTTGGAGGAGCTGCATGCGGCAGGCCGAGGTCGACTCGTAGTCGAGCATCGACGCAGCCTCTGCCGCGCGGGCAGCGGCGACGCGCTCGTACCGGGCGGTGTCGTACTCCCACGGCTGCCCCGTGGACACCCAGCCGCCGGCGACCCGACGGACGGCACCGTCCACGTCGAGCACCTTGAGCAGGAGTTCGAGCGTGGACCGCTTGATGTCGACGAGTCCCTCGAGCGCGACGGTCGACATGGCGCTGTCGGTGGAGAGCGCACCGAGCACCGCGGTGGCCCGCGCAGACGTCGGCATCGACGCGCTCGCGAAGTACTTCCAGATCTCCTGGTCTTCGTACCCGGGGAGCAGGAGCACGTCCGCGTTGTCGGTCGCACGCCCGGCGCGGCCGATCTGCTGGTAGTACGCGACGGGGGAGGACGGTGCGCCGACGTGCACGACGAACCCGAGGTCGGGCTTGTCGAAGCCCATCCCGAGCGCGCTCGTGGCGACGAGGGCCTTGAGCTCGTTGCCCTTGAGCTGCTGCTCCAGTTGCTCGCGCTCGTCGGTGTCGGTGCGGCCGGTGTACGCGCGGACGGCGTGCCCGCTCTCGCGCAGGAGCCGGGCGATGTCCTCGGCGGCGGAGACCGTGAGCGTGTAGACGATGCCGCTGCCGGGCAGGTCCCCGAGGTGCGCGAGCAGCCACCCCAGCCGTGCGCGGGCGTCGGGCAGGGTCAGGACCCCGAGTCGCAGCGATGCCCGGGCGAGTGACCCGCGGATGGTGAACACCGGGTCGGCCGGGCCGGCGGTGAGCTGTTCGGCGACGTCCTCGACCACGCGCTCGTTCGCAGTCGCGGTGGTGGCGAGGACCGGCACGCCGTGCGGCAGGGAGCGGATGAGCTCGGCCAGACGCCGGTAGTCCGGACGGAAGTCGTGCCCCCAGTCGGAGATGCAGTGCGCTTCGTCGACGACGAGCATCCCCATGCGGGCGATGAGCGACGGCAGCTGCTCGTCGCGGAACTTCGGGTTGTTCAGGCGCTCGGGGGAGACCAGGAGCACGTCGATCTCGTCGCGGGCGAGTGCGGCCTGGGTCTCACCCCACTCGTGCGCGTTCGCGGAGTTGATCGAGACCGCGCGGACGCCGGCACGGGCGGCCGCCGCGACCTGGTCGCGCATGAGCGCCAGCAGCGGCGACACGAGCACCGTCGGCCCACCGCCGCGACGACGCAGCAGCAGGGTCGCGAGGAAGTACACCGCGGACTTGCCCCACCCGGTGCGCTGCACCACGAGGGCGCGCTGCCGGTGCTCCACCAGGGCGAAGATCGCCTCGAGTTGGCCGGGGTGGAAGACCGCGTCCGGGCGGCCGGTGAGCGCCGCGAGGGCCTCTTGTGCCTCCGCAGCGATCTCCGCCGACGGCGGAGCCGCGGCGGGTGCCGGGGCGGGGACCGAGGCCGGGACGGACGGGACGGAGCCGAGCGCGGGGGTGGACATGACCCCATGCTGTCAGGACCGTCCGACGAAACCGGCACCGAGCCTCCAGGCTGTGGAGAACTCGCGCTACTGGTAGGTGACCAGCGACGGCGTCGGCGCCACCTCGCTCATCGTCTGGGACGGGGAGAGCATGGGCTGGTCCTCGTCGAAGAAGTTCTTCCACCCCCAGTGCACGCCCGCCGGCGCGTCGGCGTGCAGTGCCTTCCACGTGGCCTGCTTGTCCGGCTGCGACCCCTGCCCGTCGGCGTGGATGAGCAGGTCGAGCTCCGGGTGGGACTGCAGCGCGGACCGATCCTGGATCATCGACAGCCGGAACTGGTGCAGGACGAGGGCCTTCGGCGGGAGGCCCTCGGAGCGCACGAGCGCGGCGAGCCAGTCGGAGACCTGGTTCACCTCGGTCGCGCTGACACTCCCGATCTGCTCCAGCGGCACCTGGTCCGGGCCGAGCCGCCACTCCGGGTCGAGCGCGAGCCACACGCCCGGCCGCTTCAGGAGTGACTCGTAGCGCTTCGCCTGCGACAGGAAGTCGGCACGGCCGGGTTGCAGGTCGATGATCACCGGCATGCCGGCGTCGTGCGCGGCGTCGACGTACGGCTCGAGGGCCGAGACCGGCAGCTCGCTCGAGTAGTCCCCGTCCGTCCCGGCGCTGCCGGCGGCGACCGTCGCGATGAGCTCGAACGCCGGCGTCACGGGCTCGTCCGACACGCCGTCGTACGAGGCGGCGAGCTGCTTCGTCCGCACCACGGACGCAGCCGGGTCCTGCTCGCCGAGGACCCCGAGCGCCGGAGCGCCGGGCGCACCGTACGTCGCTACGTACCGGTGCCCGTCGAAGGGGCGCTGCCCACCGTGCGGCAGCTGCCAACCGCTCTCCGCGGCCCGCACCGTCCACCTCGCGTCGCCGAGCTGCGCGAACGCCGCCCCGACCAGCACCGTCGGCGAGGACCGGTGCGCGTGCAGGGCGTTCACGACGTCGGGTGCTGCAGCCGGGTCGGTCACCCCGTGCGGCATGGTCACCACGTGGGCACCCGCGGCCTGCGCGGTCCCCACGACCGCCGCGTCGGCCGTCCGGTCCGCCACCACCACCGTCGCCGGCCGGGAGGCCCGGGTCGTCTCCGCAGCGTTCGTCGCGTCCGGCGCGTCGCGGCGCTCGAGCCCGGTGTCGACGTCGACGTCGCCCTCGGCCTGGTACCAGCGGGCGTCGAGGCGCGCGAGTTCCGCCCCGACGGCGGTGTCCCCGTCGTCCGTCCCGGACGAGTGGCTCGCGTCCGTCAGCAGGACGGGGACGTGTGCGGCGCGGGCGGCGCTCGCCGCGTGGCGGATCGCCGCGGCGTCGTCGGCGGGCGCGAGGACCGCTCCGGGCGCGCTGGCGAACAGGGCGCGACTCGCCCGGATGGCCCGAGCGGCCGGATCCTGTTGGGCGGCGACGGTGACCGTGTCGGCGGGGGACTTCGTCAGCGTGGGACGGGCGGTGTCCGGGGCGGATCCGCTGCATCCGGCGACACCGATCACGAGGCCGGTGACCGCGAGCGCGAGGAGGGCACGGGCGGGACGGGAACGCATCGGGCCACCCTAGGGGAGTCGTGCTCGGCGGGTGGTGGTGGGTGTGGGTGCGACGAGTGGCGCGGCGGGGGTCCTGCGTCCGCTATGCTGGTCTGGCTGCTCCGCGCTCGGTCGGGTGCGGGTGGCGGAGCCCTCCGGGGCTTCGGGTCCGCAAGGGCTCGCGGGCTGTGGCGCAGCTTGGTAGCGCACTTGACTGGGGGTCAAGGGGTCGCAGGTTCAAATCCTGTCAGCCCGACCGAACGGGCTTCTCACGAACTGTCGCGGGAAGCCGAGAACGAAGAGAGGCCTGCAGCCGACTGGCTGCGGGCCTCTCTTCGTGCTTCTGGGTCTCGTGGGCGCAGCCCCGCTGCGAAGCTGCCTTCCTTGCTCGTGGGGTTGCGGTCTGCCAGCGTTGGCGCATGGCCGACGACGTGAGCACCCTGGGCCGAGTGCCCGGGTTCCGCTCGTACTGGTCTGCCGCGACCGTCTCTGCGTTCGGATCGCCACTGCCGCACCGCGCCTCGGCACCCGCTTCGGTGCCGGCCGGACGATCATCGCCGCACGTGCCGCCTACCCGATCGCGTGGGCAGCCATCACCCTCGCGACCGTCGGCCTCGGCGTCGCAGCACCGCCGTTGACTGTCGTGGTCTGGTTCGTCGCCTTCGCCGTGCACGGCCTCGCTGCGGGTTGCGAGAACGCGAACGAGATGAGCCTGCGCCAGACCGTCACACCGGACGCGCTTCTCGGGCGGACGAACGGCACGATGCGCAGCGCCAACAGGACCCTCGCGGCTGCGGGGGCAGTGGGTGGTGGCGCCCTCATGACCGTCGCTGGCGATGGCTTCGCCCTACTGGCCGTGACGCTCGTGTTCGTCTGTGCGGTCCTGGTGGCTGCGTGCTCTCCGCTCCGGACGATCGCCGTCGAGTAGAGGAACCCCAAGCGGATGCTGCTCCGCGGTCCAGGCGGTGCTCCTGGAACGGGGTCAGCGCCAGCGCCGGCTTCCAAGGTCCAGAGGTCGGAGTCGCGGTGAGAACGTTCGGGAAGACCGGGTTCGCGGAGATCCCCACGGCGTCGGCGGTGACAGCGGTCGCGACGGCCGCGCGCGGCCAGGTGATACGCCGCAGCCGGAGTCGGCAGACATCCGGGGCGTCGTGCGTCGTGCGTCGTGCGTCGTGCCTCTGACGATCAGAACTGTCGAACGGTTCGCACGACGTTGGGCAACGTGACCGGATCGAGCACCCCGTGGTGGACTGCCCACACCACCCACACCATCTGGGCGGGCAGCGCGACGACAACCAACACCGTCATCGCGGCCATCACTCTGACGGTCCATCGCAGGAGGGTTTGCTGGTCGAACCGTGCGGACGGATCGAGCCGTTCGGAGAGCTGCCACCCGATCACCGCGGCTGCGACGTTGACCGCGGCCAGCCACCATGTCGGATACGACTGGAAGTCGAACTCGCGGTCCGGCACGCCGGGCTGTGTCGCCGAGATCTGCCATGCCGATGCGACGGCCTGCACGACCACGAAGAGCACGGTCCACCCGGCCAGGCGAGGCCCGTCGATCGACACTGGTCCGAGTCGGCGTGTGCCGCCGTGCCGCGCATCGGTCGTCGGGCTCGTGGACATGGGGTGAGCATGGCAGACGCCGGCGAGGGCGAACACCCCGTGGACTCCGGTGTTGCACGATCGAGCACACACTGCCCGGTAGCCGACCCCGAGCCGGGCGGTGCGGGCCTGGTCGTTCCGCCGTGAGGCAGCATCCTAGGCTTGCCGGGTGTCCACCAACGTCGAGCCGCGTCCGTTCCGCCCCCAAGACGCCGCGGAGCTGACGATTCTTCTGAACTCGGCCTATCGAGAGCTGCAGGATGCGGGATTGAACTTCACCGCAGCGACCCAGGATGTCGAGACGACCCGCCAGCGGGTGGCAGAAGGCGTCTGCTGGGTGGTGGAACACGGCGGCCGGATCGCTGCGAGCATGACGATGTCCGTGCCTCCACCGGACGACGTCCGATCGCTGTCCGAGCACGCTCGAGCACCAGGCACCGGATGGCTGTGCCAAGTCGCAGTCGGGCCGGAGCTGCGGGGGCGCGCCGTCGCCAGGACGCTGTTCGACGTCGCCTGTACGTGGGCCATGAGGAACGGCATCACGAGGATCGGACTCGACACTGCCGCACCGGCCGAGCACCTCGTCGCCATGTATGCACGTTGGGGCTTTGAACACGTCGACGACGTGCGCTTCCCCGGCAAGCGCTACGACAGCATCGTGATGACACGAAGCGTGACCAGCTCGTAGAACCGGCTCACGTGCCTCGGTAGTCGATCGGTCGGCCGGGCCAGAGCAGAGCGCGGGACCCGTGTCCCTTGGTTCTGGTCAGGAATCGGAGTGTGGGCCGTCGCGGGTTTGCTGCTGATCCTGTGGGGCATCGCCCTCGACAGCTGACCGTCGGAAGAGCGGATCTTCCTGGGCATCCCATCTCGCACTGCGCTCGATGGCTTCGTCCGCCTCGCGATTCCTGCCTGCTTGTTGCGCAAGGCCCATGAGAGTGGCGCACAGTGCAGCGCCAGCAGCGAAGAGGCATCCCTCGAGAATGCGGCCTACGTCTCCGCGGGCAGAGGTGATGAGGGTGATTGCGACCCCGGCGAGTCCGAGGAACGGCAGCCCGAGAAGCCAGGAGAGTCCCACGAACCACTTCACGCCTCGATGGTACGTACGCGGAAGGGAACACGGCTGGCGCCTCGGTCGGGTATCAGTCGCCGATCCGCCAACGGATCAGTTCGCGGCAGAATGTGCGGGACCTCAGCGCCGCCTGAGGTCCCGCAGCACGACGATGAGCGCGAACGGCATGAGGACCACGAGTGGGAGCCATGACCCGATGCGTTCGGTGTTCACCACCAGGTTGACCAGCGCGAGCACGAGCATGGCGCCGGCCACGAATACGACGAACCACCCGAGGGGCTTCGCAAACCTCGACGTTCTCCCGAGCCTGGAATGAGCACCGTCGACGGCCGATTGCTGGCCCGAGTCGCTGTCCATTCCCGGTGCCGCGGCGTGCAGGAGGCGTATGTCCCGTTCGCCTTCGCCCCAGTCGAACAGCGTGAAAGGCATGACTGGTCGCGTCTCGACGGCCACGCTCGTTCCGCCGGTGGTCGGGGTCAGCGTCACCGTGATTCGTTCACCCCACGAGAACGCGTTGCCACGCACCGATGCCTCGATGACGTCGTTCGTGCTCGTCATCAGTTGTGCACGTGATGACTGTGCGATCTCGTTGAGCAGCCGCTCACGCACCAGATCAACCGGTGCCGGGGCCGTCCAAAGAGCCGTAGAACGTGCGGCACGTGTTCTCACCTCGAGCATGGGTTCATTCAACCTGCTCAACGGCGCAGTGGACCCACACCCGGGGCGGTCGGGAGTACCGACGACGATCCTCGAGACGGTGGTCCATCCCTCGTCCGCTGACGGATCGGTGCCCGGACGCATGGGAAAATCCGCACATGCTTGATGACGAGGCCATCGTTGACGCTCTGCGGCGCACAGCAACTTGGCGTCTTTTGGACCCCGCGAAGAGCAGTCGTCTCGATTATCAGCTCACGGATGTCCGCCTCCGAAGCGGACACGTCGTCGACGTGCGCATCACTCAGCGTGATGGCGAGTCTGCTCGCCTGCTCGTCGAGATGCCCGCTTCCGGGTCACCGCAGTACTGGGTCTACGCCCGACCAGAGAGCGCTGCCGATTGGGTCGGCCAACTCCTGACCTGGATCGACGAGGAGGTCTTCACCGACGGTTTGGGATCTGGACGAGTCAGGGCAGAGCATCGCGGTGAGAGCTACGTCGTCGTCACGAACTACGGATGGCAACTCACGGACACCGCAGAACACACCCGTCTCAGTGGTACCGCCGGACCCCAGGGTCGGAACGGCGGTGACTCGACCCGGGCTTGACGCCGCGGGTCGTCGTGATGGCGGACGGTTGGCCGGTACGGCATGAGGGGGGCACCTCTTCCCCGGCTGAGTCCCGCTGCATACCGTGGTCACATGGACTGCTTCGCGAGCTGGCGCACGCGTCACTGAAGGGACGGCCTCGGCCGTCGCTCTCCTCCACCCCGACCGCGGGCGTGGAGCCTTCAGGCTGCCAACGAAAGAAGCACAACCATGCACATCCGCGACTGCACCCCGCTCGACCTACCCGCGCTCACCGCACTCACGATCGAAACCTTCCGGCCCCTCCTCGCCGGCTCCCTCGTAGAGCTACGGCCCGAAGTCACCGCGCACGACCACGGGCACTGGGAAGACGACTACCGCCACGAGGTCTCCTCCCTGCTCGCTCCCGATGACGGCCGCTTCATCACATTGGCGGAAGAGAACGGCAAGCAGGTCGGCTACGTCGGCTGGAACACCACGGGCACATCGTCCGGACGGCTGGAGATGGTCGCCGTTCACCCCGACGCTCGACGGCGCGGCGTCGCGCGGGCGCTCTGCTCAGCCGCGCTGACCAGCCTCGGAGAGCTGGGGGTCACTGTGGTGCACATCGGAACCGGTGGTGACGAGTTCCATGCGCCGGCACGAGCGCTCTACGAATCCCTCGGATTCATCCCGTACCCCACTGTCGACTACGCCCGGACGCTCTGATCTCGGCCGGGAGGGCCGCGCCCTGCGGCCCTCCCGGCCTGGCATCGCCTCACACGGAGGCGTCGTGATGGTCGATCCCTGCCCGGACGCCAGCGCCGAAGAGCGAGGAAGCTCGAGGAGTGCAAGCGAACATCAGAACGGTGACAGTGCAGGGCCGAACGCAGGACCGCGACGCCGACCTCGACCATGCACAGCAGTTCGAAGTCGAGACCGACACGGGACACCGCTACGTGGTCACTTGCGAAGGCCCACCAGTCGGCTCTCCCTCGGATTGGAAGGTGACGAGCGCCGATGATGGTCGCCTGGTCGGCGGTGTCCGATTGCTCGGCGCAGGCATGCCTGGCGCCACCAACTACCGGTACAAGAAAGCCGGCGCGCTCTTCGCAGGCGGTAAGCAGTTCGATCTGTGGAACGCCGTGCAGTCGCTGTTGCGGTGACGACCTTCCTCGACAGAGCAGTCGAGGAGCGGCAGGTCGCTAGGACCTACCGGCCTGCGTGAGTCTGAGGTGCTCGGTCTCATTCAGATGGTCCGCGCCCAGTCGCTTCGCGGGTGCGCCTTTGCCGAGGTCACTCTCGTCGTGCCGAGACGACGAACACCGCGGCTGCGATACCGAGCACGACCAGGACCGACAGCCACGCGAAGCCGGGCAGGTCGAACAGGAGTATCGCCACCGCGATGGCGATGAGCACGACCGGTGCTGCGAACCACAGCGCGGTGCGTGGGTTGGCGTTCATCCGTGTTCCTCCTCCGGTGGTGCGGACGCTCCGTCCGGCTGCCGACGGGGTCAGCCCCCGTCACGCACAGGACCTCATCGAGAAACGCTAGGCCAGCCCGTCCGCTCAGCCACGCAGGTCTCGACCGTCACCCAGACTGCTCGAAGGTCCTCTACAGGCTCTGAGGCTTTCTGGTCAGCGTCGGGCCACAACATGGCAAGCCGCCCGAATCGGCATCGGTCCGACTCGCTCCGGACGCCGACGCGTTCTCTATCGCGGTCATCAAGGGCTGCCGATGGTCGTTCGCGGGGGAGCAGGTCGGCTGCGAAGGCGATGCAGCACGTGGCGGTGAACGCCTGACCGGCGCCCTGGACGAGGCGGAAGACGATGAGCGGCGGAACTGATCCGGACAGTCCGTATCAGGACGAACTCGCGGTCGGAGTTGTCGACGGCCGTGGCAATGGGGGTTGGAGATCGATCAGCTTCCGGTGTTGCAGATTCGACCTCGGCTCCCGAGTGGTCGATACGCTCCGATCGTGAGCATCGAGTCTTTCGACGTCGAACCAGTCGACAATCGCCGGCTGGTCCGATGGCTGCTCGGGCTGGTGGCTGCCGTCACTGGGGTTCTTGCGATCATCGGCTGGCCGCTGCCGGTGTCCTCCGGAAGATACGTCCGGACCGACGCGTGGGAACGCACGACTGCCTTGATCGAAGCGTGGTGGACACACGACGGTTGGCGAATGTCAGGGGCGTCATGGTTCTGGGGTGGGATCGCGATCGGTGCGACAGTTGGCGCGGTCATACGGTGGGGCGGGAAGGAACGACCATGGCGCAGGGCATGGCTCCTCAGCGTGCTACCGGGCGGAGTCATCGCAGCGCTGGGTCCGTTGGTGCAGGTCGTGTTCGGAATCCGGTGGTCGAACTACTCAGACACCCCGGACAGCCGGTCCACGGTGATCGTGTACGTAGCTGGTCTGGTCGTGGCGCTGGGCCTTCCGTTTCTGCGCGGATACTCGCTACGAAGAGGAGATCGCAGCCCACACGGAGTGGGGCGATGAAGCGGCTCGAACGGCGGCGGACGCGGCGGTGGAGCCGGCGGGTGAGCCAGACCCCGAACAGTGACCGTCGACTGGACAGCCAGCGAAGAATCCCGGTGTGGTGCACGCAGGGGCCCTGTTCCTGTTCGCGACCGAGGGTGATGTGCCGTCCGCGTCCGTGGTCGCGCTCCCGTCGGGGTCCGCGGTCGTGGACGATGACATCGAGTGCGGCTCCGGCGGGTGCTGGCGGCTCCTGACGGTTCACCCTCCGGACGGGTCGACCGCAGAGGACCTGGCTACCGAGCTCGGCCACCGCGTTCACGGCACGATGTGGGACCCCCGGACGGTCAACCTGTCGTCGGAGGTCGACGAGGGCTTCCTGGTGGTGCGGGCCGACTACTGGTCCTAGCCTCGTGGCATGTCGGCTCGACGAGGCCGGTGAACGAGAAGAGCCGCTGCCGTTCTCACTCGTGCGCTGCGTCCGGGGCTCCGCCGTCGTCACCTCCCGACGAGCGGGTGCGTGCACGCGTCGACGGCGGCGTACTCCCGGGCGAGTGCAGCCTGGTTCCGCTCGGTCCGCCAGGACCGGATGCCGGGCGCTGCGGCCACTGCCAGGATCCACACGCCAGCGCCGACGAGGACCGGGACGAGCGTCGGATCCCCGCCGAGGGCGAGCACACCGCCGAGCGCCACCGCCAGCACGGCGACCGCGGAGCCGGCGATGCCGACGAGACCGGCGAGCCGGGCGGGCTGGTGCTCGAGGGCGGCGATCCGGGCCAGCGCACGCTCGGCACGACGCTCGAGGATGGGTCGTGCCGGGTCGGTCCGGGTGCGGAGACGTTGCAGCAGGAGCGACGTCGTGCCGAGCCGTTCGCCCTGGACGGTCACCGTCCAGCCGAACTGCTCCAGGGTGTGCCGGTAGAGCGGCACGAACGCGGTCGCTGCGTACAGCACACGGGTCTCCAGGTGGCCGGGGACCGGCGCCAGGAGAGCGGCACCGGTCCGGGCGGTGGTGTTCGTCATCGGGGCTCGAGCCCGCGCTCAGACGGTCCGGCGGCGACTGGCCGCCTCGCACGCGCCGTAGACGACGTCGAACTGGCGGTCGACGGCCGGCCGGACCCGCTTGGTGCGCGCCGCACGGACGAGCTGGAAGGCCACCGGAGCGATCGCCCAGTTGACCAGGCCGCCGGCTCCGACGAGGAACACCGTGACCGGGTCGAGCCCGCCGAGCAGGTCGGGGACGGCCACGGTGTCCTGCATGGCGAACACCGAAGCGGCCAGTAGGACGCTGCCGATCGCGCCGAGGGCGTAGGCGACCACCGACGCCGCGGTCGTCCGGGAGCGTTCGAGGGAGTCGATCGTCGCCAGGGCGGTCTCGGCGTTCTGCTGGAGCTCGGTCAGTTCGACGGAGCGGACGGAACGGTCGCGGCGGAGACGGAGGACACGCTCCCGGCTCGCTCCGACCGTGCGGTCCGAGCCGTCGGGCATCCAGCCGAAGTTGCGGTAGGTGTCTGCGTACAGGGCGTCCTTCCCGCGCGGGACGTCGACGGTGCAGTAGTCGTAGGTCGTGGGAGCGGTGTTCGTCGTGGTCAGCGTCATGGTGGTTCCTCCGGTCGGGGCCGGAGTGTCCCGGCCTGCTGTCGATCGTCCCGGCGGTGGGGCGATGGGACGTCACCGATCGGTGGTACCTCCGGCTACTGCGTTCGCAGTAGCCGGAGTGGGGCCGCGCACGACAGGATGAGTGCATGCGGCGACTGCGGACGATCTGGGGTTCGTGGCGTCCGGACGACCGCTGGGTGTTCCGCGGCACGGCTGCCGTCGTGCTGATCGCGTGCGCGATCGAGTCGGGTCGGGTGATCGCCGCCGATGCCGGCCCGGGGCCCGGCATCGCGGTCGCCGCGACCGTGCTCGCCGTCGTCGCGGCGCCGTGGACCCCGTGGACGGCGCTCGGTCTCGCCACGGTCGCGCCGGTGCTCGGTGGTGTGTCCGGGTGGCCGCCGATCGTGACCTGGAGCTGCGCGGTGCTGCTGCTGTTCGCGGTTTCCTCGCGGGAGGGGCACCCGGTCCGCGCCGCAGCGATCGTCGCACCCGGCGTGGTCGTCGGCACACTCCTCGCACCGGGGGAGGGCGGCGCAGTGCCGACTGCCCTCGGCGCCCTCATCTCCGTCGTCGCCGCGGCGGCCATCGGCTCGGGGCTGCGGGTCCAGCACCAGTACCGGGCGTCGTTGGAACAGCGCGCCGCCGATGCCGTCGCCACGCGCGAGCTCGAGGCCGAACGCCGCGTCGCCGAGGAGCGCGTGCGGATCGCGCGGGACCTGCACGACGTCATCGGGCACGAGATCGCGGTGGTGAGCATGCAGCTCGGGGTCGCCGAGGTCACCCTGCCCGCCGGCGCGGACGATGCCCGGCGCGCGTTGGGCGCCGCTCGCGACGGCGTCCGGAACGTCCTGACGGAGACCCAGCACGTCCTGACCGTGCTGCGCTCGGCGTCGAGCAGCGGCGCCGAGCTCGACGACCCGACGGCTCCTGCCCCCGGCATCGAGCAGCTCCCCGGACTCATCGCGTCGTACGAACGGGTCGGCCTCGACGTCGATGCGCGCCTGGACGACGTCGGCCCGGTCTCCGCGCCGATCGGTGTGACGATCTACCGGGTCCTGCAGGAGTCGCTCACCAACGCCCACCGGCACGGCGAGGGCCGGTCGACCATCACCCTCGCCCGCAACGGCGACGACCTGGTGCTCGAGGTCAGCAACGCCCGCCGCCGGACCCCGGTGGACGATCCCGTCGCGGCCCGGAGTGGCGGCCTCGGCCTGGTCGGCATGCGCGAGCGCGTCGCCGCCGTCGGCGGGTCCGTCCAGGCCGGGGCGGACGGCGTGCTGTTCATCGTCCGCGTCCACCTCCCCACGACGAACGGAGCACGATGAGCACCCGCCTCATCCTGGTCGACGACCAGGACATGATCCGACTGGGTCTCCGCGCGATCCTCGACCGGCAGGACGGCCTCGAGGTCGTCGGCGAGGCCGCGGACGGGCTCGCCGCCGTGCAGACTGCGCTGTCCGTCCCGGCCGACGTCGTCATGATGGACATCCGGATGCCGGGCATCGACGGGGTCGAGGCGACCCGACGGATCCGCGCCGAACGCACCGCTGAGGAGTTGCGGATCGTCATGCTGACGACCTTCGACCAGGACGAGCTCGTCTTCGCGGCGCTGCGTGCCGGAGCGAACGGCTTCCTCAGCAAGGCCGCCGGGCCCGGAGAGCTCGTCGCGGCGATCGAGGAGGTGGCTGCCGGAGGAGGGGCGCTGTCCGCGGCGGCCGCAGCGGCGCTCATCGGACAGGTTGCTCGCACACCGGCGTCCTCCGTCGACCCCGAGATGACCCGGCGCTTCGAAGCACTCACCGCTCGCGAGCGCGACGTCGTCGCGATGGTCAGCCGAGGTCAGGGGATCGACGCCATCAGTGCTGAGCTGTTCCTCTCACCGCTCACCGTGAAGACCCACGTGAACCGCGCCATGGCGAAGGTCGACGCCCGCGACCGAGCCCAGCTCGTCGCGTTCGCGTTCCAGGCCGGCCTGGTCGACTGAGACGGCCCGCGGAACCACCGGGAACCGCCGGAGCACCATCGCGAGTCCGATCGCCGCGGCCACACCGCCGAGGAACACCCCGCTCGCACCGGTGGACGCGGCGGCGTCCTCGGCGCTGCCCGCGAACGAGAGCAGCGCCGACTGGGTCAGGACGAGCAGGACCACCGCGGCGGCGACGTTCACGAGCTTCGTCGCCTCGACGAGTGGTTCCCCGTCCTTGCGTGCGGTCACCGCACCCCAGACCCCGATGCCCAGCTCCGCGAACGTCGCGGCCGCGATGACGATCGCCACCCACTCGTCGTGGTGCACCGGGTGCGCTCGCCCGACGAGCATCGGCACGCTGCACCCGACGAACACGACCGACATCGCGGACACCGCGCCCCCGATCCACCGGTGACCGGCCTGCCTGAACCGCATCCGGTCGCCGTTCGCCGCATCGAACGCGAACGACTGTCGGTGCCGACGGACGGCCCAGACCTTCGCGGCTGCGACCCCGAGCGTGAAGACCACGGTCGCGGCGAGGAACAGGGACGGAGCCGCGCAGAACAGGACGACCTTCCACCCCGCCATCACGAGACTGCCCGGTACCGACAGCACAGCGAGCACGAGCCCGCGCCGCGATCGGTCCCGCCACACCGCGACCGCGTACCGGACGGCCGCCTGCCTGCGCACCGCCATCAGTCGAACGTGACGACGACCTTGTCGGCCGCGCCCGGGGTCGCCGCCACCCGGAGGGCCTCGAGCACGTCGCTCGCGGGGAAGACGTCGCTGACGATCCGCGTGTACGCCTCGGGGTTCGCGATGATGTGCTCGGTGACGTCGAAGATCTCGGTCGGGTACCCCATCGCCGTCACGATCGTCGGCTCGACGGCCAGCAGGTCACCGAAGTCGACCTCCACCGGCCGCTTGTGCACGGCCACGACGCCGATCATCGCGCGGTGCTTCGCCAGTCGCAGCGCCGTCTGCACCGTCGCTGGGACCCCGGCGGCGTCGAGCCAGACGTCGGTGCCGGCCTTCCCGCCGTGCCCGACGCCGTCCCGTGCTTCGCCGTGCAGTGCGATCAGCCGCTCGTCGAGCGGCTCCTCGGCCGAATTCACGACCGCGTCGGCACCGACGAGCAGGGCCTTCTCGAGCCGCGACGCGATCACGTCGACGACGACCACGTGCCCGACGCCGAGTGCCTTGTAGCTGATCACGGCGCCGAGCCCGATCGGACCCGCGCCGAACACGACGACCTTGTCATCCGGCCGCGGCGCGGTCCGGTTCACGGCGTGCAGGGCGACCGCCATCGGCTCGTTGAGCGCGGCCACCTGCCAGGGGAGGACGTCCGGGACGATCGCGACACTGGTGCCGAGCACGGCCTGCTCGACGAGCAGGAACTCGGAGAGGCCGCCGGTGGGGCCGCCGTTGCCGATGATCCCGCGAGGGTCGCCCATCGGGTTCACCACCACGTGGTCGCCGACGGCGATGCCCTCGACCGCGTCGCCGACGACGGCCACCTCGCCGGCGACCTCGTGGCCGAGCGGTGTGTGGCCCTCGCGCGGCGGGATGCCACCGCGCGCAGCGTAGAAGGCGTCGGAGCCGCAGACCCCGCACGCCTTGACGGCGATCAGGACGTCGGCAGGGCCGACCTCGGGGACGGGCTCGTCGCGGATCTCGACGGATCCGGGGCCGGTGACGACGACGGTGCGCATGGTGCTCCTCACGTCACGAGCACGGGCGGCTCGGGACGGAACCATCTGACCAAGTCGGCGACCTGCCCACGTACTGCGATCGCAGTAGCGCCGGGTCATCAGGACGGATGCACGGGGCGGACTCGCCCGGTGGGTTCGCATCTCCGGCCGGTACGGTGGTCGCACGCGGTCTTCGACTGCTGGAGCAGCGCACGATCGGCCACTTCTGATCAGAGCATCTGGAGTGACCCGATGGGTGCTGACCGTGAACGCCGTCTCCTGCGCACGATCACCGAACTGGTCGGTGGGGTCACCAGTGAACCGGACCTCGCGGAGCGTCTGCAGTTCCTGGTGGACGAGTCGGCGGACCTGTTCGACGTCCACGCGGCCGGACTGATGCTGTTCGGGCCGGACGGGCGGCTGCACATCGCCGCCTCGGTCGGCCACCACAGCGGCTTGCTCGAGTTGCTGCAACTCGAGGTCGGCGATGGTCCGTGTCTCGAGGCGGCACGAACAGGCGACCTGGTCTCGATCCCCGAACTCGGGGCTGCTGGGACGCGCTGGCCGCACTTCTGCCGCTCTGCGGCCGACGCCGGGTACGCGGCGGTCCACTCGATCCCGCTGCGGGTCCGAGCGACCGTCATCGGGTCGCTCAACCTGTTCAACGAGTCCGCCGGGGCGCTCGACGAGGAAGACCTCACCGCGGCGCGCGCGCTCGCCGACATCGCCACGATCTCCCTCGTCCAGCAACGCACCATCGACCACGCCGTGACGACGCAGGGGCAGCTGCAAGCGGCCCTCGACAGTCGCACCGTCATCGAACAGGCGAAGGGGTGGGTCGCGAACCGCAACGGCGTCGACCTCGGTACCGCGTTCTCCCTGCTCCGCGGCCACGCACGACGGAACCAGCTCCCGATCGCCGAGGTCGCCCTCGCCGTCCTCGCCGGGCGGGTCACGATCGGTCGGGCGTCCTCGGACGACGCCGCGCAGCGGTGACTGCAGATCAGATGCCGTGCAGCGGTCGTCGCGGGTCCCGTCGGCGATGTGGAGACCCGCGCGTCAGGTCACCGAACCCCGGTCCGTCGGTCGGCCGGACAAGGCGGCCTCGGACCGCGCCGCCAGCCCGAGCCGCCGCGCCACCGGGCGGCGCAGCACGACGGCGAGGACCGCTCCGGCGACGAGGGGGAGCGTCATCGTCTGCCACATCGCCGGGTACCCGGCGGACTGTGCGATCGCACCGCCGGCGATCGGGCCCGCGAAGTCCCCGGCGTCGCTGCCGAGGAACGTCGTGCAGCTCGCCGCGCCTCGCCGGTCGGCAGGCACCATCTTCATCGCCATGCCCTCGATGAGGGGCTGGCACGACCCGTACCCGAAGCCGAGCAGCACGGCGGCCAGCAGGAACACCGGCAGCGTGTGCGCGGCGCTGATCACCAGGAGCGATGCCGCGAACAGACCGAAGAACACGACGAGCACGCCGTAGCCGAACCGGTCGGCGAGCCGACCGGCGAGGGGGCGCGACACGAAGAGCGTCAGGGCGTCGACGGTGAAGAACAGTGCGATGTGGGCGCCGGCTCCCTGCTGTTCGGCGAAGAGCGCGAGGAACGGGTTCACGAGGCTGTAGGAGCCGACCAGCAGGAAGAAGAGCAGCGCGGGAACCGCGACCTCCGGCGCGAAGACGTTCCGGGGCGTGATCCGGAACGGACGTCGCGGTACCGACGGCGCATGCACGCGGGTGACGAGCGCGGCGGCCACCAGGAGCACGCCGCCGGCGACGAAGAAGAGCGTGCGGTACCCGAACGCGGCGGACACCCCGAGGGAAATGTTCGGACCGATGACCTGGGCGATCGCCGGGGCGAGGGAGAACACCCCGATACCGATGCCGAGTCGTTCGCGGGGGAGCAGGTCGGCTGCGAAGGCGATGCAGCACGTGGCGGTGAACGCCTGACCTGCGCCCTGGACGAGGCGGAAGACGATGAGCGGCGGAACGGATCCGGACAGACCGTAGCCGAACATCGCGATCGCGATCGTCGCGGCGGCGGCCATCAGGACGTTCTTGCGGTCGAAGCTGTCGATCGCCGGTGCGGAGACGCACTTGAACACGATCGCCGTGACCGCGAACGCGCTGCTCACGATGCCGATGACACTCGGCGTCGCACCGAGGGAGTCGGTGTACTTGCCGATGAGCACGTTGCTCATCGTCAGCCCGAGCGAGATCAGCGCGTAGGAGGCGAACAGGCACGCGAACCCAGCGGTCCACACACGCTGCGGTGGCGCGGTTCCCAGCTGCTGCATCTCGACCTCCCTGTCGAAGATCGTGCACGATCCAATGCATGAACTTAGAGTCGTCGGCGTCGATCGTCAAGTCGGGCAACGGCGTTCCCGACGAGCTCTGCGCTATCGTGCTGGCGTGAGCAGTCGCGAGCCGGACAGTGAGAGCAAAGCGGATCTCGCGTACGCCCTGATCAAGCGTCGCATCATCGACCGGACGTACGTGCCCGGCTTCCGGATCGTCGTCGACCAGCTCGTCCGTGAGACCGGGCTCAGCAACATCCCGCTCCGTGAGGCGATCCGCCGACTCGAGGCGGAGGGGTGGATCGAGGTCGTCCGGAACGTCGGCGCCCGCGTCGCGCTCTTCGACGTCGAGGACCACCGGAACACGCTGGAGCTGATCGCACGGCTCGAGGGGTTCGCGACCGCGTTGGCGCAGCCGAATCTGACGGATGCTGACATCGCGGCGGCTCGGGCGCTCGACCGGGAGATGGCGGAGGCGCTCGACGTCATCGACCTCGACCGGTTCGGCCAGCTGAACCGCCGGTTCCACGCACTCTTCCACGAGCGGAGCGGCGATGCCCACATCGCGTCGCTCCTGACGAGCGAGCTGCAACGCTTCGACGTGATCCGTCGGAGTGTCAGCCACTCGGTGCCCGGCCGGCACCGTGCCTCGATCGCCGAGCACGAGCGACTCCTCGACCTGCTCGAGGCCGGAGCGAGTGCCGAGGCGATCGAAACGTGCGCTCGCCAGCACAAGCTGAACGGTCTGGACGTGCCGACGCCCGTCGCCTGAGCCCCGCTTGACGGCTCGATCGTTCCTGCCTATCTTCGATCTCACACGATTTCGTGTGAGTTACGACGACATGGCGAAAGGCTCCCTCCAATGGCGAAGGACACAACGGGCAACGCGCACGGGCAACTGCCCGTCCCGGCAGCGACGGCCGAGGAAGAGGGGTCCGTGCCTCCGGAACCCTCGAAGATCTGGAACCGCGCGTTCATCGCGATCTTCGCGACGAACGTCCTCGTGTCGATCGGGTTGCAGATGTCGAACGTCCTCATCGGCAAGTACACGGACTCCCTCGGTGCGACGGCCGCGGTGGTCGGCATCGTCTCGAGCGCGTTCGCCTGGTCCGCGATCGTGTTCAAGCTCGCGTCGGCACCCGCCCTCGACGCGTTCAACCGGAAGTTCATCGTCCTCGGCGCGATCATCGCGATCGGCGTCGCGTTCCTCGGCTTCGGGATCTCCGGGAACGTCCCGGAGCTCATCACCTTCCGTCTGCTGCAGGGGGCCGGCCAGGCGTTCAGCACGACGGCGTTCATCGCCATGGCGGCCGATGCGCTGCCGCGTGAGCGGATCGGCACCGGGCTCGGGTTCTTCACGCTCGGTGCCGGTGTCGCGCAGATGGTCGGACCGGTGATCTCGCTCAAGGTCGCGGCCGCGGGTTCCTACGACACGGCGTTCTTCATCGCAGCGGGCTTCGTCGGCCTCGGTGTGGTGATGTGCACGCAGATCAAGCTCACGTACAAGCGTCCGAAGGGGTTCACACTCTCGCCGAAGAACTTCTTCGCGAAGGAGGTCCTGCTCGCCGCGATCATCACCTTCTTCGTCTTCGCCTGCTACAGCCTCGTCAACCCGTTCCTGGCGATCTTCGCGGGGCAACAGGGCGTCGGCAGCAACATCTCCTTCTTCTTCACGATCTACGCCGGCGTGCTCTTCGTCTCCCGGCCACTCGCGGGGCGTCTCGCCGACCGCTTCGGGTACCTCGTGCTCGTCCCGATGATGGTGCTCTTCATCGGATCGTTCTTCCTGATCAGCGTCTCGCACTCCCTGCTGGCGTTCCTCGTCGCGGCGGTCCTGTTCGGGTTCGGCTACGGCGGTTGCCAGCCGGTCCTGCAGTCGATGGCCATGAAGATGGTCCCCAGGGAGCGCCGCGGAGCCGGGAGCACGACGAACTTCCTCGGCAGCGACCTCGGCAACATCGTCGGTCCGATCGTCGGCGGGTCGATCGCGACGACCTTCGGGTACACCGCGATGTGGCAGGGCATGACCGTGGCCCTCGTCATCAGTGGTGTCCTCGTGGTCGTCCTCCGTCGCGCGATCGTGCGCCAGATCGACAGCGTGGTCACGGCATGAGCGCCGATCAGCACACGGTGACGACCGTGCGGACCGACGCCGGGCTGGTCGGTGGGACCACAGGCCGCCGTGACGACGTCCACGTCTTCCGCGGGATCCCCTACGCTGCTCCGCCGGTCGGCGATCTCCGATGGCGCGCGCCGCAGTCACCGGAGCCGTGGGACGGCGTCCGCGCGGCGACCCGGTTCGGGGCGATCAGCCCGCAGCCGGAGACCGCCGCGACCCGCGCGCTCGCCCTGCCGATGGACGAGGACTGCCTCACGCTGAACGTTTGGACGCCCGCGCCGGCCGGCGAGGAGCCGAAGCCGGTCCTCGTCTGGATCTACGGCGGGGGGTTCCAGGAGGGCAGCGCCGCGGACCCCCGGTTCGACGGGGAGAACCTCGCCCGGCGAGGGGTCGTCGTCGTCACGTTCAACTACCGGCTCGGGGCCCTCGGGTTCCTCGCGACGCCGGCGTTGAGCGCGGAGTCCGGGCACGACGGGTCCGGCAACTACGGCCTGCTCGACTGCGTCCGCGCCCTCGAGTGGGTGCGGGACAACGTCGCCGCGTTCGGTGGCGACCCCGACCGCGTCACCATCGCCGGGCAGTCGGCCGGCGCCGGGACGTGCAACTTCCTGGCGATGTCGCCCCTTGCGGCGGGGCTGTTCCACCGGGTCATCGCGCAGAGCCACGCCCGGCACGCGGGCGACACCGAACTGCGCTACCTCTCGACGTCCTACCGCGACCGCGCCGCTGCCGAGGCACAGGGCGCGGCGTTCGTCGCGGCCCGCGGAGCGACGGACCTCGACGCGATGCGTGCGCTGCCGTGGACCGACCTCGTCGACCGGGATCGTCTCGGCGACATGGGCGTCGAGACCGGCAGTGACGCGCGCCCGCCGCTCTTCCGGCCCGTGGTCGACGGCTGGGTCCTGCCACGCGGCTACGCCGAGACCTACGCGCACGGTACCCAGAACCGTGTCGACTACATCGCCGGGAACGACCTCGACGAGAGCGGCGCCGTCCCCGAGGGGGCGTTCGCCGCGATCCGGGCGAAGGGCGAACAGCCGTGGCGCCCCGGACGCCCCCCGACCCACGTCACCCTCCAGTCGTTCACCAGGGGCGCTCGCCAGAAGTTCGGTTCCCTCGCCGACGAGTTCCTGACCCTCTACCCCGCTCGGGACGATGACGAGGCAGCCCGCGCGAGCAACGACGCGATTCACGACAACGCGACCGTCTCGACGTTCCTGTGGGGGACGACCTGGAGCGCGGCGTGCGATCGCCCGGTCCGCACGTACTTCTGGACGCACAGGCCGCCGTCTCCGTCCCGCGGGCCGCGTCGCGCCGGACACGGATCCGAGATCGACTTCGTCTTCGACAACCTCGACGTCGTCGACCTGGACTGGGACGACGAGGACCGAGCCGTCGCCGCCACGATGTCCGCGTACTGGGTGAACTACATCGCCACCGGGGACCCGAACGGACCCGGCTTGCCGGTCTGGCCCGCGTACGCGGCCACGGCACCGACGGTGATGGACCTCGGGACCACCTTCGCGATGCGACCGGTCGCCACACCGGAGCGGGCGGCGTTCTGGGAACGCTTCTTCGCGACGCAGCCGGCGTGGTGATCGCTCCCGCGGCTCCGGAACGCTGAGCGCCGTCGCGACGCGACCACCAGACGGACGGCCCGGTGCCAGCTGGCACCGGGCCTCCCGTCCGTCGTCGAGCCGGTCCGGCGCCGACGGGCCCGCCCCGTCCGACCGTATCCCCTCCGAAACGGGTGATGCCCTCGGCCGGCGGGTCGGCGACGGTTGCCGGACGACGACGACGAGAGGCGCAGGTCATGGCTGCAGTGGGCGACGAGGTGTTCCGGAACGTGCTACCGATCCCGGACGTGGAGCGACCGCGCTTCACGACGTACGACGCGAAGGACCCGGAGGCGACCTACCCGGCGATCGCACCGCTGCGTCCGCCGGAGGGAGCGCCGAACATCGTCGTGATCCTCATCGACGACGCCGGGTTCGGCTCGTCGAGCGTCTTCGGCGGCCCGTGCCGGACGCCGAACCTGGAACGGCTCGCCGGGAACGGACTGCGCTACACGCGGTTCCACACCACCGCGCTGTGCTCGCCGACGCGTGCTGCCCTGCTGTCCGGACGCAACCACCACACCGTCAACATGGGCGGGATCACCGAGGGGGCGACGAGCGCTCCCGGGCAGACGTCGGTGCGCCCGAACACCTGCGCGCCCGTCGCGGAGACGCTCCGGCTGAACGGCTACTCGACGGCGCAGTTCGGCAAGTGCCACGAGGTGCCGGTGTGGGAGACGAGCCCGATGGGACCGTTCGACCACTGGCCGCACCCGGGCGGCGGGTTCGAGTACTTCTACGGATTCATCGGCGGCGAGACGAGCCAGTACTACCCGGCGATCTACGAGAACGTGAACCCGGTCGAGCCGGACCGCACGCCGGAGGAGGGCTACACGTTCAACGAGGACCTGGCCGACCACGCGATCGCCTACGTCAACCGGCAGAAGTCGCTCACGCCCGACAAGCCGTTCTTCCTCTACTACGCCCCCGGTGCCACGCACGCGCCGCACCACGTGCCGGCCGAGTGGGCGGACCGGTACCGCGGCCGGTTCGACGCCGGCTGGGACGCGCTCCGCGAGGAGACGTTCGCACGGCAGCGGGAGCTCGGCGTGGTCCCCGCCGACGCCGACCTCACACCGCGGACGCCCGGCCTCGACTCCTGGGAGGACACGGACGACGCGATGAAGCCGGTGCTCGCACGGCAGATGGAGGTCTACGCGGGCTACATGGAGCAGACCGACCACCACATCGGCCGGTTGATCGACGGGCTCGAGGAACGGGGGATCCTCGACGAGACCCTCGTGATGGTCGTCATCGGGGACAACGGCGCGTCCGCGGAGGGCACGCTGCAGGGGACGCTCAACGAGATGACGACGCTCAACGGGTTCGGTTCGCTGGAGACGCCCGAGTACCTGGCCGAACGGATCGACGAGATCGGCACGCCGTCGGCGTACAACCACTACGCGGTGGCGTGGGCGCACGCGATGAACACGCCCTACCAGTGGACCAAGCAGGTCGCGTCGCACTGGGGCGGCACCAGGAACGGGACGATCGTGCACTGGCCGGCGGTCATCCGCTCGGGCGGCGGGACGCGCCATCAGTTCCACCACGTCATCGACGTCGCCCCGACGCTGCTCGAGATCGCGGGCATCCCGGAGCCGACCATCGTGCACGGCGTGCAGCAGAAGCCGTACGAGGGGGTCAGCCTCGCGTACACGTTCACCGATGCCGACGCCGCCGAACGGCACACCACGCAGTACTTCGAGATGGTGGGGAACCGGGGGATCTACCACGACGGGTGGACGGCGGTGACGAAGCACCGGACGCCGTGGGAGACCGGCGCGGTGGCCCTGCCCGCGTTCGACGACGACGTCTGGGAGCTCTACGCGGCGGACGACTGGACGCAGGCGCACGACCGGGCCGCGGACGAGCCGGACCGGCTCCGCGACCTGCAACGGCTCTGGCTGATCGAGGCGGTCAAGTACTCCGTGCTGCCCCTCGACGATCGGTTCGCCGAGCGCGGCAACCCCGACCTCGCCGGACGCCCGCAGCTCGTGCACGGCGACTCGCAGCGGCTGTTCCCCGGCATGGTCCGGCTGACCGAGGAGTCGGTGATCAGCATCAAGAACCGTTCGCACGCCGTCACGGCCTCGGTCTCGGTCCCGGCGTCCGGCGCGGACGGCGTCGTCATCGCCCAGGGCGGCCGAGCCGGCGGGTGGAGCCTGTACTGCGTCGACGGTGTCCTGGCGTACTGCTACAACTTCTTCGGGCTCGAGCGGTCCACGGTCCGGGGGACGGTGCCGCTGGCCGCCGGCGATCACGAGCTCCGGTTCGAGTTCGACTACGACGGCGGAGGTCTCGCCAAGGGCGGGACGGTGACGCTGTTCGTCGATCGCGAGCCGATCGGTTCCGGACGCGTGGACCGCACCGAACCGGCCCGCTTCTCGGCCGACGAGACCTGCGACGTCGGGCTCGACGCGGGGTCGCCGGTGAGCGAGGACTACGCCCCGACGGGCAACGGGTTCTCCGGGGCGATCCACTGGGTCCAGATCGACACCGGCGACCTGGCCGAGGAGCACCGCGCAGCTGCGCAGGCGCTGCACCTGTCGGTGGCCTACGGGACCCAGTGAGGACGCGACCCGATGCGGACGGGAGGCTCGGTGCCAGCTGGCACCGGGCCTCCCGTCCGTCGGATGGTGACCGATCACCGGGCGGTTGCGTCCAGACGGACGTCGCGGGCTGCGGACACCGTCGGCGCGACGCGCCGACGGCGGGCCGCGACGAGCATCGGGACCGCGACGGCGAGGCTGACCAGCACCGGCACGAAGGAGGCCTCGAGACCGAACGCGCCGCCGGAGAGCAGGCCGTCGCCGTGCACGGTGGTGACGAACAGGCCGGGGTCGCGGTGGCCGGAGACGGGGATGCCGAGGAGGCCCTCGACGACGTTCCACGCGAAGTGGATCCCGATGACGAACCACATGTTCCGGCGCCAGGTGAAGGCGGCTCCGAGCAGGACGCCGGCCTCGATCGCGATGGCGAGCGAGGACCAGAGGGTGGCTCCGGGGTTGAGCAGGTGGGCGCCGCCGAAGAACGCCGCCGTGACGCCGAGGGCGATCCACCGCCCGACGCGGGGACCGCCGAGCTGCTCGATGCCCTGGAAGAGCAGGCCGCGGAACGTGAGTTCCTCGACGATGGCGGCTCCGGCGTTCACGGCGAGGGCCAGTGCGACCGTCGTGGTGACGTCGTGGGGTGCCCAGACGACGCTGTACGCGCCGGTGGCGACGACGATCAGGTACGACACGGCGATGAAGAGGACGCCGATCGCGAGTCCCAGGACGGTCTCGCGGCCGATGCCCCGGAGCGTCAGCTCGGGGGTGCGTCGGCGGGCGACGAGCCACATCGTGAGCGTGTAGAACAGCAGCCCGGCCGCGGCGCCGATCAGGGCGGTGACGATCACGCCGGTGGTGTCCATCTCCGAGCCGACGCCGACCAGGATCGCGTTCGTGAGGAACACGAACACGGTGCCGATGATCATCCAGGTGACCGGGAACGTCAGGATCCGGCGCATCACGCTCGGCTTGGCGGGCCGCTGGTCGGCGTGTCCTCGCCGGGTGGGGCGCTTCGGGGCGGTGGTCGTCGCCATGGTCTGTCTCCTTCGTCGTGGAGCAGCATCCGCTGCCATGACGACGCTAGGAAACGGCGGGATCCGCCGGGTCCCCCAAAGGTGGACAGTCCCGCCGGAGCTCGCCGTCAGTCGTCCGCGATGCCGGTGCGGTACGCGTAGACGACGGCCTGGACGCGGTCGCGGACCCCGAGTTTCAGCAGGATCCGCGAGACGTAGGTCTTCGCCGTCTCGCGGGTGACGAAAACGGCCTCGGCGATCTCGACGTTCGACATGCCCCTGGCGAGGAGGCGCAGCACCTCGAGTTCGCGGGGCGTGAGCTGGGCGGACTCGTCGGCCGGGGCGGCCGGCGGACGGATCCGGCCAGCGAAGCTGCCGATCAGGGTGCGCGTCACGGCGGGGTCGACGAGTGCTTCGCCGCGGGAGATCGTGCGGATGGCGTCGAGGAGCTGCGGGGGCGATGCGTCCTTCAGCAGGAAGCCGCTCGCCCCGGCGCGGAGCGCGTCGAAGACGTACTCGTCCAGGTTGAACGTCGTCACGACCAGGATCCTGGGTGGCTCGGCGCCGTCCGCACGCGGAGCGCTCAGGATCTCGCGGGTGGCCGAGATCCCGTCGAGCACGGGCATGCGGATGTCGACGACCATGACGTCGGGGGTCTCGTCGCGGGCGAGGTCGACGGCGTCGCGGCCGTTCGAACCGAGCCCGACGAGTTCCATGTCGGGTTGGGCGCGGACCACCCGGGCGAAGCCGTCGCGCACCATGGTCTGGTCGTCGACGAGCGCGATGCGGAGGCGGCCCTCGGTGCTCATCGGCGGGGCTCCGGAGTGGCCCGGGCATCGACGGCGAAGGACGCGACGACCTCGAACCGGCCGTCGGCGGCGCCGGTGTCGAGCCGTCCGCCGAGGAGTGCGGCGCGGTCCGCCATGCCGCGGAGGCCGCGGCCGGGGACGCCGGGTGCCCGGCCCTGCACCGCGTTGACCACGCGCAGCTCGACGCGCCCGTCGGGGTCGGTCACGGTCATCTCGACGCGGGCGCCGGGGGCGTGCTTCATGGCGTTGGTCAGGGCTTCCTGGGCGATGCGGTAGAGGGTGACGGCGACCTCGTCGGACACGTCGGGGCGGTCGGCCGGCTCGGTGAGGACGACGGGGTAGCCGCGCTGCCGGGCCTCGGCGACGAGCTCCGCGACGGTGTGCGCGACGGCTTCCCGGGGTACCGGCCCGCCCGGGGCGTGCGGTGTCTGTTCGAGGGCGCCGAGCAGCGACCGGAGCTCCTGGAGGGCGCGGCGGCCGGTGGTCCCGATCGTCTCGAGGGTGCGGGTGCGCTCGGCGACGTCGGAGTCCTGGAGGTACGCGGCGGAGTCGGCCTGCACGACCATCGCGGTGACGTGGTGGGTGACGATGTCGTGGAGGTCGCGCGCCAGCAGGTTGCGGGACTCGCGGACGGCGTCCTCCGCCGCCTTCGTCTCACGTGCCGCCTGTTCGGCGACGCGTCGGCGGACCAGGAGCCCGACGAGCCACGGGGTGGTGAGCACCAGGAAGAACGTCGCCCAGTCGATGAGGCGTTCGGGCGACCCCTCGGCGTGCAGGGCCAGGGCGAGGAGGACGTACCCGACGGCCGCGGCGGCGGCGATCGACCGCCGGTGCCGGTGCTGGTGCGCGGCGAACGAGTAGATCGCGACGAACAGCCCGAGCCCGGCGACGCCGGTGCCGACGCCGGCGAGCTGCGCCGCGGCGAACGACACCCCGACCACGGCGAGGACGATCCCGGGGGCGACCCGGCGGGCGGCGAGGGACAGGGACTGCCCGGCGACCAGGACCGGGGGGACCCACGGGGCGACGTCGTGGTGCAGTTCGCCGAGTTCCACCCCGGCGACGCCGAGGGGGAGGAACGACAGGACGAAGAGCAGGACCCCGCCGGCGGCGTCGCGGACCCACTCGGGGAGGTCGTGGGGACGAGACGACATGGTCCCGACGCTAGCGCGATCAACGACGCCGCCGTCCACCGCTCACGGGGTGGGCGGAACGGCACCTTCGCCGAGGAGCGCCTCGATCCGGTCCACGACCAGGTCCGGCCGGGTGATGAACGGGTGGTGACCGGTCGGCACCTCGACGGCACGGGTCGCTCGTGCCGCGTGCTCGCGCTGCAGCGTGGTCGTGGTGCTCCGGTCGTCGGTGCACACCAGGTAGGTCGAGTCGACGTCCTGCCAGCCCGCGGCCGTGGTCGGCGTCACGAAGGCGGCGGCCGACTGCGCGGTGACCCGCTCCCACGCGGACCGCTGGGTCGCGTCGTCGGCGTCCTGCAGGAACCGCGCCCCGAACGACGACCGGTCGTACCCCTCGACGGCGAGGGTCCCGTCGCCCGCGTCGCCGATCGACACCGGGTCCGGCTCGCCGCTCATGATCGCCGCCTGGGCCTGTCCGACGTCGGGCAGGTACGACGACACGTACAGCAGGTGTCGCACGGCGGGGTGGTGGCCGGCCTCGGCGATCACGGTGCCGCCGTAGGAGTGCCCGACGACGACGGCACCGTCCTCGTCGACCTCGTCGAGCGCCCGTCGGAGGGCTTCCGCGTCCTCGACGAGTCCGCCCTCGGGGACGCCGGAGGAGTCCTCGCCACAGGACGGCAGGGCCACCGCGCGGCTGCGGATGCCGGTGCGTTCGAGGAGCAGGTCGGCGCTCGGCTGCCACCACCACGCGCCGTCGCGGACCAGGGCACCGTGGACGAAGAGGAGTTCCATGGCGGTGACGCTACTGACTCGCCCCAGACGCCGTCACGATCGGCCGAACAGTACCGCGAGCACGGCGGCCAAACCCACGAGCACGAGCACGAGCACGAGCACGAGGTCGAGCAGGGCCAGCGTCACGAGTCGTGCGCGCCGCCCTCGGACGACGAACCCCACGCACCGGTACGACGCCGGTCGGGGTTCAGATCGTGGCGGTGGGCAGCGTCCCGTTCATCGCGTGGTCGCCGACCAGGCGCGCCTTGTAGACGACGGGGTTGTGCGAGGAGATCGTCCGCGCGTTCCGCCAGTGGCGGTCGAGGGCGCTCCCGGTCGCGACCGCGGATGCGCTGGCGGCGTCGAAGAACCGCCAGAGCGCCTCTCCGGCGAGTGCGGTGTTCCGGACTTGCGCAGCCGCCGATGCGACGACCACCTGGTCGAGACCGTCGGCGTCCTCGAGTCCCTCGAGCCGGTCGATCGTCCGGGCGACGGCCTCGACGGCGGCGAGTGCGCCGAACGCCGCACTCGCGACCTCGCCGACGGCCTCGAGGACCTGCGGGTCGTGCTTCGGGTCCGGATCGGATGCGAGCGGGTAGGTCCGACGCCGGCGTCGGACGACCTCGGCGAGGTCCGCGGATGCCCTGCGGAGGATCCCGGCCTGGGTCGCGGAGTGCACGAACTGGTAGAACGCGCCGAGGTACTCCGAGAGGCGCGGGACGTCGTACGGCAGCACGTGTCCGTCGCGCACCTGGACGCGGTCGAACCGTGTCGTCCCGCTCGCGGTGGCACGCTGGCCGAAGCCGTCCCAGTCGTCGACGATCGTCACCCCGGGGTCGTCCCTGCGGACCACGACCTCGAAGACCGTGCCGTCCTCGACGACGAGCACGTTGAGCCACTCCGAGTACAGGCTGCCGGTCGTGTAGTACTTCTCCCCGGTCAGTCGCACGCCGTCGGCACGGTCGAGCCACGTGGACGTGTCGATGATCGTCGACGCCGGCCCCGCGTCGCCGACACCACCCGCGTGGACGGACGCGGCCGGTCCGAAGAGCTCACCGCGTCCGGCCGCGCGGAGCAGTTCGTCGCGGACCGCGTCGGCGGGGCGTGCGAGGAGGAACTCGACGAAGCCCAGGTGGCCGCGCACGATCTGGGCCAGGTTCGAGTCGGCTGCAGCGACCTCGACGAGGAGCTCCGCCAGATCGCCGACCGTGCCGCCGACGCCGCCGTGCGACAGGGGCACGCGCACCGCTCCGAGACCGGCGTCGGCGAGTGCCCGAACGGTCTCGGCGGGCGACGTGCCGTCGATTTCTCGGCGAACGGCGTCCTCGGCCGCGCGGGCAGCGACGGCACGGACGGCTGCTGCGACGTCGTGGAGTGTCGTGGGCGCCGTCTCGGCGGGGATGAGGGTGTCGGGCATCGGTGTCTCCGGGTGGTGGTCGGGATCAGGGGCGGCGGGAGGCCTGGTGCAGCCGGGCGTACTGCAGTCGGGGCAGCGAGTCGAGCAGTCGCTGCGTGTACGGGTCCTGCGGGTCGGTGAACACCTCGGCGGCGGTGCCCTGCTCGACGGCACGTCCGTGCTGCATGACGACGACGCGGTCGCTCATGTGGTGGATCACCCCCAGGTCGTGTGAGATGAACAGGTAGCTGACGTCGAGCTGCGTCTGCAGGTCCTGCAGCAGGTCGAGGATCTGCGCCTGGATGGACACGTCGAGCGCGGAGACCGCCTCGTCCAGGACGACGATCTCGGGGTTCGTGGCGAGGGCTCTGGCGATCGCGACGCGCTGCCGCTGGCCGCCGGACAGCGTCAGCGGCCAGGCGGAGACGTGCGCCGCGGTCAGGCCGACCATCTCGAGCAGCTCGACCGTCCGCTCCCGGAGCCGTCCGGCTCGGTCGGGGTGGCCGAGCCGGATCGCGTCGTCGAGGATCCGTCCGACGCGCCAGCGGGGATCGAACGAGCTCAGCGGGTCCTGGTAGACGACCGAGATCCGCCGTCGGATCGCCCGCTGCGTCGCGTGGGACGCCGCCGACCAGGGTGCACCGCGGAACAGGACGTCGCCGTCGTCCGGACGCACGAGCGACAGCGCGATGCGGGCGACGGTGCTCTTGCCGGAGCCGGACTCGCCGACGATGCCGAGGGTCTCGCCACGGTCGAGGTGGAAGGAGACGCCGTCGACCGCGCGGCGGGAGACCCGGTCAGGACCGCGGTACGCCTTCACGACGTCCCGCACCTCGAGGAGGTGCTGGCCGGGCTCGTCCGGCGACACGGCAGCGCGGCGCGGGAAGAGCTCGGCGGCACTCCGGCGCGACGGGTCCTCTGGTGCGAGTCTGGTGCCCTTGGTGTGCTCGCTCGGCACGGCGTCGATGAGCTGCCGCGTGTAGGGGTGTCGCGGGTCGTCCAGGATCTGCTCGGTGGTGCCGGACTCGACGATGCGGCCGTCCTGCATGACGAGGATCTCGTCCGCGAGGCGGGCCACCACGGCGAGGTCGTGGCTGATCAGGATCACGCTGCGGCCCTCGGCGATCATGCGTTCGAGCACGTCGAGGATCTGCGACTGGACGGTGACGTCGAGCGCGGTGGTCGGTTCGTCGGCGATCACGACCTGCGGGTCGAGCGCGATGGCCGACGCGATGAGCGCTCGCTGCCGGAGTCCGCCGGAGAGCTCACCCGGCCGCTGCCGCGCACGGACCTCGGGCTCCGGCACGCCGATCCGGCCGAGGACCTCGATCGCCGCGGCCCGGCGGGACGCACGGTCGCCGATCCCGTGCAGCTGGTACGCCTCCTCGATCTCCTTCCCGACGGGCCGGAGCGGGTCGAGCGAGACGAGCGCGTCCTGCAGCACGAAGCCCACGCGGCTGCCGCGGATGCGGCGCCACCAGGACTCCGGACGGCCGAGCAGTGTGTCCCCTTCCAACGCGAGGGTGCGCGCGGTGACGGACGCCCCCTCGCCCGTCAAGCCGACGATCGAGCGTGCCGTCACGGACTTGCCGGAACCGGACTCGCCGACGAGGGCGACGCAGCGTCCGCGGCGGAGGGTGAAGCCGACGTCCTTGACGATGTGCTGCCGACCACCGTCCGGGGTGTCGAACGAGACGTCGAGTCCGTCGACGTCGATCACGACGTCGTCGAGCGGGTCGGCCGCCGGTACCTCGAGCGCGGTCATCGGGTGACTCCTTCCGAACGGTCCTGGAAGTACCGGCCGAGCTGCGTGAACGACAGCGCGACGAGCACGATGGCGATGCCGGGCATGACCTCGAGCCACCAGGCAGTGGTGATGAGTGACTTGCCGGCGTTCAGCAACACGCCCCACTCCGACGACGGCGGTGCGACGCCGAGGCCGAGGAACGACAGCCCCGAGGCCCACACGACGGACTGGCCGATGCCGAGCGCGACGAGGGCGACGAGCGGCCGGAACGCGTTCGGGAACACGTGCTGCACGAAGACCGTCCTGCGGGTGTGCCCGAGGGCCCGTGCGGCCTCGACGTAGCCGGAGTCCCGGACGCCGAGCGCCTGCGCGCGGATGAGCCGCGCGTACCCGGGTGATGAGCCGATGCCGACGGCGATCACCAGACTCGGTGCGGAGGGGCCGAGCAACGCGACGAACAGCAGCGAGAGCAACAGCACCGGGAACGCGAGGAGGATCTCGAGGAACCGGTCGACGGGCCCGGCGATCCACCGCGGGGTCAGTGCCGAGGCGAAGCCCAGCGCGAGCCCGATGACGAGCGAGACCGCCATCGCGCCGACACCGATGAGCAACGACGTCCTGGTGCCCCACACGATCCGGCTGTACAGGTCGCGGCCGGCGTCGTCGGTCCCGAGCCAGTGGGCCACCGACGGCGCGCTGAGCGTGTCGTACAGGTCGATCTCGAGCGGCGAGCGCGTCGCGAGCAGCTGCGGGACGAGCGCCGCGAAGACGAAGAACAGCGCGACGACGCCCGCGACGACGACCGAGACGGGGACGCCGAGCCGCCTCCTGCTGCGCAGCGGTGCGGGCCGCACACCCACGACGGTCCCGGTCATCGTGCACCTCCGAGACGGGGGTCGACGATGACGTAGACGACGTCGATGACCAGGTTGACCACGACGTAGACCAGGCTGATCAGGATCACGATCCCCATCACCAGGGCGAGGTCCTTGTCGGACACCGCCGTGACGAGCACGTTGCCGAGGCCGGGCCGCGAGAACACCGACTCGACGAGCACCGCACCGGACAGCGAACTCCCGATCGCCCACCCGGAGAGGGTGATGCCCGGGATGAGCGCGTGCCGCAGCACGTGGCGCCGCCGCACGGCCGACGCGGTCATCCCGCGGGTCCTCGCCGACAGGACGAACGGCTGCCGGACGGCCCGGTCGAACTCGGTCCTGGTGGCCTGCCCGAGGAACCCGGCGAGCGGGATCGCGAGGGTGAAGGCGGGCAGGACCGTGCCGGTGAACGTGGCACCGCCCAGGACGGGGAACCAGCCGAGAGCGACCGAGAACACGAGCAGCAGGATGATGCCGACCCAGTACTGCGGCAGTCCCGCGACGATGGTCTCCACCGCTGAACCGACGCTCCGCAGCCGCCCACCTCGGCCCGCGGTCCAGAGTGTCCACGGCACGGACAGCACCCATGCCAGCAGCAGCGACACGACCGCGAGTGTGACGGTCGGCCCGAACTGCTCGCCGATCACCGACGACACCGACCGCTTCAGCTCCCAGGACGTCCCGAGGTCACCGCGGAACAGTCCGCCGAGGTACGACAGGTACTGCACCACGAGCGGCCGGTCCCAGCCGTACTCGTGGTTCACCCGTGCGATCTCCGCAGCGGTCCGCACCGTCGTCTGCCCGGACTGGACGTTGAGCACGATCGTGGCACGACTGCCCGGCAGCACGGACAGCACGATGAAGGTGACGGTGACCGTGCCCCAGAGGACGAAGACAGCCGAGCCGAGACGGCGGAGGACGCCGCGTACCACGGCGACCGCACGTCCACCGGAGCCCGCGGGGCGGAGCAGCGCCGAGCCTCCCGTCCGGACAGTGGCGGCGGACACCTACTTGCTCCCCACGAGGTAGGCGTCGGTGAAGATCGGCAGGCCGTTGCTGCCCTGGTCCTGACGGAACCCCTTGAGGTCCTTCGACGCGACGACCGTGTTCGTGAAGTCGTAGAACCCGACCGCGATCGCGTGGTCGTTGAAGTACCGCTGCAGCTCCTGGTAATCGGTCTTCCGCTTCGCCTCGTCCGGTTCCACCTGCGCTGCGTCGATCTTCGCCTGGATGGCCGGGTCGTCGAAGTGCGTGGTGTTGTTGCCGTTCGGGGCGTCCTCGGTACCGGCGTTGTAGACGATGTCGAGGATGTTCGGTGCCGGCCAGACCCAGTACCCGAAGGAGATGTCCTCTTCGTCGGCGGCCTGCGACTGTCCGGAGAACAGCTGTGTCTGGGTGAGTGGGATCAGGTCGAGCTTGAAACCGACCTTCTTCACCTGCTGCTGGACGGCCTGCAGCGCGGTGGCGCCGTCCTGGCTGACGATCGGGCCGGCGCCGTAGGGGAGCTTGACCTCGAGCTCCTTGCCGTCCTTCTCGCGGATGCCGTCGGCGTTCTTCTTCCACCCGGCAGCGTCGAGCAGCGCGTTCGCCTTGTCGACGTCGTAGCCGTAGGTGTCGTTGAGGTCGAGGTAGTACGGGTTGTTCGGGCTGAGCGAGCCGTTGCCCTCGAACGGCACCGAACCCTTGAACACGCTCTTCACGATCTGCTTGCGGTCCACGGCGTAGACGAAGGCCTTGCGCACCTTCTCATCCGTGAACGGTCCCTGCTGGACGTTGAAGGAGAACGCCTGCTGCCGGCCGCCGGTGACGAACGTCGAGACGGTGTAGTCCTGCTTCGCGGTCGCCCACTGCGTCGACGGCGGATCGTAGATCGCCTGCGCCTGGCCGGTGGTCAGGGCGCTCCAGCGCGACGTCGCGTCGGTGGCGAACTTCCAGTCGAGGTACTTCTCGTACGCGGGACCCGTGTGCTTCGCGTCGGCGGGAGCCGATGCGTAGTCGTCGTTGCGCTCGAAGAGGATGTCCTGCCCCTTCGTCCACTTCTTGACCTTCCACGCCCCCGTCCCCACCGGGTACTGGCAGTTCTGCGCCTCGGAGTTCTCCGCCAGCGCCTTCGGGGACTGGATGCCGTAGTGCCCGTTCGCGAGCTCGCGGTAGATCTCGGGGTTCGCCTTGGACAGGTGCAGCGTCACCGTGCCGTCGTCGTTCGCGGTCGCGCCGGTCAGGTACGAGAACGAGTTCCACCCGAGGTTCTTCACCCAGTAGGCCACGTTCGTGACGACCGCGTCCGCGTCGAACGCCGTGCCGTCCGTGAACGTGACCCCGTCCTTCAGGGTGAAGGTGATGTCCTTGCGGTCGTCGGACTCGGACCACTTGGTCGCGAGCCACGGCACCGCCTTGCCGCTGTCGCCCCAGGCGACGAGCGAGTCGAAGACCTGGCGGGACAAGTACGCCTCCTGCACCCACGATCCCCAGATGCACGGCGGCTCCTGGGCGTGGACGTAGGTGATGGTCGAGTCGTGGATCGGCTTGCCGGTGCCGTCGGCGGCTCCGCTGCCGCCGGCGCAGCCGGAGAGCACGACCGCTGCCGCGGCCGTGATCGCGCCGACGATGCCGAGTCTGGTCCTGGGGTTGTTCACGGGGTTCCTTCGAGATGCGGGTGGTCGGGTCCGGGCGGTCTGGAGGCTCGGCGCGGCACCGCGCGCCGGATGCGTGCGCGGGACGGTTCGGATCAGCGGGTGGTGGCGGGCTCGCCGATGCGCACGGTGTGCGCGTGGTGCGTCGGGTCCAGGGCGTCGCCGTTCCGGAAGAGCTTCTGGCGGAGTGTGCCCGGCGCGTACTCTCGCTGGGCGAGACCGCGGGACTGCAGCACGGGGACGACCTGGTCGACCCACTCGTCCCACCAGCCGAGCGTGGTGACCGGGACGACGTTGAACCCGTCGACGCCGGCGTCGGCCCAGCGCTCGACCTCGTCGGCGATCTGGTCGGGCGTGCCGGCGAACCGGCCGGGCAGGAAGGCGTTGTCTCGGAGGTAGTCGGCGAACGTGACGTCCTCGCCGTGACCGTCGACCGCGGCGCGGAACGAGGACCGCACGTGTTCGCCGAACTCGGACCGCTCCTGCAGCTCGCGGAGCGTCGTCGACGGGTCGATGCTCGACAGGTCGATGCCGCTGCCCCCGCTGAGGAACGCACGGAGCGCTGCGTAGTCGATGTGCTCGTGCAGATGCGCCTGCTTGCGCTTCGCTTCCTCCTCCGTCGCGCCGATCACGGTCGACAGCGTCACGATCTTCTTCAACGATCGCGGGTCTCGGCCGTGCTCCCGCGCCAGGGCGTCGAGCACCTCGATGTCACGTCGAGCGGCCTCGGGCGTCGCCGACGGCAGGAACGTCACCTCCGCGTTGCGCACCGCGAATTCGCGACCGGCCGGCGAGTTCCCGGCCTGGAAGAGCACCGGCGTCCGCTGCGGCGACGGCTCCACGATGTGCGGGCCCTGCACCCGGTACCGATCGCCGACGTGGTCGATCGTGTGGATCTTCTCGGGGTCGAAGAACCGGTTCGTCGAGGCGTCGTGCAGGACGGCGCCGTCCTCCCACGAGTGCTCCCAGAGCTTGTAGGCGACGTCGATGTACTCCTGTGCCCACTCGTACCGTGCGTCGTGGCCGACGATGTCCTCGTAGCCGAAGTTCCGGAACCCGTTCTTCAGGTACGACGTCACGATGTTCCAGCCCACGCGGCCGTCGGTGAAGTGGTCGAGCGACGAGAGCTGGCGGGCGAACGAGAACGGGTGGTTCTGGATGATGTTGCTCGTCACCGCGATGCCGAGGTGCTCGGTCACGAGGCCGAGCGCCGACACGATCGACACCGGGTCCGGCTCGGGGAACTGCGAGCCCGCGCGGATGGTGGCGTCGCCCTCGCCGAACTCCAGGTCGTACACGCCCACGACGTCGGCGATGAAGAGGTTGTCGATGCGCCCGCGCTCAAGGGTCTTCACCACGTCGACGTAGGGCTGCAGCTTCGAGTAGCCGCGCTGCACCTGTCCCTCTTCGGTCCGCCAGTAGCCGTGGCTGTGGTGGTTCGGCGTGAGGTGCAGGAACGCGTTGTAGATCAGTTCGCGGGACATCGGGTGCGTGCCTTCCGGGCTGCGGCGTCTGGGCTGACGGCGGCACGGATGCGCCGCGTCCGTCAGCCTGGCTCCGGATGCCGGGTCACGCGAGCTACTTCGTCACATTTGGGCAACACGTGTCATGCATCGTCACGAAGCGCAACGCTCGGGCGGGTGGTCGTCGCACGCGTTCACGTTCGGCACGGAGGGAGACCCCGGCGACCTCGTGTGGTGATCGTGCGCTGTCGCGGACCGGCTCAGCGGCGGTTGCCCCAGACCGTACGGCGCGTGGAGTCGGGATCGATGTCGGTGGTGCCGTCGGTGTCGAAGCGGTGCACGGTGCGCCGGGCGTCCGCCTGGAACGCGCGCCAGCCGCGACCGACCGCGCGCGCGATCGGCACGGCCGCCAGCCCCGCCCGCCCCTGCGGTTTCCCGCACGATCGGAGATCCGTCATCGACCACCGGTACCCGTGGGTATAACACTGTGGTCACCGCGGCGCCCTTCCCCGCGGTCCACGGCAACACCGTCCCGCGAGGAGCAGGCGATGTCCGAGCCCCACCCCGAGCCCGACCAGCAGCCCCCCGGCGCGCCACCGCGGCTCGCCTACCTGCTCACCTCCTACGGTGACGGTGGCCAGCTGCTCCGGCTCGTCCGGACGCTCCGGCGCGGCGACCCGCACGCCGAGGTCGTCGTCCAGCACGACGAGACCCACCACCCGCTGGACCGGGAACCGCTCGAAGCGCTCGGCGTCCACGTGTTCCTGAGCCCGGAGACCATCGGCTGGGGCGACATCACCCTGGAGCGCGCCCGCTGGCGTCTGTTCGACTGGGTGCTCACGAACCTCGACGTCGACTGGGTGATGCTCCTCTCCGAACAGGACTACCCGACCGCGCCGTTCGCCGTCCTGCACGACCGACTGGCCGCCGCGAGCGCCGCCGGCGACAACGCGGTCATCGAGGCCTGGCCGGTCGCCGAGGTCCCCGACCCGGCGATCCGCGCCGAAGCGGAACAGCGCTACCGGTTCCAGTACCGCGCGTTCCCGGACATCGGCTTCGAGCGTCGGCTCCCCGAGCCGCTCGCCCGGGTGTTCCGCTGGGTGCGCGGCGTCGCCATCCACCGGCTCCGCGAGCACCGGATGCCCGTCCGGCTCTACGCCCCGTCCCCGGGTGTCGGCGCCCCGGCCCGGATCGGGTTCCTCGCCCTGCGCAGC
Source organism: Curtobacterium sp. NPDC090223 (assembly GCF_044746585.1). Taxonomy (NCBI): domain Bacteria; kingdom Bacillati; phylum Actinomycetota; class Actinomycetes; order Micrococcales; family Microbacteriaceae; genus Curtobacterium; species Curtobacterium sp. NPDC090223. Next base: position 17,699 of record NZ_JBIVCN010000003.1, on the reverse strand, counting down.
CCGTTCACCGCCGAGGCGCCCTGCTGGTTCGACAGCTGCTGGTTCGCGATCGACCGCCGGGCGATGCAGGCCGTCGTCGACCGCACCACCGACGACCCCGCACTCGTGCGGTACTTCGAGCGCACGATGATCCCGGTCGAGTCCGCCACCGCCACGATCATCGGCAACGACCCCACCCTCCACCTGGAGCGGGCCAGCCTGCACACGATCCGCTGGTCGGACACCACCTCCGGCCGCCCGGACGTCTTCACCCTGGACGACGTCCCGATGCTGACGGCCGCCGGGCTGCCGTTCGCGCGCAAGTTCGGCCCGGACCCCGCCGTGTTCGTCGCCCTGGACGAGCACGTCCTGCAGCATGCCGAGGAGGCATCATGACCCGAACCGTCCTGATCACGGGAGGCGCCGGCTTCATCGGCTCCCGTCTCGCCGCCGACCTCGCCGCCGCCGGCGACGACGTCGTCCTGCTCGACTCCCTGCACCCGCAGGTGCACGCCTCAGGCTGGCCCGCCCTGCCGGCCGGCATCACGGCCGTCCCGTTCGACGTCACCGTCCCGACGATGTGGGACGCCGTGCTGCGGTCCGTGCACCCGGACGTCGTCGTGCACCTCGCCGCCGAGACCGGCACGGGGCAGTCCCTCACCGAGGCCAGCCGCCACACCCGCGTCAACGTGGTCGGCACGAGCGAGCTCCTCGACGGCCTGCACCGGGCCGGGGTCGTCCCCGACCGCTTCGTCCTGGCGTCCTCCCGCGCGGTCTACGGCGAGGGCGACTGGGCAACGGCCTCGGGGGAGCGCTTCGCCGCCGACGCCCGTGACGTCCACCAGCTCGAGCGCGCGCAGTGGGACCCGGCATCGCCGGACGGCTCCCTCGCGACGCCGCTCGCCCACGCCGCCGCCACGACGCACCCCCGCCCGTCGAACGTGTACGCGGCGACGAAGCTCGCCCAGGAGCACGTCCTGCACGCCTGGGCCTCCGCGCACGGCGCACCCCTCTCGGTGCTGCGGCTGCAGAACGTCTACGGTCCCGGCCAGTCCCTGACGAACCCGTACACCGGCATCGTCAGCCTGTTCGGCCGCCTGGCCCGCGAGCACCGCTCCATCCCCGTCTACGAGGACGGCTCGATCACCCGCGACTTCGTGTTCGTCGACGACGTCGTACGGGCGCTCGCCGCGTCGACCCGGAGCGAGCGCACCGGGACGACCACCGTCGACATCGGCTCCGGTGCACCGATGACGCTGCTCGAACTCGCGGGCGTCATCGCCGAGCAGGCGGGCGCGCCGGCACCGCAGGTCACCGGCCAGTACCGGCTCGGGGACGTGCGCGCAGCCTTCGCCGACGTCACCGCCGCGGGTGAACTGCTCGGCTACGAGCCCCGCTTCGACCCGTCGCGTGGCGTGGCACTCCTGCTCGACTGGATGGCGACCCAGGACGCACCCACCCTGCGCGCGGCCTGACGCGTTGATCTGACGGACCACCGGACGGGAGGCCCGGTGCCAGCTGGTACCGGGCCTCCCGTCCGACACGGCTGGTCTGCCGCTGACGCGTCGGCGGCGGTGTGGGCCCACGCCGTCACGTGGTCGCGGGAGACCGTCCGAGCAGCTCGACGGGGTCGGCCCGCCCGTCCGCGACCACCGCGCGGAACGCGCGCACCAGCGGGACGCCGGGGCGGACGACGGCCGGCGACGACCACGCCAGCGCCGACCCGATCGCGGGGTACTCGGCCGCGCGGACGAACCAGGGGTCGCGGTGGCCGAGCGCCTCGAGCACGATCGTCGCCGGACGCCCGTCGAAGTCCGCCGACCAGGACACCCACGGGGCCACCGCGCCGTGCACCGCGTCCTCGCCGGCAGCGCTCGCCGAGCGGACGTCGACGTCGGCGCACGCCGGGAACCGCCAGAAGAACCCGCCGTACCCGGCGCCGACCCGGCCGTTGCTGCCGGGGCCGCCGAGCCGGACCGGGGTGTCCGCCGGCGTCCGGAACGACGACGCGATCCGGAGCTCCCACGCGTCCGGTCCCGCGGCCCGCGCCGTGGTCACGCGTTCCTCGTGCAGGAGCGCACCGCCGTCCGGGCCGCGCCAGGAGACCTCGACCGTGCGGGTGTCGCCGAGCGCGGTGGCGCGGTCGACGGTGACGGTGCCGTGGTCGTCGCGCCAGACGTAGCCCTCGCCGTGCACGTACGTCCGCCCGCCCCAGCAGTTGACGCCGTCGAGGTCCGGGATCGCCGGCCCGACGCCGGCGTGCCAGTCGTGGTCGCCCGGGTGGTGGGCGCTGACGTGCACGCTGCCCAGCGTCCGGACCGGGTGCAGGTACGGCCGGGGGACGGACGTCGGGATCGTGCCCGCGCCGTCGAGGGACGTCGCGACCTCGGTGTGACCGCCGTGCGGTGCGTCGACGACGAAGCGGTGCAGCACCTCGTCGCGGGTCGCGTGCGCCCAGGGAGCGCCGACCTCGGAGAACAGGGCGAGCCCGTCGGCCGCGCGGGCCACGACCGCCTCGACGTCGGCGACCACCGGGTGCCGCTCCGGTCCCTCGCCGGTCCACGTCACGTGCGGGTGGTCGATCTGGACCGGTCCGGTCGCACGGACGGCCTCGAGCACCTCCACGAAGGCGCCGGTCGAGACGAGCGGGACCAGCAGGTCGGCGCCGGTGCGGCGGTGGTCGAGGAGGTTCTCGAGCAGGTCCGTGCGGTCGTGGTGGACGGTCGGGGTCGCGGCGCGCTCGGGCGTCACGTCGTCCGCTCCGCGCTCGGGTGTGACCTCGTCGAGCGTGTAGGCGAACGTCGCCGAACCGCTCGCGCCGCGGACCCGGACGGTCGGCGCGGACTCCTCGGCGGCGCAGAGCGTCAGGGCCGCGGTCGCCTCGAGTCCTGCGGTCGTCGTGACCCGCACGGCCGAGGTGTCGTCGCCGTCGATCGCGTTCGCCCGGTACAGCTCGACCTCGACACGTGCGACGTCCTCGGCACGCCGGCACCCGACGATCGCCAGTGCCGTGGCGACCGCGTGCGCGAGCGGGTTCGCGACGACCCCGTCGAGCACGTCGACCCCGCCGACCCGGCGCTTCCCGGCCCACGCGGCCCGTGCCCAGTACGCCGCGTCCCGGCGCCACGTCCCCACCGCGGCGGCCGAGCGGACCCGGCCGACGACCTCGCCGGCGCGGAACGCCGGCAGCGCCGCGGACCCGAGGCTCTGGAACCCGACCTGCACGACCCGCCCCGTGCGCCGCTCGGCGGCGAGCAGCTCGGCGAGCGCGGCTCTCGTCGTCACCGGCGTCTTCTCCAGGAGCACGTCGGCGCCGGCCTCGAGCGCCGCGAGCGCCAGCGGGAGGTGCGCCGCGATCGGTGCCGCGACCACGACGACGTCGACGGGGCCGACCATGCGTGCGGCGAGGACGTCGGCGACGACCGGGACACCCGCGTCCCGGTCGGTCCCGATCGCGGGGTCGACGAGGGCGGTCAGGGTGCAGACCCCGGCAGCGACGAGACGGTCGATGTTCGCGCGGTGGTGCCGGCCGTGGCCCCTGGCACCGACGAGCACGACACCCGGCGGCTGCTCCCCGGCAGTCGTCCTGGTCCGGTCACCACCCGCGTCGGTCGTCACCTCGCGAACCTACCGCGCCGACCGGGGATCAGCCGCGGCGGACCAGCACCACGCTGTCCAGCAGCTCGTGCGTCGACCCGTCGTCCCGCGTGACGGAGCGCGGGCGGAGCTCGGCGGCGACGACGTCCCAGGACCCGTCGATGTCGAGCGCGCCGAGGTCGTCCTCGGGCGTCGGGAACCGGTACCCGTGCTGCTCGTGCTCGTGCTCGTGCTCGTGCGCTCCCGGGGCCGCGGCGTGCGCCGTCACCAGCAGGTGGCCGCCCGGCGCCACGAAGCCCGTCGCCCGGCGCAGGATCGCGTCGCGGGGGATCTCGACCGGCCACGACTGCAGGAACGACGCCGTCACCAGGTCGAAGCGTTCGTCGGTGTCCCACGTCGCCAGGTCCGCAGCAACGAAGCGCGCGTCGAGGTCGGCCGCCGCAGCAGCCGCACCGCCACGTGCCACCGCGGTGGGGGAGAGGTCGACGCCCGTCGCGGTCCACCCCCGCCCGGCGAGCCAGAGCACGTCCCCGCCCTCACCGCACCCGAGGTCGAGCACCGACCCGGGGTCGAGGGATGCGGTGACGTCGGCGAGGACGGCGTTCACCCGGCCCGACCACATCCGCTGCTCGTCGGCGTACCGCTGCTCCCAGTACGCGGCGGCGGTGGTGGGCTCGGCATCGTTCGACATGCGCCCAGTCGGACACACCCCGGCCTCACGGGGCAAGCCCCGTTGCCGGACTGGCAACGGCACCCGCGTGCCCCGGGCGCCGCGCTACTCGGCGGGGACGGGGTCGGCGTGCTCGATGCGGGCGCTCGCCGTGGCCATGTGCGCGTCCATCGCCTGCTGCGTCCGCGTGACGTCCCGGGCGCGCATCGCGTCGTAGACCGCCCGGTGCTCCCGGTACGCCACCTCGGTGGCCTCGCGGGTGGTGACCCGGCGGCCCACCCACACGCTGAGCATCGAGCGGAGGCTCTGCAGCAGGTCGGCGAGCACGTCGTTGTTGCCCGCCCTGGCGAGCAGGATGTGGAAGCGGACGTCGGCCTCGATGAACGTCGGCGGGTCGTCGAGCGCCACGGCCTGCTGGTCGAGTGTCGCCCCGAGCGCGTCGAGTTGCTCGTCGCTGGCGCGCTGGACGGCCAGGATCGCCGCGGTCCGTTCGAGCGATGACCGGATCTCCAGGAGCTCCCGGGTCCGGTTCGACGCGAGCATGAGGCCCCAGGACAGGGTCGTCGGCAGCAGGTCCGACGTGCCACCGCGCAGGTAGGTGCCGGAACCCGGGCGGACCTGCACGATGCCGAGGATCTCGAGCGCGGCGAGGGCCTCCCGCACGGCCGACCGTCCGACGCCGAGCCGCTCCGCCAGCACGCGCTCCGAGGGCAGTCGCGAACCGGGAGCCAGGTCGCCAGCGGTGAGCAGGGCCACGAGTTGCCGGGCGACCTCGGAGGCGGGGGATCCGGTCGGCACCGACTCGAGTTCGAGCCGGATGTTGAGAGGGTCGTTCTCGCTGAACGCGGGCATGGGGGAAGCGTACCGTTCGGTCAATTGGTCAACCGGTTGACAAATCACGACGAGGCGCTGCACACTGTCCTGGGCGCACCGCAGCGACCATCACCATCACCGAGCAGGAGTCATCGTGGACATCCCCGCGACGCGAGGCATTCCGACCTCCATCGTCGAGAAGACGACCATCCGGAAGATCGCCATCCGCATCGTGCCCTTCGTGGCACTGATGTTCTTCATCAACTTCCTCGACCGCACCGCGATCTCCTTCGCGGCGCCGAACGGCATGGAGGCCGACCTCGGCCTGACCGCGGCCCAGTTCGGCTTCGCGTCCGGGGTGTTCTTCATCGGCTACCTCGTGCTCGAGGTCCCGTCCAACCTGGCGCTGCACAAGTTCGGCGCCCGCGTCTGGCTCGCCCGGATCATGATCACGTGGGGCCTCGTCTCGCTGCTCTTCACGTGGGTGCAGAACTACCCGCAGCTCGTCGGGCTGCGGTTCCTGCTCGGCATCGCGGAGGCCGGGTTCTTCCCGGGCGCGATCCTGTTCCTCTCGACCTGGGTCCCGGCGCGCCACCGCGGCAAGATGCTCGCGCTGTTCTACCTGGCGCAGCCCCTCACGAGCGTCATCGGCTCCCCGCTCGCCGGCTGGCTGATGACCCACGAGGGCCTGCTCGGCGGCCTCGCGGGCTGGCGCTTCATGTTCCTCTGCGTCTCGATCCCGGCGATCATCGTCGGCATCCTGTGCCTGTTCGTGCTCCGCGACAAGCCGTCCCAGGCGAAGTGGCTCGACGAGGACGAGAAGGTCTGGCTCGAGACCGCCCTGGCGAAGGAGAACCAGGCGAAGAACGACGGCCACGGCAAGGGCGGGCTGCGTGCCGCGTTCGGCAACGGTCGCGTCTGGATGCTCGCGTTCGTCTACTTCGGCTTCATCTACGGCCTCTACGCGCTGAGCTTCTTCCTGCCGACCATCATCGACGGGTTCCAGGAGCAGTTCGGCACCACGTTCGACCTGTTCCAGAAGGGCCTCATCACGGCGATCCCGTACGTGCCCGCCGCGGTCGTCCTGTACTTCTGGTCGCGTGACGCCTTCCGCCGCGGGGTGAAGGTCTGGCACATCGCGCTCCCCGCCCTCGTCGGTGGCCTGAGCATCCCGGTGGCGCTGTACATGAACTCCCCGGCCGCCACGGTCGCCGTGATCGCGATCACCGCGTGCTCGATCTTCGCCGCGCTGCCGAACTTCTGGACCGTCCCGACCCAGTTCCTCTCCGGCGCCGCAGCGGCCGCGGGGGTCGCCCTGATCAACACCGTCGGCAACCTCGGTGGCTTCGCCGCCCCGTACATCACGGGTGCGGTCAGTGAGTGGACCGGTGGCTACCAGGTCCCGATGTTCATCGTCGGCTTCTTCATGGTGCTCTCCAGCGTGCTGATGGTGATCGTCTCCCGCCGGCACCGGATGGACGACGGCGCACCGACCACGACCGACGCCGAGCGCGCCGTCACGCAGGAGGCAGGCGCATGACCCGGCTGTTCAACGACCCGGCGGACTTCGCCGACGAGATGGTGGACGGCTTCGTCGCCGCGAACCAGGCGTGGGTGCGGAAGGTGCACGGCGGTGTCGCCCGCGCGACCGCCAGCCCGGCCGGCACCGTCGCCCTCGTCGTCGGCGGTGGCTCCGGCCACTACCCGGCCTTCGGCGGTCTGGTCGGACACGGCCTGGCCTCCGGTGCCGCGATGGGCAACCTGTTCGCCAGCCCGAGCGCCCAGCAGGTCACCGCGGTGGCCAAGGCCGCCGAGCACGGCGGCGGGGTCCTGCTGTCCTACGGCAACTACGCCGGCGACGTCCTCAACTTCGACGCGGCGGCCCGTGCCCTGACCGAGGCCGGCATCGACGTCCGCACCGTCCGGGTGACGGACGACGTCGCCTCCGCACCGAGCGGTGACGAGCACCAGCGCCGCGGCATCGCGGGTGACCTCTGCGTGTTCAAGGTCGCCGGTGCGGCCGCCGAGCGTGGGGACTCCCTGGACCAGGTCACCGCGATCGCGAACCGCGCCAACGACCGCACGCGCAGCTTCGGCGTCGCGTTCTCCGGCTGCTCCCTCCCCGGTGCCGACGAGCCGCTGTTCACCGTGCCAGAGGGGCGGATGGCCATCGGCATGGGCATCCACGGCGAGCGGGGCATCGACGAGACCGACGTCCCCACCGCGTCGGAGCTCGCCGCGCTCCTGGTCGACGAGCTCCTGAACCAGCTGCCGGACGGCGTCACCGCCGACGGCGCCCGGGTCGTCCCGATCCTGAACGGGCTCGGGTCGGTGAAGTACGAGGAGCTCTTCGTCGTCTTCAGCACCGTGCAGCGTCGACTCACCGCAGCGGGCGCCGTCATCGTCGAGCCCGAGGTGGGCGAACTCGTCACGAGCTTCGACACGGCCGGTGTCTCGCTGACGCTGTTCTGGCTCGACGCCGAACTCGAGGAGCTCTGGGCGGCACCCGCCGACAGCCCGGCCTTCCGGAAGGGCGGCGCCGTCCCGCAGGAGCGCCTCCCCGACGCCGTGCTCGCGGCCGGCGTCGAGGTCCCCGTCGCCCCCGGCAGCCCGGACTCCCAGGAGTCCGCCCGCATCGTCGCCGAGACGGTCACCGCGGTCCGCCGCACGATCGACGCCCACGCCGACGAGCTCGGCCGGATCGACGCGGTCGCCGGCGACGGCGACCACGGCATCGGCATGCAGCGCGGCTCCACCGCCGCCGACGCGGCCGCCACCGACGCCGCAGCGCGCGGTGCCGGAGCCGGCACCACCCTCGCGATCGCCGGAGACGCCTGGTCCGACAAGGCCGGCGGCACGTCCGGCGCGATCTGGGGTGCCGCCCTGGAGGCCATGGGTCGCGTCATCGGGGACCAGGAGCGTCCGACACCCGCCACCGTCCAGCGCGCCGTGCACGCCGCGACCGAGGCGGTCCTCGCCTTCGGCGCGGTCGTCGGCGACAAGACCATGGTCGACGCGCTCGTCCCGTTCGACGACGTGCTCGCCGCCCGGATCGCGGCCGGTGACGACCTCGTCGCCGCCTGGTCCGAGGCGACGGCCGCCGCGACCGCAGCCGCCGACGCGACCGCATCGCTCCTGCCGAGGATGGGCCGCGCCCGCACCCACGGCGAGGACGCGGTCGGCACGCCCGACGCCGGCGCGATCTCGTTCGCCCTCATCACCGCTGCGGTCCTGTCGACGATCTCCGTCCCGGCCTGACCCGCACGCACCGCAACGAAAGGCACCACAGCATGAGCACGCAGTTCCGTCTCGTCGTCGGTTCGGACGACGCCGGCTTCGACTACAAGGAGATCATCAAGCGCGACCTCGAGGCAGACCCCCGCGTCGCCTCCGTGGTCGACGTGGGCGTGGACGCGGACGGGCACACCGCCTACCCGCACGTCGCCGTCGACGCGGCCCGCATGGTCGCGGACGGTGCGGCGGACCGGGCGATCCTGATCTGCGGCACCGGGCTCGGCGTCGCGATCGCGGCGAACAAGGTCCCCGGCATCCGTGCGGTCACCGCGCACGACTCGTTCAGCGTCGAGCGCTCCGTCCTCTCCAACGACGCGCAGGTGCTCTGCATGGGCCAGCGGGTCGTCGGGGTCGAGGTCGCCCGCCGGATGGCGAAGGAGTGGCTCGGACACGAGTTCGACACCACGTCCGCCTCCGCCGAGAAGGTCGCCGCGATCTGCTCCTACGACGGGTCCGCTCCGGTCGGAACGGACGCGTGAGCCCCGCCACGGTGACGCCCCGACTGACGATCGGGGTGTCCCTGAAGATGTACTTCGGGCACGCCCGGACGCTGGCGTGGGCGTCCGCCGTGGCCGACATCGCCAGGGACCACCCCGCCGTCACCAGCGGCGCAGTCGAGCTGTTCGTCATCCCGACGTTCCCGTCGCTCGTCCCGGTGCGGGCCGCGCTCGAGGGCACCCCGGTGCTCCTCGGCGCCCAGGACCTGGCGTGGGCCGACGAGGGCGCGTTCACCGGCGAGGTCTCCGGACGCGAGCTCGCGGAGATCGGCGTGGACATCGTCGAGATCGCGCACGCGGAGCGTCGCGGTCTGTTCCACGAGACGGACCAGGACGTCGCCGGGAAGGTGCACGCCGCGTTCCGCAACCACCTGCGTCCCCTGATCTGCGTCGGTGAGCCGAGCCGAGCCTCCCGTCCCGACGCGATCGCGGACGTGACCGCGCAGCTCGACCGGTTCGTCTCGACGGCCGTCGCGGACGGCATCGCCGGCCCCGTGATCGTCGCCTACGAGCCGGTCTGGGCCATCGGCGCACCGCAGCCGGCGCCGGACGACCACATCGTCGCGGTGCTCGCCGGGATCGAGGCACACCTCGCGACCCGGCCGGAACTCGCCGGCAGCGTCGTGATCTACGGCGGCAGTGCCGGACCCGGCCTGCTCACCCGCGGACGGGGCGCCATCGGCGGACTGTTCCTCGGCCGCTTCGCGCACGACCCCGAGGCGATCCGCACGATCCTCGACGAAGCGCAGGCGCTGGCGGTGACCGCATGACCTCGCTGCTCGGGCTCTCCACGTACGCCTACTTCTGGCGGATGTCCGACCGTGTCCCGTCGCCGATGTCGCTCGACGACGCGATGCGGGACGCCGCCGCGCAGCGCGTCGACCTCTTCCAGATCTGCGACCACGCGCCGCTCGACACCGCGTCGGACGAGCGCCTGGCATCGATCCGGTCGCTCGCCGACGACCTCGGGCTGGGGCTCGAGGTCGGCACGCGCGGCACCGCACCCGACCACCTCGCGCGGTACCTGCACGTCGCCGAGCAGCTCGGCGCGACGCTCGTCCGGTCGATGTGGAGCGCAGGGGACGACCTGCCCTCCGCTGCCGAGACGGAGCGTCGGCTGCGCGCGGCCCTGCCCGCCTACGAGGCCGCCGGCGTGACGCTCGCCCTCGAGACGTACGAGGTCGTGCCGACCGCGGAGCTCGTCGCCGTCGTCGCCGCGATCGCCTCGCCGTCGCTCGGGATCTGCCTCGACCCGGCGAACACCGTCGCGGACCTGGAGCACCCGTCCGACGTCGTCGAGGCGTGCCTGCCCTGGGTCGTGAACTGGCACGTCAAGGACGCCGACTTCACCCGGTCGCCGGGCTGGGTCGGGTTCCAGTACACGGGCGTCCCGATCGGCACCGGTCGCATCGACCACGACGCCATCCGGGCCGCCATCGCACCCGACGTCCGGGGCATCAACCGGGTCATCGAGTTCTGGCTGCCGTGGCAGGACGCCACCGTCGGCGCGACCGGGGACCCCGCAGAGACCACCACCCGCACCGAGGCGGCGTGGACCGAACAGACCATCGAGTACACCAGGAGCAGGGAATCATGACCGACACCGCCACCACCCACACCGTCGCAGCCGGATCCGGCACGGCCGACGTCACCGTCGCCGTGATCGGCGCCGGCGGCAAGATGGGCACCCGCGTCTCGAACAACTTCGCCAAGAGCGAGTACACGACGCTCTACAGCGAGGCCTCGCCCGCCGGGCAGGAGCGCATCCAGGGTCTCGGCCGATCGATCACGGACAGCATCGACGCCGCGAAGGCCGCTGACGTGGTCGTGCTCGCCGTGCCGGACGTCCTGCTCGGCAGCATCTCCGAGCAGCTCGTGCCCGTCATGAAGGCGGGTGCGACGATCCTGACGCTCGACCCGGCTGCCGCGTACGCGGGCCTGCTCGCGAAGCGTGCGGACATCCACTACGCCGTGGCGCACCCGTGCCACCCGTCGGTGTTCCTCGAGCGCACCACCAAGGAGGAGTGGGACGACACCTTCGGTGGCATCGCCGCCCCGCAGGAGGTCATCGCGGCCTTCGACGCGTCCGAGTCCCTCGGCGACGAGGGCGACACCGCGAAGGCCGTCGCCGAAGCCGTGATCACCACGATGTACGCGCCCGTCATCCAGGTGCACTGGGTCACGGTGAAGCAGCTCGCCGTGCTCGAGCCGACCCTGGTCGAGACGATCGCCTGCATGATCGGCGACTTCCTCAACGACGCGCTCGAGGAGACCGTGACCGGTGTCGGCGTGCCCCGCGAGGCAGCCCGCGCCATGCTCTACGGCCACACCTGGATCGCGCTGACGAACGGCCTGCGCGGCTCGAACCCGTTCTCCGACGCGTGCCACATCGCCATGGGCTACGGCCGCGAGAAGCTCATCAAGGAGGACTGGAAGCAGGTCTTCGACGACAGCGAGCTCGACAGCGTCATCGCGAAGATGCTGAAGATCGACGCCGTCAAGCGCTGATCTCGCTTCCGGGGCGGGATCCGTCCGTGCCCACGCAGCGTGTGCATGGGCGGGCCGACTAGGTTCGGTCCATGCACGTGGAGGCCACGACCAGGGGCACCGGTGTCCCCGTCCTCGTGCTGCACGGCTCCCCGGGCGGGATCGACGCCGCCCGGGTGATGAGCCGCTTCCTGCCGGAGGACACGTTCCGGAGCGTGCTCGTCTCCCGGCCCGGCTACCTCGGCACCCCGCTCGACCCGGCGCACGCGTCGATCGACGACGAGGCCGACCTGCTCGCCGGTGTGCTCGACGACCTCGGTATCGACCGGGTCGGGGTACTCGCGTGGTCCGGTGGGGGACCGGCCGCCTACCGGCTCGCGGCGCGCCACCCCGACCGGGTGCACGCCGTCGTCGCGGCGTCGGCCGTCAGCGGTGCGTGGGGTCCGGCGCGGCCGCACCTGGCGGAGTACGTCGTTTCCCACACCGCGGTCGGCGCCCGGGTGTCCGGGTGGCTCGCCGCGCACGCTCCGCGGGCGACGGTGCTCGGCGCGGTGTCCGGCGTGAGTGCACTCCGCGGGCGTGCACTCCGGGACCACGTGTCGGGCGTCCTCGCGGATCCGGCCCGGCGGGCGTTCCTGCTCGACGTCGCGGCGACCGGGAACAGCTCGGGACCGCACCGCACAGGGTGGGTGAACGACGTCCGGGCCTTCCGCGGGATCACCTCGCTCGGGCTCGCCGAGGTCCGGGCACCCGTGCTCCTCGTGCACGGGGACGCGGACACCGAGGTCCGGCCGTCGCACAGCACCCGTGCGGCCGCGGAGCTCCCGGACGCCGAGCTGGTGACGCTGCCGGGCGGCACGCACTTCGCGTTCTGGGACCACCGCGACGCCGCGGCCGTGCAGGCCAGGGCGCGAGCGCACCTCACCCCGTGACCGGACCGGGGCCCGCGCCCAGCACCTCGAGCAGCGCGTCGAGCGCCCGTTCCAGCACCGGCAGGGACACCGCCCCGTACCCGAGGACCACCCCGTCGCCGGCGCTCCCCGCCGTGACCTCGTAGTCCGCCAGGTCCGCCACGAGGACGCCGCGCGACGCGAGCCGGTCCACCACGGCCGCACCGTGCAGTGGACCCGACCACGTCACCACCGTGTGCAGCCCGCCGGTCAGGGCACGAGCCTCCAGGCCGGGGACGGCGGCGACAGCGGACGCGAGTCGTCCCGCGATCAGCTCCCGCCGGTGCGTGTAGTCCCGCCGCACCCGTCCGAGGTGCCGTCGGAACGCGCCCGTCCGCAGCAGGTGTGCGACCGCTGCCTGCACCGGCTCCGCGACGACGGCGCCCCGCGCGGTCCGGGCGGCCGTGACGGCAGCGGCGACGTGCGGGCGATCGGCGGGCAGCACGACGTACGCGCACCGGAGCCGCGGGTCGAAGGACTTCGAGAACCCGCCGACATGCAGCACGCCCGCGTCGAGCGCGGCGAGTGCCGGGACGGGCTGTCCGCGGTGCCGGAACTCGGAGTCGTAGTCGTCCTCGATGACGAGCGTCCCCATCGCCGCGGCCCAGTCGAGGAGCGCGCGCCGTCGCGCGACCGGCATCACCGACCCGAGCGGATACTGGTGCGTCGGCGTGACCATCACGGCGTCGAACCGGCCGCCCGCGCGCAGGGCGTCGAGGGAGAGCCCGTCGTCGTCGAGCGGGACCCCGACGACCTCACCGCCGGCGCTGACGACCGCGCGGTGGCCGGTCCGGTACCCGGGGTCCTCGACCGCGATCCGCGGAGCGCGGCCGAGCGACACCCGGAGTGCCTCGGTGACGAGGGAGACCGCCTCCGAGGTGCCCGCGGCCACGACCACCCGGCTCGGATCCGGGGCGAAGCCGCGGCTCAACCCGAGCTGCGCGGCGATCTGCTCGCGGAGCGCGGGGAGCCCGAGCGGGTCGGAGAGGGCGTTGCGGAGCGGCAGGTCGGCGGCCGCACGCCACGCCGCCCGCCAGTCCCGGTCCGAGATCGCGGTGACCGCGGGGATGCCCGGGCGGCAGTCGACCACGCTCGCCGGACGCGGATCAGGGCGCGTCCCCGGACGTGGGTCGGGCGCTGGTGCGGGGGTGCGTCCCGCCGCCCCTGCTCCGCCGACCACCCGTGCTGCGGCGCCGTGCCGCGTCCGGATGTACCCCTCGCCGTCGAGCTGCTCGTACGCCGCCACGACGGTGCCCCGTGCGACGCCCAGCTCCGCGGCCAGGGCACGGGTGGACGGCAGCGCGTCGCCGGTGCGGAGCATGCCGTCGTGGACCATGCCGCGGATCCGTGCGACGACCCCGGCCGTCTTCCCGAACTGGTCCATGCGGTGTACCTCGATCTGGACTACGGAGTGGTCCACTCCCGAACCTAGCGTGAGGCCATGACCACGCAGACCGCCGCACCGCACGACCGCGCCGACCACCCCGACATGACCGTCCGGCGCAAGCGGGACCGCCAGCGCACCGACCCCGAGGCGCTGCGCGAGGTCCTCGCCGAGGCCCTCGTCGCCCACGTCGGCCTCGTCCGCGGCGGCCACCCGATCGTGCTGCCGTTCCTCTGCGGCGTCGGCGACCTCGGCGCCGGACCGGTGCTCCTGCTGCACGGCTCGACCGGCGGTGGTCTGTTCCTCGACGCCGGGCCGGAGGGCGTCCCCGTCGCCGCGACCGTCACACACCTCGACGGCATCGTCTTCGCGCGCTCGACGTTCGACAGCTCGGCGAACTACCGCAGCGCGATGATCGCCGGTCGTGCCACCGTCGTCCCGGACGGCCTCCGCGCCGAGGCGCTCTGGCAGATCAGCGACCACCTGATGCCCGGCCGGCGCGCCGAGGTCCGCGAGATGACCGCCAAGGAGGTCCGCCAGACCCAGGTCCTGCAGGTCCCGCTCGAGCACGCGAGCGTGAAGGTGCGGTTCGCGGGCGTCGGCGAGGCCGCCGACGACGGCGAGGACCACGACGTCTGGGCCGGGGTCCTGCCGCTCGCGGTCCGGGCGGGTGCCCCGGTGCCGGGCGCCCTGTCGGGGGACAGGACGGGGGACGTCGGGGCGGATCCGTCCGTCGTCGCGCTCGCGGCCCGCCTCGAGGCCGTCGCGACCGACCGGGAGGCCCGACTCGCCGCCGTCATGTGGCCGACGGCCGGTTGACCGGTCGCCACCAGGGCCCCGAACGGCTCGGGAAGCGCTGGGGCTGACCGTCGTTCCTGTGACGGGCTGCAGGAAACGTCAGCGCTTCCCCAGCCGGGATCAGGTTCGTGACCAATACGTTATCTTCCCGAGTCCCGTTCCCGAGGCGGTCGACTCGTACCCGGAAGGAACCATGGGACGCCACGCTCTGCCCGCAGCCGACGACGGCCTGCACGCACCGACCCCGTCGACCGCAGCACCCGTGGCACCCCCGGCCCGTCCCCGCGGTCGTCGATCGGCCGCCGGACCGGCCGTGGCCCGTTCCACCTTCGTCGAGCACCAGAAGCCCGCCCGCGTCGTCGCGCTGGCCCCGGCACGTGTGTCGGCCCCGGTCGCGCGTGCGGCCACCGGCTCGTCGTTCGTCTCGCGCACCGGAGCTCTCCGTGCTGAGCGAGCCCTGGACCCGCGGCACGTCCGCCGCGCCGCCAACGCCAAGCGCGCCGCGATCCTGCTCGCGCCGGCGCTGGCGTTCACCTCGGCGCTGACCCTGTCGATGCCGGCGAACGCCGCGACGGCCGAGGTCGCCGCCCCGGTGACGACGACGACGTCGCAGCACCTGCAGACCTACACGGTGGCGCACGACGTCGAGATCCCGATCACCTCGACCGACGGCATGACGACCACCTCGGTCGTGTCCTACCCGACGCTCGTCACCCGCTTCGGTGTGACGACCGCGCAGGCCGAGTCGACGATCTCCGCTGCGCTGTCCGCCGGCGGCGACCGCGCGACGATCCTGCAGACGGCGCTGCAGTACCTCGGGGACCCGTACGTCGAGGGCGGCGCGAGCCACGCGGGCATCGACTGCTCCGGGTTGACGATGGTGGCGTACCAGGCGGTGGGCATCCAGCTCGCGCACTACGTCCCGACGCAGGACGCCGCCGCGACGACGATCCCGGCCGCCGAGGCGAAGCCGGGCGACATGGTGGTCTACGACGACGAGGACCACGTCGGGCTCTACCTCGGCGACGGCCTCGTGCTGCAGGCACCGCACCCGGGCGAGGTCGTCGACATCGTGCCGATGTACTCGGCCGCGCACCACTTCGCACGCCTGCTGCCCGCCGGTTCCTGACGGGTCGTCTGCTTCCCGTAAGCTGGAGTGATGGCCACCGAGACCCGCACCCCGTTCGAGGAACAGCAGGCAGCACGCTCTGCCCGCCCGCAGGTGCGTCCCCGGACCGAGGGCTGGACCCAGGCCACCGACGGCGAGGGCCGCCCGCTCCTGCAGTTCGCGTCGCCCAAGCGCGGCAAGCCGCCGGAGCACCTGGCCGACCTCTCCGTCGAGGAACGCGAGGCCAAGGTCAAGGAACTCGGGCTGCCCGGCTTCCGGGCCAAGCAGCTGTCGACCCACTACTTCACGCACTACACGTCCGACCCCGACCGGATGACGGACCTGCCGGCGGCCCAGCGCGAGGAACTCGTCGCGGGCATGCTCCCGCCGCTCCTGACCGAGACCCGGCGTCTCGCGACGGACAAGGGCGACACGATCAAGTTCCTCTGGAAGCTGCACGACGGCGCCCTGGTCGAGTCGGTGCTGATGCGGTACCCGGGGCGCATCACGCTCTGCGTCTCGTCCCAGGCCGGCTGCGGCATGAACTGCCCCTTCTGCGCGACCGGGCAGCAGGGCCTGACACGGAACATGTCCACCGCGGAGATCATCGAGCAGATCGTCCGGGCGAACGCGGCCATCGCGGCCGGGGAGCTCGGCGGTGACCCGCGCAAGGGCGGCAAGGACCGCGTCGACGCCGAGCGCGTCACGAACATCGTGTTCATGGGCATGGGGGAGCCCCTGGCGAACTACAAGCGCGTGATGGACGCCGTCCGGACGATGGTGGCCCCGCAGCCGCACGGGCTCGGCATGAGCGCCCGTGGCATCACGGTGTCGACGGTCGGCCTGGTGCCGGCGATTCTGAAGCTCGCCGAAGAGGACATCCCGATCACCTTCGCGCTGTCGCTGCACGCGCCGGACGACGAGCTCCGTGACGAGCTCATCCCGGTGAACTCGCGGTGGAAGGCCGACGAGGCGATCGACGCCGCCCACAACTACTACGTCAAGACCGGTCGACGGGTGTCGATCGAGTACGCGCTCATCAAGGACATGAACGACCACGCCTGGCGGGCCGACCTGCTCGCGGAGAAGCTCAACAAGCGCGGCAAGGGCTGGGTGCACGTGAACCCGATCCCGCTGAACCCGACGCCCGGCTCCGTGTGGACGTCGTCCGAGGTCCACGTGCAGGACGAGTTCGTCCGCCGCCTCAACGCCGCCGGCATCCCGACCACGCTCCGCGACACCCGCGGCAAGGAGATCGACGGCGCGTGCGGACAGCTCGCCGCCGCCGAGTAGCACCCCCGCTCCCGAGGGCACGATGCGTTCGCGCATCGTGCCCTCCGTCGTGCGCGGCCGCCGCGCGGCCGGTGCCCGGCCTGGGCGCGCCCGCGGTGCCCGGCCGCGTTTGCGGTGCCCGGGCGGGTTCGCGCCAGTGTTCCGACACCGCGCACGTCGATCGACTCGTGCGCTGTCGACCCTTGCGGACGCACCGGATGCCCCCGCAAGGTTCGACAGCGCAGAAGTCGATCGACCTCTGCGGTGTCGAACGATGCGCACGCCCCCGCCGCCCGCGGGCGCTCCTACGGCCCAGATCCGTGGAACCACGGGGCGGTGCAGCCGCGACACGCCCGGGCGGGACGACGGTTGGCGGGGCCCCCGGGGCGTGTGTAAAGTAATCACTCGTTGCCGCTGAGGCGGAGAACGGAACGGCCGAGACGGTCACGGGGTGCAAGCCCCGGTGACGCAGTCCGGACGGGGTCCCGCTCAGGCAACCACCCCCGAAGAAGTCGAAGCGATTCGGCGTTTCCTCGGGTGGACGAGAACGAATGCCTCTCCGGCGGAGCCTTCACGGGTCGAGCGGGGAGTGCGTCTGGTCCTTGAGAACTCAACAGCGTGCACATTGTCAATGCCAATTTATTGACCCCGTGGCGTCTCATCTTTTTGGGGCGTCCGGAGACAATTCCTTTTGGATTGAAGATTGTCAGTAGACAGTCAACAGTCAAGATCAACTCGGTCTGACGCTCTTTGGGGTGTTGGGTCTGTAATTTTTTACGGAGAGTTTGATCCTGGCTCAGGACGAACGCTGGCGGCGTGCTTAACACATGCAAGTCGAACGATGATGCCC
>NZ_JBIVCN010000002.1:54058-589765 GCF_044746585.1 Curtobacterium sp. NPDC090223 | reverse complement strand
GCGGCTGAGTGTGATGGCGTCCCGGGTCATGACGACTTGACGAGACCGAGATCGACGAGGCTTTGCGCCATCTCGAGCAGGGTCTGCTCCACGGAACGAGGTCGCCACCCCAGTACATCGTGCGCCTTCGCGTTGCTCAGGCCCTTGAAGACGCCGAGATCGTGCACCATCGAGCGCACCGAGGGAACGACGAGCCCCAGAGCCCGCACCACGATGTCCGGCATCACGCGCCTGGGAACTCGTCGGCCCGCCGCGCCGAGGTTGTCCCGCAGGATCCGCGCGACGTCCGCCACCCAGAGCGCCTCACCCGCGGTCGCGAGAAACCGCTGCCCGTTCGCCGCGGGGTTGGTCATCGCCCGTACATGGAGATCGGCGGCATCGCGGACGTCCACGACGCCGTAGGTCAAGCGAGGTACCGCCGGAAGCTGCCCGTTGAGCAGTTGCGTCATCAGCTGCATCGAGGTCGTCGGTTCCGGGTACAGGAGCGGTCCGATGATGCCGACCGGGTTCACGACGGCGAGTTCGAGGCCCCCGCCGTCGGTGGCGACGAAATCCCATGCGGCACGCTCGGCGAGGGTCTTCGACCGCTGGTACGCCTCGACGCCAGGAGCATCCGGATCCGTCCAGTCGGCTTCGGTGAACGTGTGAGCTGCTTCCTTCGGGTGTCCGTAACCGATCGCAGCGAACGAAGACGTCAGGACGACCCGCTCGACGCCGGCGTCCCGTGCCGCGCGCAGTACCCGCAGGGACCCGTCGCGGGCCGGGACGATGAGGTCATTCTCGTCGCGAGGTCGCCGCGATGGGTACGGGGAGGCGACGTGGAGGACGTAGCGGCAGCCCGCGACAGCTTCGCGCCAACCGGCGTCTTTGGTCAGGTCCGCTGCGACGACGTCCACGGAGTCGGCGTCGTGCGCACCGCCCGCGCGCAGCATCTCGAGCAGTCGCGGAGCGTTCCGGACATTCCGAATGGTGGTCCGGACCCGGTATCCGGATCCCAGCAGGGCCAGGGCGCAATAGGCCCCCAGGAACCCATTTCCCCCGGTGACAAGCACCGTTTCGTTCGTCATAGTCACTCACCTCTCCGTGGCCCGAGCGAGTTCCCAGGCCTTCAGTCGGTGACGCTAACACAAATGTGACCCTGCGGTCATATATTTCCGACCTTCCGGTCATGTATGGTGGCAACCATGTGCGCCGCATCCAACGCCGTGACGCCGAAGGGCCGGGCGACCAGGGAATCGTTGCTCGATGCCGGCGAGGTGATCGCGGCAGACGGCGCCCAGGGGCTCACCGTTGCCGCTATCACGGCGCGGGCAGGTCTGGCGAAGGGGACCTTTTACGTCCACTTCGACGACCGCGCCAGCTTCATCCAAGCTCTCCAAGCGAGATTCCAAAGCCACGTCGAGACAGCAATCCTGACCGCGGTCGATTCGCAGCCACCCGGACGCGCGTTCCTCGCCGCGGTGCTCGACGGATACCTCAACGCGTGCCTGACCCACCGGGCGGTGAAGGCCGTCCTAGTCGATACGCGTGCAGGGAACGAGGCGGCCGCCGCACACCTCTTGCTGCTCGAACGATTTGAACGACTCGTCGGACCAAGTTTCACCGTGCTCGGCATGGGCCCGATCGATGTGCAGACACGAATCTTGATCTCCGTCGCGTCGGAAGCAGCCCATCTTGCCCTTCGTGCCGGCACCGACATCGACGGAGTTCGCGACGCCGCGAAGGCGTGGCTCCCGCAATAAGTCCCGTCCCAGAACGCCTGGGCTCAGTTCCGTCACTGTTTGCCTCGTCCCTAAAGATCACACAAGCCGTCGCTGCCGCCTCTGTGTGGACAGAGGGGGTTCGCCTGGATCGGCTCAGCCTCCGCTGCTGGCGTCGCCGCAGGCGCTGCGCACATCTGCGCAGCGATCGAACTCGAGGCGCTCCGCACAGGCGCAGTCGTCCCAGCGATCCTCACCCTCGCAGCACTAACGGTCGGTGCGTACGCGGCACGGCCAAGCCGCACCCGCGGACCGATGGCGTCTCAATAGCGGATGGCGGTTTCAAGGGGTCGTTGCAACAGGCGGCTCTGTGAGCTCGAAGAGCAGCTGTCAGAAGGTGTTCTCTGAAGCGGTGGCGGTGGACTTTGCGGAGGTCGTTCGTTGAGAACCGGGTTGTTCAGTCAAGGATCGACATGTTCGTCAGAGGCCGGGTGGGGCGACTCATCTGCCGATCCGCGGCTCCTGCGTATTGCAGCATCTAGCCGGGCATGACGCCACCGGTTCTGCGTGAGCCCGATCCCGACGAGACAAAGCACAGCGCCTGCGCCCGCTAGGACCGTCGGCAGGATGCTCCCTGCCTCGCCCGTTCCGGCGCGCGCGAACGTGATCGTGAGACCGACGAGCCCGACGAACTCCAGACCGAGCACTGCCGCGATCACCTTCATGGTCCGAAGCTACATCGCGTCCCGTGCGCCGATGGCGGTTCCGAGAGGGTTATGGCACCGGACGGCGTCCGGGGGTCCAGAACGTAGGTGTTCAAATGCTTCTCTTGGAGTGCGATGGTCGAGGGTTTTGCGGGGTCGGTCGTTGAGTTCAGCAGCGACTTCGAGCAGTTGTTCGGGAGTGTGGACGCTGAGGTCGGTGGCCTTGGGGAAGTACTGCCGGAGCAGGCCGTTGGTGTTCTCGTTCGAGCCGCGCTGCCAGGGCTTGTGCGGGTCGCAGAAGTAGATCGCGAGGTCCGTTGCGAGAGTGATGTCTTTGTGCCGGGCAAGCTCGGTGCCCTGATCCCACGTCAACGACCGACGGAGGTGCTCGGGCAGGGTCTGGATGGTGGGGATAATCGCGTCGCGGACGGCGTCGGCGCTGTGCCCGTCCGGTAGGTGCAGGAGCATCACGTAGCGGGTGGTGCGTTCGACGAGGGTGCCGATCGCGCTGCGGGCGTTGATCCCGACGATCAGGTCCCCTTCCCAGTGGCCGGGAACAGCTCGGTCGTCGGCTTCGGCGGGGCGTTCGCTGATCAGGATCATGTCGCGGATCTTCGACCACGACGCCCGTCTGGGTTCGCCGCGGTGTCGGCGGATCGCGCGGCCGGTGCGGAGGTGTGTGTGCAGGTCTGCGCGCAGGTGCCCGCGGCCCTGGACGAACAGGGACTGGTAGATCGTCTCGTGGGACACGTGCATCTCCGGCCGGTTCGGGAAGGACCGTGTCAGGTCATCACGGATCTGCTCCGGGGACCAGTTCCGCACCAACCGCAGCTCGACGTACAGGGCAAGCTCGACTCGGTCGAGCTTGCGGGGCTTCGGGCGCCGCGCCCGTTCCCGGCATCGCTTCTCCGCGGAGTGAGGCCGGTAGGTTCCACCGGCCGCGGCGTTCCTTATCAGCTCGCGGCTGATCGTCGACGGCGCCCGACCGAGGGCTTTCGCGATCGCACGCACGCCCTCGCCGCCGAGGCGCAGGTCCGCGATCTGCAGCCGCTCTTCCTGACTCAGGTACCTGTCCGACCGAGGCTTGTGCGCGAACGGGTCCCGGCCGCCGGCTGCTTTGACCCATCGGTATCCCTGACGTCGATCCACGCCGACAGCATCACAGGCCGCCGTCCGTCCGAGGCCCTGTCTCAATAGCTCCCAGAACCGCGCCTCCCGGGCACGGTGTTCCAGCCTCGATCCCATCTGCGGCACTCCGATTCACGGTGGTGTTGCAACGACCAGTTGAACCCAAGGATCGCCATCCGGACGCTGACCGCCTTGGGCACGGGTGAGCTCGCTGGCCCGCGTTCCGCCGAGCGTTGACAGCGCTGCCTGCCACTACCGTTGCTGCACTGCTTCGCGGGGGCAGCCCCGAGCCACCGCATGAGTTCGGGTGCTGCCTGCGGGGCATCCGGTCCGCTCTTGTTGCCGAGACGAGCCTGCCCCTTCTCATGCCGGACTGGGCTTCTCAGCGCCGTCGCCTCATGCCAAGAACACCAGTAGACAAGTGGTTCCGCTCCGGTACAAGTGGATGTACCGTGCCTGTGGGGTTGCAATGTCGCGACCGGGGACAGAGCCCATCGCTGCGCCTCATGGATTCGAGGGGAACCATGAAAATCTCACGCTCAATGATCACGTTGTCGACTGCAGCGGCGCTCGTCGCCGCAACGACAATCTCGGCGGCACCGGCCATGGCGGCTGACTCCGCACCGGAAGCGCACGTTGTGGCATCAGCCTCGGCGAGCACCGCGCTCCACTACTCCGACCGTGACATCGTCGACTTCCTCGTCTTCGGCCGCGGACCCATCGCTACGGAGCAGCCGGAGCTGCTGAAGAGCATGAACATCACGACGATCACGGAAGCATCTGCGTCCGTGACTGACCGGCTGCTCACCGACCTCAAGTCCGTCGACCCGGCATTCCACGACCGCGTGACCGCCCAGGCTCAGGCTGGGGACCCGTACAAGGCAGAGGCCTCCATCAAGGCGTTCACCGAGGACATCAGCGCAGTCGCGGCGAAGTACCAGGTGACACAGAAGACCGTCCGCGCCGCATCCACGGCGGCGACCGCTAACGGCCAGGTGTACGCGTTCGCGAACTACGTCGTCAGCGTCCAAGTCGCCGTCGCGGCGTCTCTGGCCGTCAGTGTCATCGGCGTCGTCGCGGCGCTGGCCGTGTTCGCTTACCAGAAGCCCGGTGACTCCTCCGCAATCGCTCGCGAGGGATACGCCAGTTCCTGGGCGTCGCTGTAACACGGCATGCTCCAACGAAGCACGACGGGACGCTCCGCCTCAAGCTTTGAGACGGGGCGTCCCGACCGCCGTGCATTCGGTATCGCCCTGGCGGTGGTGTGCGCGTTCCTCGCTGTCACCGTCGCCGCATCGTGGTCCACGAACGTCCTCGCTGGTGTCGCCAACGGCGGGCCGAGGCAGGCGCTGCAGGTGCTTGTTCCACAGGGCTGGGCCTTCTTCACCAAGAGCCCTGAGGGCATCACCCTCGTTCCATACGTGAAGACAGGCGGCGCCGGGTGGAAGCGTGCGGACTCACTGCCGCAGAGCTCCGCGGCGAATGGCTTCGGGCTGAGCAGGAATCAACGTGCGCAGAGCACCGAATTGGCCATCATCGCAGCGGCAGTACCGAAGTTCACCTCCTGCGAGGACTACCTCACTGCCTGCCTCCGAGAGCGAGCCGGTGAAACCGTGACCGTGCAGAACCAGACGAACACGCAGCACTTCTGCGGCGTTTTTCGCATCGTTCAGCAGGAGCCGGTGAAGTGGGCGTACCGCGACGCCGTTCCGGAGTCAGTTCGCGTTGCGCGGTTCGCGGACGTGAAGGTCGAGTGTCCCTGAGATGACACCGATACGAGACCTTCACGCTGCGTTCAACGCGCTCGCCGCGAATCTTGAACGATTCGATGGGCAGTCCGTTCGCCCGCAGGTCGGGCGGTCCATCATCGCGTTGGCGCAGTTGATGACGCTGGCTTTGACGACGTGGCCAAACCTAACCGCGGACGTTCTCGGGCGGACCGCGGAGGGCTACTGCGCCGGCCCGAGAAGCATCTCCCTGTTCTGCCTCGGTTCCGCCGCCCCACAAGAGTCTGGCCGTTGGATTGCGATGGTCGTCTGTGCGCTCGTCATCAGCGGCGTGTACCCACGGTGGACGAGCATTCTCCAGGCGTGGGTCGCTATCTCGATGGCGGTGTCGCTCTCCTTGCCCGATGGTGGAGAAGCGGTGGCCGTCTTCAGCTGCGCACTGCTCATCGGCGTGCTCCTTCCGAACGGCAAGACGTTCGGATGGGGCCGATCGGCACCTGCGGAACGCCCTGTCCTCATCGCGGTCGGATACGCCGCTTCGCTCGCTCTGTGCCTGCAGATCGCTGGAATCTACTTCGAGAGCGGACTGGCGAAACTCGCTGTCGCTGACTGGTCTAACGGCTCCGCGATGTACTACATCGTCCGCGACCCCATGTTCGGAGGAGTTGGACCGCTCGGTTCGGTACTGGCCGCCGTCACGGCGAACCCGCTCGGGTCCGCCGTGCTCACTTGGGGAACGATCCTTGCGGAGTGCAGCATCGCGGTCGCGTTCCTCCTGCCGCATCGATTCAAGCGCTATGGCCTCCTCGGCGTGATCGTCCTGCACGCAGGGATCGCACTCATCATGGGGTTGTGGTCGTTCGCGCTGGTGATGGTGGGCACGGCCGTTGTCGCCTCCTACGATCTGCGCCCCCGCGACGGCAGAGACGACGCAGAGCTCGAAGTCGACACCGACGTTGCTCGAGAGAGGAGCACAGCATGATCATTTGGACAGTCGTTGCAGTCCTGGTACTCGCGATGGTGGTGGTTTGCGCGGCAGGATGGGTGAAGCCGAACCATGGAGTCGGACTCCGCATCCCAGCGACTCAGCGCAGCGAAACAGCTTGGAGGGTGGGGCATCGCGCCGCTCTACCTGCTGCCGTCACGGGAACGGCGGTCATCGTCGCGGCGCTCATCGTGTCCCTGGCCGACCCGGCGAGCGGGACCGCGATGATGATCGTCGCCGCTGTCGCGTTCGTCGGCGAGCTCGTCTGGATGATCGTCGCAGCGAACCGAGCCGCATCACACGTCTCCGTACATCATCCATGACCACCCCGGGGCACAGCCACGACGTCGCGGAAGCTCGCGGGGGAGGCCCGACCGTGCGGAGCCCCGCCCTCGTCGTCGCCGCTGTGATGGCATGGGTGCCCGCGGCGGTGCTCGTGGTGGTCCGCATCCTCTGGACGGGTGTGCCCGCGAGGGTACCGACGCACTGGAGCGGAGCAGGGGTCGTCGATGGGTGGGGGTCGTCAACCTTTGCGTTCTGGTCGATGCTTGTCCCCGGCGCGGTAGGTGCATTCATCTGCTCGGTGCTGGCGGTGACGCTCGCGACCGACACGACGAAGGTGAAGGCGGCTCTCGCCCTCGGCATCGTCACAGCAGTCACTGGGGGCATCGCCTCGGCATGGTTCACGATGGTGCTCACCGCAATCGGATCCGCCGTCGCTCTGCTGCCTGTCGCTGGTGCGATCGTCTGGGGTGCGTTGACCTTCGTCGTGTGTCTACTCCGCCGTGATCCAACCGGCTGACGCGTACGGCGGTTCTTCGAGTAGTGCAAGCGATAAGTCTGCCTGGCGTCTTCGGAGGAAGAATTGGAAGCGTCTGTAGACCGCGATCGATGAGGACCCCTACCTCGGCGCCTGGATCCAACCAGACACACTCGACGTTCCCATCGACCCAACAACGGCGAGCGCTACGCACGCCGCATCCGACCCGTCAACAATTTCGATCCACCGGACACGGCTGCACAATCGATCCGGTCGTGGAAGATGGCGCGGTTGCGGGTCTCGCGGCCGATCGTGACGAGGTGATCTCCGTCACGCAGTCATTTCGCAGAGGACCTGACCGTGCACGAGGACGCGCAGATCCTCGTTGAGACCGCCGCCGCTGAGACGGTGCAGGCCGACTGCAGTGCTGCGCTGCGGATGTGTGAATGGTCGACGTTGAGACGCGACGGAACGGCGCTGGCTGTTGAGTGGCGCAGTTGCACCCCTGTCGCGAAGGGGTACACGACAATGACCTCGAATGATCCGAGTGCGATTGCATCTCGGACCATTCCCGACTTCGGCACGTTGTCAGCGGCACGCTCAGTGACGTTCACATTCACGGCGCGCACGGGGACGTCCAAGTGCAAGTGGGATCGGTCTCTGCACACCGGCACGGGGAAGCGCAACGGTCAATTCGCGTACTGATTTCGTCGACGATGTGGCTCCATGCGGGTACCGTCGGAGGCCAGCCCGGGAGAAGTGACATAGACAATCCTGACTACGACCGGCCGCTCGGCGACGACGGCCTCACGGACCCCAGGAAGAAGGGGCCCGTTGCGACGGTCTTCACCGCGATCCTTCGCGCGATCGCCGGTGTGGTCGGCGGGTCCCAGGGGCGGCAGTGGCCGCGGCAACTGCCACTCGACCAGCCCGACAGGAACCGCGACTACCGACCGTAGGCGCAGAGCATAGGAACGCGTGGCAAGCGACCGGCGTCAGACCGCCGCTGCTGCGAGCAGCGCCTCAGCCTCCCGCCGCGCCGCCACGACGGCGGCAGCGCCGAGCCCGCACGCCCGGAGGCACGCCCCGGTGATCGCCTCCCGGTCCTGCTCGTCCACCTCCCCGGTGCGGCGCAGCTGGATGACGGTCTCGGCGAGCTGGATGAGGATCCCGCCCAAGAGCGCAGGCGGCACCGCATCCCGGACGTCCTCGGTCGCAGCCCGGGTCCCGAGCCGGCCGTAGGTGTCCTGCAGCTCCTGCCGGTCGGCACGGAACCCCTGGTACCGGTCCCCCTGCACCTCGGGGAGCAGGTAGAGCGTCCCGATGTTGTGGGGGGTGCGGGCGAGCGTGTCGATGTCGATGAGCACGAGTGCGGCGAGGGCACCCGCGGCGGACACGGAGTCCGGGACGCGCTCCTCGAGGCCGCGCACCACGTCCAGGCTCGGGCGGACGGATGTCGTGAGGAGCTCGACGAGCACCTCGTCCTTGCCCGCGAAGTGGTAGTACAGCGAGGCCTGCCGGATGCCGACGCGCTCCGCGATCGCCCGGGTCGAGGTCGCGCTGAAGCCGTTCTCGACGAACAGGGCCGCGGCCGCGTCGAGGATCTGGTCGCGGGGGCTCAGCCCGGACGCGGTGTCCGGGACGACCCGCGGTCTGCCGAGTCGGGCGGGCCGGTCGTCGGAGGACATGGTCCCATCCTCGCAGCCGGTCGTCACACCCGCTCCCGGGCCGCGTGCTCCCGGTACGTCCGCCAGCCGCCGTGGTGCGTGATGTCCTCGGCCCCTTCGACGGCGTGGGCCTCGACCGTGAACCCGGTGACGTCCGATCCGTTGTCGAGTGTCACGGTGCCGATCGCCATCGGGGCGGGGAGCGCCGCGACGAACGTGCCGAAGCCGGCGGCCGGGAGCCGCCAGACCTCACCCACGATCCCGGCGCCCGGCGCCCCCGTGCCGGGCGCGACCGCGACGGCCCGGACCAGCCCCGGCTTGGGCGGCACCGTGTCGAGTGCGTACAGCCGGTAATCGGAGGCGGTGCGGGCCTCCTGGACGAACGTGCCGCCTGCGGCGACGAGCTGACCGTTCAACGGCTGGTCCCGCAGGTGCGCGCCGACGACGAGCAGGTCGACCGTCGGCGCGGCGAACGCCGCGGCCAGCGCCGCCAGGCGGCGGTCGCTGAACGCGGGTCCGGTGAGCATGACCCCGAACGGCAGCCCGTCGACGAAGCCCGCGGGCACCGCGAGCGACGCCATGTCGAGCAGGTTCGCGAAGTTCGTGTACCGCCCCATCCGGCTGTTCGCCCCGACCGGGTCTGCGGCGACCTCGGCGAGGGTCGGGTGCCAGGTCGTGGTCGGGGTGAGGAGCGCGGTCGTGCCGTCGAGCACCGCCCGGCCCGCGGCGCCCAGGGCGTCCAGGCGCTCCTGGTCTGCGAAGAGCTCCGCGGCGGTGGGCGTCGCGCCGCCGAGCACGATCCCGGCGACGGTCGGGTCGAGGTCCTCGCCGATCAGGTCGCGGTTCGCCTCGATGTGGGCACCGACCGCGGCGTAGCGCTCGGCCACGAACGCACCCTCGTACAGGAGCGCAGCGGCGTCGAGCAGCGGCGCGATGTCGACCTCGACGACCTCGTGCCCGAGCGCACGGAACCGCTCGACGGCCCCGTCGAACGCCGACGCCCAGCCCGGGGCGAGGCCATCGAGCTGGGACGGCAGCGGCACGGCGATGCGCGGCACCGTCGGCAAGGCCACGAGGGCGGCGTCCGTCCGGGCGAGCGGGTCGAGACCGTCGGGCCCGGACATCAGCTCGGTGGCCGTCCGGGCCAGGTCGAGGGACCGGGCGAAGACGGTGACGCAGTCCTGCGAGCGGCAGGCCGGGACGACGCCGGTGTTCGGCACGAGACCCTTGGTGGGCTTCACGCCGACCAGGTGGTTCAGCGCGGCGGGGACCCGTCCGGAGCCCGCGGTGTCGGTACCGAGCGCGAAGTCGACGACCCCGAGGGCGACGGCGGTCGCACTGCCGCTCGATGAGCCCCCGGAGATCCGGGTCGGGTCCCAGGCGTTCCGGACGGCGCCGAAGGGGGAGCGGGTGCCGACCAGGCCGGTGGCGAACTGGTCGAGGTTGGTCTTGCCGACCACGACCGCGCCCGCGGCCCGGAGCCGGGCGACGGCGGTGGCGTCGGCCGTCGGCGTGTACGCGTACGACCGGGCCGCAGCGGTGGTGGGCAGCCCGGCGACGTCGATGTTGTCCTTCACGGCGAAGAGCATCCCGGCGAGGGGCAGCGCGCCGTCCACGGACTCGGCCTCCGCCAGGACGGAAGCGCGGTCGCGCAGGGTGATCCAGACCTCGGGACGGTCGACGGCCTCGATCCGGTCGAAGGCGGCGTGGACGCGGTCGGCGACCGAGCGGCCGGCCCCGGCGACGGCGCTCACGCGGGCACCCCGATCGCTGCCAGGACCTGTCCGGGGGCGACCTGGTCGCCCGGCTTGATGTAGACCTCCAACACGTGTCCTTCCACGGGTGCGTGCACCATCGACTCCATCTTCATCGCCTCCACGGCCAGCAGCCGCTGGCCTTCGTCCACGCGGTCGCCCGGTCGGACGTCCACCTGCCACACGGTCGAGGTGAACGGTGCGGTCACCGCGGTCGCGCCGGCGGGCAGGACCACCTCGTCGGGCAGCACCACGGCCGGTTCGTCGCGGACGTCGAACTCGCCCGAGGCCCGCCACCGTTCCTTCTCCTCGTCGAACGCCCGGGCCTGCTGCGCCCGGAAGTCCGCGATCGAGGTGGCGTTGTCGCCGAGGAACCGGTTGTACGACGCGATCGAGAACTCGCCGTCGACGGTCTCGAACGATCCCCGACCGGCGTCGGTCTCGGCACGCAGCTCGAGGAGCTCCTCCGCACCGACCGGGTACCACTCGATGCGGTCGAAGAACCGGAGCGCCCACGGGTCCTCCTGGAACAGCCCGCCGCGGCGGAACCGGTTCCAGATCTGCACGGTGCGGCCGACGAACTGGTAGCCGCCCGGCCCCTCCATGCCGTAGATGCAGAGGTACGCGCCACCGATGCCGACGGAGTTCTCGGCGGTCCAGGTGCGGGCCGGGTTGTACTTCGTCGTGACCAGGCGGTGCCGGGGGTCGAGTGGGGTCGCGACCGGTGCGCCGAGGTACACGTCACCCAGGCCGAGCACCAGGTAGCTCGCGTCGAACACCGTGCGGAAGACGTCGTCGACGCTGTCGAGCCCGTTGATCCGCCGGATGAACTCGATGTTCCACGGGGTCCACGGAGCGTCGTTCCGGACACCGGCCATGTACCGCTCGATCGCGAGCCGGGTGGCCGGGTCGTCCCAGGACAGCGGCAGCTTGACGGTGCGCGACGGCACGACGAGCTGGTCGGTCGGCGGGATCTCGTCCTCGAGCTCGCGGAGGAGTCCGGCCATCGTGCTCGCCTTCAGCACCGACGCGTCGGTGTGCACCTGCAGCGAGCGGATGCCGGGGGTGATGTCGAGGATCCCCGCCGGCGCCTCCTCCTGCAGCTTCGTCATGAGGGCGTGCACGCGCATCCGCAGTGCGATGTCGAGGGTCATGTCGCCGTACTCGACCAGGACGTTGTCGTCGCCGTCACGTCGGTACGCGACGCCCGGTCGGGCGTCGGTCGCGTCCAGTCGCGCGATCACGCCGTCGTCGCCGTCGCCTCCGGTACGGGGGACGGTCCTGGAGGCCCGGCTCGCCTCGAGCGCGGCGGCGTCGGCTTCGCGGACGGGGACGAAGCGGACCGTGTCGCCCGGTCGGAGCTGGCCCAGCTTCCACAGGTCGCCGCTGGCGACCACCGCGGGACACACGAAGCCGCCGAGTGAGGGCCCGTCCGGTCCGAGGATGATCGGGGTGTCGCCGGTGAAGTCGATCGCACCGACCGCGTACGGGGTGTCGTGGATGTTCGAGGGGTGCAGTCCCGCCTCGCCGCCGTCGGTCCGCGCCCAGCCCGGCCGGGGGCCGATGAGCCGGATCCCGGTGCGCGCGGAGTTGTGGTGCACGGCGTAGTCGGTGGCGTAGAAGACGTCGAGGTCGGCGCGGGTGAAGAAGTCCGGCGCCGCGTGCGGCCCCTCGGTGACGGCGATCTCCCACGCGTCGGTCAGCGCGGTGCGTCGTTCGGCGGGGGTCGGGCCGCCGACCAGGCCGAGCCGGGCGCCGGCGGGGAAGGCGGGGTGCGGCGCGTCCGAGTCCGGTGAGCCCGGTCGCAGGACGTCGCCGGCGAGCAGGGCCCGACCGGCGTGGCCGCCGAAGCCGCCGAGCGTGAACGTCGCGGCGGAGCCGAGGTACGTCGGGACGTCGAAGCCACCGCGGACGGCCAGGTAACTGCGGAGCCCGGGGCCGGGGGCGGCGCCGACCGCGAGGGTCTGTCCGGCGCCGACCTCGACCGGTTCCCAGAGCGCGACGGGCTCCCCGTCGAGGGTGACGGGCACCGGAGCGCCGGTGAGGGCGACGACGCCGGCGGCCGAGAAGCGCAGGGTCGGCCCCGTCGCCGTGATCTCCAGCGCCGGGGCGCCGTCGGGGTTGCCCACCGCGCGGTTGGCCTCGGCGAACGAGCCGGCGTCGAAGGGGCCGCTCGGCGGGACGCCGACCTGCCAGTACCCGACCCGGCCGGGCAGGTCCTGGATCATCGTCATGGTGCCGGGGACGACGACGTCGATCCGCGGGTCCGGGTCCGCCGTCTCGTCGAGCGTCGAGGTGGAGTGCGTGGCGGTCCGGAGCTCGAGGTCGTCGGTCAGGGAGCGCAGGAGCCCGGCGTTCGTGACGATGCCGTCGACGCGGGTGTCGGCGAGGGCGTCGCGGAGCAGGTCGAGGGCGTCGTCGCGGGTCTCCCCGGTGGCGATGACCTTCGCGAGCATCGGGTCGTAGAAGGCGGACACCTCGGAGCCGGTCTCGACCCAGCCGTCGACGCGGACGCCGTCGCGCTCGGGGAACGCCGCCCGGGTGACGAGACCGCTGGAGGGGAGCGACCCCTTCGCCGGGTCCTCGGCGTAGACCCGGGCCTCGACGGCGTGGCCGGTCGGGGCCCAGCTGCGCGTGAAGACGTCGGGTTCGATGCCGGCGGCGCCGTCCCGCGCCAGTCGGAGCATGAGCTCGACGAGGTCGACGCCGAAGACCTCCTCGGTCACCGGGTGCTCGACCTGCAGCCGGGTGTTCACCTCGAGGAAGGACGCCTCTTCGCGGACCGGGTCGTAGACGAACTCGACGGTGCCGGCGCTGCGGTACCCGACGCTCTCGGCGAGCCGACGGGCGGACGCGTGCAGGTCCTCCCGGACCCGTCGGGGGAGTGCCGGGGCCGGAGCTTCCTCGATCACCTTCTGGTTGCGGCGCTGGAGCGAGCAGTCGCGGTCGCCGATCACGGCGACGCGGCCCTCGCCGTCGCCGAAGAGCTGGACCTCGACGTGCCTCGCCGGTCGGACGAGCCGTTCGAGGAAGATGCCGGCGGACCCGAACGCGGCGGAGGCGGTGCGCTCGACGCTCGCGTAGGCCTGTCGGACCTCGTCGAGGGTCGCGCACGCCTGCATGCCGATCCCGCCACCGCCCCCGGTGGCCTTGAGCATCACCGGCAGGCCGATGCGCTCCGCCTGGGCGACCGCTTCGTCGACGTCCGCGAGGAGACCGGTCCCCGAGAGCATCGGCACCCCGGCCGCCGCGGCGAGCTCGCGGGCGGTGTGCTTCGCGCCGAACTGCACGATCTGGTCGGCCGTCGGTCCGACGAACCGGATGTCGGCGTCCTCGCACGCACGGGCGAACGCGGTGTTCTCGGACAGGAAGCCGTACCCGGGGTGCACGAGCCCGGCGCCGGTGTCCTTCGCGGCGCGCACCACCGCGTCGATGTCCAGGTACGAGTCGCGTGCGGGCGCCGGACCGAGCCGGACGGCGACGTCGGCCTCGCGGACGTGCGGTGCTGCGCGGTCGGCGTCCGAGAAGACCGCGACGGTGCGCATGCCGAGCGCCTTGGCGGAGCGGATCACGCGGCGGGCGATCTCGCCCCGGTTCGCGACGAGGACGGTGTTCGTGCTGAGTTCCACGGTGGCGGTCCCGGTGGGGTCGGGCGCGGCGGTCACGGCTGGACCACGATCATGCGCAGCGGGGTGCAGGAGAAGTCGTTGCACGGGTTGTTCATCTGCGGGCAGTTCGACACGATCACCAGGACGTCCCGCTCGGCGCGGACGGCGACCCGCTTGCCCGGGGCGCTCATGCCGTCGACGATGCCGAGTGCACCGTCGGCCTCGACCGGCACGTTCATGAACCAGTTGAGGTTCGACACGATGTCCCGGACGCCGAGTCCGTGCCGCCCGGCCTCGGCGAGGAAGTTCTCGCGGCAGCCGTGCTGGTACTGGGTGTGGTGGCCGTAGCGGAGCGTGTTCGACTCCTTCGAGCACGCGCCGCCGATGGTGTCCTGGCGGTCGATCTCGTTCGCGACGACGGTCATGAGCGGACGGCCCTCGTTCGACATGAGGACGGTGTCGGTGCGGACGTAGGCGTTGCCCTGGGCTGCCAGGGTGTCCGGCACGCTGTAGCGCTCGTCGGGGTCGTGGGCGTCGTAGACCAGGCAGTCGGCGCTCTGGTTGCCGCCGACGTCGACGATCGTGAGCACCTCGCCGGCCCGGACGACGGCGGACCACGGCGCGAGCGGGGCGACCCGGTCGTCGCGGACCACGGCCCCGGGCACGAGGGACTCGCTCCAGTCGAGCGGGACGTCGGGGGCGTGGACGGCGCCGACGGGGACGGTGGACGTGAGCGTGTCGGTCATCAGCAGCCTCGTGCTTCCGCGTGGTCGATCGAGTTCAGGTAGGCGCGGGTGAGCTCCGGCGACGCGGTGAAACGGTCGTCGGCGGCCGTCGTCGGGGCACCGCGCCAGGCGTGCACGCGCAGGGGACCGACCGCGTACTCGGGGCGGGGGTCGATCGGGTGGGCGACGTTCGCGACGAGGACGAGGAGCGGCAGCTCGGCGACCAGTGTGACGTGGTGACCGGGGCCGGCCGACCCGGTGAACTCCATCGCGCCGTCCGGGTCGATGCGCACGCCCTGGAAGAACGAGACGCTCGGCGGCAGGTCCCGCTTCGTGAGCCCGTGCTTCGCCGCGGCCTTCGCGAAGAGCGACCGCCCGCTCGGCGTCGGACCCTCGGGTGCCGCGCCGCCGTACTTGCGCTCGTTCCACGCGTCGGTGGACGTGCCGCAGAAGGCGTCGTGGTGGCCGGACGTGTCCTCGAGCACGGTCGCGAGTGCTCGGCCGTCGCCGCTGAGGAGGGGCGAGCCCTGCCCGAGGTACGCCTGCCACGGGATCTTCTGGGTGTCCGCGACGTTGAGGCGCTCCCACGGTTCGAGGGCGTTGAACAGCAGCAGGTGGGCGCAGGCAGCACCCGTGGGGTCGTCGAACCGGATCCGGGACCCCCGGGCGAGCACCTTGTGGGTGTACCCGCCCGGGGCGACCGTCTCGGCCCAGACCAGGTCGGCCGTGTCCACGCCCTCGGGGGCGAACGGGGACGACGACGCGGGGAGGTACGGCATCCAGTCGGACGTGGCACCGCCCTGGGCGCGGGCGTCCGAGCGTGAGGCGGTCACGCTGTCGGTCTGGTGCAGGTCACGCACGGTGGTTCCTTCCGGTGGTGCTGGCGTTCGAGGAGGACGACGGGGTCACGCCTCGACGGGGGTGGGGGCGGTGTGCGGCACCTCGGCGAGGGTGATCGGACCGTGCGCACGGTGCCGCCACGACGACCACGCCCAGCCGACGAGCAGCACGGCGCCGATGAACAGCAGCGCGCTGTACTGCAGCCACCACGAGCGGCCGGTCAGGTCGTAGATCTCCGGACGGGGCCAGATCAGGTTGACGGCCATGCCGATCTGGAACGCGACGGCGAGGGCGTTCAGCGGGATGCCCCAGCGGCCGAGGGTGAAGAGCGGCTTGCCGTCTTCGTCCACCCCGGCCGGCAGGCCCGTCCGACGGAGCCGGATCCGCTGGACGAGCAGCGGGCCCGTCACCCCGAGGTAGGCCAGGTAGAGCATCGCGATGCACAGGCTGGACAGCGCGGTGAAGATCGCGGACTGGCCGATGTTCACGGCGAGTGCCAGGCCGGCGCCGACCCCGACGACGATCGAGGCCGCGATCGGGGTGCCCGTCCGGGGCGAGACGCGGGCGAGGGTGCGGTGGAAGGGCAACGCCTTCTCGCGGGCCATCGAGTAGACCATGCGGGCCCCCGCGGTCTGCACGGCCAGCGTGCAGGCGAAGACGGCGACCGCGACGGTGCAGAGCAGCAGGCGCCCGGCGACGTCGCCGAGTGCGGACGTGATCACCCAGGCGAGTCCCTGTGTCGCGAGCTTGCCGTCGGTCAGGCTCGGGGCGGCGACGAGGGCGCCGATGATGAGCAGCCCGCCGCCGAGGCCGGAGACCGTGAGCGCGCGGACGATCGTCTTCGGGGTGGTCCGCCGCGGGTTGTGCGTCTCCTCGGCGAGCTCGCCCGCGGAGTCGAAGCCGACCATCACGTACGCGGCCATCAGGGACGACGCCAGGAACGCCCAGACGTAGGGCTCGGTGCTCGTCGAGCCCTCGGTCGAGAACACCACCGCGGCCGAACGGTGCGGCAGGAGGAACAGTGCGGCGATCAGGACGACGACGCCGACGATCTCCACGAGGACGCCGAAGCTGGTCACCCGGGCCATGAACCGGACGCTGACGATGTTGACGATCGTCGTCACGGCGAGCATCACCAGTCCGAGGACCACCGCGTTCGCGGCGCCCGTCGGCGAGGCGACGGACGGATCCGCACCGGGACCGCCGACGAGCTGGAAGCCGGCCCAGATCGTCGGCAGGACCGCCTGGACGGCGATCGCCGCGACGGCGACGGTGAGGATCTGCCCGATGATCATCGTCCAGCCGGTGAACCAGCCGAACCGGGGACCGGCGAGACGGCTCGACCACTGGAAGACCGCGCCGGAGATCGGCCAGCGGGCCGCGAGCTGGGCGAAGTTCAGCGCGACCAGCAGCTGACCGCCGAACACCAGCGGCCACGCCCAGAAGAAGGCGGCGCCGCCGAGTCCGAACCCGAGCCCGAAGAGCTGGAAGACCGTGGTGAGGATGGAGACGAAGGAGAAGCCGGCAGCGAACGACGAGAACGAGCCGACCCCGCGGTGGAGTTCCTGCTCGTAGCCGAGACGGGCGAGGCCCTGGGAGTCGACGCTGGACGTGGCGCGCGGTGCGTGGAGCGGTGCTTCGGGAGAGCGCATGGCTACGGACCTTTCGCGGAGTACCTGTCGTGTGACAGGTAGTGCGACCAGTGTCGTGCGGGGCTGTGTCGCCGTCGTTGCCCGGCTGTTTCGGGCACGTGTCGGAAGTCGCCCGCGTGTAAACGTTCGGGGTCGGCTGGCACGATCGACGACACCCGCGGACAAGAGGGATCCAAACCGATGTAGATTGGATCCGTCAAGTCCGCCACGGTGAAAGGCACGTCGTGATCCAGACCGTCCTCGGTCCCGTCGAGTCGTCCGGGACCGGCCCGGTGTCGATGCACGAGCACCTGCTCACCGATGCCAGCGCACTGCAGCGACCGGGCGTCGAGGCGCTCGAACCGAGCCTCGCCGTCACGGCGGACCTCGCAGCGGCCCTGCGGTGGAGTCAGCTCGCGCTCGCCGACAACCTGCGACTCGACGACATCGACCTGCTCGCCGACGAACTGCGCATCGCCGGGGCCGCTGGGCTCGGGCTCGCGGTCGACCTCAGCTCGCTCGGCTTCGGGCCGGACCACGTCCGGCTGCCCGCGCTCGCGCTGGCGAGCGGCGTCGACGTCGTCGCGGGCTACGGCGCCTACCTGCCGCGCCTGCTGCCGGAGTGGTACACCGAGCTCGACACCGACGGGCGACAGCAGCTCTTCGAGCGCGCGCTGACCCAGGCGGTCCCCGGGACGCACTACCGTGCCGGCATCCTCGGCCTGATGGGCACCACGTCCGCGTTCGCCACCGCCGAGGGGGACGAGGAGCGCCGGAGCCTGACGGCCGCGGCCCGGGCCGCCGTCACCACCGGTGCCGCCGTCGTCGTCCGGCTGGCGGCCGACGCCCGGAACGGCCTCGAGGTGCTCGCGCACGTCGTCGCCGAGGGGGTGGACCCGAGCCGCGTCGTCTTCTCGACCGTCGACGAGTTCCTCGACCTGCCGTACCTGCAGGACCTCGGGCAGGCCGGCGCCGTCCTCGAGCTCTGCTTCGGCAACGAGGGCTCGCACGTCGGCCGGATCCGGAACGCCAGCGACCCGCAGCGCCTCGACGCCTTCCTCGCCCTGCGCGACTCCGCGCCGGAGACCCGGTGGGTGTTCGGTCACGCGACCTGGACGAAGGGGCAGCTCCGTCGTCACGGCGGGCACGGCCTCGACCACCTGACCGCCCGCGTCGTGCCGGGGCTCCGGGCGCTCGGCGTGCCGGACGACGTCCTCACCCGCATCACGGTGGACGAGCCCGCACGGCTGCTCGACCGCCCCTGACCCCGATCACCAGCGCACCGCACCACGTCCCCGGAGGAACCACCATGAGAGACACGCTCGCACCCCTGGCCCCGCTCGAGCCGTTCCTCGTCGACGGCACGTGGACCGCGCCGGACGGTGCCGAACTGCTCGACGTCCTCGACCCGGCGACCGAGGCCCTGCTCACCCGGGTGCCGCAGGCCGGCCCCGTCGAGATCGACGCCGCCGTCGCCGCCGCGCGCCGGGCGCACGAGGACCGCCGGTGGAGCGGGATGAGCCCGCACGACCGCAGCCGGATCCTGGGCCGCGTCGCCGACCTCATCGAGGAGCGGCTCGAGGAGCTCGCCGTGCTCGAGACCCGCGACAACGGCAAGCCGATCGAGCGGTCCCGCGCGGACACGGCGACCTCGGCCCGGGTGTTCCGCTACTACGCGGGCGCCCCGTCCCGCCTGACCGGCACCGTGGTCCCCGTCGACGGCGGCCAGCACCACGTGTACACGACCCTCGAACCCGTCGGGGTCGCGGCGCTCATCCTGCCCTGGAACTTCCCGATCATGACCGGGGCGTTCAAGCTCGCCCCCGCGCTCGCCGCAGGCTGCACCGTCGTGGTGAAGCCGGCCGAGCAGACGCCGCTCACGATGCTGCGCATCGCAGCGATCTGCGAGGAGGCCGGTGTCCCCGCCGGGGTCGTCAACGTCCTGACCGGTGACGGTCGGGTGGGCGCCGCGCTCACCGCGCACCCGGGCGTCGACAAGGTGTCGTTCACCGGCAGCACGGAGGTCGGCCGCAAGGTGATGACCGCCGCGAGCGCCGACTTCAAGCGCCTGACGCTCGAGCTCGGCGGCAAGAGCCCGAACATCGTCTTCGAGGACGCCGACCTGGACGCGGTCGTGGTCACCGCGATGCGGGCGTCGTTCGGCCACTCCGGCCAGATGTGCACCGCTGGGAGCCGGCTGCTCGTCCAGCGGTCGGTGCTCGACGAGGTCACCGAGCGTCTCGTCGCGGCCGTCCGGAAGGTCCCGGTCGGCGACGGTCTCGACGGCGGGATCACCGTCGGACCGCTCGTGTCCGAGGAGCAGCGGCAGCAGGTCCTCGGGTACATCGAGCAGGGCAAGGCCGAGGGTGCCACGGTCGCGGTCGGCGGCGGCGTCCCCGAGCGCCCCGGCTACTACGTCGAGCCAACGCTCTTCACCGGTGTCTCGAACACGATGACCATCGCGCGCGAGGAGATCTTCGGACCCGTCGTCGGGGTCATCCCGTTCGACGACGAGGACGAGGCGATCGCCATCGCGAACGACCAGACCTACGGGCTCGCGGCCGGCGTCTGGACCCGTGACCTCGCCCGGGCGCACCGGATGGGGCAGCGGCTGCACGCGGGGACGGTTTGGGTGAACACCTACAACCTGTTCGACCCGGCGCTGTCCTTCGGCGGTGTCGGCGAGTCCGGTCTCGGCCGGGACCTCGGCGAGGAGGCACTGCGGGCGTTCTGCGAGTCGAAGAGCGTCGTCATCGCGCTCTGAGACCACGACCGTGGGCGCGACCGCGACCGCGAACCGGTCAGCGGCCGCGGTCGTGCCGGCCCAGCGCCGGGACGGCCGCGAGCTGCAGCGCGGCGAGCACGACGAGGGCCCAGCCGGACCCGACCGCCGACACCAGGACCCCGCCCACGAGCGAGCCGACGGCGTAGCCCGCGCTCGTCACGGCCGAGAACACGCCGACCCCGGTCGCGCGGCTCCGGTCGTCGAGCGAACCGGTGCTGAGGATCGTCAGCGTCGGGAACAGCGGCGAGTACCCGGCACCGACGAGCACGGCCCCGGCGGCCGCCGTCGGGAAGTCGTGCGCGACGGCGAGGACGACGAGCCCGGCGGCGAGGACCACCAGCGCGCCCCGCGCCGTGCGGACCGGTCCGATCCGGTCCGGCAACCCGCCGAGGAGCAGTCGCACCCCGACGACGCTCGCAGCGAAGACCGTGAAGACGTTCGCCGCGCCGGTCAGCCCCTGCGCGCCGACCCCCTGCCCGACGAGGTGCTGGATGAGGAACGCGATCATGAAGCCCTCGGCTGCCCAGGCGACCAGGCCCGCGGCACCGGGGCGCACGACCGCACGGAGCACCGGTGCGATGCCGGTCCCCGTGGGACGGGCCGAGCTGCGGTGTGTCGGCGCGGATCCGTCTCGGACGAGCAGCGCCACGGCGAGCCCGGCGAGCTGGATGCCGATCGCGACGATCCACACGGAGCGGTGCCCGGCGGACTGGTACAGGTTCTCGCCGACCACCGGCCCCAGGGCGAGTCCGATCCAGACGGCGAGCCCGAACAGGCCGAGGGCGCGGCTCCGCTGGGTCACGGGGACCTCGGCGACGACCCAGGCGGTCAGGGCCGTGGCGGTCGCGGCGTTGCCGGCGCCGAAGACGACACGGCTGACCGCGAGCGTCGGGATGCTCAGCGCGACGAGCACGATCCCGAGCCCGACCGCCGCCAGCAGTCCGGCGCCGAGGAGCACGCGACGTGGTCCGAGCCGGTCGCTCAGGACCCCGGCCACCGGCATCGCACCGATCGCGACGAACCCCGCGAGCGAGACGAGCAGTCCCCCGAGCGCCGGGTCGGCGCCGAGCTGGTCCGTCGCCAGGCGCGGCACGACCGGCGTGCTCGCGCCGTTCACGACGTAGCCGGCGGTCGACGCCAGCACGAGGAGCCAGAACGCCCCTCCCCGGACGCCGGTCTCGGCGAGCGGTCTCACTCCCCGGCTCGGCGCGGGCGGCACTCCAGGCTGAGCCAGAGCTCGAAGCAGGCGCTCCGCGACAGGGCCGTCGCGCCGATGGAAGCCCGGCCCATCCGGCCGACGTCCGGACCGAAGACGTCGAAGAGCAGGTCGCTCGCCGCGTTCGACACCTGGTTGAGCTGTTCGAAGCCGGGCGGGCAGAGCACGAAGCACAGCCCACGGGACAGCGCGGCGACCTCGTCCAGCGACCCGAGGGCGTACCGGATCATGCCGAGCGCGTTCACCGCCGTGTACCGGGCGGCCTCCTGCGCCTGCTCGAGGGTGACGTCGACACCGACGGCCCCGGGGTGCAGCATCGTGCCGTCGCGCGACTCCGGTGTCATGCCGCTCAGCTCCAGCAGGTCGCCGGTGCGGTGGAACGCGCGGAGCGAACTGCCGTAGCGGCCGCCGTAGGGCGGGTTCGCGTAGTCCGGGATGACGAGTCCGAGTTCGAGCGCGCGGGCTTCAGCGGAGTGCTCCATGCGACCAGAGTATCCGGCGGTGGCGGTAATGGATGCAACCTGTTTATGATGGGATCCATTCAGCGTCCGGGGGTGACGCGCACGAGGGAGGACCCGCGACATGACGATCGGTCTGGAGGACGGCACGCGCGCCGACCCGGCAACGACGGTGATCGACGTGGCCGCCGAGCGGTCACGCACGGCCGGCACCGCGGGACGCCACTACTTCAACGCGGCCGGCGCCGGCCTGGTCAGCGACGGCGTCCTGGAGGCCGTGGTCACCCACCTGCGTCGGGAACAGCGGGTGGGTGGGTACGAAGCGGCCAACGAGGTCGCCGACGACGTCGCCGCGGTGTACACGTCGGCCGCTGCGCTGCTCGGCGCCGAGGCGGACGAGATCGCCCTGTTCGACAGCGCGACGAGCGGTCTCCGCGGCGTCTTCGACGCGCTCCGGCTCGGCGCCGGCGACACCGTGGTCGCGCCACGGTCGAGCTACGTGAGCCAGGCGCTCCGCCTGCTCGCCATGCAGCGGCACGACGACGTCCGGCTCGTGGTCGTGCCGAGCGACGGCAGCGGTGCGATGGACCTCGATGCGCTCGACCGGGCCGTCGCCGGCGCCACCGGCCGGGTCGTGGTGAGCGCCGTGCACGTGCCGACCTCGTCCGGGCTCGTCGAGCCGGTCGCCGAGATCGCCGCCGTCGCCCGGCGCCACGGCGCCCTCTCGGTCGTCGACGCCACGCAGTCCGTGGGACAGATCGACATCGACGTCCGGGCCGTCGACTGCGACGCCCTGGTCACGACCGGCCGGAAGTTCCTGCGCGGCCCGCGCGGGACGGGCATGGCCTACCTGCGCCGCGGGATGCTCGAGGGCATCGGTGCGTGGGCACCGGATGTCCGCGGCGCGGTCTGGACCGGCGAAGATGAGTGGACGATGGACGGCACCGCGCGACAGCTCGAGACCTGGGAGTGCTCCGTCGCCGCGCGGCTCGGCCTCGGGGTGGCGCTGCGCGAAGCGCTCGACCGCGGCCCGGCAGCCACCGAGGCGCACCTCGTCGGCCTCGGCTCCCGCCTCCGGGACGCCCTCGACGGCCTCGACGGCGTGACCGTCGCCGACCCGGCCGCGTCCCCCTCCGCGATCGTCACCTTCACGGTCGACGGTGTCGCGTCGAAGGAGGTCTCCGCACGGCTCCGACAGCGCCGCATCGACTCCATCTCGGTGCCCGCGAGCCACGCGCAGTGGGACCTCGGCGCCCGCGGGCTGCCCAGCGTCGTCCGGGTGTCGCCGCACGTGTACAACGACGACGAGGACGTCCGGGTCCTGCTCGACGGCGTCGCCGACGTCGTGGCCGAGGCCCGGGCATGACCGAGGTGCACGACGTCGTCGTCCTCGGACTCGGGATCCACGGTTCCGCCGCGACCTACGAACTCGCCCGCCGCGGCCTCGACGTCGTCGCCGTCGAGCGGTTCGCCCCCGGACACACGCGGGGCTCGTCGCACGGTGCGACCCGGATGATCCGCCGCGCCTACCCGAGCCCGGTCTGGAACGACCTGGTCGACCGCGCGTACCGCGGGTGGGACCGGTGGGCGACCGCAGCCGGCGCACCCTTCCTGCACCCGACCGCCGGACTGTACGCCCACCGTGGCGAGCCGACGATGCAGGGCGGGGCGAGCCTCCCGGCCGACCGCGACACCTGGCCGACGCACGCGCCGTCGCTGCGTCCCCCCGAGGAGTACGGCGCGGTCCACGACCCCGACGCCGGCGTCCTCGACGCCGCACGGGCGCTCGCCTTCGCGCAGTCGGCCGCCGCCGCGGCCGGTGCCGAGCTGCGCTTCGGTGAGACCGTGCTCGACCGGCAGGTCGACGACGGCGTCGTCACCGTCCGGACCGACCGCGGCAGCATCCGCGCGCGCCACCTGGTCCTGGCCGGCGGCGCCTGGGCGGCGCAGCTCGTGCCGGGGGCCGCCGCGTTCTTCGAGGTCTGGCGCATCGTCACCCTCACCGTCCCCACCGGCCAGGCGATCGCGGAGCCGCCGGCACTCGGCTGCTTCTCCGTCGACCTGCCCGAGGGTCTGGTGTTCGGACTGCCCGAGGCCGCCGGGTCCGGCGCCAAGATCGGGATCGACGCCGGCCCGGTCTGGGACCCCGACGTGCCCTTCGCACCGCCCACCGAGGCCGAGACGGCCCACCTGGCCGGGCTGTTCGAGCGCTTCGTCCCGGGGATCGACACGGCGGGCGGCGACGCCGTCGCCTGCCTGTACACGATGACCCCCGACAAGCGCTTCGTCGTCGGCGCGCTGGCGGACGAGCCCGAGGTCATCGTGGCCGCCGCGTGCTCCGGACACGGGTTCAAGTTCGGCCCGGCGATCGGCGAGGCCGTCGCCGACCTGGTGCAGGGCGTCGCGCGTCCGGACCTCGACTTCCTCAGCCCAGCACGGATGGTGACCACCGCATGACCGAGTCCACCGCAGCCGCGTCCCGCCGGGTCGCCGTCGCCGCACCGCACCCCGCCGCGCTCGACGCCGCGGCCGAGGCCGTCGCAGCCGGCGGTGACGCGATCGACGCCGCACTCGCCGCCGCCGCCGCGCTGACCGTCGTCTACCCGCACCAGTGCAGCATCGGCGGCGACCTCGTGGCCCTCGTCCGCCGCCCCGGACACGCCGTGACCGCCGTGGTCTCCGCCGGTGCCGCCCCGAGCGCGATCGACGTCGCCGCGCTCGCGCAGCAGGAGCGGATGCCGCGGCAGGGTGCGCAGACCGTCACGGTGCCCGGAGTCGTCGCCGGCTGGCGGGCGATCGACGCGCTCGGCGGTCGGCTCGGTCTCCGTCCGGCGCTGCTCCGAGCAGCCGGGCTCGCGGCCGACGGGGCGCCCGTCTCCGCCGGTCTCGCCCGTGCGATCGCCGTCCGCGAGGACGAGATCCGCGCCGACGCCGGCATGACCGACGTCTTCGGCGACGGCGCCGGTGGCCTGCTCGGTGCGGGTGACCGCCTCGTGCAGCCCGCGC
This sequence comes from Curtobacterium sp. NPDC090223, assembly GCF_044746585.1. Lineage (NCBI taxonomy): Bacteria > Bacillati > Actinomycetota > Actinomycetes > Micrococcales > Microbacteriaceae > Curtobacterium > Curtobacterium sp. NPDC090223. Next base: position 565,071 of record NZ_JBIVCN010000002.1, on the reverse strand, counting down.
TCGCCGCGACGCTCACCGAACTGGCGGCCGACCCCGGGGCGATGTACCGCGGGCGGATCGCCGGGTCGATCACGGCGCGGCTGCGGGGACTCGGTGGCGCGCACACCGAGGCCGACTTCGCCGCGCACGAGGCCGAGCTCGCCGAGCCGGAGCAGGCCGACGTCGGCGGGGTCCGCTGGTGGGTGGCGCCACCGCCCACGCAGGGCGTCGTGCTGCTCGGAATCCTGCCGGAGGCGCTCGCCGACGACACCGACTCCGCAGACCGCACCGCCGAGCTCGTCGACGCCGTGCACCGCGCGGCGCTCGTCCGCCAGGCCGAGCTCGGCGACCCCCGCGGCGGTCCGATCGACGTCGCCGCGATGACCGACCCGCGCGACACCGGCCGGACGGGGGCGCTGCCCCGGGCCGGACGCGCGCTCGGCGACACGGTCGCGGTCACCGCGGCCGACACCGACGGCACCGTGGTCACCCTCATCCAGAGCGTCTACCAGCTGTTCGGGTCCGGCATCCTCGATCCGGGCACCGGCGTCGTCCTGCACAACCGCGGTTCGGCCTTCAGCACGGACCCCGCCCACCCCGGGCACGTCGGTCCCGGACTGCGCCCGCCGCACACGCTGCTACCGGTCATCGCCGAGACGGACGGTCTGGTCGTCGGCCTCGGGTGCCAGGGCGGCAGCGCCCAACCGTGGATCCTCGCGCAGGTCGCCCGTGACCTGGTCGACGGCGACAGCAACCCCGTGGCCGTGCTCGGCCGCCCGCGGTTCGTGGTCGGCGCGCGCGACCTCGGGCACGAGGAGATGACCCTCGTCGCCGAACCGGGGACCGACGACGCGATCGCAGCGGCCACCGCGCTCGGCCTGCCCGTCGCACGGACCGACGGCCCGGTCGACGAGGCCGGGCACGTGCAGACCGTCCGACTGCACGCCGACGGCCACCTCGACGCGGCGAGCGACCCCCGCGCGGACGGTCGCGGCGTCGTCCTCCACGCCAACTGACCCCCGATCCACCCGAGAAGGAAGCCCATGAGCAGCACCGCCCACGTCCTCGATCCGCTCACCTCCGCCGAGATCGCCTCCTTCGTCGCCGCGGTCCGCGGTTCCGGTCGGATCGGTGCACGACCGCGCTTCTGGGGGATCGCCCTCGACGAGGAGAAGGCGCGGGGGACCGTGGCCGGCGGCGCCCGCCCGGTCCGCATGGTCGTGATGGACCCGGACGCCCACGCCGCCTGGGAGGTGCGCGGCTGGACGGCCGGTCCGGACTCGCCGGCGATCGTCGAGCTGTGGACCGACGTGGACCACCGCCGCCCCGGCGTCTCGAGTGACGAGGCACGGCTCATCGCCCAGGCCGCCCGGAAGTCGCCGCTGATCATCGAGGCCCTGGCCAAGCGCGGCATCACCGACACCTCGCTGGTCTGGGTCGACCCGGAGTCGATCACGGGCTTCGTGCCCGAGGACCTCGCCGACCGCCGCCTGAGCTGGGGCACGGTCTGGTACCGCGAGTTCGCCGAGGACAACGGCTACGCCAGGCCGGTCGCGGGGCTCGTCCCGATCCTCGACCTGGACACGCTCGAGGTGATCCGCATCGAGGACCACGGGGTCGTCCCGATGGCCACCGAGACCGGGGTCTACACCTCGGGCACCTGGGGTCCCGACCGCGAGGTCTCGGCGCTCGACATCGTGCAGCCGAACGGTCCCGGCTTCGCGATCGACGGGCACCTGGTCACGTGGCAGAACTGGAGCTTCCGCGTCGGGTTCTCCCACCGCGAGGGGCTCGTCCTGCACGACCTGACCTACCGCGACGGTGACGTCGAGCGCCCCGTGCTGCACCGTGCGGCGGTCAACGAGATGTACGTGCCCTACCTGGACAGCGACCCGACCGCCTACCGCAAGAACTTCTTCGACTGGGGCGAGTACGGCGCCGGACCGCTCACCGCGAGCCTCGAGCTGGGCTGCGACTGCCTCGGCGAGATCCGGTACTTCGACGTCGACTTCCTGGACGGCCACGGCGAGCCCCAGACCATCGTGAACGGCATCTGCCTGCACGAGGAGGACGACTCGATCCTCTGGAAGCACGTGAACACGCGCACCGGCAGCGCCGAGGTCCGTCGCAGCCGCCGCCTGGTGATCTCGAGCTTCGCCACGGTCGCGAACTACGACTACGGCTTCTACTGGACGCTGTCCCAGGACGGTTCGATCGAGCTCGAGGTGAAGCTCACCGGGATCATGTCGGTGTCCGGCATCGCCGACGGCGAGACCCCGCGGTACGGCCGCATGGTCGCGCCGAACGTGCAGGCCCCGACGCACCAGCACTACTTCGCGGTGCGGCTCGACACCGCCGTCGACGGGCCGTTGAACCGGCTGGTCGAGGTCCACGCGGAGCCGGAGCCCGACGAGGCGCTGAACCCCTACGGCAACGCCTGCATCGCGGTCGAGACGCCCATCGCGACCGAGGCCGACGGTGCCCGGACGACCGACCCGGCACGGGCGCTGCACTGGCGCATCGAGAGCGAGTCGGCGCAGAACCGCTTCGGCGAGAGCACCGCGTACCGCCTCGCCGTCCAGAACACCGCGCAGCTGCACGTCCGGCCCGGCAGCATCGTGGAGCGCAAGGCGCCGTTCGTCGCGAAGCACCTGTGGGCGAGCGCGTTCGACCCCGAGGAGCGGTTCATCGCGGGGGAGTACCCGAACCAGGGCGAGCTCGGCGACGACGGCGTGCACGTCTGGCAGCGGGCGGGCCGGTCGCTGGAGAACGAGCGGCTCGTGCTCTGGCCGGTCCTCGGCGTGCACCACTTCCCGCGGCCGGAGCAGTGGCCGATCATGCCCGTCGACCGCATCGGCTTCCGGCTCGAGCCGGACGGCTTCTTCGACCGGAACCCCTCGCTCGACGTGCCGCCGTCCGCGACCGACCACTGCGCACCGGGCGCCGGCCACGAGCACGCGGGCCACGACCACGCGGGCCACGACCACGACATCCACGCCGCGCACGACGGGCACGTCCACGCCGAGCAGCAGCACGACCACGAGGGCGGCCGCTGATGACCGGGACCGAGCACACGCCCGAGCACCTCGCCGACTGGTCCGCCGTCCGACTGGCCGACGCCGTCGCGGCCCGCGAGGTGTCGGCGGTCGAGGTGATGCGCGCCCACCTGGAGCGGATCGAGGAACGCAACCCGCGCCTGCGGGCCGTCGTCTCACAGCAACCCGACTCTGTCTCGCTCGCCGCCGCGGAAGCCGCGGACCGCCGCACCGCCGAGGCCCGCGCCGCCGGCGACCCCCTGCCGCTCCTGCACGGCCTGCCCACCGCGGTGAAGGACCTGATGGACGTCGCCGGGCTGCCGACCACGAACGGGTCCGCGGCCTTCGCCGACGCGCGTCCGGCAGCGCACGACAGCGTCCTCGCGACCCTCCTGCGCGACGCCGGCGCGATCATCATCGGCAAGACGAACACCCCGGAGATGGGGCAGGGCGTCCTGACCTTCAACCCGGTGTTCGGCACGACCGTGAACCCCTGGGGCACGTCCCGGCACGCCGGGGGGTCGAGCGGCGGCGCCGCGGCGGCCCTGGCCGGACGGATGCTGCCGATCGCCGACGGTTCGGACAGCGGCGGGAGCCTGCGCTACCCGGCCGCGTTCTGCAACGTCGTCGGCGTCCGACCGAGCCCCGGCCGCGTGCCGAGCGGCCGGACCGGCAACGCCTGGACGCCGCACGGGGTCACCGGACCGATGGCGCGCGACTCCGCGGACGCCGCGCGCTTCATGGACGCCCTCGCCGTCGAGCAGTCGGTCTGGCCGATGTCGGCGATGACGCGGTACCCGGTGCGGCCGGTCCAGGTCGACGGGCTCCGGGTCGCGTGGAGCGACGACGCCGGCGGGCTGCCGATCGACCCGTCGGTCCGAGCCGTGCACCGTGCGTTCGCCGAGCAGCTCGCGGGCCTCGGCGCGGTGGTCGAGGCGGCCGAGCCCGACTTCGCCGGTGCGGACGAGGCCTGGGAGACCATCGAGACGTTCGAGTTCTTCCTCGGTGGTCGGCACGCCGTCGACGCCGGAGCGACCGGGTTCCGGCCGGACTACGTCCGCAACGTCGAGCAGGGCCGCGCCACCACCGCGACGCAGCTCGCCGACGCCTACGAACGCCGGACGCGCATGTACCGGGACACAGCCGCGGTCCTCGACCGGTACGACGTGCTGGTCCTGCCGGCCACGCCGGTCGCCGCACCGCCCGCCGAGGTCGAGTGGGTCGACGAGGTCGACGGACACCGCTTCGAGCGCTACTTCACGTGGCAGATGCTCGCGAACCGGCTCACGCTGACCGCGCACCCGGTCGTGGTGACCTCCGCCGGGTTCACAGCAGAGGGGCTGCCCGTCGGGGTGCAAGTCGTCGGGCGATACGGCCGCGAGGCGCAGCTGCTCGCGGCGACGCGCGCGATCGAGGAGGCCACCGGCTGGATCCGGCGGGCACCGGCGCTGTAGCCGGGGCGGGCGGCCGGCTCAGCCCGTGAAGACCGTGGACGAGCGGCGCTCGTACCAGTGCGCCAGGTGCTCGCCGGCGCGCAGGACGTGGTCGCGCATGAGTCCGGCCGCACGCTCGTGGTCACCGCTGACGAACGCCTCGATGAGCTCCTCGTGCTCGCGGAAGTTCTCTTCGCGGTGCCGGGAGTTCTCGCGGAGCACGAGCGCCGAGACGTTGCGCGGGAAGGCGTCGTTGATCTCGACGAGCATGCGGGTCAGCCGGGTGTTCCCCGACGCCTGGTAGATCAGCCCGTGGAACTGGTCGTTGTCGACGCCCTCGCGCTGCTTCGGCTGCTCGCCGTCGGCCGCGGCGAGCGAGCGCTCGTACATCGCCTGGTTCACCGATCGCAGCTGGGTGATGGTGGCGTCGTCGAGGCGGTCGACGGCGCGGCGGGCGGCGAGCGACTCGAGTTCGGCCCGGACCTCGTAGGCCTCGCGGACCTCCCACGGCACCGGCACGCGCACCACGGCGCCACGGTTCGGCACGACCTCGATGAGGCCGCCGGTCTGCAGCTGCCGCAGGGCCTCGCGGACGGGCGTGCGGCTGATCCCGAACTGCGCCGCCAGGTCGGCCTGGCGCAGCGGTGCGCCGATCGGGATCTCGCCGGACATGATCTTCGCGCGGATCCGGGCGGCGAGGTCGTCGACGAGTGCGTTGCCGTCGGTGGTGGTCACGAAAGTGGTCTCCTCGGTGCGTCATCGCAGCGAGCCCCCGCTGCGGATCCAATCCTGCCAGGTGTTGGATCCCGTTGCCGGATCCGACCCGCCCATGATTGGATCCAATCATGGGCTTCTTGATCGTCGTGACCCTCGGTGGGTCGCTCGTCGCGCTCGTCCTGGGCGTCGCGGGGGCGCGGCGCGTCGGGCGGACGGCGCTCCTGGGCGAGGTCGTGATGCTCGCCGCCATGGCGGACGTCCACCTGCCGGCCATGGGCTTCGTGCCCGCACCGTTCTGGGCGGTCCTGCTCGGCGGCTGTGCGATGGTGACCGCGCTGGTCGACCGCGTCCGCCGTCCGCGCCGTCCGCAGGGGGACCACCTGCACGCGCTCGGCATGCTGCTCGGCGCGGTGTTCGTGGTGCTCGGTGCGGCGCACGCCGGTGACTCCGCGGGGCACCACCACGGCGCTGCGCTGCTGCTGCCGGTCGCCGTCGCGGTGGCCGTGCACGTCGGTGCCGTGGCGTGGAGCGTCGGGCGGCGCCGCGTCGCACGGACGGAGTCGGTGCGACGGATCGCGGCACTCGTCGGGCTGCTCGCGATGGGCGCGATGGCGGCCGTCCACTGAACCACCTGCGGTCGTGACCGGCGTCGACGAGGCGACCCGAGCCTCCCGGCCGGACCATCCGCTACCAAATTGGATCCAATTCTGGCAGTATCGGATGACATGTGGGGAGCATCGTCCCCGCGAGCAGCCGACGAGGAGACGCCCAGGATGATCATCGACGCCTACAACACCACGCAGGACCGCCGTGGCCGGAGCGACTACCTCAGTGGTGTCCGGCCGGGCGAGGAGCCGCCCGCGTACACGCCGTTCGACGCCAACCGGATCCTGGACCGCATGGACGCGGCCGGCGTCGACCGCGCGATGGTGTGCTCGCTCGCGCAGGGCATCGAGAACGACTTCCTGATGGACCTGGTCGCCGCCCACCCGGACCGGCTGTTCGGCTTCGGACAGGTGATGCCGCAGTGGGAGAACGCGACCGACGAGATCCGCCGGTTCGCCGACGGTGGACTGGTCGGACTGAAGCTGCACCCGAGCCTGCACGGGTACCACGTGGCGGACCACGGCCTGCTCGACCCGCTGTTCGAGGTGTGCGCCGAGCTCGGCCTGCCCGTGCTCATCAACGCCCTCGACGACGCGTTCTGCGCGCCGTTCGCGATCGAGGAGATCGCCAAGGGCTTCCCGACGGTGCCGACGATCATCGCGCACATGGGTGCGGTGTGGAACGTGCCGGAGGCGATCATCGTCGCGGAGCGGAACCCGCACGTCTACCTCGAGACCTCGGCGACGCTCATGTCCGACGTCAAGCGTGCCTACGCCCGTCTCGGGGCCGAGAAGATCCTGCTCGGGTCCGAGTGGCCCGGCAGCGACTTCGACCTGGAGCGCATGAAGATCGCGAAGGCGATCCCGGACGAGGCCGACCGGGCGCTCGTCGAGGGCGGCAACATGGCACGGATCCTGGGCTGGTCGTGAGTGACCGGGGTGCGCCGGTGTCGTCGGAGCGTCCGGTCCTGGACGGGCCTCCGACCGGGATGGACACGGCCGACCGCGAGCTGCTCGCCATCGCCACCGACGTGCTCGAGCGTCGGTACCGCGCGGGCGTGCACGAGGTCGCCGCGGCACTCCGCCTGGTGGACGGCACCGTCGTCACCGGCCTGCACGTCGAGGCGTCGGCCGGTCGGGCGTCGGTGTGCGCCGAGTCAGCGGCACTGAGCGCCGCGGTCGTCGCCGGCGCCGCGGTCGAGTCCGTCGTCGGTGTCCTGCGCCGACCGAGCGGGACGCTGCACCTCATCGAGCCGTGCGGCGTCTGCGCCGAGCTGCTCGGCGACCACGCGCCGGACGCGCACGTGTGGGTGGCGGTCGGCGACGGGTTCGGCCCGGTCGGCGTCGCCGAACTGCTGCCGTTCCGGCGGCGCCGAGCGGCACGAGCGGCGTCGAACTCCGCGACACCTGAGGTTTAACGCCGCGGAAACACCCCCGACCCGTGCGGTGTCCGAAGCCGTCACAGAATGACGGCGACGGCGCGCACCGGTCCCCACCCGAGTGCACCCCGTCGTGGAAGGAACCACCGCATGCTCGCCGTCTCCGGCAACCCCGTCCTGATCGTCGTCGACATCCAGGGCGGCGCCGCCTCGACGATGCCCACCCCGGGCATCCCCGTCATGAGCGGTCGCGCCGAACGCGCACCCCGCGTCCGCGACCTCATCGAGCACTGCCGGTCCGCGGGTGTGCCGGTCGTCTTCATCCAGGAGGTCCACAAGGCGAACCTCGTCGACATTGGTCGGGAGCTCGACGGCGCCGAGGGGCCGCACTGCATCGAGGGGGACGAGCAGACCGAGCTCGCCTCGTGGATCGACCCGCGTCCGGAGGAGTTCGTCATCCGCAAGCGCCGGTACTCGGCGTTCTTCGGGACGGAGCTCGAGATCGTGCTCAAGGCGCACCGCGCCGGCACCGTGCTGCTGGTCGGCGGGCTCACCGACGTGTGCATCCACTACACCGCGGCCGACGCGCACCAGCACGACTACGCGGTGCGGGTGCTCACCGACTGCGTCGCCGGGTCGAGTGAGCGTGCGCACGACGCGGCGCTCGAGGCGATCGCGTACCTGCAGCGCGACGCGCTCGTGACCGCGGCCGACGTGCGCTCGTGGCTCGACGAGCGGGAGCCGGCGCGTGCCTGAGCCGACCAGCACGTCGGAGCGCGGGCCGGCCCGGATCGTCCTCGGCCGCATCCGCACGATGGACCCCGCGGCGCCGACGGCCGACGCCATGCTCGTCGTGGATGACCGGATCGTCGCGGTGGGCACGGAGGACGCGGTGCGGGCCGCCGCGCGCCACACCGCGGCCGCGCGTGACTCCGCGGTCGGCGTGTCCGAGGAGCGCGTCGAGGGCACGGTGCTGCCCGGCTTCACCGACGCGCACGCCCACGCGCAGCGCGCCGGCCTCAAGGCGCTGCAACTGCTCGACGCGGACGCGGACGCCGACGCGTTCTCGGCCGTGATGCTCGCCGACGGCGATGCCGACCCGGACGCCCCGGACTGGCTCGGTGACACCCCGCCGACGCTCGAGGACCGGCTCGCCGCGATCCGCCGGGTGCAACCGCTCCTGCACGCCATGGGCTTCACCGGGGTCGTCGACCCGGCGGTCACGCTCCCCGAGCTCGCCGGGTACCGCGAGGCGTACCGGCGGGGTCTGCTCACCATGCGCGTGGTCGCGATGCCGTACCCGGAGCTCGGCACGGACGCCGTGCCCGACGTCGACGCCGCGCTGGCCGTCCTCGAGTCGATCGACGGCGTCACGGGCGACGGCGACGACCTGCTGCGCCTCGGGCCGATCAAGGTCTACTACGACGGCGAGGGCATGAAGGGGCAGGCCCTGCTCGAGCGGCCGTGGGCCGGCGACGACCACGGCGTACAGCGCATCTCCGCCGACGACTTCGCGCGGCTCGCCGCCGCCTGCGTCGGAGCCGGCTGGGGCCTCGGCGTCCACGCGGTCGGCAGCCGAGCCGTCGCCGAGGTCCTCGACGGACTCGAGGCCGCCGAGCGGCAGACCGGCCGGCCCGTCGCACCCCTGCGGTGCCAGCTCATCCACGCCTACCTCGAACCGAGCCCGGCGAGCGCAGCCCGAGCGGCCCGCCTCGGCGTCGTGGCGTCGCTGCAGCCCTCGATCGCCTGGAAGAACACGGCCGGCCTGCGCCGACGGCTGGGCGACCGGGTGGACGAGGTGAACCCGATGCGCACCTGGCTCGACGCCGGAGCCGTCGTCGCGATGGGCTCGGACGCGCCGTACTTCCCGTTCGACCCGCGCGAGGTGGTCCCGGTCGCGTCCACGCGTCGGATGCGCGACGTCGACGGACCGCTCGGACCGGGGCAGGCGATCTCGGTGATCGACGCGGTGGCGGCCTACACCCGCGGGGCGGCACACGCGGCCTTCGCCGAGGACCGGCGCGGGGTGTTGCGAGCCGGTGCCCTGGCCGACTGGGTGCTCGTCGACGTCGACCCGGGCGACTGCACCCCCGACGAGTTCGCCCGCGCCCGCGTGCGACGGACGGTGGTGGGCGGCCGGACGGTCTTCACCGCGGTCCAGATGTAATCCACACGAAACATAGTTGGATGCGGATTGTCCTAGATTGGATCCAAGTTGGACCCGCTCGGGACTGACTCCCTGGCATCACCCCGAATCCCATTGGAGGACAGCACCATGGTGAGGAAGCGCATCCTCGTCGGCGTCGCGGTCGCGACCGCCGTCGGCCTCTCCCTGAGCGCGTGCAGCACGTCCGGCTCTGCCGACGGCGGCAGCGGCGGCTCGACGACCAGCACGATCAACGCCGAGCTCTGGTACGCCCCGGCGACGTTCGACCCCGCGAAGGCCTCGGCCAGCTCGGACGTCGAGGTCGCCCGACTCGGCTTCGACACCCTGCTCCGGCAGGGCGAGGGCGACGACGGCGGGTACATCGGCGGCCTCGCGACCAAGTGGGACGCGGAGTCGGCCTCGAAGTACGAGTTCACCATCCGGGACGGGGCGACCTGCTCCGACGGCACCGAGATCACGCCGACCGTGGTGGCCAAGTCCTTCGAGTACCTCGTGGGACTCGACGACTCGGGTGCCCAGACCTGGAAGAACCAGGCGTTCGGCTCGGGTGACCCCACCTTCACGCCCGACGACTCCGCCGGCACCCTCACGATCTCCCTCAGCTCGCCGTACTCGCAGCTGCTCGGCGGTCTGACCCGGCCCGGCACCGGCGTCATCTGCCCGGCCGGCATCGCCGACCCGAAGGGACTCGCCGCCGGCACCGTGAAGGGCGCCTGGTCCGGTCCGTACACCCTGACCAAGTCGGCCGCGGGCAAGAGCGTGCAGTACTCCCTGCGCTCGGACTACGACGCCTGGCCGGACTGGAAGACCGTCACCGGCAAGCCCGCGAAGACGATCAACATGACCGTGCAGGGCGACTCGAACACGAGCGCGAACCTGCTGCAGTCCGGTGGCGTCGACGTCGCCCGCTTCTACGACTCGAACGCCGAGCGCTTCACCGGCGACGGCTACTCGACCGTGAAGTTCGCCAGCTCGGCCTACAACCTCGTCTTCAACGAGGCCGAGGGGTCCGGCTCGGTGTTCGCGGGCAACCAGCCACTGCGTGCGGCGGTCGCCCAGGCGATCGACACCAAGGGCTTCAACAACGCCGGACTCGACGGGCTCGGGGTCGCACAGACCACCGTGAACGCCGCCAGCTACCGGTGTGCCGTCGACGGCTCGTCGCTCGTGCAGTCGTACGACGCGAAGGCGGCGGCGAAGGAGCTCAAGGGCAAGACCATCCGCCTGCTCATCATGTCGAACTGGGACCCCGCGGCGGACTTCCTCGCGGAGTCGCTGCGGAACGCCGGAGCCACCGTGAAGGTCTCCGCGCCGGACCCCGCCGACTGGACGACCCAGATGCGCACGAAGCCGGACACCTGGGACGTCGCGGTCGCGGCCGAGGACGCCCAGGTCGGCCTGATCAACCTCTCGATCGCCCGGTACCTCGGCCCGACCTACCCCGAGGGCGGCACGAACGTGTCCTCGAGCGACAACCCCGAGGGCCTGAAGGCCTACCAGGCCGCGATGGCGACGACCGACGAGGACGAGCAGTGCGCGGACTTCGCCACGGCGCAGAAGTCGATCCTGGAGCGGGTCGACATGACCCCGCTCATCACGGACACGCACCGCTACGTCGCCCGCAAGGGCTTCGAGACGCACGTCTTCTCCGGCTACTGGGACCCGTCCGCCATGCGGATCGTCTCGTGACCGTCTGACGCGCTCACCCAGCACCGCCCAGCACCACCCCACCACCGCCCGGACCGGAGCACCTGGAGGACCCGCGATGAGCACCACCACCGTCGACCATCCCCCCGTGCCCGGTCCGGGCGCCCCGGACGCCCCCGTCGCAGCGGCTCCCCGAGCCGCGAGCCTCGGGGGCGCCTGGCGGCGGTTCCTGCTCCGCCGCGCCGGCGGCCTCGTCGTCAACCTCGCGCTGCTCGTCCTCGTGACCTTCCTGATCGTGCAGCTCATCCCTGGCGATCCCGCCACGGCCATCGCGGGCGACACGGCGTCGCTCGCACAGGTCGAGCTCGTCCGGCACCAGCTCGGCCTCGACCAGCCGCTCCCCGTCCAGCTCTGGCACTACGTCGCAGGCGTTGTCCAGGGCGACTTCGGGGACTCGTACAAGTACCGCGCACCGGCCATGGACATCGTCATGACCGCCGTGCCGTACACGCTCACCATCACGATCGTCGCCGTCCTGCTCCTGCTCGTCCTCGGACTGGCGCTCGGGATGACCGTCGGCGTCCTGACCCGCGGCGACCGCCACCGGTGGCTCGACGTGACGTTCACCGCCGTCACCGGCCTGATCTCCTCGATCCCGACGTACGTCCTCGCCACCGGGTTCGTCGTCGTCTTCGCGGTCCTGCTGCACGTGCTGCCGCCGGCGTACTCGCCGGCCTACGACTTCGGGGCCGCCGCCGTGCTGCCGATCGCCTCGCTGACCGTCGGCGGCACGTGTTCCGTCGCCCGCATCGTCCGCCGGGAGACCGCGGTCATCCTCGAGCAGGACTACATGCGCACCGCACGCGGCTGGCGACTGCCGGCACTGTCGATCTACGCGAAGCACATGCTGCCGAACCTGCTCACCACCGCGCTGACGCTCTCCGGCATCATCCTGACCGCCCTGCTCGGCTCCGCGCTGATCACCGAGGCGGTCTTCGCCTGGCCCGGCCTCGGCGGCGTGATCGTCCAGGCGATCGCGGTCGACAAGGACTACCCGGTGATCCGTGCCGCCGTCTTCGTGATCGGCCTGATCTCCCTCGTGATCACCCTGGTCATCGACATCATCCTGGGTCTCATCGACCCGCGCACCCTCGGAGAGAAGCGTGGCTGACACCATCACCGCCGTCCGCGCCGCCACCGTCGACCGGCCCGCGCGGCCCCGGGCGTTCGCGTGGAACGCCGGCCTCGTCGTCGGACTCGCGATGTTCGGCCTGATCCTCGTCGTCGCCGTCGTCGCACCGTTCGTCCTCGGTTCCCAGGCGACCGGGATCGGCGGCACCGCCGGACTCGGGTCGACCGCCGAACACCCGCTCGGCACCGACACCCTCGGCCGGGACATGCTCGCCCGCACGCTCGTGGCCACCCGCGCGACGGTGCTCATGGCGCTCGCCGCCACGGCGCTGTCGGCCGTCGTCGGCATCGCGCTCGGCATCGGCGTGTGGCTCGCCCCGCGGCGGCTGCGCGAGTTCGGGCTCCGTGCGATCGAGTTCGCCGTCAGCTACCCGACGATGCTCGTCGCGATCATCGTCGCCGCGATCCTCGGACAGGGCATGGTCCAGGTGGTGGTGGCCATCGCGGTCGCCAACATCGCCGGGTTCGCCCGACTGACCGCGAACCTCGCCGCGAAGATCTCCACCAGCGAGTACGTGACGACGGCCCGGCTGATGGGCGTCCCGGCACACCGCGTCGCGGTCCGGCACGTGCTGCCGAACATGGCCGAACCGACCCTCATCCTCATCGCCGGCGCGTTCTCCGGCGCGCTCGTCGAGATCTCCGGCCTGTCCTTCATCGGCCTCGGCGCGCAGACCCCCGCGTTCGACTGGGGCACCCTGCTCAACGACGGCCTCGACCGCATCGTGGTCAACCCCGTGGTCATCGTCGGGCCGGCGGTCGCCCTGACGTTCGCGTCGCTCGCCGCCCTGCTCGTCGGGGACGGGCTCGCCGCCGCGGCGAACCCCCGGTCGAACACGACCCGCGCCCGGACCACACGGGCGACCGGGGCGCCGACGCTCGCGGCCGAGGAGGACGCGGTGCTCGTCGCCGACGGCATCTCCGTGCGGCACGGCGCGAGCGGACGCCCGCTGGTGGACGACGTCTCGTTCACCATCCGTCGCGGCGAGGTGCTCGGGATCGTGGGCGAGTCCGGTTCCGGCAAGTCGCTCACCGCCTCCGTCGTCGCCAAGCTCCTCGGCGAGGGGCTCGAGGCGTCCGCCCGACGGCTCGAGCTCGGCGGGGTGGACCTGCTCGGCCGGGTGCCCGACCGCGTGCTCGCCTCGCGGATCGGCCTGGTCTACCAAGACCCCGGCACCGCCCTGAACCCGGCGATGGTGCTCGGCATCCAGCTGTCCGACGTGCTGCGGATGCGCCTGCGCCACAGCCGGCGCGACGCGCTGCGCCTGCTCACCCAGGGGTTCCGGGCGGTCAAGCTCACCGACCCCGAAGGACGCCTGCGGCAGTACCCGCACCAGCTGTCCGGCGGGATGAAGCAGCGCGCGATGATCGCGTCCGCGATGAGCACCAAGCCGGACCTGCTCATCGCCGACGAGCCGACCACCGCGCTCGACGTGACAGTCCAGCGCGAGGTCCTCACCGTGCTGAAGCGCATGAACGAGGAGTCCGGGACCGCCGTGCTCTTCATCTCGCACGACCTCGGCGTCGTCCGCGCGCTGTGCGACCGGGTCCTCGTGATGCGGAACGGCGCGATCGTCGAGCGTATCGACGACGTCGCCGGCCTGTCGCCGGAGACGGTCGACCACCCCTACACGAAGCAGCTGCTCGCGGCCACGCCGGTCGTGACGGTCCCCTCGGAGCAGACGGAGGCGCACGCGTGACCGACACCACCACGACCCGCCAACCGGCCGCGACCGACGTCGACCCGATGATCGACGTCCGCGCGCTCGACGTCGCGTTCGGGTCGACGACCGTCCTGCACGGCGTGGACCTGCGCCTCGAGCGCGGCCGCACCGTGGGCATCGTCGGCGAGTCCGGCTCCGGCAAGTCCACGCTCGCCAAGGTCCTGGTGGGCACGGTGAAGCCGGCCGCCGGCAGCGTGACGGTCGACGGCGTCGACCTCGGCTCGGCACACCGGTCCGCGCTGCACGCCGCACGGCGCCGCATCCAGATGATCCCGCAGGACCCGTACTCGTCGCTCTCCCCGCGGCGCACCGTGGCGCAGACCCTGGCCGAGGCGATCGACCCGATCCGTCCGCGTGTGGCCACCCACGAGGACGTGATCAGCGGCTGGCTCGAACGCGTCGGGCTCTCGCCGGACATGATGCACCGCTACCCGCACGAGTTCTCCGGCGGGCAGCGGCAACGGATCGCGATCGCCCGCGGGCTCGTCATCGACCCGCACCTGGTGATCGCCGACGAGATCACCTCGGCGCTCGACGTGTCGGTGCAGGCCCAGATCCTCGAACTGCTCGCGGGCATCAAGGAGTCCCTCGGCCTGACGATGGTGTTCATCTCGCACAACCTCGCCGTCGTGCAGCGCGTCAGCGACGAGGTCGTGGTGCTGTACCAGGGCGAGGTGGTCGAGTCCGGTCCCGTTGAGCAGATCTACGCCGACCCGCAGCACTGGTACACGCGACGGCTGCTCGACGCGGACCCCGGCTCCGCCCGCTTCAGCCTGACCGGCTGACCGATCACGGAAGGTCGCGACAGTGGCGGCACGACTCCCGACGACCCCGCACGCCCCCGGTGTGCTCCGACTGGTCGGCGCGACCCTCGTCGACGGCACCGGCGCACCGCCGCGCGCCGACGCCGAGGTCGAGCTGCACGACGGCGTCGTCACGTACGCCGGCCCACGACGCGCCCCGGCACCAGGCGTCCCGGTCGCCGACCTCACCGGCACCTGGCTGCTGCCCGGCTTCATCGACACGCACGTGCACCTCAGCATGGTGCCGACCACCCCGGAGGAACAGCGGGCACGGTTCCCCGAGGAGGACGTGCTCGAGGTCGCCGAGGTGCTCCGCTCAACGCTGCACGCCGGTGTCACCACCGCACGGGACCTCGACGGCCTGACCCCCGGGTACCGGAACGCCGTCGCCCGCGGCACGGTGGTCGGCCCGCGCCTGCACCTGGCGATCGCGATGCTCTCGCCCACCGGCGGGCACGCCGACCCCGTCCGGCCGAACGGCTCGCTCCCGGCGTGGGCGGTGCGCTCGGGGATGCCCGAGCCCGGCGTCGTCGACACCGACGAGGACGTCGTCCGCACCGTCCGCACCCTGCTCCGCACGGGCGCCGACGCGATCAAGGTCTCGACATCCGGCGGTGTCGGGTCGCCCACGGACGACCCGGACGACGTCGGGATCACCGAGGAACAGGTCCGCCTGGTCGTCCGCCTCGTCGGCGAACGCGGTGGTCGCCCCGTCACCGCGCACGCCCTGACCGACGCAGCCGCACGAGCGGCCGTGCTCGGTGGCGCGTCGAGCATCGAGCACGGGTACGACCTCAGCGACGACACCATCGCCCTCATGGTCGAGCGCGGGACCGCGCTCGTCCCCACGCTCAGCACGCTGCTCCGCGAGCTCGACCCGGCCACGGCCTCCGAAGCGCGTCTGCGCCACCGCGCCGCCCTGCACGAGCGCGGACTCGACAGCGTCCGCCGCGCCGTCGCCGCCGGGGTCCCCGTGGCACTCGGCACGGACGCCGGCGTGCATCCGCACGGCCGCAACCTGGCGGAGCTCGCACGACTGGTGCAGGTCGGTCTGTCACCGCTCGCCGCCGTCACGGCCGGCACCCTCCAGGGGGCGCGGCTCCTCGGACTGGAGGACCGGCTCGGCTCCGTCGAGCCCGGCAAGGTCGGCGACGTGGTCGTCTCGGGCGTCGACCCGCTGGTCGACGTCGGCGCGCTCGCCGACGCTGCCAGCGTGCGCGCGGTCCTGCAGTCCGGACGCGTGGTCAAGGACCTCGACGGCCTGGTGACCACGGCCTCCTGACCGTGGTCACCGCCGGTCGCTCAGGCGACCGCGGCGATCGCGCGCTCGATGACCGCGACGACCCGTTCCGGGGCGGCGTGGGCCACCGCGTGGCTGGTGTCGACCTCCTCGGTGTCGGCGCCCATGCGTGCGACGAAGTCGCGCTGGATCTCCGGCAGCAGGTGGCGGTCGCTCTGCGCGACCAGGTACCAGCTCGGCCGCGTCGCCCACGCGGGCTCGCCCGTCGGCTGCTGGAACGCGGCGTCCGCGGTCACGCGGTGCTCGTACCGCGCGGCGCGCAGGACGTCCTCCGGGACGTCCCACGCGAGCGCGGCCCGGGACTCCTCGTCGTCGCGGGTGATCCACTCGCCGTCCGGGCCGCGGTGCGTGTACCGCGACACGAGGGCGGGTTCGCGGCGTTCGACGATCGCGGAGACGGACTCGCCGGCGTCCGGGGCGAAGGCCGCGACGTAGACCAGGCCGACGACGCGCTCGTGCGTGCCGGCGTTCGTGATGACCGCGCCGCCGTACGAGTGCCCGACGAGCAGCACCGGACCGTCGACCGCGTCCACCAGTGCGCGCACCGACGCCTCGTCGTCCCGCAGCGACGTCATGGGGTTGTCGGCGAGCGTGTAGGCGATCCCCCGAGCCCGCAGGAGGGGTGCGACGGAGGACCAGGCCGACGGCGACCCTCCGGCGCCGTGGACCAGGACGACGTGCACCGCCGGGGCGCTCACAGGTCGACCGCCGCGACGAGGGGGAGCAGGACGGTCGGGGCGGGCGCGGCCTCGCGTCCGGCGAACGGCACCGGCTGGCACACCATCAGGTAGTCGCCCGGTTCGACAGCGGACAGGTCGGCGTTCTCCAGGATCACGACACCCGCATCGCAGAGCGCGACGTGCGTGGGCCACGCCTCGGTGTGGGCGGGGGCCTCCATCGTCATGTAGTCGATGCCCGCGAACCGCACCCCGTGCTCGACGAGCCACGCGGCGCCGCTCGGTCCGAGGCCGACCCACGTGTCGGAGCGCACGTTCCGCGTCAGCGCGTCGGTCGAGTTCCGGGTGCGGAAGAGCACGCGCTCGGCACCGGCGGCTCCGGCGTCGGCCAGGTCCTCGGCCGTGATCTCCTCGGCGACGTGGCGGAGGTCGAGGACGCGGACCGGACCGACCACGCTGTCCAGCGCGATCTCGTCGACCGTCGCCGCTCCGGGGACGAAGTGCGACGGGGCGTCGACGTGCGTGCCGGTGTGGGCGCCGATCAACCACCGGGAGACGTCCGAGGGGTACCCGTCCGCGATCTCCTCGACCATCTCGAAGGTCGGCCGACGGCCCCAGTGCAGCATCTCGGTGTGGATCGGGATGTTGATGTCGATCGCGTCGGTCATGGGTCCCTCCGGGAACTGCGGCACAATGGATTCGGTTTCAAACAAATTGTATCCAATACGAGTCGAGGAGCAAGCATGGTCCGATCGGTCCGCGACCTGGTGCCGGACGAGCTCGCGCTCGTGGGTCACCCGCGTCGGCTCGTCCCGCTCGTGCTCGGGTGGGAGCCCATCCCCGAGTCGATCTCCCTGCGCGGGGGCGACCCCGCCCGGTTCCTCCTCGAACCGGTGACGGCCGTCGCCGTGGTGTTCGACGAGGGCTGGGTGCTCGTCGACGGCGGGTTCGACCTGGACCGTGTCCGGGACCCCGAGCAGCGTGCGGCGCACTACGACCACGAGAGCTACACCGCCGTCGTGCCACCGGGTGACGCCCTGGCCGAGGGCGTCGCCGCCGCTGGGCTCGGATGGGACGCGCTCGCGGCGTGCGTGATCTCGCACGTGCACCTCGACCACACCGGTGGCCTCCGCCTCGTCGCTCCGGGGACGCCCGTCGTGCTGCAGCGCCGCGAGTGGACGTGGTTGCGGAGCGGGATCGGGCGGCGGGAGACCGTCGTGGTCGACGACGTGCTCGCCGCCGACGTCCGCGTGCTGCTGGTCGACGGGGACACGGACCTCGCGCCGGGTCTCAGCGTGCTCGACACCCGCGGGCACACCCCGGGTCACCAGTCGGTCCGGGTCGACCTGCCGGACCGTTCGGTGGTGCTGGCGTGCGACGCGGCCGACCTCGAACGGAACCTGACCGAGCGGACGCCGTGCGGGTGGGTCGGCGTCGGCGGCGACGAACCCGACGCCCAGCGGTCCGTCGACCGGCTGGCCGATCTGGCGGGGCTGCCCGGCGTCGAGGTCTGGCCGGGTCACGATCCTGCGTGGGGGCCGTGGGTCCGCGGCTCGTCGAGCTGACCCGGGGGCATGCTGGTCCCGTGAGCCACGACGAGAAGGAAGCGGACGACGTTCCGCGTCGATTCCGGAGGCTGCGGTTCAACCCGCTCCGTGACGTCCTCCCCTGGGTCGCTGTCGTGGTCGGCCTCGTCGTGACGCTCAGGGGAGCGTTCGGCGTCACCCGACACGACGGTCCACAGCAGTTGCTGATCGGTACCGGTCTCGTCCTGATCGGTGTGATCGTCTTCCTGGTCAACCGGTGGCAAGCGAGGCGGGGCCACTGAGTCGATCGCGGCAGCGCGCGCGACCCATGGATCCGCGGAGCCGTACTTGCCGCCTCGGCCCGCGCCGTGGGAGTTTGGCCGGATGGACGCTGCCGCCGGACGGGTGCCGACCCTGACCCTGTTCTGTGGCCTGCCGGGATCGGGGAAGTCCACGCTGGCCCGTCGCCTCGAAGCGGCAGGCGTGGGCGTGCGGCTGGCGACCGACGAGTGGCAAGCGGCCGTCGGCATCCCGCACGCCGACGGTGCGTTCCACGAGCGCCTCCAAGCGCTGCTCTACCGGCATGCGCTCGTCCTCCTGCGAGCAGGCGTCGACGTGATCCTCGAAGACGGTCTCTGGATGGCGCACGAACGGGCATCGAAGTTCGCGGACGCCCGCTCGACCGGGGCGAGGATCAGCCTGCACGTCTTCGACACCGACCTCGACACGCTCTGGGCCAGGATCGAGCAGCGCAACACCGCGGCTGCCGCCGACACCGCCCCCATCAGCGAGGCCGAGCTCCGCGCCGCATGGGACGTGTTCGAACCAGTCCGAGATGACGAACTCGCCGCAGTCGACGAGTACAGCCGACACCGTGGCGGTCTGGGCTGATCAGTCGTGCGCCGTCGTACGCTCGACGCGTGAGCGATCCGAGAGAACCTCTCCTCCGTGAGGAACACGGCGCCGGGAACTGGGCTGCTGCCACGCAGCTCGCCAGGGTGCTCGTCGAACGAGGACCGATCGTCGTCGGCGCGTCGGTCCAGGCCGGCCTGGCCGGGCTGAGCATCCTCTTCTTCGCTCTCGGCACGTCCCTGGCGGCACTCGAGCCGTCGCCGTGGCAGGCGATCGTCAGCGGTGCCGGGTGCACCGTCGCTCTGCTCGGCTGGCTGTGGGCACGTCGGCACGACGGCTTGGAACCGCTCCTCGCCAGCGGCGAGCAAACTCCCGCGGCACTTCTCGATCGCGATCAACGGCGCGCCCTCCGCTCGCAGATGCGCGGGAGGACCGCGCCCACTCCGCAGTCGGTGGAACTCGTCGACCTCCTGACTCGTCGACAGCGAGCATCGGCGAGGAACACCTGGCCGACGCTCATCGGGTTCGGAGTCGCCCTCGTCGGCGCAAACCTCACATCCGGGATCCTCCTGCTCGGCTTCCTCGGGGTCGGCGTCTTCATCGCGGTCGTCAGCTGGATCGGGCGACGTCAGTGGAACCGAGTGCGTGCAGCGATCTCGCGAGTTCCTCGCGATCGACGCGAGGACGGCTGAGACTGTCTGACGCCGACGGGTCCCGATGCGCACCACCGTCTCGGGAGCTCGGGCGACGACGGAAGGATCCCCGACCATGCGACCACTGATCCTCTCTGGAGGCCCGGCTGTCGGGAAGACGACCTGCGCTCGGGCTCTCGCGGTCAGCCAGGAGCGAGCCGCGTACCTCGACGGCGACGACATCCGTCAGCTCGTCGTCAGTGGAGCCGCGACGCCGTGGTCTGGTCCGGAAGGTCAGGCGCAACACGAGCTGGCTGCCCGCAACACGGCGGCACTTGCGCGGAATCTGCTGGCGGACGGGTTCACCGTCACAGCATCCGATGTGGTGACCGCGGAGGTCCTGCCCGTGTACCGCGCGCAGTTGCCGGAGTGCTTCATCGTGCACCTGGCGATCGGCCTCGACGAAGCTCGCGCACGAGCGACCACCCGCCCGATGTACATCACGGACGAGGAGTTCGAGCTGCTGCACCGGATCACCGCCACTCCTCCCGCGGTGGACCTGGTCATCGACGTCACGGGCATGACCGTGGAAGAGCAGGTCGACCGGATACGTGACGCTTGGGCGGGAGCCGCGCCCGGCGTCCGGTAGCGGATCGGCTATCGGGCGCTTGAACCGCTACTGCCGCAAAATGAAGAGCGCCGCGGCGGTCGTGGCCGTCAGCGCGACCGCCACGGCTATCGCCATACGGAGCACTACGCTTCGGCTCCAGGAAGGGGCCGCCAGGGCCACGAACGTGATGAGCCCGATGAGGGTCAACCAGATCCAGGGCTGGCTGAGCAAGTACCCCTCCAGCCCTTCATCGGCGGAGGCACCGGCAGAGTTGCCCCAGTTGGCGAGCCAGGCGATGAAGGCGAGTACGGCGTTCGTGGCAATCGCGACGGGAACCGTCCACAGGAGATGCCAGCCGGCACGATTGCGCGCCGGAGGAACTGTGCTCTGCGAGGTGGCGCCGTGGTCGTCCATCATTATTCAGTCCGTCCGTCGAGGCAGCTGCTGTCCGTCACGTGAGTCACACGACCCTGCTCACAGCATGGAGTCGACGCCCCCGTTTCGTCGTTCCCCACTGTTGGGGGCGCCGCTCAGCAACGATCGCGCTACATCGCTGATCGGCCCAGCCCAGCCGAACCGAAGCGGAGCTGACGAGTCGCACCAGACGATCCCCTGGTGAATCGGGTTAGGCCGTCGACGAGGGTCAACCTCGTGAGCGTCGCGCGATCCCCAGCGCGACGGACGCAAGCCCGGCGACGAGCGCGACGACCAGCACTACGAAGCTCGCTCCGTGAATCGTCGGGTTGATGATCCATACAAGCAGCGCGAACGCGATCACGACGACACCAATCACGACAAGACTTTGAGCAGACATGGGGGCGAGTCAATCAGGATGAGCGCCGTCCCAATAGCCGATCGGCTTTCGGACAGACGCTCGATCCGGCAGCCTGCACAGCCTTCGCGCGAGTCTGCAGCAGGTGCAAATGGTTGGTTGTGGGCTCTGCTGATGTTGCCGGTTGTCGTCGCCCTGGGTTCTACCGAGACCGCCGCAAGCGGCTGTGACCGTTCTGCGACCGGAGGACGGACAAGCTCACGGCGAGGCCTCCTTCGCCGCCGCGCGAATCGAACTCAAAAGGGACTGCTCGAACTCCGACAGAACCGGGTCGGGCGCGGACAGGCCACCCCGCCGAGCCCTGACGATCACGACCTCAGAGTCCCCATGCGGTGTCTGGCGGAACGCGAGCGAGATGACCTCGACGCGAGGAATCAAGACGCCCGAGCGTTGCGTGATTGTCGCCCCCCCGTCGTCGAGCTCGGAGACGGATGCGCGCGGAATCCGCGCCACGGCAGCCCTCACGACGCTGGGCACATCCCGCAGCGCCACGTCGACGAGCGTGGAACCCCTCACGGCTGTTGTCACGTGTTCACCCAAGCACGTTGTCCCGTTGTCGATCGATGATCGGACGCCGATGCTGGGGAGTTGGATGCAAGCATGCTGTCCCGCCTCCCGCCTCGCGTACTCGGCCTTGCGATCGGCGCCGGAGCGTTGGCTGCCGGGCTCGTCATGGCGCTTCTCGGAGCTGTCCTCGGTGCGGACTACCTCGGGCTCGTGGCGGCGGGGCTGGTCATCGCTGCGACGGGATTGCTCCTCGCGGTCGCGGGAGCGATTGGCTTTGCACTCCATGGGCCCACCCGACCCGAGCGTGAGTGAACGAAGCGGAGATGAGTTGCTGATCGGGTCCGGACGGTTCGCAGTCTGCTGACGCAGTGCTCGCTGTGACCGTGTGAGCATTCCACGGCGCGTCGGGTTCTGGCATTGTCGAGCCGTGCGCCCGTCGACGATCCTCCTCGCCGCCATCACCGTCGTCTTCGGTGTCGCGACGATCGTCCTCGCGGTCCTGATCGGCACCGACGGAGGACGGGCTTTGTCGACCGAGCTTCGTCTCGGCATTCTCATCACATTCGGCTTCGGCGTTGCCTGCGTCACCACCGAGGTCAACCACCGCCGGCGGGCGCGCCTTCGGCAGAAGTCCGAGACCCATCCCGGCACCGCGTTCGTCACCGCGCATGCGACAGAAGCGACGGCCGCCGACCTCTCGGCTTGGAGCCCGAGGCTGCGGGTCTGGTTCCCGTGCGACCTCGGTTTCGACCGGACGGGGATCACGAGCTGGCCGACCCGGAACGACGGGCAGCGGACACCGATCGCCCTCCGTTCGGAGGTGCTCGGCTTCGATGTGTTCAGCGAGCCCACGCCGCGCGGCGTCGCGTACAGATGGGGGATCGTGGTCCACCTCGCACCCAGAACATCGGGGCCCGGAGCGGTCCACTTGTGGGTGGCCGACGACCAGCCGGCGCAGGACGAGTACGCGATGCGCCGGACGATCGGTCGGATTGAAGCTGCGCTCGGCACGACCCACTGACCAAGCCCGCGCAGTACGGGGGCGCCGCGCTCGGCGCGAAATCCGCCGGAGAATTCGCCAGCTACGGCGGCTGCTCGGCAGCCTTCCAACCGACTTCGGCGTCGGAGGCAAAGGACGTTGGTGGATCTGCGTCGGGGTCTCTTGCAATCAGGACACTGAGGGGCGCAGTGAGCTCGGTTTTCCATCCATCGCCGGCGTCTCCGCCATCGGAGGTGCCGCTTGTAGCCTGACCGAACATCGTTCAACAGTTGCGACGACCCGTTGAAAGCACCGATCCGCTACCGGACAGGCGGAGCTGTCCACACCGCTCGATATCGCCAGAACAGTGAGCGCCGCATCCTGAACCCTGGAAGCACTCGACTCGCGACCGCGTGGATCTCTTCGAACGTGAGCGACGGCATCGTCGTCGGCGCCGTCATGTTCTCCGGCGGCACCACCGCGCGGTGAGGGTGAAGGACCACGCCGATGCCGGCATTCAAGAGAACCGAGGCGAGTGAGCAGGGAAGGTCTTTCGGCGTCTCGCGGGCGAGGCCGACGATGACGAGTCTTCCGCCTGGCCGTAGCAACGAGCGTGCCGCTTCGAGGGCCGGCGCAAGCGGAAGATGGTGGAGCGACGCCACGAAGGTCACGAGGTCATAGCACGGGTCTTCCTGGACTGTGAGGTCGAAGGGTTCTTCTCGAACGGTGACGTTCCGGAGGCCGTTCACGTTCACACGAGCCAGCGCCGCGGACCGGGCGTCTGGTTCGAGGCCGACGACTGCTCCCCCACACTGCGCGAGTCGCCTGATGAGCGAGCCGGTTCCGCACCCAACGTCAAGAACCGTGGCCGCTCTACCCACCCGCCGTGCATGCCAGAGCACGAACGGCGCGTACGCGTCGTTGTGGGACCAGGGATGCCCATCGCTGAACCGCCCCAACTTCGAAAGCAGCCGCATCCCCGTCTTGTTCATGGGCGCAGCGTATCCGCGACCGAGACCGAGGAGCCCGCTCACGATCTGGCATGCGCTGGTGACGACCTCGATGGACTCGAACGGCAGGCAGAGCACTGCGGCGCGGACACGGCACCCGATCAGCCCAACGCGAGGTGGGTCGTGATGCTGGATCCTGCGGGGTACCGGTTCCGCTTGACGCCGTTCACCCGGTGGTGCCCGACGGCTCGGGAGGCTCAGCGCTCGTCGAGATCCAGAAACGCTGGAACACTCGCCCGGCGGCGTCGGTCACCTCCTTCTCGAACCGACCGCCACTGCCCTCGATCACACGCCGGGAGCCGACGTTCTGCGCGTCGCAGGTGACCAGCACTTCAGCCAGACCACGATGGTGAGCGATGGGGAGGACGCCGCGGAGCGCGCGAGTGGCGAGTCCTCGGCGTCGGGCACTCGGGCGGACGCTGTAGCCGATGTGGCCGCCGTAACGGCGGAGGAAGTCGTTCAACTCGTGACGGAGCGCGATGCTTCCCAGGTACTCGTCGTCCTCGACCATCCAGTAGTAGCTGCAGGTGACGAACCCCTCTCCCGCAGGAACGTCCTCCTCGGCGCGGAGCTGCATCACCCATCGAGCGAATCCGCCTTCGGTCGCCAACAGGGCTGCGTCCCGGATACCGGCACCGTCCTGGTGCTCGCCCTCCCACTCGAGCATGGACTGCTGGAACGATCTGAAGAGCCGTTCGGACGGCCGCTCGAGCTGCATCCAGTGATCCTAGAGCTGACTCGGTGGCCGATCGGCTGCACCGGTGCACCACGCGAGGCGGCACCCGTGCGTCACGCCACCACGAGCGCCTTCATCCCCTTCCCCGCCCGCAGCGCCTGGATCGTCTCCTCGACCCGGTCGAGCGGCACGTCGTCCACCCATCCCGTGGTGTCGTACCGGCCCTCGGCCATGGCGGCGATCACCGCGTCGAAGTCCTCCTGCAGGTAGGCCAGGGTGCCGGTGATCGAGGCCTCCGGCATCACGAGCGCGGTGGGGTCGAAGTCCATCGCCCGCTCGTGGATCGCGACGACGACCGCGGTGCCGTGCGGTGCGAGCTGCTCCAGCCCCGAGGCGAGCGCGGAGCCGACCCCGGCGGCGTCGAACACCGCGTCGACGCCGTCCCCGTCGGTGACCCGGGCGACGACCGCGGACAGGTCCTCGGACATCGGGTCGATCACGTGCTCGGCGCCGATGCCCTGGATGGCCCGGCGCCGGACCTCGCTCGGCTCGGACACGACGACGGTCTCGACGCCGCGGGCGCGGAGCGCGAACCAGACGCCGATGCCGATCGGTCCGGCTCCGACGACCAGGGCGCGCTGGCCGGCCTCGATGCCGCTCCTGGTGACGGCGTGCCACGCGACGGCCATCGGTTCGACCAGCGCACCGAGCCGCAGGTCGACGTTCTCGGGGAGCACGTGGAGCTTCGACGCCGGCACGGTGGTGAACTCGCTCATCCCGCCGCCGTGCGCGGTGATGCCGTGGAACCCGATGGTCCGGCAGGCGTTCGGTGCGCCGCGGCGGCACGCGGCACATGTGCCGCACGCGTAGATGGGCCAGACGGCGACGCGGTCGCCGACCGACACCTCGGTGACGTCCGGGCCGAGCTCGACGACGGTGCCGGAGAACTCGTGACCGAGGATCTGCGGCAGGGTCGAGCCGGTGACGGGGTGCGGGTGCTCGAGGTCGATCCCGGCCGAACCGGGAGCGAAGTAGATGTGCAGGTCCGACCCGCAGATGCCGGCGTAGGCGTTGCGGATCTTCACCTCGCCGGGGCCCGGCGTGGGTTCGTCGACCTCTTCGATCCGGAGGTCTTCCTGGGCGTGGAACACGGCTGCGCGCATGGTGCTGGTGCCTTTCGGGGCGTAGGCGGTCAGGTCGGGGCCGGTCAGTACAGGGCCGGCTGGGCGGTCCACGCGGTGAGTCCGCCGTCGACGGGCAGGGTCACGCCGCTGACGTAGGCGGCGTCGGCGGAGGCGAGGAAGAGGATCGCGGCGGCGATCTCGTCGGGCTCGCCGACCCGGCCGAGGGGGATCCGCTCGGCGTAGGTGTCGCGGACGACGGCGTTGGCGTCGAGGATCGGGCGGAGCAGCGGGGTGGCGACCGGGCCCGGCGCGACGGCGTTGACGCGGACGCCCTGGTGGCCGTAGTCGACGGCCATGCTGCGGGTGAGGTTGATCACCGCGCCCTTCGCGGCGTTGTACGCGGCCATCGCGCTGTCGCCGCGCATGACGGAGATCGACGCGGTGTTCACGATCGACCCCTTCGAGGCGACGAGGTGGGGGAGCGCCGCGCGGGCGACGTGGAACACGCCGTCGAGGTCGACGCCCAGCACGAAGCGCCACGTGGCGTCGTCGACGTCGGCGACGGCACCGGCGGCACCGACGCCGGCGTTCGCGACCAGGAGGTCGAGCTTCCCGTGGGCCTCGACGACCTCGGCGATGGTGCGGTTCACGGCATCGGCGTCGGTGACGTCGAGCACACGGGTGTCGAGACGGTCTCCGGCGTCCTGGTGCTCGCCGCGGAACGACGCGATGGTGGCCTCGGCGACGTCGACGGCCACGACGGTCGCGCCTTCGGCCAGGAGGCGGGTGGTCACGGACGCGCCGATGCCGGACACGCCTCCGGTGACGAGGGCGACGGTGCCGTCGAAACGGCCTGGGGTGATCTGCATGGTGGGTTCCCTTCGGTGCTCCTCGATGAGCACCTCACCACCGTACGCCTTTGTCTTGCAGGTGTCAGATAGTCACCGCATCAGGCGAACCAGAACTCCGGCGACGCCGCGATGATCACGGCGACCCCGCGGTCGACGTCGAGTGGCTCGGTGTGGATCCACCGCTCGACGGCGCCGACGGTGCCCGCTGCCGCGTACGAGGCGACGATGTCGAGGGCGTCCTCGTCCGTCGCGTCGACGCCGGCCGGCACGCTCTGCGGGTGCTGGTCGAGGTGCGTGCGGAGCGTCGCGTGGATCGTCCGCTCGAGGTTCGCCCGGAGCGGTGCGAGCAACTGCGGGCCCATCGCGTTCCGGTACACCACGACGTGGTCGGCGACGTGCTGCAGGAGCGACCGCTCGGCTGCCCGGAACGCCTCGAGCCCGGACAGCGGATCGTGCCGTCCGATCGCCTCGGCGAGTTCCTCGCCGAGGGTGACCGCGACGAGTTCGACGGGGGACGGGGCGTGCCGGTAGAAGGTGTCGCGGGTGATGCCCGCCGCGCGGCACACCTCGGAGACCGAGATGGACTGCAGCGGCGCAGCCGCTGCCAGGGTGAGCGCTGCGTCGCGCAACGCGCGCTGTGATCGTGCGTACCGCGGATCCACCCCAGCAGCCTAGGGCGGACGGGAGGCTCGTGGCGGCGCCGCCACGAGCCTCCCGTCCGTCACGGCGCACCAGGCGATCGCGCTCGCCGCCTGCCGGAGGCGACCGTCAGCGGTCGGCGAACCCGCCGAGCATCCCCGAGATGAACCGCTTCTGCAGGAAGAAGTACAGGACCACGATCGGCAGGGCGACGATCACCCCCGCGGCGGACAGCAGCGAGTAGTCGGTCAGGTGCGCGCCCTTGAAGAACGCCAGGCCGAGGGGTGCGGTGCGGTGGTCCTCGCTGGTGATGAGGACCAGGGGCAGCAGGAACTCGTTCCACGTCCACATCGTGATGAGGAGCGCCATCGTCATGATCGGCGCGATGGCCGCCGGCACGATCACCTGCCAGAGCAGCCGCACGTCGCGGGCGCCGTCGAGCCGGGCGGCCTCGATCACCTCGCCGGGGAAGGAGCGGAACTGGCTGCGCATCCAGAAGATGCCGAAGGCCAGGGACTGCGCGGTCTGCGGCAGGACCAGGCTCGTGTAGGTGTCGGTCAGGCCGACCGATCGCAGGTTGAAGTACAGCGGGATGATGAACGCCTCGGCCGGGAGCATCAGCCCGGCGAGCATCACGAAGAAGATCACGTTCGAGCCGAAGAAGTCCAGGCGGGCGAACGCGAACCCGGCGAAGACGGCGAGCACGGTGGTCAGCACGACGACCGACACGGTGACCAGGACGCTCGACAGCATGTAGGACGCGAAGTGCCCCTGGTTCCACGCGGCGCCGAAGTTGCCGAGGTCGATCGTGGTCGGGACGCTGAAGCCGCCGGAGTTCTGCGCCGACGGGGTGACCGACGACAGCAGGACCCCGATCAGCGGGATGATCGCGAACAGGGCGAAGAGCGTCAGGATGACGTAGTTGACGGTCTTCTCGCGGACGGAGATCCTCATGCGACGTCCTTCGGCTGCAGGCGGTTGATGAGCGCCGTGACGATCATGATCACGACGGTGAGGGACACCGCGACGGTGGCCGCCGATCCGACCTGCCCGGTCTGGAACGCCCGGTTGTACGCCTCGAACGCGGGCACCGAGGTGGAGTTGCCCGGTCCGCCGCTGGTCGTCACGTAGACCAGGTCGAAGGTCTTCAGCGCCGACACCACGGTCAGGGTGAGTGCGGCGGCGATCTGCCCGCGGAGCGACGGGAGCGTGATCGAGAAGAACTCGCGCACCGCCCCCGCGCCGTCGATGCGGGCGGCCTCGAACAGGCTCGGGTGGATGTTCCCGACCCCGGACAGGAACAGCACCAGGCACAGCCCGACGTTCAGCCAGGTGCCGACGAACCCGATCGCGGGCAGCGCGGTGTCGTACCCGCCGAGCCAGACCTGCGCGAGCTGCCCGAGGCCGACCAGCCGGAGCGCGTCGTTGAGGAGCCCGTCGGCGGAGTAGATCGACACCCAGATCGTGGCGACGACGACCGACGCGATGACCTGGGGCAGGAACAGCACCGTGCGGAAGAACGACATCCCGCGCAGCCCGTTCGCCCGCGAGATGAGGGCCGTCAGGAACAGCGCCACGACGACCGGCACGGCGGCGTAGAACACCATGAGCACGAGTGCGTGCCCGAACGACGCCCGCAGCTGCGTGTCCGTGAACACGTCGAGGTAGTTCGAGAACCCCGCCCACGTCGCCGCGGACAGCCCGTCCCAGTCGTAGAACGAGTACTGGATGCTCTGCAGGAACGGCACCCCGAGGAACACGGCGAACACGACGAACGCCGGCAGGATGTAGAGGTAGGCGACGAGACTGCGGCGCCGCTTCCGGACGCCGCCGGTCGTCGCACGGGCCCGCCCACGGCGGGCGCTGCGGTCGGCAGCACCCGCCGTGGTTCCGGTGAACTGGGTCACTGGGGAGCCCCCGCTACTTCTTCACGAAGCCGGAGTAGTCGTCCTGGAGCGTCTTCGTGTACTGCTCCGGGGTCGCCTTGCCCGCGACCAGGTCCTGCATCGCCGCCGTGATGGTGTCGTAGAACGTCGGCGTCGCGTAGTCCAGGTACGGGGTGATGCTGTTCGCGCTGGAGATCGTCTTGTAGTTGCTCGTGATGTCCCCGGCGATCGTGCCCGACGCGGGGGTGTCGTCGTCCGGCACCACGGTCGGCAGGTTGCCCTTGTCCACGAGCGTCTCCGCGGCCTTGGCGTTCGTCACGAAGTCGACGTACGCCGCAGCGGCGTTCGCGTTCTTCGTCTTCGAGGTGATCGCCCACGCCAGGCCCTCGCCACCCATCGTCACGGGGGAGTCCGCGCCGGCCGGGGTCAGCGCGGTGAAGCCGATGTCCTTCGCGCTCGCCGCGGCCTCGAGGGTGGCCTGGTACCAGGTGCCCGTGATGAGGAACGCGGACTGGCCCTTGCCGAACGCGGCGACGGCGTCGTCACGCGAGACGCCGTTCGCGCCGTCGGTGACGTAGCCCTTGTCGACCCAGTTCGTGATGGTCTGCGCGGCCTTGACCTCGTCGCTGCCGGTCCAGCTGCCGGACTTGCCGGCGACCAGGTCGTTCACGGCGTCGTGACCGGCCAGCGCGGAGAGCACCAGCCCGTACAGGTGGATGCCCGGGCTCTTCTCGACGTCGCCGTAGCTGAGCGGCAGCGACCCGGCGGACTTCACCTTCGCCATGTCCGCCGTCAGTTCGGCGACGGTGGTCGGCGGAGCGTCGATGCCGGCCTTCTGCAGGACTTCCTTGTTGTAGTAGAGACCCACGAGCTCGCCGGTCTGCGAGACGCCGTACAGCTCGTCGCCCTGCCACGTGGACCCGTCGGAGGAGAACGAGTTGAGCTTGAGCAGGCTCGACGGGTAGTAGTCGTCCCACCCGTAGAGCTTCGAGTAGTCGTTCACGGGGCGCAGGAAGCCGGCCTTCACGAAGGCGCCCATGTCCGGGTAGCCCTGGTTCGCCTGCACGACGTCCGGCGGGTTGTCGCCGGAGAGCGCGAGCTTCAGCGTGGTCTTGAGGTCGGCGAAGGACCGGGACACCCGCTTGATGGTGATGTTCGGGTGCGCCTTCTCGAACTCGTCGTTGAGCACCTGCTGCGCGTCGTTGATGCCGGTGTCGGTGTTCTGGTCCCAGACGGTCAGGGTCGTCTTGCCGGACCCGACGTCCTTCGACACCGGGCCGAGGCTCTGCGACGCGGCGGGGGCGGCCGAGCCACCCGGGGTGCACGCGGTCAGACCGAGTGCGAGGGCTGCGGCGACGCCGATGACCATCGTCGCCTTGCTGGAGTGCTTCATGGTGGTCCAGTCCTTCGAGTGGGCTTCGGGTAGGGGGTACAGGAGGAGTCAGTGGCTGCGGGCGGCCGTGTCGAGGAACGACCAGTCGCCAGGGGCGGCGGTGCGGCGGAGGAAGGCGCGGAGCTGGTCGGGGTGCGGCGCGCTCGCGGCGCCCCCGAGACCGGTGACGGCGTACGCGGCGCTGGCGGCGGCGAACCGCAACCGTGCCTCGAGGTCCCAGCCGTGGTGGCCGCCGGCCATGAAGCACGCGACGAACACGTCGCCGGCGCCGGTGGGGTCGACGACGTCGACCGGCACGGTGTCCGTCGTGACGACGACGCCGTGCGCCGAGTCGACGGCGACCACGCCCGATCCACCGCAGGTGACGACGGCGAGCGGGACCCGCTCGGCGAGGGCCTTCGCGGCGTCGAGCGCGGTCTCGGTGCGCGTGTACCGCATCGCCTCGACGTCGTTCGGGACGAAGACGTCGACCTCGGCGAGGCGGTCGAGCACGTCGCCCGACCACTCGCCGGTGTGGTCCCACCCGACGCCGCCGACGACGGTGGTCCCGCTGGCGCGGAGCTGGGCGACCCAGCCGGGCAGCGGGTGCGCGATGCCGACGTGGGTGGCGGCGACCGGGCCGAGGCCGTCCGGGATCGTCAGGGCGTCGAGGTGTTCCTCGTACGTGATGAAGCTCCGGTCGTCCGGGCCCGTGAGTGCGACCGACACCGAGCTCTGGTGCCCGGGGACGACCTCGAGCATGCTCGTGTCGAGCAGCGGTTCGGCGGTGAGCGTCGCGTACACGTGCTGCCCGAGCACGTCGTCGCCGAGGCGGCTGAGCAGCTTGGTCGGAGCACCGGCACGAGCGGCCGCCACGGCGCGGTTCGCGACACCACCGGGTGTCACGGTGAACGCATCCGCGTAGACCTCGGTGCCCTGCTCCGGCGCGGTGACGCCGGAGAAGACCAGGTCGCAGAACACGTCGCCGGCGAACAGCAGTGCGGTCACGGCGTCTCCTCATCGTTGCGGATCGTCCCTGCGCAGGTCTGCGCATTCCCGGGGCGGTACCGCTGGTGATGCTCAAGCCTGCGTGTTCGGTGTTGCGAGGACGTTACTCGATTGCGCCAGATTTGTTAAGTCTGCGCAGATCGGAAAGAACATGCGCGACCTTGCGTGATTGTGCGCGAGTTCGGATACAGTGGCGCCATGATCCTGCGAGAGCGGCAGAACCGCATCATCAAGGCGCTGCGCGTCGAGGGCGCCGCGTCGGTCCAGGAACTCGCCGACGCACTGTCCGTGAGCGCGGCGACGATCCGCCGCGACCTCGAGATGCTCGACCGCAACGGTGAACTCGTCCGCACGTGGGGCGGCGCCGTGCTCGCACCCGGACAGACCGCGCAGGACGGCGACGACGGGGAACCGATCGAGACCCCGTTCGAGCAGGCCGGCGACCTCGACCTCAAGCGCCGGATGGCCGTGGCCGCCGCCGCGATGGTGCAGGACGGCCAGGTGGTCATCCTGGACATCGGGACGACCACGCCGCAGATCGCGGAGCTGCTGCGCGGCCGCGACATCACCGTCATCACGACGAACCTCGCCGTGTTCGACGTCCTCCGCGACGACGAGGCCGTCCGCCTGGTCCTGCTCGGCGGCGTCGTCCGTCGCAACTACCGGACGCTCGTCGGCTCGCTCGCCGAAGCAGCGCTCGAGCACGTCAGCGCCGACCTGCTCTTCCTGTCCTGCACCGGCGTCCGGGCGAACGGCCACGTCGTGGACAACATGGCGGTTGAGGCCCCGATCAAGCAGTCGATGATCGCCGCCGCCGAGCGCGTCGTGCTCCTCGCGTCGGAGGCGAAGTTCCCCGGCACCGGGGCGCTCCGGCTCTGCTCCCTCACCGATGTCGACACGCTGATCACCACGACCGGCGCCCCTGACGAAACACTCGCACACAGCCGGAACGCCGGCGGAGAGGTCATCACCACATGAAGCTCTGCATCCTCGGAGGCGGCGGGTTCCGCACGCCGTACGTGTACCAGGCACTGCTCCGCGACACCGGCTCGCCCCGCGTCGACGAGGTCGCGCTGTACGACGTCGACGAGGTCCGGCTGCACGCCATGGTCGCGATCCTGATCGAACTCGCCGCCGACTTCCCGGACGCCCCGGTGCTCAAGCCCACGACCGATCTGCACCGCGCGGTCGAGGGCAGCGACTACGTGTTCGCCGCGCTGCGCGTCGGCGGCCTCGAGGGACGCCGCTGCGACGAGCACGTCGCGCTCGACCTGAACGTCCTCGGGCAGGAGACCACCGGTCCCGGCGGGCTGGCCTACGCCATCCGCACCGTGCCCGTCATGGTCGAGGCCGCGAAGGTCATCCGCGACCTCGCCCCGAACGCGTACGTGATGAACTTCACGAACCCCGCTGGCATCATCACCGAGGCCATGCAGTCCGTCCTCGGCGACCGCGTGCTCG
This sequence comes from Curtobacterium sp. NPDC090223, assembly GCF_044746585.1. Classification (NCBI taxonomy): domain Bacteria; kingdom Bacillati; phylum Actinomycetota; class Actinomycetes; order Micrococcales; family Microbacteriaceae; genus Curtobacterium; species Curtobacterium sp. NPDC090223. The sequence goes on along the minus strand of NZ_JBIVCN010000002.1, from coordinate 532,449 downwards.
GCATCTGCGACACCCCGTCCGGCCTCGGCCGCCGGGTCGCCGGGATGCTCGGTCTCGACCACACCCGCGTCCAGATGGACTACGTCGGCCTGAACCACCTGGGCTGGATGCGCCGCGTGATGTACGACGGCCACGACGTCCTGCCGCAGCTGATGGCCGACGACGAGCGCCTCGGCGCGATGGAAGAAGGGCACGTCTTCGGGCTGGACTGGATCCGCTCGCTCGGCGCGATCCCGAACGAGTACCTCTTCTACTACTACTTCAACCGCGATGCCGTGCGCTCGATCATCGGCTCCGGCAAGACCCGCGGGGACTTCCTGGCCGAGAGCCAGTCCGCGTTCTACGACCGGGCGAGCGCTGCGGGCAACGGTGTCGCCGAGCTCTGGCGGGAGACCGTCGAGCGCCGGAGCGCGTCGTACATGGCAGAGGCCAAGGGCGGCACGCAGGACGAGCCGCTCGACCCGAAGGAGCGCGAGACCGACCCGTCGCACCAGGGCTACGCCGGTGTCGCGCTCGGCGTGATGGCAGCGATCAGCCGCAACGAGCGTCAGACGATGATCCTCAACGTGCGGAACAACGGCACCATCGCCGGGCTCCCGCGCGACGCGGTCGTCGAGGTGCCGACGATGGTCGACGCGAACGGCGTGCACCCGATGACGACCGACCAGCCGGACCTGCACCAGATCGGCCTGATGAGCCAGGTGAAGGCCGTCGAGCGGCACACGATCGCCGCGGCGCTCACCGGGTCGAAGGACGAGGCGCTCAAGGCGTTCGCCCTGCACCCCCTGGTCGACAGCGTGAGCGTCGCCCGGGACCTCGTGCGCGGGTACATCGACGCGATCCCGGAGGTGGCTGCGGTCCTGACGAAGTAACGGCGGTTCCCGTCGGGTCGATCTGTCGTCCACCCGATGGGAAACCTGGGGGTCTGGTAACGATCGGTGCGAACGCATGCGTACGCTCGTCACCGATCAGGACCGAGGTCATCACCGTCGATGTGCCACCACCGCACATCGAAGGACGACCATGCCCCTGCCAGCCCGCACCCCGCGGACCCGCACCCCCGAGGACCGCAGCGCCTACGAGCCCGGCATCGAGACCACCGTCATCCCGGTGCTGCCCCCCGACGCCCGCGCCCGGAAGCGCTTCGTCCGCGTCGTCGCCGCCGTCGCGGCCGTCGGCGGTGCGCTCTTCGGCTACGACACCGGGGTCATCTCCGGTGCGCTGCTCTACGTGTCCTCGGACTTCGACCTCAGCGTCTTCGAGGAGGGCATGGTCACGAGCGTGCTCCTCATCGGCGCCGCGGTGGGTGCGCTGGCCGGCGGTCGGGTCGCCGACCGCGTGGGTCGCCGGCTCGCCCTGGTGCTCGCCGGCGCGATCTTCGTCGTCGCCACGGTCGGGTGTGCCTTCGCCCCGGACTACGCCGTCCTGCTGGTCAGCCGGGTGGTGCTGGGGCTCGCGGTCGGGGTGTCGTCGATCATCGTCCCGCTCTACATCGCCGAGATGGCGCCGTCGGACATCCGCGGACGCCTCGTCTCGCTCAACTCGCTGATGATCGTCACCGGGCAGCTGCTGGCGTACCTGGTGAACGCGTGGCTCGCGCAGTACGGCGCGTGGCGCTGGATGCTCGGGCTCGCCGCCGTGCCGGCGGTGGTCCTGGTCGTCGGGATGCTCCTGCTGCCGGACACCCCCACGTGGTACCGGATGCGGGACCGCGCGGGCGACGCGCTGCAGGTCCTCCGCCGCACGTACCCGGAGCGCGAGGCGCACCGGGAACTCCGCACCATCCGCCAGGCGCAGGAGTCGCAGTCGTCCGAGAGCCAGGGCTGGAACGGCTTCCGGCAGCCGTGGGTGCGTCGGTCGGTGCTCATCGCGGTCGGGGTCGCCGTGCTGCAGCAGGCGACGGGCGTCAACACGGTCATCTACTTCGCGCCGACGCTGCTGGTCGACACCGGCCTGCCGTCGTCGACCGCCGTCGTCGCGACGATCGCGATCGGCGTGATCAGCGTGGTCGCGACGATCGTCGGCCTGCGCCTGGTCGACCGGGTGCCGCGCAAGAAGCTGCTGATCGGCGGGTCCCTCGGCGGGGTCGTGTCGCTCGTCGCGCTCGGGGCCACCTTCCCGCTGACGGAGCGCGGTCCCGGCTTCAGCTACCTGACGCTCGGCGTGATGGTGCTGTTCCTGGCGTTCCAGCAGTCCGCGGTCGCCACGACCACCTGGCTGATCATCTCCGAGCTGGTGCCGTCCGCGGTGCGGGGCATCGGCATGGGCGTCGCCGGGGTGTTCCTCTGGCTCGCGAACTGGGCGGTGTCGCTGGCGTTCCTGCCGGTGGTGCACGCCATCGGCGGAGCCTCGACCTTCATCGCCTTCGCGGTGATCGGCGTCGCGGGTGTGGTGTTCGTGTGGCGCGCGGTCCCGGAGACCGGCGGCAAGTCGTTGACGGACATCGAACACGAGATGCAGGAAGCGACGGACTGAGCCGTCGGCCGGCGGTTCCGGACGTCACCAGCAGACCGGCCTGGAGGCTGATGGCGGCGCCGCCATCAGCCTCCAGTCCGTCGTCTGGTCACCGACCACCCGTGGAGACCCACGCGCCGAGCGGTGCGTCCGGCACGTCCTCCTCGGTGTGCGCGGTGTCGCAGAGGACGACGCCACGGGCCTCGTAGTTGGGGCGGGCTGCCGGCCCGTCGAGGCTGCAGGTGTGCACCCAGACCCGGACCGCGCCGGGGACGGACCACGCGGCGGCGATCGCGTGTTCGAGGAGCGGGCCGCCGAGCCCGCGCCCGAGGCCGGGCGCAGCCAGGCCGAAGTACCGGATCTCGACGTGCACGCCGTCGTCGTGCGTGACGGGCTGGAGCTGCACGTAGCCCAGGGGCACGCCGTCGGCGGTCGGCAGCAGGAACAGCGTGCCGGGGACGCCGAGCTCGTCCACCCACTGCTCCCGCGTCCAGTCGAGCCGGTCGGTCCATCGCCATGCGCCGCCGACGTAGCCGTACAGGAACCGGGCGAACTCGGGGTCGACCGCGCTCGTCCGGTCGAGCCGCACCCCGGTCGGCACCGGCCGGGGTGGCCCGCCCGGTGGGGTGCGCGACTCGAGGGTCCAGGTGACGACGTCCATGCCTGCGATCCTGCCGCACACGGGACGGGCCCCTCGGCAGCAGCCGAGGGGCCCGTCCCGTGTCGTGTCCCGGTCAGGCGCCCGGGACGACCTCGGCGGCCCGGATCTCCTCGATGCGCTCGGTCTGCCCACCGACCTGCTCGAGCTCGTGGGCGAGTTCCTCGAGTTCGGCGCCGCCGGCCATCATGCCGGTCAGCTCGGCGAGGGTGATCCCGCTCTTCTCGAAGTAGCCGATGCTCTTGCCGCGGCGGAGCAGCAGGAAGCGGTCGCCGACGGGGTAGGCGTGGTGCGGGTTGTGCGTGATGAAGATCACGCCGAGCCCGCGGTCACGTGCCCGGAGGATGTACTTCAGCACGACGCCGGACTGCTTCACGCCGAGGGCGGCGGTCGGCTCGTCGAGGATGAGCGCCTTCGCCCCGAAGTACACGGCGCGGGCGATCGCCACGCACTGCTTCTCGCCACCGGACAGGGTGCCGATCGGCTGGTCGACGTCCCGCAGGTCGATGCCCATGTCGAGCAGTTCCTGCTTGGTGATCCGCTTCATCGCCGGGACGTCGAGCATCCCGAGCTTGTTCCGGAGTTCGGAACCGAGGAAGAAGTTGCGCCAGATCGGCATCAGCGGGACGACCGCCAGGTCCTGGTAGACCGCGGCGATCCCGGCGTCGAGGGCGTCGCGGGGCGAGGAGAGCTTGCGGTCCTCGCCCATGATCGAGAACGTGCCGGCGTCGTGCTGGTGGAGCCCGGCGATGATCTTGATCAGGGTCGACTTGCCGGCGCCGTTGTCGCCGAGGACGCAGGTCACGCGGCCGGCGTCGACGTCCATCGTGATGTCGGACAGGGCGATCACGTTGCCGTAGTGCTTGCCGACGTCGCGGAGGGCGATCAGGTGCGGGGCGCCGGCGACGGTCTCGGAGGTCTCCGTGACCGGGACCTCGACGACCTGCGTGGTGGGGTTCGCGGTTTCGGGCATCACTTCTGCTCCGCTCGTTTCTTGACGATGAGGTTGATGATCGTGGCGAGCAGCAGCATCAGGCCGAGGAAGAACTTGAACCAGTCCGGGTTCCACTGCGCGTAGACGATGCCCTTGTTCGCCATCCCGAAGATCAGGGCGCCGATCGCACCGCCGACCGCCGAGCCGTACCCGCCGGTGAGCAGGCAGCCGCCGATGACCGCGGCGATGATGTAGAGGAACTCGTTGCCGACGCCCTCACCGGACTGCACGACGTTGAACGCGAACAGGTTGTGCATGCCGCCGATCCAGGCGCAGAAGCCGACGCCCATGAACAGGCCGATCTTCGTCTTCGTGACCGGGACGCCGACGGCACGCGCCGCGTTCTCGTCGCCGCCGACCGCGAAGATCCAGTTGCCGACCCGGGTCCGGAGGAGCACCCACGAGGCGATGAGCACGAGCGCGATCCAGATGAACACGGTGATCTTCACCGTGATGCCGAAGACCGGGACGTCCGCCGCGAACATCTGTTCGGCGACACCGAAGCCGTCGAGCCGGGAGATGTCGAGCGTCGACACCGATCCGGACACCAGCCGGGTGATCGCGAGGTTCAGGCCCGTGAGCATCAGGAAGGTCGCGAGGGTGACGATGAACGACGGCAGCTTCGTGCGGACGAGGATCCACCCGTTGACGAAGCCGACCCCGAGCGAGAACACCAGCCCGAGCAGGACGCCCACCCACACGTTCGTGGAGAAGTACCAGGCGAACAGGCTCGCGGTGAGGGACGAGGAGATCACCGCGACGCCGGCGGAGAGGTCGAACTCGCCGCCGATCATGAGCAGGGAGACACCGACCGCCATGATCCCGATGGTCGACGAGCCGTAGAGCACGGTCGAGATCGAGTCGGGCTGCACGAAGACCGGGGCGATGATCGCGAAGAACACGAACATCGCGATCGCGCCGACGACCGCACCGACCTCGGGGCGGCCGAGGAGCTTCCGGACGGGGCTCCGGGCGGCGAGGCGCTCGTCCCCGGCGGGGACGAGGCCGGCTGCCGTCATCGCAGACCGTCCTCGGCGTACTGCAGGACCTTGCCGATGTTCGACTTGTCCACGATCGCCGGTCCGGTCAGGGTCGGCTTGCCACCGCCGAGCACGAACCCGCCCTGCTTGTAGAGCACGATCGAGTCGATCGACTCGTAGCCCTGCATGAACGGCTGCTGGTCCACGGTGAACAGGACGTCGCCGGACTTGATGCTCTTCGCGAGCGTCGCGTTGAGGTCGAAGGACGCCACCTTGATGTCGCTGCCGGCGGCCTTCACCGCCTTGAGGATCACCGCGGTGTACGGGGCGCCGAGGCCGACGATGACGTCGGCGTCGCTGTCCGCCTGGAGCTTCGCGGTGACGGTGGACTGCACCGCGCTGTTGTCCGTGCCGTTGACGTAGAGCGTCTGGGTGTCCGGCAGGACCTTCTTGATGCCGCCGCAGCGGGCTTCGAGTGCGACGTTGCCCTGTTCCTGGATGACGCAGATCGGCTTGGCGAGTCCCTGCTTCTTCAGCTCGTTGCCGACGGCCTCACCGGCGACGGACTCGTCCTGGCCGAAGTGCGCGAGGATCCCGAGCGCCGAGTAGGCGTCGCTGCCGGAGTTGAAGGAGACGACGGGGATGCCCGCCTTCTCCGCCGCCTGCACCGAGCTCTTCAGCGCGTCGGGCTTCGCCAGGGAGACCGCGATGCCGTCCACCTTCTGGTCGGTGTACTGCTGGACGAGCTGCGCCTGCTTCGACCCGTCCGGGTCGGACGCGTAGAGGAGCTTGACACCGTCCTTCTTGGCGGCGTCCTCGGCGCCCTTGCGGACGATGTCCCAGAACGTGTCGCCGGGAGCGGCGTGGGTGACGAGGGCGATGGTCAGCCCGGAGTCCTTGCTGGTCCCGCCGGCGGAGTCGTCGCCGCTCGACGCGACACGACCCCCCTGCGAGGAACAACCGGCGAGGACGAGGGCACTCGCCGCGACTGCGACGGTGATGCCCATGACTGCAGAGATGCGCTTCACGGAAGACTCCTTTGTCCAGTGGTTCCGCTGTGGTGCACGGGTTTCGACGGTCCGCCACGGTGCTGTCCGAGAACCGGCAACCCTGCTAATTCTCACCTGGCGGTTTGTCTGTCCGGCGTACGGTATAACGAATCACCCTGGTCCACAAGCATCCGTTTTCACTTTCCGGCCGCTCGCAGCCCCTGTTACAGTGTGAACAGTTCGTCCGCGGTGTGAGAACTGCGGGACACATCTCGCCGAACACGAGTCCACGATGACGAAGGGGTCACAATGTCTGGACAAGGACAACCGCGCGGAACGCTCGAACTCCCGCCCTTGACGACCGGACCGCACCGCAAGCGGATCGGTCTCATCTCGGTCGTGGCCTGCCTCGGCGGCCTGCTCTTCGGGTACGACACCGGCGTCAGCAACGGCGCCGAGATCTCGATCCAGTCGCAGCTGGGTCTCGACGACATCGGTCTCGGTGTCGTCATCTCCTCGCTCGTCTTCGCGGCCGCGGTCGGCGGCCTGGTCGGTGGCCCGGTGTCCGACCGGATCGGACGCCGGTCGACCATCATCGCGATGGCGGTCTTCTTCTTCTGCGGGACGCTGCTCGCGGTGTTCTCGCCCAACTTCGAGGTGCTGCTCGCCGGCCGCATCGCCGTCGGGCTCGCGGTCGGCGCAGCGTCGATCGTCGTCCCCGTGTACCTGGCCGAACTCGCGCCGCTCGAGATCCGCGGCATGATCACGGGCCGCAACGAGCTCGCGATCGTGAGCGGGCAGCTCGCCGCGTTCGTGATCAACGCGGTCATCGGCATCGTGCTCGGCGACGAGGGCGGCGTCTGGCGCGTGATGTTCTTCATCTGCGCGATCCCGGCGGCCGCGCTCTTCATCGGCATGCTCCGGATGCCGGAGTCCCCGCGCTGGTTGGTCGAGCACGGCCACGACGAGCGCGCCCTGGCGGTGCTGAAGACGGTCCGGAACGAGGACCGCGCGGCGGTCGAGCTCGAGGAGATCCGCCAGATCACCACCGAGGAGCCGAGCGAGACGCGGCTGAACGGGCTGAAGGCGCTGCTCTCCAGCCGCTGGCTCATCCGGATCGTGCTGATCGGCTGCGGCGTGGCCATCGCCCAGCAGGTCACCGGGATCAACTCGATCATGTACTACGGCCAGCGCATCCTGATCCAGTCCGGCTTCGGGGCGAACGCCGCCCTGATCGCGAACATCGCACCCGGGATCCTGGCGGTCGTCGGCGGCATGATCGCGCTCCGCAACATGGACCGCGTCGACCGGCGGAAGACGTTCATCCTCGGCCTGTCGCTCACGACCACGTGCCACATCCTGATCGGTGTCTCGTCGCTCGTCATCCCGGACGGCAACCCGATCCGCCCGTACGTGCTGCTGTTCCTGATCTGCGCGTTCGTGCTGTCCATGCAGTCCTGCCTGAACATCGCCGTGTGGGTCTGGCTCGCCGAGATCTTCCCGCTGAACATGCGCGGACTCGGGACCGGCATCGCCGCGTTCGCCGGCTGGCTGATGAACGGCGTGCTGGCGCTCTACGTGCCGTCGCTCATCGAGGGCATCGGCATCACCGGGACGTTCTTCCTCTTCGCCGTCATCGGCGGCATCGCGCTCGTGTTCATCGTCACGCAGGTCCCCGAGACCCGCGGCTGGTCGCTCGAGAAGCTCGAGGAAGAGGTCACGACCGGCGCGATCTACATCGACACGATCAAGGGCAAGGCGAAGCGGGCCGGTCGCGACGAGCGGTGACCGTGCTGCAAGATGTGGTCCATGGCTGACGACGGGTCCACGGCGACGGCACGACGGGCGACCATGCGCGACGTGGCCGAACGCGCCGAGGTCTCCAAGTCACTGGTCTCGCTCGCGTTCAGTTCGCCGGAGTCGGTCAGCCAGGAGCGGCTCCGGCGGATCCTGGACGCGGCGGACGCGCTCGGCTTCCGCCCGAACCGGGTCGCCCGGTCGCTGAACGGGGCGCGGGACGACTTCGTCGGGATCCTCGTCGCCGATTCCCGGAACCCGGTGTTCGCCGAGGTGGTCGACGCCGCACGGGTCTCGCTGTCGGCTGGGGGCCGTCTCGGCCTGATGACGAGCGCTGTGCTGCCCGGCGCGGGGACACACCTGGACGTCGAGGCGGTCGCGATGCTCGGCGACCTGCAGCCCTCCGGGCTCATCGTGGTGGGCTCGGTCCCGAGCATGGACCGCGTGGTGGAGGCGATGGGGGCCGCGCGCATCGTGATCGCGAGCGCCCGCCCGGATCGGCTCGCCGGCGCGGCGACCGTGCGCGGGGACGACGAGGTCGGTGTCCGGCTCGTGGTGGACCACCTCGCCGGACTGGGCCACCGTCGGATCGGCCACGTCGGCGGTGCCGGCGGCCGAGTCGCCTCCGGGCGCGCCGACGCCTTCGTCGCCGCGGTCCGGGAGCGCGGGCTGGACGCCGGTCTCGTCGCGGAGAGCGACTTCTCCGAGGCGGCCGGGTTCCGCGCGGCGCAGGCGCTCCTGGACCTCGACGAGCCGCCGACCGCGATCACGGCGGTGAACGACCTGGCCGCGATCGGGGTGACGGCCGCGCTGCGGCAGCGTGGCCTGACGGACTCGGTCGCCGTCACCGGGTACGACAACACCTACCTGGCCGCACTGGGGGCCGTCGAGCTGACCTCGGTCGACCCCGACAACGCCACGATCGGACACCGCGCCGCCGAGCTGCTGCTCTCCGACGAGAACCCGGGCGAGGTGCTCGTCGCCCCGACCCTGCGGATCCGGTCGTCCTCCGTGCCCGCGCGCGACTGACCTCGGGACGCTGGCCGGCGTCGACCGGAGCACGCGGTTGACACCGCTCGACCGCCGGTCGTACATTGAACCGGTCCAAGATTTTGGACCGGTTCAAAATCAGGAAGCAAAGGAGCCCCCTGTGGCAGAGAACAGCGCGCCCCGCACCGTTGGTGTCGGACTCATCAGCGTCGGGTGGATGGGGCGACTGCACTCCCGCTCCTACGCCCTCCTCCCGCTCCTCTACCCGGAGCTCGGCATCCGCCCGCGCCTGGTCGCCGCCGCGGACGTCGCTCCCGCCGGCCGTGACTACGCCGCGGACGTCCTCGGGTACGAGAAGGTCGTCTCCGACTACCGCGAGGTCCTGAACGACCCCGAGGTCGAGGTCGTCTCGATCTGCGCCCCGAACTCCCTGCACGCGGAGATCGGCATCGCCGCCGCCGAGGCCGGCAAGCCGTTCTGGATCGAGAAGCCCGTCGGCCGTGGCGCATCCGAGACCGAGGCCGTCGCCGCAGCCGCGGACGCCGCAGGGGTCGCCACCACGATCGGCTTCAACTACCGGCACGTGCCCGCCGTGCAGCACGCCCGCCAGCTCGTCCTCGACGGCGCGCTCGGCCGGATCACGAACGTGCGGGGCCGGTTCTTCGGCGGGTTCTCCTCGAACCCCGAGGACCCGCTGACCTGGCGCTTCGTCCGTGCCACCTCGGGCAGCGGCGTCCTCGGCGACCTGATGGGGCACCTCGTCGACCTGATGCACTACGTCCTCGGCCCGATCGGCTCGATCTCCGCCGCCACGGGCACCTACCTCACCGAGCGGCCCGGGCTCCCCGGCACGCCCGACGGCGGCAAGCTGCTCCCCGTCGAGAACGAGGACTACGCCACGATGCTCGTCCGCTTCGGCGAGTCCGCGGTCGGTGCCGGTGCGATCGGCAACCTCGAGGCGTCACGCATCGCGGTCGGTCCGCGCTCCGAGTACGCGTTCGAGGTCTTCGGCACCGAGGGCTCGGTCCGCTGGGACTTCGAGCGGCTCAACGAGCTCGAGGTGGCCCTCGCCCGGACGGGGCAGCACGTCGGCTACACCCGCGCGTTCGCCGACGGGTACTTCCCGGACTACTCCCGCTTCCAGCCGAGCTCCGGCACGAGCATGGGCTACGACGACCTCAAGGTGATCGAGGCCGCCAAGTTCCTCACCGCCGCGACCGGCGGGGAGGCCACGGGGTCCAACATCCACGACGCCGTCGCCTCGGCCCGCGTGCTGAGCGCCGCCGAGGAGTCCGCGGAGTCCGGCCTGTGGGTCGACCTCCCCGTCGAACCCGGTGCCACCGCCAACGTCCGCACGACCGCCGTCCACACCCCAGAAGGGGCACGCGCATGAGCCTCCGCATCGCCACCGCACCGATCTCCTGGGGTGTCAGCGAGGTGGACGGCTGGGGCTACCAGCTGCCGCCGGAGCGCGTCCTGGCCGAGATGAGCTCCCTCGGGTTCGAGGCCACCGAGCTCGGCGCCCAGGGCTTCCTGCCCCCGGCACCCGAGGACAAGGCAGCCCGCCTGGCCGAGTTCGGCATGACCGCCATCGGCAGCTTCGTGCCGGTCATCGCGCACCAGCCCGGCATCGACCCGCTGCCGCGCATCGAGCAGGAGCTCGCGGACTACGCGGCTTCGGGGGCGACCGTGCTCGTGGTCTGCGCCGACAGCGAGCAGACCGGGTACGACGCCCAGCGCGAGCCGCTCACCGACGAGCAGTGGGCCACGCTGTTCGCGAACCTCGACCGCATCACCGCGGCCGCGGCGGCCGTCGGCGTCACCGCGACGCTGCACCCGCACGTCGGCACGGTCGTCGAGACCAAGGAGGACGTCGACGCCGTCCTCGCCGGCTCCACGATCCCGTTCTGCTTCGACACCGGGCACCTGTTCCTCGGCGGGACGGACCCCGTCCGCTTCGCCGCCGAGCACACCGACCGCATCGCCTACATGCACCTCAAGGACGTGTCGCTCGACGGCATGCGCCGGGTCGCGGACGGCGAGATCAGCTACTTCGACGCGATCAAGGCCGACCTGCTCTACCGCCCGGTCGGCCAGGGCGACGTGGACATCCGCGCGATCCTGACGAGCATGGTCCAGGCCGGCTTCGACGGCTGGATCGTCCTGGAGCAGGACAAGGTCGTGCTCGAGGACCCGGCCGCCGGCACGGGCCCGATCGAGGACGCCCGTGCGAGCGTCGAGTACGTCCGCGCCCTCGTCGCCGAGCTCGAGGCCGCCGAGGTCGCACGGTGAGGATCGGCGTCGCCGGGCTCGGCCGCATCGGCGCGATGCACGCGCGGAACCTCGCGCGGACACCCGGCGTCGACGAGGTCGTGCTCATCGGCCGCGACGCCGGACGGACGGAGTCGGTCCGGGCGCGGCTGGCCGAGCAGCAGGCGGCCGAACAGCCCGCCGGGCCCGCGGCCGCGTCGTGGTCGACGGTGTCCACCACGGTCGACCCCCTCGCCGACGTCCTGCCGTCGCTCGACGGGGTGCTCGTCGCCTCGGCCACCGACACGCACGCCGAACTCGCCCGCGTCGTGGCGGACGCGCACACGCCGCTGCTCATCGAGAAGCCGCTCGCCCTCGGCGTCGACGAGCTGACCGCGCTCTCCCGCGACCTCGACGCGACGGGGACGCCGATCATGGTCGCGTTCCACCGTCGGTACGACCCGGGCTACCAGCGACTCCGGCAGCACGTCCTCGACGGCGACGTCGGCACGCTCCGGCTCGTGCAGGCGACGGAGAACGACCACCACGCGCTGCCCATCGACTACATCCCGCAGTCGCACGGCATGTGGCTCGACCTGCTCGTCCACGACTTCGACATCATCCCGTGGACGGTCGGCGACCAGGTGGTCGAGATCTCGATGATCGGGTCCGTGCTCGACGAGCCCGTCTACGGCGAACACGAGGACACCGACACCGCGATGGTGACGCTCCGGTTCGCGTCCGGCGCGGTCGGCAGCATCGGCGCACTCCGCCGCAGCGACGCCGGCCAGGACGTCCGGCTCGAGGTCACCGGCTCGAAGGGTGCGTTCGGCGCGGGCTACGGGCCGCGGACCCCGATGACGTCGACCGAGCCGGGCGGCAGCGCGCCGTCGAACCCGTACGACACGTTCGGCGACCGCTTCGTGCCGGCCTTCGAGGAGGAGATCGCGCACTTCGTCCGGATGGTCCGCGGCGAATCGGAGAGCCTGACGCCGCCCGCCGCCGGACTCGTCGCCACCGCGCTCGCCGAGGCGGCCGCGGAGTCGTTCCACACCGGGCGTCCCGTCCGGCCCCGCACCACCGCGTAGACCACGCGGCACGACCCACCACTCAGGAGATTGCAATGACGCAACAGATCCGGATCGGCCTCTTCGGCACCGGTCGCATCGGACAGGTCCACGCCATGAGCGTGGCCGCCATCGAGGACGCGGAGCTCGCGTGGGTCTGTGACCCGTTCGTGGAGGGCGCCGAGCGCACCGCCGCCGAGTACGGCGGCACGGTCAGCACGGACCCGGCCGAGGTGTTCGCTTCGGGCAAGGTCGACGCGGTGATCATCGCCGCGCCGACCGCGACCCACGTCGACCTCATCGACGCCGCGATCGACGCCGGCGTCCCGGTGCTCTGCGAGAAGCCGATCGACCTCGACCTGGCGCGGGTGGACCACCTCCGCGCAAAGGCGGCCGCGGCGACGATCCCGATCGTCCTCGGCTTCAACCGACGCTTCGACCGGCACTTCACCGAGCTGCAGCGCCGCGTCGCCGCCGGGGAGATCGGCACCCTCGAGCAGGTCCTCATCACGAGCCGCGACCCCGCAGAGCCGCCGGCCGCGTACCTCGGGGCATCCGGGGGCATCTTCCGGGACATGACCATCCACGACCTCGACATGGCGCGCTTCTTCGTGCCGGACATCGTCGAGGTGACCGCACGCGGAGCGAACACCTTCAGTGCCACGGCCCGCGAGCTCGGCGACTTCGACTCCGCGGTGGTGACGCTCCGCGGGTCGGGCGACGAGCTCGTGGTCATCACGAACTCGCGGCACGCGTCCTACGGGTACGACCAGCGCTTCGAGGTCTTCGGGTCCGAGGGGCTGCTGCAGGTCGGCAACCAGACCGACACCCTCGTGCGCCGCTGGAACGCGGACGCCGTGGAGTCCCTCGAGCCGTACCAGAACTTCTTCCTGCAGCGCTACGCCGAGGCGTACCGGCTCGAGGTCGTCGAGTTCCTCAAGGCCGTGCGTGGCGAGCCCTCGCGGAGCCCCGGGTTCGAGGACGGCCGTGCCGCCCTGGTGCTCGCGGACGCCGCGGACCGGTCGGCGCGCACCGGGCAGTCCGTCGCGGTCGACCTGTCCCGATGAGCCCGATCAGCCGCGACCTCGTCGCCACCTGCTGGACGACCGCGGGGACCGCCGTGCCGGACGGACCGTCGGAGCGGAGCTCGTTCTCAGCGCGGGAGCGTGTCAGCGCCGCCGCGGACGCCGGGTACGTCGGGCTCGGCTTCGTCGTCGACGACCTCGAGGTGGTCCGCGACACGATCGGCTTCGACGCGCTCCGGGCGCACGCGGACCGCGTCGGGGTCCGGCACCTCGAAGTGGAGCTCGTGAAGGACTGGTGGCGCGACCCGGCACAGACCCCGTGGCGTGCACGCTGGGACCTCCTCCGCGACGCCGCCCGCGCCTTCCGGAGCCCGATGGTGAAGATCGCGCCGCCGCCCGCGCCCACCGTGGACTCGCTCGAACCGTACGTCGGGCCGTTCCGGCGGTTGGCCGACGAGGCCGCGGAGATCGGCACCCGCCTGGCGCTCGAGCCGCTCCCGTTCGCCGGCATCTCCTCGATGCCGCAGGGGTCGGAACTCGTCCGCGCCGTCGACCACCCGCACGCCGGGCTGGTCGTGGACTCGTGGCACGTGTTCCGCGCCGGCACCTCGCTCGACGAGCTGCGGCGCACCCTGGACCCAGCCACCGTGGTCGGCGTCGAGGTGAACGACGCCGACGCCGAACCGCAGGCGGGCCGCACGCTCTTCGAGGACACCCGGGACAACCGGCGCTACCCGGGGGAGGGCGCGCAGGACGTCGTCGGCTTCCTCCGGACGATGGCCGAGATCGGCTGGGGCGGGCCGTGGGGCGTGGAGATGCTCTCGGTCGAGCACCGCGCCAAGTCCCTCGCCGACGCACTCGACGCTGCCCGGGACACGACGCTGCGCTGCCTCGAGCTCGCCGCAGCAGATTTCCCCACAGCGGACGTTTCGTCCATTCAGCGATAAAAGCGCTATGCTCATCCAGTCCGACGCAACGACGCAGAGAGGATCAGACATGGTCGACCCGCAGGTGCTCAAGCACGGCGCATGGGACGTCATCACCCCGGAGATCGCAGGATGGGAGTTCGTCACCTTCCAGGTGAAGACCTTCGGTGCCGGCGAGACGGTCGAGCTGCCGGCAGACGGCAACGAGCGGGCGTTCGTGAACCTGCACGGTGACCTCGTGCTCACCGTCGGCGGCGACGAGTACCGCATCGGCGGCCGCGACACGGTCTTCGACGGCCTCGGACACACCCTGTACGTCCCGCGCGACACCGCCGTGACGATCACCGCCACCCCCGGCGCCGAGCTCGCGATCGCGACCGCCCCGGCCACCGAGCAGCACGAGGTCGTCCTCGTCACGCCGGACGACGTCGGATCCGCCACCCGCGGTGGCGGCACCGCCACGCGCCAGGTCTCGACACCGATGTCGCCGGCCTTCCCCGCCGACCGGCTGCACATCGTCGAGGTGTGGACCCCCGGCGGGAACTGGTCCAGCTTCCCGCCGCACAAGCACGAGCACGACATCGACGGCGAAGCGCAGCTCGAAGAGGTCTACTACTACCGCCTCCGTGACCCGGAGAACGGGTGGGCGCTGCAGCGGGTGTACAGCCCCGAGCGTGACTTCGACCTCGACGTCCCGGTCCGAGACGGCGACATCTGCCTCATCCCGTGGGGGTACCACACCACCGTCGCGGCCCACGACCAGGACCTCTACTACCTCAACGTCCTCGCCGGCCCCGCGCCGGAGCGCACGCTGCAGGCCGCCGAGGACCCGGCGCTCGCACCGGCCCGCGCCAAGTGGGACGACCTCGGTACGGACCCCCGGGTCCCGTTCGTCCCCGTCCGCCCCTGACCCACCACAGAAGGAAGTTCGCAATGGCGCAACACCCTCAGCCGACCCGCCGCCTCACGGTGGGCCAGGCGATCGTCGAGTTCATGCAGGCCCAGCACGTCGAGCGTGACGGGGTCACGAGTCCGTTCTTCGGCGGCGCGTTCGGCATCTTCGGCCACGGCAACGTCGCCGGCCTCGGACAGGCGCTCCTGCAGTACCAGGACGTCTTCCCCTACTACCAGGGCCGCAACGAGCAGGGCATGGTCCACATCGCCACCGGCTACGCGAAGACGAAGAACCGCCTCGGCGCGCTCGCCGTCTCCACGTCGATCGGCCCCGGCGCGACCAACATGGTCACGGGGGCCGGCACAGCGACGGTGAACCACATCCCGGTCCTGCTGTTCCCGTCCGACGCGTTCGCGACCCGGTCCACCGGCGCCGTCCTGCAGCAGCAGGAGCACCCGTACGCGATGGACGTCACCGCGAACGACTCCTTCCGTGCGGTCTCGCGCTACTTCGACCGGATCAACCGGCCGGAGCAGCTCGCATCGGCACTGCTCGAGGCGATGCGGGTCCTCACGAGCCCGGCCGACACCGGCGCGGTCACCATCGCGGTGCCGCAGGACGTCCAGGCCGAGGCCTTCGACTTCCCGGAGGCGCTGTTCTCCGACCGCGTCTGGCACGTCGCCCGCAACCGGCCGGACCGTGCCGCGATCCAGCGTGCCGCCGAGCTGATCAAGGGCGCGAAGAACGCGGTCGTCATCGCCGGTGGTGGCGTCGTCTACTCGGACGCGACGGACGAGCTCGTCCGCTTCGCCGAGTCGACCGGCATCGGCGTCGGCGTCACGCAGGCCGGCAAGGCGGGCATGCCGTGGGAGCACCGCCTGGCGCTCGGCGCACTCGGCTCGTCCGGGTCGGCGTACGCGAACGCGATCGCGAACGAGGCCGACGTGGTCATCGGCATCGGCACCCGCTACACCGACTTCACGACCGCCTCGAACACGATGTTCCAGAACCCCGACGTGGCGTTCGTGAACATCAACGTCGCCGAGGTCGACGCCGTCAAGGAGTCCGGCATCCCCCTGGTCGGCGATGCCCGCGAGACGCTCGCCGAGCTCCGCGCCGCGCTCGAGGGCTTCACGCTCGACGCCGACGTGGTCGCGTCGAACGAGCAGGCCGCGAGCGACTGGCGTGCCGAGGTCGACCGCATCATCGAGGTCCAGGACGGCCCGACGCTGTCGCAGGCCGAGATGCTCGGACTGCTGAACGCCTCCGCCGAGGCCGACGACGTCGTCGTCAACGCAGCAGGGTCGATGCCGGGCGACCTGCACCGGCTCTGGCGTCCGGGCAGCCCCAAGGGCTACGACATCGAGTACGGCAACTCGTGCATGGGCTACGAGGTCGCGGGCGGTGTCGGCGCACAGCTCGCCGCACCCGACCGTCGTGTCCACGTGCTCGTCGGCGACGGCTCGTACCTGATGATGTCGCAGGAGATCATGACCGCGGTGCAGGAGCACCTGCGCATGACGATCGTCATCGTCGACAACTTCGGCTACGGCTCCATCGCCGCACTGTCGGAGACGCTCGGCTCGCAGACGTTCGGCACCCGCTTCAACGAGCGCGGAGAAGCACTGCGCCACGACGGACGCCGGCTCGAGGTCGACTTCGTCGCGAACGCGGCGAGCTACGGCGCCGAGGTGTTCTCCGCGGACACCGCCGACACCTTCCGGAAGGCGCTCGACGACGCCCGCGCGTTCGACGGCACCAGCGTCGTCTACGTCCGCGTCGACGCGCAGGGCCGGTTCGGCGGCTCCGGCGCCTGGTGGGACGTCCCCGTGGCCGAGGTCTCGACCCTCGACAGCACGAAGGACGCCCGCGCCACCTACGACGAGCACAAGCGGGACCAGCGGCTCTACCTGACCCAGTCCGCCCCGCGCGTTCGAGAACTGGAGCACTCATGACCGACGCGACCGACGTCCTGGACCCGACCACGGACCCGGCGAGCATCGTCGCCGGGGTCCCCACGGGCCTCCTGATCGGCGGGGTGGAGCGAGCCGCGTCGGACGGCGCGACCTTCGACGTCCACAACCCCGTGGACGGCAGCGTGATCGCGACCGTCTCGAGCGGCACCCGGAACGACGCGCAGGCGGCCGTGGACGCCGCGGCGGATGCCGCCGCCGAATGGGCGGCGACCCCGCCCAGGAAGCGGTCCGAGATCCTGTCACGCGCCTACGACCTGATGATCGAGCGTGCCGACTGGTTCGCCCGACTGATCACGGCGGAGAACGGCAAGGTGTTCGCGGACGCGCGCGGTGAGGTCGTCTACGCGGCCGAGTTCCTCCGCTGGTACGCGGAGGAGGCCGTCCGGATCCCCGGGTCGCTGCAGACCGCGCCCGGCGGTGCGAACAAGATCCTGGTCGAGCACCGGCCGATCGGCATCGCGATCCTCGTGACGCCGTGGAACTTCCCCGCGGCCATGGCCACCAGGAAGATCGGCCCGGCGCTCGCCGCCGGCTGCACCACCGTCCTCAAGCCGGCGAGCGACACCCCGCTCACCGCGCTCGCGATCGGGAAGCTCTTCGAGGAGGCGGGCCTGCCCGCCGGTGTCCTCAACGTGCTGCCGAGCCGGTCCTCCGGCACCGTCGTCGAGCAGATGGTCCGGGACCCGCGTGCCCGGAAGCTCTCCTTCACCGGGTCCACCGAGGTCGGCGTGAAGCTCATGAAGCTCGCGGCGGACTCCGTCGTGAACACGTCGATGGAGCTCGGCGGCAACGCGCCGTTCGTGGTCTTCGACGACGCCGACCTGGACGCCGCGATCACCGGCGCGATGATCGCGAAGATGCGCAACGGTGGCGAGGCGTGCACGGCCGCGAACCGCTTCTACGTGCAGGAGGGCGTCGCGGCGGAGTTCTCCGCGCGGCTCGCCGAGGCCATGGGGGCACTGCGCACCGGCGACGGACTGGACCCCGACGTCCAGCTCGGCCCGATGGTGAACGAGGGTGCCCGCGACGACATCGCCCGTCTGGTCGACGGCGCGAAGGAGGACGGCGCGACGGTGCTCACCGGCGGCGCGTCGCCCGACGGCCCCGGGTGGTTCTACCCGGCCACCGTGCTCAGCGACGTCCCCGAGCACGCCCGGATCCTCAAGGAGGAGATCTTCGGGCCGGTCGCGCCCGTCGTGACCTTCCGGACCGAGGACGACGCCGTCCGGCTCGCCAACGGCACCCCGTTCGGCCTGGTGTCCTACGTCTACACGCAGGACCTCGCCCGCGGCTTGCGCGTCAGTGGGCGGATCGAGTCCGGCATGGTGGGGCTGAACCGCGGCCTCGTGTCCGACCCGGCCGCGCCGTTCGGCGGGATGAAGGAGTCCGGCATCGGCCGCGAGGGCGGCGCCGAGGGGCTCCTGGAGTACATGGAGTCGCAGTACATCGCGGTGAGCTGGTAGCGGCGAGCGGCTGCTCGCCGCACGCCGCTCGCTAGGACAGCGGGGTCGCCAGTTCGCTGGCGACCCCGCGCTGCAGTTCCGCCACGGACCCGAGTGCGGCGTCGACGAACTCGTCCGCGCGCTCCCGGATGTCCACGGACCGGCCGGCGATCGACAGGCACCCGACCAGGTCGCCGCCCGACCCGAGCACGGGGAACGCGAGCGCCCCGATCCCGATGGTCGCGTCGTCGAGCGAGAGCGTGTGGCCCTGGGCGCGGGTACGTCGGACGTCCTCGCGGAGCGCGTCGGCGTCGACGATCGTCTGGCTCGTCAGCGGACGGCGGTCCGGTCCGTCCGCCAGGTACTCCTCGACGTCGCGGGCGTAGGCGAGCACGAGCCGGCCGGCGCCACCGGCGTAGAGCGGGAGCGAGCGTCCCGGTGCGAGGGTCAGCACGCCGATCCCGCGGCCGGGAGCCCAGTCGATGCAGACGGCCTGGTCGCCGCGCGGCACGGTCAGGAACACGGTCTGCTCGGTCAGCTCGGCGAGGGCGTCGAGGACCCGTCGGGCCGACGACCACTCGGTCATGGCGGCACGGGCGGCATCGGCCAGGTGCAGCCACTTCACGCTGAGGCGCGCACGGTTCTCGTCCGTGGTCGTCGCCATGCCGACGGCCTTGAGCCCGTCGATGAAGCGGTAGACGCTGGGGCGGGGGAGGCCGGTGGCCTCGGCGAGCTCGGCCGGGGAGAGGTCGCCGCGTTCGGCGAGGGCCTCGACGACGGCCATCGAGTTGGCGAGGACGCGCATCGGCTTCCGCTCACCCACGACGGACCGCCGTCCCCGCGGACGCCAGGGCAGCACCGGCGTCGCCGTGCGCCGCGTCGAACCCGAGGTCCGCGCTGATCTGGGCCGCCGTGGACATCACGAGCGCCCCGAGCTCGGGCTCCCGGTCGACGAGCCGCTCACGCAACCCGCTGATCGACACCGCCGCGACCAGCTCACCGCGGTGGTTGAAGACCGGGCTGCCGAACGCGGCGATCCCGATCGTGACGTCCTGGTCGGACCGGGCGTAGCCGCGTTCACGCGTGGCCCGGATCCGCGCGTCGAGCTCCTCGGCGGACGGCACCGGGTACGGCAGGTCGTCGGCGGTCAGCAGCTCGTCGACGACCGCGTGCTGCTCCCCGGCGGGCAGGAAGGACAGGAGTGCCATGGGCGCGCCGCCCACGTGCAGCGGGAGCGAGTCGCCGACCTGCATCGCGACCGAGCGGACGTCGTGGCCCTCGATGCGTTCGACACACACGGCACGGGTGCCGCGGCGGTAGCAGAGCAGTGCGGCGACGCCGGCCGTCGACCGGAGGGCACGCATGCGGGGGAGCGCCAGACCGCGGACGTCCAGGGAGTCCTCGAGGACGCCGCCGATCTCCATGCACGCCAGTCCGAGGCGGTAGGTGCCGCGGGCCGGGGCAGCGTCGACCCAGCCCATCGCGGTCAGGCTCTGCAGCAGCCGGTAGGTCGAGCTCGTCGGTTCCCCGACGGCGTCCGCGAGCGCGCTCACGGTCAACGCGGTGGTCTCGGCGAGTGCGTCGATGATCGCACCGGCCTTGCTGAGGATCTCGATCCCGCCGTCGTCGGAGGCGCCGTCTGCCATGTGGTCATCCTCCCATGCGGCCTCGCCTCCGTTAATCTCACTCAGTAGACACCTCGTTCACGGAGTGATAGTTTGTGGACACCACCGCAGAACGAAGGAGTCGCCGTGACACGCAACGACGCGAGAGACGTCGAACACCTGGAGACCGTTGCCCGCGAAGGGCGGTGGCGTGTCCTCGAGACCGTCGCGTCCAGCGGCGCCGGGCACATCGGCGGACCGATGTCCGCGATGGACCTGATGGTCGCCCTCTACTTCCACCAGCTCCGGATCGACCCCGAGCAGCCCCACGACCCGGACCGCGACCGGTTCATCCTGTCGAAGGGCCACTCCGCGATCGGGCTCTACTCGGTCCTGGCGCTCCGCGGGTACTTCCCGGTCGACGAGCTCGCGACGTTCGACCACGGCGACTCCCGGCTGCAGGGGCACCCGGACATGAAGCTCACGCCCGGTGTGGACTCCTCCACCGGCTCGCTGGGCCAGGGCCTCTCCGCCGGTTCCGGCATGGCCATCGCCGCCAAGATGCAGGGCAAGGACTTCCACACGTGGGTCGTGCTCGGTGACGGCGAGATCGAGGAGGGCATGGTCTGGGAGACCGTCATCCACGCCCCCCGGTACGGCCTCGACAACCTCACCGCGATCATCGACCTGAACGGCCTGCAGCAGTACGGCTGGCCGTCCGGCGACCACGACCGCTACGACCGCAGCGAACCGATGGGGCACGTCAACCTGCCCGCCGTGTTCCGCGGGTTCGGGTGGAACGTGATCGAGATCAACGGCCACGACTACGACGAGATCCTCGACGCCTACGGCGAGGTCGACGCGGCCCGCGGCACGAGCGGCAAGCCGACCGCGATCATCGCGCACACGGTGAAGGGCAACGGCGTCTCCTTCACCCGCGCCACGTTCAAGTGGCACAACGGCGTCCCCACCGAGGAGCAGCTCGCCACCGCCCGCGCAGAGCTCCTCATCGACCAGAAGACGGAGGCCCTGGCATGAAGGCACAGCGCGCAGTGTGGGGCGACACCCTCACCGAACTCGCCGAGACCGACGACCGCATCGTCGTCGTGGACGGGGACCTGGCCACCTCGACGATGGCCGTCACGTTCGCCAACGCCCACCCGGAGCGCTTCGTCCAGGCCGGCATCGCCGAGCAGAACATGGTCGGGATCGCGTTCGGGATGTCGACGCTCGGGTACCGTCCGTGGCTGTCGTCGTTCGGCGTCTTCCTGACCAACCGCGCCCTCGACCAGGTCCGCATGCTCGTCTCGCAGACGAAGGCGCCGGTCCGGCTCGCCGCGGCCTACACGGGCCTGCTCAACGGGGCGAGCGGCAAGACGCACCAGGACATCGAGGACCTCTCCGTGATGCGGGCGCTGCCGAACATGACGGTGCTCGCCCCCGCGGACGAGACCGAGGCGGAGGCGATCATCCGCTGGGCGGCGGACCACGACGGCCCCGTCTACCTGCGGCTGGCCCGCGACGCCGTGGCCGACGTCTTCGACGGCGGCTACGAGTTCCGCATCGGCGCCCCGGTGCTGCTGCGCGACGGCGGCAGCGCGGCGGACGTCACGGTCGTCTCGACCGGCGTGCAGACCTCCCGCACCGTGCAGGCGGTCACCGCGGTCGAGGCCTCGGGCGCCACCGTCACCCACGTGCACGTGCCGACGATCAAGCCCCTCGACGACGACGCGCTCTGGGCGATCCTCGACGGCGCACGGAACGTCGTCACGGTCGAGGAACACTCCGTCGTCGGCGGGCTCGGCGACGTCGTCGCGGCGGTCCTCGCCGGCCACGCCAGCGGCGCGCGGCTGCACAAGGTCGGGCTCGCCGACTCGTGGGCCGAGTCCGGACCGAACGACTTCCTGCTCGACAAGTACGGGCTCTCCGTCGAGAAGGTGGCAGCCCGCATCCGCGACGTGCTGGGGGAGCGTGTCGGCGTATGAGCATCGCGCGTCCGACCACGTCCGTCACGTCCGGCATCCACCCCGGACCCGGCCTGGAGGCCCTGCACACCTGGGTCGCGGACGTCGCGTCCCTGACGGAGCCGGACCAGGTCGTCTGGTGCGACGGCAGTGACGGCGAGAACCGCAGGCTCCTCGACGAGATGGTCGCCGCCGGGTCCGTCATCGCGCTGGACGACGGGCTGCGCCCGGGCAGTTACCTCGCCAGGAGCGACCCGGCGGACGTCGCCCGCGTCGAGGACCGCACCTTCATCTGCTCGGAGGCCGAGGCGGACGCCGGGCCGACGAACAACTGGCGCGCACCCGCTGCGATGCGTGCCGAGCTCACGGACCGCTTCCGCGGCTCGATGCGCGGCCGCACGATGTACGTCGTGCCGTTCTCGATGGGGCCGGTCGGCGGTGCCATCTCGCAGGTCGGCGTGCAGGTGACGGACTCCCCGTACGTGGTGGTCTCCACCCGGATCATGACCAGGATGGGCGACGACGCACTCGCGCAGATCGGACCGGACGGCGTCTGGGTGCCGGCGCTGCACACCGTCGGCATGCCGCTCGTCACCGACGACGGCTCCCGGATCGACGACGTCCCGTGGCCGTCCAACCCGACGAAGGTGATCGCGCACTTCCCGGAGACCCGGGAGATCTGGTCGTACGGCTCCGGGTACGGCGGCAACGCGCTGCTGGCGAAGAAGTGCTTCGCGCTCCGCATCGCCTCGACCATGGCGCGCGAGGACGGGTGGCTCGCCGAGCACATGCTGCTCATCCGCGTCACGACACCGGCAGGCAGGGTCCTGCACGTCGCGGCGGCGTTCCCCTCCGCCTGCGGCAAGACGAACTTCGCGATGATGACGCCGACCGTCCCCGGGTGGAAGGTCGAGACCATCGGCGACGACATCGCGTGGTTGCGCCCCGGTGCCGACGGCCGTCTGTGGGCGATCAACCCGGAGGCCGGCTTCTTCGGGGTCGCGCCGGGCACGGGGCCGGACACGAACCCCGCCGCGATGACGACCATCCGCTCGAACACGATCTTCACGAACGTCGCCATGACGCTCGACGGCGACGTCTGGTGGGAGGGCGCGTCGGACGAGGCCCCGCGGCACCTCATCGACTGGCGCGGCGAGCCGTGGGAGCCCGGGAGCAGCAGTCCCGCCGCGCACCCGAACGCCCGGTTCACCGTCGCGGCCGACCAGTGCCCGACGATCTCCGACGACTGGGACAGCCCGGACGGCGTCCCGATCGACGCTGTGGTCTTCGGCGGACGCCGCGCGACGAACGTGCCGCTGGTCGCCGAGGCCGAGGACTGGGAGCACGGCGTGTTCTTCGGGTCCACGATCTCGAGCGAGCAGACCGCCGCGGCCGAGGGGCCCGTCGGGGAGCTCCGGCTCGACCCGTTCGCGATGCAGCCGTTCTGCGGGTACAACATGGCCGACCACTGGGCGCACTGGCTGGAGATCGGTGACCGGCTCGGGTCCAGGGCGCCGCGGGTGTTCCGGGTGAACTGGTTCCGCAAGTCCGCCGACGGGAAGTACCTCTGGCCCGGGTTCGGCGACAACGTCCGCGTGCTCGAGTGGATCGCGGCACGGCTCGAGGGGGACGCCGACGTGGACTGGAGCCCGATCGGCGGGCTCCCCGCGGTGGGTGAGCTCGACCTCGCGGGCCTCGACCTCGACGGCTTCGCGCTCGACGAGCTCTTCGCGGTCGACCCGGCCGCATGGTCCGCCGAGGCCGAGCAGCTCCGCGCGCACTTCGACCGCTTCGGCGACCGCGTGCCCGCCCGGCTGCGTGCACGGCTCGACCAGCTGTGCCGTCGACTCGAGGAGGCCGCGTGACCGGCCCGCAGGACGCATCGGCGCTGTGGGACGACTGGAACGCGCAGCTCGAGCTCGCCGAGGAGATGATCCCGATCATCGGGCGGCTGCACCGGCGGGACGGCGTCGTCGCCGGCATCCACGGACGCCGGCTCGTGAACCGCTCGGCGATCGAGATCGTCAAGGCGCACCGGTTCGCCCGGCACGTCGACGGGTCACCGTTGCCGCTGACGGAGTCGCTCGCGATCCTGCGGACGATCGACGCTGCCGGCAGCGGTCCGGCCTCCCTCGACCTCGGCGCGCTCGCCGCGCGGGTGCGGTCGGCGTCCGACGAGGACGCTGCCGCGACGATCGCCGCGCAGCTGCGGTCGGTGGACGCCACCGGCCCGCTGCCGACGACTGACGTCGTGCTCTACGGGTTCGGCCGGATCGGACGCCTGCTCGCCCGCATCCTGATCTCCCACCAGTCCCGCGCGACGGGGCTGCGGCTCCGCGCGATCGTGGTGCGCTCGGCGACCGGCGCGGACGACCTGGTCAAGCGCGCCAGCCTGCTGCGTCGCGACTCCGTGCACGGGCCCTTCGACGGCACGATCTCCGTCGACGAGGACGCCCAGGCGATCATCGCGAACGGCACCAGGATCGCCGTGATCCGGGCGTCCGACCCGGGCGAGATCGACTACACCGCGTACGGCATCGACGACGCGATCATCGTCGACAACACCGGACGCTGGCGGACCGACGAGCAGCTCCGTCGGCACCTGGTGGCGCCGGGGGCGTCCCGTGTGCTCCTCACCGCGCCGGGCACGGGCAGCGTCCCGAACGTCGTCCAGGGCATCAACGGGGCCGACGCCGAGGACGCGGACGTCGTCGCCGCGGCCTCCTGCACGACGAACGCCGTCGCGCCGGTGCTCGCCGCGCTCGACGCCGAGTACGGCGTGGTCCGCGGACACATCGAGACCGTGCACTCGTTCACGAACGACCAGAACCTGACGGACAACTTCCACAAGGCCGACCGTCGTGGTCGTGCGGCGCCGCTCAACATGGTGATCACCGAGACCGGTGCCGCCCGGGCCGTGGCGAAGGCCGTCCCCGCGCTCGACGGCAGGCTCACGGCGAGCGCCATCCGCGTGCCGACGCCCGACGTGTCGCTCGCCATCCTGAACCTGCGCCTCGGGCGTCCGACCGACCGGGACGACGTGAACGCGTTCCTCCGCAGCGTGTCGCTCGGTTCGGCCCTCCGCTCCCAGGTCGACTACGTGGAGTCGCCGGAGTTCGTCTCCTCCGACGTCCTCGGTTCGCGCTTCGCGGGGGTCGTGGACGGGCTCGCGACGCAGGCGAACGACGAGGACGTCGTGCTGTACGTCTGGTACGACAACGAGTTCGGGTACTCGTACCAGGTGGTGCGCGTGCTGGAGACGATGAGTCAGGCGCACCCGGCCGCCGTCCCCGACCGCGGACCACGAGAGCTCGCGATCACGACCTGATCGCGACGGGCACGCCCCTCTGCGGAGTCTCCTGTGGTGGGGGAAGGGCGTGCTCCGAGGGAGGAGGTCGCGCCGCGCCCCCGCAGTCCGCCTCCTCCCTCACCGCCCCACCCGGCGGCGACCCGCCCCGGCGTGACCAGGGTCGATGGTGCGCCGTGCGGGGCTCGGTTCAGGCGCCGGTGGTGCAGACCGTCGCGACCGGGCCGGTCGGTGCCACGACGGCGACCTCGTCGGCCGCGGCCACCGGAGCGACCGGCGCCGCGTTCGTGCGCCGCAGCCCGAGTCCGACGAGCACGACCGCGCCGATCACCGCGATCCCGCCCGCGAACCAGAAGTCCGCCGCGATGCCGAACGACGTCACCGCGATGCCGCCGAGCACCGAGCCGGCGGCGATGGCGAGCTGGATGGTCGTGACGAACAGGGCGAGCCCGGTCTCCGAGCCACCGGGTGACGCCGTCGACATCCACGTCTGCATCCCGAGCGGCAGCGCGCCCCAGACCAGGCCCCAGACGACGAGCAGCGCGAAGACCCCGACGACCGAGTGCGCGAGGAGCGGCAGCGCGATCACGGCGGCCGCGAGCACGATCTTCGACGCCCCGATGGTGCCGAGCACGCTCTTGCCGAGCGTGAACCCGGCGGCGAAGTTGCCGACGATGCCCGCGACGCCGAACACCAGCAGCGCCAGGGTGACGGTCTCCGGGCCGACGCGGACCAGGTCCTGCAGGTACGGCGCGACGTAGGTGTACGCCGCGAACTGCGCGGCGAAGACGAACGCAGCGGCGATGAGTCCGACGCGCGCCCGCGGGACCCGGAGCAGCGCGCCGAGCGTGCTGAAGCGGACCCGCTGCACCGCGGGGATGCTCGGCAGCATCGCGAGCTGGAGCACGAGCGCGACGACGCCGAGCGCGCCGCCGATCACGAACCCGAGGCGCCAGCTGGCGAGCGCGGAGACGAACGCGCCCAGCGGGAGGCTGACGACGGTGGCGACCGAGACGCCGGCGGTGATGAAGGACGTCGCGCGGATCACTGACGGAGCCGGGACGAGCCTCCCGGCGATCCCGGCCCCGATCGCCCAGAAGCCGCCGATCCCGACACCCAGCAGCATCCGCGCGGCGAGCAGGACCGCGAACGACGGCGCGATGGCCGCCAGGCCGTCGGCGACGACCAGGAGCACCGTCAGCGCGACGAGCACGACGCGGCGGTCGAGGCGTGAGGTGGCGACCGTGACCACGGGAGCCGCGACGGCGCCGACCAGGCCCGTCGCGACGACCATCAGTCCCGCGGTGCCGACGGGGACGTCGAGGTCGGTGGCGATGGCGGGGAGCAGCCCGATGGGCAGGAACTCCGAGAGCACCAGGACGAAGGACCCGAGTGCGACGGAGAGGACGCTGAGCCACCCGCGGCGGGCTGCTGACGATGTCATGGAGGCGTCAAAGCCGCCGGGGCCGGTTCCATTCCCCGGTGACGTCGACGTCCGTCACCGTCGGCGCATGACCGCCCGCCAGATCTGGTTCGGGCGGAGCGGCGGGCCGCCGAGCGGTTCGCGCTGTGCGCCCGGCGCGCGGAGGCCGTCGAGCACCAGGTCGACCCAGCGACGGTGCAGCTCCGGTGCGACCTCGCCGAACGTCTCGATCGTGCGGGCCATCGAGAGCTGCACCACGGCGACGTCCTCGAGCGCGGCGTCCGCCCGGATCGCTCCGGCGTCCTGCGCGCGCCGGAACAGCGACTCCAGGCCGTCCTGGATCTCGGCGCGCAGGGCGAGCAGGGTCGGTGCGCCGGTGAACCGCGTCGTCATCAGCTCGCTGAAGCCCTCGCGGCGGGCCTCGATGTCGGCCGTCCGTCGGATGAACGTCGCGAAGCCCGCCCACGGGTCGTCCTCGGAGATCACGAGACACTCCTGCACCAGGTCGAGGACCTCTCGCAGGGGTGCTTGCAGGACCGCCTCCCAGAGGGCCGCGCGTTCCGGGAAGTGCCGGTAGAGCGTGGCGTTGCCGACGCCCGCGGCCGCGGCGATGGGCTCCAGCGGTGCGTCGAGACCGCGTTCCGCGAAGGCGGTGCAGGCCGAGTCGACGATGGCGGCCCGGTTGCGCAGCGCATCCCGTCGAGGGGTCCGCGGTGTCGTCTCGCTCACGATCGGAGTGTACGACCGCGGTCCGGGAATACGGGGAGTCCTGTCCGGATTGAAGCGGAGACCACTGTCCGTTTCACCTGGAGTCCTCCGTGCACATCGCAACCGTCATCCTGTCCCTCGTCCTCGCTGCCGCCATGCTCGGATCCGGGGTGATGAAGTTGATCGGCGCCGCCGCGATGCGAGCGAACATGGCCACGGTGCACGTCACGCCCGGCCAGATGCGCGTCCTCGGGGTGCTCGAGGTCCTCGCCACCATCGGGCTCGTCGCCGGCCTGTGGGTCCCGGCGCTCGGGATCGCCGCCGCCATCGGCGCGGTCGTCTACTTCGTCGGCGCGATCGTCGCGCACGTGCGGGCGCACGACAAGGGACTGCAGGGCGCGGCCGTCTTGCTCGCGGTGTCGGTCGCGACCCTGGTCGTGCTGCTGCTCGCGCGCTGATCCCGTCCGGCGGTGGCGCTCCGGTACCGCCTCCGTCACCGCCGGACGCGGTACCGGAGCGCCACCGCGCCGGTCGCGAACGTCCGGGTGCTCAGCAGGTCGAGGTCGACCCGGCTCGTCGTCGGCGGGAAGTACGGGATGCCGCCGCCGACCAGCACCGGCGAGACGCGGACGCGGTACTCGTCGATCAGCCCGAGTTCGGCCGCGGCCGCCGCCAGGGTCGCGCCGCCGATCGCGATGTCGCCGTCGCCGGGCTCGGCGCGCAGACGCTCGACCTCCTCGGCGAGGCCCGCGGTGGCCAGGCGGGTGTTGCTCGCGTCGACGCTCGACAGCGTCCTCGAGAAGACCACCTTGGGCAGCGCGTTCCAGAGGTCCGCCCACTCGCGCTCGGCGTCGTCCCACGAAGCCGCCTGCTCCGGGTCCTCCCAGTAGACCATCGTCTCGTGCAGCCGTCGGCCGAGCAGGTGCACGTCGATCCCGCGCACCTCGTCGATCGAGGCGCGGAACTCGTCGGCGTCCGGCGCGCCCCAGTCGAACCCGCCGTCCGGTCCGACGACGTAGCCGTCGAGCGTCATCCCCATCGAGTACGTGACCAGCTTCATGGCGCGGAACCTACGCCCACGGTGCGCTCCGTGCACCTTCCTGGACCGGTGCGCACCGCCGCGTGCCTACCGTCCCGCTCGTACCACCACCGACGAGAGGAAGCACCATGGCAACAGGAGTCGCAGCAGTCTGGGTCCCGGTCACGGACATGGGGCGGGCAGTCGCGTTCTACCGGGACACGCTCGGGCTCGATGTCACGAGTGAGTCCGACGACTGGAGCGAGATCGACGCGAACGGTCTGCGCATCGGGCTGAACGGGCGTGAGTCGGCCGGCTCGTCACAGGACGGCGGTGCGGTCGTGTCGTTCCAGCCGGACGGCAGCATCGAGGACGAGGTCGCCGGGCTCAAGGACCGCGGCGCCGACATCCGGGGCGAGATCAGCGAGCACCCGTGGGGGAAGATCGTCCCCTTCAAGGACAGCGAGGGCAACGACCTGCAGCTGTACGCGCCGCCGACGAGCTGACGCGCGGCCCACGCGCGGCCGACATCAGCGTGTGCTCCAGAAGTTGATCGTGCGGCTCTGGTCCGCCATCACGATGGTGTGCGACGAGGCGCGGTCGGCCACCGGCCGGTTGCCCTCGCCGCCGTACCAGTAGGACACGTACTTCCCCTGGCTCGGCGACCAGGCGACGATCTCGACCTTGTACCGGCCGGCGCTGAGCACGGTGCCGAACAGTCCACCTCGCCCCGGCGTCCAGTACGTCATCGTGGTGTCGAAGGTGCTGCCGATGGACTCCCCGTAGACGTGCACCCGGGCGTTCGTGAAGTCGGTGTCGCGCTGCGGGTTCACGATGGCGCCGAGGGAGACGCCCTGGGTCGCGCTGCCGTCGATCCCGTCCACGACGGTCTCGGTCCGCCCGACCGCCTGGTGTGCGACCCGGACGTAGGACCGCTCGGCGGTGCTGCCCGGATCGCGGTGGAAGCCCCAGGACATGCTCCGGAGCGCCGGCCACGAGTCGAGCGTCTCGTCATGCGCGTTCACCTGCACGCTGTAGTCGTCGCTCGGCAGACCGTGCACCCAGTAGTGCCCGTCGGGCCCGGTCACGGTGCGCTCGACGGTCCCGGTGTTCCAGCCCCGGACGACGACCGCGGCGCCGGACAGGTCGGCACCGTACGGGTTGTGCGCGGTGCCGCCGATGGACGCACCCCGTCGGACGACGAGGACCACCGCGTCGTGGCTGCCCGGTGCGACCACGACCCCGGTGCGCTCGGCCGGGATGACGTCGTCGAAGCCGTACGAACCCTCGCGTTCACCGTGCAGCGTCCACGTGCCCGCCGGCACGTCGTCGAACGTCAGGCGACCGCGCTGGTCGCTCGTCGCCGAGGCCTCGGTCGAGCCGTCGGCGGCGCGGAGGTCCACGGCGACACCCTCCATCGCGAGCGGTCGCTTGTCCGGGTCGGTCAGCATCACGGTGAGTGCTCCGTCGGCCGGTGCGGCCGTCGCGGCGGTGACCGGCGCGACGAGCACCCCGATCAGCGTCATGGCGGTCGTGATCCCGACCGTCGTCCATCGTCGTGCGGTCATGGCAGGGCCCCTGATCCCTCGCGGGGTCACCCCTGGCCCCGGTGGAGTGGATGCTAACCGGATCCCGGGCCTCCCGACCGGCCGGTTCGTGCCGTCCCGGGTCGGTCGCCGCCTCGAACGGGGGATGTGAGGCGTCGATACTGCTCAGTACTGTCGACTCCGACGCGCACCGGCGCGGTCCACCCGAGAGGACTCCGATGCGCGCTCGACGCCGCTCCCCGTTCCGCCACGCCCTGTCCGCCCGACTCGCCGCCGTCGCGGTGGCCGGAGTCGTCGCGCTGGGCGGCTTGCTCGCCGTCCCGACCGCCGCGGTCGCCGCCCCGACACTGCACCTCGACCAGTCCAGCGGCCAGCCCACGCAGGGCAGCATGGCCGCCGTCGCGCAGGCCAGCCAGACCTTCGTCGCCGGTGCGAACGGCGCCCTGGCGCACGTGGAGATCTACGAGTACTGGTACGGCTGGGCGGACCAGACGCTCTCGATCTACCCGGTCACCCCGTCCGGATCCCCGGACACCTCGGCGGCACCGCTCGCGGTCACGCCGGTCTCCACTGGCAGCGGCTACAGCTGGGTGACCGCCGACTTCGCACAGCCCGCGCGGCTCGTCGCCGGGACGAAGTACGCCTTGGTGCGCAACGGCCCGGGGCAGGTCGTCGTCGGCGGCGACCCCTACCCCGCTGGCAACCCGAACGTGGGCGGCGGGGACTACGACTGGGTGTTCCGCACGTACATGGACTGGAGCGCCTTCGTCAGCGGCGGCCCCGGCACCGTGACGGTCCCCGTCGGATCGCCGTACTCCTCGACCTTCGGCCTCTCCGGGACCCCGGCGCCGACGCTCTCGGTGACCGCAGGGTCGCTCCCGCCGGGGCTCGTCCTGACCGACGACGGCGTCAGTGGCACCCCGACGGCGACCGGCACCTACGACTTCACCGTCCAGGCGGCGAACTACGACGGCGCGTCCTCGGTGTCGTCGACCATCACGGTCCGCCCGCGCATCGCACCGGCGGCTCCCGCCGACGTCCAGGTCGTGGCGGCGCACCGGTCGGCGGTGGTCTCCTGGACCGCGGGCGCCACCGGTGACGACCCCACCACGTTCACGGTCACCGCGGAGCCGGGCGGCGCGAGCTGCACCACCACCTCGACCAGCTGCACGGTGGAGGGGCTCGCCCCCGGCACGTCCTACGCGTTCTCGGTCGCGGCGTCCTCCGTCGCCGGGGCAGCGACCCCGACCGTCGCGGCGAGCACCGTCACGACCGACGTCCCGCTCGCACCCACCGGGCTCGTGACGACCGCCGTCGACGGCGGCGCACACCTGGTGTGGCAGCCCGCGGTCGAACGCGGCACCCCGGTGACCGGGTACCGCGTCGAGGTGCTCGACGGCGGGACCTGGCGATCGGCGGCGGCCCCGTCCGGGACGTCTGCCGACCTCACGGGACTGGTGAACGGCACGGACTACCAGGTGCGCGTCGCCGCGGACTCGGCCGACGGCACGAGTGCGTGGACGACCGCGCACGTCGTCCCGGTCGGACCGGCATCGGCACCCGGTGCGCCGACGGTCGCGGTCGGGTCCGGCTCGGCGGTCCTCACCTGGTCCGCCCCGACCGACGACGGCGGCTCCGCGATCAGCGGGTACGACGTCGAGTACCGCACCGTCGACGGCGACTGGACACCGGCGCTGTCGGGCGTCACCTCGCCCGCCACGGTCACCGGTCTGGTCGACGGCACGGCGTACCAGTTCCGCGTCCGCGCCGTCTCCGCTGCCGCGGACGGCGCCTGGACCGCGGACCCGGAGCCGCAGGACGCGGCGAGCCCGTTCACGTTCACGGGGTCGTTCGCCGGGACCGATGACGACTCGGTGCAGGTCGGTGCGACGGTCGGCTTCGACGCGACGCAGCTGCCGATCGGGGCGACCGTCCTGCTCGAGCTGCACTCGACGCCGGTCGCACTCGTCACCAGCACGGTGGGCGAGGACGGCGAGGTCCACATCCGCACGGCGCTCCCGGCGGGCGTGGAGATCGGGGAGCACCGCCTGGTCGCGACGATCGCCGGCGAGGGACTCGCTCCGCAGACGGTCACCTCGGAGGCGTTCTCGATCGACCTGGTCGCCGCCCCCGGCCCGACCGACGGCACGGACCCGACGGACGGCACGGACCCGACCACCGGCGCGGGCCCGACCGGCACCACGACGACCGGGACCCCGACCACCACCACGGCTGCCGATGCCGCGACCGGTACGGCGGCGACCCGGCTGGCGTACACCGGCAGCACCGGAACCCCGGACGCGCTGCTGATCGCCGCGGCGCTGACGGCTGCCGGCGGTGTCGTGCTGACGGTCCGTCGTCGTCGCCGAGGTCGCAACTGACCCACAACGGGTGCACTGGAAAGTCGAATCGCGCGTAGTGGGTCGGAAGTTCTGACCCACTACGCGCGTTTCGACTTTCCCCACCGAAATCCCCACCCGCTACCGTTGGCGGCATGGGGACCGCGGGCCGGACACAGCAGGACTGGTCGCGGCTGCCCGTCGGGCGCCGCGAGTACCGGCAGGACGCCCTGCTCGCCGCAGCCCTGGCGGTCGGGATGGCGGTGTCGACGATCCTCTACGGCTCCACCGGCTTCTACGACGAGCTCGCCCCGTGGTGGGTCTCGGTGCTCCTGGTCCTGGCGAACACCGCGCCGCTGGCCTTCCGCCGCCGCTTCCCGATGACCGTCGCCGTGGTGGTGGCACTGACGTTCGCGGCGATGCAGATCCTGCACGTGCCGGAGCTCTTCTTCAACAACTTCACGCTGTTCATCGCGCTCTACACCGTGGGGGCGTGGTGTTCGGACCGGCTCCGCGCCGAGATCGTGCGGTGGGTCGTCATCGCCGGCATGTTCGTGTGGCTGTTCCTCGCGATCTCGTTCAGCTGGTCGGTGCCGAGCGCGCTGCCGAACGACGGGGACGGCCTGGTGTCGCCCGTCATCGCGAACTCGCTGATGTCGATCGTCATCAACCTGGTCTACTTCGGCGCCGCCTGGTACTCCGGCAACCGCGCCTGGGCGTCCGCGGTCGCGAAGCACGCGCTCGACGAGCGCACCGCCGAACTCGCGGTCGAGCGGGAACGGAACGCGGTGCAGGCCGTCGCGCTCGAGCGGGTCCGCATCGCCCGCGAGCTGCACGACGTCGTCGCCCACCACGTCTCGCTGATGGGCGTGCAGGCCGGGGCGGCGCGCCGGGTGCTCGAGCGTGACCCGGCCCTGGCGGCGAGCTCGCTCGGCGTCGTCGAGGACAGCGCCAGGACCGCGGTCGAGGAGCTCCGGAAGATGCTCGGCACCCTGCGCGAGGACGACCGCGAGGACGACCGCGACGCCGACCGCGACACCGACCGCGACGCCGACGGCAGAAGGGTCGACGCGCCCAGCACCGAGGGACTCGCCCGCATCGCGGAGCTCGCCGCCGCCGCGACGGCCGCGGGGCGCCGGGCCGAGTACACCGTCGTCGGGGACGAACGCCCCGTGCCACCGACCGTGGCGACCGTCGCCTTCCGCATCGCACAAGAGGCGGTGACCAACGTCCTGAAGCACGCCGGGCCGGACGCGCGCGCGGACCTGCGACTCCGGTACCTGCCGGACGCGGTGGAGGTCGAGGTGACCGACACCGGGGTCGGGAGCCGGGCCTCCAGGCCGTCGTCCGGAGACGGGACCGACCGCAGCCGCGACGGCGGACTCGGCCACGTCGGGATGCGCGAACGCGTGGCCGCCGTCGGTGGCCGCATCGAGATCGGGCCACGCGCCCGAGGAGGGTACCTGGTGCGCGCATGGCTGCCGACCCCGTGAACGTCCGCGTCGTCCTGGCCGACGACCAGGACCTGGTGCGTGCCGGCTTCCGGGTCATCCTGGAGTCGGAGCCGGGCATCCGCGTGGTGGCGGAGGCCGCCGACGGCCTCGCCGCGGTCCGCGCGGTCGAGGAGCACCGGCCGGACGTGGTCTGCCTGGACGTGCAGATGCCGGGGGTGGACGGCCTCGAGGCCGCACGGCGCATCACGGCCCTCGACGACCCGCCGCCGGTCTTGATCCTCACGACGTTCGACAACGACGACACGCTCTTCGCGGCGCTCGACGCCGGGGCGAGCGGGTTCCTGCTGAAGAACGCCTCGCCGGAGAAGCTGGTCGACGCGGTGCTCACGGTCGCCGCGGGTGACGCGTTGCTGGCACCGGACGTGACCCGTCGCGTGATCAGCCGGGCCACCGGGTCCCAGCCGGTCGTGGCCGTCGACGACGGGCCGATCGCAGGGCTCACCGAACGCGAGGCCGAGGTGCTGCGCCTGCTCGGTCGTGGGCGGAGCAACGGCGAGATCGCACGGCAGCTGTACGTCGGCGAGGCGACGGTGAAGACCCACGTGTCGAACGTCCTGCAGAAGCTCGGGCTCCGGGACCGCGTGCAGGCGGTGGTCTGGGCGTACGAGCACGGGGTGGTCCGGTCCGGCGAGTAGCCCGCCTCTTCCTCCTCCTCGGGACGGAGGCCCGGCACCCGTCCGCCGTGGGAGGTGCCCTCCGCGGTTCCTCCGTAGCGTCGGTGGTGCGGTGGGAGACCCCACCGCCGAGAGGGGAAGACCTGATGCTCAGCATCGACGGGGTGACCAAGCACTTCGGCGACCGGCGGGTGCTCGACGACGTCGCCTTCACGGTCGGTCGCGGCCGGCTCACCGGGTTCGTCGGCGGCAACGGTGCCGGCAAGACCACCACCATGCGGATCATGCTCGGCGTGCTCGACGCCGACAGCGGCACGGTGTCGATCGACGGGCAGACCATCGGCCCCGCCGACCGACGCCGCTTCGGGTACATGCCCGAGGAGCGCGGCCTCTACCCGAAGATGCCCGTCGCCGAGCAGGTCACCTACCTGGCGCGGCTGCACGGCGTCGACCGTCGGGCTGCGGCGGCGCGGACCGCCGAGCTGCTCGACCGGCTCGACCTCGGTGCGCACGCCGACGACCCGGTGGAGAAGCTGTCGCTCGGCAACCAGCAGCGCGTGCAGGTCGCCGCGGCGCTGGCCCACCGCCCCGAGGTGCTCGTGCTCGACGAACCGTTCTCCGGGCTCGACCCGATGGCCGTCGACACCGTGCTCGGCGTCCTCCGCGAGGCCGCCGCCGACGGGGTCCCCGTCCTGTTCTCCAGTCACCAGCTCGACGTCGTCGAGCGGCTCTGCGACGACGTCGTGGTGATCGCCGACGGCCGCATCCGTGCCGCCGGACCGCAGGACGAACTCCGTCGTGCGGCCGGCCCGGCGGCGTGGGAACTCCTGGTCGACGGGGACGTGGCATGGCTCCGCGACGAGCCGGGCGTGCACGTCCGGGAGTTCGACGGCGGGTACGCCGTGTTCGAGGCCGGCGACGCCGTTGCGCAGCGCGTGCTGCAGCGGGCCGTCACCACGGGGACGGTGGGGTCGTTCGGCCCGCGGGTCCCACGACTCAGCGAGGTCTTCCGGGAGGTCGTCCGATGAACTCGGGTCGTTCAGCGAGCACCGCACAGGCGGTCCGCCTGGTCACCGTCCGTGAGATCCAGGCTCGGCTCCGCAGCAAGGCCTTCGTGATCTCGGCGCTGATCCTGCTCCTGATGGTCGTCGCGTCGATCGTCATCGGCGGCATCGTCGGCAAGTCCGCCGCCGGGAGCACCACCCCGGTCGCCGTCGTCAGCGGCGTCACCCTGCCGTCGACGGGTGGTCTCGACGTGACCGAGGTCGACGACCGCGCGGCCGCCGAGCAGCTCGTGCGGAGCGGGGACGTCGACGCGGCGATCGTGCCGGAGTCCGGTCCGCTCGGGTTCGGCGTCGTCGGACTCGACAGCGCACCGACGGACGTCGTCCAGGCGCTCAGCGTCTCGCCGAGCGTCGAGCTCCTCGACCCGAACGCGATCGCCCCCGGGCTCGTGTCGCTCATCGGGATCGCGTTCGGCATCGTCTACTTCGCCGCTGCGGTGACGTTCGGGCAGTCCATCGCGCAGAGCGTCGTCGAGGAGAAGTCCACCAGGGTCGTCGAGATCCTGATGGCGGCGATCCCGGCGCGGGCGCTCCTGGCGGGCAAGGTGCTCGGCAGCAGCATCATGGCGCTCGGGCAGGTGGTCGCGATCGCCATCGCGGCCGCCGTGACGCTCGCCGTGACCGGACAGGACAACCTGTTCACGCTGCTCGGGCCGAGCATGCTCTGTTTCGTGGTGTTCTTCGCGATCGGGTTCGTGCTCGTGGCGTCGCTGTTCGCCGCGTCGGCGGCGCTGGTGTCCCGACAGGAGGACGTCGGCAGCGTGACCACCCCGGTGATGATGCTGCTGATGATCCCGTACTTCCTGATCATCTTCGCCGCGGACAACCCCACGGTCCTCGGGATCATGTCCTACGTGCCGTTCAGCGCCCCGATCGGTATGCCGATGCGCATCTTCCTCGGGACGGCCGAGTGGTGGGAGCCGATCGTCTCCCTGCTCGTCGTGATCG
This sequence comes from Curtobacterium sp. NPDC090223, assembly GCF_044746585.1. Taxonomy (NCBI): domain Bacteria; kingdom Bacillati; phylum Actinomycetota; class Actinomycetes; order Micrococcales; family Microbacteriaceae; genus Curtobacterium; species Curtobacterium sp. NPDC090223. The sequence goes on along the minus strand of NZ_JBIVCN010000002.1, from coordinate 495,956 downwards.
CCTCGGCCGCCCTGGTCGTGGTCGTCGGCGCCCGCGTCTACGAGAACGCGCTGCTCCGCACCGGCGGCCGGGTCAAGCTGGCTGACGCGATGCGACGCTGACGGATCCCGTCCGAGCCGTCCCGGCCGCGACCGCCTCGGCGGGGACCGTCACGGTCCGGCCGGTCCGCACCGACTCCTGCGCCGCCAGGACGATCGACAGCGTCCGCAGCCCCACCCGCACGTCGGGCTGGGGCTGCACGCCCGTCCGGACCGCGTCGATGAAGGTGGCGAGCATCGCCTCGTCGAGGTCGGCGCCGTACCGGGACTCGATCGGCAGCCCGGTCTCCGCCGCGATCCCGTGCGCGGCCGGCCCGAAGAAGTCGAGCGACACCGTGCCGCCCGTCCCGGCGACGTCGAGCGTGAGCCCGCCCCACACCGGCGACGTGTCCGGCTTGCTCCACGAGCAGTCGATCGCGGCCACCACGCCGTTGTCGTACGTGATGGTGACGAGCCCCGCGGTCTCGGCGCGCGCACGTGCGGCGTGCAGGGTGCGGTTCGCGACGGCCGTGACCGTCACCGGAGCAGCACCCATCAGCCCCTCGAGCATGTCCGCGATGTGCACGACGTGGTCGACGATCGCGCCACCGCCCGACAACGCGGGGTCGGTGAACCAGTCGCGGGTCAGGGGCAGCATGCCGTTGTTCGCGCCGCGGACCGAGAACAGCTGCCCGAGGGCGCCGGAGTCGTGCGCGGCACGGAGCTTCCCGAACGCCGATGCGAAGCGCACCGGGAACGCGACCATCAGCATCACACCGGCCGCCTCGACGGCGTCGCGCATGGCGATGCCGTCCTCCCACGTGGTCGCCAGGGGCTTCTCGCAGAGGACGTGCGCCCCGGCCGCCGCCGCCAGTTCGACGAGCTCGCGGTGCCGGGCGTTCTCGCTGGTGACCACGACGGCGTCGGGCTGCCAGGCGAGGAGGTCCTGGTACGAGTCCGCGTAGGACACGCCGAGCGCGTCGGCGAGGTCGCGGCCACGCAGCTCGACGACGGCGTCGCCGGTGCTGACGCCGTCCGGGTCGGAACCGCGGACCTCGACGCCGGGCATCGCGGCGAGGGCGGCGAGGTAGCCGATCGCGTGGGTGTGGGCGAAGGACATCACGGCGACGCGGAGCGCGCTCATGCGGACACCTCCGCGGCGACGTCGAGCCGCACCGGTTGCCCGGTCTCCAGGGACTCCAGCGCCGCGTTCGCGATCCGCACCGCCTCGACCCCGTCCGCCGCGCTCACCCGCGGCGCTTCCCCGCCGGCGAACGCCGCGAGGAACTCCCGCAGCTCCAGCCCGTACGGGTCGTCGGCCGGGTCGACTTGCGGCAGGAAGCCGTCGAGCGCCTCCGGCGAGGCGAGGTCCGCGACGTAGTCCTGCTCGTCGCGGGAGCGGTGGGACAGGCTGCCGCCGGTGCCCGTCACCGAGTACTCGGTGGAGAACCCGAGGTGCTGTGGCCCCCAGATCCCGGCGACGTGGCTGATCGCCCCGGACGCGTGGGTGAGGAGCACGTGCGCCGCCTCGACGGGCTCGGCGTCCGTGCCGGCGCGCACCCCGACGGCGGACACGGTCGTCACCTCGCCGGCGACCCAGCGTGCGATGTCCAGGTCGTGGATCATCTGGTCCATCACGATGCCGCCGGAGAGCGCACGGTCGGCGAACCAGGGGGTGCGGGTCGGGAAGGCGCCGGACCGCACGAACCGCAGGACGGCCAGATCGCCCAGGAGGCCACTGGTCACGGCCTCCTTGAGGCGCACGTACGCGGGGAAGAAGCGGACGACGTGGGCCGGGTAGAGCTGTCGGCCCGCGTCCCGCGCACGGTCCAGCAGGTCCGCGGCGTCGGCGTCGGTGCGCGCGAGCGGCTTCTCGGACACCACGTCCTTGCCCGCGGCGAGTGCGGCGCGCACCACCTCGGCGTGCGCGAACGTCGGCGTCACGACGTCCACCACGTCGACGACGTCGAGCAGCGCCCCGAGCGAGTCCACGACCGTGATCGAGGACCCGGCCGCTTCCGCAGCCGCAGCGAACGCCGCGGCCAGCTCGGGGGCGCCGTCCTGGGCGTACACGGTGACCGGGCCGAGGCGGAGCAGGCCGGGCATGTGCGCGTACGCGATGCCGCCGGCGCCGACGAGGCCGATCCGGGGAGGGGTGTCGGACATCAGGACTCCTTCACGGGGTGCGGTTGGACGGGGGTGCCGACGAGCAGCGCGGCGCCGGCGAGTCCGGCGCCCGCCCCGACGAGCGACTGCTCGATGCTGGGGACCGGGCGCCAGCCGAGTCGTTCGGCGACGCCGGTGCGGAGCGGGGCGAGGAGGCGTTCGCCGGCCTCGCCGAGTCCGCCGCCGATGACGACGGCGCTCGGGTCGAGCACGGCGGTGAGCATCACGACCCCGGTGGCGAGGGCGTCGATCGCCTCGGCCCAGACCCGCGTCGCGACGGGGTCCGTGCCGACGAGCTCCACGACCTCGCGGGTGCTGGCCGCGAGGGCGCCGCCCGCCTCTCGGTAGCGGCGGAACACGTTGCCCGCGGAGGCGTACACCTCGACGCAGCCGCGCTGGCCGCACGTGCACAGCTCGCCGCCCGGGACGACCGGGACGTGCCCGAACTCGCCGGCACCGCCGGTGGCGCCGTGCACGATCGTGCCGCCGGTGAAGATCGTCGCCGCGATGCCCGTGCCGATCGGGATGAACACGAACTCGTCCACGGACCTGTCCGCCGCGCTCCTGGCGGCCTGTTCGGCGCGGGCGGCCGCGCGGGCGTCGTGCTCGAGCGCGACGGGCACGCCGAACCGGTCGGCGAGGAGCTCGGCGACGGGCAGGTCGGCCCACCCGAGGTTCACCGCGAGCACGACACGGCCGGCTGCGGCGTCGACGAGCCCCGGGGAGCAGAGCCCGATGCCGGTGACGGCGCGGCCGGTGCGCTCGGCGCTCGCCGCCAGGCGGTCGACGAGTCCGACGACGGCGGCGAGCGCGGGGCCGCCGGCGTCGGCGGTGTCCCCGGGGCCGCTCGTCGACGCGGCCGCGTCGGACGGTGCCCGGACCGGGAACGTCGGCACGGTCGCCCGGTCGAGCACGGTGCCGTCGGCGTCGAAGAGCGCGCCCTTCACGGTGGTCCCGCCGATGTCGACGGCGACGACGGCCATCAGCCGACCTCGGCCAGGACGCCCCTGCGGGCGAGTTCGTCGATCCGTGCGGGTGCCAGGACCTCGTCGAGGGCCAGGACGACCCCGCCCCGGATCCCGGCGTCCCGCGGCGCACGGCTGGCCCGGACCTCCAGGTCGTCGGCGACGAGCGGCAGGCACATCCGGTACAGCTCGCTGCGGATGGCCGCGACGAGCGGGGGCGAGGCGGACATCGCGCCGGCCAGCACGACCTCTCGCGGGTTGAAGAAGTTGGCGATCCCGGCCAGGACGCGGCCGATCAGCTCCCCGGCGGCGCGGAGCTCCTCGACGACCGCGGCGTCGCCCTGTGCCCCGAGCCGGAGCAGGTCCCCGGTGGTGCCGACGTCGTGCCCCGCGGCCCGCAGCCGTGCGGCGATCGCGCCGCCGGACGCCACCGACTCCAGGCAGTTCGGGACGCCGCACGTGCAGCCGATCGCGGAGACGCCGTCGACGGACGTGTGCGAGACCTCACCGGCAGCGCCGCCGACGCCACGGTGCAGGCGACCACCGGCGATCACCCCGCCGCCGATCCGGGTGCCGAGCTTCACAGCGACGAGCTGCGAGCACTCCGGGGGCAGGGTGCCGGAGCGCTCGGCGAGGGCGATCAGGTTCGCGTCGTTCTCGACCAGGACGGGTGCGTCGGTGTGCTCCTGGAACAGGGCACCGAGGGCGGCGTCGTGCCAGGACGGCTCGAACGCCGGCGTGACGATCCGGCCGCTCGGGTACGCGACCGGTGCCGGGACCCCGATCGCCGCGCCGCGGAAGTCCGCCATCGGCAGGTCGGCGTCCTCGGCGAGCTGCACGAAGCGTCGCCAGAGTTCGGCGACCGCGGCGGCAGGTCCGTCGGCGCGGGGGAGTGGTTCGGAGACGCCGGTGTCGTCCGTGTCGGTGATCGTGCGCCCCGCGAGGTCGCTCAGCACGATGCGGGCGTGGTTCGCGCCGAGGTCGGCGGCCGCGACGAACCCGGCGGCCCCGTCCAGCTCGAGTCGGCGCGCTCGACGACCACCGCGGGAGCCCTCGGCGCCGACCTCGTGGACGAGGCCGAGCTCGACGAGGGTGTCGACGCGCAGCCCGACGGTGGACGGCGCGAGCCCGGTGGAGCGGGCGATGGTCGATCGTGACGCGGTGTCGCCCGTCCGGATGAGCCGGAGGACGTCGCCGACCGACCCGTGGACGTGCTCGACGTCCTGGTAGAGACGGTGGTTCATGGCGTCATGCTAACCCGCAGTTGCGTCGATGTTCGAACGAAGTAATGCAGAAATCGAGTGTTTACTTTTCGTCATCGACGGGCAACGTGTCGGAAACACGCCCTTCCTAGCGTTCATCGCAGAACGAAGGAGGCACGATGCAGAGTGCTGTCGCAGCACCACCCAGGTCGTCACTGGAGCGCAAGGAAGGTCGAGCGGGCTACGCCCTGATCGCCCCGACGAGCATCCTGCTGGCGCTGTTCTACCTGTACCCACTCGTCCAGACGGTCGGGTACTCGTTCACGAACTGGAACCCGGCGACCGGCGTCGCGGGCAGCTTCGTCGGCCTCGACAACTTCGCCGGCCTGCTGCAGGACGACGAGTTCCTGCAGGCCGCCGGCAACACCGCGCTCTACGTGGTGATCGTCGTCCCGGTCACGATGGTCCTCGGCCTGTTCTTCGCCGCACTCCTCGCCCAGCCGTTCCGCGGACGCGGGGTCTACCGCGCACTGCTCTTCGTGCCCTACATCGCCCCGATCGTCGGCAGCGCCCTCATCTTCAGCTTCATCCTGTCGCCGCTCGGCGGCCTGGTGAACGGCGTCATCACCGCGCTCGGCGGTCCGCCGATCGGCTTCCTCAACTCCGAACCGTGGGCACTCGTCAGCGTCATGGTGTTCTCGGTCTGGCAGGGCGTCGGCTACGCGATGATCATCTACTCCGCCGCGCTCACGAACATCCCGGCCAGCTACCACGAGGCCGCGACGCTCGACGGCGCCGGGCCGGTCCGCCGCTTCTTCACGATCTCGCTGCCCCTGGTGGCGCCGACGACCGGCTTCCTCGCGGTGACCGGCGTGATCAGCGCGCTGCAGGTCTTCACCCAGGTCTACGTCCTCACGCAGGGCGGCCCGCTCGGGTCGACCGAGACGATCCTCTACTACATCTACCAACAGGGCTTCGTCTTCTTCCACGGTGGCTCCGCGAGCGCGGCGGCCGTGGTCCTGCTCCTCGTCGGCATCGTCGTCGCCGTCATCCAGCTGCGGTTCATCAACCGCCGCGACCCCATCGAGCTGACCTAGGAGGCCGACGTGACCCAGATCGAAGCCGACGCCCCCACCGGCAACGTGCCCAGAGCCTCCCGTCCGGCCCCGACCGGGGCGACCCGACCACCGCTGCGCCGCCGGCCGCTGCGTGCGCGCTGGCGGAAGACCAGTCCTGCGGTCCTCCGCCACCTCATCCTGATCGTCGCGGTCGTGGTCTTCTTCGGCCCGTTCCTCTGGATGGTGCTGACGAGCTTCAAGTCATCGGCCGAAGCGCTCTCGTTCCCGCCGACGTTCTTCCCGCGGGAATGGCGGTTCGACAACTACACGCAGGTGTTCGAGGTCGCGCCGTTCGGGATCTACTACCTCAACTCCACCATCGTCGCGGTGCTCACCACGGCCGGGCAGATCGTCACGAGCCTCGCCGCCGGGTTCGCGTTCTCCCGGTTGCACTTCCCTGGCAAGAACATCGTGTTCGTTATCCTGCTCGCCGCGCTCCTGGTGCCGTTCGAGGTGGTGTTCACCCCGCTCATCAGCCTGCTGTCCTCGCTCGGCTGGCTGGACAGCTACCAGGGGTTGATCGTGCCGAACATCCCCTCGATCCTCGGGGTGTTCCTGTTCCGGCAGTTCTTCACGTCGTTCCCCGCCGAGATCGAGGACGCCAGCCGGGTGGACGGCGCCGGGGTCTGGCGGCGCATGTGGTCCGTCGTGGCCCCGATGGCGACGCCGATGATCGGGTCCTTCGCGGTCCTGTCGTTCGTCTACAACTGGAACAACTTCTTCTTCCAGTTCCTCGTCGCCTCGAAGACCGAGTTCTTCACCGTCTCCGTCGGCTTGACGCAGCTGCAGTCCGCGAACGCCGCGGAGAGCTTCAACCTGCTGATGGCCGGCTCCACCCTGGCGATCCTGCCGGTGTTCATCGTGTTCCTGGTCTTCCAGAAGCAGATCGTGTCGGCGATGGCCGGCGGTCTGCGCTGAAGCGCACCACACCCTGCACCACACCTCCTCCCCAGCGGTCCGGAAAGGACATCCCATGCGTTCACGAATGCTCGGCGTGGCAGCACTCGCCATCGGCGCCGCCGTCACCCTGTCGGCCTGCGCCGGCGGTTCGGTCACCGGCAACAGCGGCGACTCCGACGGCAAGACCCAGATCACCGTGTGGCACAACTACACCGGCGACCAGGCGAAGGAGGCCAAGAAGCTCATCGAGGAGTACAACGACTCGCAGGACAAGGTCGAGGTCACCGCGCAGTACGCCGCGCAGAGCGACCAGTTCGACGCGAAGCTCATCAACGCGCTGAAGAACGACACCGGTCCGAACATGGTCCTCGGCGACAGCACGCCGCAGAAGATCGGCCAGGTCGTCGAGACGGGCAAGGTCGTGCCGCTGGAGAAGTACCTCTCCGCCAGTGACTCCACGATCACCACCGACAGCTTCACCGAGGGCATGCTCGCCACCGGCAAGTTCGAGGGCAAGACCTACACGCTCCCCACGGACATCGGCGACTACGCCGTCGTCTACAACAAGGACATGTTCAAGGCCGCCGGCATCACCGACACCCCGACCACCTGGGCCGAGCTGCAGGACGACGCGAAGAAGCTCACGAAGGGCACCACGCAGTACGGGATGTACCTGCCGATCGGCACCGGTGAGTGGCCCGTGTTCACGTACCAGTCGATGCTCTGGAGTGCCGGCGGCGAGTTCATGAACGAGGACAACACCAAGGTCGAGTTCAACAGCGACGCCGGTGTGACCGCGCTGAAGGCCTGGACCGACATGCTCGAGGACGGCTCGGCGTACCCGCAGTCGCTGATGACCTCGACGTCGAACGGCGGCACGCCCGCCATGACGGCGAAGAAGGCCGCGATGGCGATCACCGGCGCGTACGACCTCGGCACCCTCGACGAGGCGCTCGGCAAGGACAGCGTCGGCGTCTTCCCGCTCCCCGGCATCAAGGAGAACGCGGCGAACCTCGGCACGAACAACTCGTACCTGCTCGAGGGCACGACGGCCCAGAAGGACGCCTCGTGGGACTTCATGCAGTGGTGGCTGAGCCCGGCGACCGAGGCGAAGTGGGACATCGCGACCGGCCTGCTCCCCGCGAACACGGCGACGAACGACGACGCCACGTGGAAGAAGCACCTCGCGGACAACCCGCGCCTGCAGGCGTTCGCGGACGAGCTCGCCTACGCGAAGTCCCGGCCGTCGATCGTCGCCTACGGCGAGGTCAGTGAGGCGCTCTCGAAGGAGCTCGAGAAGGCGATGCTCCTGAAGGAGGACCCGGCGGACGCCCTCGCGACCGCGGAGAAGAAGGCGCAGGCGGTCCTGGACGCGGCCGACTGAGCCGGTCCGGTCACGCAGATGGTGACCGGACGGCGGACGGGAGGCTCGGTGCCAGCTGGCACCGGGCCTCCGTTCCGTCGCTGGTCACGTTCCGTCTCTGCTCAGCCGCCTGCTCACGTCGCGGCGATCGCGGTCTCGCGCAGCACCACCTCGTCGGTCATCGGGATCGGTCCGCCGATCCGCGGGACGCCGTCCACCCACGTCACCTCGACCCCGGCGCCGCGGAGCCCGGGAACGCTGAGGTCGATGCGCAGCAGGGGGAGGCGCAGGCCGCCGAAGACCGCGGCCAGCACGCTGTCGATGCGATCCGGCGTCGTGGCGTGGACGAAGCCGGTCTCGTCGAGGTGCACGCCCCGGGTGGCGACCTCGTACTCGCCGAAGCCGCGGCTCATCTCCCAGTCGTCCGCGATCGCGATGTGACAGATGACGGTGTCGTCCAACGGTGCTCCTCGTGTCGTGAATGAAACGGCACCGTATCATTCGGTACGCTGGGTCGCATGACCACGAAGCGCGGACGGCCGACCGCTCCGGAGCGGGCCGAGCGACTCGGACGCGTGCTCGCGGCGGCGACGACCTCCTTCGTCGAGGTCGGGTACCACGCGACGACGCTCGACGCCGTGGCCGAGGCGGCCGGGGTCACGAAGCGCACCGTCTACGCGTACGTCGGGGACAAGCCCGCGCTGCTGCACGAGGTCGTCCGCCACCAGCACGCGTACCAGGACGTCCCGGCGCCGGACCCCCGTGCGGCCGGCGTGGCCGTGTGCCGTGCGCTCTTCGGCGACCGGGCGATCGGGTTGCAGCGTGCGGTCCTCGCCGTGGCGTACGAGCAGCCGGAGATCGCCGCCGACTTCTACGCGACGGGGCCCGAGGCGGCGCAGCGGTGGCTCGCCGGACACCTCGACGGTGACCTCGTGCGGGCCGAGCGGCTCTTCACGCTCCTGCTCGGCGAGCCGCACCGCCGTCGGTTGCTCGGGCTCGAGCCGGCGCCGACCGAGGAGTGGATCGACCGCCACGTCGCGGCCGTGCTCGCCGGGTGACGCCTCAGTCGTGCTGGTCGGCCTCCACCGCGGCACTCAGCCGTTCCAGCACGTCGGGGACGGCCGAGCGGACCCGGCTCCAGCTCGGGATGAACGGCTTGTCGTTGGGCCGTGCGGTGAACGCCGCGCCCGCGTCGAGCACCGCCTGGGTGAAGAGCTCGACCGCGGCCTCCTCAGCGTGCTGGTCGAACCCGAGGCCGTTCATCTCCGCTTCGTGCCGGTAGATCTCCACGATGTCGAGCGCGTTCCGGTAGTACGTCGCCTTGAGGACCCGGAAGGAGTCCGAGGTCAGGGGGACGCCCATCGTGGCGAGCTTCCGCAGGAGCGACTGCACGATGTCGTTCCCCATCCGAGCGAGCCCGCCGGTGCCGTCCGCCTCGGCGAGGGGCTGGTGCTTGTGGTCGTAGGCGTCGGCGATCTCGACCTGGCACACCTGCCGGGTGGCGTAGTCGCGGTACACCTCGGACAGCATCCCGATCTCCAGGCCCCAGCCGCCCGGGATCTTCAGGCCGTTCAGGACGTGCGCGCGCATCGCGAACTCGCCGGAGAGCGGGTACCGGAAGCTGCTGAGGTACTCGAGGTACTCGGACTCCCCGTAGACCTGGCGGAGCGAGCGCAGCAGCGGACCGACCAGCAGTCGTCCGACGCGCCCGTTGATCCGCCCGTCGGCGACCCGCGCGTAGTAGCCCTTCGAGAACTCGTAGTCGAACGCCGGGTTCGCCAGCGGGTACAGCGTCCGGGCGAGCATGCCGCGCTCGTACGTGGTGATGTCGCAGTCGTGCAGGGCGATGCACTCGGCGCGCTCGGACGCCAGCGCGTAGCCCGTGCAGTACCAGACGTTGCGGCCCTTGCCGGGTTCACCGGGTGCCAGCCCCGCGCGCTCGAGTTCGGCGTCGAGGGCCCGGAGTCGCGGACCGTCGTTCCAGAGGATCCGGTGCCGCTGCGGCAGCCGCGCGAAGAACTCCCGGGCGTGCTCGAACTGCGCGCGGTCGGCCCGGTCGAGCCCGATCACGATCTCGCTGAGCCAGTCGGCCTCGGCGAGCTCGTCGACGATGCGGTTGAGTGCCGGCCGTTCGAGCTCGGAGTACAGCGCGGGCAGGATCAGGCTCATCGGACGCTTCGCTGCGAAGCGCCGGAGGTCGTCCTCGATGCTCGCGGTGCTGCGTCGGCTGAGGTCGTGGAACGTCGTGATGACGCCGTTCTGGTGGAAGTCGCTCATCGGTCGCTCCTCAGGAAGTGGGTGATGCCCTCGGTCCACCCCTGCGGGCCGGGGGACGTGGTGCGGTACACGCGCTCGGGACGGTCGTCAGCGAGTGGTCCGGGGGTCGGGCCGAGGCCGCGGACGACGACGGCGAGGTCGACGGCGTCGAGCAGCGCGGTGTCGTTCGGGCCGTCGCCGAGGCCGATCGTGCACGGCGTCCGGCCGGTTCGTCGCTCGTGGTCGGCGACGAGCATCCCGACCGCTGCACCCTTGTCGCGCCCGGTCGGCAGCACGTGCCAGAACCGGCCGCCACGCACGAGGTCGAGTCCCGCCGCCGCGAGGCTTGCGTGGAAGTCGTCCGCGCGGTCGTCGTCCTCGGCGTGCCAGAGCAGGACCTCGGACGCCGCACGCCGACGTGCTGCGGACGCGGCATCGACGTCCAGTCCGGTCCAGGTCGCGACGACCTCGTCGGAGACGCCCGAGAACGTCTCGAAGTGCAGGTCGAGTGCGTCCCGCAGGTCGTCGAGCGCGTCCTGCAGCCACCGGAGGCTGCCATCCGCCGGCCCGGCGAGGACCGTGCCCCCAGGGGCGACGACGACCGCGCCGTTCTCCGCGACGAACGCCTCGCCGAGCAGTCCGGTGCGTTCCTGGAGCGCCGTGATCTCGGCGGTGGTCTTGCTGCTGCAGAACACCACCGGGACGCCCATCGCGCGGAGCCGGTCGAGCGTCGGCAGTGCTGCTGCGAACGAGTAGTCGTGATGGTCCAGGAAGGTGCCGTCGAGGTCGGTGACGACCATCAGGTCAGGTGCTGGCATGGGTCTCCGCTCGCGGCTGGTCGGGCTGCGGGCGGCGATGCCCGGTCCCACCCTGCCACGGGCTCGCAACCGTCAGGTGAACGACGGGGCGTCGTCCCTGCGTTGTGCGACCATCGCGCCGTGTGGTCGGGGACCGTCCGCCGGACTGGTGCGGGTGTGGGTCTCGAGCACGTCGAACCCGGCGGACCGGAGTTCTCCCGACAGGGCTCCGGGCGTCCAGCGGTAGGCGGTGACGACGGCGTGTTCGAACGGTTCCACGTGCGGCCCGACGAAGAATCCCACGAGGAGCCCGCCACCCGGTCGGAGGGTCCGCGCGAACTCCCCGAGCGGGCGGTGGATCGCTCCGGGCCCGTGGTGGACGAGCGAGTACCAGGCCAGCACCCCGGCGAGGCCGCCCGCGGCGTCGGGCAGCGCGTCCATGCTCCCGAGGTGGAACGTCGTGCTCGGGTGTGCTGCGCGGGCGTGTGCGATGAACTCGGGTACCTGGTCGATCCCCCGCACGTCGCAGCCGGCCCCGGCGAGGTGTGCGGTCCAGTGCCCGGGACCGCACCCGGCGTCGAGCAGCGGGCCGTCGATCCCGTGGGCCCACGACGTCACCAGGTGCTCGTCCGCCGGGTGCACCGCCGCCATCGAGCCGAGCAGTCCGATGTACTCGGCCGCCCGGTTCGTGTACGATGACTCGACGTCAGACGCCATCGTCCACCGCCGGGGTGCCGAAGTGCGCGACGACCGCCTGAGCGACCTCGGCAGGGGTTCGTCCGTCCGTCGCGATCACCGCTTCGTCGAGGGCCGCCCGGGCCTGCCGCTCCCGGAGCCCGGCGTACCGCGCGAGGTGCCACGACAGTGCGTCGGCCTGCGCCGGGTCGTAGCGACGACGCAACCGGGCCTCGACGGTCGCGGGGTCGGCGACGAGCCGGAGCGTCCGGACGGGCATCTCGACCGCGCGTTCGTACCGGTCGAGGTCACTCCGGCCGGCGATCACGCCGCTGAGGACGAGTTGACGCGGGCCGGCAGCGCGGTAGTTCGCCCAGACCGCCGCGATGTTCTGCGCCTCGATCGCGGTGTTGTCGGGATCGTGGTCCGCCACCGGCCACGAGCGGTGGAACCAGTCGACGTCCATCAGGGTGAACGGGCGGTTCGCCGCTGCGAGGAGGTCCCCGACGTGCTCGAGCGTCGCCGTCTTCCCGACGCCGTACGACCCGTTGAGGAAGATCGCGTACGCGTCGCTGCCGGTCACGTTCCGACCCTACGTGGGATCGCAGGACGGGAGGCTCGGTGCCAGCTGGCACCGAGCCTCCCGTCCGTCTCGTGGTTGCGTCCGGATCAGGCGGCCGCTTCTTCCAGGACGGCTTCTGCCCGCTCTGCGCTGCCCTCGGCCAGACCGCGGTCGATCCGACCGCGCGATGCCAGCCAGATGACGACGCCGGCGAGGAAGACCAGGATCTCGGTGATCGTCAGGGCCCAGATGATGCCGGCGAGGCCGAACCACAGGTTGCCGAGCAGGACGATCGGGATGAACAGGATCCCCTGCGCCATGGACATCGCGATCGCCGGGGTGGCGAGGCCGGCGGCCTGGAACAGCGAGGTGAACAGGCCGGTGAAGCCGTTCACGATCGTGGCGACGAGCTGGGCGACCAGGATCGTCAGGCCGATCGCCAGCACGGAGTGGTCGGAGGAGAAGATCGTGAAGACCTGCTCGCGGAAGACGAACACGGTACCCGAGAAGATCAGCACGATCGCGCCGACGGTGAGGGCCGATGCCTTCAGTGCCGAGTTGAGGCGGGCCCGGTCGCCCTTGCCGTAGGCGTAGGCCAGGAGCGGCAGCACACCGATCGTGACGCCCATCACCAGGAACTCCGGCACCTGGGCGATGCGGACCGCGACGCCCATCGCGGCGAGCGGGTCGTCGCCGTACTGCGCGGCGAGGTTGTTGAGCACGAGCGTCGTGACGATGAGGAACCCTGCCTGCAGGAGTTCGCTGACACCGATGCCGAACACCGGCTTGAGGACGGCGGGACGCAGCGTGAACCAGCGGATCGACAGGGAGACGTTCTCGCTGTGCTTGCCGAGCCACATCACCCAGTAGACGATGCTCACCGCGTTCGCGAGACCGACGGCGAGCGCGGCCCCGGCGACGCCCCAGTGCAGCACCAGGATGAAGAGCACGTCGAAGACCAGGTTCCCGATCGTGGAGAGGATGAGGCCGATCATCGCCTGGCGGGCGGCGCCCTCGGCGCGGACCATCTGCTCCAGGCAGAACGCGGCGGCGAGGACCGGGACGAAGGCGAGCATCACGCTGACGTAGGCACTCGTGGCCGGAACGGCTGCGGCGTCCGCGCCGAGCACGCCGACGAGGGGCTGCAGGAGCAGGAGGCCGATCCCCCCGAGCACGATGCCGGTGATCACGGAGCCCCACACCGCGAAGGAGGCGACGTGCTTGATCTCGCCGGCCTTGGCGGGGTCCTTCTCGGACGCGCCGAGCAGGCGGGACATCAGCGCGCTGCCGCCGACGCCGAACACGCCGCCGATCGCCATGATGAGGCCGAGGAGCGGGGTGCCGAAGGTGATCGCGGCGAGGAGCGAGGTGTCGTGCTGTGAGCCGATGAAGCCCGCGTTGATCACGTTGTAGAGGGCGCTGACGACCATCGCGGCGGCCATCGGGACGCAGAGGTGGACGAGGGCACGGGCGATCGGGGCGGCGGAGAGGTACCAGCGGTTCTTCTGGGCCGCTGTGGTGTTCTCGGTGGCGGTTGCGGTGCTCATGGTGTGCTCCTTCCCTCCCGGTTGCGGGCAGGGTCGAGCGCGCGCCGACGGACGCCGGCGCGGCGTGGTGTGTGTGGGAGTGGGGCGCCCGGGTGGGCGGCGGTCTACCGGGTGGGCTCGTCGAGCTCCGCGGTGACCTTCAGCAGCAGGGTGCGCAGGGTGTCGCGCTCGCCCGCGGTGAGCGGGGCGAGGAGGGTGTCGTCGAGGGCGAGCATCGCGTCCTCGAACCCGGCGATCAGGTCGATGCCGGCGGGTGTGGCGTGGACGAGCTTCGTGCGGCCGTTGGCTGCGTCCGCTCGGCGTTCGACCAGGCCGCGCTTCTCGAGCCCCTGCAGGAGGCTCGAGACGCTCGCGGCGCTGGTCCGGGTCATCTCGGCGATGTCGCGCTGGATGGCGCCGGGGTTCTGCTGCAGGTAGCCGAGCACGAAGCTCTGCTCGTGGGTGAGGTCGCGGTCGCGGACCCACTCTTCGGCGGCCTTGCGCTGCGCCCACCCGATCCAGCGCATGAGCTGGAGTGGGGAGTCGAAGTGCGGTGCCTGCTGCGTCATGATCAGAACTCTAAGTGTTCGAGTTCTAACTGTCAACTCTCGAACGGGTTCGTCACGGTCGCACCGTCACCGTGGCGGTGCTCGGGCCACTGCACTGCGCAGACCCGCCGTGGCGCTTCCACGAGAGATCGACGGCGCGTTCGGTCATCGTCGTCCCCGAGCGGTCGCGGATTGCCACCCGACCGCTGTGGGGCGTTCCCATGTTCGTCGAGATCGTCCAGACCTCGCCGTCACGGATCGTCGTTCGCCACGGCGTCGGGTTCGCGGTGATGGTGCCCGTCGGCTCCGGTCTCGCGGTGAGCGGGCCCGCTGGTGTCGCGTTCCCGGTCGGGACCGGCGTCGAAGCCGGCGGTTCCCCGGGAGTGCAGTCGTCGCCGCCGCAGAACGCGACCTCGTGCACGAGCGACGTGCTCGCGGACGACCCGGGGACGTGCACCTCGACGGCGTTCGTCCAGCCGATCGCCGGGCAGGCCGTCGAGAATCCCGCACACCCGCCGAGTGCCACGACGAGCAGCACCGCACCGATCGCTGCCCTGGCCACCGATCGTCCGTTCCCCATGGGGCCATCGTGCCCGATCGCCGTGTGGGACGAACGGGTCGCGATGTCGGGGCCAGGGCGCGTCGACTGGAACACCGCGCGGGCGCGGCATTGTGCCGGTAGCATTTCACCGACGTCACATCGATGTGGCGCGTGACTCGGGAGAATCATGATGGGCATTCGAACTGGGGTGGCTGGCTTCGTCCTGACCGGGGCGTTGGTGACCGCGGGGATCGTCGCCGCACCAGCGGCGACAGCAGCTCCGAGCGCACCCGCCGCTCTGAACTACGCGGTGCTGGCGGCAGGCATGCCGGCGATCACGCAGGAGACGGCGGAACGAGCCATTGACGAGGCCAGAGCTGCCGGCGCGCTGTCGGCAGAAACCGTGCGTCCTGATGGGTCGCAGGTCTACACCATCACGGCGGGATCGATGAGCTTTGACTTGGGAGTGCGATCGGAGCGGTCTCGTCTTGGCGCCGGGAATGACAAGAACGGGGTCTACGTGGACTTCAACGAGTACGACCAAGGGGTGATCCTGAGTGGCGCCGGGTCCGGACTCGCGGCTGCGGCGTGCTTGCTCGGCCCGGCGGTTTGCGCGATCGCTTCGGTCGCCATCGTGTTGGCCGGTACAGCGATCGGTGGCAATCTGAAGTGCGGCCACAAGGTGATGCGTGTGCACGCGACGGGGCGGCCTGCGCCGTACTGCGTCTAGCTGATGAGGCTCATTTCGAATCCTTGGGTTGCTCTGAGCGTGAGCGTCGTGCTCGTGACAGCGGGAACAGCGGTCTCGGTGGCGCTCAGATCCAGCGGCAACGCGGTCCTCGGCGGTGTCGTTCTCGGGATCAGCGCGGCCATCGGCGGCTGCTATCTCGGAACGACCATCCGATTGCGCCGTCGTCGATGACGTCCGCATCTGGTCAAGTCCTGCTCAGCGACGGCGTTGGCGTCGGAGCCGAGTGTCAGACGTCCAGCGTTGACCTACCCTCCCGCGGAAGGTCAGGCCGCGTCGAGGGCGGCCCGCGCCGCGCGGACGACGTCGGCGTCGGTCACGAAGTGCGCGGAACCGTCGTCAGCGCCACCCATCGGGACGCCGGCGTGCGCGCTGTCCGGCGCCGGTCGCTTCGCGGAGAGGTGCACCGCGGCCGCACCCGTACCGACGAGCGCCGGGACGTCCGCGGGGGTGACGCCGGCGCCGGCCATCACCTGCACGGGCCCGGCCGCCGAGACCATCCGCGCGATCGTCGTGGCACCGGTGAGGGCGGTCGGCTGGCCGCCCGAGGTCAGCACGCGGGTGAACCCGAGTTCGGCGAGCGTCGCCGCGGCCGCGACGGGGTCGACGGCGTGGTCGATCGCCCGGTGCAGGGTGACCTCGACCGCGTCGCGGACGGACCGGGCAGCGTCCACGAAGCGGCGCAGGGCGTCGACGTCGAGGGTGCGGTCCGGGCGCAGGGCACCGACCACGACACCGGCGGCACCGGAGCGGAGCACGGCGCGGAGCTCGCGCTCCATCAGGTCGATCTCGGCAGCGTCGTAGACGAACCCGCCCGGTCGGCTGCGGATGAGCGCGTGTGCCGGGATGCCGGTCTCGTGGACGGCCTCGACGAGGGCCTGCGACGGGGTGAGGCCGCCGAGCTCCAGCCCGACGCAGAGCTCGACCCGGTCGGCTCCACCGTCCCGGGCGACGACCGCGCCGGCGGGTGACGTCACGGCGATCTCGAGCGAGACGGATGGGGCAGTGCTCACGCGATGGCTCCGAGCGGTTCGTTCGACGGCGGGATGATCCGGGCGCGCAGGTCGGGCGCGGTCGGGAAGACCCGATCGTACGGGAACATCGGTCGGACGATCCTGTGGTGCCCGAGCCGTTCGAGGTCCTGGTCGACGCCACCGGGGGTGAGCGCGAGCATCCAGTCGGCGGACATGTCGAACAGCTCCGGCTCGAGGTACCCGATCTTCACGATGACGACGTCGGCGCTGCGCGGGTCGAGGTCCAGGTCCGTGAAGTCGTGCTCATGGTGGTACGGCTTCCGGAGCTTCGTCAGGATCGCGAAGACGCTGCCGACCTGCAGCACGACCTCGGTCTCGGCGTCACGGTCGCCGTGCTTGACCGCGTGCACCCGCCCGGTCATCGTCACCGGTCCGGCGTGCACGGCGTCGACGGTCGCCCCGGCGGTCACGGTGACGGTCGCACCGACCCCCGCGGCCACGGCGGTCGCAACGGCCTCGGCTCCGGGGACGCTGGCGTAGATGACGACCGGGCCGGTCGGGTCGGCGAACTCGGGACGTGCCAGCACCTGCGTCAGCCCCCAGGTCATGTCGCCGGAGCCGCCCGCGGTCGGGTTGTCGCCCGAGTCGGAGACGAAGTACGGCCGTGCGGCACCGGGGGCGAGCGCGGCGGCGAGGCACTCGTCGAAGGAACCCGTCGGCGCCACGAAGACGAAGTCCTCGCGCACGTCCCAGAACGCCCGCGCCAGGCGCTCGGCACCGGCGGCCACCGCGTCCCGGTCCCAGCCGGTGACGACCGTCACGGCACGGTCGCGGGGCTGGTCGGCCCAGGCGTACCCGACCCAGATCGCGGCGTCGAGCACGCCGTCGGTCGCCTCGACCTGCGGTACCTGTGCGTACAACGACGCCGCGGGTTCGATGCGCGTCGAGGTCTGTTCCCCGGGCAGCAGCACCGGGATCGGGATCCACGCCTTCACTGGGCGCCGGGCACCGACGGGCCGGGTGGTGAGCACGTCGACCAGGTTGCGGACCGCACGCTCCTTCGTCTCCATGGCGTCCTCGTGCGGCGCCATCCGGTAGCAGGTGACGAGGTCGACCTGGTGCGCGAGCTCCTGCGTGACGTTGCCGTGCAGGTCCATCGACGCGGAGACGATCACGTCCGGGCCGATCACCGCACGGATGCGCTCCAGCAGGTCGGCCTCGGCGTCGTCCAGCCCCTCGACGACCATCGCGCCGTGGATGTCGTACCAGAGGCCGTCCACGGACGTCGAGGCCACGATCGCCTGCAGCCGCGAGACGATCTCGGTGGCGAGTTCCTCGTAGGAGTCCCGCGCGACAATCCCGCCGGGCAGCGCGTGCCCGATCAGCGCGCCGCGGAAGTCCGCGTCCAGCGCCGCCAGGAACGGGTACCGCGCCACGACCTCGTCCCCGCGGTCCGGGTGGAACGCCGGCGCGAGTGTCCGGGTCGGCGTGAACGTCGAGGTCTCGATGGCGAGCCCCGCGATCGCGATGACGGGACGGGTGGTGGTGGGCACGGTCTCAGACACGGACGCTCCTGTTCCTGGTGGTCGACTGGGGGATCGGCGTGGACAGCTCCTGCAACGAGGCCGCGAGACCCCGCTGCAGGGCGAACTGCCCGGCGCCGACGAGACCCGCGTCCGCACCGAGCGAGGCGCGCTCGATGGCGAGGTGCTCGGTCACGAGCGGGTGGCAGCTCTGGTAGAGCTGGCTCCGCACGGCCGCGACGAACGGGTCGAGGGTGGAGAGGATGCCGCCGAGGTACACGGCGTCGGGGTTGAAGAAGTTCACGTTGGCCGCGAGCACCTCGCCGAGGTACCGCCCGGCCAGTCGCACGGCGCGGGTGGCCTCCGGGTCGGCGTCCGAGGCGAGCCGGACGACGTCCGCGGTCGAGGAGACCGGGACCCCCGCGGCGGAGAGGATCCGTACGAGGGCGGCGCCGGACGCCACGGTCTCCAGGCAGCCCGTGTTGCCACAGGAGCACGGGGTGTCCCCGGCGGCGTCGATGCGCACGTGGGTGATGTCCCCGGCGGCCCCGGTCGACCCGCGGTACAGCCGGCCGTCGATGATGATCCCCGCGCCGATCGCCGAGCCGGCCTTGATCGTGATCGCCTGGCGCCTGGCCGGGTCCTGCACGGTCTGCTCACCCGCCGCCATGCAGTTCGCGTCGTTGTCCACCGCGGCCGGCACACCGAACCGGTCGGTCAGCCACGCGACCACGGGGAACCCGTTCCAGCCGGGCATCCGGCTCGGCAGGTCGACGACACCGGCCTCGACGTCGACCGGACCGGGGAGACTGAGCCCGACCCCGCGGAGTCCGTCACGGCCACGGTCGTCGATCAGCGAGTCGAAGAGTGCCGCCAGGCGCGTCAGGCCGGCGTCCGGGCCGTCGGAGAGCGCGAACGGGACGTTCGCGACCGACTCGAGCGAGCCTCCAGGCAGGACCACGCCGACCCGCGCGTGACCGCCACCGACGTCCGCGGCGACCGCGTACTCGTCGACGCCGCCGATCCGCAGCACCTTGCGGGGCCGACCGCCGGTGGAGACGTCCGTGCCCTCCTCGGCCAGGATCCCGTGCTCGAGCAGCTGCCCGACCACGTGGGAGACGGTCGACGGCGCGGCTCCGAGCAGCTGGGCGATCTCGGTCCGGCTGGACGCCTGACCGGATGCGACGAGTTCCAGCACGCGAGAACTGAGGTCCGGCACGACTTTCTCCAATCGGGGCCGAAGTGCGGCGAAAATGCCGTTCGACCGCGACTCTAACGGTTCGGACGAGTCGTTCACCCTTTCGTCCGAACCGCAGAAACGAAGTATTTACACGAGAACGTTTGTTTTTCCAACGACTTTGGTCATTGACTATGCGCATCCCGACATCCCTCGCACAAGGAGTCCGCATGACCAAGCCCCGTCGCTGGGCCCTCCTCACCGGAGCGGCGCTCGCGGTGAGCGCGCTGCTCGCCGGCTGTTCCGGGGGCGGTTCCGCCACCACGAACGCGAAGTCCGACGAGATCAACTACGCGCTGCCGGCCAACTTCACGCCGAACTGGATCCTGCCGATCGGCACCGCAGCGCACCTCAACACGAACAACGGCTCGATCGCGCAGTCCCTGTACGAGCCCCTCGTCGCGTACGACGGCTCGACCGGCAAGATCGCCTGGAACAAGGCCGGATCCGTCGCAACGGCAGCGGACTTCGCCAGCGACGGCAAGAGCGTCACCATGACGCTCGGCGACCGGCACTGGTCCGACGGGAAGGCGATCACGAGCCGCGACGTCGAGTTCTGGTTCAACCTGATCAAGGCGAACAAGGACCAGTGGGGCTCGTACTCCGAGGGCAAGGCGCCGGACAACTGGACCTCGTTCAAGGCCGTCGACGACACGCACTTCACGATCACGTTCGACAAGGCGTACAACTCCGACTGGATGCTCGCGAACCAGTTGAGCCACATCATCCCGCTGCCGCAGCACGCCTGGGACAAGACCGGCGCGAGCGCGAAGGTGACCGACGCGGACGAGACCACCGCCGGTGCGAAGGCCGTGTGGAAGTACCTCAACACCGCCGCGGGGAAGATCTCCGACTACGCCACCGACGACCTCTGGAAGACCATCTCCGGCCCGTACGGCGTGACCTCGTTCACGACCGCCGGCAAGGTCCAGCTCACCGCCAACAAGAAGTACGACGGCGGCGAGAAGCCCTCCATCACGACGGTCAACCTGCTGCCGTACACGACGACCGACGCCGAGACGAACGCCGTCCGCTCGGGAGCCGTGGACTACGGGTACATCAACGCCACCGACCTCGACCAGAAGGACTCCTTCACGGCGAAGGGCTACGACGTGGAGCCGTGGACCGGGTGGGCGATCACGTACATGCCGTACAACTTCAACAACCCCACGATGGGTGCGGTCTTCAAGCAGCTGTACGCCCGCCAGGCCGTCCAGATGTCGATCGACCAGAAGAGCCTGTCGAAGGTCGTCTTCAACGGCACCGCGACCTCGACCTACGGTCCGATCCCGCAGGCGCAGACGTCCGACTACGTGTCCGACACGCAGAAGGACAACCCGTACCCGTTCAGCACGTCGAAGGCCAAGGCCCTGCTCACCAGCCACGGCTGGACCGAGAAGAGCGGCACGATGGTCTGCACCGACGCCGGCACGGGTTCCAGCCAGTGCGGTGAGGGCGTCGCGGCCGGCACGAAGTTCACGATGTCCGTCCTGTCGCAGTCCGGCTCGACCGTCACCGACAACATGATGAGCGCCATCCAGTCGTCGCTGCAGAAGACCGGCATCGGCTTCACGATCAAGACCGCCCCGGTCTCGAGCGTGCTGTCGCAGACCCCGACCTGCACCTCGGACGAGGCCAGCTGCGACTGGGACCTGTCCTTCTTCGGCACGGCGGGCAGCTGGTACTTCCCGGCCTACCCGACCGGTGAGTCGCTGTTCCAGACCGGTGGCTCGGCGAACTTCGGCAGCTACTCGAACAAGCAGGTCGACGCGCTCATCGACGCGACCACCACCTCGACCGACTCCGCCGCCGTGCAGCAGTACAGCGCCGCCGTCGCGAAGGACCTGCCGGTGATCTGGCTGCCGAGCCCGGACTACCAGGTCTCCGTCGTCAAGCAGGGCCTCACCGGGTTCGACCAGGACTCGCTGGCGAACTTCCACCCGGCCCAGTGGAAGTGGAGCAAGTAGGTCGCTGACGCGACCACGGACCGGAGGCTCGGTGCGGGTCCGACCCGCACCGAGCCTCCCGTCCGCACCATCCGAACCATCTCGATGACGGAAGCCGCATGACCACAGTCCTCTACCTCACCAGGCGGGTGCTCCAGGCGCTCGCGGTGGTCTTCATCGTCACGATCGTCGTGTTCTGCCTGCTGCACGCCCTGCCGGGCGGCCCCGCCCGCGGCGTGCTCGGCGTCTCCGCGACGCCCGCGCAGATCGCCGCGTTCAACCAGCAGCAGGGCCTCGACCAGGCGCTGCCGATCCAGTACTTCCGGTTCCTCGGGCGGCTGCTGAGCGGCGACCTCGGGACGTCGTACACGCTCAACGAGCCGGTCTCGCAACTCATCCGCGAGCGCCTGCCGAAGACCCTCGTCCTCACCGGGCTCTCCGCCGTCCTCGGGCTCGTCATCGCGATCCCGGTCGGCATGTGGCAGGCGGCTCGCCGCAACGGCGCCGTCGACTACACCGTCACCGCGCTCGCGTTCGTCTTCTACTCGACGCCGGCGTTCTTCCTCGGACTCGTCCTGATCGTCGTGTTCAGCCAGCAGCTCCCGTGGCTGCCGTCGCAGGCACCGAGCGGCAACACCCTGGCCGAGGTCTTCCAGGACCCGGCCGGACTCGTGCTGCCCGTGCTGACCGGGGCGCTCGCGATGATCGCCGTGTTCAGCCGGTACATGCGCGCATCGACGCTCGAGAACCTGCAGGAGGACTACGTCCGCACCGCCCGTGCCGGGGGCTCGTCGACGATGACGATCCTGCGCCGGCACGTGTTCCGGAACTCGCTGACGCCGGTCGTCGCGATGCTCGGGTACTACCTGCCGGTGCTGTTCGGCGGCGCGCTCGTCACCGAGCAGCTCTTCAACTACCCGGGGATGGGGCTGCTGTTCTGGAACGCGGCGCAGTCCTCGGACTACCCGACGCTGCTCGGCTGCGTGCTCGTCATCTCGATCGCGACGGTGATCGGCACGCTGCTGGCGGACGTCGCGCAGTCGCTCATCGACCCCCGAGTGAAGGCGGACCGCGCATGACCACCGTCCAGATCGCCCCGGAAGCACCCGGCGGGACCGTCGCGGTCGCGTCCACGGGGTGGAAGCTCGCCGCCCGCCGCTTCTCGCACAACACCCTCGCCGTCATCGGCCTGGCCGTCATCGTCGTCATCGTGCTGTTCTGCTTCGTCGGCCCGTTCCTGTACCCGACCGACCAGACGCACACGCAGCTGTCCCAGGCGAACCTGGGCCCGAGCGCCGCGCACTGGCTCGGCACCGACGCCGTCGGGCACGACGTCCTGGGCCGCCTGATGTACGGCGGCAAGGTGTCGCTCATGGTCGGGATCGCCGCCGGCGTCCTGGCCACCGTCGTCGGCACGCTCTGGGGCTCGGTCGCCGGGTACGTCGGCGGCTGGGTCGACGCCGTGATGATGCGCATCGTCGACGCCGGCATCGCGATCCCCGCCCTCTTCATCCTGCTGGTGATCTCCGCGATCACCACGCCGGGCGTCGCCGGGCTCATCGTGATCCTCGGCCTGGTGTCGTGGCTCGTCCCCTCGCGCCTGATCCGCGCCGAGACCCTGACGCTGAAGAACCGCGACTACGTGCTGACGCTGCGCGCGATCGGCGGCTCCCACGCCCGCGCCATCGGCAAGCACCTGCTGCCGAACTCGGTCTCCACGATCGTCGTCGCGGCGACGTTCCAGGTGGCCGACGCGATCCTGCTCGTCGCCTACGTGTCGTACCTCGGCCTCGGGGTGCAGGCACCGGCGACGGACTGGGGCGGGATGCTCTCGGCGGGGCTCACCGCCGCGTACTCGGGACGGTGGTGGCTGATCGTGCCGCCGGGCCTGGCCGTGATCCTGGTCGTCTGCGCGTTCAACGCGGTCGGCGACGGGCTCCGTGACGCTTTCGACGTGAGGGGCCGGGGATGACCGACACCATCTTGCAGACCACGGACCTCGGGGTCTCGTTCAGCACCGAGTCCGGCACCGTCGACGCCGTCCGCGGGGTGTCGCTCTCGGTCGCACCGGGTGAGACGCTCGCGCTCGTCGGAGAGTCCGGCTCCGGCAAGTCGACCGTGGCGCTCGCCGCGATGGGGCTGCTCTCCGGCAACGCGTCGGCGACCGGCAGCGCCGTCGTCGCCGGCCACGAGGTCGTCGGCGCGGCCGAACCCGCCCTCCGAGGACTCCGCGGCAGCACCGTCTCGATGGTGTTCCAGGAGCCCGCGACCGCGCTCGACCCGCTCACCCGGGTGGGTGCGCAGATCGCCGAGGTGATCCGGAACCACCGGCAGGTCTCCGCGGCGACAGCGTCCGATGAGGCGATCGAACTCCTCCGCAAGGTCGGCATCCCCGACCCGCCCGCGCGCGCGAAGGCCTTCCCGTTCCAGCTCTCCGGTGGACAGCGGCAGCGTGTCGTCATCGCGATGGCGATCGCGAACTCGCCGAAGTTGCTCATCGCGGACGAGCCGACGACCGCGCTCGACGTCACGGTGCAGGCCGAGATCCTCGAGCTCCTCCGCGCGCTCGCGGTCGACAGCGGTACGGGCGTGCTGCTCGTCACCCACAACATGGGTGTCGTGGCGGACTTCGCCGACCGGGTGGCCGTGATGCTGCAGGGCTCGATCGTGGAGACCGGGAGCGTCGAGGACGTCCTGCTCCGGCCCCAGCACGACTACACGAAGCGGCTGCTCGCGGCCGTGCCGCGCCTGGACACGCCCGAGTCCGTCGCCGCCCGGGACCGCGCAGCGGCTCCGGTCGCGCCGGTGACCGACCCGCGGGTCGCGTCGGCAGGTGCGACCGGCGGTTCGGCCGGTGGTGCGGCCGGCGGTTCGGCCGGTGGTTCGGCCGACGGGAGGCCCGGTTCGGCTCCGGTTGTCGACCTGCGGGACGTCTCGGTGACGTTCGGGCGCGGGGCGCGCGCGGTGCACGCGCTGAGCGGCATCGACATCGCGGTCCACGCCGGCGAGACGGTCGGCCTGGTCGGCGAGTCCGGGTCCGGCAAGTCCACGGCCGCCCGGGTCGCGCTCGGCCTCATCCCGCCGACCACCGGCTCGGTGCACCTCTTCGGGCAGGACCTGCGCCGGGCACGCGGGCGGGATCGTCGTGCGCTCCGCTCGGGCATCGGGGTCGTGCTGCAGGACCCCGTCGCCTCCCTCGACGCCCGCATGTCGGTGGGGGAGTGCATCGCGGAACCGCTCGCCGTGCACCGCAGGGGGATGTCCACGTCCGCGCGGCGGCAGCGTGTCGACGAGGTGCTCGACGCCGTCCGCCTGCCCCGGGCGCTCGCGAACCGGGCGCCGCGCGAACTCTCCGGCGGGCAGCGGCAGCGCGTCAGCCTGGCGCGGGCACTCGTGCTCGACCCGCGGCTGCTGGTGGCCGACGAGCCGACCTCGGCGCTCGACGTCAGCGTGCAGGAGGCCGTGCTCGAGGTCCTCACCGAGCTCCAGGGCGAACTCGGCTTCGCGTGCCTGTTCGTGTCGCACGACCTCGCCGTCGTGCAGCACTTCGCCGAGCGGGTCGTCGTGATGCGCCGCGGCGTGATCGAGGAGCAGGGGACCACCGCGACGACGCTCCTGCACCCGACGACGGACTACACGCGTCGCCTGCTCGCCGCCGTGCCCGTGCCGGATCCGGTGCTGCAGCGGCAGCGTCGGACCGAACGACTCGCGACGCTCGCGGCGGTGTCCTCGTGACCCGTGTGCTGGCGGGGATCGACGTCGGTGGCACGAACACGAAGGTGGTGCTCGCGACGCCCGCGCTCGAGGTGATCGACCGCCGCGACCTGCCGACACCGGCCCACGCGGGTGGGGCGGCGATCGTGACGGCGGCCCTCGGAGCGGTGACCGACCTGCTCGACACGCACCGGGCCTCCTTGGCGGGTGTCGGGGTGGGCGCGGCCGGCGTCGTCGACGCGGCCACGGGGACCGTGCTCGTGACGGGGAACTCGTTCACCGGCTGGGCTGGTTACGGCGTGACCGACGCGGTGTCCGCGGCGCTCGGAGTGCCCGCGACGCTCGACAACGACGTGAACGCCTTCCTGCTCGGGGAGGTCGCGGCCGGTTCCGTCGCCGGCGCCCGCGACGTCCTCGGCATGACGCTCGGCACCGGCGTCGGCGGAGCGATCCTGCTCGACGGCGCGCTCTTCGCCGGGCCGCACGGTGCCGCGGGGGAGATCGGCCACGTCCCCGGGTTCGGCGATGCGCTCTGCACGTGCGGGCAGCACGGACACCTCGAGACCATCGCGGCGGCGCCGGGCATCGCCGCTCGGTACGCGGCGCGGTCCGGCCGTCGGGTCGCCGCGCACGAGGTTGCCGACGCCGCGCGGAGCGGTGACCTCGACGCTGCGGCCGTGTTCACGGACGCCGGCTGGGGCATCGCGCGGGGCATCCTGCTGACGGCGGGGATCCTCGACGTGACGACCGTCGTGATCGGCGGCGGGGTGGCCCGCTCGTGGGACCTGCTCGCGCCGGCGATCAGCGCGGCGATCGCTGCCGAGCCGCCGGTGTCCGGCGCCGCCATCCGCGTGGAGCCGTCGACGCTCGGGTCCGACGCGGTCGCGCTCGGCGCGGCCGCGCAGGTCCGGGCGCTGGTGCGCGACGCCGAGCTCGCCTGAGCGCCGCGCTGCGCCGCCCCGCTGCCCGCTGCTCGCCGCCCGCGCGCCCGCCGCCCGCGCGCCCGCCGCTCGCGCGTCCGCGGTGCGGATCGGCGGGGCACAACCGAAACCGATCCGAACCGCGGACGTCCGTGGTGCGGATCGGTTTCGGTAGTGCAACGGCCGTGCGCCGTCCGGGCGCACGGCAGTGCGACGGTCGCGCTGCCTCCGGGCGCACGGCGGCCGTGTACCCCGATCGCGCACGAGTGAGGAGTCCTCGGGAGTACGTTTCGTGCATGGTCGTGTGGATCGTCGTCGGTGTCGTGTTGCTCGTCGCCATCGTGCTCATCGCCCTCGAGGGCCGCGTGATGCGCAAGCCCGAGTCGGAGCGGAGTGCTCGGGAACGCCGCTTCATGCGTGCCGACCGTGCAGTCGGCAGGGCGAACCAGTCGTACGCGCGGAACGTCGCGCCGTGGCTCGTCGTCGGGCTGGCCGTCCTCGGACTCCTGGTCACGATCCCGTTCTGGACCGAGGGGCGGACGGGTGCGGCCGCCGGGCTCACCGCGTTCTTCGTCGTCTTCGGGGCGGGCGCGGTCGTCCTCTGGGCGCTCGTGCTCCGGAAGCGCGGCCGCGGGAGTGCGTGGCGCGAGGACCAGGACCGGCAGACGCGTGAGGCCGACGCCGCAGGACGGCCGCGGTGGTTCGTGAGCGTGCGGGCCGGGTGGTGGCTCGGCGGTGTCGCGACGGCGATCGGGATCGCGGCGTTGGTGGCTGCCGGAGTCGGTGGGAGCGGACTGTTCCCCGGCGTCGTCATCACGGCGGTCGGCGTCCTGTTCCTCGTCCTGGTGGTGATCCAGCAGCGCGCGGAGGCCCATCGCTGAGCGGGCTTCAGCGCTCTGACGTCCCCAGGGGCAGTGCGTCGCTGGTGTTGCGGAGCGACTCCTGGCGCAGCTCCAACTGCGTCACCGCGAGTGCGGCGAGGTCGCGGAGGTTCGCGATGTCCGCGTCGTCGGTCTCGCGCGGCCGGGTGTCCAGCACCGCGAGCGTGCCGATCGCCGCCCCGTCGTGTCGGACCAGCGGCACGCTGACGTAGAACCGGATCCCGAGCGGACCGGTGACCAGCGGGCTGTCGCGCATCTCGGGGTGCGCCTGGCCGTCGGCGATCACGACGGGCACCGGGACCGGGGCGAACCCGTTGCGGAAGCTGATGTTGCGGGCGGACTCGTCGATGCCCTCGGCGATGTACGACTGCGACCACTCGCGGTCCTCGTCAAGTACCTCGACCAGCGCGATCGGGGCGTTGAACAGCCGCGCCGCCATGGCGGTGGTCCGCTGGAGCGCCTCCTCCGGCAGGACGTCGAGGGTCGCGGGGCGCGCCGCTGCCGCCTGCGCCGCGGTGGGCGCCACGGCGACGGACTGCGCACCGTGGTCGTCGCCGGCGGTGTCGGCGATCACGACGTCGCGGAGCAGGGACACCAGCGCTGCACCGGTCGGACGAGCAGCGGGGTCGCGGGCGGTCATCGCGCGGAGGACCTGCTGCCAGTGCGACGGCAGTGGGTCGGGCACGACGGGGTCCCGCGACAACCGGGCGACCGCGGACTCGACCAGGGAACCGGGGAACTCGCGGCGTCGGGTGAAGCACTGCAGCAGGACCAGGCCGAGCGAGTACACGTCGCTCGCGGGCCCGACGTCACCGCCGGCGGCCTGCTCCGGGCTGAGGTACGCGGCCGTGCCCGTCGTCACACCGTCCGCCGTCAGGCGCTCGACGCCCTGGGCGAGCGCGATCCCGAAGTCCGTCAGGCGTGCCCGGGCGCGGTCGGCCGCGTTGCCGTAGTCCACCAGCAGGATGTTCGAGGGCTTGACGTCACGGTGCACGACGCCGCGGTCGTGGATGTAGTGCATCGCCTCGGCCATGTCGTACCCGATCTCGGCGATGTGCCGCGATGCGAGCGGGCCGAGTGCGAGCCGCTCCTCGAGGTCCTGGCCGTGCACGAGCGCCATCACGATGAAGCGCTGCTGTGCGCCGTGCTGGTCCGTGACGACGCCGGCGTCGAGGAGGCTGACGAGGTTGTGGTGGTCGAGCGACGCCAGCACGCCCTGCTCCGCCTCTTGCCGTGCGATGTCGACCAGCCCCGGGTGGAAGACCTTCACGGCCACCGGACGGTCCAGGGACTCGTCGTGCGCGGCGTACACGATCGACATGCCGCCCCGGCCGATGACCGACGTCAGTCGGTACCGCCCGGCGAGGAGCGCGTGCTGCGCCTCCAGACCCTCCATCGGTCGATTGCATCCTCTGTCTCGGTACCGCAGGACTGAAGTTGCATCTTCGCACCCTCCGGCCCTCAGCAGCGACGGCCTGCGTGCAGCGGCTGAACGCGGTCTGCGGGAGCGTGAGGATGCTGGGGTCATGAGCCAGTACGAGAAGCGCGACCCGAACACCCTCTACCCCGCGCCGCCGTACCCGAAGCAGGAGCAGTCGCTGCCGGGTGCCGCGTGGAAGATGGACCCGAGGCCGGACCACGGCGAGGAGAGCTACGTCGGCCGCGAGCGGCTCACGGGCTACCGCGGGATCGTCACCGGTGCCGACTCCGGGATCGGCCGCGCCGCCGCGATCGCCCTCTCGCGCGAGGGCGCCGACCTGGTGCTGTCGTACCTGCCCGACGAGCAGGAGGACGCCGAGCAGGTGCGCGACCTGCTCGAGGGCGAAGGACGCCGCGCGGTGTTGTTCCCCGGTGACATCTCGGACGAGCAGTACTGCGGCGCGCTGGTGCAGAAGGCCGTCGACGAGTTCGGCGGCCTCGACACGCTGGTCATGGTCGCCGGGCGGATGGACAGCAACGACGACATCCTGACGCTCGACACGTCCATGTTCGACTCCACCTTCAAGACGAACATCTACTCGCTGTTCTGGCTGACGAAGGCCGCGGTCCCGCACCTGGAGCCGGGGTCGACGATCGTCACCACCGGGTCGATCCAGGCATCCACGCCCAGCGCCGACAAGATCGACTACGCCGTGTCGAAGGGGGCGATCAAGCTCTTCACCGAGGCCGTCGCGCAGCAGCTGGCGCCGAAGGGCATCCGCGTGAACTCCGTCGCGCCCGGCCCGGTGTGGACGCCGCTGCAGCCGGGATCGGACGACGCCGAGACCGTGTCTCACTTCGGTGAGGACTCGCCGTTCGGCCGCCCGGGGCAGCCCGCGGAGCTCGGTGCCGCCTACGTGCACCTCGTCAGCCCCGAGTCGAGCTACCAGTCGGGCTCGACGATCACGATCGCGGGCGGCACGCCCGCGTTCTGACGCCTCGGTCGGCGCGGGCGGTGACCCGGGACGGCTACCGCTCGCCGACGAGCGACTGCGTCCCGAGCACCACCGCCAGCGCGAGCCGCTCCGCGTCGACCGTGCCCGGCTCCGCCGTGTACGCCAGGATGCAGAGGTCCTCCGGGGCGACGACGAGCGAGTCGCAGTCGAGCGTGATCCGCCCGACCGCCGGGTGGTCGATCACCTTCCGCCGCGACGGCGCCGTCGGCGCCCCGGACACCGACGCCCAGAGCTCCACGAACCGCGGGCTCGCCTGCCGCAGGTCCCGCACGAGCTGCTGCAGCTGGCGGTCCAGCGGGTAGCGCGCGACCGTCATCCGGAGCGAGGCGACCAGGGACTCCTCGAACGCGGCCTGCTCCGCGGCGGAGTGCACGGCCCGGCTGCCCGGGCCGACCAGGTGGCGCCACGCGGTGTTCCGCTCGTGCCCGGTGTACGCCGAGATCGACCCCATCAGCGCGTCGTGCGGGGCGTTCGCGACGAGCAGGTTGCCCGCGGCGTCGAGCACCGCGACCGGGGTGTCCGCGAGTCGGTCGAGCAGCCGCTGCACGCTCGGCGGGATCCGCGTCGGGACGACGTCGGCCCCGGGAGCGGCGTGCCCGGCGAGCCGGTACAGCAGCTCCCGTTCGGCGTCGGGGACCCGGAGCGCCCGGACCAGCGCCTCGACGACCTGGGCGGACGGCGAGGTCGCACGCCCCTGCTCGAGCCGGGTCAGGTAGTCGGCCGAGATGCCCGCGAGTCCGGCGAGCTCCTCGCGGCGGAGTCCGACCGCCCGCCGCCGCGGACCCACGGCCACACCGACCGCATCGGGGGCGACGTGGTCGCGGAGTCGCCGCAGCGTGCTCCCGAAGTCAGCGGCGGTTTCCGTCATGCGCCCAGTCTGCGCTCCCGCGCCACTCCGGTCCTGGCCCTGGCGGTCCTACGACAACCGGACGACTCCCTGCGCGGACGGGAGCGACCGACGCTGGGGTCATGACAACGACACTCGTGACCGGAGCCACCCGTGGCCTCGGCAAGGAAACCGCCCGCCAGCTCGTCGCCGCCGGGCACACCGTCTGGATCGGAGCCCGGAACGCCGAGCAGGGAGCAGCGGTCGCCGCGGAGATCGGCGCCCGCTCCGTCCAGCTCGACGTGACGGACGACGCCTCGGTCGCCGCCGCGTTCGCACAGGTCGACGCCGCCGGCGGCCTCGACGTCCTCGTGAACAACGCGGGCATCGCGATGTGGGGGCTGAACGGGCCCGACGCGCTCGCCGTGTTCGACACGAACGCCGTGGGCATCGTCCGCACGACCGAGGCCGCACTGCCGATCCTCCGCCGCTCCGCCAACCCGCTCGTGGTGAACATCTCGAGCGCGCTCGGCTCGTTCACCGCGGTCCACGACCCGGAGAGCGCCGCGTCCACCGTGCAGGCCGCGGTGTACGGCGCGAGCAAGTCCGCCGTCACGATGCTCACGGTCCAGTACGCACGGATGGCCCCCGAGGTGCACTTCGTCGCGCTCGAGCCCGGCTACACGGCGACCGAGCTCGGCGGCGTGCCGAACCCGCACGGGCGACCGGTCGAGGTCAGCGCCGCGACCGTCGTGGCCGCCGCCAGCGCGGGCCCGGAAGGCCCGACCGGCGTCCTGCTGGAGGACGGCCACCCCCTCGGCTGGTGACCGCGGTCCGGGTCGCGACCAGAGCCGGACGGGAGGCCCGGTGCCAGCTGGCACCGGGCCTCCCGTCCGGACGTGGTTCCGTCAGATGAACTGACGGAAGTTGGTCGACGCCAGATCGAGCAGCTCGTCGCCGCGGCCGCTCAGCACGGTGCGGATCGCGTAGAGGGTGAAGCCCTTCGCCTGCTCGAGCGTCACCGCCGGCGGCATCGACAGCTCCTGACGGTCGGACTTCACCGACACCAGGGCGGGCCCGTCGTGGGCCAGGGCCGCGGCCATCGCGTCCTCGAACTCGGCGGACTCGTCGACCCGGAAGCCCTTGATCCCGATCGCCTCGGCGACGGCGGCGAAGTCCGGGTTCTGCAGCTCGGTGCCGTAGTTGACGAAGCCGGCGGCCTTCATCTCCAGCTCGACGAAGTTCAGCGACGAGTTGTCGAACACGACGATCTTCACCGGCAGCTCGTTCTGCACGATCGTGATGAGCTCGCCGAGCAGCATCGTCAGCCCGCCGTCGCCCGCCATCGCGATCACCTGCCGGTCCGGGAACGCGGCCTGCGCACCGATCGCCTGCGGGACCGCGTTCGCCATCGTGCCGTGCACGAACGAGCCGATCAGCCGACGCTTGCCGTTCATCGTGAGGTACCGCGACGCCCACACGACCGGGGAGCCGACGTCCGGGATGAACACGGCGTCCTCGGCGGCGAGGCGGTCGAGCACCCGGGCGACGTACTGCGGGTGCAGGGCCTTGTGCTTCCCCGCGGGCACGGCCAGGTCGTCGAGCTTCTCGCGGGTCTTCGCGTAGTGCTTCCTGGCGTCCTGCAGGTGCCGGGTCGGCTTCGAGCCGTGCAACAGCGGGATGAGGGCCAGTGCCGTGTCCTTCACGGTGCCGACCAAGCCGATGTCGACCGGGTGCCGACGGCCGAGCTGGGACCCGCGGATGTCCACCTGGACGTGCTTCGCCTTGGCGGGGAAGAACTGCTGGTACGGGAAGTCGGTGCCGAGCATGAGCACGACGTCGGCGTCCTCCATCGCGCGGTAGCCGGACGCGAACCCGAGCAGGCCGGTCATCCCGACGTCGTAGGGGTTGTCCCACTCGATGTGCTCCTTGCCGCGGAGGGCGTGCACGATCGGCGCCTGCAGACGCTCCGCCAGGGCGACGACCTCGTCGTGGGCCCCGGCGACACCGGCACCCGCGAGGATCGTGACCCGGTCGGCGCCGTTGAGCAGCTCGGCGGTCCGCTCGAGTTCGGCGTCGCTCGGGATCACGCGCGGCGTGGTGCGCTCGATCGTCGTGACGCGGTCGTTCTTCGCCTCGGCCAGCAGCACGTCGCCCGGGATCACGAGCACGGCGACGCCACGCTTCTCGATCGCCTCGCGCATCGCGATCTCGAGCAGGCGGGGCATCTGCGTCGGGTCGGCCACGTACTCGACGTAGACGGAGCACTCGCGGAACAGCTCCTGCGGGTGGGTCTCCTGGAAGTAGCCGGAGCCGATCTCCGCGGTGGGGATGTGCGCCGCGATCGCGAGCACGGGCACGCGGGAGCGGTTCGCGTCGTAGAGGCCGTTCACCAGGTGCAGGTTGCCCGGTCCGCAGCTCCCCGCGCACACCGCGAGGTCGCCGGTGAGTTCGGCCTCGGCGGAGGCGGCGAAGGCGGCCGCCTCCTCGTGGCGGACGTGCTCCCACCGGATCGTGCCGTCCTTCCGGAGCGCGTCGGTGAACCCGTTGAGGGAGTCCCCGGGGAGTCCGTAGATGCGCTGGACGTGGTTCTTGCGGAGGGTGGCGACGATGTTCTCGGCGACGGTTGGCATGCATGTCCTCTCGTGGGGGTCCTGCTTCCTGTGTAGTCCTCGGGCCGCGGGCTCCGCCCGCCGCTGTGTGCTTTCTGATGGTGTTGGCGGGGTGGCCGTGCGTGCGGAGTGCGACGATGGTCGGATGATCGACGACGCGCCGCCGCTCCGCCCACGACGGCGGGAGCCCGACGCCAACGGCATCCTGGTGCGCTCGCCGTACCCGCTGTCCACCGTGGCGATCGGCGTCGGCGCGGTCGTGCTCATCACGATCGTCGGGTTCTTCCTCGGCAGCGTCGACATCGGGCTCTCCGAGGCGCTCAACGGCCTGCACACCGGGTTCGTCGGCGCGGTCACGAACGGCGTCTACCACGCGATCAGCCCGGCGCCGGCGCTCGTCGTCACCGTCGTCGTGACCGGGGTGATCTGGGCGGTGCAGCGGAACGTCCGGCCGGCGGCGGCGTTCGCGGGCGTGGTCGCCATCACGTGGGTGCCGTCGGCGATCGTGAAGGAGATCGTGCACCGGGCCCGACCGGACGTCGCCGTGCTGCCGCACCCGTACCCGGTGCAGCCCGACCCGGGGTACCCGAGCGGGCACACCGTCTTCATGGTCGCGTTCACGATCGCGCTGTGCTGGGTGCTGCGGGACACCCGGTGGCACCGGCTCGCGGTGGTGCTCGGGACGATCGCGGTCGTCGTCGTGTGGTTCTCGGTGACCATCGACGCGGTGCACTACCCCACGGACGCGGTGGCATCGGTGGCGTGGGCGCTCGCCGTGGCGCCGGCCGCCCGGGTGGTCTGGGTGGACTGGCTGATGCCCCGGCTGCCGCTGTTGCGTCCGGCTCGCTCGGGCAAGCTGGATCGCGCGTAGGGGGTCGGAACTCCCGACCGTCCACGCGCGATCCGACTGCCTACGCGCGGAACGGCACCCGTCGACCACGAGCCGCGAGCAGCGCGACCACGGCGATCACCGCGGAGGCGACCATCACGATCGCCAGGGGCGCCGCCGTCGTCGACCCGCCGATGCTCACCAGCGGCGACACGAGGGCGGCCAGTCCGAACTGCAGTGCGCCGAGCACCGCCGAGGCACTGCCGGCAGCGGAGGGCACCGCTCCGAGCGCCAGCGCCGTGGCGTTGCCGAGCACCAGGCCGAGGCTGCCGACCGCGGTGAAGAGCGGCACGGCCAGGAAGAACACCGGCGCGGACGTGACGACCAGCACCGCGAAGGCCACCGTCGACGCGAGCACCAGCACGATGCCGAGCGACAGCACCCCGGTGACGGAACGCTGCTCGGTGAGCTTGGCGGACAGGATGCTCACGCCCATCAGCGCGAACGCGTTGATGCCGAACGCGATCCCGTAGGCGACCGTGCCGAAGCCGATCATGTCCTGGTACAGGAACGGCGACGCCGAGATGTACGCCATCATCACCGCGAACGCGAAGCCGAACACCGCGGTGTAGCCGAGGAACGTCCGGGAGCGGAGGGCGCGGAGCGGTGACCCGGTGGCCTGCCGCTCGACGCGGAGCTGGTCGCGGCGGGCGCGGAGGTGGGTCTCGCGGATCACGGCGAGCACGGCCACGAGCATCACGATCGACAGGCCGAGCACGATCGTGAGCAGTCCGCGCCAGCCGATCGGTCCGGTGAGCAGGCCGCCGAGCAGCGGGGCGACGACGGGAGCGACCCCGCCGACGATCATCATCAGGGAGAACGCACGCGCCGCGGGCTTGCCGGTCGCCAGGTCGGAGATCACCGCCCGCCCGATCACCATGCCGGCTGCGCCGCCGAGGCCCTGCAGCAGCCGGGCGACGATCAGCACGCCGACGTTCGGCGCGAGCACGGCCGCGGCGCTCGCGAGCACGCAGAGCACGGCGCCGGCGATCAGCGGGGGCACGCGGCCGAACCGGTCCGAGAGCGGGCCGAACACGAGCTGCCCCGCGGTCACGCCGACGAGGAACGCGGTCAGCGTGAGCTGCACCGTCGTCGCGGACGCCTGCAGCTCGGTCGTCATCTGCGGGAACGCCGGCAGGTACAGGTCGGTGGCGAACGGGGCCACCGCACTGAGCAGGCCGAGCACCAGCAGCAGCGCGGTGGTGATGCCCTGCTGCCGGGTGGTCGGAGGTGTCGCGGTGTGCGCGCGGATGGAGCCGGTGTCCGTCGTCATGATTATGAAATCATAACCCATGGTCGACCGGCGGTACAGTGCTGCCCATGGACCCCGCGGTGACCGACGACCTGCTCGCCGAGCTCGCCGACGTCGTCCTCCGGATCTCCCGCGAGGTCGACCCGCACGGCACGACCGCGCTCGACATCGTCCCGCTCACCGGCACCGAGGCGCTCGTGATGCGCTGGGTCGACATGCACCCGGGCACCTCGCCGAGCGCCACGGCCGAGGCGACCGCACTGCACCGCAGCAACCTCAGCGTGGCGCTGCGCTCACTGGTGTCGAAGGGCATGGTCGACCGCCGGCCCGATCCCGCGGATGCACGCCTGGTCCAGCTGTTCTCCACCGAGCGGGCCCAGGAGAGCATCGCGATCCTGCACGCGCACTGGGCCCGGAAGCTGCGCGACGCCCTGGGGGCCGACACCGCCGGGGTGCAGGCCGCGTTCGCACTGCTCTCCCGCATCGACGACGGTCTGCGCGGTTAGCCCTGCTCGACCGTAGCGTCGGCGTCGGCGTCGTCCACGTCGTCCTCGATCGGCAGCAGCCGTCGGGCGCCGTGCCCCTCGGCGCCGAGCGCGTCGCCGGGGTTCATCACCAGGCAGGCGTTGAGCGAGACGCAGCCGCAGCCGATGCACTGCGTCATCTCCTGCTGCAGCCGCTCGAGTTCGAGTTGCCGGGCTCGGAGTCGTGCGCGCCACCGCTCGTTGAGCCGGTTCCAGTCCCGCAGCGAGGGCATCCGGTCCTCCGGCAGCGCGGCGAACTGCTCCGCGACCTCGCTCAGCGGGATGCCGAGCCGCTTGGCGACCTGGATGATCGCGATCCGTCGTTCCATGTGCCGCGGGTAGAGCCGGGTCCCGCCGTCCGTGCGCTCCGGGTGGATCAAGCCCTTGCGCTCGTAGAAGTGCAGGGCACTGGCGGCGACCCCGGTGCGCGCGACGACCTCGCCGATCGTCAGGAGATCGGTCGGCCGCGGGTGCGGGATCTCGACCATGGTAGGGATCCTACGAGCGCGGACCCACCGCCCGCTCGATCAGCGCCGCGGCCGTCGCCTCGTCGGCCGCCGAGAACGCCGGTGTGACCGCCCACGAGGTCGGCCAGAACGACCCGTCGTCGAGCTGCGCCGGATCCTGGAACCCGAGCGTCGCGTAGCGGGCCCCGAACTTGGCCGCGTCCTGGAAGAAGAACACCACCTTGCCGTCCTTCGCGTACGCGGGCATCCCGTACCAGAGCCGCGGCGCCAGGTCGGGTGCGGCCTCGAGCGCGATGCGGTGGATCCGCTCCGCGAGTCCGCGGTCCGGCTCCGGCATCTCGGCGATCTTGTCGACGACCGCCTGCGCATCGGCCGCGGCCTTCTCCGCCTTCGTCCCGCCGCGCGAGCGCGCTGCGCGCCGTTCCGCCGCGGCTTCCTGCATCGCGGCGCGTTCCTCGTCCGTGAACGTGCCCTCGGTCTTCGTCGTCCGTGCCATGGTCGTCGCCTCCTCGTCGGGCCCAGTCTGCCTCGCCGGCCGCGCCGACACTTCTCCGAACCTGCTCGGATCCGGGACACGCGAACCTGCTCGGATCCGGGACACGCGAACCTGCTCGGATCCCCGGGACGAGGTGCCAGGCTCGGACCATGACCTACATCGCCAGCGACGACCGCTACGACTCGATGACGTACCGCCGCACCGGCCACTCCGGCCTCGACCTGCCGCTGCTCTCCCTGGGCTACTGGCACAACTTCGGCGACGACGTGCCCTTCGAGAACCAGCGCGCCATCAGCCGCCGAGCGTTCGACCTCGGCATCACGCACCACGACCTCGCGAACAACTACGGGCCGCCGTACGGTGCCGCCGAGGTCAACTTCGGGCGTCTGATGCGAGAGGACTTCGCCCCCTACCGCGACGAGATGATCGTGTCCACGAAGGCCGGCTGGGACATGTGGCCGGGGCCGTACGGTCAGGGCGGCGGCTCGCGGAAGTACGTGCTCGCCTCGCTCGACCAGTCCCTGCGGCGCACGGGTCTGGACTACGTCGACGTCTTCTACTCCCACCGCCTCGACGCCTCCACCCCGCTCGAGGAGACGATGGGCGCGCTGCACACCGCGGTCCAACAGGGCAAGGCGCTCTACGTCGGGATCTCCTCGTACGACGCCGAACGCAGCCGTCAGGCAGTGCAGATCCTCCGTGACCTCGGCACCCCGCTCCTCATCCACCAGCCCTCGTACTCGATGCTGAACCGCTGGATCGAGACCGAGGGGCTGCTCGACGCCGCAGGGGAACTCGGCTTCGGCGTGATCGGCTTCACCGCGCTCGCGCAGGGCCTGCTCACCGGCAAGTACCTCGACGGCGTCCCGCTGGACTCGCGGGCGGCGGCGGGGAAGTCCCTC
Source organism: Curtobacterium sp. NPDC090223 (assembly GCF_044746585.1). Lineage (NCBI taxonomy): Bacteria > Bacillati > Actinomycetota > Actinomycetes > Micrococcales > Microbacteriaceae > Curtobacterium > Curtobacterium sp. NPDC090223. Next base: position 458,974 of record NZ_JBIVCN010000002.1, on the reverse strand, counting down.
GACGCGACGAGCATCACGCCCGAGGTCGTCGAGCACCTGCGCGCACTGAACGCCATCGCCGAGGCGCGCGGGCAGTCCCTGGCGCAGCTCGCCCTGTCGTGGGCACTCCGCGACGAGCGGGTGACGTCGCTCGTGATCGGTGCCTCACGGGTGTCGCAGCTCGAGGACAACGTGCAGGCCCTGGCGAACCTGTCCTTCACGGACGAGGAACTCCGCGCCATCGACGAGCACTCCGTCGGGATCACCGACGTCGACCTCTGGGCGGGTGCGCGCGCCGGCGAGGTCTCCTGACCGGCGCGCTTCCTTCCCATCGCATCCGCACTGGGAAGGTAGAACGCGCGTAGGCAGTCGGAAGGAACGACTGCCTACGCGCGTTTCGACTTCCTACGCGCGAAACGCCCGACCGAGCCCCCGCGGCCACAGGACCACACCGCCCGCTACGCCCGCGCCGCCACCCGCCCGCGCAACCGCTCCCGCGTCAGCGCGGGCAGCGTCGAGCCGGTGTCCCGCTCGAGCACGTGCGTGCCCGGCGGCACGATCGCGTCCACCGCGTCGAGCAGCTCGTCGTCGAGGACGACCTCCGCCGCCTGCGCGTACGCGTCCACGTGCGAAGCGGTCCGCGGCCCGACGACGACCGACGCCACGTCCGGGTGCGTCAGCGCGAACCCGATCGACAGCTCGAGCAGGGTCAGGCCGGCCTCGTCCGCGAGCCGCCCGAGCCGATCGGCGGTCTCGAGCTTCCGCCGGTTCCGCGGCGACCCGATGTCGTACACCTCCGGGTGCTGCACCGCGTGCGGCGACCGCGGCTGCACGGTCCCCGCGCGGTAGGCGCCCGCCAGCCATCCACCCGCGAGCGGCGACCCCGCGAGCACCCCGAGGCCGAAGCGCCGGGCCACGGGGAACACGGTGCGCTCAGCCGTCCGCGTGAGGACCGAGTAGGGCACGTGCGTCGCGGTCGCGCTCTTCGCCCCCGATCGGAGCCACTGCGCCTCGACGAGCTCCTCCGCGGGGAACCCCGGGATCCCGAACGAGCGGATCTTGCCCTGCGCGACCAGGTCGGCGAGCGCGTCGAGCGTCTCGTCCAGGGACGTCGCCGGGTCCGGCCGCGCAGGCTGGTACAGGTCGATGACGTCGGTCCCGAGGCGCTCCAGGCTCCGCTCCACCGCGCGGAACATCCACCGCCGCCCGGAACCCCGGTGGGCGGGGTCCTCGTCGACGGGGTCACCGAACCGCACCGACACGAAGACGTCGTCGCGGCGTCCGTCGAGTGCGGCGCCGACGACGGCCTCAGCGAGCCCCGAGCCGTGCGCGTCGGACACGTCGATCGCCGTGATCCCGCGGCCGAGCGCCTCGACCACCAGGTCGACCGCATCGTCCACGTCCCGCGCGGCGACGCCCGCGATGGCACGTGTGCCGAGCGTCAGCGCGCTGACGGGGGCACCCGTCCGCCCCATGGTCCGCTGCTCCATGGCCGTCACGATATGGGTGACCCCGTCCCGACGTGACACTGGTGACGAACCGTGACGAGCCTCCCGGCTGTCGCTCCCGGACATGACGTCCCGTGACGTGCCCTCCCGCGGTCCACGACGCCGTGTGACGGCCCGTTGCGACGGAAGACGGGAGGCTCGACCCACCCCCGTCACGCTGCCTACCGTCCTCGACATGACCCGATCCGACACCGCCCGGCGCACGCTCCGCCGCCGCGTGACCGCGGCGCTCGCCGCAGCCGCCGCGACCGCGGTGCTCCTGGCCGGCTGCTCCGCCGGCTCGACTGCGGCGACCTCCGACACCGGACCCGTCCGCGGCGGCACCCTCGTCTACGCAACGGACCGCGAACCCACCTGCCTCGACCCGCACAACTCCGGCGACATGCCGCAGACGTACATCGCGCGCCAGTACCTGGACTCGCTCGTGTCGCTGCAGAAGGACGGCTCGGTGAAGCCGTGGCTCGCGTCGAGCTGGACGATCTCCGACGACGGCACGCAGTACGACTTCACGCTGAAGCAGGGGGTGGAGTTCACCGACGGCACACCGTTCGACGCCCAGGCCGTCGTGGACAACTTCACGCAGATCCTCGACCCCGCGACGCAGTCGTCGACCGACCTGCTGTACCTGACCGGGTACTTCGACAAGGCCACCGCGATCAGCGACCACGTCGTCCGGATCACCCTGAAGCGGCCGTACTCGCCGCTGCTCGCCGCCCTGTCGCAGGCGTTCTTCGGCATGGAGTCGCCGAAGGCCATGGCGCGGGGGCTCGCCGCGAACTGCGAGTCGCCGGTCGGCACGGGGCCGTTCGAGGTCGCGAAGTGGAACCACGAACGGGACGTCGAGCTCGTCCGGAACGACGCCTACAACAGCGCTCCGGCGGACGCGAAGCACCAGGGCCCGGCGTACCTGGACGGCATCACGTGGAAGTTCCTCAAGGACAACACGACCCGGTACGGCGCGCTGAGCTCGGGCGAGGCCGACGTCATCTTCAACGTGCCGCCGGAGAGCGAGGGACTGGCGAAGGCCGACCCGTCGATCGAGCTGCAGTCGTTCGTGCACTCGGGCTCGCCGTTCAGCCTCGACCTCAACACGAAGAGCGCGGTGTTCAGCGACATCCGGGTGCGGCAGGCGTTCGTGCACGCCTCGGACGCGAAGGAAGCGGTCGAGAGCGCCTACAACGGGGTGTTCCCGTACGAGGGCAACGCCGTCTCCTCGGGCACGCCGCACTACGACGCCGCGTACCACGAGCCGTTCCCGTACGATCCGGCGGCAGCGAAGCGACTGCTCGACGAGGCCGGCTGGACCGGACGGGACGCCGACGGCTACCGGACGAAGGACGGCGAGACCCTCACGGTGAAGCTGCCCTACAACGCGGACTCCGCGGAGACCCCGCCGGCGGACGTCACGATCCTGCAGGACATCCAGGCGATGGAGAAGCGCGTCGGGATCAAGGTCGTGCTGCAGGCGCTCGACTCGTCCTCGATGAACGCGGTGTGGGGCAACCCGAAGGCGTACGACCTGCTCGGGAACTACTGGAACAGCCCGACGCCGCACGTGATGTACATCAAGTACTCGAAGGCGACCTACGACGTGGACAACGGCCAGAACTCGGCGTTCGCGTACGACGACGAACTCGACCGGCTGCTCATCGAGGGCACCGCGACGACCGACCCGGCGAAGCAGGCGACCGCGTACGCGAAGGCCCAGCAGATCCTGACGTCGAAGGGGTGGAGCCTGCCGCTCTACCCGATCCAGACGCGCCTGGGCATCGCCGACCGCGTCAGCGGCGTGTGGATCGAACCCAGCGAGGGCGAACCCGTCCTCTCCGACGCCTACCTGATCGACGGAGGCAAGTGATGGTCATCCGAGTCACCAGACGCATCGTCGAGGCGGTGGTCCTGCTCCTCGCCGTGGGCACGATCGTGTTCTTCCTCGAGCACGCGGTCCCCGGCGACCCCGCGGTCGCGATCCTCGGGGGCGCCGCAGCGCACCCCACGAAGGAGGCCGTGGCCGCGGTCACCGCGCAGTACGGCTTCGACCGGCCGCTCCTGGCGCAGTACGGCGACTTCCTGGCGGGGCTGTTCCGGCTCGACTTCGGCGAGTCGTACACGCTGAAGCAGTCCGTCACGAGCGTCATCGCCGGCCAGATCGGCCCGACGCTCGCCCTCACCGTGACCGCGCTCGTGCTGGCCTGGGTGCTCTCGATCGTGTCGACCCTGCTCACCGCCGGTCGGCCGGGCATCGTCGGCCGGATCGGCTCGGTGATCGAGACCGTCGCCGCCGGGCTGCCGCAGTTCTGGCTCGGGCTCGTGCTGCTCCTGGTGTTCGCGGTGCAGCTGCACTGGTTCCCGGTGATCGGGTCCGGCCCGCTCGGCATCGTCCTGCCGGCGCTGACCCTGGCGATCCCGCTCGCCGGGTTCCTCGGGCAGGTCACCCGCGACGAGTTCGAGGACAAGCAGCAACAGCCGTTCGTCCTCTCCGCCCGGAGCCGCGGCCTGTCCGAGAACGCGATCCGCGGGAAGTACGTGCTCCGGCACGCGGCGCTCCCCGGCGTGACGCTGTCCGGCTGGGGTCTCGGCTCGCTGGTCTCCGGCGCCGTCATCGCCGAGGTCGTCTTCGCCCGACAGGGCATCGGCCAGGTGCTCGTCACCGCCGTGAGCGCGCAGGACCTGCCGCTCGTCATCGGCATCACGTTCGTCGTCGCACTCGTCTACGTCGTCGCGAACATCCTCACCGACATCGCCTACGTCGTGGTGGACCCGCGACTGCGCCGCACGACCGGAGCCGCAGCATGACCACCGCAACGATCGCACCCAGCGAGCCGACGGCCCTGGGCCCGGCCCCGCTCCCGACCGCCACCGGCCCGACCAAGGTGCGCCGAGCCTCCCACCCGTTGCGACGCGTGTCGTTCTGGGTGGCCGCCGCGTTCATCGCGGTCGTCGCGGTGGCGGCCCTCTGGCCGTCCCTGCTCGCGCCGCAGGACCCGCTGGCGATCGACCTCGGCAAGAGCTTCGACGCCCCGAGCGCGCAGCACGTCTTCGGGACCGACCAGTCCGGCCGCGACGTGTACTCCCGCGTCGTGCACGGCGCCGGCCAGTCGGTCCTGATCGGCGTCGGCGCCACGGCCCTCGGGCTCGCCGGTGCCGTCCTGCTCGGTGTCCTCGGCGGACTCGGCGGCCGCGCCGTCGACGCCGTCGTGACCCGCGTCATCGAGGTGCTGTACGCGTTCCCGGGCATCCTGCTCGCGCTCATCCTGATCGCCGTGTTCGGGTCGAGCGCCGGGACGCAGATCCTGGCCGTCGGCATCGCGACGATCCCCGGGTACGCCCGGATGGTCCGCGGACAGGTGCTCGCGGTGCGGAACGCCGGCTACGTGCAGTCCGAGCGGGCACTCGGCCACTCCGCCGCGCACGTCCTGTTCCACACCCTGCTGCCGAACGCGTTCCGGCCGCTGACCGTGCTGGTCACGCTCGGGATCGGGCAGGCGATCGTCTGGGCGTCCGCGCTCGGCTTCCTCGGCATGGGCGTCCAGCCGCCCGCTCCGGAGTGGGGCGCGATGCTCAACGCCGGCCGCAACTACCTGCAGCAGGCCTGGTGGCTCGACTTCTGGCCCGGCGTCGTGATCGTGCTGCTCGCCCTGTCGCTGACCGCCGTCGGTCGCGCCGTGCAGACCCTGACCCAGCCTGGAGGCCCCCGGTGACCACTCCTGACCTGCTCACGCCCGCCACGTCCTCCGCCCGCCACGGTGGCGACCCCGTCGTCGAGGTCCGGGACCTCTCCGTCGCCTTCGGCGACCGCACCGTCGTGCGGGACGTCTCCTTCACGCTCGAGCCGGGGCGCTGCGTCGCGATCGTCGGCGAGTCCGGTTCCGGCAAGAGCGTCACCGCCCGGTCGCTGCTCGGACTGAACGGACCGACCTCGACGACCACCGCCTCCACGCTGTCGCTCGGCGGCCGGGACCTGCGCGACCTGTCCGACGGCGCCTGGCGGAAGGTGCGTGGCAAGGAGGCCGGGTACGTCCTGCAGGACGCCCTCGTCTCGCTCGACCCGCTCCGGAAGGTCGGGTCGTCCGTCGCCGACGCGCTCCGCGTGCACGGCGTCGGACCGCGGTCCGAACGGGAGCGACAGGTGCTCGCGCTCCTGGACCGCGTCGGGGTGCCGTCACCGTCACTGCGGGCACGACAGCTGCCCTCCGAGCTCTCCGGCGGCCTGCGGCAGCGGGCGCTCATTGCGGCCGCGATCGCCCTCGACCCCGCCGTGCTCATCGCCGACGAACCGACCACCGCGCTCGACACCACCGTGCAGGCGCAGATCCTGGCGCTGCTCGACGAACTCCGTGCCGGCGGGACCGGCCTGGTGCTCATCAGCCACGACCTCGGCGTCGTCGAGCAGCTGGCCGACGAGGTCGTCGTGATGCAGCACGGTGTCGTCGTCGAGCAGGGGCCGGTCGCAGCCGTCCTGGGTGACCCGCAGCACGCGTACACGAAGCGCCTGCTCGCCGCGATCCCCTCCGCACATGCGCCGGGAGCGCGGCTGTCCGACGCCCCGCGGGCCGAGCTGGCGCCGCGACCGGCATCGCGTCCGGTCCCGGTCGCCGGCTCGGTGGTGCTGTCGGTGTCGCACGTCACGAAGCGCTACCGCGGGCCGGACCGGGTCGTGCGGACCGTGGTCGACGACGTGTCCTTCGAGCTCCGTGCCGGCGAGACCCTCGGCATCGTGGGGGAGTCGGGCTCGGGCAAGTCCACGACCGCGGCGATCGCCCTCGCGCTGACGCCGCCGTCGTCCGGCGAGGTGCTGTTCGAGGGGCGGCCGTGGTCGGCGCTGCCCGAACGCGCCCGGCGGGCCGACCGACCGCGGATCGCGACCGTGTCGCAGGACCCCCTGTCGTCGTTCGACCCGCGTCGCACCGTCGGGGAGCTCGTGCGGTCGGCCCTGGTCGGGGCGCGGTCCGCTCGGGCAGCCGGTCCGTCGCGGCATGCCGGAGCTGCTGGCGCCTCCGGCGCCGGGACGGACGCCGCACGGGTCGACTCGCTCCTGCAGGGTGTCGGGCTGGACCCGTCGCTCGCCGGACGGCACCCGCTCACCCTGTCCGGCGGGCAGCGGCAGCGCGTCGCCATCGCCCGGGCGCTCGCGACGGACCCCGACGTGCTCGTCCTCGACGAGGCCGTCAGCGCGCTCGACGTCTCGGTGCAGGCCCAGGTGCTCGACCTGCTCGCCGACATCCGGCACGAGTACGGCACCGCCGCGCTCTTCATCTCGCACGACCTCGGCGTGATCCACCACGTCAGCGACCGCGTGCTCGTCCTGCGCGACGGCAGGGTCGTCGAGGAGGGGCCGGCCGACCAGGTCTTCCGCTCCCCACGCGATCCGTACACCCGGGGGCTGCTCGACGCGGTGCCCGGCGTCAGCGTCCACCGGACCCTCCAGGAGGAATCATGACCGTCACGGCACTCCCCACCCGCGCCACGCTGCTGGCGCAGTTCGCCCCCGTGTTCGACCGGATCGCCGCCGGTGCCGTGGACCGCGAACAGACCAGGACACTGCCGCACGAGCAGGTCCGATGGCTCGCCGAGGCCGGGTTCACCGCGGTGACCGTCCCCGTCGCCTCCGGTGGCAGCGGCGCCTCTGCCAGCGACCTGTTCGCGCTGCTCGTCCGGCTCGCCGAGGCCGACTCGAACATCCCGCAGCTGCTCCGCGCGCACTTCTCCTTCGTCGAGGAACTGCTGCTCGACCCCGGCGTCGTCCGGCGCGAGGACTGGTTCACGCGGGTCGCCGCCGGCGAGGTCTTCGGCAACGCCAGCCACGAGCGGAGCAGTGCCGGCGTCGGCTCGCTCGCGACGCACCTCGTCCCGGACGGTGACGGCTGGCGGCTGCACGGCGAGAAGCACTACAGCACGGGCACGATCTTCGCCGACTGGACCACCGTGACCGCGCAGACACCGGACGGCCACACGGTCGGGGTCACGGTCCGCGTGGACGATCCCGGCGTCCAGGTCCGCGACGACTGGAACGGGTTCGGCCAGCGCCTCACCGGCAGCGGCACCACCCGGTTCGACGGCGTGCGCGTCGAGCTCTGGCAGCTCCGACCGGAGCGCGGGGAACGGCGCACCGTGCTGCCGGCGTTCCTGCAGACCGTGCTGCTGGCCTCGCTCGCCGGGGTCGCCGCGGCAGCGTCCCGTGACGCCGCCGCGTTCGTGCGCTCCCGGACCCGGCACTACCAGCACGGGGTCGGCGCCACCGCGGCGTCCGACCCGCTCGTGCAGTCGGTCGTGGGGCGGATCGCCGCGGACGCGATCGCCGCCGAGGCGCTCGTGCTGAGCGCCGCCGCCGCGATCGATCAGGCGCACGACGCGATCGTGTCGGACGCCCTCGACGCGGGAGAGCACATCGACGCGGCCGAGCTCCGGACCATCGCGCTGCAGTCCTCGGTGGTCGAGGTGGCGCTCCGGGCGACGACGACCCTGTTCGAGGTCGGTGGCGCCAGCGCGACCGACCGGGACCGCTCGCTCGACCGGCACTGGCGCAACGCCAGGACCCTGTCGTCGCACAACCCGGTCGTGTTCCAGCAGCGGGTGATCGGCGACCACCTGGTGAACGGCGCTCCCCTGACGTACTTCTGGGCAACCGGCGAGGCCCGCTGACCGCTGCGGACCCGCGAGACTGGTGCCGTGCACTTCTCCCTCGGCGACGACCGTCCGGACCTCGACGAACTCCTCGCGCTGTACGGGGCGGTGGGATGGACCGCGTACACCGACGACCCCGGACGGCTCCACGCCGCGGTGCTCGGATCCCACCTCGTGCTGACGGCGCGCAGCGAGGGCGGGGAGCTGATCGGTCTGGTCCGCACGGTCTCCGACGGTTGCACGATCGCGTACGTGCAGGACGTGCTCGTCGCGCCGTCCGCGCAGCGCGCCGGCGTCGGGGCGGCGTTGCTCGGTGCGGTGCTCGACCGGGTCCGTGACGTCCGGCAGGTCGTGCTGCTCACCGACGACGAGCCGGGGCAGCGCGCGTTCTACGAGTCCTGCGGCTTCACCGAGGCCCACGACGTCGAGCCGTCCGGGCTGCGGTCGTTCGTCCGCTTCGCCGCCTGACCCACGCCGAGACCAGGACCACTCCGACAGGGCGCGAGTTACACTTGTGAGCACAAGTGTCACGATGTGGACGCCGTCGTGACAGATCGGAGACGGGATGAGCTGGCCCTCCATCGACACCGAAGAACTGTGGTTCGAGTCGAAGTACGCCGGGTTCGGCATCGCCGCGAGTCGGCGGAGCACCCTCGGGCACCCGTACCGCGCCGCTGTCCCGCCCGTCATCGCGGCGCTCGACCCCGTCGTCTCGTCGGCGACCGCCGCCCTGGTCGACGACGCAGTCGGGGCGTTGGTCCGGTTCGACGCGCAACTCGGTGGCGAGATCGCGCCGTTCGCATCGCTGCTCCTGCGCTCGGAGGCCGCGGCATCGTCCCAGATCGAGCACCTGACGGCGAGTGCTCGAGCCATCTTCACCGCCGAGCTCGGCGACGACTCGAGGCAGAACGCTGCGCAGATCGTGGCCAACACGCGTGCGATGCAGAGCGCGCTCGACCTGGCCGACGAGCTCACGCCGGGATCGGTCCTGGCGATGCACGGGGTCCTCCTCGACGGAGACCCGCACCACGACGCCGGGACCTGGCGGGACGAACCCGTCTGGATCGGTCGGAGCGCGGACAGTCCGGCAGGGGCCGAGTTCGTCGCGCCGGCCTCGGAACGTGTTCCGGCGCTCGTCGACGACGTGATGGCGTTCGCCCGGCGCAACGACCTGCCACGCCTGGTCCAGATCGCCGTCGCGCACGCACAGTTCGAGACGATCCACCCGTTCACGGACGGGAACGGCCGGACCGGCCGCGCGCTCATGCAGGCGATGTTCCGCGGGACCGGCCTCACGCAGAACGTCACGATCCCGGTGTCGGCCGGACTGCTGACCGACACTGCCGGGTACCACGCGGCACTCGATGCCTATCGCGCAGGCGACATCGAGCCGATCGTCGTGGCGACGGCAGAGGCGTCGTTCCGTGCCGTCAACAACGCCCGGGTGCTCGTCGACGACGTCCACGCGGCCCAGGCGCGGTGGCGCGAGCGTGTCACCGCGCGGTCGGACTCGGCCGTGTGGCGGGTGCTCGAGGTCGTGGCGCGGCAGCCCGTGCTCACCGCCGCATCGCTCTCCGTCCAGCTCGGCGGATCGATCAACGTCTACCGCGCGCTCGACTCGCTCGTCGCGGCGGGTGTCCTCGTGTCGAAGAACGAACACAAACTGCGCGCGACGGTGTGGCGGAACGACGACGTGCTCGGCGCACTGGACGCGTTCGCACGCCGATCCGGCCGTCGGGGCTGACGACTGCCCGCGATCCGCCGCTGGTACCCTCGGAGGACGCAGTGTGTATCTACCGGCCGCCGCACCTCGGCGGACAGCGGCGGCACCCGATGGGTCCGCGGAACGAACGTGGGCCGAGAAGGCACACCACGACATGCTCCAGGCGCGCTCCTCTGACGCTTCCCTGATCGCCCACGCCGGGCGGTCGTACTTCCCGATCGCCTTCATCGCCAGGCTCCCGTTCGCGATGATGGTCGTCGGCGTCCTGACGCTCGTCGTCGCCTCGCGGGACTCGGTCGCCCTGGGCGGCATCAACTCCGCGTTCGTCGGCATCGGGTCGGCGGTCTTCGGCCCGATGGTGGGCGCCGCGGCGGACCGGCTCGGCCAGCGGAAGGTGCTCGTCCCCGTCGGCATCGCGAACGGCGTGCTGCTCGGGGTGTTCCCGCTCGTCGTGCAGAGCGCCGCCCCCGACCTGGCCGTCCTGGCGATGTCGTTCTGCATCGGGGCGTCGGCACCGCAGGTCGCGCCGATGTCCCGCACCCGGCTCGTCGCGATCATCCGGCAGCGGATGGCGAAGGACCGCCACGAGAAGGTCCTCAGCGGCACGATGGCGTACGAGTCCGCAGCGGACGAGACGGTGTTCATCATCGGCCCGTTCCTGGTCGGCCTGCTCGCGAGTGCGATCGCCCCGTGGGTGGCCGTCGCCGGTGCATCCGCGCTGACGTTCGTCTTCGTGACGGCATTCGCGTTGCACCCGACGGGCAAGCTGGCGGTCGGGCAGCACGCCGAGGTCGTCCAGGCACCGGCGCGGCAGCTCCTCCGACCGCGGCTGGTCGTGGTGGTCGTCGGAATCCTCGGCATCGGGTTCTTCTTCGGCTCGACCCTGACCTCGTTGACGGCGTTCATGGGCACGCACGGCGAGTCGTCGCAGGCAGGACTCCTCTACGGGCTGATGGGCATCGGCTCGGCCGGGCTGGCACTCGGATCGGCGGCGTTCCCGCGGTCGTTCGGCGTCGGGTGGCGCTGGCTGGTCTTCGGCGTGGTGCTCCTCGGTGGTGCGATCGCGTTCGCGTCGGCGGACTCGGTCGTGGCGGTCGGCATCGTCCTCGCGGTGATGGGCATCGGCATCGGCCCGACCCTCGTCGCGCAGTACAGCCTGGGGTCCGACCGCTCCCCGGTGGGCCGGTCCGCGACCACGATGACGATCCTCGGCTCGGCCGTGATCGTCGGGCAGTCGCTGACCTCGGCCGTCGTGGGAGAGGTCGCCGAGCGCTCCGGCACGTCGGCCGCGATGCTCTTCCCGGCGATCTCCGCGGCGATCGTCGTCGTGGCGGCCGTCGTGAACCTGCTCCTGTCCCGCCGCCGCTGACCCGGGGGCCGATCCGCACGGCGGTTCCTTCCCACACCGCGTGCACTGGGAAGACGAACCGCGCGTTGGTGGTGGAAAGGAACGACCACCTACGCGCGATTCAACTTCCCACGCGCGGGGCGGGGGCGCGGGGCGGGGGCGGCTAGGACTCGGTGTCGTCGACGAGCAGGTCCTCGTGCCGGTAGTCGCCCGAGCGGACGCCGGCGCGGGCGATCATGTGCGTGGACACCGGCACCAGGAACAGCTGGAACACCATGATCGGCAGGACCACCCAGAGCGCCGTCCACGTCCACACCGCGACGACGATCGCCGCGAGCCCGAACGCCAACCCGAGCACCTGGGGCTTCGCCATCGCGTGCAGTCGGACGAGCGGGTCGGGGAACCGGACGATGCCGACGCCCGCGCCGAGGGACAGCAGGGACCCGACGAGCAGCAGCCCGAGCGCGATCCACGCCCGGACGCCGGCGGCGTCGACGAAGGACTGCAGGATCTCGATCACCGCTCGCTCCGTTCCGGGGTCGTGACGTCCGCGCCGTCGTCGGAGGGGTCGGACGACGGCGTGACCGCACGGGCGACGGCGATCGTGGCGAACACGCTCGTGGCGGCGATCACCACGAGGACGGGGATGCCGGTGAGGTCCTGCCGGATCACCATCGCGGCCGCGATCACCACGAGGACGGTGGTCAGGACCATGTCCGAGCCGATCATCCGGTCGAGGATCGTCGGGCCGCGGACGATCCGGAACACGGCCAGCGCCAGGGTCGCCCCGAGGAGCGCCAGGACCAGCGCGATGCCGATCCCCATGACGACGACGGCGGCGCTCACCGGGTCACCTCCGGCAGCGGCTCGGAGAGCTCGGCGAGGTCCCGCTTCGACCCGAGGGCCTTGATCACGAGCATCTCGATCCCGAGCGCCTCACGCTTCGCGGCTTCCACCTGGCGCTCCTGTTCGGTGTCGAGGACGTGCAGCAGCAGTCGGCGACGCCCGAGGTCGACGTCCGCGACGTAGGAGCCGGGCACCAGCGAGACCGCGAGCGTGGCCAGCGTGAAGGTCATCTCCGAGGTGGTGTGCATCTGCACGAGGACGATCGAGCTGCGCCGGACACCGCGGGGCCGGAACGCCACCCAGGCGACGCGGAACGACGCGGCGACGACGAGTCCGGACCAGATGACCAGGAACCAGAGGGTGTGCACGATCGAGAACCGGGCGGACAGGGGGACCGGCGGCAGCGGCAGCGCCTGTGTCACGAGCAGCGCGACGACGACGCCGCAGAGCAGCGTGAGCGGGGTCCACGACCCCCAGAGCAGCGCCCACAGGACGGTCAGCCCGAGGACGAGCGGCACGTCGTACCGCCACGCGACGGCGATGCGCCGGGCGTTCGTGATGCGTCGGGTGTCGTTCGTCACGGGCGCTCCCCGAGGACGGCCTGCACGTACTGCGTCGGCGACTCGAGCGATTCCGCTGCGCGGGTCGCGTAGCCGTAGAGCGGACCGGCGACGACGGTGAGCGCGACGGACCCGAGCACCGCGACGGTCGTGACGCCGACCAGCATGCGGGGCAGGCGCGCCTTCTCGTCGGTGCCGGGGGTCGGTCGGGAGGCCGCGCCCGCGGGAGCAGCGTCGGTGACCGTCACCGAGCCTCCGGTCAGGACGGAACCGTCCGTCTCGGACACGGTGACCGGCGCCGGTTCCGGAGCACGGAGGTGCTCGTGCGGCTCCGCGACGGAGGCGTGCGGTGCGGCCGGCTCGGCGGCCGGCTTCGGCCGCCAGAAGGCGGCGTCCCACACGCGCATCAGCGCGTAGAGCGTGAGCAGCGAGGTGACGACGCCGGCGCCGATGGTCACGTAGGCCATCGGGCTGCCGTCGAGCGCCGCGGCACGGAACAGGCCGAGCTTGCCGATGAAGCCGGAGAACGGCGGGATGCCACCGAGGTTGAACGCCGGCACCAGGTACAGCGCGGCGAGCAGTGGGGCGGCCTTCAGCAGCCCGCCGAGGGACCGGGTCGAGGTGGTGCCACCGACCCGTTCCATCAGCCCGGACACCAGGAACAGCGTGGTCTGCACGACGATGTGGTGGACCGTGTAGAAGACCGCGGCGGCGGTGCCCGAGACGGTACCGAGTCCGATGCCCATCACCATGAAGCCGATGTGGCTGATCAGCGTGAAGGACAGCAGTCGTTTCACGTCGGTCTGGGACACGGCCCCGAGCACCCCGACGACCATCGTCAGCGTCGCGACGACGAGCAGGACGGTGTTCAGCTGCGGCTGGGGGAAGATGATCGTCTCGAGGCGGATGATCGCGTAGATGCCGACCTTCGTCAGCAGGCCCGCGAACACCGCCGTGACCGGTGCCGGAGCGGTCGGGTAGGAGTCCGGCAGCCAGAACGCCAGCGGGAACACCGCCGCCTTGATGCCGAACCCGATGAGCAGCATCGTGTGGAGCAGCAGCTGCACGTGCTCCGGCAGTCCCGCCATCCGCTCGCTGATCTGGGCGATGTTGACGGTGCCCGTCGCGCCGTACACGAGCCCGATCGCGGAGAGGAAGATCGCCGACGCGATGAGGCTCGTCACGATGTACGTCGTGCCCGCGCGGACCCGCTGTTCGCTGCCGCCGAGGGTGATCAGCACGTAGCTCGCGACCAGCAGCATCTCGAACGCGACGTAGAGGTTGAAGAGGTCGCCCGCGATGAACGAGTCGAGCACGCCGGCGGCGAGGACCAGGTAGGTCGGGTAGAAGATCGTGACCGGGGCCTCGCCGTCGTCCGCCGCCAGGCCCTGCCCGATGGAGAACAGCAGGACGATGAGCAGGACGCTCGCGGACACGGTCAGCAGCAGCGCGCTCAGCCGGTCGACCACGAGCGAGATGCCGTACGGGGCGTCCCACCCGCCGACCTGGACGACGATCGTGCCGTGCTGGTCGACGAGGACCATCAGCGTGGCGGCGACCGCGAGTGCGACCACCAGCACGCCGACCGTGATCGCACGCTGGAGCTTCTGGTGGCGGAGGAGCCCGAGCGCGACCGCCGCACCGAGCAGCGGGACGAGGACGAGGAGCGGGACCAGGGCGGTCATCGGGAGTCCTCTCGCTCGTCGTGCGGTTCGTGGTGGCGCTCGTGGTCGTGGGCGATGCCGTCGTCGGCGTCGGACTCCGGGTCCGTGTCGGTCTCCGGGTCGTCCTCCTCGGCGCTGGAACGGTCGCGGCGGATGGCGACGTCGGCCTCGTCGACCTCGACCTCGTCCGCGCGGGACAGCGTCCACGAGCGGTGGATGAGTGCGAGCAGGAACGCGCTGACGGCGAAGGTGATCACGATCGCGGTGAGGGCGAAGGCCTGCGGGAGCGGGTCGGTGATCCCCTTGGAGGACTTCCCGATCGGCGGGTCACCGGCCGCGCCGGACATCACGAGCAGCAGCAGGTTGAGGGCGTTCCCGAGGAGCAGGAACCCGAGGAGCATCCGGGTCAGGGATCGTTCGAGCAGCAGGTAGACACCGGCGGCGAAGAGGACGGCCATCGCGATGACGAGGACGAGCGTGATGGTCATGCGGTGACGCCTTCCTGCTCGGGGCTGCCTTCGATCGTGTCGTTCGTGGGGACGCGGGAGTCCTCGAGGCGCTGCCGGTCGACCTCGGCCCCGAGGCTGCGCAGCACGTCGAGCACGAGACCGACGACGACCAGGTAGACGCCGATGTCGAAGAACGTGGCGGTGACGAACTCGACGTGCCCGAGCACCGGGACGGTGGCTTCGAAGAACTCGGAGTACAGGGCTTCCCGGCCGAAGAACAGCGGCACGATCGCGGTGATCGCCGCCGTCGCGACACCGAGCCCGAGCAGGCGTCCGGCGCGCACCGGGGCCGCGGCACCGAGTTCGGCCGGACCGCCGGCGAGGTAGCGGGCGGCGAGGGCGATGCCCGCGACGAGCCCACCGGCGAAGCCGCCGCCCGCGGCGTTGTGCCCGGCGAAGAGCAGGTACACGGACAGCACGATGAGCCCGTGGAAGAGCAGGCGGACGACGACGTCGAGCAGTGCCGAGCGGCCGGTCGGCAGCGCGGCGCTGGTCGGGAGCCAGGCGCGGGGCTCGCCGTCGGGGCGGTGCTTGTCGCTCGTGACGTCGTTCGGCAGGTCGCGGAGGCGGGGGAGCGTGTCCTCGCGGGAGTTCACGAAGATCAGGCTTGCGACGCCCGTGGCCGCGGCGACGACCACCGTGAGCTCGCCGAGGGTGTCCCACCCGCGCAGGTCGACGAGCGCGACGTTCACGACGTTCAGGCCGTGGCCGAACGAGCTCGTCAGCGCCGGGATGTCCGGCCAGATCGGCTCGGCGGTCCGTGCGGATGCCGCGACGATCACGACGATCGCCAGGGTCACGCCGGCGAGTGCGGCGAACAGGGCACGGAGCAGGCGGAAACGCGACGGGTTCGCGGTGGCGATGCGCGGGGGCAGGCGGCGGAGGACCAGGACGAACGCGATGAGCGTCACGGTCTCGACGACGAGCTGGGTGAGCGCGAGGTCGACGGCGCCGTGCAGGACGAACAGCACGGACATCCCGTAGCCGGTGACCCCGACCAGGACGGCCGCGGCGAACCTGGTCTTCGCGGTGGTGACGGCGATCGCGGCGACCGACATCACGATGACGACCGGGATCTGGCCCCACGAGTCGGCGAACCGGATCGAGAACTGCCACGGCCCGCCGAGCACCAGGTTGGCGAGTGCCCCGGCGACGAACACCGACAGGATGACCGTCAGGTAGTAGGGCAGCGAACCGCGCTGCAGCCCCGCGGTGACGGCCGTGGCGCCGCGGTCGAGCCCGCGCATGACGTGCCGGTAGGTGTTCGCGGCGCTCGGGAACCCGGCGAGACGGTGCTGCAGCGCCTCGACGCGGGTGCGCGCGGCGAACAGTGCCAGGCCGCCGACGAGCGTGATCGCGGAGATGCCGAGCGCGGGCTCGAGGCCGTGCCAGAGCGCCAGGTGCGGCACGTCACCGGCGCCGCGCATCGACGCCGCGGTGGCCGCCGGCTCGATGCCGTGTGCGACGACGGGGGTGAGCAGGCCGAGCGCGAGACCGGTCAGACCGAGGATCGAGGGCACCACGCCGAGGCCGTGCAGCGCGTGCGGCTCGGTGGCCTCGACGTCCGGCTTCGTCCCGAAGGCGCCCCAGAGGAAGCGCAGCGAGTAGGCGACGGTGAGGACCGATCCGACCGTGATGCCGACGAGTGCGAACCACGCCCAGCCGGCTCCGGGGCCGTGCAGCGCGTCGATGAAGCCCGTCAGGACGGCTTCCTTCGCGACGAATCCGATCGTCGGCGGGATGCCGGCCATCGACACGAGTGCCAGCACGGCGACCGTCGCGAGCCAGGGCATCCGCCGGCCGAGTCCGCTCAGGCTGCCGAGGTCGCGGGTGCCGGTGACGTGGTCGATCGTGCCGACGACCAGGAACAGCGTCGACTTGAAGGTCGCGTGGGCCACGAGCAGGGCGACCCCGCCGAGCGCGACGGCCGGCGTGCCCCACCCGGCGGCGAGCACGAGGAAGCCGAGCTGGGCCACGGTGCCGTACGCCAGCAGGAGCTTGAGGTCGGTCTGCCGGAGCGCCCGGTACCCGCCGATGACCATGCCGAGCACGCCGAGCACCGTGATGGTCTCGCGCCAGCCCTCGAGCAACGCGAACGCGGGGGCCAGGCGGGCGACGAGGTAGATGCCCGCCTTCACCATCGCCGCGGCGTGCAGGTAGGCGCTCACCGGGGTGGGGGCCGCCATCGCCGCCGGCAGCCAGAAGTGGAAGGGGACGATGGCGGACTTCGTCAGGGCCCCGGCGAGGACCAGCACCACCGAGACCGTGACGATCGTGCCGGTCGGTGCCTGGGCGACGATCGCCGAGAGCTGCGTGGTGCCCGCGGTCACCGAGAGCATCACGAGACCCGCCAGCATCGCCAGGCCGCCGGCCGTGGTGACGACGAGGGCCTGCATCGCCGCGGCCCGGCTCGCCCGCTTCGCTGCGTCGTGCCCGATCAGCAGGTACGAGAAGACCGTCGTCGCTTCCCACAGGACGAAGAGCACGATGACGTCGTCGGCGATCACCAGGCCGTACATCGACCCGGCGAAGGCGGTCAGGACCCCGGCGAACCGGCCGAGCCCCGGCTCCTTCGGGCCGAAGTAGGACGCGCAGTAGACGAGGACCAGCGCACCGACGACCGACACGACGAGTGCGAGCACCCACGACAGGGCGTCGACGCGGAAGGCGATCGCCAGGTCGAGCTGCGGGATCCAGGTGGTGGACTCGGAGACGCCCGCGTGCAGGGCCCGGTCGGTCTGCGTGACCGTGAGCACCGCGGCCGCCGCGGGGGCGAGTGCTGCGACGTAGAAGACGCGCCGCCCGAGCAGCGGCGTCAACGCCGGGACGACGAGGGCGACGACGGCGAACGCGACGAGGACGGTGACCATGGGGCGCCTCCTCGGGGTCGGGCGTGCAAGTCCGGCTCTGGGTGGCTCACAGGCTACCGAGAGCCGGATGGGGAGAACCTGAACGACCGGACAGCTTGCCGCCCGGCGGATCAGACTGCGAGCACCACTCTGCCCGTCCCGGACTCCGCGTGTCCGGCCCAGGCGTCCGCGACGTCGCGCATCGGCACCGCCGTCGCGTCGACCGCGATCGTCCCGTCCGCGATCGCGGCGACGATGCCCGGCAGCTCCGCGACGAACGCGGCCCTGCCGACCGACCCCTGGCCGCTCCCGACGATGGTCAGACCGGACGCACGGAGCGCGGCGGAGGGGATCGGGGCCTCCGGTCCGGCGGTGGACCCGATCGCGATCCAGTCGAGCCGGTCCCCGCGCGACCGCCGGGCCGTGACGATCGCGGCCATCACTCGCGCGGCCGGCTCGCCCCACACGTAGTCGATGACGACGTCGACGTCGGACGCTGCCGCGGCGATGCCGTCGACGTCGTCCAGCGGGACGACGACGTCCGCGCCGACGGCGGTGAGGGTGGCGAGCCGCGCGGCGTTCCGGCCGCTCGCGACCACGTGCGCGGCACCGAGGTGCTTCGCGACCTGCACCGCCGCCCGCCCGGACGCGCCGGTCGCGCCGAGCACGAGGACCCGGGCGCCGTCCGGGAAGTCGATCCGTCGTCGGAGTGCGACCCAGGACGACATCACCGGGTTGGCGCCGGCGGCGACGGCCACCGGGTCCGCGCCGTCGGGCAGGACCACGCTCGCCCGGGGGTCGACCGCGACGCGCTCGGCCATCGACCCGCGGGTGTCCGACTGCACGGCGAAGTACCGGAGCGTTCCGTCCGGGAAGCGTCCGACGCCGTCGACGCCGGGGACCAGGGGGAGTGCGCCCTCGCTGGTGTAGTGCGAGCCGGCGGCCTGCGAGCGGACGCGGGGGTGGAGGCCGGCGGCGACGACCTCGACGACGACCTCGTCGGGTGCCGGGGTCGGCTCGGGGAACACCGCCCAGGTCGGGGCGGTGTCGAAGCGGGTGACGACGGATGCGTGCATGCGATGCTCCTGTTGGTTCGTGTTACGAATCAAAGTAGTTCGCATCACGAACCTCGTCAAGTAGGGTGGATACATGGACACCACCGAGCAGGACCGGCTCGTCGACGCGCTCGGGCACGCCGCGTTCACGACGATGGGCGCACTGACCGACCTGGCCGCCGACGCCGGTCTGTCGCTGACGCAGCTGCGGGTGCTCGCGATCCTCCGGGACCGGCGACTCCGCATCGGCGACCTGGCCGAGTACCTCGGGCTGGAGAAGTCGACGATGACCGGGCTCGTGGCGCGCGCCTCGGCGAAGGGGCTGCTCGCGCGGGAACCGAACCCGGACGACGCCCGCGCGGTGGACGTGGTGCTCACCGACCGGGGGCACGAGGTCGCCCTCGCGCTGGAGTCCGCGATGCGCGACGCCCTGCTGCCGCTCACCGAACGGCTCCCCGCCGCCGATCGCCGCCGGCTCCGCGAGCTCCTGGAGCGGATGCTGCGCTGACCGCGCGACCGCGCGACCCGCTACCGCCCGTGCGCCCGAGCCGGGATCTGCGTGGCGAGCTTGCCGCCCGAGACGTCGAGCAGCGTGCCCGTGATGTACGACGACGCGTCGCTCGCCAGGAACACCAGCAGGTCGGCGACGTCGTCCGGCGTCTCCCACCGCCGCAGCGACAGGGTGTCGAGCAGCCGGTCCTGCGCCTCGACCGGCATCGTCGCGAAGCCGTTCATCGCCGTCGGGACCATGCCCGGCGCGTACGCGTTCACGGTGATGTCCCACGGCCCGAGCTCCGACGCCAGCACGCGGGTGAACGCCACGACCGCGGCCTTCGACGCGGCGTACGCGGCGCTCCCCACGCTCGGCACGATCGCCGCGAAGGACGCCGCGTTGACGATCCGACCGCGCCCCGCCCGCTGCATGACCGGTGCGACCGCCTGGCTCATCAGGAAGGTGCCGCCGAGGTTCACGTCCATGCACCGCTGCCACGCGTCCCACCGCAGGTCCGCGACGAGGCCGTCCACGTTGATGCCGGCGTTGTTGACCAGCACGTCGATGGTCCCGTGGCGTGCGACGACGGTGTCGACGGCCGCTCGCACCGACGTCGGGTCGGCGACGTCGCAGACCACGTGGTCGGGGGAGTCCGGCCCGTCGAAGGCCAGGTCGAGGGCGACCACCCGGGCGCCCTCGTCCCGGAACCGCGCTGCGAGCACGCTGCCGATCCCCCGGCCGGCTCCGGTGACGACGACCACACGGTCGCTGATGTCGAGGTGCATCGTCGCTCCCTTCGGCCGGCGGACGTCACCGGCCTCAATAGGCATACTAATCAGCATGACGAACGAGACGGAACAGCGCGTCCTCTGGATCACCGGCGGCGGCAGCGGCATGGGTGCCGCGACGGCGCGGACCGCGGCGGCGAGCGGGTGGACGGTGGTCCTCAGCGGACGCCGTCCCGACCGGCTCGAGGCGGTCGCCGCCGCCGTCCGGTCCGGCGGTGGCCGTGCCGACGTCCTGCCGCTCGACGCGAGCGATCCGGTGGCCGTGGCCGCGGCCGCCGAGGAGATCGCGGCGCGGCACGGGCGCCTGGACGGACTCGTCCTCGCCGCGGGCCTGAACGCCCCGCGGCGCCGGTGGGACGACCAGTCGATGCCGGACTTCCGCGCGATCGTGGACACGAACCTCACCGCGGTCGTGACGGTCGTCGACGCCGCACTCCCGGCGCTCCGGGCGTCCGGCGGAGTCGTGGTCGTCGTCTCCTCGTACGCCGGGTGGTCCTTCCAGCCGGGGGCCGGCGTCGCGTACTCCGCGTCGAAGACCGCGCTCGGGTCGGTCGTCCGGAGCCTCAACCAGCAGGAGGCGGCGCACGGGATCCGTGCGACCCACCTCTGCCCCGGTGACGTCGCGACCGACTTCCTCGACCAGCGCCCCGAGGTCCCGGACAGCGCGGCCCGGGCCGTGATGCTGACCCCCGAGGACATCGGCCGCACCATCGGCTTCGTCCTGGACGCGCCCGCACACGTCCGCGTCGACGAGCTCGTCATCAGCCCGGTCTCGCAACGGTGACGAGCACGTTCGACCGGGTGCTCGACGAGCTCGGGTCCGCGGTCGTCGCCGGAACGCTGCCGGAGGGCCACGTCGACAGCATCGACGGCTTCGTCGTCCGCACCGGCGCGAGTCGCAGCATCGTCCGCGAGGCGACCCGGGTCCTCGTCGGACTCGGGCTGCTCAGCGCGGGCCGCCGCGTCGGACTCCGGGTCCGTGGTCGTGAGCACTGGGACGTGATCGACCCGCGCGTGGTCGGCTGGCGCCTCGACGGCCCGGAACGCGACGCGGTGCTCGCGGAACTCCGCGCGCTGCGCCGCGCGGTCGAACCGGAGGCGGCGGCCGCGGCAGCGGACCGTGTCGCGTCCGGCGCGTTCCCACCCGACGGCCTGGAGGCCCTGGTCGCCGCCGCGGGACGACTGGCGGCCGACGACGCGGACGCGACCCATCGCCTCCAGTCCGATCGAGCGGTGCACCGCAGCCTGCTGGACCTGTCCGGGAACGCCGTCTTCGCCCGGTTGGCGCTGGTCGTCGAGCGCGCGCTCGACGAGCGCGCGCACATCGGACCGGACCCGTACGACATGGCGCTGCACGTCGCGCTGGCCGACGCCGTCGCGCGCGGCGACGCGCCGGGCGCGGCGTCCGCGATGCGGGAGATCGTCGACCGCACCTGAGCGGCGTCGGCGACTCGGCGCGCCCGCGGACGCCGCGGGTACGGTGCGCGCCATGCGTACCCGGACCGCAGCACCACTCGCTTCGCTCGCCCTCGTCGTCCTGGCGCTCGCCGGGTGCACCGCCGACGGCGAGCCCACCGGCCGCCGGAGTGCGACCGCCCCACCGACGCCGACGGACCTGGCGAGCGGCGAGGTCGTGCCGACCGGGGCCGTGACGGACGTCGCGACCGGCCTCGACGCGCCGTGGTCGGTGGTGCTGACCGGCGACGGCACCCCGCTCGTGAGCCTCCGCGACTCCGGGGACGTCCTCGAGCTGGACGACACCGGGAGCCCTCGGACGGTCGCGACGATCGACGGCGTCTCGCACGGCGGCGAGGGCGGGCTCCTCGGCCTGGCGCTCCACGACGACGAGCTGTACGTCTACTCGACCGCCGACGACGGCAACCGCGTCCAGCGCTACCCGCTCACCGGCAGCGCCGGGTCCTTCGGGCTCGGGGACCCGACGACCGTTGTCGACGAGCTGCCCGCGAACACGTTCCACGACGGCGGGCGGATCGCCTTCGGACCGGACGACATGCTCTACGTCACGGTCGGCGACGCGGGGAACCGGTCGGAGGCGCAGGACCGTTCGTCGCTCGCGGGCAAGATCCTCCGCCTGACGCCGACGGGCGAGGTGCCGGACGACAACCCCTTCGCCGGGTCCCCGGTCTGGTCGTACGGGCACCGCAACGTGCAGGGGCTCGGATGGGCGTCGGACGGCACCATGTTCGCGTCCGAGTTCGGCGAGGACACCTGGGACGAACTCAACGTCATCGAACCGGGGAAGGACTACGGCTGGCCCGAGGTGGAGGGCGCCGGCGGCACGGACCAGGGGTTCGTCGACCCGGTCCGGCAGTGGTCGACCGACGCCGCCAGCCCGTCCGGCCTCGCGGTCGTCGACGACACCGTGTTCATCGCGAACCTCCGCGGCGAGGTGCTCCGGTCCGTCCCCGCCGCCGACCCCTCGGACTCGCGCGAGTGGTTCTCCGGGGACTACGGGCGGCTTCGCACGGTGCTCGCCGGACCCGACGGCACGCTCTGGTTCGTCACGAACAACACCGACGGCCGCGGTACCCCCGGCGACGGCGACGACCGGATCCTGTCCGTCGGTCTCACCGGGTGACGCGGGCGTACTGTCCGGTCCATGCCTGCTCTCACGGACACCTTCGTTCTGTCCAACGGACTCCACATCCCCCAGATCGGCTTCGGCACCTGGCAGATCCCGCCGGGGTCCGAGGCGTACGACGCCACCCGGGCAGCGCTCGACGCCGGCTACCGGCACATCGACACCGCGGCGGCGTACGGCAACGAGGCCAGCGTCGGCGAGGCCGTCCGTGACAGCGGCGTCCCGCGCGACGAGGTCTTCATCACCACGAAGCTGCCGGCGGAGACCAAGACGGCGTCCGGCGCGCGCGAGGCCTTCGCGGCGTCCACCGCGGCCCTCGACCTCGGTGTCGTCGACCTGTACCTGATCCACGCGCCGTGGCCGTGGAGCGACATGGGCAGCGACCACCGTGCCGGCAACGTCGAGGTGTGGAAGGTCTTCGAGGAGCTCTACGACGCCGGCAAGACCCGGTCGATCGGGGTCTCGAACTTCGTCGTCGCGGATCTCGAGCACCTCCTCGCGAACACCGACGTCACCCCGCACGCCGACCAGATCCGCTGGTTCATCGGCAACACCCAGGACGAGACGACCGCGTTCTGCGCGGAGCAGGACATCCTCGTCGAGGGGTACTCGCCGCTCGCCACCGGTGGGCTCCTGTCGAACGCCGCCATCGCGGAGATCGCCGCGAAGTACGACAAGACGGTGGCGCAGGTCGCGATCCGCTACCTGCTCGAGAAGGACGTGCTCCCGCTGCCGAAGTCGACGACCCCGTCGCGGATCGCCGAGAACGCCGACGTCGACTTCGTGCTCGCGCCGGAGGACGTCGCCACCCTCGACGGCCTGCAGGACACGACCGACTGAGCGGCGCGGACGCATGACGTCGATCACCGACCTGGTCCCGGACCCGGGAGCGCTCGAGCGCATCGCGACCGGGAGCACCTGGGCGGAGGGCCCCTGCTGGATCCCCGCCACCCGGACGCTCCGCTGGTCCGACATCCCGGGGGACCGCATCCTGCAGTGGGACGCGGCCTCCGGGGCGACCACGACCTACGCCGACGGCGTCGAGTTCACGAACGGCCGCACGCTCGACGCCGACGGCTCGGTCGTGCAGTGCTCGCACGGGAACCGCCGGGTCGAGCGGGACCGCGACGGTGTCGTCACGGTGATCGCGGACGGGTGGGGCGGCGTCCGGCTGAACTCCCCGAACGACGTCGTCGTCGCGCGGGACGGCAGCGTGTGGTTCACCGATCCGGCCTACGGCATCACGCAGCCGCGCGAGGGGCACCCGGGCGTGCGGGAGTACGGCGACCACTGGGTGTTCCGCTGTGGGCCGGACGGCGCCGGCCTGCGGCCCGTGGTGCTCGACGCGGACGAGCCGAACGGACTGGCGTTCGACCCGTCCGAGCGGGTGCTGTACCTGGCGAGCTCGTCGTCGGAGCGCCCGGTGATCCGGGCGTACGACGTGTCGGTCGACGGCACCGTCGGCGCCGACGGCGGGGCTGGCGTCGCCACCGGCGTTCGTGTGAAGAACGGACGGGTGTTCGCGACCCTCGGGCCCGACGAGGGTGTGCCAGACGGCATCCGCGTGGACGCCGACGGCAACGTCTGGTCGTCCTCGCACCGCGGGGTCGTCGTGTTCGCGTCGGACGGCCGGCGCATCGGCGAGGTCCCGGTCCCCGAGGTGGTGGCGAACCTGTGCTTCGGGGGCGACGACGGCACCACGCTGTTCATCGCGGCGACGACGTCGATCTACCGGGTGGCGACGACGGCTCGGGACACCGCGCGGGGCTGACCGGCGCTGCCGTATCCTGACTCGGCCATGCAGTGCGACTACTTCGACCGCGGGGTGTGCCGTTCGTGCACGCTCATGGGGCAGCCGTACGCCGACCAGGTCCTCGACAAGGAACTCCGCACGCGCGAGCTCCTGCACGACGCGGTCGAGGCAGCGGGCGGACCGGGCGCCGTGGAGTTCCTGCCGGCGATCACCAGCCCGGAGTCCGGCTACCGCAACCGGGCGAAGATGGTCGTCGGCGGATCGGCCGAGCACCCCACGATCGGGATCCTCGACCACCGGCAGCGCGGGGTCGACATCCGGCACTGCGGGATCTGCACGCCCGGGGTCCGTGCCGCGCTCCCGGTCCTGGCCGACTTCGTCGCGTCGGCCGGCCTCATCCCGTACGACGTCGCGGCCCGGCGGGGCGAGCTGAAGTTCGTCCTGGTGACGGAGTCCCCGGACGGCGAGCTCATGGTCCGGTTCGTCCTGCGATCCGAGGGGCAGCTCGCGCGGCTGCGGTCCCGGCTGGGCGACCTGCTGCTCGCGCTGCCGTCGGCCGTGGTCGTCACCGCGAACCTGCTGCCCGAGCACAAGGCCGTCACCGAGGGCGAGCGCGAGATCGTGCTGACCGAGCAGGAGACGCTGCCCATGCGCCTCGGGCCGGTGACGATGCACCTGCGTCCGCAGAGCTTCTTCCAGACGAACACCCACGTCGCCACCCGGCTGTACGCCCAGGCCGCCGACTGGATCGACGAGGTGGCTCCGGCCTCGATGTGGGACCTGTACTGCGGCGTCGGCGGGTTCGCCCTGCACGCGGCTCGACCCGGTCGCGCGGTGACGGGCATCGAGACGAGCGCGGAGGCGATCCGCTCCGCCAAGCAGTCCGCGCGGGAAGCCGGTCTGGTCGACGTCCGGTTCGCCGCCGACGACGCGACCGAGCACGCACTGCGGTCCCGACCGGGGCAGACGCCGGAGCTCGTCGTCGTGAACCCGCCGCGGCGCGGGACCGGGGCGACGCTCGCCGACTGGCTCGAGGCGTCGGACGTCCGGCACGTCGTCTACTCCAGCTGCAACCCGGTGACCCTGGCGAAGGACCTCGCCCGGATGCCGTCCCTCCGGATGCGCCGAGCGCGGGTGCTCGACATGTTCCCGCAGACCGGGCACCTCGAGGTCGTCACGCTGCTGTCGCGGGACTGATCCGTCGGCGCCGCGGCGACGTTGCCAGGGGATTCGGATGTTCGCGTACCCGGGTACGCCCGATCGCCGTGTGCGCCGCGATCGGGACGTACAGGTTCGGACCTGGGGTACGTAGCACTGATGGGTAGAACCCTTTGTCTCAGTTTGATAACGACGCGGAGTTTCCTATGGTGGCCGACCGTGACGCCGGCGCGAACCACTGCCCCCGGCGACACCTCAACAGACCGCGATCGGTCGGGGTGGGCAGTGATCCGCCGACCGGCGTGCGGCCCCGCTGGAGCAACGACATGAAGAAGACCACCCGTACCCGCGCCCTCCTCGGCGGACTCGCCTTCGCCGGCATCGCCGCGGCCGGTGTGGGGCTCTCGGCCCCCGCGAACGCCGCGTCCGGCTCGACGTGGGACGCCCTCGCACAGTGCGAGTCCGGCGGCAACTGGGCCATCAACACCGGCAACGGCTACTACGGCGGCCTGCAGTTCACGCAGAGCACCTGGACCGCGAACGGCGGCACGGGCAGCCCCGTGAACGCCAGCCGCGAGACGCAGATCGCCGTCGCCGAGCACGTCCTGGCATCGCAGGGCTGGGGCGCATGGCCCGCCTGCTCCGCGAAGCTCGGGCTGAGCGGCACCACCGGCGCCGCGCCCGCCGCCATCCCGCAGCAGCAGGCGGCTCCGGCCCCGGCAGCGCCGGCCGCCCCGGCGCCGACGCAGCAGGCGGCCCCGAAGGCCACCACCCCGACGACCACGGCTGCCCCGGCAGCGCCGGCCGGCCCGTCGAAGCCCGCCGCGGTCAAGACCAGTGGCAAGACCTACACGGTGGCGTCGGGCGACACGCTCGACACCATCGCCACGAAGCTGAAGATCGACGGCGGCTGGAACAAGCTGTGGGCCGCCAACACCTCGATCGACGACGCGAACCTGATCTACGCGGGTCAGACGCTGCAGCTCCCGGCCTGATCGCCGTTCGACCGATCGCGCCCCCGCTCTCCGACGGAGAGCGGGGGCGCTTCGTCGTGCGGTCCTAGTGCGGGGTCTCCCGGAGCCAGCGGCCCAGGTCGTCCGACCGCAGTGCGGAGCTCAGCGTCCGCACCGCGCCGGTGTCCACCGTGACGACGGACTGGCCGTCCGCGGACGTCCCGCCGCCGGCGGTCGGCAGGGTGAACGTCTGCAGGTCGGCGGTGCGGACGTCGCGCAACGACCAGCCGAGACCGACGAGCGTCCGGAAGTCCAGGCCGGCGTCCACCGAGAGGTACTCGCTCGTCGTGCGGACGAAGTCCTGGACGCGACCGGGGTCGGTGAGCGTCCCCCGGGAGAGCACGCCGTCGACGACCCCGCGCATGAACGCCTGCTGGTTCCGGACCCGGGTGTGGTCGGCGTCGGGGAACGCGGACCGCTCGCGCACGAAGGCCAGGGCCGCGTCGCCGTCGAGGTGGTTCGCCCCGGCCGTGAAGTGGTGACCGCGCGCCGTGAACGTCTGCCTGGACTGCACCGTCACCCCGCCGAGGGCATTCGTCATCGCGCCGAAGCCCCGCATGTCGATCTCGACGACGTGGTCGATGCGGACGTCGAGGAGCTGCTCGACCGTCTGCACCGTCAGCGGGACGCCGCCCCACGAGTACGCGGCGTTGATCTTCGCGCTGCCGTGCTCGGGGACGTCGACCCAGGAGTCGCGCATGATCGACATCAGGTACACGCCGTCCCGGTCCGCGGGGACGTGGGCGAGCATCAGGGTGTCGGAACGCCCGCCCGCGGCGCCGTCGGGCTCGTCCGCGCCCTTCCGCGCGTCTGAGCCGATGAGCAGGACGTTCTCGGCGTCGTCGGTCGCCGGTGGGCGGGACCCGCTCGGGAACGGCTCCGGGATGGTGTCGGTCCCGCGGTCGTAGCTGCGCGCGAGTCCGCCGACGAAGACGCTCGCCACGACGGCGATCACGGCGGCGATGCCGACGAGCGATCCGACGGTGACGACGAGCGCGACGAGGAACGGACGGCGACGAGCAGGCATCTGCTCATCTTACATGTAGTATTCCGATGGTCGTTCAGGAGCCGCCGAGGATCCGGCCGAGTGCGCTCCGCAGTGCCGGGTCGTCGGGCAGCACCTCGCGCTCGATGTGCTTGGCGGTGTCCCAGGCGGCGCGCCCGCGTTCGGTCACGGTGACCACGCGACGTCGGCGGTCCTCCGGGTGTGGTCCGCGCTCGACGAGCCCGTCGCGCTCCATGCGCTCGAGCGTGCGGGACATGGTCTGCGGCTGCACGCGAGCGGTCCGGGCGAGGGTGTCGGCGCCCGTCGGCCCGGTGCGGATGAGGATGTCGATCGCGATGAGCGCCGCGTGCGGGAGCCCGATCGCGCGGAGGCGCTCGTCCCAGTCGCGCTCGACCGACCGTGCCGCCGCCGCGAGGAGCCGCCCGAGGGGCCACGCGGCGGGGTCGTCGTCCATGTCTGGATTCTAGGGGCGCTTCCGGTGCGCTCCGGAATGATCAGCATGCTGATGATTCGAGTACGCTCATCGACGTGCCCCGCTTCCTCCGCATCGTGATCCCCGCCGTCGTCATCGTGGCCTGGCTCGTCATCGCCTCGATCGGCGGGCCGTTCTTCGGCAAGATCTCCGAGGTCTCCACGAACGACCAGACCTCGTTCCTCCCCGCCTCCGCCGACGCGACGAAGGTCCAGGAGCGTGCCGCGGCGTTCCGCGACGACACCGGCGCCCCGGCGGTCATCGTCCTCGAGCGCTCCGGCGGGTTCGCGGCATCCGACACGGCGGCGGCCCGCACCCTGGTCGAACGGCTCGGCGACCGCTCCGACGTCGACTCGGTGAGCCCGGCGATCCCCAGCGAGGACGGGGACGCGGTCGAGATCGTGGCGACGCTGACGAGCTCGGCCGACACCGGGGACGCCGTGACGGCGATCCGGGCGGACGTCGACGACGCGCTCACGAGCGGGATGCGCGGGTACGTCACCGGCCCGGCGGGCTTCACGGCCGACCTCACCGAGGCGTTCGCGGGCATCGACGGCATCCTGCTCGGAGTCGCCCTCGCGGCCGTCCTCGTGATCCTGGTCGTCGTGTACCGGTCGCCACTGCTGCCGTTCCTGGTGCTCGGGACGGCGACCTTCGCGCTGACCGCGTCGATCCTCGTCGTGTGGGCGCTCGCCAAGGCCGGCATCGTCACCGTGAACGGGCAGGTGCAGGGCATCCTCTCGATCCTGGTCATCGGCGCCGCGACGGACTACGCCCTGCTCTACGTCTCGCGGTACCGCGAGGCACTCCGGGACCACCGCACCGGCTGGGACGCCACGAAGGCCGCGCTCCGCGGGAGCCTCGAACCGATCCTGGCGTCCGGCGGCACGGTCATCGTGGGCATGCTCTGCCTGCTGCTCTCCGACCTGAACTCGAACAAGGCGCTCGGCCCCGTCGCGGCGATCGGCATCGCGTTCAGCCTGCTCGCCGCGCTGACGCTCCTGCCCGCGCTGCTGCTCGCCTTCCGTCGTGCGGCGTTCTGGCCGCTGCGCCCGGTGCACGGCAGCGCGCACCCGGTGGTCACCGGGCCGGACGCGCGCGGGCTCTGGGCCCGGGTCGGCCGACTCGTCGCACGACGCTCGCGGGTCGTGTGGATCGTGTGCACCGTCGGGCTGCTCGCGATGGGCACCGGTCTCGTCGGGCTCGAGGCGGACGGGGTGCCGCAGAGCGACCTGGTGATCGGGCAGTCGCAGGCGCGGGACGGCCAGGACGTGCTCGCCGACCACTTCCCGGCCGGCTCCGGCAGCCCGGCGCAGGTCATCGGCGACGCCGACCGGATCGACGAGCTCGCGTCGGCGATCACCGGCGTGGACGGTGTGGACGACGTGGTGGCCGCCTCGAAGGACGCCCCGGCCGGCACCGTGCCGGTCGGTGGGAGCGCTGGTGCCGGTCAGGCCGGGGAACCCACCGTCGTCGACGGGCAGGTCCTGCTGCAGGCGACCCTCAGCTCGGCCGCCGACTCGGACGCCGCCGAGACCACCGTGCGCGAGCTCCGCACCACCGTCGAGCGCGTCGACCCCGGCGCGATCGTCGGCGGGGTGACCGCGACGGCGATCGACACGAACGACACCGGCATCCGGGACCGCTCGCTGATCATCCCCGTGGTGCTCGTCGTCATCCTGCTGATCCTGATGCTCCTGCTGCGGAGCATCGTCGCGCCGCTCGTCCTCATCGGCAGCGTGATCGTCTCGTTCGCCGCGGCGCTCGGCGTCGGCGCGCTCGTGTTCGACCACGTGTTCCACTTCCCCGGCGCCGACCCGTCCGTCCCGCTGTACTCGTTCGTGTTCCTGGTGGCGCTCGGGGTGGACTACAACATCTTCCTCATGACCCGGGTGCGCGAGGAAGCGCTCCGACACGGTCCGCGCGAAGGCGTGCTGCGCGGGCTGGGCGTCACGGGCGGGGTGATCACGTCCGCCGGGGTCGTCCTGGCGGCCACGTTCGCCGCGCTCGGTGTCATCCCGATCCTGTTCCTCGTGCAGATCGCGTTCGTCGTGGCGTTCGGCGTCCTGCTCGACACGATCGTGGTCCGGTCGCTGCTCGTCCCGGCCCTGGCGTACGACCTCGGTGCCCGCGCCTGGTGGCCGTCGCGCCTCTCGCGCCGCTCTGCCGACATGTGACACGCTGTGCACATGCCAGTTCCCTCGACGCAGCCAGCTGCCGAGCGCAAGCTCCTCCGTGACACCGTGCAGGACAAGATCCGCGACGCGATCATGGACGGCACCCTGGAGCCCGGCGAGCGGCTCAACGACGACGACCTGATCGCCTGGCTCGGCGTCTCCCGCACCCCGATCCGTGAAGCCCTCGCCGAGCTCGCCCGCGCCGGGCTCATCGAGATGGCGCCGAACCGGTACACGCGGGTGGCCGCCCCGACGAAGGACGAACTGCTCGACGCCTACCGGACGCTCGGCGTGATCTACGGCGGCGTCGTCCGCCTGGCCGTGCCGCGCCTCACCGGTGCCGAGCGCAAGAAGATCGTCACGATGCTCGACGGGGTCATCAGCAGCGTCGGCAAGGACGAGCAGGCGAAGGTCGCCCACGACGGCGCGGACATCTACTCGCTCTGGGCCGACGCGTGCGGCAACCCGTCGCTGGAGCAGCTCTGCAAGTCGACCACCGACGGGCTCGCGTTCAAGCTGCGGGTCCCCGAGCTCGCGGAGCTCGTCCCGGCGGACGTCGTCCTGCCGGAGCTCCGCAAGCTCAAGGACGCCGTCCTGGCGAAGGACCCGATCGCGGCGGAGCTCGCCATGGAGGCCGTGCACCTGCTGCCGACGCGCGACTGACGCCTGGTGGTCAGTGCGCGACGGCGCTGATCATCCCCAGCCCGACGCTGATCCGGTCGGCGACCTCGATGAGGTCCTCGGCGAGCGAGTCCATGTCGCGGTCGCGCAGCTGCGTGACCCGGCCGGAGATCGACAGCGCCGCCGCGATCCGCCCCGACGCGTTCCGGATCGGCGCGGCGATGCAGAACCGGCCGAGCGCGAGCTCCTGGTTCTCCACGCACCACCCGCGCGACGTCGAGGCAGCCAGGTCGGCGGTCAGGGCGTCGTGCGTGGTGATGGTGTGGTCCGTGTAGCGGGCGAGTTCGCCGAGCAGCGCCTCCCGATCCGCCTGGGTCATGTCGAGCATCAGCGCCTTGCCGAGCGCGGAGGCGTGCAGTGGCTGCCGCATCCCGATCATCGTGTGCGACTTCGGCGCGAGCGACCCCTCGAAGTGGCAGAGGTAGATCGCCTCCGCGTCGTCGAGCACGCCGACGTTCGCCGTCAGCCCGATGCGGTGCGCGAGTTCCTGCGCGGCCGCGCGGGACTCCCGGTGCACCGGGTTGTGGTTGAGCCCCTGGCTCGCGAGTTCGAGGACGGCGCGCCCGACCGAGTACCCCTGCGTCTCCGGGTCACGCCGGACGAACTCGAGCGACTCCAGCGTCGCGAGGAGCCGTCCGGTGGTCGAGGTTCCGAGCCCGATCGCGCGGGCGATGTCCGACGCGCGGACGCTCCCGCTCTCGGAGGTGCCGAGTGCGCCGAGGACCGCCGCGGCGCGCTCGATGCTCTGGTTCGGAGGGGTGGTGGCCATGTGCCCATTCTGCTGGTCGAGCGGGCACCCCGCGGTGGTCAGTAGACCTTCACGGCGCTCGCCGTGACGAAGGGCGACCCGTTGGTCGCGGTGACGACGACGCGGAGCGACGACGTGCGCACCGGGTCGACGTCGTGCACCCGGTGCCGGTGGCGGTTCCCCGCGACGGTCGCCAGGGGCTGCCAAGCACCGTCCACGCACGCCTCGATCCGGTAGTCGCGGGCGAGCTCCGGGACGGCGTCCCAGTGCGTGCGGTGGTGGTGCAGGTTGATGAGGTCCGCGTCGACGTCGTCGTTCCAGACGACGCGCACCTGGTGGACGTCGACGGGCTCCGCCCAGTCGAACGTCAGTGTCGCGGCGTCGTGCGCATGGCTCGACCACATGTGCGGCCCACCGTGGGGACGCTGGATGCCGTCCACCACCCGGGAGGCCCGCCACGCGTCCGTCTCGCCGCTGACGGTGAACGCGAACCCGGTTCCGCGCAGGGCCCGGGCTTCCCAGTCCGTGACGGGTTGGTCGGCTTCCTCGGGGATGTGGTCGTCGAAGGCCTCGTCGTCCGCGGACCGGGCACGGAGGGCGAGCACGCCGTACGAGTGCCCCGTGGTGCGGAGCAGGCGGACGCCGGGGACCGCGCGGACGACGACGACGGCGTTGCAGGGGACGTCTGGCGTGAAGTCGAGGTCGACGACCGCCTCGCCGGCACCGGCGGGGACACGTGCGGTGTGGGTGGACACGTGGTCGATCGGGGCGTAGTTCTGCGGCTTGCCCGTCGTCCAGAGCTCCACGGTCAGGTCGGTGGCGTCGTCGGCATCGGTGCGGATGCTGATCGTGCCGAGCGCCGGGTCGACGGGGAGGACGATCGCGGCGTCGCGGTCGAGCGCGAAGTGCGCGGGTTCGGCCGGCAGGAACGGCGTCGTGTCGATCGTCGTCAGCTCGGAGCTCGCGCTGACCCGGGCCCGCGGTGCCAGGTCGGCGGCGTCGACGGCACGGACGCCGATGAGCGGGGCGTCCTCACGCAGGAGCGTCTGCTGCAGCATCGCGATGTGCTCCGAGCCGAGCTCCCGCGGCGTCAGGCCGTGGCGGGCGGCCAGGTGCGCCGCGGTGCCGGCCGCCTGCCCCTGGGTGGCGCAGGTGGCCATCACACGGGTCGACCCGAAGGCGATGTGCGACGCCGAGATGTTCCGCCCGGCGACGAGCAGGTTCGCGACGTTCGCGGAGTACAGGGAGCGGAACGGGATGTCGTACGTGCCGTCCGTGTAGCGCTGCTGGGCCCCGGCGGTCTCGGCGTAGACGCCCTCGACCGGGTGCAGGTCGATCGACCAGCCGCCGAACGCGACCGTGTCCGGGAACGACCGCTGCGTCAGCAGGTCCTGCTGGGTGAGGGTGTGGTCGCCGACGAACCGGCGGTACTCGCGCTTGCCCGGGATCGCGCCGACCCAGTCGAGCGTCAGCGTGTCGGCGTCGAACCGTCCGGAGTTCTTGATGTGGTCCCAGATGCCGTAGACGACGCCCCAGAGCTCGTCGCGGATGTGCTCGTTGTCGGTGACGGTGTCGAGCTCGCCGCCCCACTCGATCCACCAGTAGTTGCAGCCGTTGTCGCCGGTCCCGATGGCACGGTTCGCCAGGATGGGCGTCTGCGAGACGTCGATGGCGATCGACGGCGCGACGAACTTCTCGGGCCTGCCGGTGTCGTGCGTGGAGAAGAAGATCGAGCTGCCGAGGAGCTCGTCGTCGGCGTGCTCCGGCGCCCAGTCCTCGCCGTACTCGTCCCGTCCCTCGCGGCCGATGCGGTACTCGGCGCCGGCCAGGGCACCCACGAGCCCGTCGCCCGTGCAGTCCAGGAACACCGGCGCGGTGAACGTCGTCTCGATCTCGGAGCCCATCGTCCACCCGGTGACGCTCGTGATCCGGTCGCCGTCGGTCGTGACGGTGCGCACGTCGGTGTTGAGGTGGAGGTGCACGTCCGGTTCGGCGCGGACCAGGTCGAGCACGACCTGGTCCCAGTAGACGGCGTTGCCCTGTGGGTTCCGGTACTGGTTCTCGAGGAAGAGCTCGCCCATGATCCCGGTCTCGCGGGCGAAGCGCTGGGTGCCGTGGGCGGTCGCCCCGACGACCCACACGCGGATCTCGCTCGAGGAGTTGCCGCCGAGGACCGGGCGGTTGGTGACGAGGGCGACGCTCGAGCCGAGGCGGGCGGCGGCGACGGCGGCGCTCACACCGGCGAGGCCGCCGCCGACGACCACGACGTCGTGGTGCTGGTTCCGGGACTGCATGGCAGCGACGGTATCACTCGCTGGCGCTTCTTTCCCACTGTGTGGCAAAGTGTGCCCGGCGAGTGCTATCGTCAACGAACTCTCGACAACGAAGTGTGAGGTCACCCCATGAGCGACGGAACCCGAACGCGCACGAGCGCCGACGCCGCCACCACCACCCCGGACGTCCGGGCCGCGCTCGGCGACGACGCCCGCCGCCAGAGCATGCGGAAGGTGATCGTCGCGGCCGGTGTCGGCCACTTCGTGGAGTGGTTCGACTTCGGCCTCTACGGCACCTTGGCCACGGTCATCTCGCTCCACTTCTTCAAGCAGGGCGACCCGCAGGTGGCGCTCCTGTCCGCGTTCGCGGTGTTCGGCGCGGGCTTCGTGATGCGGCCGCTCGGCGGGCTGTTCTGGGGGTCGCTCGGCGACCGGGTCGGGCGGAAGACGACCCTGGCGACCGTGATCCTCATCACGAGCGGCGCGACCGCGGTGATGGGCATCCTGCCGACGTACCAGCACGTCGGGCTGTGGGCACCGATCCTGCTCGTCGTCGTGCGGCTCGTCCAGGGCTTCGCCGCGGGCGGTGAGGGAGCGGGGGCGACCACGCTGCTCGCCGAGTACGCCCCGTCGAACCGGCGTGGCTTCGTCACGAGCTTCATCGACGTCTTCGGGTTCATGGCCTTCATCGTCGGTGGCGGTCTGGTCTTCCTGTTCACGGCCGTCGCGGGCGGGGACGCCCTGCAGTCGTGGGGCTGGCGGGTACTGTTCCTGATCGCCGTCCCGCTCGGACTGGTCGGGCTCTACCTCCGCACGAAGCTCGAGGACACCCCGGAGTTCCGCGCGCTCAAGGCCAAGGGCGAGGTCGCGGCGAACCCGCTGCGCCGCTCGATCCGGAGCTCGTGGAAGGCCCTGCTGTTCTGCGTCGGCTTCGTCGTGATCAAGGCCGTCGGGCACTGGATCCTGCAGACGTTCATGCCGTCCTACCTGCAGGCAGACCTCGGGTACTCGCCGCTCGTGTCCTACGGCGCCGTCGTGCTCGGCTTCATCGTGATCGCCGCCCTGGTGCCGTTCTTCGGGCTGCTCTCGGACAAGATCGGCCGGAAGCCCGTCATGCTCGCGGGGTGCGGCGGGTTCCTCGTGCTGACGTACCCGACGCTCATGCTCATGAACGCCGGCAACTTCTGGGCGGCCGCCGGGGCGATGATGCTCCTCGGGCTGTTCATGGCCGCGTTCGACGGTGCCGTCAGCGCCGCGATGGCCGAGCTCTTCCCGACCAACATCCGCTACGGCTCGATGGGCATCGCCTACAACATCAGCGTCGCGGTCTTCGGCGGGATCACGCCCTACTTCGCCACGTGGTTGATCGCGTCCACCGGGAACAACTTCGCACCGGCGTTCTACGTGATGGCGGCCGCGCTGATCAGTGGCATCGCGGTCCTGCGCGCCCGCGAGACCAACAGGGACGCGCTGCGTCAGGAGTGACGCGACCAGCGGTCGGTCCGGAGGTCCGTGGCGGTCGTGCCACGGGCCTCCAGGCCGTTTTGCAGGGTGGTCCCACACTCGGATCACGGTCCGCGGGTATCGTGCCCCCGTGAGTTCGCAACCCGAAGAGACGACCCTGCGCCGCCGACGCGGTGCCGTGCCGCCCCGGCACGGCCGCCAGAAGCGCGGGATCGGCGTGGTCCTCCCCGCCGTCGCCGGCGTCCTCACGATGGCCCTGCTGCTCAGCGGCGGGTACGCGGCCTACGCGTACAACCGCCTGGCGTCGAGCGTCACGAAGGTCGACGCCATCACCGGTTCGACGGGCCAGAAGGACGACGTCGACGGCAAGGCGATGAACATCCTGCTCGTCGGGGACGACCACCGACCGGACAACGCGACGCCCGAGCAGCTCGCCGAGCTGAGCACCGAGTCGGACGGCGGCGCGACCAACACGGACACGATGATCGTGCTGCACATCTCCGCGGACGGCAAGGACGCGACGATGATCTCGTTCCCGCGCGACTCCTACGTCTCGATCCCCGGGGTCGGCAAGGGCAAGCTCAACAGCGCGTTCTACTACGGCACCCTCAACGGCGGTGGCGCCGCGGGGGGCGCGCAGCTGCTCATCAAGACGATCGAGGGCCTCAGCGGACTGTCGATCGACCACTACGTGCGGGTCTCGCTCCTCGGGTTCTACGAGATCGTGAAGCAACTCGGGCCGGTCGAGGTCTGCCTCAAGGAGCCCGCGAAGGACAGCTACTCCGGGGTCGACCTGCCCGCGGGCAACTCGAAGCTCGACGCGAAGCAGGCGCTGTCGTTCGTCCGGCAGCGGCACGGCCTGCCGAACGGCGACCTGGACCGCCAGGTGCGGCAGCAGTACTTCCTGTCGCAGGAAGCCCGGAAGATCCTGTCCGCCGGGACGCTCCTCAACCCCGTGAAGACCACGAACATCATCGACGCGATCGGGGACTCCGTCGAGACCGACCAGGGCCTCGACCTGCTCTCCCTCGCGAGTCAGCTGCGGAACCTGCGCCCAGCGAACATCAAGTCCGCGACGATCCCGATCCTGGGCACCCCGACGATCTACGTCGGCGGCTCCGCGCTCTCCATCGTCGAGGTGGACACCGCGGGCATGCCCGCGTTCGTGCAGGGTCTCGTCGGGCAGCCGGCGGCGTACACCTCGGCGACCGCCGCCGCTCCCGCCGGGGTGACCGTCACGGTCCTGAACGGCAGCGGGGTGACCGGTGCGGCCGGTGCGGCGAGCACGGTCCTGGCCGGCCGTGGCTTCCAGGTCGGCGCTCCGGGGTCCTCGGACACCACCGCGGCGACGATGGTGCAGTACCCGTCCGGGATGGAGGCGCAGGCGAAGGCCCTCGTCGCCGCCGTACCGGGTGCCGTGCCGGTGCAGACGTCGTCGGTCCAGGGTGTGACGCTCGTGCTCGGGACGGACGGCAAGACCGCGGTCGCCGCGACGCAGCCGTCGGCCCCCTCGGCGCCGTCGTCCTCCGAGGCGTCGAAGCCGTCGTCCGGGTCGTCGTCCGCGGCGTCGGAGCCGAGTGCCACGTCGACCGCGGTGCACAGCTACGGGGAAGCGAACGCCTGCATCTACTAGGTTCGTCCGGTGTGAGCAACGCAGCGCGGACGATCACCCTGATGACCTACAACGTCAAGAACCCCGACCCGGCGCACGACTGGCCGGCCCGACTGCCGGTCCTGCTCGACATCGTCCGGCGGCACGACCCCGACGTGCTCTGCGTGCAGGAGGCGTTCGACCACCAGATGGACGAGCTCCGGGCGGGGCTGTCCGGGTACGCCGACGTCGGGCAGGGGCGTGAGGGCGGCACGGCGGGGGAGCACGCGGCGGTGTTCTTCCGGACCGAACGGCTCCGGCCGCTGGAGACGGGTTCGTTCTGGTTGTCGGACACCCCCGACGAGCCGGTGTCGAACACCTGGGGCAGCCTGTTCCCGCGGATCGCGAACCACGTGCGGTTCCTCGACGTCGACGGCCCGGCGTTCACGCTCCTGACGACGCACCTCGACCACGAGCCGAACGCGCACGGCGACGAGGTCCGCGGGAAGAGCGCGGCGCTGATCGTCGAACGACTCGCCGGCGTCGACGGCCCGGTCGTCGTCGCCGGGGACTGCAACGAGCCCGCCGGTACCGGGACGGCGTCGCGCGTCTTCGCGGACGGCGGCTACACGGACGCCTGGACGGTGGCCGGCGACGCCGCGGACCGGACCGCGACGTTCAACGACTGGCTGCCCCCGGTGGCCTCCGGCGAGCGGATCGACTGGGTGCTGACGAAGGACGTCGCGGGCGTCGACCGGGTGCTGATCGACCACGACGGTCCGGAGACGTGGTTCGCGAGCGACCACTTCCCGGTGGTGGCCACGATCCGGATGTGAGCGGCGCGCGGCATCGGCCGCGCGGCGTCCACGACGTCCGCCCGGGGCGGACGCGTCAGCAGCCGTGCTCGGCGTTGACGGGCATCGGCGAACCGATGACGGTCACGGTGGTGCCGTCGGTGAGAGCGGAGACCCCGTTCGTCCCGGCACCGTCGGCGTCCGACGGCCAGCCCTCGGCGAGCAGGAGCTGCCACGCCTTCGAGTCACCCGAGCCGAGCGACTCGCGGTCGGTCTTCGCGGCGTCGCGGACACGGCGCTCGATGTCGTCCCCGACCTGCACGCCGTCCGGCCCGCTGAGCTCGACGATGCTGCCGGTGCGCGAGCGGACGTCGTCGCGGAGGACCCGGACCTCGAGCGAGTTGCCGAGGTCGGACGGGGTCGAGAGCGCCGCCACCCGGAGAGCGCCGCCCCACGTGTAGGTCGTGCCGGCGGGGAAGCACCGACCGCCGTCGCCCTCGGCGGTCTGCGTCCGGGACGGGGTGCCGAACAGGCGGTTGAGGAGCGACACGGTCGTCCGGGAATCCCGCATCGACGCGACCGCGACGGTCCGGTCGCCACGGCGGAGCGTGATCGTCTCGGCGTCGAGCTCGACGGCGTCGACGCGCTTGAGCTTGGCGTTCGAGACGCGCGTCGCGGTGGTGGCCGGTGTGACCTCTGCCGCGACGGCGCGGTCGTTGGTGCGGGGACCACTCGACAGGTCGGCGGCCGTCGCGCCCGCCAAGAGGGCGAGCGTCGCGGCGCCGAGCGCGAGCATGGTCCGTGCAGTCACCGTTCGACCGTAGGGCCGGGAGCGCTCCTGCACGACGGGTGTTACCGAATCGGGGCCGGGCCGTCACCGGACCGTGACATTGTGTTCGACTGGACAGGTCTTGTACATGTACCATCCCTGTCATGCCCGTCTCATCGAAGCGACGACTCGTCGCCGAAGCCCTCCGCGACGCGATCGCGACGGGTCGGTACGTGTCCGGCGAACGCCTGCCCGGCGAGCACGAGCTCGCCGAACGGTTCTCCGTCAGCCGGGGGACCGTGCGCGCGGCCCTCGCCGACCTCGCCGACGACGAGTACATCGCCACCCGCGGCGGCATCGGCTCGATCGTCACCTTCGACGGCGCAGCGCTCGACCCGCGCGCGGGGTGGGCCCGGTCGATCGCCGGCAGCGGCGCCGAGGTGCACGCCCGGACGCTCCGGATCGAGCGGATCACGGACGCCGAGCTCGCGGGTGTCGTCGGCGCGGACCCGGAGCTCGTCGCGGTCGACCGGGTGCGCTCGGTCGTGGACGGCCCGCACGTGTCCTACGAGCGGAGCATCGTCCCGCGCGTCGGCCGGCTCGACCGTGCGGTAGAGGAGGGCCTGGTCGACGGATCGCTGAGCGCCACGATCGAGGCAGCCGGCCTGGTCCCGGTCCGTGCCGAGCAGTGGATCGACGTCCGGCCGCTCGACGACGCCGAGGCCGCCGTGCTCGACCGCACCCCCGGGACGCCGTTCCTGCACAGCCGCCGGGTGTCCCGGACCGCCGGCGGTGCGCTCGTCGAGGCGGTCGACAGCCTCCTCGATCCCGACCGCTTCCGGATCCACATGCGTTTCGAACAGGGAGTCCGATGACCACGCACCCGTACGACCACGCCCTCGCCGCCTTCCACGGCCTGGCCATCGGGGACGCCCTCGGCATGCCGACGCAGTCGATGTCCCTCGCCGCCATCCGCCAGGACCACGGACGCATCGGCGGGTTCGTCGACGCCGGCCCGCGGCAGCGGATCGCGCACGGCATGCCCGCCGCGAGCATCACCGACGACACCGAGCAGGCCGTCCTCGTCGCTCGGCTCCTGGTCGAGGGCGACGGGCGGCTCGACCCCACCCGGTTCGCCGAGGCGCTCATCGCCTGGGAGCGCGGCATGGCGGCGAAGGGGTCCCTCGACCTGCTCGGCCCCAGCACGAAGACCGCGGTGCAGCGGATCACCGAGGGCGTCCCGGTGTCCGAGGCCGGGTCCACCGGCACCACCAACGGCGCCGCGATGCGGATCACCCCGGTCGGCATCACCACGACGGCCGACGACCTCGACGTGCTCGTCGACGCCGTGCAGGACGCCTCCCGCGTGACGCACGACACCGGACTCGGCATCGGTGGCGCAGCCGCGATCGCCGCTGCCGTGAGCGCCGGCGTCGACGGCGCGACCCGTGCCGAGGCGCTCGACGTCGCCGTGGCCGCCGCCCGCATCGGGGAGCGCCGCGGGCACTGGGTCGCGGGCGCCTCGATCGCCGAGAAGACCGCGTGGGCACGCGGGTACCTGCCCACGGTGCCGGCAGCCGAGCGGATCGACGTGATCGACGGGGTCATCGGCACGAGCGTCGCCAGCCAGGAGTCCGTCGTGGCGGCACTCGCCCTGGTCTCGCTCGACCTCGACCCCTGGGAGACGCTCTGCACGGCGGCGAGCACCGGTGGCGACACCGACACGATCGCCGCGATGGCCGGCGCGGTGCTCGGTGCCGTGCACGGGCCGTCCGCCTGGCCCGCCGACGCGGCACCGCGGGTCGAACGCGTCAACGACATCCGGTTCGCGGACGTCGTCACACCGCTGCTCGCCCTGCGGCGCACGCGCTAGCCCACCCCACAGCTCCGGTCGGTGGCATCCCCCACGAGTCACCGCCCGGTCCCCCCAGAAGCCCTTCCGACGACGTAAGAGGAACCATGACCGACCGTCCCGCCTCCGGCACCCTGACCAGCATCGAGCAACGGGGCATCGAACCCGTCCCGACCGCCGAGCGCACCGGCAGCTCCGGCGCCCTGTTCTGGGTGTGGTTCGCCGCGAACATCTCGATCCTCGGGCTGCCCCTCGGCGCGACCCTGGTGGCGTTCCAGCACCTCGACATCTGGCAGGCGCTCGTCGTCGCGGTGGTCGGTGCCGCCGGGTCGTTCGCGCTGGTCGGGGTGATCTCGATCGCGGGCCGGCGCGGTGGCGCTCCCGGCCTGACCCTGAGCCGTGCGGTGTTCGGCGTGCGCGGCAACGTCGGGCCGACCTTCGTCTCGCTGCTGTCCCGCCTCGGCTGGGAGACCGTGAACACCACGACGGCCGCCTTCGTGCTGCTGTCCCTCTTCACGATCGTCGGGTGGACGGACGGCGACGCGAAGCACAGCCCGGCCCTGACGATCGTCGCGATCCTGGTGTTCGTCATCGCCACGGTGCTGATCTCCGGCCTCGGGCACGCCTTCATCGTCGCCGTGCAGAAGTGGGCGACGTGGGTCTTCGGCGCGCTCAACGTGTTCGTCGCCGTCTTCCTGGTCCTCCGCGTCGACTGGCACGTCGTCGGCAGCGCGCCCGCCGGGCCGTTCGCCGCGATGGCGATCGGGATCGGCACGATCGCCGCCGGTACCGGGATCGGCTGGGCGACCGCCGGCGCCGACATCGCCCGCTACACGAAGACGAGCGTCCGGGCATCGAAGCTCGTCGCCGCCAGCGCCGCCGGCGCGGGCATCCCGCTCGTGCTCCTGGTCGGTCTCGGTGCGCTCGTCTCCGCGGGGGACCCGACGCTCGCGGAGGCCGGGGACCCGGTCGCCGCGATCCGTGACCTGCTGCCCGGGTGGATGGCCGTCCCGTACCTGATCGCCGCGTTCGGTGGCCTGCTGCTCTCGAACCACCTCTCCGTGTACTCGGCCAGCCTCACCACGCTGACCCTCGGCATCAAGGTCCCGCGCGTGTGGGCCGTCACGGTCGACGTGGTCGTGACGTTCCTCGGCGCGATGTACTTCATGCTCGTCGCCGACGGCTTCTACGCGCCGTTCATCACCTTCATCTCGGTGCTCGCCGTGCCGATCACCGCCTGGCTCGGCGTCTTCATCGCCGACATCGTCCGCCGCACCTGGTACGACCCGGTGGCGTTGCTCGACCTGCGGGCCGGCGGTCGCTACTGGTACTCGGGCGGCATCGCGTGGCGCGCCGTCATCGCCTGGGCCGTCGCGATCGTGGTCGGCTTCCTGTTCACGAGCGTGCAGGTCGGCGACGCCGACCCGGTGTTCGTCGGCGCGTTCTCGCACACCTGGATCGGCGCGAACGGGCTCGGCTGGATCGTCACGTTCGTCGTCGCGGCCGCGGTCTACGTGCTCACCGGCGGTCCGCAGGGCGTGCTCCACGAGCCCGCCGACGAGTCGGCACCGATGCCGGTCGGGGAGCACGCCTGATGGCGCGGCTCGTCTCCGTCGGCAACGTCATCGTCGACATCGTGATGCGCGTCGGGGAGCTGCCGGAGCCCGGCGGCGACGTCATCGCGTCCTCGTCGGACATCACCGCGGGTGGCGGCCTCAACACGATGGTGGCCGCCCGTCGCGACGGCCTCGAGGTCGTCTTCGCCGGCCAGTACGGTACCGGGCCGTTCGGCAACGTCGTGCGCCGAGCACTGGCCGACGCCGACGTCGCGGTGCTGCAACCCGGCATCGACGACGTCGACAGCGGGTACTGCGTCGCACTCGTCGACGCCTCGACGGAGCGCACGTTCGTGACGTCCGTCGGCGCCGAGGGACGACTCGGCGAGGCCGAACTGGCACGCGTCGACCTCGGTGCCGGCGACACCCTGTTCGTCTCCGGGTACGGGCTCGCCCACCCGGTCAACGGTGCCGCGATCGCCGCGTGGATCGGGTCGGTCCCGTCCTCGGTGCGGGTCGTGTTCGACCCGTCGCCCCTGGTCGGCACGCTGGATCCGTCCGTGCTCGCGCCCGTCACGGCGCGTGCGGACATCGTGTCCACGAACGCCCGGGAGGCCCGGCTGATGTCCCCGACGTCGGCCGACCTCCGGCAGGCGGTCGCCGCGGTCGCCGCGGCTGCGCGGGGGACGGCACTCGTCCGCGACGGCGGGGCCGGCTGCTGGGTCGCCGACCCCGCGCTGCCCGACGGGCCCGTCCTGGTGCCGGGCTTCCCGGTCGCGGCCGTCGACACGAACGGTGCCGGTGACGCGCACGGCGGCGTGCTCGTCGCGGCGCTCACCCGTGGGCAGGGCCTGCTCGACGCGGTCCGCCGGGCGAACGCCGCGGCCGCGATCGCGGTGTCCCGCCTCGGGCCCGCGACCGCACCGACGCGGGCCGAGACGGACGCCTTCCTGGCCGCCCACGGAGCGTAGGCGACGCGCCGGACGCACGCCGGGCCTCCCGTCCGGGCTGAGTGCAGGGGGACAGTCTCCTGAACGCAACCGGGGGACCCCCTGCGTACCGTCGAGGGCATGACGGACCAGCAGATCGACCAGTACACGATGCAGGACCCGACGAAGCTCTACGCCGACAAGAAGCCCGACGAGCAGTACCTCGGGGGCGCTGGGACGGACGCGGAGATGGCGGAGAACGTGCCTGCCGACCACGGTGAGGACACCTACCGCGGCTCCGGACGCCTGACCGGCCGGAAGGCGCTCGTCACGGGCGGCGACTCCGGCATCGGCGCGGCCGTCGCGATCGCCTACGCCCGCGAGGGCGCCGACGTCGCGATCGGCTACCTGCCCGAGGAGCAGGAGGACGCCGACCGGATCGTCTCGCTCATCGAGGCGGCCGGGCGCAAGGCAGTGGCGATCCCCGGCGACATCACCTCGCTCGAGTTCTGCGAGGAGCTCGTCGCGACCGCCGTCCGCGAGCTCGGCGGGCTCGACATCCTCGTGAACAACGCGGGCAAGCAGCAGAACGTCTCCTCGATCGTGGACATCTCCGACGAGGAGTTCGACGAGACCTTCAAGACGAACGCCTACGCGACGTTCCGGATCACCAAGGCCGCGGTGCCGCACCTGCAGCCGGGCTCGACGATCATCAACACGACCTCGATCCAGGCGTACGCGCCGTCGCCGCACCTGGTGCACTACGCGGCGACCAAGGCGACCGTGAACAACCTGGCGAAGGGCCTGGCGGCGCAGCTCGCACCGAAGGGCATCCGCGTCAACGCCGTCGCGCCGGGGCCGATCTGGACCCCGCTGCAGCCGGCCGGTGGCCAGCCGCCGGAGGCGCTGCCGTCCGCGGGCGAGCAGACCTACCTGGGCCGCTGGGGCCAGCCGGCCGAGCTCGCGCCGGCGTACGTGTTCCTGGCCAGCGGCGAGTCGTCGTACGTGGTCGGCGAGACGCTGCACGTCGACGGCGGCATGCCGACGCCGTAGCGCTGCCGTTCGGCCGCGCAGCGCGCGCTGCGCGCCGTCGCACAACCGAAAACACCTCGCACCACGGACTTCCGTGGTGCGAGGTGTTTTCCGTTGTGCGGCGGCGAACCGCACCACCGCGCGATGGGGTCGTCAGCCGACGGAGCAGCTCCGGGCCATGCGTTCGAGGAGCTCGCGGGCGGACAGCGCCGCGGCCAGCTCGACCTCGACGGGGTTGATGCCGAAGGCGCGCTCGAGTTCGCGGCGTCGGGCCTGGTCGGCGATCGGGACCTCCGGGCGCTGCGGCAGCACGGCGATGGCCTGTGCGGCGGCGTCGAACGCACCCTGCGGCCGGCCGAGTTGCTCCCACATCGCGCGGACGTCGTGCGCGACCTGGTCGGGGTCGCCGCCGAACTCGAAGCCGGCGGACGCCATGGTCGCCAGGCCCTGCGCAGTGGGGTCGTTCGGGGTCATCGCGG
The DNA here is from genome assembly GCF_044746585.1 of Curtobacterium sp. NPDC090223. Taxonomy (NCBI): domain Bacteria; kingdom Bacillati; phylum Actinomycetota; class Actinomycetes; order Micrococcales; family Microbacteriaceae; genus Curtobacterium; species Curtobacterium sp. NPDC090223. Next base: position 414,679 of record NZ_JBIVCN010000002.1, on the reverse strand, counting down.
CATCGTCACACACGATGCCGGGAACACGCCAGGAACCCGTGGTGTGCGCTCGTGTCCCCCAACATGCCGACACCCGGACCGGGGATTCTGTTCCGCCCCTCGACACGTTTGGATGAACCTGCGGACAGGACGTCCGCAGACGGAGGGCATGATGCTCGAGGACACCAGCGCGGACACCGCGGCGGCAGCGGCAGCGGCAGCGACCCTGCACCTGCGGATCACGATCGTCGATGCGACCGTCGACCTGCTGCACGACGTGCCGTTCCACGAAGCCAGGCCCGAGGCCGTCGCCGAACGCCTGGACATCTCCGTCGACGAGCTCCGCCAGCACTTCCCGTCGTGGGACGGCCTCGTGCTCGCCGCGCTCGACCGCTGGAACGGCGGGCGGATGGACGAGGTCACGCGGGTGGTCGGCAACGGCAGCACCGTGCAGCTCCTCCGCGCGATCGTCGCCTCGAACGCCGAGGACCCCGCGCTGATGCGGCTCCTGGTCGCGCTGCTCTCGGTCTCCGGGAACCCCGCGCACCCGATGTCGTCGTACCTCCGGTCCCGCTACCAGCTCTTCTTCTCGCAGATCAAGCGCGGACTCGAGCACGACATCGCCGTGGGGCGGGCGCCGCACACGATGGAGCCCCGGCGCGGTGCCGAGCAGCTCATCGCGCTGTACGAGGGGCTGCAGCTCCAGGCGCTGCTGCGGTCGGACCTCGACCTGGTGCCGGCGTTCGACCGTGCCGTCGCACGGCTCGAGCGCGGCTGGATGGAGCGGTACGAGCCGCAGGCCGCACGTCGCCTGTCCACGTGGTCCGACGACGGCTGGGACATCTAGACCGCGTCAGGCTGGCGTCGCCGCCGACCGCTCAGGGCGTGCGGGGGAGCCGCGGCACCGTCCCGTTGCCCGGGTCGTACCCGGTGTCGCGGATGACCCGGATCGCCGTGGTGTCGTTGTGCACCGAGTGCACCACCACCCGGCGCGACCGACGGAGCGCACGACGTGCACTCGGCGTCGCGAAGAGCCCGCCGAGCACGAGCCCCGCGCCGATCGCCAGCGCCACGGACACCGCCGCGACGAAGTCGAGTGCCGCGCTCGAGGTCCCGGACATGAAGTTGAGCAGCGCGTTCGACACCGCGACACCGGGCAGCAGGGCACCGCAGAACGCCGGCACCGCGATCGCGGCCACCGCGGTCCGCATCCGCACGGCCGCGTAGGTCGACAGGACACCGAGCAGCACCGCGGCGACGAACGTCGCACCGAGCAGTGGGAACCCGAGCTGCCGGAGGCCCCAGAGCGCTGCGCCCGCGGCGACCGAGAACACCACCGCCACCGGGATGACCCGGGCGCTCGCCTGCTGCACGAAGCAGTTCGCCCCCGCGGAGACGACCGTCAGCGCCAGCGACGCCCAGAGCGGCAGCGTCTGCGTCACGATGCCGGACGGGTCCACCTCGAGGTGGAGCCACTTCGTCAGCGCGATCCCGGCCGGCACCCCGACGACGATCGCGGCGATGATCAACCCGATGTAGAACGCCCGGGCGACGGCCATCGCCCGGAACCCGGAGATCGCGTCCTGCGCCCAGGTCACGAGCGACGGGTGCGGCAGGAGCAGGACCACGAGCGCGGCGACCATGGTGGCAGCGCCGGCGGGGTGCAGGATCCCGGTGCCGATCGCGAGCGTGCCGAGCGCGGACGCCACCGCGCCCTGCGCACCCGACACGAAGAACTGCGGGTACCCGCGCCCGGTGAGCCACCGCCCGGAGACGATGATCCCGAGCATCAGCACGAACGCGCCGACACCCGCGCGCCAGCCGCCGCCGGCCTGCATCGCGATCGACGTGCCCAGGATGGACAGGCCGACGTCGGCCGTCCAGGTCGGCCACCGGGAGGGCATCCGGAGCACCGCGACCAGCGCGCTCACGGCGGAGGTCATGTCGCGCTCGTCGTGGATGACGTCGTCGACGATCTGGTTCGCCCACGCCAGGCGGTTCAGGTCCGAGCCGTCCGAGCGCACGGTGCGCATCTTGACGAGCATCGGGGCGTCCGACGGTGCGTACTGGATCGTCACCGAGCTCCCCGTGAAGTCGAGCTCCAGCGGGGCGAGGTTCCACTTCGTGGCCACCGCGACCAGGGCGATCTCGACGCTGCGGGTGTCCGCGCCCGAGGCGAGCATCACCTCGGCCAGGTCCAGGCAGAAGTCGACGATCTGCGCGGCGGTGTACTGCGCCGCGGTCGCTCGGTCGGGTTCCACGTGCTCGTAGATCGTCCCGCGCAGGCGGGCCCTGATGTCCCGGAGGTCGTGCTGCGCGACGCTGCGGGCCCGAGCACGGTGCGGGGGACGAGGGGGACGGCCCGTCCGGGATCCAGGGTGGAGCGGGTCGGCCATCAGCCCATTGTGCCTGCCGCCCCGGGCCGAGTCCGGGTGCGCGCTGAACGCGTCGCCTAGCCTGGGGCGCATGTCGCCATCCGCACCTGACCCGGACATCGCCGTCGTCGACGACCTGCCGGTCGACGCGACGCACCACGACGTCGACGCACTCCTCCGTGCCGCCGGGTGGACGCACTGCGGGACGGGGGACTGGGCGTGGGCGCTGCGCTCGCCGGGGGGTCGTACCGTCGCCCGGATCAGTCCGTTCGACCCGGCCGCGCCGTACTCCGCGGCGCTCTACCGACGGGCGTCGTCGACCGGGCAGGTGCCCGGTCTGCTCGGCCACCGGGTGCTCGCGGGTGGCGGTGACCTCACGCTGATGGAGTACCTGGAGCCGGTGCCGGAGCCCGAGGCAGCCGCGTTCCACCGTTCCATCGCGGCGGGGGCGCCCGACGTCGCCGTGCTCGCCGCCCACATCGCGTCCGTGCACGCCCTCGGAGCGGCCGAGCAGCCCTGGTGGGGGCCGCTCGACGACAACCCGGCGAACGTGATGCGGGGGCGGGACGGCCGGCTCGTCGTCGCCGACCTGTTCTACGCCGACGGTCCCGACCTCTACCGGACCGTCCGCGACGACCCGGACCGGGTGGCTCGCGCCTACCCCGAGCACCTCCGCCGGTTCATGACCGAGCTCCCGCTGGCGAGTTCCGGTGGCTGGCCGGCGGGCGACGCCGAGTCGATGCGCGCTGCCATGGCGGCCGCCGACGCCCGGCTCAGCGGGCCCGGCGGACGCTGAGTCGCCCCACCGCGAACGCGGCGACGACGGCGCCGAGGACGGCGATGCCGACGCCGGTCCAGAAGTGCCAGTTCGTCGATCCTGCGACGAACGCGTAGTCGGACGACGGCGCTCCCAGGAACCATCCGAAGGACGCCGACGCCGACGGCGCGGTCGCGGCGACGACCGCGCCGACGACCAGCGCGAGCAGGCCGGCCCACAGGGCCACGTGCGTCCAGGTGCGGGGCGGTCCGGCCGTCATGTCCGCCAGCGTACCGACCGACGGACGGGAGGCCCGGTGCCAGCTGGAACCGGGCCTCCCGTCCGACGTGTCGTCGCGTCGCGGACGCGACCCGCTACTGCTCGAACGTCGCGTCGAGCGTGATCTCGACCCCGGTGAGGGCCTTGCTGACCGGGCAGGTCGCCTTCGCGTCCTCGGCGGCCTTGAGGAACGTCGCCTCGTCGATGCCGGAGACCTCACCGTGCACGGTGAGGGCGATGCCGGTGAGCTTGAAGCCGCCGGCGCTGTCCGGGCCGAGCGAGACGTCCGCCTTCACGTCGAGCGCCTCGACGGTGCCACCGGCCTCGCCCAGGACCGCGGAGAACTGCATCGCGTAGCAGGCGGAGTGCGCTGCGGCGATGAGCTCCTCGGGGCTGGTGGTGCCACCGGCGTCCTCGGCGGCGCGCTTCGGGAAGGAGACGTCGTACGTGCCGACCTTCGAGCTGGAGAGTTCGACCTGGCCGGAGCCGTCGTTGAGGCCGCCGTTCCAAGCAGTGCGTGCGGTGCGCGTGGGCATGGCCGCTCCTTTCGTGTGGGGGGTCGGCCACGGGTCGGGCCGACGTGTCCGAGTCAATCGGAGAACGCGCGTTCTCGCAACCCGCTCTCGGCGAAGACGCAGTATCGGTAGGGTCGGACCATGGGGGAAGCAACGACGTTCCGTGCCCGCGTGCGCGCGCCGGGGCCGGTCCGCGACGCCGGACCGCTCGTCGCCTGGGCCCGGTTCTGGACGCAGGGCTGGCGGTTCCACGGACGGGCGAGTCGCTCCGAGTTCTTCTGGCCGATGGTGATCGAGCTGCTCCTCGTCGCGGTGTTCGTGGGGCTCCCGGTCTGGACGGGGACCCCGTGGCGGTGGGACGCCCACGCCGACCCCTTCGGGATCGTGCCGTCGCCGTCCGTGCACTTCTCGCTGATCGGCGACCCGGCGCACGGGGGCGAGTTCGGCTACGGCGAGGGAGCACGGGTCGCCCCGAACCCGTGGGACGTCGTCGTGCTGCTCGGGCTCGCGGTCACCGCGATCCCGCGGTGGTCGCTGCTCGTGCGGCGCCTGCACGACCGGGACCGCAGCGGCGGGTGGATCCTGCTGCTCGCGCTCACCGGGCCGCTCGGGTGGCTCGTCGTGTCCGTGATGGTCTGCGGTCGCCCCCGACCGCGCGGCTCCCGGTTCGACCCGAGCCTGTGGGACGCGTACCGGCCGAGCTCGCAGCTCCCGTCCACCTAGGCAACAGGTGTAGTCTTACTTCCCGGATCGAGACGATCCGATCGCGACGCCGCGCGCCCCACCACGACGCCCCGACAGGTCGTTCAGACCCCGTCAGCACCCGTCACCGGAGGAGAGGCAGCCATGCGCGCCGTCGTGTTCGAACAGTTCCAGACGTTCCCGTCCCTGCAGGACGTCCCCAAGCCCACGCCCGGCCCGGGGGAGGTGCTCCTCAAGGTCGCCGGAGCCGGCGCCTGCCACTCGGACGTCGCCGTGTACCGCGAGTTCCAGGCCGGCCAGCCGGGTGCGCAGAACCCGTCCTTCACCCTCGGGCACGAGAACTCCGGCTGGGTCGAGGCCGTGGGTGACGGCGTCACCGGGCTCACCGAGGGCGACGCCTACCTGGTCTACGGCCCGGTCGGCTGCGGGCACTGCAGCTTCTGCTCGAAGGGGCAGGACACCTACTGCGAGAACGCCGCGACGAACCCGTACATGGGCATCGGCCTCGGTCGCGACGGCGGCATGGCCGAGTACGTCACGGTCCCCGCCCGCAACCTCGTGCCGCTCGGGGACGCCGACCCGATCGCCGCTGCACCGCTCAGCGACGCCGCGCTCACGCCGTACCACGCCATCAAGAACGCCCTGCCGAACCTGGCGGGCGGCGGCCGGTACGCGCTCGTCGTCGGTCTCGGCGGGCTCGGCCAGATCGCCGTGCAGATCCTCACCGCCCTCACCGGTGCGACGGTCATCGCGACGGACATGAAGGAGGACGCGATGGCCCGTGCCGCCGAGCGCGGCGCGATCACGGTCCCCGGCGGCCCGGACCAGGTCGCGGCGATCCGCGAGATCACGGGCGGCAAGGGCGTCGACGCGGCGTTCGACTTCGTCGGTGCGACGCCGACCATCAAGGCGGCGCAGGCGTCGATGGCCGTCGGCGGGCGCTTCACCGTGGTCGGCATCGCGGGCGGCACCACCGAGTGGAACTTCTTCGCGACGCCGTACGAGTCGACCATCACGAACACGTACTGGGGCACGATCGCGGACCTGCACGAGGTGGTCGCGATGTACCGCGCGGGACAGATCGTGCCGGACATCGAGCGCTACTCGCTCGACGACGCACTCGAGGCGTACCGCAAGCTCGAGGCCGGGGAGCTCTCCGGTCGCGCGGTGGTCGTCCCCTCCGCCTGAGCTCACCCCACGGCGACCGCGACGCCCGCCGCGCCCAGGAGCAGCACGTACCCCCACGCGTGCACGGCCTCCGGGATGCGCGGCGGGCGTCGCCGCAGCACCACGATCACCGGCATGGCGCCGATCAGGAGCGCGGCGGCCGCGAGCACGTCGACCGCGCCGACGAGCCCCGGCGCAGCCGGGACCGTCCCGTGGGCGAGCAGTGTCACCAGGACCGCTGGTGCCGCGATCGCCAGTGTCAGCGGGTTCGCCAGGGCGGTCGCCACCGGCATCGACGCCCCGGCCCGCCGCATCACCGGGACCGTCATCACGCTGCCGCCGACACCGAGGAACGCCGCGACCGCGCCGATCGGGAGGCCCAGCACGGTCCGCACGCCGGCCCCGTCCGGCGCCTGTCGCGTCGGGCGGGTGTCGCTCCGCGGGACGACCGGGCGGGTGTCGCTCCGCAGGAACCCCGGGCGGACCAGCAGGTCGACGACGGTCGCGCCGACGTAGACCACGAAGCCCCACCGGATCAGGCCGTCCGGAGCGAACCGGGCCGCCTCCGCCCCGAGCGCCCCGCCCACGACGAGCAGCACGAAGAGCCCGGCCCGACCGCGGAGCCGCCCGAGCACGTCCCGTCGCGTGGACGCCGTCGCGACCGCGGCGTTGACGAGCATCACGAGCGCCGAGGTGGCCGTCGCGACCCGGACCGCGTCCCCGCCCATGGAGGCGTCCGCCACCGCGACGATCGGCACCGTCACGAAGCCGCCGCCGAAGCCGAACAGCACCGTGGTGAGGCCGACGAGCAGACCGATGAGTGCGAGCACGAGGAACGTCATGGGTCCAGTCCACCCGTCACGGGTACGGCGAGCAATCGATGCTGCGCCCGGAACCTTCGAGCGGTAGCCTCACTCCGTGCGCAACGTCCGGGTCGAGGACCACGACCACCTCGCTCGCGACGTGCTGCCGATCGGGACCGAGTACCCGCCGGACTTCCTGCTCGCACGGCACGCGCACCGTCGCGCCCAGGTGCTGTACGGGGCCAGCGGTGTGATGCTCGTCGAGACGGACGAGGGCTCGTGGACCGTGCCCACCGACCGGGCCGTGCTCATCCCGCCGGGCGTCGAGCACCAGGTCCGGATGCTCGACGTCACGACGTGGAGCCTCTACGTCGAGCCGGACGCCGTGCCGTGGTGGCCCACCGCCTGCACGGTGGTGGAGGTCGGCCCGCTCCTCCGGGAACTCCTGCGTGCCGCGTTCGACCTGCCGCTCGGGTACGACGAGCAGGGCCGCGACGGCGCCGTCCTCCGGCTCGCGCTGCAGGAGCTGCAGCGCGTCGTACCCCTCCCGCTCACCGTGGCGCTGCCGGCAGCCGGTGTGCTCCGTGACCTCTGCCGCGCGTACCTGGCGGACCCGGACGTCCACGTGACGAACGCGGACTGGGCGCGCAGCGCCGTGGTCAGCGAGCGCACCCTCGACCGGCGGTTCCGTGTGGCGCTCGGCATGGGACCGGCGGCGTGGCGCACACGCGCCCGGCTGTTGGCGAGCCTCCCGGCGCTCCGCGACGCGACCGTGACGGAGGTCGCCGGCCGACTCGGGTACGCCTCACCGGCGGCGTTCACCGCCGCGTTCACGAAGGCGTTCGGTGCGCCGCCCTCCCGGTTCCGGCGTGCTGCACAGGCCTGAGCCGGGTCAGACCGCCGGGCCGAGTGCGCGGAGCTCGGCCGCACGGTCGGGCGAGGACCGGGCGACGTAGCCGATCCGGCTCTCGCGGACGTGCCAGCCCATCCGCTCCGCAGCGGCCTCGGCGTCCCCGGCGTCGATCGCCCCGAGGATCCGGCGGTGCTCCGGCCACAGGCGCTTCCCGCGGGACGAGGTGTCCATCGCGTAGAGCCACTCGATCTTCCGGGAGAGCTGGCGGAGCAGCGTCGCGAGCGTGGCACTGCCGGACAGCTCCGCGACCAGGAAGTGGAAGCGGTCGTTGAGCCCGACGAGCAGGCCGAGCTCGTCGCGCTCCACGGCGGCGTCGCCCTCGTCGAGCACCACGCCGAGCTCCCGGCGGACCCGCCACCAGTCCTCCGGCGGGGCGTCGCCGTCGAACAGCGTGCGGGCACGCGCGGCCGCACGGCGAGCGGTGGCGATCTCGAGCGACTCGCGGACGGCGAAGAGGTCGTCGGCCTCGTCGAACGGGATCTCCGCGATCCGGGAGCCCGCGTTCGGCCGCGACACGACGAAGCCCTCGCCCTCGAGGCCGCGGAGCGCCTCGCGCACCGGGACCCGGGAGACGCCGTAGCGCTCCGCGAGGAAGGCCTCCGTCACCCGGGTGCCCGGTGTCAGCGCACCCGCCACGATGTCGCGGCGGATCGCGTCGAGGACTCCGGCACCGTTCAGCACGTGCACCAGCGTCTCACGCGCGGGCCTGGGCTCACGCGGTCTGCTCCGCGAGTGCCCGGCCGGGGATCGCGTCGAGCAGGTCACGCGTGTACTGCTCCTGCGGTGCGTCGAAGACCTCGGCCACCGACCCGCGCTCGACGACCCGGCCCCGACGCATCACCACGACGTCGTCGGCGATCCGGCGGACCACACCCAGGTCGTGGGTGATGAACAGGTAGCTCAGCCCGAGCCGGTCCTGCAGGTCGTCGAGCAGGGCGAGGATCTGCTCCTGCACGAGGACGTCGAGTGCTGACACCGCCTCGTCGAGGATGAGCACCTCGGGTTCGAGCGCCAGCGCCCTGGCGATCGCGACACGCTGCCGCTGGCCGCCGGAGAGCTCGTTCGGCCGGAGCTGCGCGGCGGACCGGGGCAGCGCGACCTGGTCGAGCAGCGTCGCCACCCGCTCGGTGCGTGCCGCCCGGTCGCCGATCCCGAACACCCGCAGCGGCTCGTCGATGATCCGCTCGATCGTCGAGGTCGGGTCGAGCGAGCCGTAGGGGTCCTGGAACACCGGCTGCACCCGGCGGCGGATCGCACGCCGCTCGGCGCCGCGTGCCGTGCCGATCGAGCGGCCGTCCACCAGCGCGGTGCCGGATGTCGGCGCCTCGAGCCCGAGCAGGATCCGCGCGACCGTCGTCTTGCCGGAGCCGGACTCGCCGACCACGGCGGTCGTGGTGCCGCGCCGGACCGCGAACGAGACGCCGTCGGAGGCGCGGAGCGTCCCGGCGCCGCGCCCGCGCAGCCGGTACTCCTTGACCAGGTCGGTCACGACGAGGATCGGCTCGCCCGGGTCGGTCGGCTCCGGGGGCAGGCCGGAGAGCGCGGGTGCTGCGGCGATGAGCCGCTTCGTGTACTCGTGCTGCGGGTCGCGGAGGATCGCCTCCGGCGCACCCTGCTCGACGATCTCGCCGTCGAGCATCACGATCACGCGGTCGGTCCGGTCCGCGGCGACCCCGAGGTCGTGCGTGACGAACAGCAGGGTGGTGCCGTGCTGGTCGACGAGCGTCTGCAGGTGGTCGAGGATCTGCCGCTGGACCGTGACGTCGAGCGCGCTGGTCGGCTCGTCCGCGATGAGGAGTTCGGGCTGCCGGGCCAGGGCGATCGCGATGAGGATGCGCTGCCGCATCCCGCCGGAGAACTCGTGCGGGTACTGGTCCGCCCGGCGCTCCGCCTCGGGGATCCCGGCCTCCGTCATCAGGGCGACGACCCGCTGTCGGATCGCCGCGCGGCCGCGCAGCCCGCCGGCGCGGAGCGTGTCGGCGATCTGCGCGCCGACCCGCATCGCGGGGTTGAGGTTCGTCGACGGGTCCTGCGGGACGAGCCCGATGCGGCCGCCGCGGACCCGGCGCATGGCGGCCTCGTCGGCGTTCCCGACGTCGAGGTCGCCGAGCCGGATCGTCCCGCCGGTGATCGCGCCGGCTCCGGGGAGCAGCCGGAGCACCGCCGCGATGAGCGTCGACTTGCCGGAGCCGGACTGCCCGACGATCGCGACGCGCTCCCCGCGCCGGACGTCGAGGTCCACGCCGTGCAGGACCTCACGGCCACCGAAGGCGACACGCAGGTCGCGGACGGACAGCAGCGGGGTGGTGTGGTCAGCGTCCTGTGGCATGTCCCTGTGCTCCTCTCGGGTTGGCGGCGGCACCGAGCACGCCGGTCGCGGGGTCGCGGGTGACGCACGACAGGCGACCGAGCGCCCAGTCGCCCGCGCGGGTGACGACGTGGCCGCGCTCCTCGAGCCCGGCGATCACGTCGTCACCGAGCCGGTCCTCGACGACGACGCCGCCCGGTGTCCAGGTGCGGGGCCAGAACGACCCCGGGAAGGACGTGGTGTGCAGCGCGGGGGCGTCGATCGCCTGCTGCGGGGAGTACCCGCCGACGATCGTGCGGAGCAGGAACAGCAGCTGCCACTGGTCCTGCTGGTCGCCGCCGGGGGACCCGAGTGCCACCACCGGTTCGCCGTCCCTGAGGACGAGCGTCGGGGTGAGCGTCGTCCGGGGGCGTTCGCCCGGCCGGAGCGTCGACGCGGTGCCCTCCTCGAGCCAGGTCATCTGCATGCGGGTACCGAGGCAGAAGCCGAGCTCGGGGATCGTCGGCGAGGACTGCAGCCAGCCGCCGGACGGGGTCGCGCTGATGATGTTCCCCCAGCGGTCGACGACGTCGATGTGGCACGTGTCGCCACGGGTCTCGCCGGTCTCCATCACGATCGGCTCGCCACGGTCCTCGTGCACGGCGGCGTCCTCGGCGGGCGCGGCGACCGCGTCGCCACGGGCTCCCGGCACCGTCGGTTCGCCGACCCCGGCGACCGGCTCCCCGTGGGGCGTGTACGTCTCGCGGAGTGGCGGGAGCTCGCCGGCCGCCGTGGAGACCGCTCCCGGTCGGAACTCGTGCGAGGCGCGCTCGCCGATGAGCGTGCGCCTGGCGTCCGTGTAGGCGTCTGCGAGCAGCTCGTCCATCGGCACGTCGCCGTCGCCGTAGTAGGCCTCGCGGTCGGCGAGCGCGAGCTTCTGCGCCTCGACGATCGTGTGCGCGCCCGCGACGGTCGACGGGTCGAGCAGGGCGTCGTCGAGCGGCTCGAGCAGCCGCAGGGTCTGCAGCAGCGCCGGCCCCTGGCCCCACGGCCCGGTCTTCGCGATCGTGCGGCCGCGGAACTCGGCGGTCGTCGCCGGTTCGTACGACGCCCGGAACGCGGCCAGGTCGTCGGCGCGGATGACCCCGGCGTGGTCGGTGCCGGAGGCGTGACGGTGCGGCGTCCGGACGAAGCGGTCGATCGCCTCGGCGACGAAGCCCGTCGCCCAGGCGTCCCGGGCGGCGTCGATGCGTCGGGCGCGGCCGTCGGCCTCGCCGTCGGCACCGGCCCCGTCGGGACCGGAGCCGGCGTCGACGAGGCGGTCGAGCACCGCCGCCCACGTCTCGTTGCGGATGACGTCCCCTGGGACCGGCACCGAGCCTCCCGGCAGCCACCGGTCCGCGGAGGACGGCCAGTGGTCCCGGAACAGTCCCTGGACCGTCGCGATCGTCGCGGCCACGCGCGGTGCGACGGGGTGACCGTCGCGCGCGTAGCCGACGGCGTAGGCCAGGACGTCGCCGAGTTCCCACGTCCCGTGGTCGCGGAGCAGGAGGAGCCAGGCGTCGACGGCACCGGGGACGGCGGCGGCGAGCGCTCCGGCTCCTGGCACCAGGTCCAGGCCCTCCGCACGGAAGTGCGACGGCGTCGCCCCGGCCGGGGCCGGCCCCTGGCCGGACAGGACGGTCGGGACCCGGTCCGTGGCGGTGGCGAAGACGGCGGTCATGTCGCCGCCGGGGCCGTTGAGGTGCGGTTCGACGACGTGCAGGACGAACGCGCCCGCGACGGCGGCGTCGAACGCGTTGCCGCCGCGCTCCAGGACGGCCTGGGCGGTGGAGGTGGCGAGCCAGTGCGTCGACGCGGCCATCCCGAAGGTGCCCGCGAGGTCGGGGCGGGTCGTGTCGGCGCTCGGGGCGACGAACGCGGGGTTGGTGCTCATGCGGTCACTTCCGGTCGGATGCGGTCGGGTCGAGGGCGTCGCGGAGCGCGTCCCCGAAGAGGTTGAAGCCGAGGCAGATCACGGCGATGGCGATGCCGGGCACGACGGCGGCCCACGGTGCCTGGCCGAGGTACTGCTGCGCGTCCGAGAGCATGATGCCGAGACTCGGTGTCGGCGGCTGGATGCCCAGGCCGAGGAACGACAGGAGCGCTTCACCGATCACCGCGACGGGCATGATCACCGTCGCCTGCACGATGATCGCGGAGACGCAGTTCGGCAGGACGTGCTGCGCGATGATGCGGGCGCCGCCGGCGTCGAGCGTCCTCGCGCTGGTGACGAAGTCCGCGCTCGTGATCCGCAGGGTCTCGCCGCGGACGATGCGGATCATGGCGGGAACGTGCGAGACCCCGATCGCGATCACCGCGTTGGTCAGGCTCGGACCGCTGATCGCGGCGAGCCCGACGGCGATGATGAGGAACGGGAACGCCAGGGCGACGTCGGTCAGCCGGGAGATGATCGCGTCCAGCCACCGCCAGTACCCGGCGAGCAGCCCGAGCGGGGTGCCGACCACCACGGCGACGAGCACCGAGAGCGCGCCGACCACGAGCGACACCTGGACGCCGTACAGCGTGCGGGACAGGATGTCGCGGCCGAGGTCGTCGGTACCCAGGCCGAAGCCGACCGTGAAGGGGACCTGGAACGGCAGGTCGAAGTGCGTCTCGGTGGGGTCGTGCGGCGCCACGAGCGGTGCCGTGAGCGCGGCGAGCACCACGATCGCCAGCATGACGCCGCCGGTCAGGCCGAGCCGGTTCGCCCGGACCTGCTTCCAGACGCGGCCACGGCTGGAGCCGAGGTCGAAGTTCGTCGTCACGGCGGTCATCGGGAGCCTCCCACGCGGATCTTCGGGTTGATGACCGAGTACAGGACGTCCACGGCCAGGTTGATCACGACGTACCCGACGGTGATGACGAGCACGACGGCCTGGATCACGGGGTAGTCACGGGTGAACACCGAGTCGAGCGTCAGCTTGCCGAAGCCGGGCAACGCGAAGATCCGCTCGGTGACGACCGCGCCTGAGATCAGACCGCCGAGCTGCAGCCCGACGATCGTGACGACGACGATCATCGAGTTCCGCAGGCCGTACCGGAACAGGACACGGCCGCGGCCGAGGCCCTTCGCGCGGGCGGTCCGGACGAAGTCGGTCTTCATCGTCTCGATCATCGACGCCCGGGTCTGCCGCATGATCACGGCCGCCAGGGAGGTCCCGAGGATCAGTGCGGGCAGGGTCAGGTGGTAGAGCGCGCTGATCGGGTTCGCCGTCATCGAGACGTACCCGGACGCCGGGAACCACCCGAGGCCGGCGGCGAGCCAGACGATCGCCAGGATCCCGAGCCAGAAGTTCGGCACGGAGAGCCCCACGAGTGCCGCGGCGTTCGCCATCCACTCGGGCCAGCGGCCGCGGTACCGTTCGGCGAGGGTGCCCAGGGCGACGCCGACCAGGACCGCGACGACGATGGCGTAGAGCGCGAGCCACAGGGTGACCGGCAGCGTCGACCCGATCAGGTCGGTCACCGGCGTGCCGGTGCGGGTCGAGCGGCCGAAGTCGCCGTGCAGCGCGTTCACCAGGAACCGCCAGTACTGCACCAGGATCGAGTCGTCGAGGCCGAGCTGCTGCCGGACGGCCGCGAGCCGGGCGGGGCTCGCTTCCTCACCCGCCAGGGCCAGGGCCGGGTCGCCGGGGAGCTGCCGGACACCGACGAACACGACGATCGACGCGAGCACGAGGGTGATCGCCGACTGCCAGATGCGCGTCGTGACGTAGCGGATCACTTGCTCGTGCCTTCCACGAATGCGGCCTGGCTGAGCCGGACCACGCCGTCCGCGTACGTCGAGACGCCCGCGATGTCGTTCCGGACGCCGGTGATGCTCCGGGTCCGGTAGAGGTAGATGACCGGGTCGTCGCGCTGGACGATGGTGGTCATCTGGCCGTACAGGTCGGCGCGCTCCTGCTCGTCCGTGGCCTGCGACGCCCGGGTGATCAGGTCGTCGACCTCGGGGTTGCTGTAGCCCGCGTAGTTGTTGCCGCCGCCGGTGCCGAGGAACCCGCCGATGTTGCCGTGCGGGTCGACGCGGCCGGACCAGCCGAGCTGGAGCGCCTGGAAGTCACCGCGCGTCTGGTCGTCGAGCAGCGTCGTGTACTCGACCGGGGTGATGGTGATCGCGAACCCGCCGGCGCGGGCCTGCGACTGCAGGGCCTGGGCGAACCGGACGGTGTCGGGGGTGTTCGTCACCTCCATCTCGATCGGGAACGGTTGCTGCACGCCGGCCTTCGCGAGGATCTGCTTCGCCTGCTCCGGGTCGTACGCCGGGCAGGCCTTGCTGGCGTCGCTCGCGAAGACGCTCGTGTTCGGCACCGGGGAGCACGCGACGTCGGACCAGCCGTGGAAGACGCTCTGCACGAGCTCGGCGCGGTTGATCGACATCGAGAGGGCCCGGCGGACGTCGGCGCGCTTCGCGAGCGGCGTGTCGATCTGCTTCGGGTCGGTGCCGACGCCGTCCTGGTTGCCGATGTTCACCGTGATGCCCTGGTACCCGAGCGACCCGGTGCGCAGGACGGTCAGGTCCTTCCGCGTCCGCAGGTCGTCGACGTCCTGCGTCGAGATCGTGTCCGCCACCTGCACGTCGCCGGACTTCAGGTTCGCGGCACGGATGCTGGCGTCGGTGATGATCCGGTACGTGATCGTGTCGAAGTGCGCGGAGGAGGGGTCGTAGTACTCCGGGTCCTTCTCGACCGTGATCGAGGTCTGCGGGACGCGCTCGACGAACTTGTACGGGCCGACGCACACGGGGGCGTCCCCGAAGTCGTCGCCCTCGTCCGCGAGTGCCGCCGGCGACATCACCATGCCCGCGCGGTCCGCGAGCGCCGCGGTGATCGGGGCGAACGGTGTGGCGTACCGGAGCCGGACCGTGTGGTCGTCGACCGCGCTGACGTCCGTCACCGGGCCCATCTCGCTCTTCCGGCTGGAGTCGGCCTTGGTCAGGTTCCGCTCGAGCGTCGTGACCACCGCTGCTGCGTCGAACGGGGTGCCGTCGGCGAACCGGACCCCGGTGCGGACCGGGAACGTCACGGTCTTCCCGCCGTCCGTCACCATCGGCAGCGACGTCGCGAGCATCGGCACGATCGTGCCCTCCGCGTCGATGTCGTAGAGCTTCTGGCACATCGTCTCCATGACGTACCGGGTGTAGAGCGACGAGGACGTCGTGGGGTCGAGGCGGTCCGGCTCGGCGGAGAGCGCCATCACGAGGTCGCCGCCCTCTCGGACCTGCTGGTCGCCGATGGGGGCGGTCGTGACCGTGCCGGCGGTGGTGCCGCCGGCCTTCGAGCGTTGGACGGGGACGCACGCCGTCAGGGCGAGGGTCGCGGCGATGACGACGGCCGGCAGCGCGATGAGCGTGCGGCGGCGTCGGGGGCTGATCGGGGACATGGGGATCCTGATGCTGGTGGGGCTGTGGCGTTCCTTGTGGGATCGCGCTCAGGAGCGGGGTTGATTGCATACAATCACGGATCCGCGATCTCGTTTGTATACATTTTGTTTCGAGTGTGTGACGCGTCCTGCACATCGGGCAGCGGGTGACCAGCCCCCACGACTGGGGCTGTGTCGATCCGACACCCGTCGGTGAGCATCGTTCGGCGGCCTGCACCAGGCAGGTCGCACGCGGCTCGTCAGGGAGAGCTGCCGACACAGGGGAACCATGCGCAGCACCATGACCATGACCAGGACCAGACTGGCCGCCGTCGTCACCGCCGCCGCGATCGCCATCGCCGGCTCCGTCGCCGTCGCCGTGCCCGCCCAGGCGGCGACCGTCGTCTCGACGAGCGTCCGGGCGGGGACGACCCTGCAGCCCGGGGACTCGATGACGTCGTCGAACGGCCAGTTCCGACTCGTCATGCAGGGCGACGGCAACCTCGTCGAGTACGGCGTCGGGAACGCCGTCCTGTGGGCCTCGAACACCGCGAAGTACCCGAACGCCGTCGCGGTCATCGGGACCGACGGCCTGCTGTCCGTCCGCTCCGGCTCCAAGGTCGTCGCGAAGTGGGGCACCGGCGGCCACGCCGGGTACGACTTCGGCGTGCTCCCCGACGGATCGCTCCGGATGCGCGACACCACGAAGCGCACGATCTGGCAGATGCAGAACTTCCAGGACCGCGTCGTCTCCGGCACCGTCCTGAAGCCGGGCACGGTCCTGCGCTCCGACGCGGGGTCCGCCCGCCGCTTCACGATGCAGGCGGACGGCAACCTGGTGCAGTACGTCAACGGCAAGGCCGCGTGGGCGACGCGGACGAACGGGCACCCCGGCGCGTGGGCGGCGGTGCAGACGGACGGGAACCTGGTGGTCTACGGGCCCGACAACCGGGTGCTCTGGGCGTCCAGGACCAGCACCGCCGGATGCGGCCAGCTGCTCGTGCAGGTCGACGCGAACGTGGTCCTGTACGGCAGCAAGGACACCAGGGTCTGGTCGACGCGGGCCGTCACCGGTCTCCTCTGGCCGGTCGCGTCCACCCGGATCACCGGCAAGTACGGCGACGACCGCGGCGCCGGGCACACGCCGCGCTACCACCAGGGTGCCGACGCGGGCGTCGGGACCGGTACGCCCGTGTACGGGTCGGGGAGCGGCACGGTCACCGAGGCCGTGGCGAACAACCCGACGTTCGGCAACTACGTCGTCGTGAAGTACGGGCTGACGACGGTGCTCACGGCGCACCTCAGCAAGATCGAGGTGAAGAAGGGGCAGGTCGTGGCGAAGTCGACCGAGATCGCGAAGTCGGGCAACACCGGGCAGTCGACGGGGCCCCACGTGCACGTCGAGACCCGCGTGAACGGCACGCTGAAGGACCCCCTGACGCTGCTGCACTTCCGCTGAGCGCGGGGGGCGCGCCCGGCGCGCGCGCCGCGCGCGCCGCGCGCCGCGCGCGCCGCGCTCGCCGCGCGCGCCCCGCGGTGCGAGCCGCCGTCGCACAACGGAAACCGCTCCGAACCACGGGATCCCGTGGTTCGGAGCGGTTTCCGTTGTGCGCTGCCCGGCCGTACGTGTTGATGACGTCGGTTGGATGGAGCTCGAGCTCCTCAGCGGACGCTTCCTGATCGACGTTCGACGTGGGTTGATCCGCTGTTCTCGGCGGATGCGCGACACGTCGAGGGCATGCACGAGAGCCGGTTCCGCGAGCGTGTTGTCGATGAGCTTCGCGGATCGGCCGATGACGGCCCCCGCCAGTCGCCGTCGACGGTAACGAGACCGCCCACGGACCAGAACGTCACATGCAGTACATTGAGGCACGGCCCACGAACTGGGGGGACGGGGAGTGACTGATGTTGACGGGCGGTCAACTACGGTCGGAACGAGCAAGGGAGAACAGTGGAGTTCGAAGAGCGACTGGCCGCGCTGGCGACAAAGGTGCACAACCAGCGGGACGCGATCCAGACCGAAGAGGCGACCAAGAACGCGTTCGTGATGCCGTTCATCTCGACGATCCTCGGCTACGACGTGTTCAACCCGCTCGAGGTGGTTCCGGAGTTCACGGCAGACGTCGGCGTGAAGCGCGGCGAGAAGGTCGACTACGCGATCATGCGGGACGGCGAGGTGCAGATCCTCATCGAGTGCAAGAAGTCGACGGAGCCGCTGAAGATCGAGCATGCTTCGCAGCTGTTCCGCTACTTCTCCGTGACGAACGCTCGGATCGCCGTCCTGACGAACGGCGAGGTCTACAACTTCTACACGGACCTCGACGCCCCAAACAAGATGGACGACCGCCCCTTCCTCGTGCTCGATCTTGCCGACATCGACGAAACCCTGCTGCCGGAACTCCGCAAGCTCACGAAGGACGTCTTCGACCTCGACTCCGTGATCAGCGCTGCGGAGGAGCTGAAGTACGTCGGCGCGATCAAGCGTGCCATCGCGGCACAGTTCCGCGAACCGGAAGAAGACTTCGTACGCCTGTTCACCACTCGCGTGTACGACGGTCGGTTCACGCAGGACGCGAAGGTGCAGTTCACTGCCCTCGTCGCCAAGGCATCGAAGCAGTACCTGAACGAGCAGGTGAACGACCGTCTCAAGACGGCGCTCGGGGCTTCGTACTCGGCTCCGGTGAGCGTTGAGGCGTCTGAGGAAGCAGTGTCGAGCGAGCCTGTCGCGCAGGACGACATCGATCGGGACACCGAGATCGAGACGACCCTGGAAGAACTCGAGGGGTACCAGATCGTGAAGGCGATCGCGTGCAGCGAGGTCAAGCCGGACCGGATCGCGCACCGTGATCAAAAGTCGTACTTCGCGGTCCTGCTCGACGACAACAACCGCAAGCCCATCGCGCGCCTCTGGTTCAACGGCAAGAAGCAGAAGTACCTTGGTCTCTTCGACGAGAACAAGGTCGAGACGAAGCACCCCATCGACGCGCTTGACGACATCTACCTGCACGCGGAAGCCATCCGGACGGCCGTCGCGCAGTTCGGCTGACGCCGGCCGTACCCTGGACGGGATGAACTCCCGCGGCGCCCGACTCCTCGTGCTCGTGGCGATCGGCGTCGTCGCGGGGGTCCTCTCCGGCCTGTTCGGCGTCGGCGGCGGCGTGATCGTCGTCCCCGCGCTGATGGCCTTCCTGCACGTGGACCAGCGCAGCGCCTCCGCGAGCTCCCTCGTGGCGATCGCCCCCGCTGCCGTCGTCGGCGCGATCACCTACGCGGCGCAGGGCGAGGTGCACTGGCTCGCGGCGCTGACCCTGGCGGTCGGCAGCGTCGTCGGGGCGCCGATCGGCGCACGGCTCCTCCGCGCGGTCCCGCTCCGGGTCCTGCCGTGGGTCTTCGTCGGCTTCATCGTCGTGGTGCTGGTGTCCCTGTTCGCGAACACCCCCTCACGCGAGGGCACGGTGCACTTCGGCGTGGTCGAGGCCCTCGTCCTGCTCGGCATCGGCCTGCTGTCCGGGGTGCTCTCCGGCCTGGTCGGGGTCGGCGGCGGCGTCGTGATCGTGCCGGGCATGGAACTCGCGCTCGGCGCCGGCGACCTGCTCGCCAAGGGCACCTCGTTGCTGACGATGGTGCCGACGGCGGTGTCCGGGACGGTTGCCAACCTGCGGAACGGCGCGGTCGACCTGCGCGTCGGGCTCACGGTCGGGATCACCGCGGCGATCTGCTCCCCGGTCGGTGCGCTCATCGCCAGGGCCGTCGACCCGCGCGTCGCCACGTGGTTGTTCGCCGCGTTCCTGGTGGTCGTCGCCGTGATCGTCGTGCGACGGGGGCTCCGGACCGTGCGGGCGGCGTCGATCCCCGGGCCCGGTGGACTCGAGGGCGCCGCCGAGGACCCGGCGGGCACCCGGTGAGCCGCCAGACGGCGGAGGACGTGCTCGCCGCCTTCGCCCGGACACCCGGGGACGTCGCGGCCGCCCGTCGTGTGGCCCGTGGGTTCGCGGACCTCGACGAGGGGGAGCGCTCGGCCCTGCTCTGGAGCGAGGACCCGGGCGCGCGGCTCCTCGCCGTCGTGCTCCTCGTGCAGGCGATGCGGCAGCGTCCGGACCCCGAGCTGACCGAGGAGTACCTCGGCGCCGCGCGGGCGGAGCGCATCGACCGCACAGACCTCGTCGACATCGCGGCGGAGGAACTCGTCGGCGCGCCGATGGTCGGCGGCTCGACCGGGCCGCTGTTCGCGATGGCCAAGTCCGACGTCGCGTGGGTGCGGCGGATCGCGGTGGTGGCGACGCTCGCGTTCGTGAAGCAGGGCGACGCCGAGGTGCCGCTCGGGGTCGTGGGCCGGCTGGTCCGGGAGCGCGGGGACACCGTGCAGTCCGCGCTCGGGTGGGTCCTCCGCGAGGTCGGGAAGCGCGCATCGGAGCCGGCGCTCGTGGCGTTCCTGGAACGCCAGGGGCGGTTCCTGACCAGGGACGCCCTCGCCACGGCCACCGAGCACCTGCCGCCGGCAGAACGTGACCGCCTGCGCCAGACCCGGTAGCGGTGCCGCGCCGAAGAGCGATCTTTGCTCGCATTCGCGTGTTGCTTCTCGCTCGGACGGAACGATCTGTACCTTCGTCCGGTGACTCCTGTTCCGACTCCTCCGATCCAGAGCACTCACGACAGCCTCGTGGACGCGGTCAACCACGTCTCGGACGTCCGTGCGTTCGACTGGCTCGTCCTCTCGGTCGCTGTGCTGTCACTCCTTGCGACGATCGGCATTGCGGTTGTCGTGAACATCACCTCCGCCCGCCAGCGGAGGCAGGAACGGGAGCTCGAAACCGAACGGCAGCGTCAGCAGCGACGAAACGACGCACTGCGGATGGTCATCGAGCGCCTCGACCGATTTGACGGCGGAAGAATCGACACGAAGTCGCCGGACGCCAAGACCGACTTCTTCGTCGAGACGGAAACCGAGCGGAACCTCCTCTCCTCCGCGCTGGATTCGAACGGGGACGAGCCTTTGCTTCGACTCCTTCTCGCCGAGTTCAGCTATCAGGCGTCACAACGCATCGGAGGTTCGAACTCTGCCCCGATGCCCGTGCTGATAAAGCAGCTGCAGGCCGACCTGAGCCGTGATGTGCTCACCTATTCGGCGAGTGCCGGGTACCGCAGAGCGCTCGCGACGTACGTCGAGGAACATCCCCGAGTCGATGTTCTAGCGTGGCTCGAATCGTGGAATTCTGTGCGTGCGGGAAGGGCTGTAGAGGTCAAGTGAGCCAGGGCCGCCTGCGCCAGACCCGCTAGGCCTCCTGCGCCTCCGCCAGGATCGTCGTCAACCGCGCGATCACGCCGTCCCGCACCTCGATCACGTCGATCCCGCGCACCTGCGGATCCCCGACCGGGCCGAAGCCCCACGCGAGGGCCCCGTGGGACGCGGAGACGTAGCGGCGCCCCTCCTCGACGAACTGGAAGGCACCGGGAGCGCCGTCGAGGAGGCTCGCTGCCTTCGCCTCGAGGGCGTCCCACCCGGTGACGGTCTCGTCCGGGTCGACGAACGCGACGTCCGGAGCGAAGTACTGCTCGATCGCGGTGCGGCGGGACACGGGGTCCCGGTTCCCGAACACGTCGTGGAGGTTCGCGGTCAGCAGCTCGGACGTCGTCGCCATGCCCGGAGCCTAGACGGTCGGCCCGCGGAACGGGACGATGGGGGCATGCCGCACACCGAGGTGCCCGTGATCGACGCCGCGCTCGTCGAGCGGCTCGTCGCCGAGCAGTTCCCCGCGTGGGCGGACCTGCCCGTCACGGAGGCCGATCCGCAGGGCTGGGACAACCGCACGTTCCGGCTCGGCGACGCGCTGTCGGTGCGGCTGCCGAGCGCCGCGGGCTACGTCCCCGCGGTCGAGAAGGAGCAGCGGGTCCTGCCGTACCTCGCACCGCTGCTCGACGTCCCGGTGCCGGAACCCGTCGGCCTCGGACGCCCGGGGCGCGGCTACCCGTTCCCGTGGTCGGTCCGCCGATGGCTGCCGGGCCGGGTCGCAGCAGCGGCGGAGCCGGACCTGACGGCACTCGCCGAGGACGTCGGCGCGGTCCTCCGGCAGCTCCGGGCGATCCCCGCGGCGGACGGACCGGCGGCGGGTGCGCACTCGTTCCACCGCGGTGCACACCCCTCGGTGTACGGCGACGAGGTCGATCGCGCCCTCGAGGTGCTCGGAGACGCGGTCGACCAGGCGGCCTGCCGGAGCGTCTGGGCAGCGGCCTGCGCCAGCAGCTGGGGGCGACCGGGCGTCTGGTTCCACGGTGACGTCGCCCCGACGAACCTGCTCGTGGACCAGGACGGCCGGCTCTCCGCGCTCATCGACTTCGGCACGTGCGGAGTCGGCGACCCGGCGTGCGACCTGGTGCTCGCGTGGACGTTCCTGGACCGGTCGGCCCGGCGGGTCCTCCGCGACGCCGTCGGTCTCGACGACGCGACCTGGGCGCGCGGTCGTGGCTGGGTCCTCTGGAAGTCGCTCATCATGCTGGCCGGCAGCGCCGGCCCCGGCGACCGTGCCGGCCACCAGGCGGTCCTGACCGCGGCCCTGGACGATGACGGACTGACGGACTGACGGACTGGAGGCCCGGGTCGGCCTGGCACCGGGCCTCCAGTCCGGCGGAGCGCACGGAACCGGCGCGCGGCGCGCGCTGTGAAGGCGCCACGCAACGACCGCGTAGACGGGAGGCACCATCACCGCGACGAGAGGAGCGCCCACCGTGCGCGCACTGACCTGGCAGGGCACCGAGAAGGTGTCCGTCGAGAACGTTCCCGACCCGACCATCCAGGAGCCGACCGACGCGATCGTGCGGATCACCTCCACGGCGATCTGCGGCTCCGACCTGCACCTGTACCGGGTCCTCGGCCCGTACATCGACAAGGGCGACGTGCTCGGCCACGAGCCGATGGGCGTCGTCGAGGCCGTCGGCAGCGGCGTCACGAACCTCAAGGTCGGCGACCGCGTCGTCGTCCCCTTCAACATCTCCTGCGGCCACTGCTGGATGTGCCGGCACGGCCTGCAGTCGCAGTGCGAGACGACCCAGGTGACCGAGTACGGCTCCGGTGCCGCGCTCTTCGGCTACACGAAGATGTACGGCCAGGTCCCCGGCGGCCAGGCCGAGTACCTCCGGGTCCCGCACGCCGACTACGGCCCCATCGTGATCCCGGACGACGGCACCCCGGACGACCGCTGGCTCTTCCTCAGCGACATCCTGCCGACGGCATGGCAGGCCGTGCAGTACGCCGACGTGCCCGAGGGCGGGACGCTCGCGGTGCTCGGCCTCGGCCCGGTCGGGCAGTTCGCCGCCCGGATCGGCCGACACCTGGGCTACCGGGTGCTCGCCGTCGACCCGGAGCAGGTCCGCCGCGACCTCGGCACGAAGCACGGCATCGAGACGTTCGACATGGCCGACGACCTGGTGTCGCAGCTGGTCGACCTGACGGACGGCCGCGGCCTCGACGGTGTCGTCGACGCGGTCGGGATGGAGGCGCACGGCAACCCCGCCGCCGGGTTCGCCCAGCGCGCCGCCGGCCTGCTGCCCGACAAGCTCGCGCAGAAGGCCATCGAGACAGTGGGGATCGACCGGCTCGCGGCCGTGCACACCGCGATCGACCTGGTCCGCCGCGGCGGCACCGTCTCGCTGAGCGGTGTCTACGGCGGGATGGCCGACCCGATGCCGATGATGACGCTGTTCGACAAGCAGATCACCATTCGCGAGGGGCAGTGCAACGTGAAGCGCTGGATCGACGACATCATGCCGCTCGTCTCCGACCCGTCGGACCCGCTCGGCACGCTCGACCTGACGACCCACCGGGTCTCCCTTGAGGACGCACCGCACATGTACGAGGTGTTCCAGAAGAAGCAGGACGGCTGCGTGAAGGTCGTGCTCGACCCGGCGATGGCCGCGTCGGCCGCAGCATGACCCGCGTCGTCGTCGTCGGCGCGACCGGCAACGTCGGGACCGCCGTGCTCCGGCGGCTCGCCGCGGAGCAGGACGTGCAGGTCGTCGGAGTCGCCCGCAGGCTGCCCGACGTGCACACCGCGCCGTACGGCGACGCCGTCTGGCACGCCGTCGACGTCGGCGGTCGCGACGCCGTGGCGCAGCTCGCCGCCGTGTTCCGCGGCGCGGACGCCGTGATCCACCTGGCGTGGGCGCTCCAACCCACGCACGACATCCCGACGCAGCACCGGACGAACGTGACCGGG
Source organism: Curtobacterium sp. NPDC090223 (assembly GCF_044746585.1). Lineage (NCBI taxonomy): Bacteria > Bacillati > Actinomycetota > Actinomycetes > Micrococcales > Microbacteriaceae > Curtobacterium > Curtobacterium sp. NPDC090223. The sequence continues at coordinate 391,292 of NZ_JBIVCN010000002.1, read as the reverse complement.
ACGGCCAACGTGCTGGCCGCGGTCGCCGCTGCCGAGGTGCCGCAGGTCGTCGTGGCGTCGTCCGTCGGCGCGTACCGCGGCGTCGGCATCGACGGCAAACGGGACCGCAAGGACGAGTCCTGGCCGACCGACGGCATCCCGACGGCGACGTACGCGATCCACAAGGCGGAGAACGAGCGCGCGATGGACGACTTCGCGCGGACGCACCCGCACGTGATCGTGACCCGGCTCCGGCCCGGTCTCATCTTCCAGCGCGCGGCCGCGGCGGAGATCCGCGGGTTGTTCCTCGGGAAGGCCGTCCCGATGCGCGCCGTGCGCTGGATCCGGTGGGCGGTGCTGCCGCTGCCGTACGCCTTCGTGTTCCAGGCGGTGCACGCCGACGACGTCGCGGACGCCTACTGGCGCGTGGTCGACCAGCGGGCCGGCGGCGCGTTCAACATCGCCGCCTCGCCCGTGCTCACCCCGCCACGCATCGCCTCGGTGCTCGGCATGCGCGGCGCCGTCCGGGTGCCGTTCCGGGTGATCCGCGGCATCGTGACGCTGACGTGGCGGCTCCGGATCCAGCCGACGGACGCCGGCTGGGTGGACATCGCCGCGTCCGTGCCGATCATGTCGACCGAGCGGGCGCGCACGGAACTCGGATGGGAGGCCCGGCACCGTTCCACGGACGCGCTCGGTGACCTGGTGGCCGGGTTCGCGGACGGTGCGAGCGTCCCGGGATCGGGTCCGCTGCACGGGTAGCCTGGCCCGGTGCTGCCTCCGGACCTGCTCGGCGACTGGGCACTGGACCGCCTCGTGCTCGACCGCCGCGCGGGGTCGACCGGGCGGGTCACCGGGACGGCGCGGCTGCGCGCCGTGGACGGGTCGACCGTGTCGTGGGTGGAGTCCGGCACGATGACGTTCGACGGCCGGTCGACGCCGGTCTCCCGGACGCTCCTGGTGCGCGGTGCCGACGACGGCCGGTGGAGCGTGCACTTCGCCGACGGGCGTCCCTTCCACGACTGGGTGTGGGGCGCCGCCGTGGTGCACGACTGCGCGCCGGACGAGTACACGGGCGTGCTCGACGGGGACCGGTCGCGGTGGACCGTCCGGTGGGAGGCGCGCGGCCCGGCGAAGGACTACCGGCTCGACAGCGTGCTGACCCCCGCTCGGTGACGGCGGTCCGCGGCAGACTGGGTGGATGGCCCGCACCTCTGGCAAGTCCTCCGGCACCGACGCTCCGCGCATCACCCTCACCGAGCCCGGTGACCTGACCGGCTGGGCGCCCGGTCCCGGCGACGTGCTCTCCGGGGACCGGATCGACGGCCGGCGGATCGGGTCGCTCGACCTCGCCGGGGAGCGGCTGCCCGACCTCGAGGTCGAGGAGTGCGTGATCGAGGCGCTCCACGCCGACGGCGCCGACCTCCGGGGCGTCCGGATCCACGACACCGTCGTCGGGACGCTCGACGCCCCGGTGCTCCGCGCCTCGAGCAGCTCCTGGCGCGAGGTCCGGATCGGCGGCGGCCGGGTCGGCTCCGCAGAGCTCTACGACTCCGGGCTGAACGGCGTCGAGTTCGTCGGGATGAAGCTCGGGTTCGTGAACCTCCGCGGGGCCACGGTCACCGACGTGGTGTTCCGCGACTGCGTCATCGACGAGCTCGACATCGCCGACGCCCGACTGCTGCGGGTGTCGTTCGAGGGCACCCGGATCCGCGCGGCCGAGGGCTCGAACACCCGCATCGACCACGTGGACCTGCGCGGCGCAGACCTGGACCGGGTCGAGCGGCTCGAGGGCTTCCGCGGTGCGACCATCGCGGCGGACCAGCTGTACACGCTCGCCCCGCTGCTCGCCGCGCAGGCCGGCTACCGCGTCGACTAGCCCCTCGCACCGTGCGAGGCGGCCGCGCAGTGTGCGAGCTTGCGTACACGGTGCGAGGTGCTCTGCCCCGCACGGTGTACGCAAGCTCGCACAGTGCTGACGCGTCGCGGCTACACCCCGGCCTGCACCAGGTCGCCGTGGACCGCGGCGCCCGCCTGGGTCCCGGCAGCCGCGGCGGCGATGACCGTGGCCATCGGGGACGTCACGTTGCCCGCCGCCCAGACCCCGCGCACCGTGGTCTGTCCCATCGCGTCGACCGGCACCGCGCCGGCGACCCGGACGTCCCCCATCCGGACGTCCTCGGCGACGAGTCCGAGCCCCTCGAGCCCGTCGACCCGTGCCTCGGCGGTGCTCGCGGCGGCCAGTGCGTCGAGCTCGACGGTCGACCCGTCGGCGAGTGCGACGCCGGTCAGCGTGCCGTCCGTGGCGAGCACCTGCACGACCGAGTCCTCCACCACGCTGATGCCCCGGGCAGCGAAACCTGCTCGGGCGGTGTCGTCGGCGAGCGCGGGGTCGGCCAGGAACACCGTCACGTGCTCGCTCAGCGCCCGCCAGAGCAGTGCCTGGTGCACCCCGACCGGCGACGTCACGAGCACGCCGATCCGGCGGTCGCGGACCTCCCACCCGTGGCAGAACGGACAGTGCACGACGCCGTGACCCCACTGCTCCGCGAGGCCCGGCACGTCCGGCAGGACGTCCACGGCGCCGGAGGCGACGACCACCCGTCGGGCGCGCACCTGCGCGCCGGAGTCCAGGGTGGCCGTGAAGCCGACCGGGTCGCCGTCCGTCACCGGCGCAGCGGACGCGGCCACGAGCCTCCCGGCCGTCACCTCGACGCCGTACCGGGCGACCTCGTCCCGGCCGGTCCTGGTGAGCTCGAGCGGTGGTGTGCCCTCCTGCCCGAGGTAGTTGTGGACCCCCGCTGCCGGGGCGTTGCGGGGTTCGCCCGCGTCCACCACCAGCACGGAGCGGCGGGACCGGCCGAGGATGAGGGCTGCTGAGAGGCCGGCGGCTCCGCCGCCGATGACGATCACGTCGTAGGTGTCACGCATGCGGACATCGTGCGGTGTCGATCCGTCGCTGGCAACGATCCTTGCTGCTCTGGCAACATTGCGGGATGGCACACGGACACCGGGCACCGTCCCCTCCACGGACGACGGCACAGGTCGTCGACGGGGTGGGGCCGCGGCTGCGCACCCTGCGGCAGCGACGTGCCGTCACGCTGGCGGCGCTGGCGGCGGAGACGGGCATCTCGGTCTCGACGCTCTCCCGGCTCGAGTCGGGGCAGCGCAAGCCGACGCTCGAACTCCTGCTGCCGTTGGCGCGGGCGTACCAGGTGCCACTCGACGACCTGGTCGGGGCGCCGCAGACCGGGGACCCGCGGGTGCACCTGAAGCCCGAGGTGCACGGTGGACGCGTGGTGGTCCCGCTCACCCGACGGACCGGGGGCGTCCGGTCGTTCAAGCAGCTGTTCCCGCCGAACTCGCCCGGCGGCGAGCCGGACCTGCGGACGCACGAGGGCTACGAGTGGCTCTACGTGCTGTCCGGACGGCTCCGGCTGGTGCTCGGCGAGCACGACCTGGACCTCGGGCCCGGCGAGGTCGCGGAGTTCGACACCCACACCCCGCACTGGATCGGCAACGTGACCGACCACGTCACCGAAGTCCTCTGCCTGTACGGGCCGCAGGGGGAGCGGGCGCACGTGCGGGCGCGTCCCCTGGGCTGAGCTCGGTGCGTTCCGTGGCCTTCCTGGGCCGCTGACCATCGAGCAGCGCGCATGGTCAGCCGGTACGCCGCGGGTGCAGGGCCCGTGACGACCGACCCGGAAGGCCCACCATGACGACCACCCCACCCGGGAACGACCCCGGGACCCCGATCCACGACCGGACGGCCGCCGCGGAGGGTCACGAGATCCGCCCCGGCGTCACCGTCCCCAGCTGGGCGGACACCACCCCGCTCGACGACGGTCGCGACGCCGACATCGGCGCCCCGGCCGACTCGCATGCGCCGCCGGTCGCCTCGCACCTGCCGCCGGCCGCTCCCGCCGACTCGCACCTGCCGCCGGCCGCCCCGGCAACCCCCACCGATACCGGCGACGACGGGTCGGACGCGAAGGCCACGGGGGACGCCGCGAAGGCCAAGGCGGACGCCGCGAAGGGCGCTGCGAAGGACACCGCTGCCGACGCGAAGGAACAGGCGTCGAAGGTCGCCGGCACCGCGAAGGAGCAGGCCCAGAACGTGGCGGCAGAGCTCAGCGACCACGCCAGGCAGATCTTCGGCGAGGCGAGCGGCAACCTCAAGGAGCAGGCGGCCGACCAGCAGCAGCGCGCGGCCGGCGGTCTCCGCAGCCTGAGCGACCAGCTCTCCCGCATGGCGGACAACGACGACGAGCAGGGCCTCGCGGCGCGCGTCGTGCGTGACCTGTCGGGTCGTGCGCACTCCGTCGCGGGGTACCTCGACGACCGTGACCCCGGTTCGCTCCTCGATGAGGTGAAGACCTTCGCCGCGAAGCGCCCGGGCACGTTCATCGCGATCGCCGCCGGCGCCGGCATCCTCGCCGGGCGCCTGACGAAGGCACTGACGGCCGAGGCGAAGCACGAGAAGGAGCACGCGCAGGAGCACGAGGCGGCCGCCGATCACGCGTCCCCGTCTCCGTCCCCGGACACGACGAGCGCCACCGGGGTGGGGACCGTCGCATGAGTCACACCGTCCCCGGTGCCGCACCGCGCGGTGAGCCGAGTCCCGAGGAACGCGCAGCCACCACCCCGCTCGGGGAACTGCTGTCCGACGTGTCACGCGACATCTCCACCCTCTTCCGGCAGGAGGTCGCCCTCGCGAAGGCCGAGCTGACCGACTCCGCGAAGAAGGCCGGCAAGGGCGCCGGGATGTTCGGCGGCGCCGGACTCACCGGGCTCTTCACGCTGCTGTTCCTGTCGATCGCCGCCTGGTGGGCCCTCGGGTACCTGGTGGGGAACGCCTGGTCCGCGCTGATCGTCGCCGGGGTCTACCTCATCGCGACGGCGATCCTCGCGATCCGCGGTCGCGCCGCGATCAAGGAGATCAAGGGTGCCCCGCAGACGGTCGAGACCGCCAAGGAAATCCCCGAAACACTCAAGCCGAACACCGGGAGGAAGCCATGAGCACCCCAGACGAGATCCGCGCCGAGATCGAGCGCACCCGCGGCGAACTGGGCGGAGACGTCGACGCGCTCGCCGACAAGGTGAACCCGTCCTCGATCGCCCATCGCCAGACCGAGAAGGTGAAGAGTCGCTTCCAGGACGTCCGCGAGTCCGTGATGGGTGCGGCGGGCTCCGCCAGGTCGAGCACGACCGGCGCGGCCGACTCCGCCAGGGACGCCGGCCAGCGAGCCGTCGGGAAGGCGAAGGGCAACGCGCTCGCCGTCGGTCTGATCGCGTTCGGTGCCGGCTGGCTCGCCTCGGCGCTCCTGCCCTCGTCGGACGGCGAGGAAGCGCTCGCCGGTGAGATCAAGGAGAAGGCGGCTCCGCTCGTCGACAAGGTCAAGGAGCAGGCGAAGGACGCCGGTTCGCAGCTGGGCGACGTCGCCAAGGAGCACGCGCAGGACCTCAAGGCGACGGCCCAGGACGCCGCGCAGACCGTCAAGGACGAGGCGCAGGGCGCCGCGTCCGACGTCAAGGACCACGCGCAGCAGTCCGCAGAGGACGTGCGCGGGGCCTGAGACCGGACCACAGGACGGACGGGAGGCCCGGTGCCAGCTGGCACCGGGCCTCCCGTCCGTCATCCGGTCGCCTCGCGCGGATCGCGCGACCGCCGGTGGGCGGGCGGCTGGGCGGCCGCTGAGGGTCTCGGAGTTCGCTGGAGGGATGCCTGCAGATCCCAGCACCGCGGTCCTGTTCGACATCGACGGCACCCTCGTCGACTCCAACTACGCCCACGTCGACGCCTGGTGGCGTGCCCTCCGGGCGGTCGGCGCCGGTGTGGACGCCTGGCGCGTGCACCGGGCGATCGGGATGGACTCCTCGCGCCTGCTGGACGAGCTGCTGCCGGACGCCTCGGAGGACGAGCGCGACACCGCGAAGCAGTACCACTCCGCGTACTACGCCGAGCACATGCCGCTGCTGAGCCCGCTGCCGGGAGCCCGGGCGCTGCTCGAGGCCGTGGCGTCACGCGGTCACGCGGTGGTGCTCGCGACGAGTGCGCCCGCGACGGAGCTCGAACGGCTGCGCCAGGTGCTCGACGTCGAGCAGTGGATCACCGCGGTGACGAGCTCCGAGGACGTGGACGAGGCCAAGCCGGCGCCCGGCATCATGCAGGTCGCGCTCAACCGGGTGGGGGTCGATCCCACGCGTGCCGTGATGGTCGGCGACGCGATGTGGGACGTCGAGGCGGCGTCCAAGGTCGGGATCCCGTGCGTGTCGGTGATGACCGGCGGCATCGGCGGTGACGAGCTGCGGGGAGCGGGCGCGGCCGCGGTGTACGACGACGCGGCTGCGCTGCTCGCCGGGCTCGACGGGTCCCCGATCGGGGCGCTGGGTGCGGGTGGGTCGGCCGGGTCGGCTGGTTCGGCTGGTTCGGCGGGATCGGCCGGGTCGGCCGGTTCGGCTGGTTCGGCTGGCTCGGCCGGTTCGGCGGCTCGCTCGTGACCGTCCGCGGGGTGGACCACGTCGGGCTCACGGTGCCGGACGTCGACGCCGCCACCGAGTTCCTCGCCGCAGCCTTCGACGCGGTCGTCCTCTACGACACGCTGCCCGCCGACGCACCTCCGAAGGGCGGACACGCGACGGACCGACGACTGGGCGTGCCGGACGGCGCCCGCGAGGTCCGGGTCCGGATGCTCGCGCTGCCGGACGGACCGGGCATCGAGCTGTTCGCGTTCGACGGCGCGCCGCAGCACGACCCCGCGGTGCCGACGGACCTCGGCTGGCAGCACCTCGCGCTGTACGTCGACGACCTCGACGCCACGCTCGACCGGGTCGTCACGGCCGGGGCCGTCGCGCTCGGTGTGCCGCGGCCGTTGCCGGGGCCGGAGGCCGGCGAGCGGAACCGGTTCGTGTACGTGCGGACGCCGTGGGGGAGCACCATCGAGCTGCTCACGTACCCGGACCCGCAGCCGTACGAGCAGTCCACCGACCGTCGGCGCTGGCACCCCTGACCGTTCGCTCGGGCGGGCTGTGTCCGGTCGGGCGGGCTGTGTCCGGTCGGGTTCGGCGGCGTCCGCTCGGTCGGGTTCGGCGGCGTCCGCTCGGCCGTGGGAGGATCGTCGATCGTGATCACGATCGAACGCGTCAGCTGGGACGACCCCCGCGGAGTCGTCCTCCGCGCCCGCATGGACGAGGAGATGCACGAGCGCTACGGCTCCGCCGCCGGCGACGAGGACCCCGCCGTCACCGAGGAACGGAACCGCGCACTCGCCGTCGACCCGTCCACCGTCATCACCTCGTTGCTCGCGATCGACGAGTCCGGTGACGCGGTCGGGCACATCGCCATCAGGCGTCTCCGGGACGAGGTCGAGCTGAAGCGCCTCATCGTGCTGTCCTCGGCGCGCGGGAAGGGCGCCGCGACCGCGCTGCTCGACGAGTGCGAGCGGGTCGGACGCGAGCAGGGGGCCGCACGGCTCATCCTGCAGACGGGTGACAAGCAGCCCGATGCGGTGGCTCTCTACGAGAAGACCGGCTGGCGCGCGATCCCGGTCTACGAGCCGTACGCGGCGACGATGCCGTGGTCGTTCTGCTTCGACAAGGCCCTGTAGCTGGGAACTCTCCTCAAAGGAATTGCACTCTTATGATCGGAGTGCAATTCTTGCTCGGTGAGCACGGCTGAACGCACCCGCACGCTGCGTCGACGCATGATCGTCGAGGCACGTCGGTCGACCGTGGACAACGGTCTGCACGGGTTCACGATCGAACAGCTCTGCGAGACCGTCGGCGTCTCCCGCCGCACGTTCTTCAACCACTTCGCGTCGAAGGAAGACGCCGTCCTCGGCATCGAGCTCAACGCGAACGTCGACATGCTGCTGGCGTACGCCCGCGGAGAGGTCGTCCCGGCGACCCTCGACCCGCTGACGTCCGTCGTCGCGCTCGCCGTCGAGCAGGTCCGCACCGTCGGGCTCGACCGCTCGGACGAAGCCCTGGTCCGCCGGGTCTTCGAGCGTGAACCCGCGCTGGTCGCCCGGTTCCTCTCGGCGACCGACGTGCAACTCGCCAAGGTCGCGGAAGCGGTGCGGGAGCGCTTCGGCTGGACCGTGCCCGACGACCCCCGCGCCCGGCTCGTCACCGAGTCCGCCGCCGGGCTGCTCCGCGTCACCGCCGCCGACTACTTCGACGACGACTTCGACGAGTCGACGGGTCCGCCGTTCGGCGAGTTGCTCACCACGAACCTCCGCCTCATGAGGGCGGCCATCTCCACCGGACAGGACGACACCCCATGAGCACCTCAGCGCCGCGCACCGCCAAGCGCGCACGCCCGGGCAGCGACGGACCACTGCTGCTGACCCAGCGCCGCATCTGGATCATCTTCTCCGCGCTCATCGCCGGGATGCTGCTCTCCAGCCTCGACCAGACCATCGTGTCGACCGCGATGCCGACCATCGTCGGTGACCTCGGCGGTGTCGCACACCAGGCGTGGATCACGACCGGGTACCTGCTGGCCTCCACGATCGTGATGCCGATCTACGGCAAGTTCGGTGACGTCATCGGGCGCCGCAACCTGTTCCTCGTCGCGATCGCACTGTTCACACTGGCGTCCCTCGGGTGCGCCATGTCGACCGACTTCTGGCAGTTCGTGGTGTTCCGCGCGCTCCAGGGCCTCGGTGGCGGCGGTCTGATGATCCTGTCGCAGGCGATCATCGCGGACATCGTCCCCGCGTCCGAGCGCGGCAAGTACCTCGGCCCGCTCGGCGCGATCTTCGGCCTGTCCGCCGTCGGTGGGCCGCTCCTCGGTGGCTTCTTCGTCGACCACATGACCTGGCACTGGGCGTTCTGGATCAACATCCCCGTGGGCATCGCGGCGTTCGCGGTGGCGTGGTTCGCGCTGACCCTGCCGAGCAAGAAGGCAACGAAGCGCATCGACGTCCTCGGTGTCGCCCTGCTCTCGGCGACCACGGCCTGCCTGGTGTTCTTCACCGAGTTCGGCGGCAACAGCGACCACGGCTGGGGTGCACTCGAGACCTGGGCATGGGGTGCTGGCTTCATCGTCGCCGCCGCGCTGTTCGTCCTGACCGAGGCGCGCGCGCAGGACCCGATCATCCCGCTGTCGTTCTTCCGGAACCGCACGTTCGTCACCGCCACGGCGATCGGCTTCGTGCTCGGGCTCGGCATGTTCGCCGCGATCGGCTTCGTCCCGACTTTCCTGCAGATGGCGTCCGGCACCTCGGCCGCCGTCTCCGGGCTCCTGATGCTGCCGATGATGGTCGGCCTGATGGGGACCTCGATCCTCTCCGGGACGCTCATCACGAAGACGGGCCGGTACCGGGCGTTCCCGATCATCGGCACCATCGTCGTCGGCCTGGCGATGCTCGGGATGACGACGCTCGCCGCCGCCACCCCGATCTGGCTGATCTGCGTGTACCTGTTCGTGTTCGGCGCCGGCCTCGGCCTGATCATGCAGGTCGTGGTCCTCGTCGCACAGAACGCCGTCGCGCCGGAGCACGTCGGCACGGCGACCTCGACGAACAACTACTTCCGCGAGGTCGGCGCCTCCCTCGGCGTCGCCGTCTTCGGCGCGATCTTCACCTCGCGCCTGACCGAGTCGCTGACCGACGTCTTCACGAGTGCCGGGGGCAGTGCCTCGCAGGCAGCGAGCGCGAGCTCGAGCATCGACCCGACCCAGCTCGCGAAGCTGCCCGAGGCGGTACAGGACGGCATCGTGAACGCCTACGCCGACTCGCTCTCCCCGGTGTTCTGGTACCTGCTGCCCTTCATCGCGGTGGCGCTCGTCCTGGCACTGTTCATCCCGCAGATGAAGCTCGCGGACGTGGCCGGCATGGTCGCCCGCGGCGAGGCAGTCGGTGGCGCCGAGGCCGACGAACTCGAGCGCGCGCAGCGCGGAGACGCCGACCGTCCGGCCGAGTCGGTCGGCTCCGGCACGGGGTCGGTCCCGACGGCGCGGCACGACGAGTAGTCGTCACCATCCACTGACGGGAGGCCCGGTGCCAGTTGGCACCGGGCCTCCCGTCCGTCCGTGGTCGCGTCCGCGCGCATGCGTCCGCGCCCCGACACCGCAGCGCTCGTTCGACTGGCGCCGTGTCGACTCGTGCGGACGCATCGTCCGCATACGCATGGTTCGACGCGGCAGAAGTCGTTCGACTGGCGCCGTGTCGACCCCTGCGGACGCATCGTCCGCGTGCATGCGTCCGCGCCTTCCGACACTGCAGCGCGCGTTCGACTGGCGCCGTGTCGACCCCTGTGGGCGCATCGTCCGCGCGCATGCGTCCGCACCTTCCGACACTGCAGCGCGCGTTCGACTGGCGCCGTGTCGACCCCTGTGGGCGCATCGTCCGCGTGTGCATGGTTCGACGCGGCAGAAGTCGTTCGACTGGCGCGGTGTCGACCCTTGCGGACGCATCGTCGGCGTGCGCATGGTTCGACGCGGCAGAGGTCGTTCGACCCGCGCCGTGTCGACCCTTGCGGACGCATCGTCCGCGCCCATGTGTCCGCACCTTCCGACACCGCAGCGCTCGTTCGACTGGTGCGGTGTCGACTCGTGCGGACGCATCGTCTACGTGTGCATGGTTCGACGCGGCAGAAGTCGTTCGACTGGCGCCGTGTCGAACCCCGCGTGCCGCCGCACCCGCGCAGCGCCCCGCGGCCCCGCGTGCCGCCGCACCCGCGCCAGCGCCCCGCGGCCCCGCGGCCCCGCGGCCGCCCGCGCCGGGCGCCTCAGGCGCCGGTACTCGCGCGGGGAATGAGCCTCGTGGGGAGCGACGGGGCCGGCGCCGAGGTGCCGTCGAGCATCGCGAGCAGCTGGAGCGCAGCGGCCCGACCGAGATCGGCGCCCGGGAGCGCCACGCTCGTCAGGGCCGGCGCGGTGACGGACGACGACGGCAGGTCGTCGAAGCCCGCGACGGCGAGACCCGCGGGAACGCCGATGCCTCGGGCAGCGGCGACACGGAGCACCCCGTACGCCAGGGTGTCGGCAGCGGCGACGACGGCCGTGACCCCCTCGGCGAGCCACGTGTCGACGACGGCGTCCACCGCGGCAGCGGCGGCGTCGATCGTCAGGTCGGCCTGGGCGCCGGTCTCCGACACCGCGATGCCCGCCGCGGCGCAGGCGTCCTCGAACAGGGACCGGCGGACGGCGAACGTCGTCGCCCGCGAGGTCCCGTCGAGGTACCCGACCCGACGGTGTCCGGCCGCAGCCAGGTGTGCGACGAGCGCGGAGACACCGGGGGAGAGGTCGTAGTTCACGGCGTCGGTGCCTCCCGGGGCGTCGAGCAGCACGACGGGGACGCTCGCGGACATCGACTCGCCCGCGGCCGGGGCGTCGACGAGGATCCCGGCGGGGCGGAGCCGCTCGAACCGCTTGACGTCGGCGTCGACCGGTTGCGCACCGCGCTCGGTGACCGAGAGCACCAGCTGGAAGCGGTCGCCGACGGTGTCCCGCACGCCGCGGATGACCTCGGCGAAGAACGGGTTCGACAGGTCCGGCGCGATGAGGACCACCAGGTCGCCGCTGCCCCGCGCCAGGGAGCTGGCGGCGTGGTCGACGACGTACCCGAGCTCCTCGACGGCGTCACGGACACGCGTGGCGATCGGCACGGAGACCCGCCCGCGGTCCTTGCCGTTCACGACGAGCGAGACCGTCGCGATGCTCGTCCCGGCGCGTTCGGCGACCATCGCCGCGGTGACGCGACGGGAGTTCGGAGGAGGGGGCGCCACGCGTCGATGCTACCGATCCGACCCGCCGGACTTGACGTCAAGCGTTTGATGCGGTGTGATGTCAAACGCTTGACGCGGCGTGCATGGCGCGTCAGGCCATCGACATCCCGGGTCGGACCCGGATCCCCAGCGAAGTGGAGCACCAGTGCCCGAGAAGATCATCCTCGACTGCGACCCCGGTCACGACGACGCCGTCGCGATCCTGCTCGCCCACGGCAACCCGGACATCGAGCTCCTGGCCGTGACCACCGTCGTCGGCAACCAGACGCTGCCGAAGGTCACCCGCAACGCCCTCGCGGTCGCCCGCATCGCCGGCATCACCGGTGTCCCGTTCGCCGCCGGCGCCGACCGCCCGATCCTCCGCCAGATCGAGGTCGCGCCGTCGATCCACGGCGAGAGCGGCCTGGACGGGCCGATGCTGCCCGAGCCCCCATTCGACCTGGACGAGCGGCACGCGGTCGACCTCATCATCGAGACCGTCATGGCGCACGAGCCCGGCACCGTCACGCTGGTGCCGACCGGCGGTCTGACGAACATCGCCCTCGCCGCGCGCAAGGAGCCCCGCATCGTCGAGCGCGTCAAGCAGGTCGTGCTGATGGGCGGCGGCGTGCACGTCGGCAACTGGAGCCCGGTCGCCGAGTTCAACATCGTGATCGACCCCGAGGCCGCCTCGATCGTCTTCGACGCCGGCTGGGACGTCGTCATGGTCGGCCTCGACCTGACGCACCAGGCCCTCGCCACCCCCGAGGTCGCCGCACGCATCGCCGCCGTCGGCACCGGCCCGGCCGCGTTCGTCGGCGAGCTGCTGGACTTCTTCGGCCAGACCTACAAGGACGCGCAGGGCTTCGACTCCCCGCCCGTGCACGACCCCTGCGCCGTCGCGTACGTCATCGACCCGACGATCGTCCGGGCCGTGAAGGTCCCGATCCACATCGAGACCCAGGGCACGCTGACGCTCGGCATGACCGTCGCCGACTTCCGCGCCCCCGCCCCGGAGGACTGCCGCACGAGCGCCGCGATGGAGCTCGACCACGGCCGCTTCTGGGACCTCGTCGTCGACGCCCTCGAGCGCATCGGCGAGACCCCCGACACCGGCTGGACCCCCCGCGCCGCCGCCACCGCCGTCGAAGCCGGCGCCACCGTCACCACCACGGAGATCTGAGAACCATGACCACCTCATCGACGAAGAAGTCGATCGGCGCACTCACCGCCGCGCTCCTCGCAGCCTGCATCGCGTTCCAGCTCAACGCGAGCATGCTCAGCCCCGCCCTGGTCACCATGGCGCGGGAGCTCAAGACCGACGACGCGACGATCGGGCTCTCGCAGACCCTGCACTTCACGCTCGCCGCGCTCTTCTCGCTGTTCCTGCCGCGCCTGTCCGACATCGTCGGCCGCAAGCGCGTGCTGATCGGCATGCTCGCGGTGATGCTCGTCGGCAGCATCGTGGCCGCGCTCGCGGTCAACGTGCCGATGCTCTTCGCCGGCCGCATCATCCAGGGCGTCACCGGCCCGGTCGTCCCGATCTGCCTGCTCGTGCTCCGCAACGAGATCGCCGACCCGAAGCGCTACGGCGCCGCGCTCGGCCTGCTCACCGCGGTGAACGGCGGCATCGCCGGGATCGACTCGCTCGCCGGCGGCTGGATCGCCACGAACTTCGGCTTCCGCGGGATCTTCTGGGTGATCGCCGTCGTCACGGTCATCGCGCTCGGGATGGTGGCCGTCTGGGGCGTCGAGTCGAAGCCGTCCGTCGGCACGCGGATGGACTGGATCGGCGTCGTGCCGCTGGTCGTCTCCGTCGGTGCGCTGCTGACCGCCTTCAACGAGGCGGGCAAGCTCGGTGCCGCCAACCCGGTCCTCGTCGTCGGCGGGATCGTGGTCGCGCTCGCGGCCTTCGCCGTGTTCTGGGCGGTCGAGTCCCGCGTGAAGGAGCCCCTGGTCGAAACCCGGTTCCTGAAGCGTCGGGCGACGTGGGCGCTCCTCGCGACGACGTTCCTCACCATGACGGGCGTCTTCGCCGTCGTGAACGGACTCGTCACGAGCCTCGCGCAGAACCACGACGCCGGGTTCGGGATGGAGGCCGACCTCGCCTCGCTCGTGTTCCTCACGCCGTACGCGCTGGTCGGCTGGATCGTCGGCCCGTTCGCCGGCCGCCTCGCCCCGACCATCGGGTACCGGGCGATCCTGCGCGTCGGGCTGGTCGGCAGCATCGTCGCCACGCTCCTCATGGCGTTCGTCGGGGTGCACTCGCTCCCCGTGCTGGTCGCCGCGACCGTGCTCATCGGCATCACCTACGCCGGCATCGCGAACATCATCCTGAACGGCCTCGGCATCGTGCTGTCCCCGGAGTCGAACCCCGGCTTCCTGCCCGGCCTGAACGCGGGCGCCTTCAACCTCGGCGCCGGTGTCAGCTTCGCCGTGCTGCCGGCCCTGCAGATCGCCCTCGGCGTCGGCGGGTCAGCGGGGACCGCCGGCTACTCGGGTGGCATGCTGCTCGGTGCCGTGATCACCATCGCCGCGCTCGCCGTCTCGTTCCTGATCCCCCGTCCGGAGAGCGCCGAGACCACGTCCGTGGCCCCGCAGAAGGAGACCGTCCGTTGACCGACACCATCGTGATCGTCGGGTCGCTGAACGCGGACCTGGTGGTCCGCACCGACCGCTTCCCGAAGCCCGGTGAGACCCTGCACGGGTCCGACCTCGCCACACTCCCCGGGGGCAAGTCCGCCAACCAGGCGGTGGCCGCCGGGAGGCTCGGGGGCACGGTGCGCATGATCGGTGCGGTCGGCGACGACGGGAACGGTGCGCTGCTCCGCGACTCCGTCGCGGCTGCCGGTGCGGACACGACGCACGTCGCCGTCCGGGAGGGGGTCGCCACCGGCACCGCCGTCATCACCGTGGACGCGCAGGGGGAGAACACCATCGTGATCTCCGGCGGCGCGAACGCCACGCTGACGCCGGACGACGTCCCCGCCGACGCCTTCACGGGTGCCGCGGTGCTCGGGCTCTGCCTCGAGGTCTCCATCGACGTGGTGCTCGCCGCCGCCCGGGCCGCGCACGACGCCGGTGTCACGGTCCTGACGAACCTGTCCCCGTTCGGCGACGTGCCCCGCGAGCTCCTCGACCTCACCGACGTGCTGCTGGTGAACGAGCACGAGGCCGCCGAGCTCGGCGACCACGGTGTCGCCCGCTCGATCGTCACCCGGGGCGGCGACGGCAGTGTCGTGCACGACGGCGACGCCGACCCCGTCGAGGTCCCGGCGATCCCGGTGCAGGCCGTGGACACCACGGGGTGCGGCGACGCCTTCATGGGTGCCGTGGCGCTCCGGCTCGCCGCGGGCGACTCGCTCGTCGACGCCGCGCGGTACGCCGCCGGTGTCGGCGCGTACGCCGCCACCGGAGCCGGGGCACAGGCGTCCTACCCGACCACGGACCAGCTGGATGCGTTCCTGCGGGCGTGAGCCGGGCCTCCGTCCCGGTATCTTGCGTGCATGCGCGTGGGAGTCCTCGACATCGGGTCCAACACCGGCCACCTCCTGGTGGTCGACGCCCACGGCGGCGCGGCGCCGCTGCCGGCGTCGTCGTACAAGCAGCCGCTCCGGCTCGCCGAGCACCTCGACGAGCACGGGGCGGTCACGCGGTTCGGTATCGACGCCCTCACCGACTTCGTCGCCGAGTCGGTGCGGGTCGCCGAGGAACGCGGCTGCGAGGACATGCTCGGGTTCGCGACCTCGGCCGTGCGTGACGCCGTGAACTCCGAGGCCGTGCTCGCCCACGTCGAGGACCGCACGGGCGTCGAACTCGCCGTGCTCTCGGGCTCGGACGAGGCCCGGTTGACGTTCCTGGCGGTGCGCCGCTGGTTCGGCTGGTCCGCCGGTCGGCTGGCCGTGTTCGACATCGGCGGCGGCTCGCTCGAGATCGCCGGCGGGGCGGACGAGGCCCCCGACGTCGCGTGGTCGATGCCGATCGGTGCGGCACGGCTCGCCCGGTCGTTCTTCGCGTCCGGGACCCCGACCGCCGACGACGTCCGCCGGATCCGCCACGAGATCCGCGTCGAGATCGCGCGGGACGCCGGCAAGCTGCTGCGGTCCGGTGCGCCGGACCGAGCCGTGGCGACCTCGAAGACGTTCCGCTCGATCGCGCGGATCTGCGGGGCGGCGCCGTCCGGGGCCGGGCCGCTCGTGCCGCGCTCGCTCGACGGCGCGGTCCTGCGCGAGCGGCTGCCCTCGCTGCTGACGATGTCGGTCGACGAGCTCGCGACGCTCCCGGGGGTGTCCGTCAGCCGGGCGCACCAGATCGTCCCCGGCGCGCTCGTCGCGGAAGCGTGCCTGGACATCTTCGACCTGCCGGCGCTGGAGATCTGCCCGTGGGCACTCCGCGAGGGCGTGATCCTGGAGCGGCTCGACCAGTTGTCCGTGCTCGGAGCTTGACCATTCTGGTCACAACATGACCATAATGGTCACATGAGTCGAACGCTGCCGCCGCGCATCCCCGTCACCTCCGCCGTCCTCTGGCTGCTCGCCGGGGTCGGCTGGCTGACCGGGGAAGCCGTCACCGCATCGGCCTTCCCGGCGTACAGCTACGCGACGAACTACATCTCCGACCTCGGCGTGCCCGACGTCGGGTCGTTCCAGGGCCGGGCGATCGACTCCCCGCTGAGTGCCGTCATGAACACGACGTTCATCGGGCATGGGGTGCTCTTCGCGCTCGCCGGACTCCTCGCCGCCCGCGCCGCCCGGTCGGTGTCGCACCGTGCCTGGCGGGTCGTGGCCGTGCTCGCGGTCGCGCACTTCGTCGGCATCACCCTGGTCGGGCTCTTCCACGGCAGCCAGGCGAGCGCAGACGACGGTGCGATCGTCCTGCACGTGCTCGGGGCCGCCGTCGCGATCGTCAGCGGCAACGTCGTCGCGATCGTGGCGGGGGCGTCGTCCCGTGCCGTCGGGGCACCGAGGGCCTACCGGGTCGCCAGCGTCGTGCTCGGCATCGTCGGCATCGTGTCCCTGGTGATGCTCCTGGTGGACTCGGGCTCCACCGCGATCACCGTGTTCCCCGACGGCGTGTGGGAGCGTGCGTCGGTGTACACGATCGTGGCGTGGGAGCTCCTGTCCGGTGCGGTCCTGCTCGCCGGCGTGCTCCGCCGACGGGCCGGGGTGCGCGCATGACCCGCGCGGGCGACCGGGCTGCGCGCGGCCGCGGTCGGCAGACCAGTGCCGAGATCGAGCGCGACCTGCTCGACATCACCGCTGGGCTCATCGCCCGGCGCGGCATCAAGGACACCGCGGTCCAGGCCGTCGCGGACCAGGCCGGGTACTCCAAGGCCGCGGTCCTCGCACGGTTCGCCAGCAAGGACGCGCTCGTCGCCGCCGCGGTCCGGCGGTGCATCGAGCAGACGGAGGCGATCCGTGACGCGGTCACCGGCGTCGCGGCCGGCCCGGGACGGGATGCCGCTGCCCTGGCGGCCGTCACCGACCTGGCGCTCGAACGGCCGGGGTGGGCGGAGTTCGCGCTGGCGGGCCTCGCCCTCCGTCGGGGCGACGACCTGAGCGAGCGCCTCGAGCCCATGGGCGCAGCACTCCTGGGCATGTTCGACATCGACATCGAGGACGCCGCAGCGGTCACGCTCGACCGTCGGGCCCGGGTGACGGGTGCGTTCGGCGCGGTCATCGTGCTCTCGCTCACCTACGAGACCGAGGCCTCGCCGGAACAGGCGCGTCCGGTCCTGCTCGACGTCGGGTGGAGCACCCTCGGCCATGGCGGGGCGCCCCCGGCGCGCTGAGGTCTACCGGCGCCTCGGCGGGGCGAGCAGCCACGGTCGGATCATCCGGGTGACGAACGGCAGCACCCAGAACGTCATGATCGGCGTGAGCACGAGCGTCGTGATGAGCACCCGGGGCAGCGCCGCGAGGCCCGCGAACGACGGCACGAGCAGCCCGACCAGGATCGTGAACACGAGGTTCACCGGGAAGAACCCGAGCCAGATGCTCACCGCCTGCTTCCACCGCGGGGGAGCGCTCGAGGACGGGGCGTCCTGCGGGACGTCGAACCACCCCTCGATGCCGGTGCGCTTCTCGACGCGGGACTCCACCACGAGGTCACGGCCGAGGTCGAGCCACCGCAGCCGGTCGTCGGAGTTCTCCCACGTCGACAGGGAGTCGTGGTCCGCGAACCGGTAGAGCATGTGCCACTCGCGGGACTGCGCGCGGGAGCGGACCCATCCGGAGCCGAGGAACCCGGGGTAGCGGTTCGCCAGGTTCACGCCGGACTGCACCCAGCGGGTGACCTCGGGGATGCGGTCGGGTTCGACCAGGCGGGTGATCGAGACGGTGACGGGTGGGCCATCGGTCGCGGGTGGCGACGACAAGGCCCCAGGCTCTTCTGGAGTCATGGGACCAGTCTCGCGGATCCGTGTTTCACGCTCGTGACACGGCCGGGCTAGCTCGCCTTCTTCTTCGCTGCGGTCTTCGTGGCGGGCTTCTTCGCCGGGGCCTTCTTCGCCGCCACGGACTTCGCCGGAGCCTTCTTCGCCGCCGTGGACTTCGTGGCGGACGCCGACTTCGTGTCGGAACCCGACGTGCCGGACGCGGACCCGGACGAACGCGAGCCAGACGACGAACGCGACCCGGAGCCTCCCGTCCGCTTCTTGTCCACGGACGCCCGCAGGGCGGCCATCAGGTCGATGACGTCGCCGCCCTCGTCGTCGGACTCGGGCTGCTCACCGAACGTCTTTTCGGTGTCGATGTCGTCGCCGGACTCGAGCTTGGCGTCGATGAGCTGCTGCAGCTCGACCTGGTACTCGTCGGTGTAGCGGTCCGGGTCGAAGTCCGTCGACATGCTCTCGACGAGCGACGACGACATCTTCAGCTCGTTCGCGCTCACCTTCACCGAGGTGTCGAGCGCCTTGAAGTCGGCCGCGCGGACCTCGTCGCCCCAGAGCAGCCCCTGCAGGAGCAGGACGTCGTCGTGCACCCGGAGCACCCCGAGTCGGGTCTTCTGCCGCAGCGTGAACTGCACGATCGCGAGACGGTCGGTCTCCTCGAGCGTCTTCCGGAGCAGGACGTAGGCCTTGGGGGAGCGGGAGTCCGGCTCCAGGTAGTACGTCTTCTCGAACATCATCGGGTCGACCTGGTCGACCGGCACGAACTCGAGCACCTCGATCTCGTGCGACTGCTCCTGCGGGAGCTTCTTGAAGTCGTCGGCGGTGAGCACCACCGTCTTCTCGCCGTCGTCGTACGCGCGCTCGATGTCGGCGTACTCGACCTCGTGCCCGAGCTCGCAGACACGCTTGTAGCGGATGCGTGCCTTGTCCTCGTCGTGGACCTGGTGCATCGAGACGTCGTGCGTCTCCGTGGCGGCGTAGACCTTGATCGGCACGTTGACCAGCCCGAACGCGATGGAGCCCTTCCAGATCGACCTCATGGGCACATGATGCCCGTGTCCAGCCGGTCGCGTGCGGATCTCCGGGCGATCCGGAGGCTGCGGGGAGCGGACGCCGTCCGTGCCGAGCGGTACCGTCGGGCACATGGCGGGGCACCGGGGAGACGTCGATCGGGGTGCCCTGTGGCGGCTCGCACTCGCCGCGGTGTCCGGACCCGCGGTGTGGCTGGCCATCGGGCTCCTCTACGGCGCGGTCGGCCACGACCCGTCTGCCGGGTTCCTGATCGGCGGCGCCGTCGTCCTCCTCGTGCTCGCCCCGGTCGGGACGTGGTGGGGATGGCAGCGCCGCGGCGGACGGCTCGCGGTGGTCGAGACCCGGCAGTGGATCAGGAGCGGTACCGTCCCGGACGACGTCCCCGATGCTGTCTGGCGGCCGCGTGTGGCCCAGCGGCAGGACGACCTGACGATGGGACTCGTCGCCGCGGCGCTGGGCGTGGTGATCGTGGCGCTGAGCGTGGGGTCGGCCGTCACGGGGTCGCCGACGGCGTGGATCAGTGCGGCGATCTGGACCGAGCTCGCGACGCAGCAGGCCGCGACGTGGGCGCGGTGGCGCCGGCCGGTCGCGGCGCTGCTGGCACGCCGTCCTGCCGTCGTCCACAGCGAGGTTCCTCGGGACGTTCCTCCACAGGAGTCCTCGAACTGAACCGCCGCGCGGCCTCCGCGAGCACGATGGGCGCATGAGCCAGCTCGACAAGGACGACCCGCGGACGAAGTACGCGCGCCCGCCGTTCCCCGCGCAGACGCAGCAGGGGTCGGGGCGCGCGAGCGAGATGGACCCGCCACCGGACCACGGCGAGACGAGCTACCTCGGCACCGGGCGGATGCCCGGCTACCGGGTGCTCGTCACGGGGGCCGACTCGGGGATCGGCCGCGCGGTGGCGATCGCGATGGCGAAAGAGGGCGCGGACGTCGCCCTGAACGCCCTGCCCGAGGAGATCGACGACCTGACCGAGGTGCGCGACCACATCGCGGACCTCGGACGGAACGTCGTGATGCTGCCGGGCGACCTCACCGACGAGGACTTCTGCACCGAGCTGGTGCGCACCGCCGTCAGCGAGCTCGGTGGACTCGACGCGCTCGTGCTGGTCGCCGGCGCCCAGCAGGTGCACGAGGACGTCACCGAGCAGTCCACGGCGGACTTCGACCGCACCATGAAGACCAACGTGTACGCCATGTTCTGGCTGGTCCGAGCCGCAGTGCCGCACATGGCGCCCGGCAGCGCGATCGTGACGACGAGCTCGGTGTCCGCGTACGAACCGCAGGGCCGGATGATCGACTACGCGGCCACGAAGGCGGCGATCATCACGTACACGAACGGGCTGGCGCGACAGCTCGCGGCGAAGGGCATCCGGGCGAACACGGTGGTGCCGGGGCCGGTGTGGACACCCCTGCAGCCGATCAGCTACCCGGGCGACGAGATCGCGGCCTACGGGCAGGGCACGCCGTTCGGCCGTCCGGCACAGCCCGTGGAACTCGGCAGCGCATACGTCTACCTGGCCGGGCCGGAGTCGTCCTACACGTCCGGCACGACGCTGACGGTGGCGGGAGCGACCGGGGTGGCGCTGTGAGTCCGGCCCGTCCGAGCACCGCCGCCCGGAAGACCACGGTGCTCGTCGGGGACCGTCGGCTCGCGCTGACCAACCTCGACAAGGTGCTCTACCCGGAGACGGGCACCACGAAGGGGCGGGTGATCGAGTACTACGAGCGGGTCGCCCCGTGGATGATCCCGCACGTCAAGGACCGCCCGGTCACCCGGAAGCGGTGGGCGAACGGCGTCGACGGCAAGGTGTTCTTCGAGAAGAACCTGCCGGACTCCGCGCCGGACTGGGTCCGGCACCACACGATCCAGCACTCCGAGCACGACAACGAGTACCCGATCGTCGACGACCTGCCGACGCTGGTCTGGATGGCGCAGCAGGCCGCGCTCGAACTCCACGTGCCGCAGTGGCGCTTCGGCCCGCGCGGTGGCCAGCAGAACCCGGACCGGCTGGTCCTCGACCTCGACCCCGGTGACGGCGTGGGCCTCGCCGAGTGCGTCGAGGTGGCGGTCGCCGCACGAGAACTCCTGCAGGGCATGGGCCTCGAGCCGTACCCGGTGACGTCGGGGTCGAAGGGCATCCACCTGTACGCCGCACTCGACGGCCGGTCCGCCACGAACCACGTGTCCGAGGTCGCCCACGAACTCGCGAAGGCACTCGAACAGGACATGCCCGACCTGGTCCTGTCCTCGATGAGCCGTGCCGAGCGCACGGGGAAGGTGTTCGTCGACTGGTCGCAGAACAACGGCAACAAGACGACGATCGCGCCGTACTCGCTGCGCGGTCGCCAGCAACCGACCGTCGCGGCGCCGCGCACGTGGAAGGAGCTCACGGAGAAGGGTCTCGCCCAGCTGACCCTGGACGAGGTCCTCGAGCGGGTGGACGACCGCGGCGACTTCCTGCACCCGGTGGCGGCGGCGTCGCTGGCCGTCGGCCGGGCCGACGACGGACACTGGGACAGCGACCGGACGAAGCAGGCCAACGAGTCCGAACGACAGGAACGGACGCACGACCACGGGGACGACCGGCTGTCGACCTACCGCGCGAAGCGCGATGCGTCGAAGACCCCCGAACCCGTCCCGCAGGACGCCCCGACCGTGCGACAGGACGGCACGCCGACCTTCGTCATCCAGGAGCACCACGCCACACGGGACCACTACGACTTCCGGCTCGAGCACGACGGCGTGCTCGTCAGCTGGGCGCTGCCGAAGGGCGAGCCGACGGACCCGGGGAAGAACCACCTCGCGGTGATGACCGAGGACCACCCGCTCGAGTACGGCGGCTTCGAGGGCACGATCCCGAAGGACGAGTACGGCGGCGGGACCGTCACGATCTGGGACGACGGCACCTACGAGCTCGAGAAGTGGCGAGAGGGCGAAGAGGTCATCGTCACGCTGCACGGCCGGACGCACGGCAACCGCCGGCTCGCGCTCCTGCACACCCGCGGACGGGGGCGCGGCCGTGAGGGGGACGAGAAGAACTGGCTCATCCACCTGACGAAGGACCAACCCGACGCCACCGCGGAGCCCACGGGGACGACGCCCGCGCCCCGACCCCGGAGCGGGCACGGGCACGATGACGGCCGCGAGCGCATCTCCGGTGCCGCTGCCGCATCGACCGACCCCGTCGAGCGCCGCACCATGCAGGCGACCCTGGCGAAGGGCGAACCCCGGCTCGGCGCGGATGAATGGGCGTTCGAGATGAAGTGGGACGGTGTCCGGGCGCTCGCGACGGTCCGGGACGGCACGGTCTCGCTCCGCAGCCGGAACGGCAACGACCTCACGGCGCAGTACCCGGAACTCCAGGAGCTCGGCGAGCGGGCCGGCGTCGACGGGGTCTTCGACGGTGAGGTCGTGGCGCTCGACGACCGCGGGCGGCCGAGCTTCCAGCTGCTGCAGAACCGGATGGGACTGACCAAGAAGCGCGAGGTCGATGCTGCGCGGGAACGCACGCCGGTCCGGTTCCTGCTCTTCGACGTGCTCGAGGCGGACGGCCACGAGCTGACCCGGCTGGCGTACGACAACCGCCGCGAAGCCCTCGAGACCGTGGTCGAGCCGGGCGGGGCGATCGACGTCCCGAAGGCGTACCAGGGCGACCTCGACCGCGCGATGGCGGACTCGAAGGCCGAGGGGCTCGAGGGCGTCGTGGCGAAGAAGCGCTCCTCTCGCTACGCCGAGGGCCGTCGTTCCGAAGCCTGGCTCAAGCTGAAGCACCACGCCACACAAGAGGTCGTGGTCGCCGGATGGAAGCCCGGCAGCGGCCGACGTGAGGGCGGCGTCGGCTCACTGCTCCTCGGGATCCCCGGGGACGACGGGCTGCAGTACGTCGGGAAGGTCGGCACCGGGTTCCGCGACCGCGACCTCGACGAGATCGCCGACGTCCTCGCGCCGCTCGAGCGGAAGACGTCCCCGTTCGTCGACGTGCCCCGACCGGACGCCCGGGATGCCCACTGGGTCACGCCGAAGCGCGTCGGGGAGGTCGAGTTCGCGGAGTGGACGGCGGACGGTCGGCTGCGGCAGCCGTCGTGGCGGGGCTGGCGCACCGACAAGTCGCCGGAGGACGTCGTCCGAGAGTGAGCGCGCACTCGACCCATGCATCCGCATGAGGTCCGCTGGAGGCGAACTTCCGTCCCCCGTCCCGCTGTCGGCCGGGGGACGAATCCCTGACGATCACTGAGGAAAACGTGCCTGACTGTTACGTTCCTCGGGACGAAAGGGTGCGGCGATGAGCGCGAGCAACTACCTGCCACCGTTCACTCCGGAGGAGCGCGTCGCGATCTCGGGGGACCAGGCGCCGCGGAAGTCCGTCGACCCGGGGGTGGTCGTTTCCGACCCCGAGGTGACGTACGCGGACTTCCTCGGCGACGAGGTCGACGCCGCCGGGGTCGACGAGCTCGCCGGGGCCGACGACTGAGGAACCGCGACGCCCGCACGCCGCGTCCGGGCCGGCGCACATCGGCGCGGCGGCCCGTGCGCCGGATCAGGGAACGCACGGACCGCCACCGAAGCGCCGTGGCCGGCCGTTCAGGGATGACCGACCACGGCGCGCTCAGATCACCCGCACGAAGACGGCGCGGATGATGGGCACGTACACAAAGACGTCCCGAGTGGGCGATTCGTCACGCAGGAACCCGAAACCGATCCGGAAGGCCGACTCCTGACCGAGGACCAGCCGCTCTCGTCGCTGTCAGACGGCTCGCTCGTCGAGCGGTCCGCGGACGGCGACACCGCAGCGTTCGGCGTGCTCATCCGCCGGTACGGCCCGCTCATGCGCGCCTACGCCGCCCGGATCCTCGGGTACGGCGACGGCGAGGCCGACGACGCCGTGCAAGAAGCATCGCTGCAGGCGTGGCAGCGCATCGACCGCGTCGAGGACCCGGACCGCGTGCGCTCGTGGCTCTTCCGGATCGCCGCGAACAAGGCCCTCGACCGGCTCCGTCGACGCCACCCGCACCTCGACCTCGAGGCCGTTCCAGAGGTCGGCGACGAGCGTCCGGTCGACGAGGTGGTCATCACGCGCATGCAGGTGGACGAACTCGCCCGCATCGCGCAGAACCTGCCGGATGCGCAGCGTGCAGTCTGGGTGATGCGCGAGGTCGGCGGTGCGTCCTACGCCGAGATCGCCGAGGAGACCGGGATGTCGACCACGGCGGTCAGGGGTGCGCTCGCGCGGGCCCGACGCACGGTGCTCGAGCAGATGGAGGGGTGGCGATGAACGACGACGACGTCGACGACCGGTACGGTGCCTTCACGCTCGACGAGCTCTCCGACTACCTGGACTCCGGCGCGGACCCGGTCCGCGAGGACATCGAAGGCGACCCCGACGCCGCCCGGGCGCTCCAGCGACTCCGCGCCCTGCGGGAGGCCTCGAGCGACCTCCTCGCGTCGGACGTGCGAGCGGCCCACGGCGCGGACGAGGCCTGGATCACCGGGGTGCTCGCGACCATCAGGACGACCGCGCACGCGGGGCGGGACATCCCCGTCCCGGACGACGACCCGGACTCGACGCTCGTCGTCACCGAGGGTGCGCTCCGCGGTCTGGTCCGCCGACTCGGCGACTCGGTACCCGGCGTGCTCGTCCGCCGGACGCGCTTCACCGGTGACGTCGGGACCCCCGGCACACCGATCGACGTCGAAGTCACGATCGCGGTCACGGCCGACGCGCCGGTGCGTGAGCGCGCCGATGCGCTCCGCACACTGGTGGCCGCGGCGCTCGCGGACCACGCGCCCTTCCCGGTGCACGCGCTCACGGTCCGCGTGGCGGACGTCCTCACCCCAGGGAGGCCCTCGTGAACACCGACACCCGCACGCTGTCCCGGATCGCGACCGAAGCGGTCCTCGCGGTCGACGGCGTCCGCTCCGTCATCCCGCCGGGCCCGAGCCTCGCCGTGCTCGTGCGCGACGTCCGGTCGGTCCTCGACCTGCCGCGGGACGGCGGCGCCGTGCTCGTCGACGACCGTGCAGATCGGGTGCGGGTGCGCGCCGTGGTCACGATCGACGCCGGACGTCCGGCGGCCGCGAGTCTCCGGGCGGCGCGGGACGCGATCGTCGCGTGCCTGGCCGACGTCGTGGGTCAGCGTCGGACGGACGTGACGGTCCGGGTGGTCGAGATCACCTGAGCGCGAGGCAGCCGGGTGATCGGTCAGGCTGCTGGTGCGGGCCCGTCCGCGGGTTCGGCGTCGTCCGCCACGGGGAGGTCCTCGTCGATGAGTTCGTCCTCGGACGGCTCGACGACCTCGGCCGCCGCTGCCTTGGCCGCATCGATCGTGTCCTGCGACTCGCGCAGCAGTCGGTCGTCTCCGGTGGGTGCCTGCTCACTCATGGCGCCGACGTTACGCGGGAGCGCCTGAACCGGTCTCCCGGCGTGGGCGCTGCGGCGGCTCGAAGTCGACCGCCGAGGTCGGCGCGGGCGACGTCGGCATCGCCGGTGCGGCCGGGGCGCCGTAGGCATCGGCGGCGTCGAGCACCGCACGGGTGGCAGCAGCGGCCGTCCGGAGCGCGTCCGCGATCGGGAGCGCGCGGTGCGCCGGGGTCCGGACCTCGACGCCCCACGGGTCGTCGTAGCCGAGTTCGCGGACGACACGGATGAACCCGGGGATGTCCCACGCTCCGGCACCGGGCAGGTACCGGCCGTCGCGGGACTCGTCGGCGAGCGTCATCCCGCTCGGGGTGGACAGCAGACCGTCGCTCAGTTCGACCGCCGCCAGGGTCGACGGCATCACGCCCTGGCGGATGGACGCCAGCGTGGAGCCGCCGCGGAGCGCGTGCATGGCGTCGAGCAGCAGGCCTCCGGCACCGGCGGCGGTGATGAACCGCGACGCCCGCTCGACGGTGGGCAGGTTCGACCACGGTTCGGGCTCCAGCACGAGCTGTGCACCGACCCCCTCGGCCTGCCGGGCGAGCACGGCCCAGTCCTCGAGCATCGCGGCGGGCGACACACCGGGCAGCGTGACGTCCGCCCGGGCGACGACCTGCCACGCCCGGAGGGACGCGGCGGCCTCGAGCAGCACGCCGCGGTCGGCGTCCTCACCCGTCGTGCGGCTCGTGCACGTCCACCAGTTCCCGAGGGTCCCGAGCTGTACCCAGACGATGCCGGCGTCGTCGAGCATCCGACGGAGCCGGGCGAACCCGATCGTGGCCCGGACCTCGTGCAGGTCGTCGAGGGCGAGGGAGATCCCCGCGAACCCGGCGTCCCCGACGGCGCGGACGCGCGCGTCGACGGGTTCGTCGCCGTCCCATGTCCAGGACGTGGCGAGCAAGTCGTGTTCCAGCACGTCGCACCTCGAATCCGGCAGCCCGGCGGTGGTCGTCCCCGACGTCCACCGTCCCCGCCCAGTGATGTCGACGCCGGGTTCCCGCACGGCGTCAGGCTCAGTGGTACTCCCCGAGGCTCGGAACGGTCCCAGCGCTCCGAAACACCCGCGTCATCTGGCGCGGCTGCGCACGTGCCGCATCACACGATGCGCGTGGTGACCCGCCCGACGCCCGCGATGGTGCCCTCGAGCAGGGCGCCACGGTCGATGCGGCCGACCCCGTCCGGTGTCCCGGTCATCACGAGGTCCCCCGGCTCGAGTCGGACGAACCGGGAGAGCGACGCGATGACCTCGGCGACGGACCAGATCTGGTCGGCGAGGTCGCCCGCCTGCCGGAGCTCGCCGTCGACGCGGAGCTCGACGGCCCCGGCCGCGGGGTCGACCGCTGCTGCGGGGACGACGGTGCCGATCGGTGCGGAGGCGTCGAACCCCTTCGCCATGTCCCACGGACGCCCGAGCCGCTTGGCCTCCGCCTGCAGGTCACGCCGGGTGAGGTCGAGTCCGACGGCGTAGCCCCAGACGTGGTCGAGCGCCTGCGCGGGAGCGATGTCCGCTCCGCCGGTGCCGATCGCCACGACGAGCTCGACCTCGTGTTCGAGGCGGTCGGTCTCGGTCGGGTAGGGGGTGTCCGCGCCGTCGGTCACGATCGCGTCCGCGGGCTTCGTGAAGAAGAACGGCGGCTCGCGGTCCGGGTCGTGCCCCATCTCCCGCGCGTGCGCGGCGTAGTTCCGTCCGACGCAGAACACGCGCCGGACGGGGAAGCGCCCGCCGGAGGACGTCGGGAGGGTCGGGACGGGCGGGGCCGGGATCACGAGGTCGGACACGGCTCCAGCGTGCCACGTCGGCCCGATCAGTCCGCGAACGACGCTTCTTCCCGCAGTTTCCGGGCTCGGGCGCGCTCCTGTCGCTCGCGCCACTCGATCCGGAGCTGCCGCAGCTCTTCTTCGTCCCCGCGAGCGCGCTTGATCGGCCCGTAATGCGGGTCCGCCATCAGGGCCGGAGTCGTGAACTCGAGCACGTCGAGCCATCGCTTGAACGCCTTGTCACTCGCCTCCGAGATCATCACCGCTCCTGTTCTTCGTCGTCCGTTCCGCCGTGTACTCGCGCCGTTCGAGCTCCTCGAGCACCCACTGGTCGTCACGCGTGATCCACTTGCGTGTGGTGAGCGCATGCACCATCAGCATCGCCGCGTCGCGGCGTTCCGCGTTCGCTGAGGTCGTCCGGTCGGCGACCCAGGACCAACGCTGCCACCAGAGATCGCGATGGGACAAGGTCTCGGTATTTCGCCGGGCTGCGCGCCCTTCGAGCACCGTGACGACCGTGGCCGCGACCGCGCCGCAGGCGCTGACCACCGAGACGAGTGCGCTCGTCCAACCGATCCAGGTGCCGTCCATGCCGACCATCGTGCGTCCCGAGGCGAGCCCCGGGACGGACCGACGGCCGACCTGTGGACGGCGAGCCGAGCTTCCAGGCTGTGGACGGATGCCTCAGCGCCCCGGCGCAGCGCCCTCCGTCTCGCCCTCGCCCGGGTCCCCGCCCGTCCCACCCGAGGCGGGCTCGTCCTGCGGCCACCCCGAGAACTCCCACCCCGCGACGGAGGGTGGTCCTCCCCGTTCGCGTAGGCGTACACCCGCGCGGCGTCGCGCGCCTCGGTGAGCCGGTCGAGCAGCGACGCGAACCGGTCCGACCCGTCCGCCACCCGGGTCAGGGCGTCGTGCGCGAGCGCGAACCGGTCCATCTCGTTCCGGATGAGCATGTCGAACGGCGACGTGGTCGTGCCCCGTTCGAGGAACCCGTGCACGTGCAGGTCGTCGTGCCCGTGCCGACGGTAGGTCAGCTGGTGCACGAGCGACGGGTACCCGTGGAACGCGAAGACGGCGGGGGTACCGGGCAGGAAGAGCTCGTCGTAGCGCTCGTCCGAGACCGGGTGCGAGTGCTTCCGGGTGTCCCCGAGCGCCAGCAGGTCGACGACGTTCACGACCCGCACCCCGACGTCCGGCGCGTGCTGCCGGATGATGTCGGCCGCCGCCACGGTCTCGACGGTCGGTACGTCGCCGGCGCTGACGAGCACCACGTCGGCGCGCCCGACGGACGCCTCGGTGCCGGCCCAGTCCCACACGCCGAGCCCCGCGGAAGCGTGGGCGACGGCGTCCTCCAGCGAGAGGAACACCGGCTCCGGGTGCTTGCCGGCGACGATGACCTCGATGCGGTCGGTCGTCTCCATGGCGTGCTCGGCGACCGCGAGCAACGTGTTCGCGTCGGCGGGCAGCTTGATCCGGACGAAGTCCTGCTGCTTCGACGCGACCACGTCCAGGAAGCCCGGGTCCTGGTGCGAGAAGCCGTTGTGGTCCTGCCGCCACACGTGCGACGAGAGCAGGATCGTCAGGTTCGAGACGGGCGCGCGCCAGTCGATGTCGGCCGACGACTCCAGCCACTTGGCGTACTGCCCGACCATCGAGTCGATGATGTGCGCGAACGCCTCGTACGTGTTGAGGACGCCGTGGCGACCGGAGAGCACGTAGCCCTCGAGCATCCCCTCGAGCAGGTGCTCGGACAGGATCTCGATCACGCGTCCGGTGGGTGCGATGTGTTCGTCGTCCGGACTGTTCGCCGCGCGCCAGACCCGGTTCGTGACGTCGAACACCGCGTCGAGCTTGTTCGACACGGTCTCGTCCGGCCCGAACAGCCGGAAGGACGAGGGGTTCTGCGCGGTGAGCGCCGCCACCCACGGTCCGAGCGTGCCGGTGGCCGAGGCCGTCGTGCCGGGATCGACCGCGTACGAGGACAGCCCCGGTCGGTCGAGCGCCGTCCGGATCCGGCCGCCGTTCGCGTGCGGCGTCGCGCTCATCCGCTTGTCGCCGACCGGCCGGATGCCCTCGAGCAGCCCGACGCCCTCGCCGTCCTCGGAGAACAGCTCCGCCGGCCGGTACGACTCCATCCACGACTGCAGCTGCGCGCGGTGCTCGTCGTTCTCGCGCACGGCCGGCAGCGGGACCTGGTGCGCGCGGAACGTGCCCTCGACGCGCTCGCCGTCGACCTCCTTCGGGCCGGTCCAGCCCTTCGGGGTCCGCAGGATGATCATCGGCCACCGCGGTCGGAGGTCCGACGCGCCGGCCATCTCCCCGGCGGCGGCGCGCGCCGCCTGGCCCCTGGCGGCGGCCTGGATGTCGTCGATCGTCGCGAGCGCCCGCCGGAGTGCACCGTCGAACAGCGCGTGCACGGCGAAGGGGTCGTCGTCGACGCGTGCGGAGTCCACGACGATCGGGTCGTACCCGAGGCCGCGGAAGTACGCGGTGAGGTCCTCGCCGGGGATCCGTGCCAGGACGGTCGGGTTCGCGATCTTCCACCCGTTGAGGTTGAGGATCGGCAGCACCGCGCCGTCGGCGACGGGGTCGATGAACGTGTGCGCCTGCCACGAGCCGGCGAGCGGGCCGGTCTCGGCCTCACCGTCGCCGACCACGCAGGTGACGACGAGGTCGGGGTTGTCGAGTGCCGCCCCGTACGCGTGCGCGAGGGAGTAGCCGAGCTCGCCGCCCTCGTTGATCGAGCCGGGCGTCTCCGGCGCAGCGTGCGACGGGATGCCGCCGGGGAACGAGAACTGCCGGAAGAACTGCTGCAGGGTCGTGCCGGGGTAGAGCTCCTGCCACGTGCCGTCGAGCCACGCGTTCGCGTTCATCGCCGGGCCGCCGTGTCCGGGGCCGCAGACGTAGAGCATGTCCCGGTCGGACGAGCTGATCAGCGCGTTGCAGTGCGCGTACACGAGGTTGAGCGCGGGGGAGGTGCCCCAGTGTCCGAGCAGCCGCGGCTTGACGTCGGCGGGCTCGATCGGGCGGGACAGCAGCGGGTTCTCCATCAGGTAGATCTGCCCGACGGTGAGGTAGTTCGCGGCGCGCCACCACGCGTCGATCGCGCGGATCCGGTCGGTCGTCGCCAGGTGCTCAGGAGCCATGCCCCCACGGTACGGATGCGGGAGCCGGAAGGAATCCAGAAACTCGTCCAATCCGTTCGGGGAGGGGTGCCGAATCATCTGCACAGGGCAAATGCCCAGGGCGCTCTCCGGTCGAACACGGCCGGTGCTCGGCGTACGCACAGGAGCGTGCCGGAGGAGCCCACCACAGCAAAGGATCAGTCCCCATGCGCAAGTTCACCAAGACCACGGTCTCCCTCGCCGCTGCCGGCGCGATCATCCTCGGCGGTGCCGGGTTCGGCGTCTCGGCCGCGCAGGCCTCGACCCCGACGATCCACACCGTCGCGTCCTCGTCCTCGAAGATCCCGGCCCCGGTCGCATCGGTGCCCGAGGTCCTCGGCGGCAACACCTCCGTCGCCCTCGACTCCGGCTTCACCGACGCCCTCACCGCCCTGAAGCTCACCCCCGGCGTGTCCGGCTCCGCGAAGCTCGCCGACGGCGCCGTGTCCTTCCCGATCACCGCCGGGAGCGTCACGTACTGGAACCCCAAGGGCGACTACCGTCCCTACGTGCAGGGCCTGCTGGACCACAACGGTTCGGGTCTGACCCTCAAGGCCGGCGACACCACGGTCACGCTGGAGAACTTCGTCGTGAACCCGGGCTCGTCCAAGCTCTACGGTGACGTCCTGGTCAACGGCCAGGTCGCCGCGGCCAACGCGTACCTGTTCTCCCTGCACGGTGGCACCCTCAAGCCGCTCCAGCTCGAGGGCGACAACGCGATCCTGACCGGCACCACCGTGCACGTCTCCAGCGACGCCGCGAAGCTGCTCAACAGCACCTTCAAGACCGACGCCGTCAAGGCCGGCCTGCTCGTCGGGACCGCCACCATCACCGCCCAGATCAAGTAACACCCCCGCACCACAGCACCACACACGAGAACGCCGCCCCCGACACGGGGGCGGCGTTCTCCGTCTGCCTGCGGCGCGGCCGGGAGGCCCGGGTCGGCTCAGCCGCGCCGGCGCCACCAGCGACGTGGCCGGGACTCGAGCCGCAGCGCGTCCGCAGCGCGCGCTGCGGACGCCAGCCGGGCCTCCCGTCGCTCGTGCCACGCCGCGATCTCGACGTCGACGTCCCGGAGGGGCGTGACGACGGGCGGCCCACCGAGGAGTTGCCGACGGGCCTCCTTCACGCGGGCGTTGAAGTCGACGAGGACGTCGCGGACGTCGTCCTCGCGGGAGAGCGCGTCGAGTGCGTCGTCCAGTCCGGCGTCCTCGGTGCGGAGTGCGAGCGCGGGCGGGGCGATGCCCCGGATGTCCTCACGCTCGATCTTCGACTTGATCCACCAGTCCGGGTCGTGCTGCCCGTCGTTCCCCGGGAGCGGCTTGCCGTGGTACGGGTTGCCCTCGAAGACGCCCCGGCGCTCGGCTTCCTCGATCTGCGCCCGGGCGTGCGCCGCCACGTCGGCCGCCTTGAGCAGCCGTCGTTCCTCGCGGACCTCGTCGGGGTCGAGCGAACCGCGTTCGATCTCGCTGTCGACGAGTTGCTGGTAGCGGTAGCGGGCGGCCCTCCTGAGGCGGTCCATGCGTGCGTCGATGTCGTTCATCGTCGTTCCATGATGCGCCGTGCACCATCAGTCCGTCGAGAGCTCCTCGACGGTCAGCGCTGCCTGGATGAGTGCCAGGTGCGACAGGCCCTGCGGGATGTTCCCCATGAAGTCGCCGTCCTCGCTGAGCATCTCGCTGAAGAGCCCGACGTCGTTCGCCTGGTCGACCATGTCGTCCATCAGCGCGCGGGCGTCGTCGACCCGGCCGATGCGGGCGAGTGCCGCGGCGAGCCAGAACGAGCAGGCCACGAACGGCGACTCCTCGTCCTCGATGCCCGAGTACCGGTACACGAGCGGCCCGCGCTGCAACTGCGCCCGGATCGCGTCGATCGTCGCGGCCATCCGCGGACCGCGGTCGAAGCCGGACATCGCGTGGATCAGGATCGAGGTGTCGAGCGCGTCCGTCTCCGGGTGCATCACGTAGTGGCCGAGCTCCTCGTTCCACCCGTGCTCGGCGACCCAGTCCGCGATGAGGGTCCGGTTCTTGTCCCACATGTCGCGGGAGCCGTCGATCATCCCGGCGTCGTGCAGTTCGATGGCGGCGTCGAGGGCCTGCCAGCAGCCGATCTTGCTCGTCGTGTAGTGCTGCGTGTCCTCGAGCTCCCACATGCCGGCGTCCGGCTTCTCCCACTGCTTGCAGGCGTCGTCGGCGAGGCCCTCGAGAACCGCGGCCGTCTTCCGGTCGAGCACGTTGCCCTGCTGGACGTACTGGCGCATGATCTCGAAGACGTCCCCCCAGACGCCGAGCTGGAGCTGGTCGGACGCGCGGTTCCCCTCGGTGACCGGCCCGATCCCGTTCCACCCGGGGACGTCGCGCTCGACGACCTCGTTGCTGACGTCACCCTCGAGCGTGTAGAAGATCGGCATGTCGTCGTCGTGCTTCGCGATCGTGCGCATCACCCACGACACCGCGGCGTGCGTCTCCTCGCGGAGGCCGAACCGGCCGAGGGCGTGCACCGTGTACGACAGGTCGCGGACCCAGGCGAACCGGTAGTCCCAGTTCTTCCCGCCGGTCCGGTCCTCCGGCAGGCTCGTCGTCGGCGCCGCCGCGATCGCACCCGTCGGCGAGAAGATCAGGAGCTTCAGCGCGAGGGCGCTCCGCTGCACCGCGTCCGCCCACGGGCCGTCGTAGGAGAACTCCTTCGACCAGGTCGCCCAGTTCTCGATCGACCGGTCGATGCCCCGCATCGTGAGCTCCGGCTCGGGCAGGAAGATCGGCTCGTCGAGCGTGCCGACGATCGTCAGGATCCCCTTCGACCCCTCTGTCGTCGAGAAGCGGCCGGAGAACCGGGGTCCGTCCTCGTGCACGGGGTCGAAGCCCTGCTCGACGATGGCGATGGTGACACCGTCGACACCGATCACCGAGCCGTTGACCGTGTCGAGGCGCTTCGGCTCCGCGGTGCCCAGCAGGGTGCCGGGCACGACCGCCCACTCGAGCTCGACCGTCCCGGTGACGCCCTGCACGCAGCGCCCGATCTCCGCCCACGGCAGCCGGCCCGCGACACCGGTCACCATCGCGTCCGTCACGGTGCAGCTGCCCGTCGACGTGGTCCACGTGGTGACGAGCACGTTCGTCCCAGGGACGTACTCGCGGGTGGCCGTCGCGTCGTGGTCGACGGGGCGGAGTGCGACGTGGCCGCCGTTCTCGGCGTCCAGGATGCTGGCGAACACCGGCGGCGAGTCCATCGACGGGATCGGGAGCCAGTCGATCCGGCCGTCCTGCGCGATCAGGGCCACGGTGCGCCCGTCCCCGATCGCCGCGTAGGAGCGCAGCGGTGCGTACCCGTCGGTCCGCTCGGCGGTCTCGTCCACGTCGGGGGTGTCTCGGGTGCGTTGCGACATGCACCCATCGTGCCCGCGTCCGCTCAGGACCCGCCGCGCGCGCCGTACCCCGCGGGCGCACCCCGGACACGCGCAGGGGTCTCGGGCACGCTCGAGTGCATGAGTGACACCGCCGAAGAGGCTGCCCGCGAGACCGGACGACAGGCGCGCCGCGCGGCGGACAGCCGCTGGTTCGAGGTCACGGCCCGCGCCGGCTTCGTCGGCAGCGGGGTCGTGCACCTGCTCATCGGCTACCTGGCGATCCTGCTCGGCATCGGGAACGCGGCCGCCGGCAGTGGTTCGCAGGGATCGCAGTCCGGCGAGACCGACCAGTCCGGGGCGCTGGCGCAGCTCGCGGCCGTGCCCGGCGGGGTCGTCCTGCTCTGGGTCGTCGCGGTCGGCACCGCGGCGCTCTGCATCCGGCTCGTCGTCGAGGCGGTCGTCGGCGGCCGGACGGACAGCGCGCGGGCCTGGCTGAACCGCGCGAAGAACGCCGGCAAGGCGGTCGTCTACGGCGTGATCGCGTACTCCGCCGGGTCGTACGCGCTCGGTGCCGGGAAGAGCTCGAGCGGGTCGACGCGCAGCCTGGCCGCGAAGACGCTCGCGACGCCCGGCGGGGTCTTCGTGCTCCTCCTCGCCGCCGGCATCGCGATCGCGATCGGGGTGGGCCTGGTCGTGATCGGGCTGCGTCGGTCGTACCGGAAGCAGCTCGTCACACCGCCGAAGGCCGTCGAGCGCCCGCTGACCGTCGTCGCCGTGGTCGGCTACGTGGCGAAGGGCGTGGCGGTGACCATCGTCGGCGTGCTCATCGCCGTCGCGGCGTTCCGGAGCGACCCCGACCAGGCGACCGGGCTCGACGGGGCGTTCGACGCGCTGCGCTCGATGCCCGGCGGGGCCGTCGTGCTGGTCGCGATCGGCATCGGGTTCCTGGCCTTCGGCGTCTACAGCTTCGTCCGCGCGAAGTACGCCCGGATCTGACCCCGCGGCTGAGTGGTGCGGGAGCCGTGCCCGGTAGACCTGGACCATGACGACGAGCGCCACCACCGGTCCGGTCCGCGTGTTCTCCGACGCCGGGGCGGTCCTGGTCGAGAGCATCGTGTGGGACCCCGAGCAGCACGTGCTGCGCTGGGCCGACATCACCCTCGGCACCCTGAACACCACCGACGCCCACGGCCGCTCGCTCAGCACGGTCCCGCTGCCCCCGCCGCTCGCGAGCTTCCAGCCCCGCGCCCGCGGCGGATTCGTCGCCGCCCTCGGCGACCGCATCGTGGTCACGGGCCCGGACGGCGCGGACCCGACGACGATCGCGACGGTCGAGCACCGGGTGGCCGGGCTCCGGTTCAATGAGGGCAAGTGCGACCCGTTCGGCCGGTTCCTGGTCGGCAGCATGAACCTGACGACGGGGGAGCCGGACGCCGCGCTGTACTCGGTCGAACCGGACGGCACGACGCGCCTGCTGCGCGGCGGGTTCGGCGTCACGAACGGCATCGAGTGGTCGCCCGACGGGGACGTGATGTACGTCACCGACACGAGCGCGTCGACGGTCTTCCGTGCCTCCTACGGCGCGGACGGGGTGCTCGGCGAACTCGAGCCCTTCCTGGTCGGGGCCGCGCACGACGGACTCGTCCGCGACGACGAGGGCTGCTTCTGGGGCGCGATCTACGGCGCCGGACGGGTCGAGCGCTACGACGCCGCGGGAGCGCACCTGGAGACCGTCGAGCTCCCCGCACCGAACACCACGTCGGTCGCGTTCGGTGGCGACGACATGAGCACGCTCTTCATCGGGACCGCCCGCGAGAACCTCACCGAGGAGCAGCTCGTCGAGCACCCGCACTCCGGCGCGGTGTTCGCCGTGCCGACCCGGGTGCACGGCTTCCCTGCGAACACGTTCGGCGGCTGAGCCGGGCGGGTCCCACGATCGGGGGACACCCGCGGTACGCTGGGCGATCCCGCGAGACCCGAGGAGACACCCGTGAACCAGGAGACCCCGCGCCACGCCGATGCGCTGGAGCACGCGGAGAGCGCCGACGTCGTGGTCAAGGTGGACCGGATCCCGGTCGACGGCACGAACGTCCGCGTCAGCTCCATCGGGGACGTCGGTGAGCGGCCGTTCCTGCTGGTCGCCGGCCTCGGCATCGCCTCGACGTACTACGAGCGGCTGGCCCCGAACCTCAACGAGTTCGGACCCGTCCGGGCGCTCGACCTCCCCGGGTTCGCCGGCGTGCCGAAGTTCCGGGGCGCCGTCTCGATCGAGCGCTACGCGGACGCCGTCGAGCACGTGATCCAGGAACTCGGGCTCGACAACCCGGTGCTCGTCGGCCACTCGATGGGGACCCAGGTCGTCACCGAGGTCGCGGCGCGGCACCCGGAGTACACCGACCTCGTCCTGATCAGCCCCGTCATCGACTCGACGGCACGGACCATGAGCGAGTCCGCGGTCCGCTTCGTCCGCTCGGCGGTCCACGAGCCCTCGGCGGTGCGCTGGCACGCCGTCACCGCGTACGCCCTCTGCGGTTGGCACTGGTTCCGCAAGGTGCTCCCGAAGATGGTCGCGTTCCCGATCGAGCAGCGCGCCCCGCACGTGCAGGCCCGTGTGCTGATCGTCCGCGGCGAGCACGACGCGCTCGTGCCGCGGGACTGGATCCGCCGGCTGGCCCGGGTGTTCCCGCACGCCGTCCTCCGGGAGGTCGTCGGCGGCGCGCACTCCGTCATGCACGCCCAGGCCGACGCGGTCGCGAAGCTCGCCGTGGCACACGTCCGTGGTGACCTCACCGACCGCGGGGTCTCGTCCCTGCAGCGCGTGCGGGACGACTCGACCGCCTCGGACCTCTCCCGGCTGAGCCCGGGTGACGCCTGGCTCGTGGTGCGGGCGCGTGTCAAGGAGCTGTTCGGGATGGCGAAGGGCGACGACGAGGTGCTCGAAGCGGGCAAGTCCGCGCACGCCCTCGCGATGGCGGACGACGCCGACGCACCCGTCGCCCCGCACGTCCGCCAGGAGATCGTCGAGGCGGTCGCGCCCGAGCTGAACCGGGACCGTCCACACGCACAGGACGAGCGCAAGGCCGGCTGACGGCGACGGCCTGGAGGCCCGGTGCCGGTCCGTCGGACCGGCACCGGGCCTCCAGGCCGTTGCGCCGAGCGTGCCGCGGCACGACCGTCAGGCCGTGATGCGGCCCGGCAGCATGTCGCGCGTCAGCGCGTGCGCCTCGGCGAGGACCTTGCGGGCCTCGTCGGTCTTGTCCCAGACGTTCCAGAGCAGCACGCCCCGCACCAGGTCGTCGTCGTCCAGGTAGTAGACGACGCCGGTGACGGTCGGCTCCTGCCAGTCCTCGACGGTCCGGAGCGAGGTGGACACGCGGCCGACGGCCTCGTAGCCCATGTCGAACACGTCCGAGTAGAACATCGGCGTGTGGTCGTAGGTCTCGTCGGCGTCGGCCAGGTTCCGGCCGGCCTGCCGGCCCTGCTGCTGCGCGTTGTCGACGTGCTCGACCCGACGGGTCCCGAGGATCCGGTCCGGGTACTCGGCGACGTCGCCCGCGGCGAACACCGAGGGGTCGTCGGTGACGAGCGTCGAGGAGACGACGATGCCGTCGTCCACGGCGAGTCCAGCCGCCGCGGCGAGTTCCGTCGCGGGTTCGATGCCGAGTCCGGCGACGACCGCGTCGGCCTCGATGACGGAGCCGTCGTCGAGGGTGAGGGTGACGCCGTCGGCGGTCTGCGAGCCGCCGGTGACGCGGCGACCGAGCCGGAGCTCGACGCCGTGGTCGACGAACCGCTGCTGGAAGGCCGCGGCGAGGTCCTCCGGGAACATCCGGCCGCCGACGACCTCGTCCGGGTCGACGAGCGTGACGCGGGCGCCGTTCTGCACGACGCCGGACGCGATCTCCGTGCCGATGTAGCTGCCGCCGACGACCACGATGTGCGCGCCCGCGTCGGCGAGCTCGCGCAGGCGGCGGTAGTCGGCGGCACTGCGGTAGTCGAGGACGCGGTCGGACGGGTCCAGACCGGGGAGTCCCCGCGGGTGGCCGCCCGTGGCGATGAGCAGCCGCTCGTAGCCGAACGTGCCGCCGTCGGACGTCGTCACGGTCTTGCCGTCCCGGTCGATCGAGACGACGCGGGTGCCGAGCACGAACTCGGCACCGGTCTCCTCGGTGTGCAGGTCGACCTTCTCGTCCCAGCTGAAGTCCGGGTCCGTCCAGAGCTTCTTGGACAGCGCCGGTCGGGCGTACGGGCGGTCGACGTCCTCGCTGATGATGCCGATCGAGCCGTCCGGGTCGATCTCCCGGACGCCTCGTGCGGCCGCGTCGGCGACCATCCCCCCGCCGATGACGAGGTAGCGGTAGTCGGTCATGGGGCGCCCTCCTAGATCGTGGCGACCGAGCCGGAGTCGACCCGGTAGTTCGAGCCGTTCACGAAGCTGGCGAGGTCGGAGCAGAGGAACGCGATGACGTTCGCCACCTCTTCCGGTTCGCCGCGACGCTTGAGCTCCATGTACGGGCGTTCCTCGTCGAGGAAGCTCGAGATCGCCTCGTCGAACGAGGTCCCGGTCTCCTTCGCCCGCTTCTTCATCATCGTGTCGGTCATCGGGGTGTGGATGAACGCCGGGCTGACGGTGTTCACCAGCAGCCCCTCCTTCGCGTAGGTCCGCGAGAGGCCCTTCGCGAACGAGAGCACCCCGGCCTTGGCGGCGCAGTAGGGGAGCTCGTCGTCGTACGGCTGCGAGGCGTCCTCGGAGACGAGGTAGACGATCCGACCCCAGCCGCCGTTCCGGAGGTCCGCGATGAACTCGCGGGTGATCCGGACCGGCCCCATCAGGTCGACGTCGATCGTCGACGCCCAGCCGTCCTCGTCGATCTCGTGGAACAGCCCCTGGGCGCCGGTGACGCCCGAGGACTGCACCAGGATGTCGATCTCCCCGACGGCGTCCCGCACCTGCCCGTGCAGCGACGCCAGGCTCTCGGCGCTCGTGACGTCGGCGGCGAAGGCGTGGAGCCTGCCGATCGGCGCCTCGAGCTGGTCGGCCGCGTTGTCGAGCTGCGCCTGGTCGATGTCGGTCACGACGACCGTCGCGCCCTCTGCCAGGAGGATGCGAGCGGTGTTCCAGCCGATGCCGGAGTCGGCGCCGAAGACGAGCGCGGTCTTGCCCTGGATCCCGAGGTCCACGTGGTGACCGTGCTACGCGTGGGCCGAGGCGTCGGCGACGGCGGGCGTCGTCGCGCTCGCGAGCGGCGTGCTCGGCGCGCGGTTCTCGGCGCTGACCATCCAGGCGAGCTGTTCGAGGCGCTCGATGAAGCCGTGCAGCAGGTCCGCCGTCGTCGGGTCTTCCTCGTCGACCTCGTCGTGCACGTCGCGCATGGTCCCGGTGGCCTGGTAGAGGCGCAGCGTGACCTGGTCGATCGCGTCGTGCGTGGTGATCTCGCCCTCGGGGAACTGGTCGAGGTGGCTCTGCGCCGCGACCGTCGACGAGCGTCCGTCCGGCACGGCGTACAGCGCGCGCATGCGCTCCGCGGTGTCGTCGGCGAACTCGCGCGCGGCGTCGACGATCTCGTCGAGCTGCAGGTGCAGGTCGCGGAAGTTCGTGCCGAGGATGTTCCAGTGCGCCTGCTTGCCCTGGACGTGCAGGTCGATGAGGTCCACGAGGACCGCCTGGAGGTTCTTGGCCATCTTGTCCGATGCGTGCATGAGTGGCTCCTTTCGCTTCGGTGACCCTTCCGGTCTACGCGCTGCGACAGGGTGCCTTCTCAGAGCAGGGCGCCGGGGATGTCCCCCGCACGGTGTCGGACCGTGTCAGTGCTGGTCGATCTCGTCGACGGCCTCGCGCATGTTCTCGAGGAAGAACGCCACGGTGCGGGCGTCGTCGGTCGAGAGGCCCTCGGCGATGGACATCATCCGACGGTGCATGACGCCGAGCGTGGCGCGGACCTCGTCGTCGGTCGCGGTGGTCGGCGTGATGACGAGGGCGCGGCGGTCGGTGGGGTGCGGGTCGCGCCGCACGTGGTTGCTCTTCACGAGACGGTCGATGAGGATCGTGGTCGACGCCGACGAGATCCCGAGGTGCGCGGCGAGGTCCTTGGGGCTGATCTTCCGCCCGGAGCGCTGCGCCTGGAGCAGGTAGCGCACGGCCAGCAGGTCCGTCTCGCCCATCCCCATCGAGTCGCGGGTCCGGCGGCGCATCGCGGTCTCGGCGGCACGGTAGCGGCGCAGCGCGTTCAGCACGGCGACCCCGCGCTGGGTCGCGTCGTCGTCCGGGAACCAGTACCCGGACGCCTCCGTGACCTCGTGCGCTGCCATGGGATTCAGGGTAACCCGTCTCGTTGCTAGACCGTCTAGGCAACGCACGGGATGCGGTCTCCCGCACCCACGAGACGGACTGGAGGCTCGGTGCCGGGCCGGCACCGAGCCTCCAGTCGGTGGGTGGTCGCGTCGCGACCGGGTGCTGCTCGGTTACGCGGCGGCGGGCTCCGAGGCGGCCGCGGCGAGCGCGTCGAGCGCGCCCTGGACCAGCTGGGTGACCTCGGCATCCTCGCGCGGGTGCGTCTCGGCGAAGCGGACGACCGACTGCGGGATCGCGACCTTGACGTCCTCGAGGACCTTCGCACCGGCGATGCCGGCGGCCTTGCGGGCGTCGTCGTGGGCCCAGACGCCGCCGTACTGGCCGAACGCCGAACCGATGACCGCGAGCGGCTTGCCGGAGAGCGGGGAGGCGCCGAACGGACGCGAGGCCCAGTCGAGCGCGTTCTTCAGCACGGCCGGGATGGTGCCGTTGTACTCGGGGGTGATGAGGAGCACGCCGTCGGCCTCGGCGAGGGCCGTGCGGAACGCGGTGGCCGCTGCGGGCGGGGTGTCGCCGTCGATGTCCTCGTTGTAGAAGGGCAGGTCGACGATGCCCTCGTACACCGAGAGCTCGAAGCCCTCCGGCGCGTGGTGGATGGCGGCTTCGGCGAGCTTGCGGTTGATGGAGCCGGCGCGGAGGCTGCCGACGAGGACGAGGACGTTCGTCATGGGGGACCTTTCGTTGCTGAACGGAATGGTTTCACCGACAACCAATGCAGCGGGAGCCCGCGTCATTCCCGCCGACCTGACGACGGGCGTGTCGGCGTGGATAGGTTGGGCCGGTGACCGAGCTCAGGACACCCACCAGCACCCCGCGCACCCCGGACCCGGACTGGTGGCGCCAGGCCGTCGTCTACCAGGTCTACCCGCGCAGCTTCGCCGACTCGAACGCCGA
Organism: Curtobacterium sp. NPDC090223; assembly: GCF_044746585.1. Lineage (NCBI taxonomy): Bacteria > Bacillati > Actinomycetota > Actinomycetes > Micrococcales > Microbacteriaceae > Curtobacterium > Curtobacterium sp. NPDC090223. The sequence goes on along the minus strand of NZ_JBIVCN010000002.1, from coordinate 350,243 downwards.
CGGGCTCGGTGACGTCGCCGGCATCACGAGCCGGGTGCCGTACCTCGCCGCGCTCGGCGTCGACGCGATCTGGCTCTCGCCGTTCTACCCGTCGCCCCTCGCCGACGGCGGCTACGACGTCGCGGACTACCGGGACGTCGACCCGCGGCTCGGCACCCTGGCGGACTTCGACGCCCTGCTCCACGCGGCGCACGAGCACGACATCCGGGTGATCGTGGACGTCGTCCCGAACCACACCTCGGACCAGCACGAGTGGTTCCGGGCGGCGCTCGCCGCTGCTCCCGGGTCCGCGGAACGGGCGCGGTACGTCTTCCGCGAGGGGTCAGGACCGGACGGTGGACTCCCGCCGAGCGACTGGCGGTCGAACTTCGGCGGCAGCGCGTGGACCCGGGTGCCGGACGGCCAGTGGTACCTGCACCTCTTCGCCCCGGAGCAGCCGGACCTGGACTGGTCGAACCCGTCGGTCCGGAGCGACTTCGAGGACACCCTGCGCTTCTGGTCGGACCGCGGGGTGGACGGGTTCCGCGTGGACGTCGCGCACGGGCTCGCGAAGGACCTGTCCGAGCCCTACCGCCCCTCGAACGAGCACGCGCTGCCGCTCGACGGCTCCGACCCGCTGTACGACCGCGACGAGGTGCACGAGGTCTTCGCGTCCTGGCGCGCCGTCCTCGACGAGTACGACCCACCCCGTGCGGCGGTCGCCGAGGCCTGGGCGCCCGCACCCCGCCGCGTGCTCTACGCCCGACCGGCCGAGCTCGGGCAGGCGTTCAACTTCGACCTGCTCGAGGCGCCCTTCGAGGCCGACGCCGTCCGCACGATCATCGAGCGGAACCTGGCGATGTCCGCGGAGTCCGGGGCGTCGAGCACCTGGGTCCTGTCGAACCACGACGTCGTCCGGCACGCCACCCGGTACGGGCTGCCGGACGGCACGGACACCGACGCCTGGCTGATGACCGACGGGGTCTCGCCGGCACTCGACCGGGACCGCGGGCTCCGGCGTGCCCGTGCCGCGTCCCTGCTGCAGTTCGCGCTCCCCGGCTCGTCGTACGCGTACCAGGGTGAGGAACTCGGGCTGCACGAGGCGGCGGCGATCCCGCGCGACCTGCTGCAGGACCCGAAGTGGCTCCGGTCGGGGCACACCGTGAAGGGGCGCGACGGCTGCCGGGTGCCGATCCCGTGGACCACGTCGGGGCCGTCGTTCGGCTTCGGGGACGTGGCACCGCAGTTGCCGCAGCCCGCCGACTTCGGCGCGTCCTCGGTCGAGGCGGAGCAGGACGACCCCGCGTCGACGCTCTCCCTGTACCGGTCGGCGTTCGCCCTGCGACGCCGGCTGCAGCGGGGCGAGACCCTGACGTGGGTCGACGCCCCGGACGGCGTCGTCGGGTTCGCCCGGCACGACGGCTGGCGCTCGTACACGAACTTCGGCGTCGACCCGGTGCCGCTGCCCGCGGGCACGGTGCTGCTCGCGTCGGGTCCGCTCGGCGACGGCGTGCTGCCGGGGGAGACGACGGTCTGGGTCGCCTGACCGACGGCTCCTCCACAGCCCGGAGGCCGAGGGGCACCATCCCCAGATCGGCTCCGGCCCGCCCGGTGGTGACGTCCCGATCGCGACCATCGGGGCATGACAGATCCACGCACCCCTGCTCCTCTGCCCCGCCGTCGGCGCGTCCTGCGTCGCTCCGCCGCGGTGGCCACCGCCGTCGGCGCACTCGCGCTGCTCGCCGCCCCGGCGTTCGTCGCGCCGCCGCCGTCGGCGACCGCCGCTGACCTGGCCTTCCCGTACGACCAGCCGTTCACCTCCGCCGACGGCGGTGTCCTCAGCGGCGACGCCCGGATCCTCGACGGCCGGCTCCGCCTCACCGACGACGCCCGCAGCCAGGCCGGGTCGTGGGCGACGACCGACACGTTCCCCTCCACCGCCGGCCTCGAGATCGACTTCGACTACGCCATGTACTCGACGGGTGAGCGCGCCGGAGCGGACGGGCTGGTGCTCTACCTCGCCGACGGGACCTCGCCGGCCGGTGTCGGCGCGACCGGAGCCGGCCTCGGGTACACCTGCGTCACGCAGGCGACCCAGGGGCAGGGCGTGTGCGACGTCGCCGGCATCCCCGGCGGGTTCGCCGCGGTCGCCCTCGACCACTACGGCAACTTCTCGCAGCCGATCAACGAGAGCGGCCCTGGTCCCACCCCGGACTCCGTCGTGATCAGGGGGTCCGGCAACGGGACCGACGGCTACCGGTACGTCCGGGGCGCTCCGGCACCGGCCGGGGTCGTCTCGTCGGGCTCGACGCCACGGAGGGTCGCGGTCACGCTGCTCCCCGGCGCGGCCGGCGAGCTCGCGGTGACCGTCAGGATCGAGGCCGGTGGGGGCATGCGCACCGTGCTCGACCGCGTCCCGCTGCACGGCGACGGCCAGGCACCGCTGCCGCCGACGCTCCGCCTCGGCCTCGCCGGTGCCACGGGGTCCTTCTCCGAGGTGCACGAGATCGACTCCCTCCGTGTCCGGCAGCCCGCCGACCTGCGCGTCGAGCACGACGTGCCGCCGGTGGTCGCCGGGGAGCGGGTCAGCTACACGGTGACCGCGTCGAACGTCGGCGCCAACGACTCGACCCCGAGCCCGCTCACCGTCGACGTGCCCGACCAGCTGTCCGACGTCCGGTGGAGCACCGACGGTGCGAGCGGGACGGGGGACGTCACGACCGACCTGGCCCTGGACCGCGGCGCATCGGCGACCGTGACGATCGAGGGGCTGCTCGACCCCGAAGCCACCGGGGACCTGACGAGCACCGCGACGATCGGGACGGCACCGCACCTCGCCGACTCCGACGAGTCGGACAACACCTCCACCGCCACCACCCCGATCACGACGACCGCCGCGCTCGAGACGGACAAGTCGGTGTCGCCGGGGACCGGGGTGCAGCCGGGCCAGGCAGTCGAGTACACCGTGACCGCGCGGAACCGCGGCCCCTCGACGGCCCGGTCGGTGTCAGTGGTGGACGACCTGCCCGCCGCACTCACGTTCACCGACTCACCCGACGGCTGCACGGCCGACGGACAGCGCGTGACCTGCGGCGGGGACACGGACCTGGCTCCCGACGGCGCGCGGTCCTTCCGGTTCCACGCCGACCTCGACGCGGCGTACCGCGGCGACGGGTCCGACGTGGTGAACGTGGCGACGGCCGCGTCCCCGACCGACGCGGACGGCGGCGACCCCTCGCCCGGGGTCGACCTCGACGTCGTGGACCCGGACGCACCGGGCGACGGCTCGGACGACGCGGACGACGCCGACGCCGACGCCGACGCCCCGACACCGGGACCGACCCGGTCGGTCGTGCCCTCCGCCGCACCGGTCGCCGACCACGGCGGCGGTACCCCCGCGCGGGGCGGGGTCCTGGCGTACACCGGCGCGTCCGACCTGGGGCTCGTGGCCGCCATCGCAGGGGTGCTCACCGCGGCGGGCGGTGTCGGCTGGTGGGCCGTTCGCCGACGTGCCCGGGCCTCGGCGCACGACACGACGGCGGACTGAGGCCACCCGTCCCGACCTGCGCCGGCGGCAGCTCGCCCCGGCGCAGGTCGGAGCATCCTCAGTTCCGCAGGGGCCGTGCACGGACGGGGCACATCCCGGGCGGCGGTAGGATCGATCGTACGATCCGCATGCCCGAAAGAGGTCTCGTGTCCGACTCCGTCGCAGACGCACACCAGCGCGCGCGGTACTGGCCGATCCCCATCCTCCGGGCAGTCCCCGCCGCCGTCGTCGCGCTCGTCATCACCTTCTCGTCGAACCACGCCGCCGGGTACGGCCTGCTGCTGTTCGGCGTCTTCGCCGTCGTCGAGGGCGCGGTCCTCGGCATCGGCAGCGCCACCCGACTGCGCGAGGACGGCCGCTCGCGCCGCACCGCGCTCGTCCAGGCGGTCATCAGCGTGCTCGCCGGGATCGCGGCGGTGGCGTGCAACGGACTCGGACTGCCGGCGTTCATCACAGTGGTCGTCGCCTTCGCGGTCCTCACCGGAGCACTCGAGCTGACGCAGGGCATCCGCGCCCGCCGCCGGTCGCCGTTCGCCCGCGACTGGATGACCATCGGTGGCCTGACGCTGCTCCTGGCGGTCGCGTTCCTCGTGACACCGCCGGACTACTCGCAGCAGCTCGGCGGGATCGAACAGGTGCCGGGCACCCTGGACGCCTCGGTCGTCCTGGTCGGCCTGCTCGGCGCGTACCTCGCCATCACGGCGGTCTTCCACGTGATCGCCGGCCTCTCGCACAAGTGGGGGACGGCTGCTCCGGCGGCCTCCCCGGACGGAGCACCACACGCATGACCACCCCCAGCCGTCGTGACCGCCTGCGCCCGGTCGAGCTCCTCGGGATCTCCGCGATCATCGCGGTGTTCACCGGGCTCGTCGTGCTGCTGTCGACGCGTGAGGTCACGCTCGCACTGATCTTCCTCGGCATCGCCTTCATCGTGGTGGTCGTGGTACTGGCCATGCTCCAGCTCGCCTCCACGAGCGACCAGGACGACAACGACATGCTCGGCGGTCACAAGACCCCGGGCGACGGTGACGGCGACGGCTTCCACTGACGTCCGACGCCCGGTCCAGGGCGACCCGGAGCTCCCCACGCGGTACCGCCACCGGTACCTGATCCTCGCGGTCTGCTGCATGAGCCTGTTCATCGTCTCGATGGACGCCACGGTGGTGAACGTCGCACTGCCGTCGATCGGCCGCGAACTCCACTCGACCATCTCCGGCCTGCAGTGGACGATCGACGCCTACACGCTCGTGCTCGCCAGCCTGCTGATGCTCTCCGGCTCGACCGCCGACCGGATCGGCCGCCGCCGGACGTTCCAGATCGGGCTCGCGCTGTTCTCGGTGGGGTCGCTCCTCTGCTCCGTCGCACCGAGCGTCGGGTGGCTCGTGGTCTTCCGCATGGTCCAGGCCGTCGGCGGCTCGATGATGAACCCCGTCGCGATGTCGATCATCACGGCGACGTTCGACGACGCCAAGGAGCGCGCCCGGGCCGTCGGCGTCTGGGGTGCGGTCGTCGGGGTCTCGATGGGCGTCGGCCCGCTCGTCGGCGGCGCGCTGACCGACACCGTGGGCTGGCGCGCGATCTTCTGGATCAACGTGCCGATCGGCATCGCGGCGATCGTCCTCACGTTCCTGTTCGTCCCCGAGTCCCGCGCACCGAAGCCGCGGCGACTCGACCCGCTCGGGCAGGGCATCGTCATCGTGCTGCTCGCCACGCTGGTCGGCGGCCTGATCGAGGGCCCTCGTCTCGGGTGGGCGTCCGTCGGCACGCTCGGCCTGTTCGTCGTCGCCGCTGCCGCCCTCGTGCTGCTGGTCGTCGTCGAACGTCGGCGCGACGAGCCGCTCATCGACGTCCGCTTCTTCCGGAGCATCCCGTTCTCGTCCTCGGTGCTCACCGCCATCGTGGCGTTCGGGGCGAACGGCGCGTTCCTGTTCCTCAACGCGCTCTACCTGCAGGAAGTCCGTGGGATGTCGCCGTTCGAGGCCGGGCTCTGGACGCTGCCCGCCGCCCTCGCGACGATGCTCGTGTCGCCGCTGTCCGGGCGGCTGGTCGGGTCGGTCGGCACCCGGGTCCCGCTCGTCCTGGCCGGCATCGGCATCCTCGGCGCCGGACTCGTCCTCACCACGATCGACGCGCACACGCCGATGGGCGTCCTCGTCGCGGCCTTCGTCCTGTTCGGGTTCGGGTTCGGCATGGTGAACGCGCCGATCACGAACACCGCGGTGTCGGGCATGCCCCGCGCGCAGGCCGGGTCCGCCGCTGCCGTGGCCTCGACGAGCCGGCAGACCGGGGTCTCCCTCGGCGTCGCCCTCGCCGGGACGGTCACCGGCGCGAGTGCGGTGGCCAGCGTCGGCGCGGACTTCGCGGTGGCCACCCACGCGATGTGGTGGATCGTCGTCGGCATCGGGGCGTTCATCCTGGTGATCGGCTTCGTGTCGTCCTCCGCCGCCGCACACCGCTCGGTCGAACGCGTCGCCCCGCTCCTCGACGCCTGAGCCGCGTCGCCGGTCAGCGCCGGGCGGCCACGATGTCCCGCGCGAGCGCCCGGACCGCGCGGTTCGGCTCGACGTCGGCGCGCATGGCCAGACCGACGCGGAGCGGGGTGACCTCGTCGACCAGGTCGATCGCGACCCCGTCGTGCTCGACACCGGAGTCCGGCACCACGCCGACCCCGAGCCCGGCGGTGGCGAACCGGATAACCGCGGGCATGTCGTTCATCTCCGCGACGATGCGCCGGCGGATCCCGAGCCGCTCGAGCGCCTGGTCGAGGATGATCCGGTTGCCGAACCCGTGTGCCGTGTCGATGAAGGACTCGTCCGCGAGCTCGGACAGGGACAGTGACGCCCGTCCGGCCAGGGGGTGGTCGGCGGCGAGGAAGACCCGGAACGGCATCTCCCGCAGCGGCTCGACGACGATGCCGGCGGGGAGCGACGGCAGCCCGGCGTACGCCAGGTCGAGCCGTCCGGCAGCCAGGTCCTGCACGAGTCCGGTGGTGCCGGACGGGGACGTCCGGAGCTCGACGGTGACCAGCGGGTGCCGGTCGCTGAACGTCCGCAGGACCCCGGTCAGGTCGACGATGTCCATGCTCGTGAAGATGCCCAGCCGCACCCGTCCACGCAGGTCCGCGTCGTCCGTCGTCGCCAGGTCCTGCATCCGGTCGATGGTCGCGAGCACGGCGCGGGCGTGCGGGAGCAGGTCCTCGCCGACGGCGGTCAGCACGAGGTGCCGGCCGGTGCGGTCGAACAGACGAACGCCGAACGTCCGCTCGAGGCTGGCGATCCCCGCGGACACCGTCGACTGCGCGGCCCAGAGGCGCTCGGCGGCCCGGGTCACACTGCCCTCGGCGGCGACGGTGACGAACTGTTCGAGCAGGCGTGTCTCCATGGACTCATCATCGACCTGATCGATGGTGAACATCAAGAAGATCCGTTGGACTCGATGGACCCGAAGCGCGATCCTCAGAGCATGTCAACCGTCATCGAGACCGCCGGAACGCCCACCGCAGCGACCCCCGTCGCTGCTCCCGGCTCCACGCCCGCCGCACCGCGCGGGCGCCGAGCACACTCCCGTCGTCGGCACGGGCTCGGCTTCTGGTCCGTCGCGTTCGCGTTCGCCGCGGTGATGGCGTTCGGGACCGTCCCGGCACCGCTCTACGTGCTGTACCAGGCGCGGGACGGGTTCCCGACCTTCACGACCACCGTGGTGTTCGCCGCGTACGGCGTCGGTGTCGTCGGGTCCCTGTGGCTCGCCGGACACCTCAGCGACGTGCACGGGCGGAAGCCGCTCATCCTGGTCTCCATCGCGCTCGAGATCGTCGCCGCGATCCTGTTCCTGGTGTGGAACGACGTCAGCGGCCTCATCGTCGCCCGGCTCGTCACCGGCCTCGGCATCGGCATGCTCACCGCGACGGCCACCGCGCACCTCGGCGAACTCCGTGTCCGGGCGACCGGGGACGAGGCCTCCGCGAAGGGTGCCAGCGTGGCGGCCGGCGTCGTGAACCTCGGCGGCCTGTCCCTCGGCGCGCTGGTCGGCGGCGCCCTCGCCGAGTTCGTCGGCAAGCCGCTCATGGTGCCGTACGAGGTCTTCGTGGTCGCACTGGTGGTCGCCTTCGTCCTGGTCCTCGCCGTCCCCGAGACGGTCGACCGTCCCGTCGAGCGCGTCGTGTACCGCCCCCAGCGCGTCCAGGCGCCAGCGGGGAAGTCCGCGGCGTTCTGGGCCGCCGGTACCGGGGCGTTCGCCGCGTTCGCGGTGCAGGGGCTCTTCACCTCGGTCGCGCCGACGTTCCTCGGCACGACGTTCCACGTCACGGACCGTCTGGCGGCCGGGGCGACGACCTTCGGGGTGTTCGCCGCGAGCGCCGTCTCGCAGCTGGTGTTCGCGCGCCTGGCGCAGCGCACGCAGATCCGTCTCGGCGTCGTGCTGCTGGTCGGCGGCCTCGCGGTCCTCGCGGCCGCGGCCGTGGTCCTGCAGGTCGCCGGGTTCATCGCCGGTGGCGTCGTCGCCGGTGCCGGGGTCGGCCTGCTCTTCCGTGCCAGCATCGGCAGCGCCGGTGCGCTCGCCGCTCCCGCGCAGCGGGGCGGGGTCCTCGCCGCGGTGTTCCTCATCGCCTACGCGGGACTGACGGTGCCGGTCGTCGCGGTCGGCGCGGCCCTGCTGGTGCTGCCGACGCTCGCCGTCCTGATCGGGTACGTGGTGCTCGTCTCGGCGCTCGCGATCGTCGCCGGAGCCCGACTGGCCGCGCGCGCCTGACGCTCGCCGGGCCTCCCGGCATACTGGGCGCATGCCGTCTCGACGCAACCGTTCCGTCGTCACCGGGGTCGCCGCGGTCATCGCGGCGGCCCTCGTGGTCGGCGGGTTCGCGCTGACCGCGCAGCAGGGGAGCGACGACCCGGTGGTCGCCGGCCCCTCGGCGTCGACGGCACCGACGGCCGAGGCGACGTCCGACGGGGTGGTCGTGATCGCCCGCCAGGGGGCGGACCTGCCGGGCGACGCCGTCCTGCGTCGCTGCGACGCGAGCAGCCGTGCGGACGTGGCGCGGTACGACACGGCCGCGCTCGGGGACGTGGTGCTGCAGTGCGGGAACGCGAGCCAGGGCTACGAGCACATCCGGGTGCGCCACACCGCCGACTGGCAGGACGTGCTCGGCGGCGGTGGTTCCCGGGACTGGGACGACGCGATGCTGACCGCCGTGCAGGCAGTGCTCACGGCGCCGCGGGACGGGTTCCCGAAGGACGCCGGCGACGGCAAGGTCTGCTACGCCGCGGCCCTGCGGTTCGACGACGGGTCGATCCCGGCGCCGGACGGGTTCGTCAAGGTCATCGTGTCCGAGACGACCGACCGTGTGATCACCGCGTACCCCACGCGCTCCGACGACTGCTGACGCCGGCGCCGAGCGCTACGCGTGGACGTCGTGCTCGTGCCGACGGTGCGACGCCGGTTCGAGCTGGAAGGTGGAGTGCTCGACCGGCACGTCGAAGTGCTCGGCGACGCACTGCTGCAGTTCGTCGAGGATGGCCGGCGCGTGCGCCGAGGTGAAGCAGTGGTCGTCCACCACCACGTGTGCGGTGAGGTTCGGCACCCCGGTCGCGACGAGCGTCGCGTGCAGGTCGTGCACCGCGATCACGTGGTCGAGCTCGAGGATGTGGCCGCGGACGTCCTCGAGGTCGAGCCCGGGCGGCGTGGCCTCGAGCAGGACGTTGGCGGTCTCGCGCAGCAGCCGGATCGCCCGCGGCAGGATCAGCCCGCCGATGACGAGCGCGGCGACCGAGTCCGCGCGCTCCCAGCCGGTGAGCGCGAGCACGACCGCCGCGGCGATGACCGCGACGGAGCCGAGGGTGTCGTTGAGGACCTCGAGCCGAGCGGCCCGGGACGTGAAGTTCTCGCCGGAGGCCCGGAGCAGCACCGCGTAGGCGACGAGGTTGCCGACGAGCCCGATCACGCCGAAGACCAGGAGCGGCCCGGAGTGGATCTCGGCGGGGACGAAGAGCCGCTGGATCGCGGAGATGATGACGTAGACGCCGACGGCGAGCAGGATCGCCGCCTGCGCGGTGGCCCCGAGGACCTCGGCCCGCTGGAACCCCCAGGTGCGCTGCGAGGTGGGGGAGCGTCGTGCGAGCCGGGTGGCGACGAGGCCGATCCCGATGCCGCCCGTGTCGACGACCATGTGCCCGGCGTCCACGAGGAGCGCCAGGGACCCGGTCACGACGGCGCCGACGACCTCGGCCAGCAGGATCGTCGCGGAGATGCCGAACGCCACCCACAGGGCGCGCTCGTTCGCACCGCCGTGCGCGTGTCCGTGGTCGTGTCCCATGCGGGCAATCGTACGGAGCCGGACCGACGACGTGCCAGGATCGGACCGTGACCCGGTCGCCGTACGAACTGAGCACCACGCCCGACGTCGTCGACCGCCTGCACCCGAGGCTCCGCGCGTACTTCGGCGCGATCCCGCCGGGGCACGTCGGCCGCGGCGACGGCGTCTTCGCCGTGGTCGGGACGCCACGGCGGTGGCTCTGGCCCGTCCTGGCGGTCTTCGCCCGTGACGCCGTGATGTTCCCGGTCTGGGAGCGGGACGTCCCGTTCACGGTCGAGAACCGCCCGGCCCGCGTCGGCCGCGGGGCAGGCACCGGACAGGAGGCCCGGGTCGCCGTCCGCGCGCACCGCACCTTCCACTTCCGCACCGGTGACCGCACGATGGTGGACGCCATCACGGCGGAGCCGGACGGGCTCGTCGACCACCTCGGTCGCCACGGGCGCGTCAGCGCCCTGCTCGACGTCGCGGTCCCCGCGACCGGTCCGGACGCCGGCGCCCTGCGTCTGGTCTCCACGCGGGTGTCGTTCCACGCGCTGGGACGCGAGTGGAGCCTCCCGGCCCGCATCGCCCCGCGTGTGACGCTCGTGGAACGATTCGATGACGAAGCCGACCTGCAGCGCGTGTCCCTGGTGCTCACCGCGCCGATCGTCGGCACGCTGTACCGGTACGAGGGGGCGTTCCGGTACGAGATCGCGCCGGGACCAGAACGGGGATGAGATGAGCGACCAGAGAGGCCGCGCGGTGATCGCGGGGGCGAGCGGGTTCGTGGGGCGGTACCTGCAGGACGCCTTCCGCGACGAGGGCTACGACGTCGTCACGATCGGCCGCAGCGGGGACGCGGTGTGGGGCAACACCCTGCGCATCCGCGAGCTCGTGGACGGCGCCGCGATCGTGGTGAACATGGCGGGCAAGAGCGTCAACTGCCGCTACGGCCGACGCAACCGTGCCGAGATCATCCGCTCGCGGGTCGACACCACGCTGGAACTGGCCGAGGCGATCCGCACGTCGGAGCACCCGCCACCGCTGTGGCTGAACGCGTCCACCGCGACGATCTACCGGCACGCCGACGACCGCCCGCAGGACGAGGCCACCGGCGAGCTCGGCGAGGGCTTCTCGGTGGGGGTCGCCAGTGCGTGGGAGGACGCCTTCTTCGGCGCGGACCTGCCCGGCACCCGTCGTGTCGCACTCCGGATGGCGATCGTGTTCGGCGACGGCAGCGTGCTCCTGCCGCTGCTCCGCCTGGCGCAGGCCGGCCTCGGCGGGGCGCAGGTCGACGGCCCCTGGTTCCCGACGCCCGGGCGCCTCGCGGCGGGCACGTACCACCACGACCGGCACACCCGCGGGCGCCAGAAGTTCAGCTGGGTGCACATCGCAGACGTCCTCGGTGCGATCCGCTTCGTCCGGGACCACGAGGACATCGACGGCCCGGTGAACGTCTCCAGCCCGAACCCGTCCGACAACCGCACGGTGATGGCGACGATCCGGGACTCGGTGGGGCGGCGGTTCGGGCTGCCGACATCGCGGTGGATGCTCGAGATCGGGACGTTCGCGATCCGCTCGGAGACGGAACTCGTGCTGAAGAGCCGGTGGGTCGTCCCGACGCGGCTGGTCGAGGCCGGCTACGAGTTCCGGTACCCGCTGCTCCGCGGGGCGCTCGCGAGCATCATCGCGGAGCGTCGCCAGCACCGGGGCTGAGCACCGGCACGTCCGGGCTGGTGCTGGTGCTGGTGCTGGTGCTGATGCCGGTGCGGGTGCGGGTGCTGGTGCTCGTGCTCGTGCTGGGGCTCGTGCGCACCGGCACGTCCGGCGCCGCGGGCACCGGCAGCGCCCGCGGCGTCCGCGACGCCCACAGCACCCCGCCCACGACGACGGCCCCGGCGAGGACCTCGACCAGGTCCGGCACCTCGCCGAACGCCACCCACGACGCCAGGACCCCGACCACGGGGACGAGCATCGAGAACGGCGCGACCGTGCTCGACGGGTAGGTGCCGAGCAGCCGTGACCAGATGCCGTACCCGACGAGCGACGCCACCAGGACGATGTAGAGCAGCCCGAGGTCGGCGGGCAGCGCCTCGACGGTGAACGCCGTCCCGAGCGCGTGCCCCATCCGTGCCGGCCCCTCCACCAGGAACGACAGCACGGCCATCGGGATCGGTGGGACCACCGACCACCACAGGGTCAGGTGCAGCGGGTTCACCGGCCCCGCACGCCGGGTGGCGACGTTGCCGATCGCCCAGCCGAGTGCCCCGCACAGCGCGAGCACGACGGGCAGCAGCGCGGCGGTCTGGGACCGGTGCACGGCGATCGCCGCGAGGGCGCACACCGCGATCGTGACCCCCGCGACCTGCCGCCCGGTCAGGCGCTCGCGGAGGAACACCCCCGCGAGCACGACGGTGAACGGCGCCGAGGCTTGCAGTACGAGCGAGGCCAGCCCGGACGGCATCCCGGACGCCATGCTCAGGTAGAGGAACGCGAACTGCAGCACCCCGAGCCCGAACCCGACGAGCAGCAGTCGCCCGAACGGCATCTTCGGGCGCGGCACGAACAGCAGCGTGGGGACCGCGAGCAGCGTGAACCGCAGCGCGGCGAGCAGGAACGGCGGGAAGTGCTCCAGTGCGAGCGCCGTCGCGGGGAAGTTCAGACCCCAGACGACGGCGACGACCACGGCGAGGAGACGATCACGGAGCAGCACCCTCCGATCGTGGCGCAGCAGAAGCGGTAGGACCAGCGAACGTTCTGACAGCCACGATGTAGGGTCCCTGCATGGTCGCCTTCGACATCGCGCTGTTGCCCGTCCTCCGGGAGCTCGAGGAACGCGGGTCGGTCTCGGCCGTCGCGGCCGCCACCCACCGGACGCCGAGCGCGGTGTCGCAGCAGCTCCAGACCCTGCAGCGCCAGGTCGGCGTCCCGCTCGTGGAGCGCGTCGGACGCGGGGTCCGGTTGACCGACGACGGCCGGGTGCTGGCGGGCCTGGCCACCGGGGTGGCGACGGCGATCGCGACCGTGGACGCCGCGTGGCAGGAGCACCTCGGCGGCGCGTCCGGCACGGTCGACCTGGCGATCTTCCCGTCCGCGGCGGAGCTGCTGCTGCCCGGCCTGCTCACCCGGATGCGTGAGCACCCCGGCATCGAGCTCGTGCTCTCCGACGTCGACGTGAGCGAGGACGAGTTCGCCCCGCTCGCGGCCGACCACGACGTCGTCGTCGGGCACCGGCCGGACGGTGCCCCGGCTCCCGACCGCGCGGCCCTGACGACGGTGCCGTTGCTCCGGGAGCCGCTCGACGTCGCCCTGCCCGAGGGGCACCGGCTGGCCGGACACGAGCGCGTCCGGATCGACGAGGTCGTCGACGAGACCTGGATCGGCGTACCGGAGGGCTACCCGATCGACCGGGTGCTCACCGCGATGGCGGCTGCGACGAACGCACCGCCACAGGTCGCGTTCCGGACGATCCACCTGCCGGTGATCGAGAACCTGGTCGCCGCGGGACACGGGGTCGCGCTGGTCCCGCGCTACACCTCGGGCACGCGGGCGCCCGGCCGCTTCCGCATGGCGGAGCTGGCCGACGTCCGCGCGGGGCGGCGGATCGAGGCACTGGTCCGCCCCGACCGCATGGTCCGCCCCGTGGTCCGCACGGTGCTGGAGGCCCTGGTCGCCACCGCCCTGGACCTCACCACCTGAGGCCCGCGCCGGCGGCGCCGCCGGCGCCGGCGCCCCGGCCCTGAAGGAACACGAAACGCGCGTAGGCGGTCGGAAGTTCCGACTGCCCACGCGCGTTCCGCCTTTCCAGCGCGCCCGTTGTGGGAAGGAAGTGCTGTGGATCAGCCCGCGAAGGTGACCGCGGCGGGGACCGCCGTCGGGACCGGCGCGACCGGGATGACCGGCGTGGGTGCCTCGGTCGGGTCCGCCGTGACCACGAAGGCCTCGGAGAGCACGATGCCCGAGGTCTCGCCGACGAGGGCGAGGGTGTAGGTACCCGGGCCGGTCACGACGGCGGCGGGGATGACGATCTGCTCGTCGAACGAGCCGTCCGCGTCAGCCGTGAGCGTCAGGCCGTCGATCGGGCCGCCGGTCTGCGATCCCTCCGGCACGAAGCCGACGGCGATGGTCTCGCCGGGGAAGTAGCCCGAGCCGATGACGTGGATGCCGTCGGTCGTGACCTCGGTCACGGTGCCCGACGTCGGCTGGTACGTGCCCTCGGGGTCCGGGGTGAAGTACGTCGTCGTGCCGCCGAACTGGACCGCCTGCACGGTGCCGGTGGTGGTGGCGGCCGCCGGGGTGATGAACCCGTAGCCGATGATCTCGGCGTTCGGCGAGGTCGCGGTGATCTGCGCGTCGAAGTCGGCGAGGTTCGCAGCGGTGTTCGCCGGTATGGTGCCGACGGGTGCGGAGCTGAGCCAGCGGCCGTTGCCGTCGACGAAGTCGCCGTCACCGAAGTCCGCGGGGCGGAGCGTGGTGAAGTTCGTGTCCGCGCCCGCGGCGCCGCCGGTGTTGAGGAACATCGGGATCTGGAAGTCGACCGAGCCGGTCGACACGAAGTCCGCCGAGGTGACGAGCTCCTGCAGGTCGACACCGGGCTCGCTCGTGGCCGTGAGGAGCTGCGTCGGGCCGGTCAGCGTGACACCGGACGGGGAGAACGCCGGGACGCCGGAGGTCGCCGGAGCGGTGTCGCCCGTGAACCAGCCGGTGGCGGGGTAGCCGGCGGAGGTCTCCTGGCCGAGGTCGGCGGTGGAGTTCACCCACTGCGCGCCGACGGAGACGGGGGCGGCGGTGGCCATGCCGGCCCCGACGAGGGAGGAACCGACGACGACGGCGGAGGCCGCGACGACGGTGATGATGCGGGAGCGCTTCACTGCAGATCCGATCGTGGTGGGAGGTCGGCCCTGGTTCGGGTCGACGGACGGCTCGTCAGGGTGGTGCTGCGAGCGACTCCCCCGAAGATGCTTCCACAGCTGAACCTATACGAATTCGTGGGATCCTCAAAGAGAAGACCCGGAACTCGTCCTCAGCGCACCTGGAACGGGGTGCCGAGGGGCAGCAGCTTCGCGAGCGCGGTGATGTCGGCGTTGTGCATCCGGACGCACCCGTGGGACGCCCCCGTGCCGATGCTGGACGAGTCGTTGGTGCCGTGCAGACCGATCTGCCCCGGTCCGCCGCCGAACGAGTTGAGCACGTTCGAGAACGCCGTCGTGCCGTACGCGTACGGCCCGTAGCCGCCGTTCGTCGGCGCGACGAGTTCGGTCAGCGCGAACCGGCCGGTGGGGGTCGGCGTCCCGCCCGTCCCGGTCGCCACGGAGTAGCTGTGCAGGACCGAGCCGCCCTTGTACAGGTCGAGGGTGTTGGACGCCTCGGTGACGACGATGGCGTACGGCGTCGTCGACAGCTTCACCGCGCTCGTCGGCACCCACCCGGTGCTGCCGTTCGGGCGCTGGGCGAGTTGGACCCGCACCCACCCGTCCTGCTGGTCGACCACGCGGAAGACGAGCGGCGCGCCCGACGACTGCGGGTTCGGCAGCGTCGTGGTCACCGCCCCGCCGGGAGTCGCGCTCACCGGGACGCTGCTCCCCGACGCGGCCGCGACCGTGGTCGACGCCGGGGCGTCCACCGCGTCGGTCGGCCCCGCCGGGGTCGCGGTCGGCGTGCTGGTGGCCGGCGCGGGCGTCGGGGTCGACTCCGGCGAGAGCGTGCCGGCGGCGACGGTCATCGTCGGCGACGGTGTCGGCGCCGGGGACCGTGTGCTCAGGCCGAGGGCGACGACGCCCCCGGCGCAGACGGCGGCGAGGACGCCGGCGATCACCGCCACGCGGCGCCGGGGATCGGTCGGCAGGAACGGCATCGGGTCAGCCGGTGAACGTGGCCTTCGCGGGGACCGCCACCGCGACGGTCGCGAGGTCCGCGGTGATGGTCAGGTCCGCGGCGGCGCGCTGCGCGGACGACTGGCCGAGGAGCACCAGGCGCTGGGAGCCCGGGACGGCGAGGTCGGCGGGGAGCACCACGGTGCCGGTGACCGTCCCGGTGGCGTCGGCGACGAACGTGACCCCGGGGACCTCGTCGGCGGAGTTCCCGGCGCCGATGCCCACGGAGACGGTCTCGCCGGGGGCGAAGCCGGTCCCCGAGACGGCGACGCCGGTGGTGGTCGCCCGCGTGACGCTCACCGACGCGCTGCCCAGGGACAGCGCTGCCGTCGGCTGCGGCGTGAGGTAGGTCGTGGTGTCCGCGAACGTGATGCTCGCGATGCTGGCCGGGGCGGCGGCGACCGCTGCGGGGGCGGCGGCCGCGTCCTCGGCGGCGGGCGCTGCCAGCGTGGAGAACTGGTCCGCGGCGTCGTCGGACGGCGTGGACTCGTCGGTCGGGGTGGACTCGTCGGTCGGGGCCACCGACTCCTGCCCGGCGGTGCTGCCCTCGATCGACAGCCCGAGGTACTCGCCGTAGCCGACGACGGTCGCCCCCTGCTGCTCGAGCTGCGCGACGAAGTCCGCCGTGGTGTTCTCCGTGCCGTCCGGGCCCCAGAGCGTGTCGACCCCGTCGAGACCGGAGGGGACGTCGGACTGCGCGAAGCGCGCGAGTGCCTCGTCGGAACCCGGGTACTGCACGAAGACGGCGAAGTTGGTGTTCCCGGTGGCGTCGACGTGCGCGTCGCGCAGGGCGGCGGGCAGGGCGGCCGGCTGCAGCGGCGTGTCGAAGCCGTGCGCCAGGGCGACCGGCGCCTGCTGGTCGAGGGTGAACCCGTCGGGTCCGAACGTCCCCGCAGCGTCCACGGGTGCGGTGGTGACCGTGCCGTTCCCGTTGAACGCCGTGTAAGCGGCGCCGTACCAGCGGTTCCCGAGCGCGTCCGCGGTCGCGGTCGCGGGCAGGGCGGCGAAGTCCGCAGCGCTGTCGGTCCACAGCACGGTGCTGCTCGCAGCCGGGACGGTGGCCGCCGGAGCAGCGGAGGAGACCGACGGGACGAGGGCTGCGGAGAGCCCCAGGACGGTTGCGCCGACGGCGGCCGCGGCGATGCGGGAACGAAGCACGGGGGCTGGATCCATTCGAGTGTGGGCGCAGGGGACCCTGCGTCCCCGCTCCTGAGTGGTGCTCAGTGCAACGAACCTAGCAGCGTCAGACGTCGAGGTGGTCGACCAGCTCGTCCGCCAGGCCGGTGTAGGTCGCCGGTGTGAGGTTCGTCAGTCGTGCCTTCGCGCCGTCCGAGATGTCCAGGCCGTTCACGAACGCGACGAGGTCCTGCTGCCCGATGCGCTTGCCGCGCGTGAGCTCCTTGAGCATCGCGTAGGGGTCCTCGATGTCGGACTGCCCGGCGGTGACCTCGGCGCGGATGACCGTCTGGATGGCCTCGGCGAGCACCTCCCAGTTGCCGTCGAGGTCCTCGGCGAGGCGCTCGACGTTCACCGCGATCTCGCCGAGGCCGCGACGCAGGTTGTCGAGCGCGAGCAGGGAGTGCCCGAACGCGACCCCGACGTTGCGCTGCGTGGTGGAGTCGGTGAGGTCGCGCTGCAGCCGGCTCGTGACGAGGGTCTCGGACAGGGTGGAGAACAGCGCCGTCGAGATCTCGAGGTTCGCCTCGGCGTTCTCGAACCGGATGGGGTTGATCTTGTGCGGCATCGTCGACGACCCCGTGGCACCGGCCACCGGGATCTGCGTGAAGTACCCCATCGAGATGTAGGTCCACACGTCGGTCGCCAGGTTGTGCAGGATCCGGTTCGCGTGCCGGACCCGGTCGTACAGCTCGGCCTGCCAGTCGT
This sequence comes from Curtobacterium sp. NPDC090223, assembly GCF_044746585.1. Lineage (NCBI taxonomy): Bacteria > Bacillati > Actinomycetota > Actinomycetes > Micrococcales > Microbacteriaceae > Curtobacterium > Curtobacterium sp. NPDC090223. The sequence goes on along the minus strand of NZ_JBIVCN010000002.1, from coordinate 332,674 downwards.
GCGACTCGATCTGCGTCGTGAGCGGGTTCCACGTCAGGCCGAGGCCCTCGACGAACTCCCGCGACAGCGTGGGCCAGTCGGCCTCGGGGTCGGCGGCGAGGTGCGCCGAGAAGGTGCCCGTCGCGCCGGAGAACTTGCCGAGGTACTCGCTGCCCTCGATCTGGGCGAGCACGCGCTCCAGGCGGTACACGACCACCGCGAGCTCCTTGCCGAGCGTGGTCGGCGTCGCGGGCTGACCGTGCGTGTGGGAGAGCATCGGGACGGCGCGGAGCTCGGTCGCGACCTCGCGCAGCCGGGCGACGACCGCCGTGAACGCGGGCAGCCAGACGTGCTCGGTCGCGTCCTTGATGGTGAGCGCGTACGAGAGGTTGTTGATGTCCTCGCTGGTGGCGGCGAAGTGTGTCAGCTCGGCGATGGCGTCGAGCCCGAGCTCGGACAGCCGGCGGCGGACGAAGTACTCGACGGCCTTGACGTCGTGACGGGTCGTCGCCTCGATCTCCGCGAGTTCGGCGATCTGCGCCTGGCCGAAGTCCGTGACGATGGCGCGGAGGGCGGCCTTGTCGTCAACGCTCAGCGGCGACGTGGTGAACATCGCGTGGTCGGTCAGGAAGATCAGCCACTCCACCTCGACGGTGATGCGGGCACGGTTCAGGCCGGCCTCGGAGAGGTGCTCGCCCACCGTGTGCACGACCGGGTAGTACCGCCCGTCGAGGGGGCTGATCGGCTGCGGGGGAAGGGGGGTCATGGTGCTCCCTGGCGGACGGCCGGTTCGATCTGGTGGAAGAGTGCTCGGCAGGCCCGTTCGACCGTGCTGAGGACCCGGTCGAACTCGTGGCGGTCCGCGTAGTACGGGTCCGGCACGTCGGCCTGCTCTGGCCAGGCGTCGTCGTACCGCAGCAGGAGCGTCACCTTGGCGGCGTCGTCCATCGTGGGTGCCCACGATCGCAGGATGCGTTCGTGGGAGCGGTCGAGTGCGACCACCAGGTCGAGGTCCGGGAACCGGTCCGGGTCGAACTGTCGGGCGCGATGCCTGCTGCCATCGTATCCGCGCGCCGCGAGTGCTGCGATCGTGCGCTCGTCCGCGGGTTCGCCGACGTGCCAGTCGCCGGTGCCGGCGGACTGCACCTGGAAGCGGTCGGTCATCCCGGCGTCGTCGACCATGCGCTGGAAGACGATCTCCGCCATCGGGGAGCGGCAGATGTTGCCGCTGCAGACGAACGACACGCGGAAGGGCGACGGGGCGCCGACGTCCGTGGTCATCTCCACATCATGACGCATCGACGCGCCGCACCGCTGCCCGGTGCGTGCACGCCCCGCCTCACGCGCGCGGGCGGTTCAGCACGGGCCGGGCCACCAGCCCGATCAGCCACGCGAAGACGGCGAGCACGAGTGCGCCGACGATGCCCCAGCCGAAGGACGCCACGTCCAGGCCGAAGCCGATGGCAGAGGAGATCCCGGCGACGATGAGCAGCAGGATCGCGTTCACGACGAGCGAGATGAGCCCGAGCGTCAGGATGTAGATCGGGAACGCCACGATCCGGATGAGCGTGCCGATGACGGCGTTCACGAGCCCGAAGACGAAGGCGACGAGCAGGTAGGTGAGGACGGTCGCGACGGTGCCGCCGTCCCCGAAGGCCGTGACGGAGACGCCGCTGACGATGAGCGTGGTGAGCCACAGCGCGACGGCGTTGATGACGAGGCGGACGAGGAATCGCATGCCCCCATGATGCCCGTCGGGCCCGGGCGGCGTGCGGATACGCTTGCACCGTGACTGAGCAGCCCGTGCACATCCGGCCCGAGATAGCGGTCCTCCCCGCCTACAAGCAGGGCCGGCAGGCGGAGGCGTCCGCGTTCAAGCTGTCCAGCAACGAGAACCCGTTCCCGCCGCTGCCCGGCGTGATCGAGGCCGTGCAGGCGCAGACCGCGTACAACCGCTACCCCGACGCCACCGCCCTCGCGGTGCGCGCCGTGCTCGCGAACCGGTTCGGACTCACGGTGGACGAGGTCCACGTGGCCCCCGGCAGCGTCGCGATCCTGCACGAGCTCGCGAAGGCCACCTCCGGCCCCGGCGACGAGATCGTCTACGCCTGGCGCTCCTTCGAGGCCTACCCCGGCGTCGTCACCGTCGCCGGTGCGACGAGCGTCCAGGTCCCGAACCGCGCCGACGGCGGTCACGACCTCGACGCGATGTCCGCCGCGGTCACCGAGCGCACCCGCATGGTGATCGTCTGCACCCCGAACAACCCGACCGGGCCGATCGTCACCGGCGCCGAGTTCGACGCCTTCATGGCGACGGTGCCGAGCACCGTCCTCGTGGTCCTCGACGAGGCCTACGCCGAGTTCGTCACCGACGTCGACGCGGTCCGCGGGGCCGCGCTCCTCGAGCGGTACCCGAACCTCGTCGTGCTCCGGACGTTCTCGAAGGCGTACGGCCTGGCCGGCCTCCGCGTCGGGTACGCGCTCGGACCGGCATACGTCCTGGACGCCGTCCGCGCCTGCGCCATCCCGCTCAGCGTCACGGCGCAGGGACAGGCCGCAGCGCTCGCCAGCCTCGAGCGCGAGAGCGAACTGCTCGCCCGCGTCGCCGAGCTCGCTGCACTCCGTGACCGCATCGTCGCCGAGCTCCGCGGCCAGGGCTGGGCCGTCCCGGACGCGCAGGGCAACTTCGTGTGGCTGCCGACCGGGGAGCACACCGCGGCGGCGGCCGAGGCGTTCGAGCGCGCCGGCATCATCGTCCGGGCCTTCGCACCAGAGGGGATCCGCATCTCGATCGGCGAGCACGAGGCTGTCGAGAAGCTCCTCGAAACCGCGCGTTCGCTTGTCGGGGGACTCACAACGACCGCTGACGCCCGGCCGATACGCTGACCCGCATGTCCTTCCACGCCGCGGCTCCCGCGACGACCATGATCCGGCTCCTCGACTCCGAGGGCCGGTTCGTGGAGACCGACGAGAACGCCGAGTTCGCCGCCGCCGCGCGGGCGATCCCCGACGAGACCCTGCTCGCGATGCACCGCAGGATGGTGATCACGCGTCGGTTCGACCACGCGGCGCACAACCTGCAGCGCACCGGCCAGCTCGGGCTCTGGGTGCCGAGCCACGGACAGGAAGCCGCGCAGGTGGGTTCCGTGTTCGCGCTCCGCCCGCAGGACCACGTGTTCCCGTCGTACCGCGAGCACGCCGTCACCATGACCCGCGGCGTCGAGCCGATGGAGATCATCAGCCTGTACCGCGGGCTGACGCACGGCGGCTGGGACCCGGACGAGCGCGGCAACACCCACATCTCCACGCTCGTCATCGGGTCGCAGACATTGCACGCCACCGGGTACGCGATGGGCATGCGCCTCGACGGCGACGTCGGGACCGGTGACCCGGACCGCGACGCCTGCTCGATCGTGTACTTCGGCGACGGTGCGACCAGCCAGGGCGACGTGAACGAGGCGTACGTCTTCGCCGCGTCCTACAAGGCGCCCGTCGTCTTCTTCCTGCAGAACAACCACTGGGCGATCTCGGTCCCGGTGTCCGTTCAGTCGCCGACCCCGCTCGTCGACCGCCCGCGCGGCTTCGGGATCCCGAGCATCCGCATCGACGGCAACGACATCCTGGCGTCGTACACGGCGAGCGTCGTGGCGACCGACCACGCGCGCTCCGGCCAGGGCCCCGCGTTCGTGGAGGCCGAGACGTACCGCATCGGCGCGCACACCTCTTCCGACGACCCCACCCGGTACCGCGGCGACGACGAACTCGCCAGCTGGGTGGAGCGCGACCCGATCGCCCGATCTGAGGGCTACCTCCGCAGCCGCGGTGTCACCGACGCCCAGCTCGCCGAGTTCGAGGAAGAGGGAGAGGCCGTGGCCGCGGACATCCGCACCCGGACGCCGCAGCTCGTCGCCCCGCCGATGGACCTGATGTTCGACAACGTCTACCGCGAACCGCACCCCCGGATCGACGAGCAGAAGCAGTGGCTCGCGAACTACGAGGCCGACCAGGACGGAGCTGCCGACGCATGAGCACCACCGAGCAGCTCTTCGACTACACCCTGCGCTCCCACCCGGGCGCCGGGCAGGTCCCGACCGACCCCACCCCCACCCTGCCGATGGCGAAGGCCCTGAACGCCGGCCTCGCCGCCGCGATGGAGTCGGACGACAAGGTCCTGCTGATGGGCGAGGACATCGGCCGTCTCGGCGGGGTCTTCCGCATCACCGAGGGCCTGCAGGAACGCTTCGGCGACACCCGCGTGATGGACACCCCGCTCGCCGAGTCGGGCATCATCGGCACCGCGATCGGCCTGGCCCTGCGCGGCTACCGCCCGGTCGTCGAGATCCAGTTCGACGGGTTCGTCTGGCCCGGCTTCGACCAGATCACCTCGCAGCTCGCGAAGATGGCGAACCGCCTGCCCGAGCACATGTCGCTGCCGATCGTCATCCGCATCCCGTACGGCGGGCACATCGGCGCCGTCGAGCACCACCAGGAGAGCCCGGAGACGTACTTCGCGCACACCCCGGGCCTGCGCGTGGTCAGCCCGAGCACCCCGAACGACGCCTACTGGATGATCCAAGAGGCGATCGCGTCGAAGGACCCCGTGATCTTCATGGAGCCGAAGTCGCGGTACTGGCCGAAGGGGCAGGTCGACCTGGTCGACGGGCACGTCCCGATGCACACCACCCGCGTCGCGCGCACCGGCACCGAGGTCACCCTCGTCGGCCACGGCGCGATGGTCGCCACGCTCATGCAGGCCGCCGAGCTCGCCGAGTCCGAGGGCACGTCGTGCGAGGTCGTCGACCTCCGTTCGATCTCGCCGATCGACTGGGAGCCGCTGCTCGCATCGGTCCGGAAGACCGGCCGCCTGGTCATCGCACAAGAGGCCTCCGGCTTCGTGAGCGTCGGCAGCGAGATCGCCGCGACCGTCGCCGAGAAGTCCTTCTACACGCTGCAGGCACCGCCCCTGCGGGTCTCCGGGTTCGACATCCCGTTCCCGGTCTCGAAGCTCGAACACCTGCACCTGCCGGACGCCGACCGCGTCCTCGAGGCCGTCGACCGCGCCCTCGCCTACTGACCACGGTCCACCAGGACCACCCCCACCACAGACCGACCGAACCGCCGAAGGAGCCGACGTGGCCGTCGCCGAATTCCCCCTCCCCGACGTGGGTGAGGGCCTCACCGAGGCCGAGATCGTCCAGTGGCGCGTCGCGATCGGTGACGACATCACCGTCGACCAGGTCCTCGTCGAGATCGAGACCGCCAAGTCGCTGGTCGAACTGCCGTCGCCGTTCGCCGGCAAGGTCACCGGGCTCCTCGTGTCCGAGGGCGACACGGTCGAGGTCGGCAAGCCCATCATCCGGGTCGAGTCCGATGCGCACGTCGCCTCAGCACAGCCGGGAGGCCCGGCTCCCGTCGCCGACGCCGCTCCGGTCTCGCCTGACGTCACCTCCACCGCCCCGGTCCAGCCCGCCCCGCCGGTCGCGTCCGCGACGCCGGTCCCGCCCGCCGTCGCCCCGAAGCACGTGGCCCCGGCTGCCGTGGCCCCGGCATCGGCCCCCGCACCGGCCGAGGTCCCCGCGTCGCTTCCCGCGGCCGAGGGCGTCTCCGTCATCGGCACCGACGAGTCCTCCGGGGCGGTCCTGGTCGGGTACGGCTCCGCGACGAGTGCACCCTCGCGCCGGAAGCCGGGTGCCCGCCGGGCCGCAGCCGCCGCGGCGGAGGCGAGCCGGGCCTCCAGTCGGGAGGCCGACCTCGACATGGTCACCGACGACGGCGAGGCGAGCACCGCCGACGCCGTCGCCGAACAGGGGAAGCGCCCCGCGCGCCCCTCGACCGTCCCAGCCTCGCTCGCCCTGCCGGTGATCGCGAAGCCGCCGATCCGGAAGCTCGCGAAGGACCTCGGTGTCGACCTGACCACCGTCGTCGCGACGGGCCTGGCCGGCGAGGTCACCCGTGACGACGTCATCCGGCACGCCACGCAGGCCACCGTCTTCCGCAACATCGAGACGCCCGAGTGGGGCGACGTCCGCCAGGAGACCATCCCGGTCAAGGGCGTCCGCAAGGCGATCGCGACCGCGATGACCACTTCGGCGTTCACGGCGCCGCACGTCTCGCTCTTCGTCGACGTCGACGCGACCCGCACGATGGAGTTCGTCAAGCGGCTCAAGGCCTCGCCGACGTTCGCCGGTGTGAAGGTGTCGCCGCTGCTGATCATGGCGAAGGCCGTGATCTGGGCCGTCCGCCGGAACCGGTCGGTCAACTCGTCGTGGACCGACCGCGAGATCATCGTGCACCACTTCGTGAACCTCGGGATCGCGGCGGCCACCCCGCGCGGCCTCATCGTGCCGAACATCAAGGACGCGCAGGACATGTCGCTGTTCGAGCTGGCGAAGGCCCTCGAGCAGATGACCCTGACCGCGCGTGACGGCAAGACCAGCCCCGCCGAGATGGCCGACGGCACGATCACCGTGACGAACATCGGTGTGTTCGGCATGGACACCGGGACGCCGATCCTCAACCCGGGGCAGGTCGCGATCGTCGCGATGGGCACGATCAAGCCGAAGCCGTGGGTCGTCGACGGCGAGGTCCGGTCGCGCATGGTGACGACCATCGGCGCCTCGTTCGACCACCGCGTGGTGGACGGCGACGTGGCGTCGCGGTTCGTGCACGACGTGGCCTCGGTGCTCGAGGAGCCGGCGCTCCTGCTCGACTAGCCGCGCCTCGGCCGGCGCCGCTGTGCCGGGTGGCGCCGCCGTGTCCGCTCGGCGCCGCCGTGTGCTCGAGACGCCCCCGGATTCGGCGGCGTCTCGGCGTCCGAGCGGTGTCTCGCGGGGAGAACGGCGCCCGCGGGGCGAACGGATCCGCCCGGATGTCGCGTGGTGTTCACGCGGATGTCGGTGGTCGGCGGCATGATCGGTGCATGGTCCACCAGCTCCTGATGCCGCCGCAGGAGATCCGAACGGGTCGCCTGGTGCTCACCCCCGTCACGCCCGCCGACATCGACGCCGCGCACGCCCTGTTCTCCGACGCGCGCACGTGGACGCACCTGCCCGCCGGCCGGCACACCGACCGCTCGGAGACGCAGGACCTCGTGCAGCGCAAGATCGGCGGCCGGGTCCGGCACGGCCTCGGCTCCTGGGCGATCCGGGTCGCCGGTGCTCCGGAGCTCATCGGCATCGGCGGCGTCGACATGACCGCCGGCGGGGTGTGGAACCTCGGGTACCGTCTGGCACCGAGTGCGTGGGGCAACGGCTACGCGACCGAGACCGCACGGGCCGCAGTCGCCGCCGCGCACGACGTCGCGCCGACCGTGCCGGTCACGGGTCGCGTGCTCACGAACAACCCTGCCTCCGCCGCCGTGCTCGCCCGGGTCGGCCTGTCGCTCGTCTGGCAGGGCACGACCGCGGCAGCGACGCCCGACGGTGTCGAGCGCCAGGTCTGGGCAGACCGCGCGCTCACCACCGAGCAGCACGACTGGCTCGTCGCCAACGCCTGACCGACGACGCGCCGCCGCTCGTGGCGGTGCGGTCAACGCCGTCGTGCCCTGACCATCGCGGCGAGGACACCGGCGACGGGCACGCTGAGCAGCAGCGGGATCGCAGCGACCCAGCACACGTCGGCCGTCGCGAACGTCAGCAGCAGGGTTGCCACGAGCACGACGACACCCATCGTCGCGAGTCGGATCGAGGTCATGCCCCCATCCCAGTCGGATGCGGCGCGGCACGCATCGGCCGCAGGGATGAAGCGTCACAGACATCGACGTCACGAGTGCGACTCGCTAGTGTGATGGGCACTGGTCATGTCCGCCCATGACCAGCGGACGAACCACGCCATCCCAGAGCGACGGAGCACGAGGAACCGATGACGACCCGCATCACCGAGGGAGCCGAGCCCAAGCACCAGCAGCTCCGACGCATCCTCCTCGAGCTCGCCACCGTCCGCCTGGCTCCCGGGTCCGCGATCCCGTCCGAACGCCAGCTCATCGCCGAGTACGGCGTCTCCCGGATCACCGTGCGGGAGGCACTCGGGCAACTCGTGAACGAGGGCTACCTCGAGCGCGTCCGCGGCAAGGGCACGTTCGTCGCGCACCGTCCGGTGCAGTCCACGCTGCACCTGGCGTCCTTCACCGAGGAGATGCGGGCGATGGGGCACGTCCCGACGACGGTCGTGCTGGTGCGTGAAGAGCGCGTGCCGCCGTCCGACACCGCCGCAGCGCTCCGGCTCGACCCCGACGTGACGGCCTTCCACGTGAAGCGTCTCCGGATGGCCGACGGCGCACCGGTGTCCATCGACGACGCCTGGCTCGTCGCGGACGCGTTCCCCGGGCTCCTGGACCACGACCTGTCCGGCTCGGTGTACTCCATCATCGCGTCGGAGTACGGCACCCCCATCGACCGCGCGCAGCAGACCGTGGCGGCGAACCCCGCGGCCGACGACGTCGCGACCCTGCTCGGCACGAAGACGGGTGCGCCCGTCCTCGAGTTCGACCGGGTGTCCTACGCGGGGGACCGCCCCGTGGAGCACACGCGCAGCTGGTACCGGTCGGACCGCTACCGCGTGCAGATGGAGGTCACGGCGACGAAGGCGGTCGCGTAGCGCTGCCGTCGCGTGCGCTCGATGCGCGCGCAACGAGCGACACCCCGCTGCCGTCTGCGTTGCGCGGACGGCCGCGGGGTGTCGCTCCTGGCGGGCCGTCGAGGGCCGAGCGCGTCAGACCTCGAAGAGGGTGTCCCCGGCGGCGACCGTGGTGCCGACCGTGCCCTGCGCGATCGAGTCCGGCGCGGACCCGAGCACGACGACGGGGCACACGGGGGAGTAGCCCGCCGCGAGGATCGTCGCCGGCGTGAACCGGACGACCGGGTCCCCGGCGGCGACGGCGTCACCCTCGGCGGCGAGCAGCTCGAAGCCCTCGCCCGCCATCTTCACGGTGTCGATGCCGACGTGCACCAGGACGTCCGTGCCCGCCGAACCCTGCAGCGCGAACGCGTGCGGGTGCAGCTTCACGATGGTGCCGTCGACCGGCGCCACCGCGGTGATCGACTCCGTCGAGGCGGTGGGGTCCACGGCGACGCCCGCACCCACGAGCTGCCCGGCGAACACCGGGTCCGGGACGTCGGCGAGCGCGACGACCGGGCCCGCGAACGGGGTGAGGACCGCCGTCACAGCTCGTCCTGGATGTCCTGCGCGAGGTTGTCGGCGATCGGTCCGACGATGACCTGCCAGCCGGTGCCCCCACCGACGACGGCCTGCGCGCCGGCGGCCTGGAGCGCGCCCTTGTCGACGAGGTCACCGTCCTCCACCTCGACGCGGAGCCGCGTGATGCAGCCCTCGACCTCTTCGATGTTGTCGGCACCGCCGAGCGCGGCGATGATGTCGGCAGCCTTGATGTCGGCCATCTGTTTCCTCCTCGTTGCGGGTGCGCGTCCAGGTTGACATGCCGTGCGCGGTCATCGACACTACGTACTGGTCATGACCGGACAGGACCGGACCTGGCGATACCGCCGAGGTTACCTGCGCTGGCTGGACGACTCAACTCACCCCGACAAGCTCCACCCAATGACGAGAGGAACTCCGATGAGCACGACTGCTGCCACGGATGTGCCGGAGAAGAAGACGCCGAAGAAGCAGAGCCGGCTCTTCGCCAACGCCCAGCGGCTCGGCCGGAGCCTGCTGCTCCCCATCGCGGTCATGCCCGCCGCGGGCATCCTGCTCCGACTCGGCCAGTCCGACATGCTCGGCGCCATCCCCGGCTTCGAGAAGGGCGCCACGATCATCGCGGCCGCCGGCAACGGTGTGTTCACCTGGCTGCCGCTCCTCTTCGCGGTCGGCATCGCGATCGGCTGGGCGAAGAAGTCCGACGGCACGACGGCGCTCGCCGCGGTCGTCGGCTACATGGTCATGTACCAGGTCTTCGCGGCGATGTCGCCGATCGTGCTCGCCGGGGTGAAGGACGCCAACGGTGACCAGGCGACGATCAACTTCGGTGTCCTCGGCGGCATCGTGATGGGTCTCGTCTCGGCGTGGCTCTGGCAGAAGTTCCACCGCACGAAGATGCCCGACTTCCTCGGGTTCTTCTCCGGTCGGCGCCTCGTGCCGATCCTGACCGCCGTCGCCGGTCTGATCATCGCCGTGCTCATGTCCTTCGTGTACCGCTACTTCGACATCGCGCTGACCGCAGCCGGCCAGGCCGTCGCGGACAACGCCGTCATCGGTGGTGGCATCTTCGGGTTCGTCAACCGCATGCTCATCCCGATCGGCCTGCACCAGCTGCTCAACTTCTTCCCGTGGTTCCAGCTCGGCAGCTTCACCACCGATGGTGTGACCTACCACGGTGACATCGCGCGCTTCCTCGCGGGCGACCCGACCGCCGGCATCTTCCAGACCGGCTTCTTCCCGATCATGATGTTCGCGCTGCCGGCCGGCGCGCTCGCGATCTGGCGCAACGCCAAGCCGCAGAACCGCAAGCTCGTCGGCGGCATCATGCTCTCCGCGGCGCTCACCTCGTTCGTGACGGGCATCACCGAGCCGCTCGAGTACTCGTTCATGTTCGTGGCGTTCCCGCTCTACGTCATCCACGCGGTGCTCACGGGCACCTCACTCGCCCTCGTGAACGCGCTGGGCATCCACGACGGGTTCTCCTTCTCGGCTGGTGCGATCGACTTCGTGCTGAACTTCGGCAAGGCGGACGGGGCGATCTGGCTCATCCCGATCGGCCTCGGCTACGCGGCGATCTACTACTTCCTGTTCGGCTGGGTGATCAGGAAGTGGAACCTGCGCACGCCCGGTCGTGAGGAGGACACGATCGCGGAGAACACGATCGAGGCGGCCACCAAGGCCTGACGCGACCACGTGACGGACGGGAGGCACGGTGCCAGCTGGCACCGTGCCTCCCGTCCGTCTGTCCGCACCATCCGTCGGACTGATACCGGTTTTGACAATCGTTATCAACAACGACTACCGTCGAGGACATGCACAACCGCCTCATCGCCCTCCCGCTCATCGCGGGTGCCGCCGCGCTCGCCCTGACCGGCTGCGCGACCTCCTCAGCGTCCACGAACGACAGTGACGGCACGATCAAGGTCGTCGCCTCGACGAACGTGTACGGCTCCCTCGTCGAGACGATCGGCGGCGACCACGTCGACGTGACGAGCATCCTGAACGACCCGTCGCAGGACCCGCACTCGTTCGAGTCCAGCGCGAAGACGCAGCTCGCCGTGTCGAAGGCCGACCTGCTCATCGAGAACGGCGGCGGCTACGACGACTTCATGACGACGCTCGCGGACTCGTCGAGCACGAAGGCCGACACCATCAACGTGGTGAAGCTGTCCGGTCTGGACAAGGGCGGCGACGCCGAGTTCAACGAGCACGTGTTCTACAGCTACCCGACGATGGTGCAGCTCGTCGCCGACGTGTCGAAGCGACTCGGCGCCCTCGACAGCGCCGACAAGGCGACCTTCCAGGAGAACGCCGACGCGCTGACGACGAAGCTCGAGGACCTCGAGTCGCAGACCGCCGCGCTCAAGAAGCAGTACGACGGAGTGAAGGTCACGTACACCGAGCCGGTGCCGGGGTACCTGTTCGACGCGATCGGGCTCGACAACGTGACCCCCGAGGACTTCTCCGAGGCGATCGAAGAGGGCGACGACGTCCCGCCGGCCGCGCTCAACGACACGCTCAAGCTCTACACCGGCGGCACGGCGAAGCTGCTGGCGTACAACACCCAGACGTCGAGCCCGGAGACCGAACAGGTCAAGAAGGCGGCCGAGGACAACGGCGTACCGGTGGTGGGTGTCACCGAGACGCTCCCGAAGGGGAAGAATTACGTCTCGTGGCAGCAGGCGAACATCGACGCGGTGTCGGCGGCACTGGCGAAGTGACCACCGTCCAGGAACCGACCCGGACCGCCACCGCCCCTGGCGGTGGCGGTCCGGCCGTGCTCGCACTCCGCGACGCGGGCCTGTCGTACGGCGAGCGGAAGCTCTGGGACGGCCTGGACCTCGACGTCCGGCCCGGCGAGTTCCTCGCCGTGCTCGGCCCGAACGGGGCGGGCAAGACCAGCCTGCTGAAGACCGTGCTCGGCCAGCAGCGCCTGACGAGCGGCACGATGTCGTTCCTGGGGCAGCCGATCCGCCGCGGGCACCGCCGGATCGGGTACATCCCGCAGCAACGCCTGATGGAGTCCGGCACGCCGCTCCGCGCCCGGGACATGATCGCGCAGGGCGTCACCGGCCACCGGTGGGGTGTCCGTCCCGAGCGGAAGGCCGAACGGGAGCGCATCGACCGCATCATCGACGAGGTCGGCGCCACCGCGTTCGCGAACGCCCCGGTCGCCGAGCTCTCCGGTGGCGAGCAGCAGCGCACCCGCGTCGGGCAGGCCATCGCCGCGGACCCGTCGCTGCTCCTCTGCGACGAGCCGCTCATCTCCCTCGACCTCCGGCACCAGCGGGGCGTGACCGAGCTCATCGACCGCCAGCGCCGGCAGCGGGACGCCGCGGTGCTGTTCGTCACCCACGACGTGAACCCGATCCTCGACGTCGTCGACCGCGTCCTCTACATCGCGGGTGGTCGCTTCCGGATCGGGTCCCCGGACGAGGTGCTCCGTGCCGACGTGCTGAGCGACCTGTACGGCACGCCCGTCGACGTGGTCCGCACGATGGGCCGGATCGTCATCGTCGGCGCGAACGAGGCCCACGAGCACCACCACGGCGAGGTCGACCCGCACGTGACCACGCCGGACGAAGGGCGCATCTGATGGACGTCTGGTCGACGATCTTCTCGTTCCAGGACTACGGCGAGCTCGTCGCACTCGTGCAGAACTCGATCTTCGCGGGCGCGGTGCTCGGCATCGTCGGCGGGCTGATCGGTCCGTTCGTCGTCGCCCGGAACATGCCCTTCGCGGTGCACGGCATCAGTGAGCTGTCCTTCGCCGGTGCGAGCGCCTCGCTGCTCCTCGGGGTGAACGTCGTCACGGGCTCGCTCGTCGGGTCCGTGATCGCCGCGCTCCTCATCGGGCTGCTCGGCTCCCGCGCACGGGACCGCAACTCGATCATCGCCGTGCTGATGCCGTTCGGGCTCGGCCTCGGGATCCTCTGCCTCGCGCTCTACAAGGGCCGCGCGGCGAACAAGTTCGGGCTGCTCACGGGCCAGATCGTCTCGGTGGACAACCCCCAGCTGACGTTCCTCGTCGTGATCAGCGCGATCGTCGTCGTCACGCTCGTCGTGATCTGGCGGCCGCTGATGTTCGCCTCGGTCGACCCGGACGTGGCCGCTGCCGCCGGCGTCCCGGTGCGGACCCTGGCGCTCGTCTTCATGCTCGCGCTCGGGCTGGCCACCGCCGTGTCCGTGCAGATCGTCGGCGCCCTGCTGGTGCTCTCCCTGCTCGTGACCCCTGCCGCCGCCGCACTCCGCCTGACGGTGCACCCCGTGCTGGTCCCGGTGCTGTCGATGGTCTTCGCGGTGGTGTCCGTGGTCGGTGGCATCCTGCTCGCACTCGGTGGCGGGCTGCCGATCAGCCCGTACGTCACGACGATCTCCTTCGCGATCTGGGTGGTCTGCCGGATCGTCGGAGCACGGAAGGAACGACGCGGCCGGGACCGGGTCGCGGTCCGTGACCAGCACGTCACGACCGGCACGTCCGAACGGCAGCAGGCAGGAGCCACAGCAGCATGACCGCACCGGAGAAGCACGCCGCGGCCTCGAAGCCCAAGCGCAACACCTGGCAGCGAGAGGCCGTCCGTGGTGCCCTCGACGGCACCGAGGGCTTCGTCAGCGCCCAGGCACTGCACGCCCACCTGCGCGAGGGTGGCTCCACCATCGGCCTCGCGACGGTCTACCGCGCCCTGTCGGACCTCGCGACGGAGGGCGACGCCGACTCCCTCCAGCAGGACGGCGAGTCGCTCTACCGGGCGTGCACGACCGACAAGCACCACCACCACCTGATCTGCCGGAACTGCGGTCGCACCGTCGAGATCCAGGCCGACCCGGTGGAGCGCTGGGCGCAGCAGGTCGCCGCGGAGCACGGGTTCACCAACGCCAGCCACGTCGTCGACATCTTCGGCGAGTGCGCCGACTGCACGGCCGCACGGGCCGACGCGTAGAGTCCCGGCCATGCACGTGATCCTGGTGCCGGGCTTCTGGCTCGAAGCGGACGCGTGGGACCAGGTCGTCCCGGTCCTCCGCGATGCCGGGCACTCCGTCGAGGCACTGACCCGCGACGGAGACACCCTCGACGAACAGGTCGCCTCGGTCGTCGCCCGCCTGGACGACGTTGCCACCCCAGAGGATCCGGTGGTCCTGGCCGGACACTCCGGTGCCGGCCCGATCGTGTACATGGCAGCCGACCAGCGTCCGTCGCTCGTCGCGCACCTGCTCTACGTCGACACGTTCCCCGGCCCGACGGGCGGGTGCGTCAACGACGAACTCCCGGTCGTGGACGGCGTCGTCCCGCTGCCGAGCTGGGACTTCTGGGAGCCGGCGACGCTCCGCGGCCTGACGGACGCCGACAGGCGCGCCTTCGAGCACCGCGCCGTCCCCGAGCCCGCCGCGCTGCCGAGCGACCGGTTCCACTACGCGGACGCGGCGCGGCACACGATCCCGGCCACGATCATCTCCTGCGAGATCCCGGCCCCCGAGCTCGCCACGATGGTGGCCGACCACCAGGCGTGGGCGACGGAGCTGGTCGCGACCGAGGACCTGGCCATCGTCGGCCTCGACACCGGCCACTGGCCGATGTTCACCGCACCGCGGGAGCTGGGTGCGCTGATGGTCCAGGCCCTCGCGCCGCGCCCGTCCGTCGGTCACTAGCGACACACCCGGTCTGGAGGCCGGACCCGCGTCGTCGACGCGTGTCCGGTGCTGCAGGTGGCCGTCTCCGGGGCCGCGCGTGCGGTGCGGGGGCGAGCCCGGCCTCCAGGCGGGTGTGGACCGCGCTCCGCGCGTCCGGTGACGAACCGTGGGGGCTGTGGGGTTTGCGACACGCCCGGCGTTCTTGTAGTGTGGGTGGCTGGCCCGCGTCTGCGCGGGCCCGTTGTTCAGCCCTCCGACCGTCGCGAACGCCGCGGTTGCGCGGTGTCCGGGTTCCCTTCGACAGGGTCCACGGGCCTGGGCGGTGTGCACAACCCCCTCGCGACGTGGTCGCGCGTGTGCACCAGGCAAGTGAACTTGGGTGCGGCCGTCCGGTCGCACGGTACCTCAGGAGGAAACCATGGCAGCAGTGTGCCAGGTGACCGGAGCCACCCCCGGCTTCGGACACAACATCTCGCACTCGCACCGCCGGACGAAGCGTCGCTTCGACCCGAACGTGCAGAAGAAGACGTACTATGTGCCCTCGCTTCGTCGGAACGTCACGCTCACGCTCAGCGCCAAGGGCATCAAGGTCATCGACGCACGCGGCATCGAGTCCGTCGTCAAGGACCTCCTCGCCCGTGGGGAGAAGATCTGATGGCCAAGAAGGGTCAGGACGTTCGTCCGATCATCAAGCTCCGCTCGACGGCGGGCACCGGGTTCACCTACGTGACCAAGAAGAACCGTCGCAACAACCCGGACCGTCTCGTGCTGAAGAAGTACGACCCGGTGGTCCGCAAGCACGTCGACTTCCGTGAGGAGCGCTAAGCATGGCGAAGAAGAGCAAGATCGCGAAGAACAACCAGCGTGCCGTCATCATCGCGCGCTACGCCGAGCGTCGTCTCGAGCTGAAGAAGGCCCTCGTGGACCCGAACGGCACGGACGAGTCGCGTGAGGCCGCTCGCGTGGGGCTGCAGAAGCTCCCCCGCGACGCCTCGCCGATCCGCTACCGCAACCGCGACGCCATCGACGGCCGCCCCCGTGGCCACCTCGGTGAGTTCGGCATCAGCCGTGTCCGTTTCCGCGACATGGCGCACCGTGGCGAGCTCCCCGGCATCACGAAGAGCTCCTGGTAAGCATCCGCTTCCCCGAACGCCCCGTCACCCTCACCGGTGGCGGGGCGTTCGTCGTGTGCGGCGTTGGTCGTGTGCGGGTGTTCGTCGTGCGCGGGGGACAACTTCGTCACTTTGTTCACATTCGTCACTCCTCTCCCTCGACAACCCCGGAAATCCGGGCGAGTCGGCAGGTTTCGCCCCACCCGGCTGGTAGTTTCAAGTCCGGTTCCGCTGGGCTCCGGTCCGCTGATCCGATGCACCGGGCACCCGCCCGGAACACCGGACGCCTCGTGCGTCCGACCGATACGCAAGAAGTCCGAGGAGGACATCCAATGGCTGACAAGTCACTGAACCGCACCGAGCTCGTCGCTGCCGTCGCCGCCGAGTCCGGCCAGAGCCAGGCCACCGTCAACGGCGTCGTCGACGCCCTCTTCAGCGTCGTCTCGGGCTCCGTTGCCGACGGCACGAAGGTCACGATCCCCGGTTGGATCGCCTTCGAGAAGACGCACCGCGCCGCCCGCACCGGCCGCAACCCGCAGACGGGTGAGGCCATCGAGATCGCCGCGAGCGACTCGGTCAAGGTCAGCGCCGGCTCGAAGCTCAAGGCTGCGGTCAAGTAAGACTGCTCCACTGCACGGAGGGGACGGCTTCGGCCGTCCCCTTCGTCGTTCCCTCGCCGTTCCGCTGTCCGTTCGGCTGTCCGTTCCGCTGTCCACAGGGTGGGCCGGACGATTCTGCTGGCGCGGGAGCAGCGCCTAGGCTTGACGGGTGAACCGGATCGCGCGCATCGCCGGGCCAGCAGTCCTGGTCCTCGCCGCGTTCGTGTCCCTCCTGATCGCGCTCGTGATCGGCGGTGGGGCGAACGCCGCGCTGATCGCCGACCCCGGAGCCGCCGTGCGGTTCGGCCTGCCGATCGCCCGCGTCGTGGTCGACCTCTCGGCAGCCGCCACGATCGGTGGGCTCGCCCTCGCGACGATCGGCCTGTCGCGGACCGCGCCGGAGTGGAACCGTGCCATCGACGTCGCGGCTGCGGCCGCCGGGGTCTGGACGGTGGCGTCCGCCGTCACGACGTTCTTCACGTTCCTCAGCGTCGCGGGGTCCAGGGTCTCCCTCGACGAGCAGTTCGGCCAGTCGATGGGCGTCTTCCTCACCGGCACGGACCTCGGGCTCGCGTGGCTGGTCACCGTCCTCGTCGCGGCAGCCGTCACGGTCCTCTGCTTCGCCGTCCGCTCGCGGGGCATGGTCGCCCTGACCGCGGGCGTCTCGATGATCGGCCTGATCCCGCTCGCTCAGCAGGGGCACGCGGCGGGCACGGCCAGTCACGATGCCGCCGTCACCGCGCTCGGTCTGCACCTGATCGGCGCCGCGCTCTGGGTCGGGGGGCTCGTGATGCTCGTGCTCGTCCGTGGCGTCGTCCCGGGGGACCGCCTGGCGCTCGTCGTCAGCCGGTACTCGAGCATCGCGCTCGGCTGCTTCGTCCTGGTCGCGGTCTCGGGCGTCGCCTCGGCGCAGATCCGCGTCGGGGCGCTGTCGAACCTCTTCACCCCCTACGGCGTCCTGATCCTCGTCAAGATCGGTGCGATCGTCGCGATGGGCGTCCTCGGCGCGGTGCAGCGTCGGCGGGCGATCGTCGCGCTGTCCGCGGCTCCCGCCCGGCACCGGCCGTTCTGGACCCTCATCGTGCTCGAGCTCGCGGTGATGGGCGTGGCGTCCGGCTTCGCGGCGGCACTCGGGCGGACGGCCACCCCGGTGGACCAGATCGCCCTGAGCAAGACCACGAACCCCTCGCCGGCCGAACTCCTCACCGACGACACCCTGCCGCACGCACCCGGTGCATGGGGGTGGCTCACGCACTGGAACATCGACCTCTTCTGGCTGATGGCCGCCGTGCTCCTCGCCGCCACGTACGTCGCCGGGGTGGTCCGGCTCCGGCGGCGCGGCTGGTCCTGGCCCGTTCGCCGGTCGGTCGCCGCCGCCCTCGGGATCCTGTGCCTCGTCGTCGCCACCTCGGGTTCGCTCCACGACTACGACCGCTTCCTGGTGTCCGCCAACGTCGGGGCGCACGTGCTGCTCGGCCTCGTGGTGCCCGCGCTGGTCTGGGCCGCGGCACCCGTGCAGCTCATCCGCGCTGCGGTGCACCCGCGCGACGACGACAGCACCGGGGTCCGCGAGTGGACCGACGTCCTCGTCGAGAACCCCACCGTGCGGTACCTCGTCCAGCCGTTCCCGTCGATCCTGCTGCTCGCGGCGGTGTGGTGGGCGTTCTACGGCACCCAGGCCGTGCGCTGGTCCGTCAGTGACTCCATCGGCCGGACGGTGATCGACGCCGTCTTCCTGCTCGTCGGGCTGCTCGCGCTCCCCACCCTGTTCACCCCGATCGCCGCCGGTGCCCGGGCGGCTTCGCGGGCGGCGTTCCTCGTCCGGGTCGTCGGCGGCCTCGTCGTCGCTGCCGGCACGGTCTCGCTCGGCATCGCCATGCGGGGACCGCTCGGGCTGCTGCAGGCGTCGTGGTTCGGGGCGATGGGACGCACCTGGGGACCGGACCCGCTCGTCGACCAGGCCCGCGGGGGCACCGTGCTCGTGGTGGCCGGCGTGCTGCTGTTCGTCGCCGTGGTCGTCGTCGGTGCCGTGCGGCTCCGTCAGGGCGCGGACCCGGCCGGGGTGGCGCCGGCCGCCCCCGCTCCGGGCCCGACCGCGCACCAGGACGACCGCGACCAGGTCAGCGTCGACGCCGCCGGCTCCGGGGCGAGCACCTCGTGAGCATCGAACTCAGCGCCGAGCAGCGCGCCGTCTTCGAGTACATCGAGTCGACGCGCGACCACGTGTTCATCACGGGCCGTGCCGGCACCGGGAAGTCCACGCTGCTGAACCACCTGTCGTGGAACACCGAGAAGCAGGTCGTGATCTGCGCCCCGACCGGCGTCGCCGCGCTCAACGTCGGCGGACAGACGATCCACTCGCTCTTCCGGCTGCCGATCGGGCTCATCGCGGACGCCGAACTCCGCCAGGGCCCGGAGACCCGGAAGCTCCTCAACACGATGGACACCCTGGTGATCGACGAGGTCTCCATGGTCAACGCCGACCTGCTCGACGCGATGGACCGCTCACTGCGCAAGGCCCGCGGGCGGCAGTTCGAGGCGTTCGGCGGCGTCCAGGTCGTCATGTTCGGCGACCCGTACCAGCTCCCGCCGGTCCCCGGAGACGCCGACGAACGCGCGTACTTCACCGACCACTACCGCTCGCTGTGGTTCTTCGACGCGAAGGTCTGGCTCGAGGCCGAGCTCAACATCATCGAACTCGCGACCGTGCACCGGCAGCGCGACGACGCCTTCGCCGCCATGCTCACCGCCGTGCGGCACGGGCGGGTCACGGCGGACATCGCCGACCGGCTGAACGAAGCCGGCGCCCGGCCCGCGCCCGACGACGCGATCACGCTGGCCACGCGGAACGACACCGTCGCGCGCATCAACAAGGCAGCGCTCGAGCGGCTCCCCGGCAAGCTGAAGACCGCGCGCGCCGACGTGAACGGCGACTTCGGCGGCCGGAACTTCCCCGCCGACGAAGCCCTCGAGCTCAAGCCGGGCGCGCACGTGATGTTCCTCCGCAACGACCCGGACCAGCGCTGGGTGAACGGCACGCTCGGCATCGTGCAGACCATCCGCGACACCGTGTGGGTGGACGTCGACGGCGAGTCCTTCGAGGTACAACCGTCGGTCTGGGAGAAGTTCAAGTACTCCTACGACGCGGACAAGAAGGAGCTCAAGAAGGACACCGTGGGGGAGTTCCAGCAGTTCCCGCTGCGCCTGGCCTGGGCGGTGACGATCCACAAGTCGCAGGGCAGCACCTACGACCGGGCGGTGATCGACCTGGGGAACCGGGTGTTCAGCGCCGGCCAGACCTACGTCGCGCTGTCGCGGCTGACCTCACTCGACGGTCTCTTCCTGACCCGGCCGCTGCGCCCGTCGGACATCATCGTGGACCTCGACGTCCGGCGCTTCATGTCCGAGGCGCCTCGCGTCGTCGCCACCCAGCTCGAGGCGCCCAAGCCCGACGCCTGAGGCCCGCAGTCGCGCTGCGCTCGCGCTGGCGCCGGCGCGCTGCGTGCGTCCGCAACGTTCGACACCGCAGAAGTCGATCGACTCGTGCGGTGTCGAAGCCTGCGAATGCATCGGATGCGTTCGCAGAGTTCAACACGGCAGAAGTGGATCGACCGCTGCGGTATCGGAAACGCCATGCGACCGGATCGGACCGGCCGCGGCGCGCGTCAGGCGCGCGCGGCTCGCAGTGCGCGGATGTTCTGCTTGTCGGCGCCGAGTGCGGTGAGCAGCAGGACGACGCCGACGATGGCGTTGAAGACGTTGTCGGTCGTGTTGAGCGCGAAGACGTTGGCCGAGGTGTTCACGAACACGAAGCCGTACACCGCGAGCACCACGAGGACGATCCCCACCAGGACGTTCACGTTGCGCGACCCGATCGTGTTGCCGAGCCCGACGATGAACAGCGCCGCGGCGAGCAGGGTCCAGACGGAGGCGAGCGCCGGGTTCACCAGGAAGGCGTTCCACAGCAGGCCGCCGCTGTCACCGAAGAAGGCGTGCCCGTTCTCACCGGCGAAGAAGAAGCCCAGGATGCCCCAGATGGCGAGCAGGGTGCCGACGGTCAGCGCGAGCGCACGGTTCGGCGAAGCGATGATGCTCGGTTCCTTGACGGCCACGTCGGTCTCCTCCTGTGGGGCCACGTCCTGCGCGGCGACTGGTGTGCTCCGAGCGGGCCTGACGCTCCGCTGGACGAGGCCGATCGGGCCCTGGTTCCCAGGATTCGACCGGCCGCCCAACGGTATCGTGTCGGACCCCGAGCGACCCAATCGAAGCGCCGTCACCAGGCGCACGACGAGGCCGGCGACGACGACACCGAGGAGGACGATCCCCGTGACCCGCACGCCCGATCGCAGCGCCCTGCCCTCGCGTGACGACGCACGCGGGCCGAGCGTGTCCCGGCGGCTCCGGTGGGGGGTGCTTGCGGGTGTGGGGTTCGTGATCGTGCCTCTCGTCTACGCGGTCGCGGTGCTGACGCCGTTCGGGCAGCGGCTCGAGGACTCCGCACTCGGCGGGGTCAGGGAGACCGACCTGTTCGGGTCGGACACCGCGCTCAACGTCATCTCGGTCCCGGTGATCCTGTTGCTGGTGGTCGTGATCGCCGCCGTGGCCTTCGCCCGGAGGCGGCTCGCCGTCGGACTGGCGGCGGGTCTGGTGGTGCTCGCCTCGGCCGGCACCTCGACGCTGCTCAAGCGTATCGCCGTGCGCCCGGAGATCGCCCAGTCGACGACGCCGAACTCGTTCCCGTCCGGCCACGCGACCATCGCCCTCGCCGCGCTGTTCGCCGTCCTGATGGTCACCCCGCGTCGTTTCCGACCCGTCGTCCTGCTCATCGGGGCGGCCTACGCGGTCTTCGTCGCGAACCAGACCGTGGTCTACGGGTGGCACCGGGTGAGCGACATCGTCGGGGCCTGCGCGATCGCCCTGTTCTGGCTCGGCATCGTCCGGGCGTTCGGGCCCGCCGTGGACCGCGGCGCCCGGGGTGACCGGGACGGCCGTCGCGGCCCGCGCCGAGTGGTCACCGCCGTGCTGCTGGTGTCCGTCGGGGTGGTGCTCGCGGTCGGCGTGACCGCGCTGGTCGTCGCCCTCGCGAGCGGGTACGGGTCCGGCAGCTACGACCACGACGCCCTCCTCGTCGCCGGGCGGATGGCCTCGTCGGCGGCCGTGCTCGTCGTCGTCACCGTGGTGTGGCTCGCGGACGGCATGCACCACGCGGCTGCGACGACGGACACGAAGGGTGTGCCTGCGCCGGCATGAGCCCCCGGTGACAGGAGTGTGACGGCCGCGGACGGGGGCTCGTCAGCGCGAGGGTGACGTCGCTTCCGGGTCTGCGTCGCCGGCGTGCATCGTCCGGAGGATCCGGCGGGCGATCCGAGCCTCCTCGTCCGAGCCGACCTCGTCGCGGACCGCTCGGACGGAGAGCCCGAGGATCTCCGCGATCTCCGACGGCGCCACGTGCAGCTCGGTGAGCCGCTCGACGAGCGCCTCACGATCACGGGCGACGGAGTCCTCGAGCGCCCGCGCCGCCGCCCGCATCGCCCGGGCCCGCTCGCTCGCGTCCCGGACGGCCGCGATCCGGGCCGCAGTGGACTCGTCCCCGACGGCGAACTCGATGCGCGGGAGCGACCCCGCGAAGTCCTGCACCATCGTGCGGTGCCGAACGACGACGTCGTCGAGCCAGGCACCGTGGTGCTCGATGGCGGGGTAGTCGACGCAGCGGAGCACCCACTCGTCGTCGACGAGCGCGGCTGTCGAGGAGATGGTCGGCACGGTGGAACCTCCGCGGAGTCCTGATCGGTGAGCCTGGTGAGGGTTCCACGGCAACGCTACGCGTGTTGCTCAGGAACGGCCGTCGGCACTTCGGTGGACGTCGCGGAATAGTCTCCGGTGCGTTACGTTGTACTCGTCAGTTCGATGCAAACGCATAGAACGATCACGCAGGAGGCGGACACCATGCAGTTCGGTATCTTCACGGTCAGTGACGTCACGACCGACCCCACCACGGGAACCACGCCGGACGACACACAGCGCGTCCGCGACATCCTCACCATCGCCGAGCACGCGGACCAGGCCGGCCTCGACGTCTTCGCCACGGGCGAGCACCACAACCCGCCGTTCGTCGCGTCCTCGCCGACGACGATGCTCGGGTACCTCGCCGGTCGCACGAAGAACATCACGCTCTCGACCTCGACGACGCTGATCACCACGAACGACCCCGTGCGCATCGCCGAGGAGTACGCGATGCTCCAGGTCATCTCCGACGGCCGCATGGACCTGATGATGGGTCGCGGCAACACCGGCCCGGTCTACCCGTGGTTCGGGCAGGACATCCGGCAGGGCGTCAACCTGGCGATCGAGAACTACGCGCTCGTCCGCCAGCTCTGGGAGAACGAGGTCGTCAACTGGCAGGGCAAGTTCCGCACGCCGCTGCAGGGCTTCACGTCGACCCCGCGTCCGCTCGACGGCGTCGCGCCCTTCGTGTGGCACGGCTCGATCCGCACCCCGGAGATCGCCGAGCAGGCCGCGTACTACGGCGACGGCTTCTTCCACAACAACATCTTCTGGCCGATCGAGCACACCGCGCAGATGGTCGGGCTGTACCGGCAGCGCTTCGAGCACTACGGGCACGGCACCGCGGACCAGGCGATCGTGGGCCTCGGCGGGCAGTTCTTCGCCCGGAAGAACTCGCAGGACGCGATCGACGAGTTCCGGCCGTACTTCGACAACGCCCCGGTCTACGGCCACGGACCGTCGATGGAGGACTTCACGCAGCAGACCCCGCTCACGGTGGGGTCCCCGCAGCAGGTCATCGACCGGTACGCGGCGATGAAGGATAGCGTCGGGCACTACCAGCGCCAGCTGTTCCTGGTCGACCACGCGGGGCTGCCGCTCAAGACGGTGCTCGAGCAGATCGACATCCTCGCCGAGGACATCGTCCCCGAGCTCCGCAAGATCAACGACGAGGGCCGTCCGGCGGGCGTGCCGTCGAACCCGCCGTCGCACGTGGAGCGCGTCGCGGCCGCCCGTGCGGCAGGTACGGCCGGCGCCGACCACGTCGCCGCGGTCGACGAGTGGACCGGCGCGTCGGTCTGAATGTGACCCGGCGAGGGGTGGTTTCCACCCACGCCGCGTGACGGGAGGGTGGAATCGCGCGTAGGGGGTCGGAACTTCTGACCCACTACGCGCGATTCGACTGCCTACGCGTGATCGCGCGCGGCGCCGGGTGCGGCAGCGCGCGGCGCTCGCGGCGCTCGCGGCGCGCGCGCCGGCAGCAGCTTCAGGCCGACCACGCACCCGACGATGCCCGCGATGAACACCAGGCGGAGCACCGTGACCGGCTCGGCGCCCGTCGCCATGCCCCAGAGCACCGTGAGGGCCGCCCCGGTCCCCGTCCACACCGCGTACGCCGTGCTGATCGGGATGTGCCGCAGCACGTACCCGAACGCGACCAGGCTGATCACGATCGTGATCGCGAAGACGATCGTCGGCTGCAGGCGGGTGAAGCCCTGGCTCTCGCCGAGCGCGGTCGCCCAGACGGTCTCGAGTGCGGCGCTGACGAACAGCACGATCCAGGCCATCTCAGTTCACCACCTTGAGGCCGACGACGCAGGCGACCAACCCGAGGACGAGCGCCACCCGGCCGAACGACGCTGCCTCCTGCTTGCGGGCGATCGCGACGAGCACCGTCAGGGACGCGCCGATGCCGACCCACACCGCGTAGGCCGTCCCGACCGGGATCGCCGTCATCGCGAACGCCAGGCCGGCCATGCTCGCGGCCATGCCGACGACGAAGACGATCGTCGGCACCACCTTCTTGAACCCGTTCGACGCGCCGAGTGCGGTCGCCCACACGGCTTCGAGCACGCCGGACATGACCAGGACGATCCACGTCATGCTGTTCCTCCCGACTTGTGTTCGCACGACTGTGCGACAACGATCCCAGTTCTAGCACGAAGTCGTACAGTCGTGCCAGAATGATCGGGTGGCTCGCAGCATGAACGTCGAAGAGCGCCGCCGGACCGTGTCCGAGGCGGCGTGCCGTGTGCTCGCGCGCGACGGCCTCGGCGCGCTGAGCGTCCGGAACGTCGCCGCCGAGGCAGGGCTGCCGCCGAGCACCGTCCGCTACACGTTCCCGACACAGGCCAGCGTGCGGGAACACGCGCTCACCCTGGTCTTCGACGGCACCGCGGCGCGCATCGACGCGCTGCCGCCCGACCTCACCGGGACGGCCTACGCGCACGCCGTCCTGGTCGAGCTGCTGCCCCTCGACGACGAGCGGCGCATCGAGCTCGACGTCTACCTGGCGCTCGGGACTGCGGCGCTGACCGACGCCGAGCTCCGCCCGTTCCACGACCGCGTCGTCGAGGAGATGCGGCAGTGGTGCGCGCGGATCCTCGGGGCGCTCGGGGTGCCGGCGGCCGACACGGAGTACGAGACCCAGCGGCTGCACGCCATGGTGGACGGCCTGGCCCTGCACGTGGTGCGACTCGATCCTGGCGGGGACGCGAGCTGGGCGATCGACCTGCTCGACCGGCACGTCGCAGGGCTCGCCCAGGGCTGACGCCGGAGCCCGCCACCGGCGTCGCCTATCCTGGCCCGGTGACGACGCGCACCACGACGCCGCCGCAGCAGCGCACCCGGAGCCGCACCGGCCCGGGACTCGTGCTGCTGGCCGTCGTCGTCCTGCTCGGGATCCGCCTGGCCACACCGAGCATCGGCAGCGCCGGGCTGCCGGACGTCGTGCAGGACTTCCTGACGCTCGCGATCAGCGTCGTGGTGGAGTCCCTGCCGTTCGTCGTGCTCGGCATCGTCCTGTCGATCGTCGTCGAGGTGTGGGTCCCGCAGGGCGCACTCGAGCGGGTCCTGCCGAGCCGCCCGATGCCCCGTCGCGCCGTGATCTCCCTCATCGGCATGCTCTTCCCGGTCTGCGAGTGCGGCAACGTCCCGCTCGCCCGCGGCCTGATGCTCCGCGGCTTCACCCCGGCCGAGGCGGTCACCTTCCTCGTCGCCGCCCCGATCCTCAACCCGCTCGTCATCGTCAGCACCGCGCAGGCCTTCGGGTGGTCCGGGTGGATCCTGCCCGTCCGGATCGTGGGCGGCTTCGTCGTCGCCAACCTCGTCGGCTGGATCGTCGCCGCGCACCGTCGCCCGACGGACCTGCTGCTGCCCGCGTTCGAGGCCCGCTGCCGCGCCGCGGTGGGTGCCCCCGTCGGCCGGAACCGGTGGCGGGAGAGTGCTGCGCAGTTCGGCGGCGAGACCGCGACGATGATGCCCGCCCTGTTCGTCGGGGCCGGGCTGGCTGCCGCGATCCAGGTCGCCGTCCCGCGGAGCACCCTCGTCGCGATCGGCAGCAACCCCGTGCTCTCGGTGCTGGCGATGATGCTCCTCGCGATGACGGTCTCGCTCTGCTCCAACGTCGACGCGTTCTTCGCGCTGTCCTTCGCCTCGACGTTCCTGCCGGGTGCGCTCACCGCGTTCCTCGTCATCGGCCCGATCATCGACGTCAAGATGATCGCCCTGCTCCGCACGACGTTCCGCACCCGGTTCCTCGTGCTGCTGAGCGTCGTCTGCGTCCTGTTCGCCGCCGCTGTCGGGTTGGTGATGAATGTCCTCGTCTGAGCACACGGGTCGCCGCCGGGCCCTCCTCGGCCTCGGGTCGGTCCTCGCCGTCGCCGTCTGTACCCTGTGGCTCGCAGCCGCGGGGCACCTCGACCTGTACATCAACCCGCGGTACTCGGTGTTCACGGTCGTGCTCGCCGCCGTCGCCGTGCCGGCATCGATCGCCGGCCTCGTCGTGACCGCACGGGGAGCCGGCCACACGCACGACCACGCGGGTCCGGACGACGAGACGGTCGCCTCCACCAGGACAGGAGGCCCCACTCGCCGCATCGGGTCGGCCCTCGCCGGCGCGGCGGCGCTGGTCACGGTCGTGGTCACCGTGGCGATGCTGGTCCTGCCCCCGACGACCCTGTCCGCGCGGACCGCGCAGCAGCGGGCCGTCGACTCCGCCACGCTGTCCGACGCCACCGGGTCCGCGGGTGTCTCCCTCCTCGGCAGCGACTCGGTCGACACGTCCGGCTACGGCGTGAAGGACTGGGCGGCGCTCATCCGGCAGACCACGGACACGTCGTCCCTCGTGGGCAAGCGGGTCACCCTGACCGGGTTCGTCGTGCCGGGGAACGACGGCTCGTTCACCCTGACGCGCTTCGTGATCAGCTGCTGCGCGGTCGACGCCCAGCCGGTCGGCCTCGGGGTGACCACCGACGAGACCCCGCCGGACGAGAACCAGTGGGTGCGCGTGACCGGGGCGCTCGCGGCGAACCCGGACCAGTCCTCGGACGCGCGGATCGTCGTCAAGGCCGCCGCCGTGCAGCGGATCGCACAGCCGGAGGACCCGTATGAGTACTGACACGGGACGACCATTGGCGACACGCTTCCGCCGGCGCTTCGTCGCCGTGGTGCTCGTGCTCGTCGTCGTGGCCGCGCTCGCCGCGGTCGTCGGGTCGCAGCAGGGGCCCCGGCTGCGCTCGGTGTCGTACGACGCGACCGACATCGTGTCCCGCCCGGCGCAGCGCGTGATCCTCACCGCGAACCAGGCGCTGCAGCGCGTGTCCGCCGGGGACGTCCGGGTCAGTCCGGCGGCCGCGCACACGGTCACGTCGAGCGGCAACACCGTCGCGGTCGAGTTCGCCGGACCGCTCGAGTACGACCGCGCCTACACGGTCACGGTCTCCGGGGCTCGGGCGCCGGGGCAGGCCGCGACCGCCGAGCTCCGCGCGACGATCCGCACCGGCACGACCGACGTGCTCGCGCTCGTGCCGGGTACCGGCGGGACGACGGACCGGATCGTGCGCCGCGCGATCGACGCCTCGGGCGCGACCACCGTGTACCAGGGCAGCGGGATCGCCGAGTACGTGCGACTGAGCCGGTCGCTCGTGGTGCTCCGGAACTCCGGCGCCGGGAACTCCACGATCGACATCGTGTCCCTGCGCGACGGCGTGGAGGACCAGGACGCCCCGGTCGAGCACATCACCCTGCCGAGCAGTCGCGGGCACGCGTCGGCGCTGCACGCGTCCGACGACGGCGCCTCGTTCGGGTTCGAGTACGCCGACACGTCCACCGGGGAGTCCCGGGACGTCGGGCTGTACGTGGTCGACATGACCGGCACCCACCTGCCGCAGCCCGTCACGGCGGACGGCGGGCCGACGACCGGTGCCGTCCCGATCACGGTGAGCCAGTGGGCGTACGTGCCGCGCACCGAGAGCGCGCTCGTCCGGACGGGCACCGACGAGCTGTTCCTCATCGACATGAGCGGCACCGTCGACCCGATCCGGCTGGGATCCTCGACGTACCTGCACGGCTTCGTCGGGACCGGTACGACGGCCGTCGTGGAGTCCGGCACGGGGATCGAGCGCGTCGACCTCACGGACGGGGAGCGGACCCCGATCGTCGCACCCGCCGGGAGCACCGATGCGCCGTACCTCGGGCGGATCGCCCAGCTGACGGACGAGACGTACCTGCGGACCGTGGGGGAGGTCCGTGCAGACGGGACGATCGCCAGCCGCATCGTGCGTGTGGACGGCAGCCGAGCCTCCCGGCTGCCGGTGACCATCCCGGCGGACGCGACCCTGAACGCCCTGTGCCCGTCACCCAACGGACAGTTCGTCGCCGTCGTGACGAAGTCCGACGGCGGCGCCCTCGTCAGCATCGTCGACGCGACGTCCGGTGCGCTCGAGGCGAGCCTCACCGGCGAGGCGATCGACTGGTGCGGAGCCCTCCCGAGCGGCGACGAGGTCAGCTGACACCGGCGCAGGACGACGAATCGCGCGTCGACGGTCGGGATTCCCGACTGCCGACGCGCGAAACGACCCCCTGGTTGGCCCCGGTGTGGGACTACGCCAGCGTCGCCGCGTCGATGACGAAGCGGTAGCGCACGTCCGACTTGAGGACGCGCTCGTAGGCGTCGTTGATCTCGTCGGCGCTGATCAGCTCGGTCTCCGGCAGGATCCCGTGCTCGGCGCAGAAGTCGAGCATCTCCTGGGTCTCGCGGATGCCGCCGATCGCCGAACCCGCCCAGCTGCGACGGTGTCCGATGAGCGCGAACGCCGGGACCTCGAGGGGCTCGGACGGTGCGCCGACGTTGACGATCGTGCCGTCCACGGCGAGCAGGCCCAGGTACGACCCCATCGGGATCTTCGCCGACACCGTGTTGATGATGAGGTCGAACGAGCTGGCGAGCTCCTCGAACGTCGCGGCGTCCTTCGTGGCGTAGTGCGCCTTCGCGCCGAAGCGGAGCGAGTCCTCCTGCTTCGAGGTGGTCTGCGACAGGACGGTGACCTCGGCGCCGAGCGCGACCGCGATCTTCACGGCCATGTGGCCGAGGCCGCCCATGCCGACGACCGCGACGCGGGTGCCGGGGCCGGCCTTCCAGTGGTGGAGCGGCGAGTAGGTCGTGATGCCGGCGCAGAGCAGCGGCGCGACCTTCTCGATGTCGAGCGACTCCGGCACACGGAGGACGAAGTCCTCGTTCACGACGACGGCCTGGGAGTAGCCGCCCTGCGTGATCGTGCCGTCGGCGGGGTCGACGCCCGCGTAGGTCTGGATGTTGCCCTTCAGGCAGTACTGCTCCTCGCCGGCGACGCAGTTCACGCACTCGCCGCAGGAGTTGACCATGCAGCCGACGCCGACGCGGTCGCCGACCTGGTGCTTCGTGACGTTGGCGCCGACGGAGGTGACGTGGCCGACGATCTCGTGGCCGACGACCTGCGGGTACTGGATCTCGCCCCATTCGCCACGGACGGTGTGGATGTCCGAGTGGCAGATGCCGGCGTAGGCGATGTCGATCTCGACGTCGTTCGGGCCGACGTCACGACGGGTGATGGTGGTCTTGACGAGCGGCTCGGTCGCTGACGGTGCCGCGTACGCGTTGACGGTGCGCAATGATCTCCTCGTGGGGTCGCATGTGGGCCGGATCCGGCCCGCATCCATCTTGCTGGAGCGCTCCCGTGTGTGGGAGGCACCATCAGGGCACCCCGGGGAACGCGTCGAGCGGTCCGGTTCGCGCATTCGCTTTGGCGGCGCGGGTCGGCCGACTTACGGTGGGTGAACCGAGTCGACACCGAATCCGTCGCCACGATGCCGTCCGCGCCCTGCGGATCCCTGGCACAGCGGAACGACACGGGCAGCACGGGCTTCGCCGCCCACGAAGGGCTGGTCCTCATGACCGCCGACAACGTCACTGTCCACCCGTACGAATGGCACCGCCGGGGCCTGCGCTCACCGGCCGAGATCCAGGCGCTCGTCGAAGCCCGTCTGGTCCACCACACCGATCTGCACGAGCCGACCTACGCCGACTTCCTCGGGGAGCAGGTCGCCTGACCCCGGCTCGTCACTAGCTCCTGGGTGTCCTCGCGAAGAACAGCGCGAGTGCTCCGAGTGCGATCGCGGCCACGATGAGCACCCATGCGACGGCGCCGACCGCCCCGTCCCACGGGCTGATCAGCAACCCGATGCCGACGAGCAGGAGCACGAGCGCCCCGACGAGTGCGAGCACGTGCGGTCTGCCGGTCCAGGTACGTGCCATGGTCATGACGCTACGCGCCGCTCGATGTCGTTCGCACTGGTTCGGACGTACCCCGTCAGTCTCCGGCGCGGGCCGCCAGACGCTGCCCGGCGATGCGGGCGAAGCGCATCGGGTCGGCGAGCGCGTCGGACGGCTCCCCGGTCGTCTGCGTGGCGATGACGGTCAGGGACGCTGCCGCGTCGAAGTCGTCGACCGGCGCGTCGATCGCCCCCGCGACGAGCATCCTCCGGCGCCCGGCGGCGAGTGACCCCACCACGGTCGGGACCTTGCCGGCCGCCGTCTGTCCGTCGAAGCGCCCCTCGCCGGTGACCACCACGTCCGCGGTCGCGAGCACCGCTGGGAGCCCGAGGACGTCCGCGACACCCGTGGCACCCGGCGCCAGCGTGGCACCCCACACGAGCAGGCCGAACCCGGTGCCACCCGCCGCACCGGCACCCGGGGTGGTCGGGTCGACGTCGGGGAACCGGGCGGCCCAGCCCTCGAGTCGTGCCTCGTGCGTGGCCAGGCGGTCCGGCGCGACGCCCTTCTGCGGCCCGAAGACGGCCGCGGCACCGGTCGGACCCAGCAGGGGCGACGTCACGTCGGTGAGCACCGTGACGCCGAGCGGCGGCAGTGGCCGCACGGTGGCGACCGAGACCGTGGTGACGTCGTCGAGCAGCGACCCCGCGGCGGTCGGGGCCACGCCCGTCAGCCCGAGCGCGCCGAGCATCCCCGCGCCACCGTCGGTCGATGCGCTCCCACCGATCCCGAGCACGAGTCCGGTCGCGCCGGCGTCGAGTGCGGCGGCGATCGCCTGGCCGAACCCGGTCGTCTGTGCGCGATCGGGCTCGGGTGCGTCGAGCAACGGGAGGCCGCTCGTCGCCGCGAGCTCGACGACCGCGCGACCGTCCGGCAGCGACAGCCACCACGTGGCGACGGGCGCACCGGCGGGCCCGGTCACCGTGACGGGGACCCGGCGGGCGTCGGGGAACGCCGTCGCGAAGGCGTCGAGCGTGCCCTCGCCGCCGTCCGCCATCGGCATCAGGGTCAGGGTGTCGAGCGGCCGTTCGGACTGCCAGCCCGCGGCGATCGCGGTCGAAACCTCGGCGGCGGTGGCCGTCCCCTTGAAGGAGTCGGGCGCGATCACGACGTGCACGCCCCCACGCTAGCGGGCCGCCGTGGCACCGCCCGCCCGTCGAGACACCGCGGTCGCGCCGAGACACCGCCGAAAACCGCGGCGCCTCGAGCACACGGCGGCGCCTCGGACGGACGGCGGCGCCTCGGACGGACGGCGGCGCCTCGGACGGAGCGCCCGGCGCGACGGAGCGCGTCAGCCGGGGAGCGCGAACCGCGGGTGCGGCGCCCCGCCGGTCGCCAGGTCGGCCAGCATCTCGCCGAGGAGCGGCGCGAACTTGAACCCGTGCCCGGAGAACCCGGTCGCGACGGCGACCGGGCCGCGTCGGTCCATCACGAAGTCGTCGTCGGGGGAGTTGTCGTAGAGGCAGCTGATCGGCTCGGGGGCGGTCTGGTCGACCCCCGGCACGAACCGCGCGGCGTACGCCTGCAGCCGCTCGAGCTCCTCCGGCACGGAGGTGAAGTCCCGCGCGTCGGGGTCGACCACCGGCCCGGTCCCGTGGAACCCGACCTTGACGCCCTCGCCCGGCGTGAGGAGCCCGTACACGTCGGGTCCGTCGAGCTGCCAGTGCACGAAGCTCGGCCATGCCCCGTCCGGCAGGTGGCTCGGGAAGTGGGCGGGCTGCTCCTGGGTGACGCGGATGGCCGGGAGGCTCGCCCCGCGTCCCCGGAACAGGTCGCCGACCAGCGTGGGGGCCCACGAGCCCACCGCGGCCACGACGCCGGCGGCGGTCACCGACGTGGTGCCGTCCTGGCCCTCGACGGCCAGCGTCACCGAGTCGCCGTGGTCCTCGACGGCGGTCACCCGGGTGTCGAAGCGGAGCTCGGCGCCGTCCGACGCGGCCAGGTCGAGGAGTGCCTCGATCGTGTCGGCGGAGCGGATGCGGCCGGCGGACGGGTGCGTGAGGACGTGTCCCTCGAAGGCCAGCCCGGGCCAGCGCGCGGCGGCCTCGTCGGTGTTGAGCAGTTCGTGGTCGATGCCCGCGCGGGTCAGTGCGGCGTGGATCGCCGCGATCTGCTCCGGTCGGCCGTGGTCGACCGCGCCGGTGAGGTCGAGGAGCGTCCGACCGCTCGCCCGCTCGAGTGCCCGCCAGGCGTCGAACGCCCGAAGGCAGAGCGCGACGTACTCGGCGTCCGCGTAGCCCATGCGGAAGATGCGGCTGGCACCGTGCGAGGAGCCCCGGTCGTGCCCGCGCGGGTGCTGCTCGACGAGCAGGACGCGTTCCCCACGGGCTGCGAGTGCGCGGGCCGTTGCGGCGCCGACGACCCCGCCCCCGACGACGACCTGGTCGAACACAGTGGACATCACGCGATCGTACCGGCGTCGCGCGACTGGGGGAAACGGAGCGAGTGACGGGAATCGAACCCGCGCTACCAGCTTGGGAAGCTGGAGTTCTACCATTGAACTACACTCGCGTGCCCGCTCAGCGGGACTCGACAACCATACCGGATTCTCGCTTGGAAGCCAGCCGACCGCGCGCCGAGCGCCGACCGTCGGAGCCGCCCCGAGCCTCCCGTGTCTCTTCTGTGAGCCGCGCCGCCTGACGGACAGGTGTCGGGCGTGTGTGTACCGTCCAGGGAGTTCCAGCGACCCCGACCCGAGGAGGACACGGATGGTCAGACATCCCCTCATCGACGACGTGGTCGGCCGCGCGATCGTGGTCGACTCCGGCTCGCAGGTGGTGTGGCTGACCGAAGCGCTCGGCTCGCTGCTGCGGCGTGCTGCCGCCTCCGACCGGATGGTCGTCCTGCGGACCGGCCCCGACGCCGCGATCACGCCGGCGCTCCGGCACGCGCTCGGTGCGCACGGTGCCGCGTGGGCCGTGACCGACGCGGACGGCACCATGCGCGACGGCCGCACGGGCGTCGTCGCCGACGGGATCGACGACTTCGTGCGCAACGGACCCGAACTCCTCGGCGTCCCGTCTCCGGGCCTCGATGTCGCCACGCAGTCCGTCCGCCAGATCAGCATCGACCTGACGCTCCGGCACCACGCCGAGCGGGCGGTCGACATCGGTTCCGCGATCGAGGCGCTGTGCCACACGGTCGGCACCTGCCCGGATCGCTGGGGCACCGCCGAGCCGCTCGCGCTCCCGTGGGACCGCTGGGTCGTGACGCAGTACGCCAAGCACGAGTCGCCGGGCATCAGCACCTCGTACGCCGTCGGCGACGGCTTCTCCGCGACCATGACCGCGCACCTCGACGACGGTGTCGTCGTCGAGACGATGTCGGCCGTCCTGACCGTGCCCGACGAGGGCACCGACCCGCGGCTCGCCGAGCGGATGCTCGAGGCCGTGCACCGTGTCGCCGAGGACGTCGTCCCCGTCTTCGGGGTCGTCATGCAGCGTCGCGGCGATGCGGACCACCTGGTGCGCGCGGTGGCCCACGCCGAACCGTCGCCGCTCGCCGTCGTGGTCGGTCCGGAAGCCGTGTCGTTCCTCGACCGCGGCGACGTCTGGCCGCCGCCGCACACCTCGACCTCCCCGTTCGGTGGTCGCGGGCTCGCCCCGGGCGACGCTGACGACCAGGGGCTCATCGTTCGGCTCGAGGACGGCTGGACCGCGCTCGAGTCGTTCCTCGACCGCATCGACGAGGACCGCTTCCTGCAGCTCGTCGGCGGTGCCCCGCTCGACCCGGCCCACGACGAGGGCACGCTCGACGGACACGTCGCGGCGGGATCCCACGGTGGTCACGGTGCCGCGTGACGTGACCCTGCTCTGCCGCGGCGAGGTCGAGGTCCGGGAGATCGCCGAGGCGCTCCTGCTGCACGACGACGCCTGGGGCGTGCGGGCACTCGACGACGGCCCGATGATGCAGGTCTGCCGCGACGCGACCCACCCGGTGATCACCGTGCTCGGGGTCCGGCGGGTCGACACCCTGGAAGAGATCGAACGGATCCTGCCGGAGGCCCCGGCGCTCGCGACCCCGCTGTGGTGGGTCGACACGGTGACCCCGGCCGGCGCGGACGGGGAGTCCGGCATCGCCGCCGCACTCGAGGCAGCGCTCGACCTCGACGCGGTCTGCATCGTCCACGGGGACTGAGCCCGTCTCTTCGGAGATCCTGTGGGAAGCCCTTGTCCCCGGACCGCCGGGCGTGTCCCCAGTTGTGGTGCAAGCCGGTCCTCCCACCCCCGACGAGGGGATACCGGCCAGTACTGTGTGAGCACCCGAGCCGCGTGAGCAGGGCGCGTGCGCCCCTCCCCGGCAACACCTTTCACTGAACAGGGCTCCAGTGCGAACACCACTCATCGGGCGCGTTCCCGCGCGCTCTCGCTTCCTCCTGTCCGGCCTCGTGGCCGTGGGCATCGTCGGCATGGCGCTGGCCGGCACCGGCGCGACCGCCGCCGTGGCCGACGCTCCGGCGCAGACCACCTTCGTGCAGGAGGGCTTCACCGGCACCACCGCCGGCACCAGCTACATCCTGCCGTCGACGCAGTCCGGCGCCGCCAACGTCGCCTGCCTCACCGCGAAGGGCGCGGCGAACACGGGGACGATCCCGACCTGTGCCGGTGCGACGGACGCGGCCGGCAACGGTGCGCTCCGCCTCACCCCGGCCGACAACAACGCCGCCGGCGGTGTCGGTGCGGTCCAGTCCGTCCCGATCACCAAGGGCATCGACGCGACGTTCAACAGCTACCAGTACAACGGCACGGCCGCTGACGGCATCGTGTTCTACCTCGCGGCGACCGACCCGTACAACCCGACGGTCCCGGAGAAGATCGGGTACCTCGGCGGCTCGCTCGGGTACAGCGCGAGCACGGCGAACAACGCACAGGGACTCTCGCACGCGTACCTCGGCATCGGTCTCGACCGGTACGGGAACTTCGCGAACCGTCAGTTCGGCGGCTCGGGCTGCGACACCGACCAGGGGACGAACGGCACGCTCGTCAAGGACGCCGTGACGGTCCGTGGGCCTGGGAACGGCACCGTCGGCTACTGCGTGCAGTCCAAGACCACGGTGAACGGCACGCTCAGCACGACCGGAGTCACCGATCGCGCGGCCGCGAACGTACCCGTCGAGATCGTCATCAACCCGACGGCGTCCGCCCTGTTCGCGCAGCAGAACTCGTCCGTCTCGGTCGCCGCCGGGCACTACGCGGTGATCTTCACCTCGATCGGGGGCACCCAGCAGGTCGTGGACGGGACGTTGCCGAAGCTGACGTCGAACAACGCGGCCGCGATCGATCCGTCCTGGATCGACCCGGCGACCCAGTACCCCTACAAGCTCACCTACGGATGGGTCGCGGGGACCGGCGGACAGAACGACGTGCACGAGGTCAACTACCTGAAGACGACGACGGCCGCCGGTCCGGTGCCGGTGCTGTCCGCCCGGACGGGAGGCTCGGCGAGCGTCGCGCACGCCGGCAACGGCAAGTACACGGTCACCCCGACCGTCTCCGCCGACGGCGGCTCCGAGTCGCAGCCGATCCGCACCACGACGACGTTCCCCGCGAACGTGACGCCGCAGGTGCCGGGTGGCACGGACGTCGGGACCGGCTGGTCCTGCACCGTCGCCGGACAGGTCGCCACGTGCGACTACACGCCGACCACGACCATCGCCGCCGGCACGGTCCTGCCGACCCTGTCGATCCCGTACTCGGTCTCCGGCGCCGCTCGCACCGCGACGGTCTCCACCGTCGTCGCCTCCACCGACGCCGAGGCCGTGACGGTCACCGGTGCGGTCGTGGTCGAGCAGCAGAAGACCGCGATCGCGACCTCGGACGTGACCGCCGTCGTCGGGACGACCGCGAAGTTGACCGCAACGGTCTCGTCGACCGAGAAGACCGGCGCCACGGTCCCCGGCGGCACCGTCCAGTTCCGGAGCGCTTCGGCGTCGAACGAGCTGCTCTGCACGGCGACGCTCGTGAACGGCACGGCGTCCTGCGACGTGCCCGCCAGCACCGTCGGCACCAGCGGCTTCGTCGTCTCCTACGCCGGCGACGCCGACCACGCCGCGGCTGCGGACGCCTCGGGTGCGCTGGTCGTGACGAAGGTCGCCACGGCGATCGCGCTGTCCGCCTCGCCGTCCCCGTCGACGTACGGCTCGCCGGCGACGCTCACCGTGTCCGGCCTGCCGTCCGGCGCGACCGGCACGGTCCGGTTCCGCGAGGGCGACACCCTCCTGTGCACGGCGACGCTGAGCGCGACGAGCTGTGACGCCCCGGCCGGGCTCGCCGCGGGGACCCACACGCTCACCGCGGTGTACTCGGGCGACGACACGCACGACGGCGCCACGGCGGCCGACGTGTCCCTGACGGTCCAGAAGGCGACGGCGTCCATCGGGACGGGAACCGGCACCGGGAACGGCGGCGGCTCGGGCGGCGGCTCCGGCGACGGCTCGGACCAGGGCGGGTCCGACCCGGACACCACCGTCACCGTGACCCACGGCGAGTCCACCACGCTCGACACCCCGAACGTGCCCGAGGACGCCACCGGCACGATCGAGTACCGGACCGAGGACGGCACCGTCCTCTGCACGGCCACCCTGCCGGACACCACGTGCGCGGTCCCGGACGACCTGGCCGGCGGGGAGTACGTCGTCCGGGCGTACTACCTCGGTGACGACAACTACGAGCCGTCCGCGGGCGACCCGTTCGACCTCGTCGTCGCGGCCCAGCCGACCGAGCTCGTGGCCGGCACCGACACCACCACCGCGACCGTGGGCTCGAAGGTCCGGCTGACCGCCTCCGGCATCCCGACGGGCGCCACCGGCACGATCACCTTCACGAACGCCGACGGTGACGTCCTCTGCACGGCCACCCTGCCGGAGACGAGCTGCGAGACCGACGCGCTGCCGGTCGGCTCGAACGAGGTCACGGTGACCTACGACGGTGACGCCTCCTTCGCCGCGTCGAGCACGACGCTCACGGTCGACGTCACGAAGCGGCCGACGACGCTCGCCGCACCGACGACGGCACCCACCGCGGTCGTCGGGTCGAAGGTCCGCCTGACGGCGACCGGCCTGCCCGAGGGCGCCACCGGCACGGTGACGTTCACCGCCGCCGACGGCACCGTCCTCTGCACCGCGACGCTGCCGGAGACGAGCTGCGAGACGGACGCGCTGCCCGTCGGGTCGAACACGGTGACGGTGTCCTACAGCGGTGACGACACGTTCGCCGCCGCGACCACCACGCTCGAGGTCGTCATCACGGCGGCCCCGGTCGCCGACGAGGACCCGACGCCGACGGCCTCCGCGACCGCCACGCCGGTCGCCGGCACGGGCGGGGAGCTCGCGTTCACCGGCGCTCCGATCGCCATGGGCACGGGCATCGCCCTCGCCCTGGCGCTGCTCGTCGGTGGCCTGGTGCTGCTGGTGGCACGTCGCCGCGCGGCCCGCACGGCAGCGCCCACGCAGGAGTAGCCACGCACGACCAGCACGACCAGCACGACCAGCACGACACGAAACACCCCGCACCACGGGATCCCGTGGTGCGGGGTGTTTCGTCGTGTGTGGAGGACCGCCGCGTCAGTCGCGCTCGCGCATCGCGGCCAAGCGGTCGTTGTACGCCTTGAGTTCCGCGTCACCGTCGCGCTCGGCCTGGCGGTCCAGGCGCTTGGCGTCACGGGTGTCCGACTTCACCCAGTTGCGGACCACGAGCAGCGCGACGAAGACCATCGGCAGCTCCGACGCGCCCCACGCGATGCCGCCGCCGGTGTGCTGGTCGTCGAGCAGCGCGGCGTCGTTGGTCTGCCCGAGGGCGTGGAACCAGTCGATGGCGTACACCGACTCCGAGGTCATCACCGCGACGCCGAAGAACGCGTGGAACGCCAGGGTCGCGAGCAGGGCGATGATCAGGATCGGGTACTGCGGCCGCTTCGGCCCAGGGTCGATGCCGACGAACACCCAGAAGAACAGGTAGCCGCTCAGCACGAAGTGCACGACCATCACGACGTGCCACTCGTGGGACTGCATCGCGAACTGGAACGCCGGCGTGAAGTAGAACACCACGAGGGACCCGGCGAAGACCACCCCGGCGACGGCCGGCTTCGCCATGAACTGCATGTACCGGGAGTGCACGAAGAGCATCAGCCACTCGCGGGCGCCCCGTGAGCCGTCGTTCCGGACCGGCAGGGTCCGCAGGGCGAGGAGCACCGGGCCGCCGAGGACGAGCGGCAGCGGCACGAACATCATCAGCAGCATGTGCTGGATCATGTGCGACGAGAAGTGGATCATCCCGTAGACCGACGGGCCGGCCGAGGTCGTCCAGATGAACACGGCGCAGCCGAGCAGCCACGAGATCGTCCGTCCGACCGGCCACTTGTCGCCACGCTTCCGGAGCTTCCTGACGGCGAACAGGTACCAGCCGGCACCGACCACCGCGAGCGCGAGCCACACCCAGTCGATGTGCCACTGCGTCAGGAAGGTGTGCAGCGTCTGCGTGGGCGGATACGGGTACCCGATCAGGCCGGAGCGGGTGTCCTCGCCGGTCTCCGGTGTCTGCGGGATCGGCGGCTGGCTGCGCGAGACGGCCACGGAGACGCCGATCGCGACGGCCATGAAGACCACCTCGGCCAGGGCGAACCGGGTGAAGGAGCGGCGGTCGAGCGGTGCGCGGAGCAGCGCCGGCACGAGCTTGCGGCGCTGGACGACCCCGGCCAGCCCGAGCAGGATCAGGATCGACGCCTTGACGGTGATGAGCCACCCGTACGTCGTCGTGAACAGGTCGAGCGGGCCGGTCAGCCGGAGCGACGCGTTCACGATCCCGGAGAACGCCACGGCCGCGAAGGACCACCCGGCGAGCGTCGAGTAGCGGGCGACCACGCGTCCGGTGGCGCCCTTCGTCCGGGTGCGCAGGAGCAGCACGGCCACCAGGCCACCGGCCCACACGCACACACCGAGCAGGTGGATCGCGAGCGAGTTCACCGCGTTGGCGTGCTCGAGCGAACCCGCGGCGTGGCCGGAGAGCGCGAGGGGCAGCAGCGCGAAGAGCCCGAACACGGTGGCGACGGCGAGCGTGGTCACCCGGGTGGCGAACGCGGCGAGCACCGTGGCGATGAGGATGGCCGCGGCCGAGACGACCAGGGACTGCCCGATCTCGACCTGGAACGCGAAGAGCATGAAGTTCCGCGCGAACAGCGGCGACGTGATGGACGAGCCGAGCGTGTTCGCGCCGGTGAACACGATCCCGACGACGGCCGCGAGGAACCAGATCGCCCCGGTCGTCGCCGCCCACCGCACGGCTCGGTGCTGCACGCTCGACATCGCGCCGTGGTCCTTCTTCTGCGCGGGGAGCGCGAACGCGGCCACGATGAGCAGCCCGACCGTCAGCGCCGCCATCCCGTCGTGCACGGCGCGCGCGACCGGCAGGCCGTACTGCACGAGGTCGCCCGCGGACACGAGCTGCTGGTCCGCGGAGAAGGCACCGGTGACGGTCATGCCGAGGATCGAGCACGCGACCGCGAGCGGCAGCGCGATCGCGAGCACGGTCGCGACGGTGGACGTGCGAGCGGTGACGGGCGCGGATTCCGGCGCCGGGCCTCCGGACTGGGCCTGGGCTGGATCCGGCAGGGGGGACGTGACGGTCATCAACCTTGTTCCAGGGACGATTCCGTCCGCGAGTCCGCGGACCCTCCATGGTAGGCGCCTCCGTCTGGTCAGATCCTGCGTTCCCAGATGCCCTCGCTGCCGACGGGGACGAAGCCGACCGCCTCGTTGACGTCGAGCATCGGCCGGTTCTCCTCCGCGTTGAACGTGATGATCGACGGGTGCCCGGGGTGGTCCCGCTCGATGGTCTCGATGCCGACCACCTTCAGGAGCCGACCGAGCCGGTGCCCGCGGTGCTCCCGCAGCACGAGCGTGTCGCCCTGCATCACCGGCTGGGCGACGTCGTGCGGCACCGCCAGCTGCGTGAAACCGGCCAGAGTGTTGCTCGAGACGTGTTCGACGGCGATCGTCACCATGGTCCGCGGCGACTCCGCCAGGTGTGCTTCGTGCTCGGCCAGGCGTTCGACGGTCCAGACGTCCTCTGGCTCCTCCATGTCACCATCGGGGGCGTCCGTGCTCATCCGCGTCTCGAGCAGCGCGATGCCCGCGCGCCACTCGGGCGGGGTGGGGCCGGCCCAGGCGTGCACGCGGTGGTCCGGACCCGCGGCGGCGGACGCACGGTGGTGCAGGTCCGCGACGACCGAGGGGTCGGCGGGGAGCGTCAGACGGCTGATCCGGTTCACCTGGCCGAACCGCCATCCGCGGCCGGTGAGGAACCGGACGGCCGCCTCGTCCTCGGGTACCGCGCCGTACCCGGTCGGCGCCGGCCGGTACCCGTCGCCGACGGCCGGGCCGACCTGCCGGGAGACCGCGTACGTCTTCCACTGGGTGCGCCCGTCCGCGCGCGCGATGCCCTCGAGGTGGTCGGCGAGGAGCGTCCCGAGCCCGCGGCGCTGGTGGTCCGGGTGCACGGCGACCGAGATCCAGCAGTTCGGGGTGTCCGGCGCCTGCTTGGTGTCGTACGACCCGGCGGCGACGATCGTCCCGTCCGGCGAGCGGAGGGCGACGAGCCGGCTCGGCGCCTCCGGGTCGAGCAGGTAGGGGAGCTGCTCCTCGGGCGTCCACAGCAGCTCGGGCAGGCCGGTGACGGCGACCTCGGCGGCGTTCTGCACCGCGACCCATTCGCGGAACGCCTGGACACCGGCCGGGTCGGCGTCCATCGTGGCGGGCACGTCGACTTCGATGACGCGGTACACGGTCGTCCCTCCGCCGCCGAGCACGGTGCCCGGGCAGCCGAGCAGCATATCGGGACCGTGCCCGCTGCCGCTAGGATTCCGTACCGTGCTGCTCTCCGACCGCGACATCACCGCCCAGCTCGCCGCAGGCCGGATCGGCCTCGATCCCCACGACGCCTCGCTCGTCCAGCCCTCGAGCATCGACGTGCGACTCGACAAGTACTTCCGGCTGTTCGACAACCACAAGTACCCGCACATCGACCCCGCGACCGACCAGCCCGACCTCACCCGCCTGGTCGAGACCGACCCGGACGAGGCCTTCGTGCTGCACCCGGGGGAGTTCGTGCTCGGCTCCACGTACGAGGTCGTCACGCTCCCCGACGACATCGCCGCCCGCCTCGAGGGCAAGAGCTCCCTCGGCCGGCTCGGTCTCCTGACGCACTCGACGGCCGGCTTCATCGACCCGGGCTTCTCCGGGCACGTGACGCTCGAGCTCTCGAACGTGGCGACCCTGCCGATCAAGCTCTGGCCGGGCATGAAGATCGGCCAGCTCTGCTTCTTCCAGCTGTCGAGCCCCGCGGAGAAGCCCTACGGCTCCGCCGAGTACCAGTCGCGGTACCAGGGCCAGCGCGGCCCGACGCCGTCGCGTTCGGCGCAGAACTTCCACCGGGCGGACGTCTCGCAGCGTCCGTGACCTGACTCGCCGCCGCGTCTCGTCACAGAACCTTACGAAATTTCGCATGTTGTGTATCGTGGCGACATGTCTGGAGTCATGTCACGGCCCGCGCCGATCCTGTCCGCGGCCGAGCTCATCCGTGACGCCCGCCACCGGGCCGAGCTGACCCAGGTCCAGCTCGCGCAACGGGCGGGTGTCACGCAGAGCGTCATCAGCACGTACGAGAACGGTCGCCGTGAGCCGTCGCTCGCCGCGTTGCAGCGACTCCTGTTCGCAGCGGGGTTCCTGACGGTGATCGACCTCGAGCCGGTCGCCGACCCACCGTCACTGCGCGACCGTGTCACGGCGCACCGCGACGAGCTGCTCGAGGCCGTCGTCCGGCTCGGCGGCCGCAACCCCCGCCTGTTCGGCAGCGTCGCCCGCGGGGACGACGGCTCCGACAGCGACGTCGACCTGATGGTCGACCTGCTGCCGGGCCTCGGCATCTTCGCGCTGATGCGCATCCAGGACGCGGCCGAGCAGGTCCTCGGCGTGCGGGTCGACGTCGTGGCCGCGGACGGCATGGCCCCGGAGGTCGTCCGGACGGCGGTGCCGCTGTGAACCGGGACCTGGGGGAGCGACTCGACGACGTCATCCGGGCGTGCGGGGTCATCGCCCGCTACGTGTCCGAGCCGTCCCTGCCGGAGGACCTGGTCTACGACGCGGTCCGGATGCGCCTGGTCGAGATCGGTGAGGCGGTGCGGATGCTGCCCGTGGCGGTCACGGCGGCCGAGCCGGGCATCCCGTGGTCCCGTGTCTCGCTGCTCGGGGAGCGGCTCACGCGACGCTACTTCGACACGACGCCCGCGATCGTCCTCGGGACGGCCCGCGTCGACGTCCCCCACCTGTGCGACGCTGCGCGGCGCTTGCGCGCGCGGCTCGCGTAGCGCGCACCCACCGGTCCGGAGGCTCGGTGCGGGCCCGACCCGAGCCTCCAGGCCGCAAGACGGGCCCGTCTGCGCGAGACGCCGCTCGTTGCGCGAGACGCCGCTCGCTGCGCGAGACGCCGCCGAAAGCCGCGGCGCCTCGCGCACTCTGGGGCGCCTCGCGCGCCGCCGCGCCGCCCACCAACGGGAGAGGGCCCCGTCCGCGATGCGGACGGGGCCCTCCTGAGGGTGACGCGAGGGTCAGCTGCCGGCCTTGGCGAGCTTCTCCAGGGTGTCGTTGCCCTTGTAGGCCTCGACCGCGTTCTCCTTCGTGACGAGCACCGGGGTGAGCTCGATCGCGGGGACCGTCTTCACGCCGTTGTAGTTGTTCGTCTTGTCGATCTTCGTGTCGGGCTTGTTGCCCTTCGACAGGTCGGTCACCAGGTCGACGGCCGCCTGGGCCTCTTCCGTGGTGTTCTTGTAGATCGTCGAGTACTGCGTGCCGGCCATGATCAGCGGGATCGAGGCGGTCTCGGAGTCCTGACCGGTGACGACGGGGTTCTCCTTGCCGGCGGCCTTGGTGGCCGTCAGGATGGCGCGGGCGAGCGTGTCGTTCGGGGAGAGGACGCCGTCGAGCTTGGTGTCACCCGAGTAGTACTGCGAGATCAGGTCGGTCATGCGCGACTGGGCGTTCTGCGCGAGCCAGCCCTTGGTCTGCACCTTCTGGAAGGTGGTCTGACCCGAGACGACCTTGATGGTGCCGTCGTCGATCTTCGGCTGCAGGACGTTCATCGCACCGTTGAAGAACACGGTGGCGTTGGCGTCGTCGGCCGAACCGGCGAAGAGCTCGACGTTGTACGGTCCGTCGCCCTTCTTCTCCTTCAGGCCCTTGAGGAGCGCCTGGGCCTGCAGCTGGCCGACCTTGTAGTTGTTGAACGCGACGTAGTAGTCGACGTTCTTGGTGTTCAGGATGTTGCGGTCCCAGGCGATGACGACGGCGCCCGAGGACTTGGCCGACTTGACCTGCGAGGTGAGCTGCGAACCATCGGCGGCACCGATGATGACGGCCTTCGCACCCTTGGTGATCATGCCCGAGATCTGCGACTGCTGGTCCGGGACGGGGCTGCCGGCGTTCGCGTACTGGATGTCGGCCTTGAAGCCGGCGTCCTCGATCGACTTCTTGAACGCGGCACCTGCGAGGACCCAGTTCTGCGAGGTCTTCGCGGGCAGTGCGACACCGATCAGGTCGCCCTTCTTGATGGTCGCGTCCGAACCGCTGCCGGAGTCGGAGCCACGGGACGAGCAGCCGCTGAGGGCGAGGCCCGCGATGAGCGCCAGGCTGAGGCCGGCGACGATCTTCTTGCGCATGTGATTGCTTTCTCTTCGTTGAGGAGGGGTGGGGCCGGAGCCCCGCTGTGGGAGGTGAGGACTAGGGGAGGGTGATCTTCTCGGGCTGGTCTTCGATCGACCGCGGCTGCTGGGCGGCCACCGTGTTCTGCTCGGTGTCCTTCCGCTGGAACTGCCGCATCATGCCGCCGATCAGGGACGGACGCCCCTGCGACTTCGAGTAGACGTCGAAGGCCACGGCGATGAGCAGGACCAGACCGCGGATGATCTGCACCTTGTTGGACTCGAGGCCCATCAGCTGCAGGCCGTTGGACAGCAGCGCCATCACGAGACCACCGATGATCGACCCGGAGATCGTGCCGACACCACCGGCGACCGCTGCACCACCGACGAAGACGGCGGCGATCGCGTCGAGCTCCCAGCCGGTGCCGTCTGCGGGGCCGGAAGCACCGGAGTAGGCGACGAACACCATGCCGGCGACGGCGGCCAGGACGGACATGTTCATCATGACGAAGAAGTTGACCTTCTTCGCGGAGACACCGGACAGGACGGCGGCGCTGGAGTTGCCACCGACGGCGTAGACCTGGCGACCGAAGATCGTGTTCTTCGTGACGAAGCCGTAGACGATCGTCAGGACGCCGAGGATGATCGCGACGATCGGGACCGAGGTGCCGACCGGGCCGGCACCGAAGAGGTACGTGGCGACGAGCGTCACGGCGACCAGGATGCCGGTGCGGACGACCGAGACCCACAGCGGCGGGACCTCTGCCTGCATCTTGCGACGACGGGCACGGCCGCGGGCCTCGATGATGATGAGCGCGGCGATCGTGACCAGGCCGATCAGCAGCGTGCCGTTGCTGTAGCCGAAGTCCGGGCCGAAGTCGCCGAGGAAGCCGGCGCCGATCGGCGTGTAGCCGTTCGGGACGGGAACCGACGTCGAGTTGCCGATGATCTGGTTCACACCGCGGAAGATGAGCTGACCGGCCAGCGTCACGATGAACGCGGGCACCCGGACGAACGCCACCCAGAAGCCCTGCCAGGCGCCGATGACGGCACCGACGGCCAGACCGAGCAGGATCGCTCCCCAGACCGG
The DNA here is from genome assembly GCF_044746585.1 of Curtobacterium sp. NPDC090223. Taxonomy (NCBI): domain Bacteria; kingdom Bacillati; phylum Actinomycetota; class Actinomycetes; order Micrococcales; family Microbacteriaceae; genus Curtobacterium; species Curtobacterium sp. NPDC090223. The sequence goes on along the minus strand of NZ_JBIVCN010000002.1, from coordinate 287,830 downwards.
GAAGTGCCAGACCGCCATGGACTGCGCCACGATGATGCCGACGACCGCGGCGACCGAACCGACCGACAGGTCGATGTGGCCGGCGATGATCACCATGACCATGCCGAGCGCCAGGATCAGGATGTACGAGTACTGCAGGAACAGGTTGATCACGTTGGTGGGCTGCAGGATGAGCCCGTTCGTGGTGAACGCGAAGAACGCGAGCAGCACGACGAGTGCGATGACCATGCCGTACTGGCCGATGCTGTTGCCCTTGCCGAACAGCAGTTTCAGGTTGTTCATGAGACGGTGGCGCCCTTCCGCGCGGAGGTCATGCTGCGCATGAGCGATTCGGGATCGGCCTGGTCGGCCGGCAGGTCAGCGGTGATCTGACCCTCGAAGATGGTGTAGATGCGGTCGGAGAGACCGAGGAGCTCCGGCAGCTCGGAGGAGATCAGGATGATGCCCTTCCCCTCGGCGGCGAGCTGCTGGATGATGCCGTAGATCTCGAACTTGGCGCCCACGTCGATGCCGCGGGTGGGTTCGTCGAGGATGAGCAGGTCGGGGTCGGTGAACATCCACTTCGACAGGACGACCTTCTGCTGGTTCCCGCCGGAGAGCTTCCCGACGTTCTCCTCCACCGTCGGCACCTTGGTGCGGAGCATCTTGCGGTACTTCTCGGCGACCGAGTACTCCTCGAGCGAGTCGACGACGCCGCCCTTGGAGATCTTCTTGAGGTCGGCCGACACGGTCGAGCGCTTCACGGTGTCGAGCAGGTTGAGGCCGAGCGCCTTGCGGTCCTCGGAGACGTACCCGATGCCGGCGTCGATCGCCTGCTGGACGTTGTTGAGCTTGATCTCCTCGCCGTCCTTGAAGACCTGACCGCCGAGGAATGTGCCGTAGGAGTGACCGAACAGGCTCATCGCGAGCTCCGTGCGACCGGCGCCCATCAATCCGGCGAACCCGACGATCTCGCCACGCTTGACGTGGAAGTTCGAGCCCTTGCAGACGAGCCGGCTCGAGTCGAGCGGGTGCTGCACGGTCCAGTCGCGGACCTCGAAGAACGTCTCGCCGATCTTCGGGGTGCGGTCCGGGAACCGGGACTCGAGCGAGCGCCCGACCATGCCGCGGATGATCCGGTCCTCGTTGACGCCGTCCGCCTTGACGTTGAGCGTCTCGATGGTCTTGCCGTCACGGATGATCGTGATGCTGTCCGCGATCTGCTCGATCTCGTTGAGCTTGTGGCTGATGATGATGCTCGAGATCCCGCGCGCCTTGAGCCCGACGATCAGGTCGAGCAGGTGCTGCGAGTCGTTCTCGTTGAGGGCCGCGGTGGGCTCGTCGAGGATGAGCAGCTTGACGTCCTTGTGCAGCGCCTTCGCGATCTCCACGAGCTGCTGCTTGCCGACGCCGATGTTCTTGATCTGCGTGTCGGGGTCGTCGGCGAGGCCGACGCGGGCGAGCAGGTCCTGGGCGCGCAGCTGGGCCGTGGTCCAGTCGATCGCCCCGAAGCGGCTCGGCTCGTTGCCGAGGAACAGGTTCTCGGTGATCGAGAGCTCCGGGATCAGCGCGAGCTCCTGGTGGATGATCACGATGCCGGCCTGCTCGGACTGCTTGATGTTGGCGAAGCGGACTTCCTCGCCCTCGTAGACGATCTCGCCGGTGTAGGTGCCGTACGGGTAGACGCCGGAGAGGACCTTCATCAGGGTCGACTTGCCAGCGCCGTTCTCGCCGCAGATCGCGTGGATCTCGCCGGCACGGACGTTGAGTGACACCTCGGACAGTGCCTTGACACCAGGGAACTCCTTGGTGATCGACCGCATCTCGAGGATGGTTTCGGGTGCGGTGATCGACCGGGTCTCGAGTCCGGTGTCGATCGGGGTTGACGCCACGGTGCATCTCCTTCTGCCGCTGCGATGCGGCAGTCCTTCGGGTGGTTCTGCTGCGGCAACGAAGGGCACGGGAGGCTGTGCGGACTTCGTTGTCGGGTCCGGTGTCCCCGCCGGTGTGACGGTGATGTGAACGGTCACATCGGCTGGAACGGAGGTAATACTACGCACGGCGTCGGCACGGGTGTCAATTCCGTATGGTCGCGTTTCGGTAACGGACCGCATCTCCGCACGGATGGGGGTGTCCGGTGGCCCCCGGGCTGGGGTCGCGTGGCCCGCGTGTCGGCCGCTCCCGGGGTGGGCGCCGTCGCCGCGGCGTACGGGTGGCGCCCCAGTCCCGGCACGGCGCCCGCGTCCTCGCGAGGCGCCCCCGTTTTCGGCGGCGTCTCGCGCGGCGAGCGGTGGTTTGCGCGGCGGGCGGTGTTTCGCGCAGCGAGCGGCGTCTCGCGCTGTGGGCGGCGTCTCGCCGAGACGCCCCCGCTCACGGGACGGGAGGCCCGGGTCGGCCCCGCACCGAGCCTCCCGTCCGCCCCGTGGGCACCCTGCCCAGGCTCGTTCCCGCTCCCCACGCACCTTTGTTCCCATCGCACCCGCGCTGAAAAGTCGAATCGCGCGCAGGAGGTCGGAAGGAACGACCTCCTACGCGCGATTCGACCTCCTCCGCGGGAGAGGGCACCAGCCCGGGGTCAGCCGCGGGTGCGGGGAGCGCCCGTCGAGGCACGGACCACCAGCTGCGGCACGATCTCGACGGGGCGGAGCAGGTCGTCCTCGCGGGGGAGCAGCAGGTCCACGCAGCGTCGCCCGAGTTCGGCGAAGTCGACCTGCACGGTGGTGAGCGGTGGCCAGAAGTGCTTCGCCTCGGGGATGTCGTCGTACCCGACGACCGAGAGGTCACCCGGCACGTCGAGCCCGTAGGACCGGGCGGCGTGCATCACCCCGAGCGCCATCGCGTCGTTCGAGCAGAACACCGCGGTGCAGTCGCGCCACCGCAGGAGCTCGCGGCCGGCGTGATACCCGAAGTCGGCCGTCCAGTCCCCGAGGATCGGCGGCTGCACCGGCATGTCGCGGTCGGACATCTCGCGCAGGAAGCCCTGCATCCTGGCGTCCGCCTCGATCCAGTCCTGCGGCCCGGCGATGTGCCGGATGTACTCGTGCCCGAGGTCCAGCAGGTGCGCCGTGGCCAGCCGGGCGCCCTCCATCTGGTCCACCCAGAGCGCGGTCGGGTCCTCGTTGATGCTCGAGCGCAGCGTCACGTACGGGGTGCGGACGCCGAGCTCCTCGATGAGGTCGAACACGCGCTGCTGCGGGGCGAGCACGATGATGCCCTCGACGTCCTGGTCGAGCAGGTGCCCGAGGCCGTCCCGCACCGCGGTGTCCGTCGGTTCCGCGATGTTCGCGGTGGTGACGGAGTACCCGCGACCGACGGCGGCGTCCTCGATCGACTGCAGCGTGACCGCGGGGCCGTAGTGCGACCGTCGGGCGGTGAGCACGCCGATCGTCCGCGTCCGGCTGGTGACCAGTGCCCGCGCGGCCCGGTTCGGTCGGTACTGCAGTTGCTCCATCGCGGCGACCACCCGGTCCCGCGTCTCGGCGCGGATCGCGTCCGAGTTGTTGAGCACCCGCGACACGGTCTGGTGCGACACGCCGGCGACCCGCGCGACATCGCGGATGCTGGGCGATCGCGGTTGCTGTGCCCGCGTCGACGCCATTGCTGCTCTCTTCCGCCCGGGACCACGGCACGCCCATGTGCACGTTCACATTCCGAGCCAGATCATTATGCACGTCCGCCGCCCCGACACCAGCTGAGTGCACCGAACCCGACGGCTGCCGAGACACCGCTCCGCTGCCGAGACACCGCCGGATCCCCGAGGCACCGCAGGAAACTGCGGCGTCTCGGCCAGACGAGGGCGCCTGGTGCCCCGAGGGGCGCCTCGTGCACAGAGGGGCGCCTGGCGCACCGAGGGGCGCCGGGGCGCCGGGGCGACGCCGGGGCGGCGCGGCCCCGCGCGCCCGTGCGCTACAGCCAGTCGCGCTTCCGGAACACGACCCAGAGCACCCCGGCCAGCGCGAACATGCCGGCGATCGCCGCCGGGTACCCGTACCGCCAGTGCAGTTCGGGCATGTGGTCGAAGTTCATCCCGTACACGCCGGCGATCAGCCCCGGCGCGAAGAGGATCGCGGCCCACGACGAGATCTTCTTCACCTCCTCGCCCTGCCGGTGCGCGGCGCGCGCGAGCTGCCGGCTCTCCTCGCCCTGCGCCAGGCTCGCGCTGGTCATCCGGCGCATCGCCTCGTTCTGCTCCTGGGAGACCAGCGTCGAGTACAGCGTGAGGGCGTTCTCGAGCAGCGCCCGGAACGAGTCGACGCGTTCGGTGACCCGGAGAGCGTGGTCGAGCACGTTGCGGAGGCGGTGCTGCACCTCGTCGTCGACGCCGTACTTGTCGGCGCCGCGGAGCAGCCCCTTCACCATCGCGGGCACCGGCTTCGTGGCGCGCTGGAACGCCAGCACCTCGCTCAGCAGCTGGTAGATCCGCTTCGAGACGTCCGCCGCGACGTGCCCCGCGAACAGCTGGTCCTCGATCTCGTCGATCTCGTCCTGCAGCACCTCGACGACGGGCGCGTAGCCGTCCACGACCTCGTCGAGCACCGCTGCCGTGACGGCTTCTGAGCCCTTCGCGAGGAACTCCGGGTCCGCCTCGACACGGGCGCGCAGGGCGGCGAGGTCCGGCCGGTCGGCGTGCCGGACGCTCACCACGAACCGGTCGCCGACGAACAGGTGCACTTCGCCGAACTCGACCGTGCCCTGGTCGGCGTCGTACCAGGCCGGACGCAGCACCACGAAGAGCGTGTCGCCGTAGCGCTCGAGCTTGGCGCGCTGGTGGCCCTTCATCGCGTCCTCGACGGCGTTCTCGTGCAGGTCGAACTCCGTCGCGACGGACTCGAGCTCGCGCGGATCCGGGCGCAGCAGCCCGATCCACGCCAGGTCGCAGTCCCGTCGTGCATCGAGCGACAGGTTCGATGACGACTCGACGCGACGTCCGTCGACGTAGATCGCGTTGTCGATCATTGCCATGCTGTGCTCCTCGTGGTCGGGAGCAGGCAGGCGCGAGTCCGCGAGGCTGTGCCGTCGCGGGGGCGGTTCAGGACACGGGCGCGGCGACGACCTGCAGGGGCAGCCGGCCCGCACGAGGATGGTCACCCGACATCGCGCCTCACCTGCCCAACTGGTTCGTCCTGCGGCGCGGAGTGCGCCGTCGTCCTGTGGCGCGATGCGCGCCGGGCGGCGCCGTGGCGCAGCCGATCGCCGAGCGTACGCCTCACGAACGCGATTCCCAAACCGGGACCGGTGTGATGGTGTTCCAATGTGACATTCGGGTCACATGGATCGAAGGAGATCGAATGAGTGCATCACGAGTCCGGGTCGGGATCGTCGCGTCGGCGCTGTCGGCGGTCCTGCTCGCAGGGATGGCTGCGGCGCCGGCGTCAGCGGCACCCGCTCCGAACGCCACCGGCAGCTTCGAGGTGAACTGCGGGAGCCCCGGCGGCGGCGCGAAGGTGTCGTGGGAGCGGAACGGCACCACCTACCGGGCGACCATCGACCAGTACCGGCTGACCCCGGCGCACGGTGACACGAACACCAACGGCGAGGTCACGTTGCAGGTCAACGGTGGCGCCTACGTCCAGAAGACGAAGCTGACGTCCGACGGCGGTTGGCACGCCCTCGGCGCGGTCGTCACCGCGAACGTGCCCAGCGGAGCGTCGATCGAGAACGTGTTCACCTTCGTGTACCAGGGGTTCCCGAGCTACCCCTCGTGCACGGCGACCAAGTGGCTCTGAGACCGTCGGTGGTGCCCGGGGCGCGAGCCCCGGGCACCACGTCGTCCGGGGTTCGCGGACCTCGGTCGACGGATCAGTCCAGCGCGCGCACCGGGAGTTCGGCGAGCTGCCAGCCGAGCCACGGGCTGAACGCGAACGGCGCTGCCGAGACCGCGGCGCGGAGCTTCTCCTCGGAGAGCCACACCCACTCGGACACCTCGTCCGCCGCGGGCTCGGGGTCGTGGTCGGCCACCGCGCGGAACACCGGGCAGACCTCGTTCTCGACGATGCCGGACGCGTCGACGGCGCGGTACCGGAAGTCGGGGAGGACCTCTTCGATGGCGTGCACCGTCAGGCCGAGCTCGCGTGCCGCTCGGCGGGCGATGGCGTCCTCGAACGACTCGTCCGGACCGGGGTGGCCGCAGAACGAGTTCGTCCAGACGCCGGGCCAGGTCTTCTTCGCGAGCGCGCGACGGGTCACGAGGATGTCGCCGTCCGCGTTCGTCACGTGGCAGCTGAACGCCAGGTGCAGGGGCGTGTGGTCTGTGTGCACCGTGAACTTGTCCGCCGTACCGATCGGGGTACGGTCATCGGCCAGAAGCACCACGGTTTCCGGGAATTGGCTCATCTGTCTCGATAGATTAGGCCAATGACGGACGAAGCGGCCACCGTGGCGCACATCGACCTCGCCCTGGTCGACGAGTGCCTCGAGCGGTTCTTCGCCGTGTCCTCGGCCCGGGCGCAGGCGTTCGGACGCCCCTCGGAAGAACTCTGGCGCGTGCTCCGCAAGGCGAGCATGGGCGGCAAGCGGTTCCGCCCGCGCATGGTCATCACGGCGTACGCCGGGCTCGGCGGCTCTGACGTGCACGCCGCCGTCAACGTCGCCGCGGCCTACGAGCTGCTCCACACCGCACTCGTCGTGCACGACGACGTCATCGACCGTGACTGGTCGCGCCGCGGCATGCCGAACGTTGCCGGGTCCTTCCGCGACACCGGCACGACGGGCGGCCTGCCGCTGCCGACGGCCGAGCACCGGGGGATGAGCGCCGCGGTGATCGCCGGGGACCTCGCGCTCGCGGGTGCACCGCGCTTCATCGAGTCGAGCGGGGTGGACGGCGAACGTCGCACCCGGCTGCTCGACCTGTTCGACGACGCGGTGTTCGCCAGCGCCGCCGGGGAGATGGCGGACGTCGACCTGACCCACGGCGTGATGCCGACCGTCGACGAGGTCCTCGCGATGGAGCGCGCGAAGACCAGCGTCTACTCGTTCGAGGCGCCGCTGCAGTCGGGCGCCGTGCTCGCCGGGGCCCCGGAGCCCGTCGTCGCCGCACTCGGTGCCTTCGGCCGGGAGATCGGCATCGCGTACCAGGTCGTGGACGACCTGCTCGGGGTCTTCGGTGACGAGGCCGCGACCGGCAAGACCGCGATCGGCGACCTGCGCGAGGGCAAGCGCACGATGCTCATCGCCTACGCCGCAACGACCGCGTGCTGGCCCGACCTGGCCCCGTACCTCGGCGACCCGCACCTGACCGAGGAACGCGCTGCCGAGATGCGTCGCCTCCTGGTGGAGTGCGGCGCGCACGATGCCGCGCTCGCCCGCGTCCAGGAGCACACGGCACTCGCCCGAGCCGAACTCGCCGCGCTGCCGTACGAGCTCGCGGACCGTCTGGAGACGCTCGTGTCCGAGCTGGTGGAGCGCGTCCGGTGAACTCCAGCACCCCGGGGAGCACGCACACCGCGCGGCTCCCGCTCTACGACGCCACCGCAGAGGCGGCGTCCTCGGTCGTCATCGAGCGGTACTCGACGTCCTTCGGCTTGGCGAGCCGGCTGCTCACCAAGGACACCCGTGAGCACATCCGGAACGTCTACGCCCTGGTGCGCGTCGCCGACGAGGTCGTGGACGGCCCCGCGACCGAGGCCGGCCTCGACCCCGCACTCGCCCGCACCGTCCTCGACGAGCTCGAGCAGGACACCGAGCGGGCGATGGCCCACGGCTTCTCGGTCAACCCCGTCGTCCACGCGTTCGCCCGGACCGCGCGGACGACGGGCTTCGGCGCCGAGCTGACGCGGCCGTTCTTCGCGTCGATGCGGATGGACCTCGACCAGACCGAGCACGACGACGCCTCGTTCGACACGTACGTGTACGGCTCGGCCGAGGTCGTCGGGCTGATGTGCCTCCGGGCGTTCGTGTACCGCGCCGGCCGGCCGTCCTTCGACGACGCCGTGCTGGTCGACGGTGCCCGCGCGCTCGGGGCGGCGTTCCAGAAGGTGAACTTCCTCCGTGACCTGCACGCCGACTTCGAGGTGCTCGGTCGCTCGTACTTCCCGGGCGTCGACGTCCGGAGCTTCGACGAGGCCACGAAGGACCGACTCGTCGCGGACGTGCAGGCCGACCTCGACACCGCCGCCCGGACGGTCCCGCTGCTGCCGAAGGACGCCCGCCACGCGGTCGGCCTCGCACACGCCCTCTTCCAAGAGCTGAACGACCGCATCGCGGTCACCCCGGCGAGCCGCCTCATCACCACGCGCGTCCGCGTCCCGAACCCGGTGAAGGCCAAGCTGGCCGCACAGGTGCTCGCCGGGCGCGCGCCGCTGCGGTCCCGCACCGCGACCAAGGACCACACTGGAGGCTCCTCATGACCCCGCCACGAGCCTCCAGTCCGAAGGTCCAGCAGAGCACCCGCAAGGTGCCCGTCCGACGCGCCGTCGTGATCGGCGGCGGCATCAGCGGACTGGCGTCCGCCGCGCTGCTCGCGCGGGACGGCTTCGCCGTCACCGTGCTCGAGCAGCGGAGCCAGCTCGGCGGCCGCGCCGGGTCGTGGGAGCGGGACGGCTTCCGGTTCGACACCGGCCCGTCGTGGTACCTCATGCCCGAGGTGTTCGATCACTTCTTCCGGCTGCTCGGCACCAGCGCCGACGAACAGCTCGACCTGGTCAAGCTCGACCCCGGGTACCGCGTCTACAGCGAGGGCTACGACGAACCCATCGACCTCCGGGCCTCGCGCGAGGACAACCTGGCGCTCTTCGAGTCGATCGAGCCGGGTGCCGGCAAACGGATGGCGAAGTACCTGGACTCCGCGGCGGAGACCTACGACATGGCCGTCCGCCGCTTCCTCTACGGCACGTTCCAGGACTTCCGGAAGCTCGCAGCGCCCGACGTGCTGCTCCGGATGGGCAAGCTCGCACGCCTGCTCATCGAGCCGCTGTCCACCTTCGCCGAGAGCGCCGTCCGGGATCGTCGGCTCTGGCAGGTCCTCGGCTACCCCGCGGTGTTCCTCGGGACGAGCCCGTATGCCGCTCCGAGCATGTACCACCTGATGAGCCACCTCGACCTGGCCGACGGGGTGCTCTACCCGAAGGGCGGCATCACCGAGGTGATCGGTGCCGTCGAGCGGGTCGCCCGGGCCGAGGGCGCGCAGATCATCGCCGGCGCGAAGGTCGAGCGCATCGTCGTCGAGGGCGACCACGTCACGGGGGTCGTGCACCGGGACCGCCGTGGCGTGCAGCACGTCGCGCCGGCGGACGTCGTCGTGAGCGCCGCGGACCTCCGGCACACCGAGATGCAGCTCCTCGACCGTGAGCACCGCACGCACGGCGAGTCGCACTGGAAGAAGCGCGACCCCGGCCCCTCCGCCGTGCTCGTGTACCTGGGGATCGACGGACCGGTGCCCGGCCTGCTCCACCACACCCTGGTCTTCACCGCGGACTGGAAGGCGAACTTCGGCGCGGTGTTCGGCGACGACCGGCACGTGCCGGACCCGGCGTCGATCTACGTCTGCGCGCCGTCGGAGACCGACCCGACGGTCGCGCCTCCCGGGTCGAGCAACGTCTTCGTCCTGGTGCCGCTGCCCGCCGACGTCGGCATCGGCAAGGGCGGCATCGACGGTGCGGGCGACTGGGAGGTCGAGCGCATCGCCGACCGCGCGATCGACGTCGTCGCGGAGCGGGCCGGCGTGCCCGACCTCCGCGACCGCATCCGGGTCCGCCGCACGGTCGGCCCCCGGGACTTCGCGGACGACTTCAACGCCTGGAGCGGGTCCATGCTCGGGCCGGCGCACACCCTGAAGCAGAGCGCGTTCTTCCGAGAGGGCAACGCCTCCGAGAAGGTCGACGGGCTCTACTACGCCGGCTCCTCGACGATCCCGGGCATCGGTCTGCCGATGTGCCTGATCTCCGCCGAGGTGCTGCTCAAGCGCATCCACGGCGACACCTCCACGGAGCCGCTCCCCACGCCGCTCGAACGCGCCGCCGGAGCACCGCCGCTGCCGGCGAAGCGTGCGCCCCGACGGACGACCGCGGCCGCAGGCTGATGCCGGGGCTGTACCTGCTCGGGCTGCTCGTGGCCCTGACCGGCATGGTCGTCCTGGACCGACGGTTCACGCTCTTCTTCTGGCGGGCACCGTGGCGAGCGGCCGCGGTGATGGTGATCGGCGTCGCGTTCTTCCTGCTCTGGGACGCGGTCGGCGTGGGGCTCGGCATCTTCTTCATCGGCGGGACGCGCCTGCTCACGGGTGTGCTGCTCGCGCCGGACGTCCCGCTCGAGGAGCTCTTCTTCCTGCTGCTGCTCTGCTACACGACGATGAACCTGTTCGGCTTCGTCCGGCCCCGGGTCGCCCGTGCTGCCGACGTCGCCACGGATCGGGCAGACCGGTGACGGGCCCCGGCGCGTACGCGCTCCTCGCCCTGCCGTTCTTCGCGGTCGTGGCCGTCGTCGGCGTCGTCGCCGCGGTCGTCGGCGCACGCCGGGCCAGGGGGACCGGGCGCTCGGTGCACCGCACCCGACGGATCGGGCTGCTCACCGGACTCGTGACCGGGGTCGCGCTGCTCGTGATGACGATCGTGTTCGACAACGTGATCGTCTCGCTGCGGATCGTCGCCTACGACCCGTCGCTCATCAGCGGCGTGAAGATCGGCGCGATCCCGATCGAGGACCTCGCGTACTCGATCGCGGCGGTCGTCCTGCTGCCGGCGCTCTGGGTGCTGTTCAGCCGCGACCACGCGGGCCCGCCCCGCGACCCGGCGGACCTGCCCCGCGACTCGGCGACCCTGCCCCGCAACTCGGCGGGCCTGCCCCGCGACCCCGCGGGCCTGCCCCGCGACCCCGCGCGGTCGGAACCCGACCCCGCGACCCGCATCGTGTCCGAGAACCGGCCACGTCCCCGACCGGAGGACCCGCGATGACGGCGACCCCTGCCTCCCGGCAGTCGACACTCGGCGCGCTCTTCGTGTCGTCCCGACCCATCAGCTGGGTGAACACCGCCTACCCGTTCGGTGCCGCGTACCTGCTCGGCAGCGGCGTCGGCGTGGACGGCGGCGGCGGGTTCTCGATCGCGGCGTTCCTCATCGGCGTCGTGTACTTCCTGGTGCCCTACAACCTCGCGATGTACGGCATCAACGACGTCTTCGACTACGAGTCGGACCTGGTCAACCCGCGGAAGGGCGGGGTCGAGGGCGCGCTGCTCGACAAGAGCGTGCACCGCACCACGCTCTGGGCGGTCGTCGTCACGAACGTGCCGTTCCTCGTCGCGCTGGTGCTGCTCGGCGGCCCGTGGTCGTGGCTCGTGCTGGCCATCAGCGTCTTCGCGGTCATCGCGTACTCGGCTCCGGGGCTCCGCTTCAAGGAGAAGCCCTTCCTCGACTCGCTCACCTCGAGCACCCACTTCGTGTCGCCGGCGGTGTACGGCCTCGCGCTCGCCGGGCCGCACTGGACGGGGCAGCTCGTCGCGGTGTGCATCGCGTTCTTCCTCTGGGGCGTGGCCTCGCACGCGTTCGGCGCCGTGCAGGACGTGCTCGCCGACCGGGCCGGTGGCATCGGCTCGGTGGCGACGGTGATCGGCGCACGGGCGACGGTCCGGCTCGCCTTCGTGGCGTACGTCGTCGCCGGTGTGGCGCTGCTGTTCTCCGCGTTCCCCGGACCGATCGCCGCCGTCGTGGTGATCCCGTACGCGCTCAACGTGCTGCCGTGGTGGAACGTCACCGACGCGGGCGCGGAGTCGGCGAACGCGGGGTGGAAGCGCTTCCTCTGGATCAACTACCTGGCGGGGTTCATCGTCACGATGGCCCTGATCGCCTACGCCTTCACGCACTGACGCCGGCGCCGAGGCAGTCGAATCGCGCGTCGGTGGTCGGAACTTCCGACTGCCCACGCGCGATTCCTCTTCCCACTCCGCACGCAATGGGAACGAAGGTGCACCTCCCTGACAGACTGATCGCGCGCAACGACCAGCGCAGTCGAACACGAAGGAGTGCACGCATGACGGTCCGCATCATCCACGTCGGTCTCGGAGGGTGGGGCGGCAGCTGGGCCCGCGTCGCACTCCCCGCGGTGTCGGAGGTCGAGGTGGTCGGGATCGCCGACCCGAGTGCCGCGACGCTCGAGGCCGTGCGGACGGACCTCGGGCTCCCCACGACCGCCGCGTTCCCCTCCCTGACCGAGGCGCTCGCCGGCGTCGAGGCCGATGCCGTCGTCATCACGGCGCCCGCCGTCACCCACGTGCCGCTCGCGCTCGAGGCGCTGGACGCCGGCAAGCACGTGCTCGTCGAGAAGCCGTTCGCGAACTCCGCTGCCGAGGCGGCCGAGGCCGTGCACCGCGCCGAGGAACTCGGGCTCGTGCTGCAGGTCAGCCAGAACTACCGCTTCTACCCGGCGCCCCGCGTGGTGCAGGACCTGCTCGCAGCCGACGCCGTCGGGGAGCTCTCCGCGATCAACATCGACTTCCGCCAGTGGGACAACGACCGCGCGTTCGAGGACCACCCGCACTACCGGTTCCCGCACGCGATGATCAACGACATGGCGATCCACCACTTCGACCTGCTGCGGATGGTCACCGGCAAGGAAGCCGTGCGGGTGTTCGCCAAGGCCACCTACCCGTCGTTCAGCAAGTACCAGGACGAGGCGGTCGCGTCGATGCTCATCGAGATGGAGGACGGCCTGGTCGTCAGCTACCGCGGCAGCTGGCTCAGCCGCGGGGAGCACACCCCGTGGGCCGGCGAGTGGAGCATCCAGGGCGAGGACGGCGAGCTCCGGTTCACCAGCCGCGGCGGCGAACCGGGCGACGTCAGCTGGGACCTCGTGACGGTCCGTCGTCCCGGCGACACGAGCGAGGCGCCCGTCGAACTGCCGACCGCGGAGCACCACGACCGGCAGGGCGGGCTGCAGGCCTTCGCCCGGGCGGTGGCCGGTGGGCCCGCGCCCGAGACGAGCGGTCGCGACAACCTGCGGAGCCTCGCGCTCATGGAGGCGGCGACGCGCTCTGCGGCCTCCGGCTACCCCGAGGACGTCGTCGTCCCGGCATAGCGGGACCAGCGGCCGGCCCGGCGGCGGAGCCGGCGGCGGGACCGGCCGCGAGCCGGGCGCAACCGACGGCGGACGGGAGGCCCGTGGCGGGCCGGCACCGGGCCTCCCGTCCGGCCGTGGTCGCCACCACGGCCGGACCGGACCGGTCCCACGCCCGGCGAGCCGGGTGTGCGCCGGGCCGCGAGCGTGTACGAACGATGTATGGCGAACGACAGTCTCCCCGAGCTCGAGCTCGCGAACGTCCGCACGCGCGAACGCATCACCGACACGGTCGAGCGGATCCGGCACAAGGTCGACGTGCCCGCACGCACGCGCCTCGCCGTCGCGAGGACGAAGCAGCGCTGGCACCGCGACCCGACGCCGCTCGTCGCGTTGGCGGCCACCGCTGCCGCCGGCGTCGCCGCGATCGTCGTGGGCATCCGGATCCGCAACCACCCCGGCGCCCGCCTCGACGCCCTCCGCACCCCCGCGCCCGTCCCGGTGTTCAAGCCCGTGAAGGTGGGCAAGGACGGCAAGAGCAAGGGCGTCCCGGCGTTCTCGCGCAAGGACGACAAGCACAACCCCGTCCTGCAGGACCAGCAGGCCGCCGAGAAGCGCCGCAAGAAGGTCCAGCAGCAGGCGAAGAAGGCCGGCAAGCAGGCAGCCAAGCGCGCGAGGAGGATCTGAGCATGGCACGCGACCAGTCCAAGCCCGCCCCGGACGACCCCCGGAAGCCGGACAGCCCGACCGACCTCACGAAGCCGTCGGTGGTCTACACGCTCAAGAAGACGCTCCGTGAGTTCTCGAGCGACCAGTGCACCGACCTGGCCGCGAGCCTGACGTACTACTCCGTCCTGGCGCTCTTCCCCGGCCTGCTGGCGGTGGTGTCGATCCTCGGTCTCGTCGGCCAGGCGGACACGACCATCAAGACGCTCCTCGACATCGTCGGGAACATCGGGTCCCCGCAGGTCGTCGAGCTGATCCGCGGGCCGATCGAGAACCTCGTCCGGTCGCCCGCCGCCCCGGTCACGTTCATCGTCGGTATCGTCGGCGCGATCTGGTCCGCCTCCGGCTACGTCGGAGCGTTCGGCCGCGCGATGAACCGCATCTACAACGTCCGCGAGGGCCGTCCGATCTGGAAGCTCCGCCCGACCATGCTGGGCGTGACGCTGTTCACGGTGGTCCTGCTGGTGCTCGGCCTGCTGGTGCTCGTCAGCGGTCCGCTGGCCCGGAGCTTCGGGGACGTCATCGGCCTCGGTGACGTTGCGGTGACCGTGCTGTCGATCGTCCAGTGGCCGGTCCTGCTCGTCATCGCGATCGTCGTCGTCGCGGTGCTCTACTACTGGTCGCCGAACATCAAGCAGCCGAAGTTCACCTGGGTCAGCGGCGGGTCGATCCTCGCGCTCCTCATCTGGATCATCGCGAGCGTCGGCTTCGGGTTCTACGTCGGGAACTTCTCGAACTACAACGCGACGTACGGATCCCTCGGTGGCGTGATCGTCTTCCTGCTGTGGATCTGGATCACGAACAACGCGCTGCTGTTCGGTGCGGAGTTCGACGCCGAGCTCGAGCGCAGTCGCCAGCTGCAGGCCGGCATCCGCGCGGAAGAGGACATCCAGCTGCCCGAGCGTGACACCCGGCAGATCGAGAAGCAGGACGAGAAGCACGCCAAGGACGTCCTCGAGGGCATCAAGATCCGACAGAGCTCGGGCAGCGACTGATCGGTTACGGTTCGGGGGTGCCCTCCTTCATCGAGGGGCTCCCGTTCCGGTGGCTCGTCCTGTCGCTCTTCGTGATCGTGTTCTGCCGCGCGCAGGCCACGTACTGGATCGCGCGCGGAGCCGTCGCGGGGGCGTCCCGGTCGCGGTGGGGTCGGTGGCTCGACTCGGGGGCAGTCCGGCGTGGTTCGGCACTGCTCGACCGGTTCGGCCTGCCGCTGCTCACGCTGAGCTTCGTGACGGTCGGACTCCAGACGGTGATGAACGCGGCGGCCGGGCTCGCCAGGGTGCCGTGGTGGCGGTACCTGGTCGCGATGGTGCCGGGCTGCGTGGCCTGGGCCTTCCTCTACGCCACCGTCGGGCTCGCCGTGTTCTGGGCCGTGGTCGCCGCCCTCGCGGGCTCGCCGTGGGGCATCGCCGCGGTCGCGGCCCTGGTGGTGCTGCTGGTGGCGACGGTGGCGGTTCTCCACAACCGCAGGAACCGGTCTGGAGGCCCGGCTCGCCTTCCGTAGGCTGACTCGCGTGACGCATGCACAGCCTCCAGCCCGTCCGGTCGCCCTGGTGACCGGAGCCACCCGCGGCATCGGCCGCGCGATCGCGGCCGACCTCGGCCGCACCCACCACGTGCTCGTCGGCGGGCGCTCCGCGGACGCGGTCGCCGCCGTCGTGGCGGCGCTCCCGAGCGCGGCGCCGTTCGTCGGCGACCTCGGCGCCGGTGACGTCCCGGACCTGCCGGACCGCCTCGACGTCGTGGTGCACTCCGCCGGTGTCGAGCAGGGCAACCGGATCGCGGACACCCCGCGCGCCACATGGGAAGCCGTCTTCGCGACGAACGTGTTCGCCGTGGCCGAGCTCACCCGCCTCGCGCTGACGGCGCTCCGGGCATCGCGCGGGTTGGTCGTGACGATCAACTCCGGCTCGGGGTTCCTGTCCGGGCCGGGTGGCGGCGTGTACGGCGCCTCGAAGTTCGCCCTCCGCGCGCTCACCGACGCCCTGCGCGAAGAAGAGCGTGCCAACGGCGTCCGGGTGTCGAGCGTGCACCCGGGGCGTACCGACTCGGACATGCAGCGGGCGCTCACCGAGAAGCTCGGGGAGTCCTACGACACGGCGTACTTCCTCGCCCCGCAGGACGTCGCCGACGCGGTCCGCACCGTCGTCGACCTGCCGGAGCGCGGCACGATCGAGACGCTGTCCATCCGTCCTACTCGCAGGCGTGAGTCAAATATGTAATGTAAAATACGGCATGATGAAGGTTCCCCGTCCAAGGAGTCCTCGTCATGCGTTTCCCCCGTCCGAAATCGGCGCTCGCCGCGGTGTGTGTTGCCGCGGTGGCCACCAGTGCCCTCCTCTTGACCCCGGTTGCGATCGCTGCCAAGGCCGACGACGGGATGATCACCGGCCCGCTGCAGAACCGGTCGAAGACCACCTTCGTGGGACTCTCCGGCAACTCGTGGCGGGACACCATCGCCACCCCGTCGGACGTCGAGTACCCGGCTCCGGGCGAATCCGGCGTCGTCACCGTCGACGGGACGTGCGTTTCCCGCACCACGTCCCCGAGCGACGCCGCGCTCGCTGCGATCCCCACCGGTGACGGCAGCGGCTGCCTCGTCTTCAGTGCGAAGATCACCTCGGAGGGCTTCTTCACCTTCGTCGTCGACACCCCGGGGGCCCCGGCGAACGGTCGGTACCTCGGCGACGGGAGCGCTGGCGGTGTGCTCGACCTCATCGCCTCGACGCCGCTCGTCCTCTTCGCCATCCCCGAGCGCCCCGACGGCACCGCGGATCTCAGCGGAACGATCACGGACACCGACGACGACGGCCGGATCGGTGCCGGCGACGAGCTCGTGTGGACGGTGACGCTCGAGAACTCGGGCAACGTCCGGCTCCGCGACCTGCAGTCGACGCTCGCGGACGGCAGCCCGGTCTCCTGCTCCGCGCCGGACATCGACGCGGGCAAGACGCTCGAGTGCACCGCGCGCCGGGCGCTCACCCAGGCCGAGGTCGATGCCGGGTCGGTCTCGACGACCCTGACGGCCACGGCGAAGACCCCTCGGGGGACTGCGTTCGACCTGGGCACCGCGGAAGCCGAGGTCTCGGTGACGGGTGCCCGAGGTGTCGGCGCCTCCGTGACCTCCGACCTCGGCGCGGCCCCGGCCTCGGGCGACACGGTGACCTACACGGTCCCCATCACCAACACCGGGACCGTCACGCTCACGGCCCTCTCCGTCACGCCGTCGGTCGGCCGTGTCGACGGCTGCGACGACGTCGTGCTCGCCCCCGGCCAGTCGGTGTCCTGCCGCGTGGTCCGAACCCTCACCCAGGCCGAGGTCGACAGTGGCAAGGCCGCGTTCTCGGCCGACATCACCGGTGCCACCGCGAACGGTCCCGATGCGAAGACGCGCGTCGCGCTCGAGCAGGACATCGCCACGTCCGCGACGGCGTCCGTCGCGACGACCTCCGACGCCGGCGCCTCGGTGCAGGTCGGCCAGACGATCCGCTACACGACGACCGTCACGAACACCGGGACGGTGACGCTCTCGGGCCTCGCCGCCCAACCGGCCATCGGCACGGCGGCCGCCTGCGAGCAGACCTCCCTCGCCCCCGGCGCGTCGACGACCTGCGCCGTGACCTACACCGCGACCCGGGCCGACGTGGACGCGGGCGCGGTCGAGCAGTCCGTGGCCGTCGTCGGCGCAGCTCCCGGCGCGGATGCGGCACGACTCGGCTCGGCCGACGTCCGCGACGTCGCCGTGGCCGCGCCCGACGTCGACGCGTCCGTCGTGACCGATGCGGCGGATGTGCCCGCCGTGGGCGACGTCGTCACCGCGACCGTCACCGTGACGAACACCGGCAACGTGACGCTCTCCGACGTGACCGTCGACCCCGCCACCGGCGACCCGGTGACCTGCGTCGACGCCACCCTGGCGCCCGGCGCGACGACGACCTGCACCGTGGTCCGCGCTCCGCTGACCCAGGCGGACATCGACCGCGGTGCCGTCGACTTCTCCGGGGACGTCCTCGCGACCACTCCGGCCGGTGTGCGATCCGTGCTCGGCGGGGTCCGTGTGACCGACCCGGTGCCGGCGACCCCGTCCGCCACTGCTTCGATGACCTCCGACGCCGGCCCGACGCCGAAGGTGGGGCAGACCGTGAGGTGGACCACCTCGGTCACGAACACGGGCAACGTGACCCTGAGCGAGGTCGTGGTGGACACCGCGGACGGCACGGGAGTGTGCGACGTCGACGGCCTCGCCCCCGGCCAGCGCGCGACCTGCACGACGTCCGCCGAGGTCACCCAGGCCGACGTCGACCGGGGTACGCTCGACCGCCAGGCCATCGTCAGCGCCGCCGCGCCCGGCGCCGCCCCGGCAGAGGTCACCCGCGCCACGAGTTCGGACCGCATCGCGCCGGTTCCGGCCCTCTCGACGTCGACAACCTCCGACGTCACGGAGCGCACCGGCGCCGGCGACCAGGTGACGTGGACGACCACGGTCACGAACACCGGGAACGTCACGCTGTCGGCGCTCGAGATCGGGGCCGGTACCTGCGACACCGCGGTGCTCGCACCCGGGGCCGAGACCCGCTGCGTCGTGAGCCGCGTGCTCACCCAGGCCGACGTCGACGCCGGTGTCGTCCGGGTGGACGAGGCGGTGTCCGCGACCACGCCGGCGGGGGTGGCGTCCGGCCTCGCTCGTGCCACCGCCGAAGCACCGATCGCCCAGCACCCCGGTCTCACCGCGACGAGCACGTCCGACGCCGACGAGCAGCCCGCCGTCGGGGACGTCGTCACGGTCGTCGTCGCGATCGAGAACAGCGGCGACGTGACCATCCGCGACCTGGCACTCCGTCCGGACCGCGGCGACGTCACCGACTGCGCACCGGCACCGCTCGTCCCCGGCGCACGGACCGAGTGTGTCGTGACCACCACCCTCACGCAGGCGGACGTGGACGCGGGCGGTCTCGACCTCGGCACGTCGGTCCTCGGGTCGACGCCGACCGAGGAGGGCGTCGACCTCGCCGAGACCTCGGTCCGGGTGGACGTCCCGGCCGAACCCGCGGCCACGCTCGCGCTCGCCGCGGCGGTGCGGGAGCGGCTCGACCCGGGCGTGGAGCTGCGGGTCGAGGCGACGGTGACGAACACCGGCAACGTGACCCTGTCGGACGTCGAACTCGGCGCGGCCGCCGACCAGCAGGTGACGTGCCCGGACGGTGCGATCGCACCGGGCGAGTCCGCCACGTGCACGATCACCGTGACGGTGACCCAGGCCCACGTCGACGCCGGCGGGATCGAGTTCCACGCGGACGGCACCGCCGCGGTCCCGTCCGGAGCCCGTACGACGATCCCGACCGCGGACCTGACGGTACCGATCGACGCCGAGCCCGGTGCCACGCTGACCCTGGAGGTCGAGCCCGGAGCCGATCTGTCCGTCGGCGGCACGGTCGGGTTCCGCGCGACCGTGGCGAACACGGGGAACGTCACGCTGAGCGACCTCACGGTGAGCCGGTTCGTCGCGTTCGCGGCGAAGCGTGGCGACGCCGAGGGCCCCGCGGCACCGGAGTGTGCGGACGAGACCGTCCCGGTCGGTGGGTCGGTGGTGTGCTCGTTCGAGCGGACGCTCACCCAGGCCGACCTCGACAGCGGCTCCGTGCGCGAGACCGTGACCGCGTCGGCCGAGGTCCCGTCCGGTGACGACCTCGCGGTCGCTCCGGCGTCGGTGACCATCGCCGTGCCGCGGGCTGTCCAGGGCTCCACCGCGCTGTCGGCGAGCACCGACGGTCCGGTGTCCGAGGGTGACCGGGTGACGCTGACCACCACGGTCCGGAACACCGGTTCCGTGACGCTCCGCGATCTCGTCGCTCGTGAATCCGACGACGGTGATCAGGAATGCCGTGCGACCGATCTCGCCCCAGGCGAGGAGACCAGCTGCGCGAGCGAGCGCACGGTGACCGCCGCCGACGTGGAGCGCGGTGCGTTCGAGGCCGTCGTCACGGTGACCGCGACGGATCCGCAGGGCCACGGGGTCGACCTGCCGGACGCCTCGGTGAAGATCGCGGCGACGGCACCGGCGGAGCTGGCGTTCACCGGTGTGCAGGGGATCGCGCTCACCACCGCGGTCGCCCTGGCGCTGCTGTCGCTCGGCGTGTTCGCGATGGTGCTCACGGGCCGCCGTCGCCGGGCGGAGACCGGATCGCACTGACCGGCTCGGTCCCGGTTCGGCCTGTCGTCCTCGCTCACCGCGACGGCGACAGGTCGAGCCGCGTGTCGGGGCCCAGTCGATCCAGGAACGCCTCGTCGTGGCTCACGACGACGACCGCGCCCCGGTAGGTGCGCAGCGCGTCGACGAGCTGGTCGACGCTCGTCATGTCCAGGTCGTTCGTCGGCTCGTCGAGCACCAGGAGCTGGGGCGGTGGGTCGCTCAGGACCAGGCTCGCGAGCGCCACCCGGAAGCGCTCCCCGCCGGAGAGCGACCCCGCCACCCGGTCCACCGCGTCGCCGCGGACCAGGAACCGGGCCAGGCGGTTGCGGAGCACGGCGTCCGCGACCTGCGGAGCCCCGCGCCGGACGTTCTCGAGCACCGTCAGGTCGTCGTCGAGCGAGTCCTTCCGCTGCGGCAGGTAGGCGACCTGCTCGACGTGCGGCTCGGCGTGCGTGCCCGGGAGCGGGTGATCGCGCGCCGTCGGCGAGCCGACGAGCTGCTCGAGCAGGGTCGTCTTGCCGACGCCGTTGTCCCCGCCGACCGCCACCCGCTCGGGCCCCTGCACGATGGTGTCCCGGTCGCGCACGGTGATGGTCGCGATGCGACGCGACGCCGGGACGTGCGGATCGGGCAGTTCGACGGAGATGGACTCGTCGTCCCGCAGGTGCTGCTCGGCCTCGCGGATCGCGGCCAGGGCGTGGGCCTCGTCACCGGCGGCACCGCGTCGGAGTCGCCCGGCGGTCTCCTGCGCCTTCTTCCGCTGCTCGTTCGCCAGGATCTTCGGCATCGAGCGGCCGGCCTTCTCGCCCGCCTTCGCACGGCGGGCGATCTTCGTCTCCGCCTCGATGCGCTGCCGCTTCTCGGTGCGGTGCCGCTGTTCGGCGACCCGGACCTCCCGCTCCACCGCGGCCTGCTGGACGCCGACGTACTCCTCGTACGCCGAGAACGTGCCGCCGAACACGGTCATCGCCCCGGTCCGGAGCTCGGCGACCTCGTCGACGTGCTCCAGGAGCTCCCGGTCGTGACTCACGACGACCACGGTGCCGCGCCAGCTGTCGACCATGTCGAGCAGCATCGTCCGCGCCCGCCGGTCGAGGTTGTTCGTCGGCTCGTCGAGGAACGCGATCGGCAGCCCCCGCAGCCGGATCCCGGCGACGGCGGCCAGGACGGCCTGCCCGCCCGAGAGCGTGCCGACGGGACGGTCGAGGTCGAGCCCGAGCGGGTCGACGGCCGCAGTGGCCCGCTCCTCGACGTCCCAGTCGTCCCCGAGCGCGTCGAAGTGCGCGGGGGACGGGTCGCCGCCGAGGATCGCGCGCAGGGCCGTCAGTGCGTCGCCGACACCGAGCAGGTCCGCCACGGTGTCGTCCGCGCCGGTCTGCAGGCGCTGGGGGAGGTGGTCGACGGGACCCGACGTCGTGATGGTGCCCGACGTGGGGGAGAGCCGACCGGTGACGAGCCGGACCAGCGTGGACTTCCCGGCCCCGTTCCTCCCGACCAGGCCGGTCCGGCCCGACCCGAAGGCGGTGGTGATGTGGTCGAGCGCGACGACGCCGTCGGGCCAGGTGAAGCTGAGGTCGTGCAGGACGACCGAGGGGTTCGCGGGCATGGAGGTGCCTTCCGGTGTGATCGTGCGGGCGCACGACACCGGACAGCCGCGGGAGCGGCAGGTGCCCACTCGACGGCGGGCGTGATCACGGTGTCAGCGCAGGGGCAGCTGCTGCGAGGACGCAGTACCGGTGATCACGCGCAAGGCGACTTCTTCCGTCGGTTGACCCCCGTTTCCGTGACCCGAGCCGGCGGTCGGTCTCCCGCCCCGCTGCTCCGCGGTCACGACGGAGTGACGTCCACGGTAAGCCCGTTCCCAGACCGCCGCAAGGGATGACAGGGTGGAGGCATGCCCGAGAACCTGCTGCCGACCCCGTCGTCGAACCCCGAGACCCTGCTCCCCGCCGACCCGGAGGTCGACGCCGCGCTCGCCGCGGACGCCCCCGTCGCGAGCGTCGTCGTGTCGCACCCGTCGTCGAGCCTGGCGTGGGCGCTCCTCGCCGACGAGGCCTGGGACCGTGGCGCCACGCTCGAGTCCTACGCGTACGCCCGCGTCGGGTACCACCGCGGGCTCGACTCGCTCCGCAAGGCCGGCTGGCGGGGGGCCGGTCCGGTCCCGTGGTCGCACGAGCCGAACCGTGGCGTGCTGCGCTCCCTGTTCGCGCTCCGGCGCGCTGCCCAGGCGATCGACGAGCCGGGCGAGCCCGAGCGCCTGACCGAGTTCCTGAACGGCGCGGACCCGGCGGCGCTCCCCGCGCTCGAGGCGTAGCGCGGAGCGCGCCCGCGGCGCCCGCGGCGCGGCGCCCGCCTGCGGCGCGCCCGCCTGCGCCTGCGGCGCGCCCGCCTGCGCCCGCGGCGCGAGCCGGCACCGCACAACCGAAACCGGCTCGCACCACGGAAGTCCGTGGTGCGAGCCGGTTTCGGTTGTGCGACGCCGATCGGCACCAGCCGCGGCGCGGCGCAGCCGCGGCGCGGCGCAGCGGCGCCGCGGCGCCGCGCTCGCGGCGTCACGCCAGCAGCACGCTCCACGTGGTCGTCGCCGGCCACAGCTGGTGCTCCGGCAGCACGTCGAGCCCGCAGGCCCGCGAACCGAGGCCGTGCTGCGCCGCGTCGAGGTACAGGTACGTCGCGTCCGGCGTCGGTAGCTCGTACGGGTGCCCCGCCCGCGCCACCTGCTGCGCGGTCCACGGCGACAGGGTGAACCCGGTCCGCCTGACACCGACCGACGACACCGTGAACGGCCCCACCGTCAGCGTCCGGAGCCCGGGACGGTGGCCGGTCTCCTGCGGCCGCGAGTAGTTCACGGTGAGCAGCGACACCGGGGAGCCGAACCGCCCGACGTGCGCCGCGTGCGACGAGTCCGCGTACGACTCCAGCGGCCCGGTCCCGAACCACTCAGCGGACTCCGACAGCAACGACGCGGGCAGGTCGATCCGCACGCCGATGCGCGGCCACGTCACCTCCCAGGCGCCGAACGGGATCGCAGTCGTGTCGAGCAGCAGCCCGGCCTCGGTCAGGGTCCAGCGGTGCGTGACCTCGACGCCGGCCCCGCTGTTGGCGGCGGCGACCCGGACCCGCTGCACGAGCCCGTTCGCCGTCCGCTCGACGTCGATCAGCCGGTGCGTGAGCCGGTCGAGTCCGGCCCGCTCCCACTTCGTCGCCGACGCCGGCGCGTCCGGGTCGCCGACGCCGTGCGTGAGCACCGGGTCGGCAGTCTCGTACCCGCCCTGCGACGCCAGACGGTCGTTGTCCGTCGGCGCACGCCACAGCTCGAGCCGCGGTCCGGCGACGGGCAGCCCCTTCCAGCTGGACAGGTCCCCGCGCTCGGTGAAGGTCGCCTCCCCGAGGCGGTCACCCTCCCACCCCTGACTGGAGGCTCGCATCGCCTCCGCAGGTCGGCTCGCGACGAGCGTCTGGGTGCGTGCGACGACGTGGCCGGTGTCCGCCCACGCCGTCGGCCCGGCGAGCTCCGCCACGATGTCGAGCCAGAGCTCCTCGCCGGGGGCGATCGGGCCGGCGGCGGCCTCGAGCACCTCCTTCGGGACCGGGACGGTCGCGGACTCCCGCGCGGCGACGACACCCGGTGCCAGGCGTCCGGTCGCCTCGGGGGCGCCGTTGCGCGTCAGGGTCCAGGTGAACCGGAGCCCGGCGGTCGACGCCGAGTGGTACCGGTTCTCGACCAGGACCGTGCCGCCACCGGCGACGACCGACACGGCCAGGCGGATCGGGGCGACAACGGCCGCGAACTCCGCGAGCCCCGGTGTCGGGACGTCGTCGGGCAGCACCAGCCCGTCCATCACGAAGTTGCCGTCGTGCACGACCTCGTGGAAGTCCCCGCCGTAGGCGTAGTAGGGCGTGCCGTCCGGGGTGTGCGCGAGCAGCCCGTGGTCGCGCCACTCCCACACGAAGCCGCCGTGCAGGCGCGGGAAACGGTCGACGAGCGCTTCGTACTCGGCGATCTGCCCCGGACCGTTGCCCATCGCGTGCACGTACTCGCAGTGGATGAACGGCTTCGACCGCTGCCGCGCCGCTTCGGCCGGACCACACCCGAGCAGCGGCGTGGGGGTCCCACCACCGATCGACTCGGTCTCCTGCAGCGACGGGTACATCCGCGAGTACACGTCGGTGTACTCGCCCGTGTAGTCGCCCTCGTAGTGCACCGGGCGTTCCGGGTCGCGGGCGTGCACCCACGTCGACATCGCCGCGAGGTTCCGCCCGGTGCCGGACTCGTTCCCGAGCGACCACATCACGATCGACGGGTGGTTCTTGTCGCGCTCGACGGTCCGCGCGATGCGGTCCAGGTACGCGTCCTCCCACGCCGGGTCGTCGGAGGGGTTGCCCTGCCAGTCGAGGAACACGAAGCCGTGGGTCTCGAGGTCGCACTCCAGGATCACCCAGAAGCCGAACTCGTCGGCCAGGTCCAGCACGCGCGGGTGCGGCGGGTAGTGCGAGGTCCTGATGGCGTTGACGCTGTGGCGCTTCATGAGCGCCATGTCCGCGCGGGCGTGGGCCTCGTCGAACACCCGGCCCCGCGACGGATGGGTCTCGTGCCGGTTCACCCCGTGGAACACGACGCGCTCGCCGTTGACCAGGAACCGGTCGCCCTCGATCGAGACCGTGCGGAACCCGAGCCGGAGCGACACCGTCTCGCCGCCGGACGTGCCACCGGCGTCCGTCCCGGTGGACACCGTCGCGTCGTACAGCCGGGGGAGTTCGGCGCTCCACGGTTCGACGCCCTCGACCGCGATCGGCTCCACGTCGGAGGCCGACGCCCACACCACGTCGACGCCCAGGTCCGGTACGGCGAACCGCACCGGGAACACCGCGTCGAGCGTGGGGAACGAGATCGTCCCCGACCCGGTCGACGGCCGTCCGGACGCCGCGGTCCCCGCGCTGGCGGCCGAACCGAGCGTGGCGGACCATCCGGCACGGACGAACACGTCGTCGACCGGTGCGGTGGGCCGCGCGAGCAGCGTCACGTCCCGGAAGATGCCGGGCAGCCACCACTGGTCCTGGTCCTCCAGGTACGAGGCGGCGGACCACTGGTGCACCCGCACCCGGATCTCGTTCGGCCCCGGGCGGAGCACACCCGTGACGTCGAACTCCGTCGCGAGCCGCGACCCGGTCGACCATCCCACCAGCGAGTCGTTCACCCACACCCGGAAGTGCGACTCGACACCGTCGAAGCGCAGCAGCACCCGGGCCGCCGCGTCGAACGACGACGGCACCGAGAAGGTGCGCCGGTAGTCGCCCGTCGGGTTCTCCTCCGGCGGGTGCGGCGGGTCGATCGGGAACGGGTACTGCAGGTTCGTGTAGCTCGGCGCGCCGTGTCCGTGCAGGACCCAGTGCGCCGGGACGGGCAGCGTGCCCCACCCGTCCTCGTCCTCGAAGGACGCAGCCGCCGCCACCGGCGACCAGCGGAAGTCCCACTCGCCGTCGAGCGACAGCGCGGGTGCATCGGTGTGCAGCCACGCGCGGGGCGCCAGGCGGGACGCCGAACCCGGCGCGGTGGAGTGCAGGTCGTCGATGGCGGTGGAGGTCAACCCTTGACCGATCCTTCCGTGAGGCCCCCGCGCCAGAAGCGCTGCAGGACGATGATGGCGATGACGAGCGGGATGACCGAGACGAGCACCCCGCCGGTGGTGAGCTGGTAGAACTCCGGCAGCCGGTCGACCTGTGCACGCCAGTTGTTCAGCCCGAGCGTGATCGGGTAGAGCTTCTGGTCGGCCAGCATGATCAGCGGCAGGAAGAAGTTGTTCCAGATGCCGACGACCTGGAACAGGAACACCGTGACGAGCGCCGGCGTCATCTGCCGGAGCGCGATGGTGTGGAAGATCCGCAGCTCGCTTGCACCGTCGAGTCGCGCGGACTCCATGAGCGCCGTGTCGATCGACGCCGCCGCGTACACCCGGCAGAGGAACAGCCCGAACGGGGAGACGAGGCTCGGGATGAGCACGCTCCAGTACGTGTCGGTCAGGCCGAGCGTCGAGAACAGCAGGAACAGCGGCAGGGCCGTCGCGGTCCCCGGCACGAGCACGCCGCCGAGGATCGTGCCGAACACGAGCTGGCGCCCGCGGAACTCGTACTTCGCGAGCGCGTACCCACCGGCTGCGGCGAAGTAGGTCGCCAGGACCGCGCCGACGCCGGAGTACAGCACGCTGTTCGCGATCCAGCGGACGAAGATCCCGCCGTCGTACGTGAACACGTCCGCGATGTTCGAGAACAGCGAGAACTCGCCGCCGAACCAGAACCCGTTCGTCGAGAACAGCGCTCCGGTGGTCTTCGTCGCGGCGATCACGACCCAGTACAGCGGGACGAGGAAGTACACCGCGACGATCACCAGGATCCCGGTCACCACGATCTGCGACTTCGGGGAGCGGTCGAGCTTGCGGCGCTGGTGCGCCGAGATGGACGTGGTGTCGACCGGGACGGCCGACTTCGCCGTGGCCGGCGCTTCGATGGCTTCGCTGGTCATCGGTCTGTCCCTTCGGTGGTCGCGATGCGACCGGACGGGAGGCCCGGGTCGGCTTGGGTGGTGACCGTGCGGACGGCGGATGCGCGCGTCTGGAGCGCACGCCGGGCCTCCAGGCCGTCCTTCTTGGCCCGCTTGCGCTGGTCGCGCTCGTTCTTCGGAGGCCGGTTCGTCAGCGCGAGGAACGCGAACGACAGGATGAACGCGGCCAACGCGATGATGACCGCCTGCGCACTCGCGACGCCGTACTCGTTGAACGCGAACGCGTTCGTGTATGCGGCGTAGTTCGGCGTGTACTCGGTGTCGATGGCGGGGGCGACCGTGGACAGGATCTGCGGCTCCGCGAAGAGCTGGAGCGTGCCGATGATCGAGAAGACCGTCGTGAGCACCAGGGCCGGTGCGATGAGCGGGATCTGGATCCGCCACGCGACCTGGAACGGGCCGGCGCCGTCCATCTTCGCCGCCTCGTAGATCTCACCGGGGATCGACTTCAGCTGCGCCACGATGATGAGCATGTTGTAGCCGGTGTAGGTCCACGTGACGATGTTCGCGATCGACCACAGCACGCTGTTGGCGCCGAGGAAGTCCGGCTGCAGCCCCATCGACTGCAGCAGCGACACGATCGGCGACAGGCCGGGGACGTACAGGAACGACCAGAGGATCGTCGCGATGACGCCGGGGACGCCGTACGGCATGAAGTAGATCGCCCGGAAGAAGCCCGGCCAGCGGGCGCTCGCCGACTCGAGCAGCAGCGCCAGGATGGTGCAGGCGATGATCATCACCGGCACCTGGACGATGCCGAACAGCAGCATCCGCCCGATCGAGGCGACGAAGCCGTTGTCGCTCAGGGCCGTGACGTAGTTGTCGAAGCCGGCGAAGCGGCCGGTGACGCCGTCCTCGCCGAAGAGCCCGGCTCGGTCGACGGTCGTGAAGCTCTGGAAGAGCGCGCTGATGATCGGGATGATGAACGTCAGCACGAAGAGCGCGAGGAACGGGGCGAGCAGGATCCACGGGGCGCGCTTCTGCGCCCGGGTGGCCTTGGTGCTCGTGCGGAAGGTGGTCGGCTGGCTCATCGTGCCGTCCTGACGCTGAGGCCCTTGTCCTTGAAGGACTGGACGATCTCCCGCTGTGCGAGCTCGACGGCGTCGCTCAGCTTGAGGTTGCCGGTGATCTTGCGGCGGAACTGGTTCTGCAGGGACGTGAACGCCGACTGCGTGACCGGCGACCAGGACCAGTCGATGTTCTGCTCCTGCGATGCCGGGACGAAGACGTCCTCGTTGTAGTTCTGCCCGGAGAACCACTTCGACGGCTGCTGGCGCTGCTTGCCGATGTAGTCCTTCGCCGGCGACCAGCCGATGCCGCAGTACTTGATCATCGCGTCGATGCCCTCCTTCGAGGTGGTCATCCACGTGATGAAGTCGAGCGCTTCCTTCGGGTGCTTCGCGTTCGCGAGGACCGCCGCCGTGGACCCGCCGATCGCACTCGAGCCGAAGCCCGTGTCACCCCAGGTCTGCATCTCGGCGACCTTCCACTTGCCCTCGCCGCCCTGCACGGACTCGATCAGGGCGTCGCCCCAGCTCGCGCTCGTGACGGCCGCGATCTTGCCGCTCGCCGCCGAGGCGTACCACCCGGGGGAGTAGGCGCCGGCGCTCGTGTCCACCAGCTTGTCGTCGATGCAGCCGTCGAAGAAGTCGGCGACCATCATCGTCTTGTCGTCCGTCATGTCCACGACCCACTCGTCGCCGTCGACCTTGAACCACCGCGCGCCCGCCTGCTGCGCGTACGCGGCGAACGGCGAGGCGTCGGCGACCGGGAAGACCTCGAGGTAGTTCTGGCTGCCCGTCTTCCGGACCTTCTCGGCGAGCTCCTTCCACTCGTCCCAGGTCTTCGGCGGTTCGCCGCCCGCCTTCTCGAGGAGCTCGGTCTGGTAGTAGAACCCCATGGGGCCGGTGTCCTGCGGGATGCCGTAGACGCCGTCGACGAACGACACCTGGGCCCACGCGGCCTCGTCGTACCGGTCCTGGTACGACTTGGCGCCGTAGCGGGCCAGGTCGACCAGGCCGTTCGCGAGCATGAACTCCGGGATCTGGCGCAGCTCGACCTGACCGATGTCCGGGCCGCCGCCGGCCGCCAGCGCGGAGTACATCTTCTGGTACCCGCCGCTGTTGCCGCCGGGGATCCAGTTCGCCTGCACCTGGACCTTCGGGTTCTTCGCGTTCCAGATGTCGCAGACCTTCTGCAGGTCCTTCAGCCACGCCCAGTACGTCAGCGTGATGGTCTCGCCACTCGCGGCGGCGGGGATGACGGCGGCACGGTTCACGTTGGTCGAACCGGGGACCGCGCAGCCGGCGAGGAGGCCGGTGGCTGCCGCGCCGATCCCGAAGCCGAACAGCTGGCGTCGTGTGATGGGGCGTCGTGGTGATGGGGGCGTCATTGCCTGCACTCCGGTTCGTCGTTGGATCGGGGTTGCGCTTCAGCCAACCACAAAACCGAGCGTCAGTACACTTTCGCGCGCGGTCTGGGCGTTCGCTCCGATCTGCGAACGCGATCTCCGGTCGCGGTGAATGGTGGGGTCCACGTGAGAGCGCAGGGGCTCGACCGAGCTCCGGTGATTCGCCTTCCGAGAGGAGCTGCCATGACGTCGACCAACGTCACGAACGAACTGCACCGGGTACTGGGACAGCGGCTTGAAGGTGGTGGGACGTGGGCGTGGGCCTACGTCGACGCCTCCGCCAACGTCGAGGACCCGCGCCGCCAGGCCGCGCTGAAGCTCCGCGCGGTCGAGGAGGCGCTCCGGGCGCAGGGCTCCGATCTCGACGCGGTCGACGTCATCGCCGGTGAGCTCGAGGACACCCCGGGGATCCCGGCGCCCGTGGCCCGCTACGTGCTCGTGCACGACGGCGAGCTCGTCCTGAGCGAGGTACTCCCGGGCCCGATGCACGCGGCCGAGTCCATCGGCGCCGGAGCCGTGCCGGACCTGGTGCCGCTCGTCGCACACCGGCCGATCGACCTGCCGTTCCTGGTGGTCCAGGTCGGCAAGGACGGTGGCGGCTACCGGGCGTACAAGCTCGGGCACCCCGGGAACTCGGACGACGAGGAACGCATCCAGGGCGAGACGTTCGACCAGCACAAGGTGAAGGGCGGCTTCGGCGACTGGAAGCAGCCCCGCTGGCAGGGCCGCACCGAGGAGATCTGGCGGCAGAACACCACCGAGGTCGCGAGCGCCATCGACAAGGCGGTCGAGCGGCTCAGCCCCGCGCTCATCGTGGTGTCCGGTGACCTGCAGGCACGGCCGATGCTCATCGACCGGCTGTCGTCCGACGCGCGTCGACTCGTCAGCGAGGTGCCGGGCGGCGGGTTCGACGAGGCCGTCGTCGGGGACCACGTGCGCGTCGCGCTCGCCCGGGTCATCGCCGGGCACCGGCACGACCTGGAGGACTCGCTCCGCACCCACGTGGGACGCGGCGACAACCAGGCGGTGACCGGGCTCGGCCCGGTGGTGGAGGCCCTGCAGCAGGCGCAGGGATCGACCATCGCACTGGACGCCGTCGCGATCGGCGACCGGACCCTGCTCGCGCTCGGGACGGCCCCGTGGGTGGCGACGGCGCCCGAGCAGGCGGCCGGTGCGCCGGTGATCGGGCCCGTGCCGGCGGTGTGCGCGCTCGTCCGGGCCGCGGTCCTGACGGACGCCGAGCTCGTGCTCGTCAACGCCGCGTCGTTGCCCGGTGGTGCGGCCGCTGCTGCGCTGCTGCGCTGGCCGGTCGGCCCGACCGTCCCGGCCTGAGTCGCGGGCGCGGGCCGCGGGTTCGCGCGGGTTGCGTGGGTGGGTTGTCGAATCGCGCGTAGGTGGTCGGAAGTTCCGACTGCCCACGCGCGATTCCACTTTCCAGAGCGGCTGCTGTGGGAAGGATCGCGCGTCAGTCGTGGGAACGATCGGCGTGCGGGACCAACGGCAGCGCCAGTAGGGGCAGCACCGCCACGATCCCGAACGACGCCGCGAAGCCGAGTGCCCCGACGAGCGCGCCGATGCCCGGGCCGACGGCGCTCGCCGCGATGAACTGCCCGGTGTTCTGCGCGCCGAGTGCGCGGCCCGACCAGAACGGTCCGGCCGCCTCGGCGACCGAGGTGTAGGCCAGGCCGTTGTCCGCCACGGTCACACTCGTCGCGATCACCAGGAACACCGCGGCCCCGGCGAGGTGCGACACGTCGACCAGGGCCAGGACGGCCATCACCACCGCAGCGCTCACGGCGACGATCCGCAACGGCCCGACGCGGGAGCCCGCTCGGTCGCTCCACACGCCGACCAGGATCCGGCCGATGGCGCCGACGAACTGTGACGCGCCGACGAGGAGTCCCGCAGCCGGCGTCGACCACCCCAGTCCGACGAGCCACACCAGCCCGTACGTCGAGAGCGTGAACTGCGGGACGACGAGCAGGATCGACACCGCGTGGATCCGCCACAGGAACCCGTTCGCCCGGTACGGGTTCGCCGTGACGGCCTGCGGCGCGGTCGATCGTGCCGGACGCGGCGGGTTCGCGATCCCGATCGCGCAGAGCACGGCGAGCACCGCGCACAGCACGATCGGCAGGACGAGCGCCGCCCGGATGCCGGACGCCTCGGCGAACTGCGGGACCGTGACCGCGGCGAGCGTCACCCCGAGCGGCTGCGACATCTGCCGGATCCCCATCGCGAGGCCGCGCCGCTCCTTCGGGAACCACCCGACGACCACGCGGCCGCTCGCGGCGTTCGTCGAGGCGCTCGTCATCCCGCCCGCCAGGAATGCGAGCCCGAGCAGCACCGGGTTGCCGGCCGCTGCCCAGGCGCCGACGACCGCCAGCGTGGTGAGGACCAGGCCGCCGGCGATGACGACGCGCTCGCCGAAGCGGTCGGTGATCGCTCCCCAGGCGATCAGCGTCAGGACCATGCCGAACGTCGGTGCCGCCGCCAGCACCCCGGCGAGCGTGAGCGAGGTCCCCTGGGCGTGCAGGTAGGGGATGAGCAGGGCCGGCGCGGACACGACGAGGGTGCCCGCCGCCTGCGCCGCGACACCGAGCGCGAGCATCGTCCAGGCGCGGGCGGTGATCGCGGGGGCGGGTGCAGGTGCTGTCGTCGTCACGGGGATCGTTTCGTCTCGGAACTGATTGGTATACCAAAACGGTATACCATCTGGGACCCCGCGCCGATAGGGTGGTTGGCCGTGACCGATTCGATCGACGCAGCAGCACCGGTGTCGCAGACGGCGCAGCTCTACGACAACCTCCGAGCCGCGATCCTCACGCTCGACATCGCCCCGGGTGAGCGCATCTCGGAGCGCGGACTCGAGGCGCGGTTCCACGCGTCGCGCACTCCCGTCCGTGCGGCGCTGTCCCGGCTCGAGCGCGAGGGGCTCATCCTGCACGAGGGCCGCTCGTGGACGGTCACCCCGATCGACCTGGACGAGATCGCGTCCCTCGCTGAGCTCCGCGGCGTGCTCGAGCCCGCTGCCGCCCGGCTCGCGGTCGCACGCGCGTCGGTGGACCAGCTCGCCGAGGTCCGGGCGCACCTCGACACCCTGCGGCCGACGCCGGACCAGCAGTCCGGCATCCGGATGGGCTCGACCTTCCACCTGGACCTCGCCGCGCTCGGCGGCAACCGGTTCATCACCGAGGCCATCGCCGACGCGCTCACCCGACTCGAGCGCACGCGGTGGATCGAGGTGCGCACGCCAGAGGCGCGCGACGCCGCCTGGGCCGAGCACAGCGAGATCATCGACGCGGTGCAGTCCGGCGACGCCGATCGCGCCGCCGAACTGCTCGCCGCGCACGTCGCCGGGACCAACGACCGCCTGCTCGCCTGGATCGCCCAGGAGCGCCGTCGCCTGCGTGGTGCAGGCATGGCGATCGTCGGCGCGACCGACCGCTGAGCCGAGCCTGCTCGCAGTGGTGAGCCGGGCCTCCGGTCCGAGACCGCGTCAGCGGCTACTCGAGGCGCTCGCGCCCTTCTGCGGCGTCCAGCTGGGCGAAGATCCAGCCGTTGTACTTCTCGTCCGAGTGCTCGAGGAGCGCGTCGCGCACCTCGGCCTCGTCGCGGTTCAGGCGGTGCGCGTCACGGCGCCCTGACTGCGTCGACTGTGACATCTGGTCGTCCTTCCCGAAGGCGGGCCGAGGCCCGCGATGACGCGGACACCGTCCGCTGGTTGCGCTTCCCCACGGGACGTACTGAGGTCGCCCCAGTGTGGTCCGGCCCGCCCGCCGAACGCAAGGGTCGGTGCCGGTCTGTGGAGAAGTGTGTCGGGGACCGGTGCCTAGGATGGTCCGCTGTCGGGGCGGCTCACGCCCGGCGTCGACGAACACGCGGACAGGAGGCCGGGTTGAGCGAGCAGCGCACGGCACCTCCCACGGTCTACGACGTGGCCTCGGCGGCGGGTGTCTCCATCGCCACCGTCTCGCGGGTGCTCCGCACGCCGGACGCCGTCCGGGAGGGCACGCGGGACCGCGTCCAGGCCGCGATCCGGACGCTCGGGTACGTGCCGTCGGGCAACGCCAGGGCGCTCGCGGGGAAGCGCACCGGCGTCATCGGACTGCTGCTGCCGGGGTTCGACGTGGTCCCCGACGAACGACCGGGGCTCGTGACGGACGGCGGGGTCCGTGTGGTCGACGACCGTCGGCACGTGACGCAGCCGTTCGCCTCGAACCTGTACTTCGACGAGGTCCTGCGCGGCGCCGAGACCGAGGCGTGGCAGCGCGGCCTCGCCCTCATGGTCGCCGCCGGGCGGGGTCCCTCCCGAGACGTCATCGTCAACGACGTCGCCGGCCGCGTGGACGGACTCGCGGTCCTGGCCCAGACCGTGCCCGACGAGTTGCTCGAACACGTCGCCCGCCGGATCCCCGTGGTGGTGCTCGCCGACGACCGGCGCTCGCACGGCTTCGACTCGGTCAGCGTGGACAACGCCGCGGGCATGCGCACGCTGGCGTCCCACGTGATCGGCCGGCTGGGCATCCGCTCGATCGCGTACGTC
Source organism: Curtobacterium sp. NPDC090223 (assembly GCF_044746585.1). NCBI lineage: Bacteria > Bacillati > Actinomycetota > Actinomycetes > Micrococcales > Microbacteriaceae > Curtobacterium > Curtobacterium sp. NPDC090223. The sequence goes on along the minus strand of NZ_JBIVCN010000002.1, from coordinate 254,439 downwards.
GCCGGGCCGATCGACTCGCCGGACGACATGGAGCGGGCCACGGGGTTCGCCGCGGCGCTGGCGGACCACGGTGTCGCCGCGTCGTCGGTCCGGACCGTGCACGGCGACTTCGGCCGGGTCCGGGCGCGGGAGCTCGCGACGGCCCTGCTCGCCGACGCCGCACCGCGGGCGATCGTGTGCTCGAACGACCAGTCGGCGCTCGGGGTGCTCGACGCGATCGCGGCGCGGGGGTTGCGCGTGCCGGAGGACGTCGTCGTGACCGGCTTCGACGGCATCGACGCGGGGCGGTTCTCGTCGCCGCGCCTGACGACCGTGCACCAGCCGATGGGGGAGCTCGGGCGTGCGGCGGTCGCGGCGATCGTCGACCGGCTCGAGCGCACCGAGGGCCCGCCGCGCGCGATGCGGCTCCCCGTCGAGGTGCTCCTGCGGGAGAGCTGCCCCCCGGCGCTGTAGCGCGGCGCGGGCGGGCGCGCGGGCGCTCGCCGACGTGTGGTGAGTTGTTTCGCGCGTAGGAGGTCAGAACTTCCGACCACCTACGCGCGTTTCCTCTTCCCACAGCGGGCGCGATGGGAAGGATCGCGCGTGGTCAGTCGTACCGTCGGGCCACCGCCCGCCCGCAAAGGCCCCCGCCCGCCCCTGCCGCAAAGGCCCGACCGCCCGCAAAGGCCCCCGCCCGCACACCGCGCCCGGCGCCCAGTTGCAATGCGCGATGTAAGCGCATACATTGTCCCGGTACCCACTCGACACGGAGGTCGACCGAGCAATGACGCTTCCCCCACAGCGCACGCGCTCCCCGCGCGTCCCCGGCTCACGCCGCGGCCGGCGCGGACGCCTGATGGCGGCCCTCGCCGGGCTCGCCGTCGTGGCCCTCACGGCCACCGGCTGCAGCATCCAGGTCCGGTCCCAGCCGGACCCGAGCATCGGCAAGGACACGATGCTCATCAACGCGGACCACGGCAACCCGCTGTTCGACCGCAACTTCAACCCGTACATCGCCAACGCCCGCACGGCGTCGAAGTGGATGTACGAGCCCCTCATCGAGGTGAACCCCCTCGACGGCAAGCGCAACCCGTGGCTCGCGAGCTCGTGGACGCAGCCGGACGCCAAGACGATCGACATGACGATCCGCAGCGGCGTCAAGTGGTCCAACGGCGACGCGTTCAGCGCGAAGGACGTGGTCTTCACGTTCGACCTGCTGAAGAAGTTCCCCGCGATGGACGTCAAGGGCGCCTGGCAGCACATCGCCAGCATCGAGCAGCAGGGGCAGCACGTCGTCTTCCACCTGAAGTCGGACGACGTCCCGAGCCTGACGATCATCGGGCAGACGTACATCCTCGGTGAGCAGCACTGGAAGGACGTCAAGGACCCGACGACCTACCGCGACCCGAACCCGGTCGGCACCGGCCCGTTCGTGCTCGGCAACTACACCGACCAGCAGTACTCGATGGACAAGAACAAGTCCTACTGGCAGGCCGACAAGATCGCCATCAAGCACCTCATCCTGCCGGCGACCAACACGCAGCTCGACACGGTCACACGCGGCTACGACTGGGCGTACGCGTTCATCTCCGACGTCCAGGGCACGTGGGGCGCCGCGTCGAAGACGAACACGTACTGGTTCCCGCCGGGGGGTGTGATCGGCCTGATCCCGAACCTGACGAAGGCGCCCTACAACGACGTCAACGTCCGCCGTGGCATCTCGCTCGCGCTGAACCGCGACGACATCGCCGAGACCGCGACCGAGGGCAACCTCAAGGCCGCGGCGCAGACCGGGCTGATCCTGCCGAACCAGGAGCAGTACGTGAACGAGCAGATCCCGAACAGCGGCGTCGTCACGCAGGACACGAAGGCCGCGATCGCCGCCTTCGAGAAGTCCGGCTACACGGTCCAGGGCGGCAAGATCGTCAAGGACGGCAAGCAGCTCGAGATCAACATCATGACCGCGAACGGCTACTCCGACTGGCTCCGCGCCGCACAAGAGGTCCGCCGCAACCTGACGGCCATCGGCATCAAGGTCACGATCAGCGCACCGCAGCCCGCCGGGTACCAGCAGAACATCAACAACGGCACCTTCGACATGGCGATGGGTGGCATGGGCAACGGCGACGTCTACCAGGCGTTCAACTCCCTGCTGAGCTCCGACTTCTACCAGCCGGTCGGCAAGTCGACGGTGAACAACTACGAGCGGTACAAGAACGCCGACACGCAGAAGCTCCTCGACGAGTACAAGGCGACGACGGACACCGCGAAGCAGCAGGAGATCCTGGACCAGCTGCAGGAGATCGTCTACGACGACCTGCCCGTCATCGGCATGTACTACGGCGGCCTCTGGGGTCTGTTCAACACGAGCAAGTTCGTCGGCTGGCCGAGTGCGGACGACCCGTACATGGCGCCGCAGAACTACGACTCGGCTCCGCTGCTCATCTTCTCCAAGCTGCGTCTGCGCGACAGCGCCGCCGGCCAGGAGATCCTGAAGGAACAGGACGAAGCCAAGTGAAGTACATCCTCCAGAAACTCGTCCTCTTCGTCCTGACCCTCTGGGCCGCGATCACGCTGAACTTCGTGCTCCCGCGCCTCATGCCGGGCAGCCCGACCGACGCCGCCCTGGCGAAGCTCAGCCAGAACGGCCCGGTCACGGACGCCACCAAGAAGGCCATCGAGGCCCAGCTCGGCGTCCCGACCGGCAACCTCTGGGACCAGTACGTCAGCTACCTGCACCAGGTCGTGACGCTCGACTTCGGCGTGAGCTACACGTTCTACCCGCAGAACGTCGGGGACCTCGTCGCCAGGGCACTGCCGTACACGCTCATCCTGGTCGGCCTGGTCACGATCATCGCGTTCGTGCTCGGCACCCTGATCGGCGTCGGCGCCGCGTGGAAGCGCGGCACCTGGCTCGACTCGCTGCCGACGCTGTCCGGCTCGTTCATGTCGACGTTCCCGTACTTCTGGACGGCGCTCCTGCTGCTGTTCTTCCTCGGCTACGTCCTGCACTGGTTCCCGACCACCGGCGCGTACTCCGCGACGACGACCCCCGGGCTCAGTGGAGCGTTCATCGGTGACGCACTCCAGCACGCGATCCTGCCGGCCGTGACGATCCTCGTGACGAGCCTCGGTGGCTGGATCATCGGCATGCGCAACGCGATGATCAACACCCTCGGCGACGACTACGTGACCTTCGCCGAGGCGAACGGCCTCCGTGGTCGCACGGTCGCCGTCCGGTACGCCGCCCGCAACGCGATCCTGCCGAACCTGACCGGCTTCGGTCTGGCCCTCGGTGGTGTCGTCGGCGGCTCGGTGCTCGTCGAGCAGGTGTTCGGGTACCCGGGCATCGGCTACCTGCTGTTCAACGCCGTCATCGGGCAGGACTACCCGCTCATGCAGGCACTGTTCCTGATGATCACCGTGTCGGTGCTCATCGCCAACTTCATCGTGGATGTCCTCTACGGCATCCTGGACCCGAGGACGCGTCGATGACCACGATCGCAGTACGTACCCAAGAAGAAGCCCAAGCACCGTCACGGTGGAAGAGTGCAGCCCGCCAGTTCGGCGTCGTCTGGGGCAACACCAAGGCCCGGATCGGCATCATCATCCTCGCGGTCTTCGTGATCGTGGCGGTCTTCGCGCCCCTCCTCGCCCCGTACGGCGCGAGCCAGAACGGCTTCGCCCGGTCCGCCGACGCGACCGCCGCCCACTGGATGGGGACGACCGCCGCCGGCGAGGACGTCCTCTCCCAGATCATCTACGGCGCCAGGATCTCGGTCCTGGTCGGCGCGGTCGCGGGCATCCTGTCCACGCTCGTCGCCGTCGCGATCGGCCTCAGCTGGGGCTACGTCCGCGGCTGGATCGCCGAGGTCATCGGGTTCATCGTGAACCTGTTCCTCGTCATCCCGGGCCTGCCCCTGATGATCGTCATCGCGGCCTACCTGCAGAACGGCGGCATCGCCGTCATCATCGCGGTCATCGTGGTGACCGGCTGGGCGTGGGGCGCTCGCGTGCTCCGCTCCCAGACGCAGTCGCTGCGCGGTCGCGACTTCGTGACGGCAGCGCAGTTCTCCGGTGAGGGCGCGACCCGCATCGTGTTCCGCGAGATCCTGCCGAACATGACCTCGCTCATCGTCGGCTCGTTCTTCGGTGCCGCGACGAGCGCGATCCTGGCAGAGGCCGGCCTGGAGTTCCTCGGCCTCGGCGACTCCTCGATCGTCAGCTGGGGCACGATCCTCTACTGGGCGCAGAACTCCAACGCGCTGCTCACCGGTCAGTGGATCCTGCTGTTCGCACCGGGTCTCTGCATCGCGCTCCTCGCGATGAGCCTGACCCTGATTAACTTCGGCGTCGACGCCGTGTCCAACCCGCGACTGCGCGAGGGCGCGCGGCCCCGTAAGGAGCGAAAGAATGCCTGAATCCACCCTGGAGGCCCGGCCCGACTCCGCCCCGCAGGCTGCGGACGTCCTCCTCGACGTCCGCGACCTGTCGGTCGTCTACGAGTCGGCCGGCCAGACCGCGGTCCAAGCGGTCGACCACGTGTCGTTCTCCCTGAAGAAGGGCGAGTTCGTCGGTCTGGTCGGTGAGTCCGGCTCCGGCAAGTCGACGCTCGGCTACGCGCTGACCCGACTGCAGAAGCCGCCGGCCCGGACCAACGGCGGCAGCATCGTCTTCGCGGGCAAGGACATCCGCGACCTCGACGAGGAAGCGCTCCGGCAGCAGCGCCAGGGCGGCTTCGCCATGGTCCTGCAGTCCGGCATGAACGCGCTCAACCCGGTGCGCACCGTCCGGAACCACTTCATCGACATCTTCAAGGCCCACGGTCACGTCCCGCGCGAGCGCTGGGACAGCCGGATGCGGGAGCTCGTCGGCAAGGTCAAGCTGCCCGACTCGATGCTGGCCCGGTACCCGGGCGAGCTCTCCGGCGGCATGCGGCAGCGCGTCTCGATCGCACTGGCGCTGTCCCTCGAGCCGCAGCTCATGGTGTTCGACGAGCCGACCACGGCGCTCGACGTCCTGGTGCAGCACGCGGTGATGGACACCATCATCGAGCTGCAGCGGTCCGAGGGGTTCACCGCCGTGCTCATCTCCCACGACCTCGGCATCGTGCTCGAGGCCACCGAGCGCGTCCTGGTGATGCACGAGGGCCGGATCGTCGAGGACGGTGGTTCCCGCGACATCCTGCGCGACCCGCAGGACGAGTACACGCAGATGCTGCTCTCGCACTACGCGGACCCGCGCGCCGAGGTCGTCTCGCTGCCCGGGTTCCCGGACCGCTCCCTCCGCGGGGCGTCCGGTGCCAGCCGGCAGGAGACGACGACCTCGCACGCGACCGTCGGGACGCGCGAGCGCACGGCCGCGAAGAACCCGATCGTCGTCGAGGGCCTGGTGAAGACCTACGCCCCGCCGCGTCGTGGCGAGGACCCGGTCCGCGCCGTCCTTGACGTGTCGTTCACGCTCGAGCCGGGGCAGTCTCTCGCGCTCGTCGGCCAGTCGGGTTCCGGCAAGTCGACGATCGCGAAGATGCTCACGGGCGTCGAGAAGCCGACGTCGGGCACGGTCCGCTTCGGTGACCTCGACGTCGCGAAGCTCGGGCGCCGCGGCCTGCGGGACCTGCGCTCCGAGGTGCAGATGGTGTTCCAGGACCCGTACGCGGCGCTCAACCCGCTGCACACCGTCGAGTACACGCTCACCCGCCCGGTCGTGAACTACACGGGCCTGCGCGGGAAGGACGCCCGACGTCGGGTGCTCGAACTCCTCGAGACCGTCGGCCTGTCCCCGGTGGAGCAGTTCGCGCAGAAGCTCCCGCACCAGCTCTCCGGCGGGCAGCGGCAGCGCGTCGTGATCGCCCGGGCGCTCGCGAGCGACCCGCAGGTGATCATCGCGGACGAGCCGGTGTCGATGCTCGACGTGACGCTCCGCGCCGGGGTGCTCGCGCTCCTCGAGGACCTGCGCGAGCAGTGGGGCGTCTCGCTCCTCTACATCACGCACGACCTGTTGAGCGCCCGGCTCATCACCGACGACATCATGGTGCTCCACGACGGCGCCGTGGTGGAGCGGGGCCGGACCGCGGACGTGCTGCAGCACCCGCAGGACAGCTACACGATCGACCTGCTGGACGCGGTGCCCAACCCGCGGAGAAGGCTGACCGCATGAACCTGCACGCGTTCCCCACCGTCCCGCCGTTCGGCCACCTGCCCACGCCCGAGGGCGTCGACGTCGTCGGCATCGACGTCCCCGTCGGCCGCCTGACCGCCTACCGCGTCGTCCCCGAGGGTGAGAGCAAGGGCGTCGTGCTGGTCGTGCCCGGGTACACCGGCTCGAAGGAGGACTGGCGCACCTTCATGCCGCTCCTCCGCGACGCCGGCTGGACCGCCGTCGCCATCAGCCGGCGCGGCCAGGCGGACTCGGCGGCACCCGACGCGCCGCGGGACCACACGCTCGAGGAAGAGGCCGCGGACGTCGTCCGGGTCGCGAGGCTCCTCGACGACGGTGCCCCCGTCCACCTCATCGGTCACTCGCTCGGCGGGGTGATCGTCCGCGCCGCCGCGATCCAGGACCCATCTGCGTTCCGCGACGTCGTGCAGTTCTGCTCCGGTCCGTACGGCTGGCCCTACCGCAAGGTCGCGGAGCTGACGATCCTGCACGACACCGCCGGGGACCTGCGCCAGCTGTTCGACGCCACGAACCCGCTCTGGGCACACCGCCCCGACGAGGAGCTGCCCGACGACGTCCGGATGGTCCGCGACCGGTTCGGGGCCACCAGCCCGCTGAGCGTCGTCGCCGGCGGACACATCCTCGAGGACCACACCGACACCTCGGACGAGCTCCGCGCGACCGGGCTCCCCGTCCTCGTCACGCACGGGGAGTGGGACACCGCGTGGCCGATCCCGTGGCAGCGGCAGATGGCCGAGGACACCGGCGCCGAGTACGTCGTCATCCCGCACAGCTACCACGGCCCACAGGTCGAGAACCCCGCCGGGACCATCGAGGTCTTCGACCGGTTCCTGGCACAGCACTGAAAGGCACCATCATCACCACGCTCAGCTTCCCCGACGGCTTCCTCTGGGGCGCGGCGACCGCCGCACACCAGATCGAGGGCAACAACGTCAACAGCAACTGGTGGGTGCACGAGCACGAGCCGGACACCACCATCGTCGAGCCCTCCGGCGACGCCGCGGACAGCTACCACCGGTACCGCGAGGACATCCGCATCGCGGCCGAGCTCGGGCTGAACTCCTACCGGTTCAGCATCGAGTGGGCGCGCATCGAGCCCGAGCGCGGGTTCGTCAGCCGCGCCGAGATCGACCACTACCGGCGCATGGTCGAGACGTGCCACGAGTTCGGCATCGAGCCCATCGTCACGCTCATGCACTTCACGGTGCCGCGCTGGTTCGAGCGCGACGGCTTCTGGCGCGCCCCCGACGCAGCGGACCTGTTCGCCCGCTACACCGAGGCCGCGCTCCCCGTCGTCTCGGACGGCGTCCGCTACGTCTGCACCATCAACGAGCCGAACATCGCGGCGATGCTCGCCGGAGGCGAGGACGCCCGGAACCTGGTGGCCTACGGCCTGCCGAACCCGGACCTCGGCGTCGCCGACGCCCTGCTGGCCAGCCACCAGCGGTCGCGAGCGGTGCTGGGACAGGTGTCCGGCCTCCGGTCCGGGTGGACCGTCGCGACCCAGGCGTTCCGCTCGAACGGCGAGCCCGGTGCGGACGAGATGCTCCGCGAGTACGGGTACCCGCGCGACGACTGGTACCTGGAGAACGCCGCCGGCGACGACTTCCTCGGCGTGCAGGCGTACACGCGCACGTTCATCGGGCCGAACGGTCCGCTCCCCGTCGCCGACGACGTCGAGACCACCCTGACCGGCTGGGAGTTCTACCCGGAGGCCTCCGCCGACGGACTCCGCAGCGCGTGGGAGCTCTCCGGCCACGTGCCGCTGATGATCACCGAGAACGGCATCGCGACCGCGGACGACACCCGTCGCCGGGCGTACACGCAGGGCGCCCTGGAGGGGATCCACCGCTGCATCGAGGACGGCATCGAGGTCCTCGGGTACCAGCACTGGTCGCTCCTGGACAACTACGAGTGGGCGTCCGGCTTCCGGCCGACGTTCGGGCTGGTGTCCTGGGACCCGGTGACGTTCGAGCGCACCCCGAAGCCGTCCGCGCACTGGTACGGCGGAGTCGCGAAGGCGAACGCGCTGGAGTCCTGACCCGCCGGCTGCCCGTCACCGGGCAGCCGGCGCGCTCCTGGTGTCCGCCGGGATCGTGAACAGCCGGCTCGTCTCGGTCCGCCCGTTCGCGGTCTGCTCGATGGCGAACCGGAACTCCGTCACGCCTGCCGGGACGGTCAGGGCGAACGCCCACGTGCCGTCGGCCAGCACGGCGTGTGCGCCTGGGGTGATCGGATCGCCGGCGGCATCGAGGACACGGAACGTCGCGTGGGGTGTCGCGGTGCCCGTGAACCGGTTCTCGAAACCCGGCTGCACGGTTGCCGGACCGGTCACCGTGACCGGGTCGAGCGCCGGCGGGTCCAGCACGACCCTCAGGGGCACCCGGTCGTACTCGACGCCGTTGATCTTCTGGATCGCGATGAGCGGGTTCGTGCCGATGGACAGCCCGGCGACCGTGATGGACCACGTTCCGGTGGTCGTGTCGACGGCCGTCTCCTGACCGCCGATCGACACGCGAGCACCCTTCGTCGCCGTGCCGGCGATGACCGCGGACCTCGAGATGAGGTCGACCGATCGGATCTCGGCGATCAGCTTCGTCCGCGCGGGGCCCGGGCGACCCACGTACGGATCGCCGCCGCCCCACCGCTCCACCCGGCCGCCGTTCCGGCCGTACGCGACCGAGGTGAAGCGGACCGTCATGTACTCGCCGGGTTGCACCCAGGACGGCCAGGGCTGGGTCCCGATCGCCAGGGGGCGGAGTTCCCTGCTGCTCGGCGTCACACCGGCGGCGGTGACCTCGCAGCGGATGGCCTCTTGGCACTCGGGCGTCGCGGTGACGGTGACGGTCGTCGCGGTGCCGGACACCTTCTTGTCGATCGGCGGGTAGGCGAACGGGCCGGCCAGGACCGAGCCGCCAGCGTCGTTCGGGATGTCTGCCGCTGCACGTGCCGGGCTCGCAGCGGCGAGTCCGCCGGCGGCTGCCACGACGAGCGTGGTGGCGAGGACGGTCAGGAAGCGTGATCGCGTCGTCGAGGAACCCATGTGCTGGACAGTAACCGATGTACTGCATCCAGAACAGGAATATCGACAAGCCGGTGTGGTCAGGCTCCGTCCGCGAGGACCTGGGCCACGGTCGGCTCACGGAGCAGGTCGGCGCGGTCTGCGGCGGTCGAGCCCTCGTCGTCCTGGGCGTCCCGGTCCACGTCGAGGTCGAGCGCGGCACGCACCGTGTCGACGTCCCCGGAGTCGACCGCGGCGATGAGCAGCGTCGCGCCGCGCGACCCGCGCACACCGGGGTCCGCACTCGCCTCGGCGAGGGCACGCACGATGGCCGCGTGGCCACCCCATGCAGCGCGGACGATCGGCGTGTTGCCGTCGGTGTCCCGGGCCTCCAGGTCCGCGCCGGCAGCGACGAGGACCGCGACGGCACGACGCGCGTCGCGGTCGATGGCCAGCGTCAGCGGTGTGCGGCCCTCGACGTCGAGCAGCTCGAGGGAGGCTCCGCGGCCGATGAGCTCCTCGAGCATCTCCGGCCGGTCGAACCAGGCCGCGGCGTGCAGCGGGGCGAAGCCCCACCGCGGGTCCAGGTCGTCGACGTCGCTGGCGTCGTCGGCGAGGTGCAGGCCGCCCAGGTCGCCGTGCGCTGCGGCGCGGACCACCTCGTCCGCCCACTCCACCCAGCCGTCCGGCACCGGGCCGTGCCAGCCGCGTGCCGGACGCGACTCGAGGTCGGTGAAGTCTTGTTCGTTGACGCTGCGGACCTCGATCGTGACGTCCGTGAAGCGGATCGCGACCTCGCCGATGGGGGAGACGAGGAGCCGGAGCTCCCAGGCGTCCCGACCCGCGTGCTCGATCTCACCGCGGATGACATGCGCGTCACCGGCGAGGAGGGTCGCTGCGTCGAGGAGCGGCGGCTCGATCACGGCGTCGTCGAAGCGGACACGGACGCGGGCGTGGTTCCAGCGGCGCCAGAGCCCTTCGGGAGTGTCCAGCACCTCGTCGTTGCGGACCAGCACGTCCGCGTGCAGGACCACGGGGTCCGGTTCGCCGTGATCGGGCAGGGCCGCGGTGTCATCATCCGCGGGCGCCTGGTGCCGGTGGCCGGCCTCGACCGTCCACCTGGCGATGCGGGAGTCGGTCCACCGGACCGTGGCGAGGGCGGCGACCGGCGGGGGTGCGTCCTGCACCAGCCGGGCGAGGTGGTCGGTCTTGCCCTCGAAGTCCTCGAGCGACACGTAGCCCACTGACGGCCAGTTCACTCGACTCCATCGCACGGGGTCGAGACTAGCCGAAGTTGCGTCACTCAGACGCAACTTTCAGCTCCCGGAGTTGACGTGCCTCCAGTCCGGAGTAGAGTTGAGTCCATCGGACGCAAGTCCGCAGACTTCAGCAGCATCCGCACCAACAGAAGGAGCACCAACACATGGGACGTGCAGTAGGCATCGACCTCGGAACCACCAACTCCGTCGTCTCCGTTCTCGAAGGCGGCGAGCCCACGGTCATCGCGAACGCCGAGGGCATGCGCACCACGCCGTCGATCGTCGCGTTCACGAAGGACGGCGAGGTCCTGGTCGGCGAGACCGCCAAGCGCCAGGCCGTCACGAACGTCGACCGCACCATCGCCAGCGTCAAGCGCCACATCGGCACCGACTGGACGACGGACATCGACGGCAAGAAGTACACGCCGCAGGAGATCTCGGCGCGCATCCTCGGCAAGCTCAAGCGCGACGCCGAGCAGTACCTCGGCGAAGACGTCACCGACGCGGTCATCACCGTGCCGGCGTACTTCAACGACGCCGAGCGCCAGGCCACCAAGGACGCCGGTGAGATCGCCGGGCTCAACGTCCTCCGCATCATCAACGAGCCGACCGCGGCCGCGCTGGCCTACGGCCTCGACAAGGGCAAGGAAGACGAGCTCATCCTGGTCTTCGACCTCGGTGGCGGTACGTTCGACGTCTCCCTGCTCGAGGTGGGCAAGGACGACGACTTCTCCACGATCCAGGTCCGTGCGACCTCCGGTGACAACCGCCTCGGTGGTGACGACTGGGACCAGCGCATCGTCGACTACCTGATCAAGAAGTTCAAGGACGAGCACGGCGTCGACCTGTCCACGGACAAGATCGCCAAGCAGCGTCTCAAGGAAGCCGCTGAGCAGGCCAAGAAGGAGCTCTCGAGCCAGCTGAGCGCCAGCATCCAGCTGCCGTACCTCACGCTGACGGCCGACGGCCCGCTGAACCTGGACGAGACCATCTCGCGCGCCCAGTTCGAGCAGATGACCTCCGACCTGCTCGACCGCACCAAGAAGCCGTTCAACGACGTCATCAAGGAAGCGGGCGTGTCGGTCAACGACATCGCGCACGTGGTCCTCGTCGGCGGCTCGACCCGCATGCCCGCCGTGGCCGAGGTCGTCAAGTCGCTGACCGGTGGCAAGTCGCCGAACCAGGGCGTCAACCCGGACGAGGTCGTCGCCGTCGGCGCCGCACTGCAGGCCGGCGTGCTGAAGGGGGAGCGCAAGGACGTCCTGCTCATCGACGTCACCCCGCTGTCGCTCGGCATCGAGACCAAGGGCGGCCTGATGACGAAGCTCATCGACCGCAACACCGCGATCCCGACCAAGCGGAGCGAGACCTTCACGACCGCTGACGACAACCAGCCGTCGGTCGCGATCCAGGTCTTCCAGGGCGAGCGCGAGTTCACCCGCGACAACAAGCCGCTCGGCACGTTCGAGCTCACCGGCATCGCGCCGGCTCCCCGTGGCGTCCCGCAGGTCGAGGTCACCTTCGACATCGACGCCAACGGCATCGTGCACGTGTCCGCGAAGGACAAGGGCACCGGCAAGGAGCAGTCGATGGTCATCTCCGGCGGCTCCTCGCTGCCGAAGGAGGACATCGAGCGCATGGTCCGCGAAGCCGAGGAGCACGCGGCCGAGGACAAGGCCCGTCGCGAGGCCAACGAGCGTCGCAACCAGGCCGAGCAGCTCGTCTACTCGATCGAGAAGCTCATCAAGGAGAACGACGAGAAGCTCCCCGCCGACGTCAAGTCCGAGGTGCAGGCCGACGTCGACGCCCTGAAGTCCGCCCTTGCTGGTGAGGACGAGGACGCCGTCAAGACCGCCTTCGACAAGCTCAACGAGTCGCAGGGCAAGCTCGGCCAGGCGATCTACGCGCAGCAGGACGCGGGTGCGGCCGCCGGTGGCGACCAGCCCACGGACGAGCAGCCGGCCGACGACGAGGACATCGTCGACGCCGAGGTCGTGGACGACGACGAGAACGACAAGAAGTAGCCGATGACGGACTCCACGAACGACGACAACGTCGAGAACAACGAGGAGCCCCAGGTCGAGGGCGACGCCACGAACGCGGCGGAGCCCGAGGACCTGATCGAGGCCGAAGGCCCCGACGTCGAGGTGCCGACCGACGCGGCGAACGACCTCAGCCCCGAGGACGAAGCGCTGCTCGCCGACGCGGCCCGCGGCATGGCCGAGGACAAGCTGTCCACGGCCGACCGCGACCTCGTCGCCGAGATGCGGGCGGACATGCTCCGTGCGCAGGCCGAGCTGGTGAACTTCCGGAAGCGCGTCGAGCGCGACCGTGAGGCCAACCGAGAGGTCGCGATCGCCGAGGTGGTGCGCGCACTCCTGCCGGCCCTCGACGACCTGACCCGCGCCGAGGCACACGGCGACCTCGCCGAAGGTCCGATGCTGGTCATCGCGCAGAAGATCCGTGGCGGCTTCGGCAAGTTCAAGCTGGAGCAGATCGGCGAGAAGGGTGAAGCCTTCGACCCGAACATCCACGAGGCGATCGTGCAGCTCCCGACACCGGGCGCCACCGGCCAGACCGTGGCGGACGTCGTCGAGCCGGGCTACAAGCTCGGTGAGCGTGTCCTCCGTGCGGCCAAGGTCGCGGTGGCGGTCCCGGCCTGATCCGGGCAGGAAGGTAGGTATCCGTGGCCAGTCAGGACTGGTTCGACAAGGACTTCTACAAGGTCCTCGGCGTGTCCAAGGACGCGTCCGAAGCCGAATTGAAGAAGACCTACCGGAAGCTCGCGCGGCAGTTCCACCCGGACTCCAACCCGGGTGACACCGCGGCCGAGAACCGCTTCAAGGAGATCAGCGAGGCGTACTCAGTGCTCTCCGACAAGGAGCAGCGTGCCGAGTACGACCAGGTCCGCGCCATGGGCTCCGGCGCTCGCTTCACGGCGGGCGGCGGAGGCCAGGGTGGCGGCTTCGAGGACGTCTTCGGAGGGATGTTCGGCCAGCAGGGCGGTGGCGGACAGCGTGTCCGCTTCGGCCAGGGTGGCGGTGGCGGCTTCGAGGACATCCTCGGCGGCATGTTCGGCGGCGGTGCCGGGGGCGGCTTCGGTCAGCCCTCCGGCGGCTACCGCGGCTTCGGCGGTCCGACGAAGGGGCGCGACGTCACCGCGACGACGACGCTCGACTTCACGACGGCCATCGCCGGCGACACCGTCAAGCTGTCGCAGGGCAACGGCCGTCCGGTCAACGTCCGGATCCCCGCGGGGGTCGCGGACGGCCAGAAGATCCGGCTCCGCGGTCGCGGTGAACCCTCGCCAGACGGCGGCGAGTCCGGTGACCTGGTGGTGACCGTGCACGTCCGCAAGCACCCGGTGTTCGAGCGCGACGGGCAGAACCTGCGCCTGGACGTCCCCGTGACGTTCGTGGAGGCAGCGCTCGGCGCGACCATCCAGGTGCCCACCCTCGGCGGCGACCCCGTCAAGCTCCGGGTCGCGCCCGGCACGCCCTCCGGTCGTGTCCTGCGCGTCAAGGGACGAGGCGTCGCGACCAAGAACGGAACGGGCGACCTGCTCGCCACCGTCCAGGTGGCGGTGCCGTCGCACCTGTCGGACAAGGCGAAGGAAGCCGTCGAGGCACTCGCGGCGGCCCTGCCGGACGAGAACCCCCGCGAGGACCTCCTCGCCAAGGCGCGCAGCTGACGCTGCGCACACATGCAGTAGACCCGGCCTGGAGGCTCGGCGCGGCTCCGTCAGGAAGCCGACCCGAGCCTCCAGGCTGTTTCCAGACCACGCGGACGACGGAAGGAGCACTCGATGACCGACATGGACGAGAACTCGCCCGTCTTCGCGATCGCGGTCGCGGCGGAACTGGCCGAGATGCACCCGCAGACGCTGCGGCAGTACGACCGGCTCGGCCTGGTCGTGCCGGGGCGGACCCGAGGCGGGTCCCGCCGGTACTCGATGCGCGACATCGCGCAGCTGCGCGAGATCGCGCGACTCGGTTCCGAGGGGGTGTCGCTGGAGGGGATCCGGCGGGTGCTCGAGCTCGAGAACGAGAACAAGGAACTGCGCGACCGGGTGCGTGAGCTCGAGACGGCCCTGGCCGACCAGCTCATCAACCGGCCGGGCGCCCGGGTGTTCGCGGCCACCACGACGGGAGCGGCGGTCTCCCTGCGAGCCGGTGCACGGCCGCAGCGGAACACCCAGATCGTGCTCTACCGCGGGCCGCGCTGACCGGGATCTGAGCGCCCGACCACGACGAACTCCCCGGACCGACGTGAAGTCCGAAGCGTTCCGTATGCAAAATACGAAAATCTGGTACTGAAGTACTGGTTCCCGATACGCTTCCCACGACGGCAGGGGCCGTCGTGGGAAGCGGGGACATGCACATGTGCGAACACCAACCGGGACGGGGTCCGACGGCGTCACAAGCCGCGGCGATAGCGCCCACCGCCTCGATCGGCCCGGGCGTCCGGGTCTGGGACGGCAGTCACGTCGAGGCGGACGCGGTCGTCGGTGCGGAGTCCGTCGTCGGCCGTGGCGTCACGATCGGGCGCGGCGTCCGCATCGGTGTGCGGTGCAAGATCCAGAACGCCGCCCTGGTCTACGGTCCTGCGGTCCTCGGTGACGGGGTGTTCGTCGGCCCCGGCGTGGTGTTGACGAACGACACGGTGCCGCGAGCGGTCCTCCCGGACGGCACGGTCAAGTCCGGAGACGACTGGCAGGCATCAGCGGTCGTGATCGACGACGGTGCGTCGGTCGGCGCGGGGGCGGTGTGCGTCGCCCCGGTCCGGATCGGGCGATGGGCGATGGTCGCAGCCGGCGCCGTGGTCACGAGGGACGTCCCGGACCACGCACTGGTCGCGGGGGTGCCCGCGCGCCGGATCGGTTGGGTCGGCCGCAGCGGTGTCCGGTTGGTCGAGGGCACAGACGCCCTGGTGTGCCCGCGCACCGGTGAGCGCTACACGGTCCACGGCGACGTGGTCGGACTGCTGCGATGAGCGTCGAGACGGTCGACGTGATCCCGGCCGCACGGCCGCTCATCGGCGTCGAGGAGCGCCGCGCCGTCGACGCCGTCCTGGCGAGCGGTCGTCTGACCCAGGGCCCCGAGGTCGCGGCGTTCGAGCGGGAGTTCAGCACCACGCTCCTCGACAGGCGGCCGGTGGTCGCGGTGAACAGCGGCACGGCGGCACTGCACCTGGCACTCATCGCGCTCGGCGTCGGACGGGGGACGAGGTCCTCGTGCCGTCGTTCACGTTCGCGGCCACGGCGAACGCGGTCCGGCTCGTCGGCGCGACACCCGTCTTCGTGGACGTGGATCCGGACTCGTTCTGCGTCGCGCCGACGGCACTACAGCGTGCGGTGACCGCGCGGACGCGGGCGATCGTCCCCGTCCACCTCTACGGACACCCCGCTGACATGACGGCGATCGCGGCCGTCGCCAGGGAGCACGACCTGCTGGTGGTCGAGGACGCCGCGCAGGCGCACGGCGCACGGTGGGCCGGCCGGCGCGTCGGGACCTTCGGGGATGCCGGGGCGTTCAGCCTCTACCCGACCAAGAACATGACGGCGGCGGAAGGCGGCATGGTCGCGACGGCGTCACCGTCGTCGGAGCGCGTGCTCCGGCTGCTCCGCAACCAGGGGATGGCTGAGCGGTACGCGAACGAGATCGTCGGGTTCAACGCGCGGATGTCCGACCTGCACGCCGCGATCGGCAGGGTGCAGGTGCGCAAGGTGCGCGCATGGACCGCGCAGCGGCAGGCGAACGCGGCGTACCTCGACGGAGAAATCCGCGGCGTCGTCACGCCGATCGTGCACGCCGAGGCGGAGCACGTGTTCCACCAGTACGTCATCCGGGTGCCGGACGACCGCGACGGCTTCGTGGACGCGCTCCGCGACGAGTACGGGATCGGTGCAGGCGTCTACTACCCGACACCGGTGCACCGTCTGCCGTCGTTCGCCGACGCCGCGGTGTGCGGATCCGACCTGCACGAGACCGACCGTGCCGCCGCAGAGGTGATCGCCCTGCCGGTCTACCCCACGCTCACCCTCCGTGAGCTCGACCGGATCGTGGCCGCCGTGAACACGCTCGCCGCGGCCGGGGGCTCCCGGTGACGCGGTCGCTGCGCGTCGGCGTCGTCGGCCTCGGCATGATGGGCCGGCACCACGCCAGGGTCCTGCGCGACCTCGGCGGTGTCGAGCTCGTGGGCGCGGCCGACGCGCTCGGTGACGTGCACGGAGCCGCTGGCGGGGCGCCGGTCGTCGCCTCCGTGGCGGAGTTGCTCGACCTCGGGCTGGACGCCGCGGTCGTCGCGGTGCCGACCGCCGCCCACGAACCCGTCGCCATCCGGCTCGCGGAAGCGGGCGTGCACGCGCTGATCGAGAAGCCGGTCGCCTCGTCCGCCGCCGGCGCGGCACGACTGGTCGCCGCGTTCGCGAGCGCAGGACTCGTCGGCGCGGTCGGCCACGTCGAGCGCTACAACCCCGCACTCCAGGAGCTGCGCAGGCGGCTCGACGACGGGCAGCTCGGCGAGGTCTACCAGATCGCGACGCGACGGCAGGGCCCGTTCCCGGCACGCATCGCGGACGTGGGCGTGGTCAAGGACCTCGCGACGCACGACATCGACGTCACGACGTGGCTCGCGCGGTCGCCCTTCGCCCGGCTCGCCGCGTTGGCGTGCCACAGGAGCGGGCGTCCCCACGAGGACCTGGTCACCGTGACGGGCGAACTGGAGGACGGCACGCTGACGACCCACCTGGTGAACTGGCTGACGCCGTTCAAGGAGCGCGCCGTCGTGGTCACCGGTGAGCACGGCACGTTCGTCGCGGACACGGTGAGTGCTGACCTGACCTTCCACGAGAACGGCACCGTCACGACCGGGTGGGACCAGGTGGCTGCCTTCCGCGGTGTCGCCGAGGGGCCGAGCACGCGGTTCGCGATCCAGAAGCGCGAGCCGCTCGTCGTCGAGCACGAGGCATTCCGTGACGCCGTGCTCGGGAAGCCGACGGACATCGTGTCGCTCCGCGAGGGGCTCGGGATCGTGCGGATCGCCGAAGCGGTGCTCGAGTCCGCCCGGACCCGCAGGACCGTCGAGGTGACGGCATGAGGGTCGCCGTGGTCGGGCTCGGCAAGATCGGCCTGCCGCTGGCGGTGCAGTACGCGTCCTCGGGGGTGCGGGTGACCGGCCTGGACGTCGACCAGCGGGTCGTCGACGCCGTGAACGCGGGGCACGAGCCGTTCCCGGGCGAGCACGGTCTGGGCGAAGCCCTGACGGCCGCGGTCGGGGCCGGGGCGTTGCGGGCGACGTGTGACCCGGCGTGCGCGATCGAGGACGCCGAGGTGGTGGTGGTCGTCGTCCCGCTCGTCGTGACGGGGGACGGCGAGCCGGACTTCCGGGCGATGGACGCGGCGACCGAGTCGGTCGGCCGCGCACTCGCGCCGGGGACCCTCGTCGCCTACGAGACCACGCTGCCGGTCGGCACGACGCGTCACCGGTGGGTACCTCGCCTCGAGGCCGCGTCCGGGCTGGTGCAGGGGGACGACTTCGACGTCGTCTTCTCGCCGGAACGAGTCCTGACCGGCCGGGTGTTCGCGGACCTCCGTCGGTACCCGAAACTCGTCGGCGGGCTGTCGGCGCGTGGCGCGGACCGGGCTCGGGCGTTCTACGAGCGCGTGCTGCAGTTCGACGACCGGCCGGACCTCGGGCGTCCGAACGGCGTCTGGGACCTCGGGACCGCAGAGGCGGCCGAGCTCGCCAAGCTCGCGGAGACCACGTACCGCGACGTCAACATCGCCCTGGCGAACGAGTTCGCGGTGTTCGCGGGACGGAACGGCATCGACGTCGACGTCGTGATCGACGCGTGCAACTCGCAGCCGTACAGCCATCTCCACCGCCCCGGCATCGCGGTCGGTGGGCACTGCATCCCGGTGTACCCGCAGCTCTACCTCTGGAACGACCCGGATGCCTCGGTCGTGTCGACCGCTCGCCGGCGCAACGCGGCGATGCCCGAACACGCCGTCGACGTGCTGGAACGGTTGCACGGTGACCTCGCCGGTGAACGGGTGGTCGTGCTGGGGGCGTCGTACCGCGGGGGTGTGCAGGAGACGGCCTTCTCGGGGGTCTTCGGCACGGTCGTGGCTCTGCGCGCGCGGGGTGCCCTCGCGTCCGTGTCCGACCCGCTGTACACGGACGCCGAGCTGGTCGGCCTCGGGCTGGTCCCGCACCGCGCGGGCGCGCCGGTGGAGGCGGTGATCGTGCAGGCGGACCACGCGGAGTACGCGACGCTCGGCGAGGACTCGTTCCCCGGCGTGCGCACACTGCTGGACGGGCGGCGGGTCATCGACACGGCGCGCTGGCCGTCGACGACGGTCGGGTCGATCGGCGCTCCTCCGGTTCGCCCCGTGCAGCGCCCGTGATGGAATGCAACATGTGAAGAACTGGTGATCTGCGCGCGGAGGCACCTAGCGTCGCAGCATGCACTCCCGCCCTCGCCCGTTCGACATCGTCCACGTATCGAGCGCACACCCCTGGACCGACAACCGGATCCACACCCGGGCGGCCACGACCGCGGCACACGCCGGGTACCGGACGGCGCTCGTGGCGGTCGACACCGGCGGTGGCAGCGCCGAGCGGGCTCCGGCCGACTGGGATCGCCCGGACGAGCGGAGCGGCGTGTGGGTCCGACGCCTTCCGCGGCGCGGGCGGCCCGGACGCCTGGTCGTCTCGACCGTCCAGGCGGTGCTCGCCGCGTTGTCGTCCCGGGCACACGTCGTCCACCTGCACGATCCGGAGCTGGCGTGGGCCGTCCCGCTCCTCCGCCTCGCGCGGCGCCGCGTCGTGTACGACGCGCACGAAGACCTGCCGGCGCAGGTCGCCGGCAAGGAGTACCTCGGGCGGATCCGCAGGGTCGCTGTCCCGGTCGCCCGTGGCGTCGTCCGGCTGGCCGCCCACGCGGACGCCGTCGTCGCCGCGACCCCGACCATCGCGTTGCGGTTCCCGGCTGCTCGCACGACGGTCGTGCAGAACCTGCCGGTGCTCCGGGAGTCGGACGCCACCCTGGCGGATGCGTCCGGACGTCCGCCGATCGCGGTCTACCTCGGGGCGCTGAGTCATGACCGCGGCATCGGCGTCGTCAGCGGCGTCGCCGGGTCGCCGGCGCTGCCGTCGGGGTGGCGCGTGTGCACGGCCGGGCCGATCGACGGGGCGGTGGATCGCCGCGCGTTCGATGCCCTCTGCGGCACCGGTCGGATCGACCACCGCGGCGTCCTCCCGCCGGACCGGGCACGGGACCTGCTGCAGACCGCGCGGGTCGGACTGCTGCCCCTGCTGCCGACGGTCGCCTACGCGTCGTCCATCCCCACCAAGCTCTTCGAGTACCTGGCTGCCGGCCTCGCGGTGATCGCGACGGACGTCCCGTACTGGCGGGAACTCCTGGACGACGCCGAGTGCGTGACCTGGGTGCCCGCGGGCGATCCAGACGCCGTCGTCCGGGCACTGCAGCGGTACTCCGCCGATCCCGATCTGCTCGACGCGCACGGGCGCGCCGGCCGTGCGCTGGTCGATGCGCGCTTCCGGTGGGACCACGAAGCGCCCGAGCTGCTCCGGGTCTACCGACGGCTCTGCGGTGCGGCACCGTTCGACGGGTACCTTCCCAGTTCGTCGTCGGACGCCGACCAGAATGTAGTATCCAAGTGACCGCTCACTGGCCCTTGAACCTCACGAACGGCGGGTACCGTGCGCCGACCCCGACCCCGACCCCGACCCACGCGGGCGATCCTCACGATCCTGTTCGGGACGCTGCTCGGCCAGGGCCTGGTCATCGTCGTCTCGCCGCTGTTGACCCGGCTGTACGCCCCGACGGATTTCGGCGTGCTCGCCGTCGTCACCGCGATCGCTTCCGTGCTCGGAGCGGGAGCGACCATGGGGACCGATCGCGCACTCCCCGTGGCGCAGGACGCCACGATGCGCCCGCTCGTGCTGATCGGCATCGTCTCGACGGCGTTCGTCAGTGGTGCGACGGCAGTGGCCACCTGGCTCGCGCGCGATGCGCTCGCTGCACAGTTCTCGGCGCCGACGTTCGCCGACCTTTGGTGGATCGTCCCGGTCTCGACCGGGGTGGTCGGACTCCACCGGGTGGCCACCGCAGTGCTCGCCCGGGCCCAGCGTCACGGCTCGATCGCGATCCGGAACGTGTGCCAGGGCGTGGGGCAGACCGCGTGGAACCTCGTGATGGCCTCGACCGGAGCCCTCGGGCTCGCCGGTGGACTGGCTGCCGGGCGACTCGCGGCACTGCTCGGGATGTTCCGTCCGGCGTCGCTCCGAGCCAGCCCGTCACCGTGCTCCGTCCGGGCCGTGCTGTCGGTGCACCGGCGCTTCCTCTGGATCACCCCGTGGTCCTCCATGCTCAACGTCGTCGGGCAGCAGGCACCGGGGGTGCTCATCGCCGCGGCGCACGGCAGTGCGGCGGCGGGACTGGTGGCCCTGACGATGCGGGTCCTCGGCTCACCGGTCGGGATGCTCGCGGACGCCGTCGCGCAGACGGTCGCCGGGGCGATGGGACGGCGGATCCGCGCCGGAGCGTCGGTACGAGATCCGCTCCGGCGGGTCGTGGGTCGTCTGCTGGTGCTCGGGGCTGCTGCGACCGTCGTCGTGATCGTGTCCGGGCCGTCGGTGTTCGGTGCGGTGTTCGGGCCGGACTGGACACGGTCGGGCGAGTACGCCCGCATCCTGGCGCCGGCGTTCGCGCTGCAGGTCGCGGTGTCGCCCGTGAGCCAGGTACTCGGGATGCTCGGTCGACAGTCCTCGCAACTCGCCTGGGACGCCGGACGCTTGGTCCTGACGTCCGGTGCGGTGGTCGTGCCGACGCTGCTCGGTGCGCCCGTGCCCGTGATGCTGGCGGGGCTCTCCGGCGCGATGATCGCGGCCTACCTCGTGATGCTCGGGCTGGTGGTCGCCGCGACCCGGTCCGTCCGCGACTGACGGACTCGGACCAGTGCACGGCCCGGTGCGACGGACGGACGGGGTCCGACGATGCGCATCGGTGACGCCACCCACACCCTGACCCGGCGCGCGGCGCTGTTCGGCGCGGCAGCGGCTCCCGGCGCGGTGTTGATCGGACGCACGCCCTCCGCCCGGGCTGCGTCCGTGCCGCCGCCGACGTCGGCGCCACGGTCCGCCTCGGACATCGACGCGACACGGCTGCAGGACGTCCTCGACCAAGCCCGCCCGCACGCCGTCGTCGACGTGACGCGTCGGTGGACGCTCGCGGAACCACTGGTCGTCGACCAACCGCTGACGCTCCGGTTCGCTGGGGGATCCGTTGCCACGGACCGGGACATCGACCTCGTGCACATCCGGTCGAGCCTGGTGCGCGTCGTCGACGCCGTGCTCGACGGTCCCGGCGCGGAGCACTCGGGCCTCGGCCGGGGCGTCCGCGCGACGGGCACGGCGAAGGCGCCCCTGCGGGACGTGCACGTCACGCGTGCACGCATCCACGGGTTCCCGCACGACGGTGTCCTGCTCGAACACTGCGACGGGTTCGTGGTCGACGACTGTGACATCGCGGACGTCGGGTACGCCGGGGTGCTCATGTTCTCGTGCGTCCGCGGTTCCGTCACCGGGAACCGCATCCGCCGTGTGACCCAGCCGGCGCCGTACCCGAACTCGTACGGCATCGAGGCGGTCCGCGCCACGACGACCGGGCTCGACGACTCCCCGCGGAGCAGCCGGATCCTGATCGCCGACAACCACGTCTCGGGCGTCCCGCACTGGGAGGGCATCGACACACACGGCGGCTCGTCCATCGCGATCGTCCGGAACCGTGTCGAGGACTGCCGGGTCGGCATCGCCGTGGTGCCGTCGAAGGACGAGGCCGACGCATCGGCGACGAAGTACGCGCCGCTCGACTGCTCGGTGGTCGACAACGTCGTCTCGCGCTCGACGCAGGGGCCGGGCTCGGGCATCGTCGTGCGCGGTGCGGGCGAGACCGTGGGGTCGGCCGCGGAGCGCGCGACCGGGATCGTGCTCCGGAACACCGTGACCGGGTACGGCGATGGTGATCGTGACGCGGGGATCCTCGTCTACCTGACCCGCGGCGTCGTGCTCGCGCACAACCGGTGCACCGACGGCGTCCGACGGGGTGTCTCGCTCTACCACTCCAACGAGGACCTCACGCTGATCGGCAACGTGGTGGCCGGCCTCCGACCGCAGGGGACCGCCACGTCGGTCGCCGTCGACGTCCGGGCGACGGTGAACACGGTCGTCCTGCTCGACAACCGGTACACCGCGGGTGCGACCGCTCCGCCGGTGTACGGCGTGCAGTGCCGACAGGCCGACAACGACGTGGTGCTGGTCGCGAACGACTGGCGGGCCACGACGACGCCCGTCGTGGCGACGGGCGGGGCGGTGACGCGCTACCGAGAGGAGTGAGGCGCCACCGGCGGAGCGACGTCCGGACGCCCGACCGGCGCGGCCCCGGCGGCGCAGGGCGCGCGCCCAACCCCGGCCGAGCGCCCAACCCCGTGCGCGCGCCCAACCCCGTCCGCGCGGCCGGCCCCGTGCGTGCGGTCCCACCCGCTCCGCGGGGCGATCGCGAGCACGATCGTCCCGACGAGCAACCCGTGCGAGAGCATCGCCGTGAAGATCGACGTGTTGCTCAGCATGATGCTCGGCATCACGACCGCCATCGCCGCCACCCGGAGCGGCAGTCCCCGGGCGGCGAGGTCGAGCCCCCGGAGCCACAGCAGCAGCGCTGCCGCCGCCACCGGGATGCCCGCCCACCCGAGGTTCGCGAACCCGTCGGCGAACAGGTTGGCGTTCGCGTAGCCCGTCGACCCCGGCACGAGGAAGTCCGCGATGCGCTTCGGTGGCGGCAGGTCGTACGGGTAGTCCACCCAGGCCCGGAGGAACGAGTACCCGTACCCGGCGACGGGGTTGTCCGAGAAGTACTGCACGTACACCGAGCTGAGGAGTCCTGGCGTGAGCATGAACCGTCGCGTGAACACCGACGTCCACGTGATCCCGCCCTGGACCTCGTCGGCGACGGCGGACACGATCATGATGGCGATCGGTGCGACCAGGAGCGGGGTCGATCCGCGCGCGGTCCGACCCCGGAAGAGGACGGCCATGCCGAGCACGGCGACGAACGAGAAGAGCACGGCCTTGAACCCGGTGCTCGAGTACAGCAGGAACTGCCCGACGACCGCGGCGGCGACCAGGCTCGGACGCCGTCGTGCGAGTCCGCGGGCGAGCACGAGCGGGTTGATCACGTACGCCTGCCCGGTGAGCAGGTAGCCGAGCGTCCCGCCCGTGCCGACGTCCGCTGCGTACTCGGCGCGCACGTCGTAGATGTCGTCGAGCGCGAGGAAGCGGACCTGCAGCCCGACGGTCGCGACCATCACGCCGTAGGTCGCCGCCGAGTACACGCCGCACACCGTCCAGGTCAGTGCCCCGCGGTCGATGCCGCGCGCCCCGAACGGGATCCGGTCGACGCCGCTCACCGCCGGTGGGGCCGGTGCCCGCGGCGTCGCGATGCAGACCAGCGCGAACGACACCCCGACCGCGGCACTCAGTGCGAGGGCGGTGTCGGTCGGCAGGTACCCGGTCGAGGGGCTCATCAGCATGGTCGGTGCGACGCACACCACGAAGATCGTCCAGAGCACCACGTGCGACGGCCTGCGCACGACGGCGGGCAGCGCCAGGGCGACGGCCGCGGTCAGGGCGGTCACCACCACCCGGAGCTGCCACGGTGCGTCGACGTGCGTGAACCCGCTGTACGAGAACAGCGGCGCCACCAGGTTCGCCGCGATCCAGTCGGTCGTGACCCCGAGCACCGCGACCGCGACGCACACCACGACCACGCGGCGGAGCAGCGCGACGAGGAGCGACCGCTCAGCCGCCGTCAGCGACGCACGCACGGCAGGAGCTCGTCGTACATCGCGACGAGGCGAGCAGCCTCACGGTGCCACCGGAACCGCTGCGCCACTCGCCGCGCCTCCGCGCCGTGCCGGAGCAGCAGGCCCGGATCCTCGGCGTAGCGGCGCACGGCACCGGCGATCGCGGCGGGGTCGTCCGGGGGCACGAAGGTGACGCAGTCGGAGCCATCGAGCAGCATCCGCAGCAGCGGGGTGTCCGTCGCGATCACGGCGAGGCTCGCCGCGAGGTACTCGAACAGCTTCGTCGGGAAGATCTGGTCCGTGACGGGCGTCCGCCGGAAGGGGATGACGCCGATCCGCGCGCCGAGCAGCAGGTCGCGCGCCTGCATCGGGCCGACGACCCCGCCGTGGCGGAGCCGGCCGCTCGACTCGGCGTCGCGGAGCGCCGTCGTGTCGGTGGCGGCGTCGATCGCCCCCACGAGTTCGATCCGCCAGCCCGGCGGGAAGTCCGGCTGGCCCGGGACGGCCGCGACCACGTCGATCCCACGGTCGTGACTCAGGACGCCGACGTGCGCGACCACGGTGGGCCGAGCCTCCAGTCCGGTCTGCGCATCGTCGGCCGCGCGCCGCAACGGGTAGTTGTGGATCGCGATCCGCCGCGCCGCCGGGAACCGGCGGCCGGTCCACTCGGTCGCGGTGACGACGCGGTCCGCGGTGCCGGCGAGCCGGAGCAGGCCGTGCGACAGGGCCGAGAGGACCGCCCGCTGCCGGTACGACAGGTAGTCCTTGCCCCAGATCTGGTCGGGCAGGTCCTCGTGCGCGTCGTACACCACGATCCGGCCAGCGGCGCGGAGCACGGGGATGGTCCAGATGAGTTCCGGGTCGTGGAGATGGACGAGCCGCGCCCGCGACCGCAGCGCCAGCACGAGCGCTTGCGTCGTGGAGACGAGCATGCGTCGGAGGCGGCGCCGACGCGGGATCCGGACGACCTCCACGGCGGTGGGCGGAGCGTCGAGTGCGCAGTCGACCGCGATCAACTGCACGCGGTACCCGGCATCCGCCGCCGCAGCGGCTTCGCGGAGGTGCACGCGGTTGTCCACCCACGGATGGGCGCTCGAGACGTGCACGATGTCCGGCGTCATGCGGCGCTCGCCGCGGCGTCGAGCGCGCCGGCGTACCGGCCGGCGAGCGCCCGGTAGTCGTTGTCGCGGAGGACGTGCGCGCGACCGCGCGCGCCCATGGCGTCGCGGTCCGGAGCCGGCATGGCGGCCAGCGCCAGCATGCCCTCCGCGAGCGCGGCCGGGTCGTCCGGGGCGACCTGCAGCCCGCAGCGCGCCGCGGCGACCGGCGCCAGAGGCACCGGAGCGGCGACCAGCAGCGGCCGCCCGGTGAGCATGTACTCGTACTGCTTGTTCATCGAGACCCCGTACCGGTAGAGCGGCAGGTCGTGCATCGTGACGGCGAGGCAGTCGGCCTGCTGGCCGATGCGGCGGGCCTGGTCCTGCGGCACGCGTCCGTCCCAGATCACGTCGGGGGCGGACGGGAGGCTCGACACGCGTTCCCGGAGTGCGCCCACGTCGGCGCCGTCCCCGACCATGCGGAGTCGGAGCTGCGGTCCGCCGGCGGCGTGGGCACGGCCCGCTGCGAGGACGAAGGCGTCGAGGAGGGTCTCGAGGGCGTTCGCCGGGCCCATCGACCCGATGTACGCGATCGTGAACGGAGCGGACCCATCGGCGCCGGGTGCGTCGGCTCCTGTGCTGGTCTCGTCGGCTGTGCTGGTCTCGTCGGTCTCGTCGGTCTCGTCGGTCCGTACGCCGTTCGGTACCCACGTGAACGTCCGGGGCTGGCCGCGCTCGGCGTAGTACCTGCCGACGCCGTCGAGGGGGGACACGAGGTGCGCGGCACGGTCGACGGTGCGCCGTTCGACCGACCGGAGCACCCGGACGAGCGGATGGCGTTCGGCGAGCCCGGCGAGCCCGATCGCGGACTCCGGCCACAGGTCGCGGGGCTCGAACACGAACGGCACGCGGAACCGGCTGGCCAGGACCGACGCGGCCCAGGCGGCGAGCGGGTGGAACGAGCTCCCGACCACGACGTCCGGTCGGGGGAGCCTACGGAGCGTGCCGGGGAGGAGGAGCAGGAGCGTGAAGGACACGATGTCGGCGAGGCGCCTGGTGGTGCGCCGGAGTCCGGCGCCGCGGTGGTCGACACCGCGGAGCCAGCAGAACTCGTAGCCGGCGCCCACCCACCGCTCGCGGAGGCGGCCTCGTCGCATGTGTGCTCGTCCGGTGGGGTGGTCGGTTCCGGCGGCGACGACGACGGTGCGCCAGCCGTGGGCGCCGAGGTGCTCCGCGAGCAGCTGGTGACGAGTGGCGCGACCGTCCCGCTCGTGGTGGTGGGCGTAGTGGTTGACGATCCACACGATGCGCTGCCCGGGCATCACGTGCTCGTCCCGGTGAACGCCTCGCTCGTCGCGTGGCCCGGCGTCGTGATGCCCTCGCGGCGGAGCACGACCCCGATCGTCCGCAGCAGGATGCGGGCGTCGAGGGCGAGCGACCTGGTGTCCACGTACTCGAGGTCCGAACGCAGCCGATCCGGCCACGGCAGCGCGTTGCGACCCCGGACCTGCGCGAGCCCCGTGAGGCCGGGGCGGACGTCGTGTCGCCGGTGCTGCTCGGGTGTGTAGAGGTCGAGGTAGCGGCAGAGGCTCGGCCGCGGCCCCACGAAGCTCATCTCGCCGACGAGTACGTTCCAGAGGCTCGGCAGCTCGTCGAGGCTCGTCGAGCGGAGCCAGCAGCCGAAGGGGGTGAGGCGATCGGCGTCGTCGACGGTGCCGGCGTCTGCTGCTGGTTCGAGCATGGTGCGGAACTTGACGATGGTGAACGTCGTGCCGTGCAGTCCGGGCCGGTCCTGGCGGAAGAGCACGGGGCGGCCGAGGCGCACCCCGACGAGCACCGCGAGCCCGATGAGCAGTGGGGACAGGCCGACGAGGGCGAGCGCTGCCCCGATGGCATCGAGCGCGCGCTTCACGATGTGGTCCTGAGGGCGATCGGCGCGGACGTGGTGGTGCCGGGGCGTGCGTAGTAGCCGTCGGCCACCGGTCGTCGCGACTTCGTCAGGACGACGCCGTCGACCCGCTCGCCGACACGGGTCAGCGCGGTGACCGCGAGCCGGACGTCCGAGCGCTTGGTCTGACCGGCCGCAGCGACGAGGAGCGTGGTGGAGACGAGTGTGCTGACGAGCGCGGCATCGGTCACCGCCAGGACCGGCGGTGTGTCCACGAGCACGACGTCGAACCGCTCGGTGAGGTCCGCGATGACCTGTTCCATCGCCGCCGAGCCGATGAGTTCGCTCGGGTTCGGCGGGATCGTCCCCGCGGGGAGCACGCTGAGCGCGTCGAACCCCCATTCCTGCAGGACGTCGTCGAGTTCGGCACGGCCGACGAGCAGGTCGGTGAGGCCGACGGCGCCCTCGAGGTCCAGGGTGCTCGCGACGTTCGGGCGTCGGAGGTCCGCGTCGACGACCACGGTGCGGACGTCGCTCTGGGCCAGGGCAATCGCGAGGTTCAGGGTCGTGGTGGTCTTGCCCTCGGCAGGACGCGGGCTCGTGACGGCGATCGTGGACACCCCGCCGGTCCGCAGGAACTGCAGGTTGGTGCGGAGGCTGCGGAACGCCTCCGCACGGGTGGTCGTGCCCTCGTCGCGGGCGATCAGCGGCTGCCGGGAGGCCTCCGGGTCCATGCCGATCTCGCCGATCAGCGGGACGTCGGCGTCGATGTCCTCCGCGGACCGGACACGCGTGTCGGCCGCGGCGCGGAGGAGCGCGAGTCCGGTTCCGGATGCCAGTCCGGCGGCGAACCCGAGCGCGAGGTCCGCGGACGTCCTCGGGGCGATCGGTGCGGTCGGGACCGATGCCTCCGACACGCGTTCGAGACGGACGGACGGTTCGCCGGAAGTGGTCCTCGGCTCGATCTCGGAGACGACCTCGGCGAGGACCCGACCCGTTGCGGCCGCGATGCGCGCCGCGCCCCGGGCATCGCCGTCGGTGACCGAGATCTCGATGATCACCGTCCCGGTGCTCACCACCGAGGTCACACGGCGTCCGAGCGCCGCGGGGGTCGTGTCGAGCCGCAGCGCGGCGATCACCTGCTCGAGGACGCGCGGTGACGACGCGAGCACCGTGTACGACTTGATCTTCTGCTGCGCGGCGGTGGACCCCTGCGCGATCTCACCCGCGGAGGCGCTCTCCTGCCCCGCCACGGAGACGTAGTACGACGTCGACGCGCGGAACGTGGGCGGTGTCGTGCTCGTCACCAGGAGCGCGACGCCGCCGCCGGCGATCGAGACGGCGAGCACGATCCACCATCCGGAGAGGAGGGCTCGTGCGACGACGAAGTGGTTCATGCGGGGTCCCCGGTCGCCGTGTCAGTTCCGGGTGTCGGCCGGCACCCGGAAGAGCTGTGACGTCTCGGTCTGGCCGAACGCGGTCTGCCGGATCGCGAACGCGTAGTCCGTGGCTCCGGCCGCGACCTCGGCGGTGAACGACCAGTCGCCGCGGTCGTCGACGTCGAACGGGCCACCGGGGACGATGACCTCGCCCGCAGCGTTCACGACCTGGTACGTCGCTCCGGGGGTCGCGGCCCCGGTGAAGGTGTTCGTCGTCCCGGGAGCGACCGTGTCGGGCCCGGTGCGGGTGACGGGGGAGAGCGTGCCGGCCTCGATCCGCACGGGCGTCGTCGCGGACGCTACGAGCGATCCCTGCGGCGCGGAGCCGGCGACGGACATCCGCAGCTCGCCGGTGCCGGCGGCGTTGCCTGGATTCTGCACCGGGACACCGAACCGGACCTCTTGCCCCGCGGTGAGCTTCCAGCCGGCGTTCCCCGGCGCCCACCGGAAGGTGACCGATCGACCGTCGGCCGAGACCGAACCGTCGACGAGGTTGTCCGCGGCGAAGTCGGTCCAGTCACCACCTGTTGCCGGACGCTGCTGGCCCCGGACCGTCGTCAGGTCGCTCGGGAAGGTGGTGCCGGCCGGTGCGGTGAACGTCACCCTGGCGTCGGCCCCGGGGGTCGTGATCTCCGCTGCCGCACGGAGCTGGCCGAACACCGTGGCTGTCGACCCTGCGGGCAGCGTGGTCGTCGTGCCGTTGATCCCCGTCAGGAGCTGCCTGGGGGCGAAGACCACGTCCACGGAGGTCTGGTCCTGGTAGGTGTTGTCGACGTACTGCTGGAACGTGAGGGTGTTCCGTCCCTCGTCGAGCCCGCGGATGACGGCGCTCCACGTCCCGCTCGCGTTCGCGGTCGCCACGACGGTGCCGTTCCGGCGGATGGACGCGTTCGGGGTCGAGGTCCCGGTGACCGATGCGGATCGCACGCCGTCGTCCTGACTCGTCACGCGCGCGGTGATCGGCCGGACCGCGTACGGGCGCGTGATCGACCCGAGCGACGTGGTCGCGGTGCTGTACCAGCCGTTCCCGAAGACGTCACGCCCGTAGGAGTGCACGTACCCGGACGAGATCGTCTCCCCCTCGCGCCAGCTCGACGGCCACGGCACCAGGATGCCGTTGGTCGTGTCGACGTCCTTGCGATCGATGCCGAACGCCGGGATCCGGACCCATGATCGGCAGGACCGCCATCCGCTGCAGACCGGGGTCGCGTAGATGTACATGCCGTTCTCGCTCGCCGAGACTCGGACGTTGCGCGGCGCCCCGAACGAGCCGTACGGGGTGATGGTCGACCGAGCGCCCTGGTGCGCGCCGGGGTGGGGATCCGGGCTGGCCGCCGCCGCCGGGGACGCCCCGGCGGTGAGGGCTCCGGCGGTGAGCAGTGCGACGAGGACGGCTGCCGGCGCTCCGGCGCGGTGGTGCTTGGTCATGGCTTCCTTCCTGGAGGTGGCGAAGAGGGGGGCGGGGCAGCCGACGTCGGATCGGCTGCCCCGCCGGTCGGTCCGTGTCAGCGGGTGTTCGCCGACACGGTGAACAAGGGCGTCGTGTAGCTGGCCCCGTTGATCGTGATGTGCAGCTTGAACTTGAAGTCGCGCTGACCAGCGGACACGATCCGCTCGAAGGACCACGCGCCGTCGTCACCGATCTGGAAGCGGCCGGGCACGATGGAGTTCCCGGACGCGTTGAGCACCTCGAACGTGGCGCCCTTCGGGCCGGTGCCCGTGAAGGTGTTGACCTCACCTGGACGGACCGTGCGGGTGTCGAGTGTCACGGGTGCGAAGCCCTCGTTCGCGGGGAGCACGAACAGCTCCGACGTCTCGGTGATGCCGTCCTTGGTCTGCCGGATCTTGAAGCGGAACTCACGGGCATCGGCGGAGATCACCCGGTCGAAGGTCCAGTTGCCGTCGGGGTCGACCTGCAGCGTGCCCGGCACGACCGGGGTGTCCGACACGTTGAGCACCTCGTACGAGGCATCCGGCTCGCCCTTGCCGGTGAACGTGTTCGTCACGCCGGGCGTGACGGTGTCCGGCTGTTCCAGGGTGATCGGCGCGAGCTTGCTCGTCGAGCCGGGGTTGACCGTCACCTCGGCGATGGTGGTGTTCGCGCCCTTCGAGTACTGCACGACGCGGAGCACGTGCTCCGAGCGGTCGAGGGCGTCGGTGTCGACGGTCCATCGTCCGTTCGGGAGCACCCCGTCCTGGCTCCGGCCGACCACCACGTCACCATTGCTCGTGTCGCGCACCTCGATGCGCGAGTTCGCCTCGCCGCGACCCTCCATGCGCAGCGACCCGCCGGGCTGGACGGACCCGTCCGCGGGCGTGGTCACCGTCACCGCGGCGCCGTAGTCGACCCCCTTGGTGACGTCGTGCACCGAGTCACGGAGTTCGTTGAGGAACTGGGCTGCGGTCACGGCGTAGGAGCCGCCGGCATCGGGCGCGGGGATCGTCGTCTCCCAGGCGCCGGTGACGGCGTTCGCTCGGACGGTCGACCCGATCTGACGGTCGTCCGGCCCGAACAGGCGCACTTCCGCGCCCGGCTGGGCCCGGCCGGATGCGCGTACCGGCGCGTCGATGGACGGTGGGAAGGTGGCGTCGAACGTCAGCGCCGCCGCCACGAGGTCCGCGGTGACCGTCGTCTCCCCCGTCTTCTGCGTTCCCTCGTACTGTTCGAGCGTGATGCGGTTCGTGCCGAACACCAGCGACCCCACCGAGGTCGACCAGGTCCCTCGCTCTCCGACGGTCACCGGGGTGGTGCCGTTCACCAGGACGGTGGCGCCGGGGGTCCCCGTCCCGGAGATCTGAGCCACTCGCGCGAGGACGTCGATGCCGTCGACGCGAGCGGTGAACCCGGTCACGAACTCGTCGATCGTCGGGACGCGGTCGGCCACCGTCCGGGACTGGAGTCGCATCACGTCGTCCTTGTTGAACAGCCCGAGGTAGCCGTCGTTGTACGTCGACTTGATGCCGGTGCCGATCGGGTTGTTCGATCCCGTGTTGGCCGCCTGGGTGAAGAGCTGTGCCGGGTCGCCGGCGACACAGTCCTCGAGCGTGACCGGGGACGAATTGGTGATGGACCGGCTCTCGGCGGTCAGGCAGAGTCCGGGATCGGACTGGGGGCGGACGGTCGACGTCGATCCGGCCGCGGGGACGAACCAGCTGGCTGCGGCAGCCCGTGCCTGGGCCAGGGTCGCGGCACGGTTCGCGGGGACCGGCTGGCCGGCGCGTCCCGCTGACGGTGCACTGAAGGCGAGCGCCCCTTCGAACGATGACGTCTCCGTCACGAGCGGGCCGACGAGCTGGGCGTCGTCGAGGGTCGATGCTGCCCAGGCGTTGGTGCTGGTGAGGCTCGCGGTCACCGTGGTGAGTACGAGCATGCTCGCACCGAGGGTCCGTTTCGTCCGGCCCGTGCATTGCGACTTCGGCATTGCTGCCCTTTCTGTCGAATTGAGGAGTGAAACGGAAGATATCAGATACAGGTGACCTTGTGGGTACGAAATGCAACATTCACAAACGCACTTATTCCCGTGATATCGACCATTTGTGTATGCCCTTCCCAGGGTCGTGTGCGCGAGTATTCTGATATCCGAGGAAAGAGGACCGCGATGGATGAACCACAGCCCCCGACGCGTCGTTCCGTCGTCATCGCCGCCGCCGCCGGTGTCGTCGGCGTCGTCGCTGCCGTGGTGGTCGCGACGTGGGGCCGCGGTGGGAGTGCGGACGGGGAGACGGGTGCTCCGGATGCGCTGCAGGCCTCGCTCGACGCGCTGCCGGTCGGCGGGACGCTGACCATCAGCGAGCCGGTCGAGCGATCGACGTCGCTGACGGTCGTGCGCGCCGTCACGATCCGGTTCACCGGCGCGGGGGCGATCCGGATGACCGCGGACCAGGACGCCGTCGTCGTGCGTGCGTCCGACGTCCGGATCGTCGCGCCGGAGATCACCGGGGTCGGAGCTCCCAGCGGCGGCCGGTCGAACGCGATCACCGTGCGCGGCAAGCGATCGACGCCCCTGTCCGACGTCCGGATCTCGGGCGGTCACCTGCGGGACGTCCCGCGTGACGGCGTCCACGTGGAGTACGCGGACCGTGTCGTCGTCGAGCGCGTGTCCGTCGCCAGGGTGGGGTACGCGGGGGTGCTCCTGCTCGGTGTGACGGACTCCGTGGTGCAGGACAGCGTGGTCTCGGACGTCCGGCAGCGTGCGGACGAGGTGAACTCCTACGGCATCACGGTGACCAGGGACGCCACGGCCGGCACCGCGGTCACCCGGCGGTCGTCGGGCGTCCGGGTCCTGCGCAACCGCGTCAGCGGCGTCCCGGCGTGGGAGGGCATCGACACCCACGCGGGTGACCGGATCGAGATCCGGGACAACGTCGTCAGTGGATGCCGGGTCGGGATCGCGGCGGTCCCGAGCAAGTCGGCGACCGACCGTGGCACCACGGACGTCGCACCGACCGGCCTCGTGATCGCCGGCAACCGCGTCACGCGGACCGGTGCCCTGGCTGCCGGGTCGGGGATCGTCGTCAGTGGAGCCGGTACCACGGTCGGGTCGACTGCACCGCGGGCAACGGGATCCGTCACGGGCAACACCGTCACCGGTGCCGGCGGCACCGACGCGGGCGGGATCCTGGTGAAGCTGACGCGCGGCCTCACCGTCGCGGACAACACCATCGTGTCGAGCGTCGACGACGCGATCGCGGTCGAGCACTCGAACGCCGCCCTCACGGTGCGCGGGAACCGGATCACCGGCGTCTCCGGCGACGCGGTCGCCATCGACGTCCGGTCCGCCGCGAACGACGGCAGGATCACGGGCAACCGCGTGGACCGGACGACGCCACGGGTGCGCGTCGGGTTGCGGTTCGGCGATCGGGGCAACCGCTTCGTGGTCAGGGGGAACTCGTTCGGCGGGGCGACCGTCCACGTGTCGGACGGGGGTGCCCACATCACACGATGACCGATTCCGCGCCGGTCGGGAGCCCGACCGACTACGCTGCACCGGTGCCCGCGTTCGACTTCGCCGACCTCTTCCGACGGACGCCCGACGACGACGGGCCCGACCTGCTCGCGATCGACGGCACCGACCGCTTCATCCTCGACGAGGCGCCGCACGTGCACGGCGACGCGCTGCGGCAGCCCGGAGCGGTCGCGATCGTGGACGACCAGCGCGGCGTCCTCACGATCGGCGTGATCGCGGTCCACGGGGCCACGAACGTCCGCGTCGTGCAGGACTCGCTCGTGTCGCAGCGTGCCCTGCAGGCGAACGCCGGCACGTTCGGGCACCGGGGTTTCCACCACCCGGACTCCCTCGAGGACGCGTTCCGGGACGCCCGGCTCGTGCTGCTCCGCCTGACGAAGTCCCTGGACCGCCTCGACGAGATCGCCAGGGCCGTCGCACGCTTCGCCGCACCGGACGTCGTGCTGCTCT
Source organism: Curtobacterium sp. NPDC090223 (assembly GCF_044746585.1). Lineage (NCBI taxonomy): Bacteria > Bacillati > Actinomycetota > Actinomycetes > Micrococcales > Microbacteriaceae > Curtobacterium > Curtobacterium sp. NPDC090223. The sequence continues at coordinate 220,293 of NZ_JBIVCN010000002.1, read as the reverse complement.
GCGGCGGCCGGACGAAGTTCATGACCCTGTCGCAGAACGACGTCCTCCGACGGTCCTTCGGCGAGGTCGTGGCGTCCCGCGGGCGTGCGAAGTCGCGGCTGCTCGTCGCGCAGGACCCCCTGACCGCGGCCGCGAACCGTGCGGCCATCACGGCACCCTGGCCGCGCGTGGTGCACAACGACGAACTCGGGATGTCCATCGCCGCGCACGGCGGGGTCTTCGCCGGTTCCTCCCTGGACATGGGCACCCGGGTGCTCCTCGACGCGATGGACGACGCCGTGCCGACCGCCAGGGTCGCCGTCGACCTCGGCTGCGGGAACGGCGTGATCGCGACGGCGATCGCCCAGCGACGGCCGGGGATCCGCGTCGTCGCGACCGACGTCTCGCACGCGGCGGTCGCGAGCACCCGCGCGACCGCCGACCGCAACGGCGTCGGCGACCGCGTCACCACCGTCCGGAGCGACGCCGGTGACGAACTCGACGAGGGGTCCGCCCAGCTGGTCCTGTGCAACCCGCCGTTCCACGCGGACACCACCGTGAGCACGGACGCGGCCGAGGCGATGTTCCGGAACGCGGCCACGATCCTCCAGTCCGGCGGCGAACTGTGGTGCGTCTGGAACTCGCACCTGCGCTACCGGCCCGTGCTGGAGAAGGTCGTCGGACCGACCCGTCAGGTCGTCCGCACGGACAAGTTCACCGTGACGGCGTCCCGCCGGGCCTGACGAGCCGGCTCGCCAGGCGGGCCGAGGTCACAGTCCCCGGCGGACTTGCGCGCGGAGACGACGAGTGCGCATGCGGGCGCGCGTGCAGTCGTCGGGAACGCGTGCAGCAACAGGTGACAAGTGACGGGCAACGGGCAACGGGGAACAGGCCGCGGTCGACTGGCGAGCGCGTCAGTGGGTCGTCGGGACCCCGGCGGCGCGGAGGGTCGCCGCCACGAACGGCACCGAGCGCAGGTCGTGCGAGGTCAGCCGACGGAGGGCTCTGACCTCGGGGAGCGCGCGGATCCAGTCCTCGCGGGTCTTCTCGGCGATGACGACCTGCTCCGGGGTGCGGCCGTCGCGCGTCCGGGCATCGCGGTACTTCACGGCGCCGTCGTACTCGACGACGACGCCCTGGTCCGGGAACCAGAAGTCGACGAGCGCGCGGAGACCGTCGGGGGAGCGGAACTCGTGCTGGAGCTGCGGCCGCGGGGCTCCGGCCTCGTGGAGGACGACCCGGGCGAGCGACTCGCCGACCGAGTCCGACCGGTGATCGGCGAAGTCGAGTGCGGCGTGCGCCCGGGCCGCGCCGCGTCGGGACCCTGGTGCCAGGGCCGCGGTGATCTCGTCGCGGGGAACCCCTCGGCGGAGCACCTGGTCCAGCACGACGACCGCGTCACGGAACGGCATCGACCGTGCCGTGGCGGCCGCCGCGCCCGCCAGGCCGAGCACCGGGACGTCCTCCGGGCCGAGGCGGACGGCGTCGAGCGCTCCGGGCGGCATCGGGTGCGACTCGACGAGCGGGGAGCGCCGGTCGACGCGCGTGCGACACGGTTCGGCGACCACGACACGGACCTGCGGGGGACCGAGCAGCCGGATGCCGTGCAGGAGCAGGGCGGTCTCGTGGGCGAACACCGCGTCGCCGGGCAGCCGGGGGAGGACGGCACGGACCCGCACGAGGTGCCGTGCCCGGTCGTCGAGCGCGAGCCACTGCGCGCGGTCGACGTACAGTCCGCGTCCGATCCGCACGAGGTCGGCGCCGGCACGGCGCTGCACGGCCCGCGCGACGGACGGCGGCGTGCGGTCGTCGACGCGCACGATCGGGCAGTCCGGGAGCAGGATCACGCGCCCATCGTGGCGGGAGTGGGGCGAGCCTCCCGGCCTGTCCACAGGCGCCCGCGTGACGTGCGCGTGGAAACGACAAGTGCGCATGCGGGCGCATGCGCACTTGTCGTCAGGACGAGCAACGGGACGGACCGAACAACCGGAACCGGAACGGACCCCGCCCGGCCCCCGCCTACTCCGGCACGTAGTCGAACGTGTCCGGGTCCGGACCCGTCCGGTGGCCCTTGTCGAGCGTGGTGATGTCGGTCATGTCCTCGTCCGAGAGCTCGAAGTCGAAGATCGCGAAGTTCTCCTCGACGCGTGCGCGGGTGACGGACTTCGGGAACACGATGTCGCCGCGCTGGATGTGCCAGCGGAGGACGACCTGCGCGGGGGACTTCCCGACGGACGCGGCGATGCGGGTGATCGTCGCGTCGTCGAGCACGAGGCCCTGCGCGATCGGGGACCACGCCTCGGTCGCGATGCCGAGCTCGCGGTTGACCGCACGCAGTTCGTCCTGCGCGAGGTACGGGTGCACCTCGATCTGGTTGACGGCGGGGGTGACGGTGGTCTCCGCGATGAGGCGACGCAGGTGGTGCGCGTTGAAGTTCGAGACACCGATGGACCGGGCGGTGCCGGCGGCGTAGAGCTCCTCGAAGGCCTTCCACGTCGGCACGAAGTCCGACACGGTGGGGAGCGGCCAGTGGATCAGGAACAGGTCGGTGTAGCCGCCGAGCAGCTCGGCCGACTTCTTGCCGTTCTCCAGCGCCGCTTCGGGTGCGTGGAAGCCGTTGTTGAGCTTCGAGGTGACGAAGATCTCGGACCGGGGGATGCCGGACTCCGCGATGGCCTCGCCCACCTCTTTCTCGTTGCCGTACATCTCGGCGGTGTCGATGTGGCGGTAGCCGACCTCGAGCGCCGTCAGCGTCGCTTCCTTCGTCGAAGAGGGGTCGATCTGGAACACACCGAAGCCGAGCTGCGGGATGGTCTTGCCGTCGTTGAGGGTGATGTTCGGAACGGTCATGAACCCAGACAACACCCGAGCGGCTCCCAGGCATTCCGGGTCCTCCCAGCCCGGGACCGGCCCGGGCGTGTCAGGCCAGGGACGCCTCGATGTACGCGGCCAGCGCCTCGCCGTACGCGATCGCCGGGTCCGCGGCAGCGAACGAGCGGTCCGCCCCGGCGATCACGGCGGTCACGGTGTGCACCACGCGGTCGCCGGCAGCGACCCGGATCAGCCCGACGAACGCCGGCCCGAGGAGCTCCCGGAGCTGGTCCTCCCGCGGGAGCCAGAGCGACTCCGCCGCGGTGACGGAGTCGAGCGCCCACTCGGTCGTGCCGTTGAACCCGAGGATGGTGCCGCTGGGGTGGTCGTGCCGCTCCACGGTCATCTCGGAGACGGTGTACACGTCGTCGTCGACGCCGGGCTTGTCGATGACGAACCGGTCGCCGGTGGCGGGGTTCCAGCGGAGTCCCGCGTCGCGGAGGGTCTTGGCGAGTTCGACGGTGATCACCACCCCAACCTGCCACGCGCACCCGCGCATGGGTTCCGGAAAGCAACCCGTACTAGCATCGCGGGGCACCCTCGTGCGCGGATCGCCCGACGTCCCGCGCGCGCGACGCGACGACGCCCGGACGACCGGTGCCGTGCCTCCAGGCCGTACGAACCGGCCCCCGCACGGACCGACGGCCGGGCCCCGACCACGGTGGACCACGGACCGGCCCGCCCAGAGAAGGACCCGCATGACGCTCGAACGCGAGGAACTCCGCGACGCCTGGACCGTGGCGATGGTCGAGGAGACCGCGCCCACCGGCGCACCGGCGGAGGCGGCTGCCCGCATCCCCGCCACGGTCCCCGGCCAGGTCCACACCGACCTGCAGCGCGCCGGCCTGCTCGCGGACCCCACCCTCGACCGCAACGAGGACGCGGCGAAGTGGGTCGGCCGCACGGACTGGACGTACCGGCGCTCCGTGGACGTGGACCCCCGCGGCCACGAGCGCGTCGACCTGGTCTGCGACGGCCTCGACACCGTGACGGAGCTCACCCTCGACGGCGTGCAGATCGGCGCGACCCGGAACATGCACCGGCGCTACCGCTTCGACCTGCGCGACGTGACGGACGGCAGCAACGCGCGCACCGAGCGCGACCTGGAGATCCTCTTCGAGTCGCCGTACCGCGAAGCCGGCCGCGTCGCCGCCCGCGCGGGCGCGATGCCGGGACCCTACGACGAGCCGTTCCCGTACGTGCGGAAGATGGCCTCGAACTTCGGCTGGGACTGGGGCCTCACCGCCGTCACGAGCGGTCCGTGGCGTCCCGTCGCGATCGAGCGCTGGTCCACCGCCCGGCTCCGCGACGTCCGCCCGCTCGTCGACGTCGAGGCCGGCGAGGGCGTCCTCGACGCGCACATCGCGTTCGAGCGCTCCGGCATGAACGACCTCGACCAGGACGGCGAGGACGACGACCTGGTGCTCGTCGTCACGGTCGCGGGGGAGACCGCGGACGGCACGAAGACCCGGCAGCGGTCGCGCGCGCAGGTCACCCCGAAGGAGGACGAGACCGTCGTCACGGTCCGGATCCCGGAGGCGCGGCTCTGGTGGCCGCGTGGCTACGGCGACCAGCCGCTGTACGACGTCTTCGTGGAGCTGCAGACGGTCGAGGGCGAGGTCCTCGACCGGCAGGCCTTCCGGACCGGCTTCCGCTCGACGCGGATCGACACCGCGGTCGACGACATCGGCCGGCCGTTCAACGTCCACGTCAACGGCACGCTCATCGACGTCCGGGGCGTGAACTGGATCCCGGACGACGTCATCGTCTCGCGCGTGGACCGGTCCCGCTACGAGGACCGTCTGCGGGCAGCGGCGTCGCTCAACACGAACATGGTCCGCGTCTGGGGCGGCGGGGTCTACGAGTCGCACGACTTCTACGAGGTCTGTGACGAGCTCGGGCTGCTCGTCTGGCAGGACTTCCCCTTCGCGTGCTCGGCGTACCCCGAGGACGAGCCGCTCCGCAGCGAGGTCGTCGCCGAGGCGCGGGACAACGTCGCACGGCTGTCCCGCCACCCGTCCCTGGTGCTGTGGAACGGCAACAACGAGAACATCTGGCTGCACGACGCGGACGGCTGGGGCGACGTCCTCGGCGAGCGGGGATGGGGGCTCGACTACTACCTCGACCTGCTGCCGACGATCGTCGACGCCGTCGACCCGTCGCGCTTCTACACGGTGGCGTCGCCGTGGTCGGGTTCGGAGTCGCTGTTCGCGAACGACGTCGACCACGAGACGCACCACTCCTGGGACGTCTGGAACCGGCTCTCCGACGACCACTACCGCGATTCCGTCCCCCGGTTCGTCTCCGAGTTCGGCTGGCAGGCCCCGCCGGCGTGGCGCACGATGCGCGACGCCGTGTCGGACGAGCCGATGACGCCGACGTCCCCCGGCGTCGTCCACCACCAGAAGGCCGCATCGGGCATGGAGAAGCTCGCGACCGGCCTGGCGCCCCGCTTCGGCACCGGCTGGGACGCGGACTTCGACCGCTGGCACTACCTGACCCAGCTGCAGCAGGCGCGCGCGATCGCGACCGGCGTGGAGCACTGGCGGACGCACTGGCCGCGCAACACCGGTGTCATCGTCTGGCAGCTCAACGACCTGTGGCCGGTCTCGTCGTGGTCGGCGATCGACTCCGCGGGGCGGCTGAAGCCGCTGGCGCACGAGCTGCGTCGCCTCTACGACGACGTGCTGGTCACGATCCGACCGGCGTCGGACGTCCGGGTCGCGGTGGGCGGTCCGGTCGCGGACACCGCGGGACGGACGGGAGGCTCGGAGCAGGTGACCGCGTCACTCCCCGTCCCCGACGTGGTCGGGTCCGGCACCGCGGGTGACGCCGCGGGCGACACCGCGGTCATCGACACGTCCGGCGCATCGCCGATCGAGGTGGCGGTGCGGTCCACGCGGCGCGGCCTGGACAGCGTCGTGCGGGTCCGCCGGGTCGACATGGCCGGGCGCACCCTCGCCGAGGTCGAGCTCCCCGTGCACCTCGACGCCGCCGGGGTCGCGGTCGTGGCGCTGCCGGCGTCGGTCGGCGTCGTCGGCGACCCGACCGCCGAGCTCGTCGTCGCCGACATGGACTGGCGACGAGCGGTCTGGACCCCGGCGCCGGACGCGGACATGCGGTGGGAGCCGGCGCACTACCGGGCGGCGTTCTCCCCGGCGGCGGACGGCGACGGGCTGGACCTGGTCGTCGAGGCCGACTCGCTCGTGCGGGACCTCCTGCTGCAGCCGGACCGGGTGCAGCCAGAGGGCACGGTCGACCGCGGGTTCATGACGCTGCTGCCGGGGGAGCGGGTGTCCTACCGGCTGCACGGTGTCACCGAGGCGGACGTCCCGCGTCTGACGGGGTCCGCGGTACTGTGGAGCCTGGACCGCGTCCTCGACGACCGAGGGTGAATTCCTGAGCGAACGGTGTCGGTTCCGGCGTCCGGCCTGGGCATCCCGGCCGGTGCGAGTTACGATGGGACGACCTCGGCTTCCGCCGGGCGGATCGACGACGACCCGCTGACGGCGACCACTTCCAGAATCAAGGAGTCATGATGCTCGGAAACCTCACCGGTGTGCACCTGCTGATCATCCTCGGCATCGTCGTGCTGCTGTTCGGTGCGACCAAGCTCCCGGCCCTCGCGAAGGGGCTCGGCCAGTCGATCAACATCTTCAAGAAGGAGATGGACACCGACGACAAGAAGGCCAAGGGCACCGACACCACGGTCCAGAACACCGCCGCGCCGACGGTCCCGGCCGAGCCGGTCGTCAACCAGGCACCCGTCGTGAACCCCGGCCCCTCGGCCCAGCCGAACGCCACCACCGACCACCGGAGCTGATCCGGTCCCGCCCCGTCACACAGCCCTCGGGCTGGAAGCCCCCGTGATCCCACACGGGGGCTTCGTCGTGTGGGGCGTGCTCGGAGAGCGCATGATGGGCGCATGTCCGCTCCCGTCCACACCGCGCCGCTCCGGGACGACCGCCGTGTGGTGCTCGTCGTCGCGATCCTGGCGTCGTTCGTCGTGGGGCTCGACTCGAGCGTGGTGAACGTGGCGCTCCCGGCGATCCGGCAGGAGCTCGGCGGTGGGCTCGTCGTGCAGCAGTGGACCGTCGACGCGTACCTGGTGACGCTCGGGTCGCTGATCCTGGTCGCCGGGTCGCTCTCCGACCTGTTCGGGCGGGTGCGGATCATCCAGTGGGGACTCGTCGTCTTCGGGGTCGCCTCCGTGGTGTGCGCGATCGCCCCCACCGGCGAGGTGCTCATCGTCGCCAGGGCACTCCAGGGGGTCGGCGGCGCCCTCGTCACCCCGAGCTCGCTGGCGCTCATCATCGCGGCCTACCGGGGAGCGGCGCAGGCGAAGGCGATCGGGTCGTGGACGGCCTGGTCGAGCGCCGCCGTGATCGTCGGGCCCGTCGTCGGCGGCCTGATCGTCGACGGCATCGGGTGGCGCTGGATCTTCGTGCTGACGGCGATCCCCATCGCGGTGACGATCCCCCTGGTGCGGCGGATCTCCGGTGACGTCGTCGCGGGGGACCGCCCACGCGTGGACGTCGTCGGCGCCGTGCTGGCCGTGGTCGGCGTCGGGGGTGTGGTCCTCGGACTCATCGAACAGGAGCGGCTGGGATGGGGCTCGCCGGTCGTCGTCGCGGCGCTCGTCCTGGGTGCAGCGGCGCTCGCGGCGTTCGTGCCGTGGGAACGCCGCGTGACGCGGACGACGGGCGCGCCGCTGGTGCCGCTCGCACTGTTCCGCGCCCGGAACTTCGCGGTCGGCAACATCGCCACGCTCTCGATCTACGGGGCACTCGGGATGGTCGGCTTCGTGGTGACACTGTTCCTGCAGGAGGTCTGGGGCTTCCCGGCCTGGCTCGCCGGACTCGCGACACTGCCGCCGACCGTCGTGCTCCTGCTGCTGTCCACCACCGTCGGGAGCTTCGCCGGACGGTACGGTCCGCGTTGGTTCATGGCCGCCGGACCCGCGATCGCCGCGATCGGCGCCCTGCTGATGGTGACCGTCGGCAGCCGACCGGACGGCTACTGGTGGGCGGTCTTCCCGGGCCTGGTGCTCATCGGCCTCGGGATCACGCTCATGGTCACGCCGCTCACCAGCGCCGTCCTCGGATCGGTGCCCGAGACCGAGGCGGGGGTCGGGTCCGCGGTGAACAACGCGATCGCCCGCATCGCGAGCCTGGTGATGGTGGCGCTGGCCGGGGTGGTCCTCGGCGGGGAGATGAGTGTCGCCGGCCTGCACCGCGCGGTGGTCGTGATGGCGCTGCTGCTCCTCGCAGGAGCCGTGGTGAGCGCGGTCGGAATCCGGAATACACCCCACCCGACGTAAGTTGAGTGCAGTAGACTCAAGTACCGGACCAACGCAAGGAAAGGACATAACGCATGGCGAACCTCCAGGGCGCTCCTGACTCTGCGGAGCAGCAGAAGACCGCCCTCGAGCAGTACGGCATCGACCTCACGGCGATCGCCCGCAGCGGCAAGCTCGACCCGGTGATCGGCCGCGACGCCGAGATCCGGCGCGTCAGCCAGGTGCTGACCCGTCGCACCAAGAACAACCCCGTGCTCATCGGCGAGCCCGGCGTCGGCAAGACCGCCGTCGTCGAGGGACTCGCGCAGCGCATCGTCGCCGGGGACGTCGCCGACTCGCTCAAGGACAAGCGGCTCGTGTCGCTCGACATCTCCGCGCTCATCGCCGGGGCGAAGTACCGCGGTGAGTTCGAAGAGCGGCTCAAGGCCGTGCTCAAGGAGATCAACGAGTCCGACGGCCAGGTGATCACCTTCATCGACGAGCTGCACACGCTCATGGGCGCCGGCGGCGGCGAGGGTTCCGTCGCGGCGTCGAACATGCTCAAGCCGATGCTCGCCCGTGGCGAGCTGCGGCTCATCGGCGCGACGACCCTCGACGAGTACCGCGAGTACATCGAGAAGGACGCCGCACTCGAGCGCCGCTTCCAGCAGGTCTACGTCGGGGAGCCCAGCGTCGAGGACGCCGTGGCGATCCTCCGCGGGCTCAAGGAGCGGTACGAGGCGCACCACAAGGTGACGATCAACGACAGCGCGCTCGTTGCGGCGGCGAGCCTGTCGAACCGGTACATCTCCGGTCGGCAGCTGCCGGACAAGGCGATCGACCTCATCGACGAAGCCGCCTCCCGCCTGCGCATGGAGATCGACTCCAGCCCGGTCGAGATCGACGAACTCAAGCGCAACGTCGACCGCCTCCGTGTCGAGGAGTTCGCGCTGAAGCAGGAGAAGGACGACGCCTCGAAGGCGCGCCTCGAGACCCTGCGGAACGAACTGCGCACCCGCGAGCAACGGCTCAGCGAACTCGAGGCGCGGTGGCAGGCCGAGCGGGCGTCCCTGAACCGCATCGGTGAGCTCAAGCAGCAGCTCGACGACCTCAACATGCGCAGCCAGCGCGCCCAGCGCGAAGCCGACTACGCCACGGTCTCCCGTCTGGAGTACGGCGAGAAGCCCCGCATCGAGGCCGAGCTGGCCGCCGCCGAGCAGGCCGAGTCGGCCGACCGGATGGTGAACGACAGCGTCACCGACGAGGACATCGCCGCCGTGATCGCGCAGTGGACCGGCATCCCACTCGGGCGCCTGCTGCAGGGTGAGACCGAGAAGCTCCTGCACCTCGAGAGCGAGCTCGGCCGCCGGATCATCGGGCAGCGCACCGCCGTCGGCACCGTGTCGGAAGCGGTCCGCCGCACCCGCGCGGGCATCTCCGACCCGGACCGCCCGACCGGTTCCTTCCTGTTCCTCGGGCCGACCGGTGTCGGCAAGACCGAGCTCGCGAAGGCGCTCGCCGAGTTCCTGTTCGACGACGAGAAGGCCCTCGTCCGCATCGACATGAGCGAGTACGGCGAGAAGCACTCGGTGTCCCGGCTGATCGGCGCCCCGCCCGGGTACGTCGGGTACGAGGCCGGTGGTCAGCTCACCGAGGCGGTCCGGCGTCGGCCCTACTCCGTGATCCTGCTCGACGAGATCGAGAAGGCGCACCCGGAGGTCTTCGACGTCCTGCTGCAGGTCCTCGACGACGGACGGCTCACGGACGGTCAGGGCCGGACGGTCGACTTCCGGAACACCATCCTGGTGCTGACGTCGAACCTCGGCTCCCAGTTCATGACCGACATGTCCCTGACGGACACCGAACGGGAAGACGCCGTGCGCGAGCTCGTGCAGCAGGCGTTCCGTCCCGAGTTCATCAACCGGCTCGACGACATCGTGGTGTTCCAGGCGCTGACCGCGGACGACCTCGGGCAGATCGTGTCGCTGTACGTGGACCGGCTCGCACGGCGTCTCACCGACCGCCGTCTCGAACTGGCGGTCACGCCGGAGGCCCGCGGATGGCTCGCCGAGCGCGGGTACGACCCGGTCTACGGTGCGCGTCCGCTCCGCCGGCTCATGCAGCGGCAGATCGACGACCGCCTGGCGCGGGCGATCCTGTCCGGTGACGTCCGGGACGGCGACACCGCCCGGGTGGACGTCGCCGCCGACGGCGACGGCCTGACGGTCGAGCCGTTCGAGCTGGCGGAGATCGTCGAGGAGTAGGCGACACGCGGACCTCGGTCCGGAGGCCCGGTGCTGGTTCCTGAGACCGGCACCGGGCCTCGCGGCCTAGCGTCCACGGCATGCCCGAGATCCGTGCGCTCCGCCGCATCACCGATTCCATCGAGGGCGCGAGCGTCCTCGACAAGGCCGTGGACTTCGACCGCAAGCTGGTCGACGCGGTCGCCGGACCCCGATCGCTCCGCCGCCTGCTGCACGGTGTCCCGTTCGGGCACCCGATCCACCCGCTGATGGTGCAGGTGCCGCTCGGTGCCTGGATCTCCGCGGCGGTGCTCGACCTGGTCGGCGGGAAGGGCAACGCGAAGGCCGCGAAGACCCTGGTCGGCGTGGGACTCGTGTCCTCCGGCAGCGCGAGCGTCGCCGGGTACGTGGACTGGTCCGAGCTCGACCGCGAACAGCTCCGCACCGGGTGGGTGCACCAGGCCGTCAACTGGGTGGGCATCTCGCTCTACGGGCTGTCCTGGCTGCAGCGGAAGCGCGGGAACCACGGCGCCGGCAAGCTCCTCGGGTTCGCCGGCCTGACCGTCGTGAGCGTGGGCGGGTACCTCGGCGGTCACCTGGCGTACCGGCAGCGCGCCGGTGTCAGCGACGCGGGCGAGGTGCCGTTCGACCGCTGACACACAGCTGACACACTGGTACATCACATTGAGTACCGGTGTGCGTGTACTCGTGGTGGACGACGAGATCCCCCTGGCCGACCTGATCGCCAAGGGCCTCACCCGGCAGGACATGGCCGTGGACGTGGCCTACCGCGGCGACCACGCGGACGAGCTGCTCGCGGTGAACGACTACGACGTCGTCGTGCTCGACCGCGACCTGCCCGGAGTCCACGGCGACGAGGTCGCTCGTCGGCTGGCGGCGCGTGGCAGCCTCACCCGCATCCTGATGCTCACCGCGGCGACGGCCCTGACGGACCGGGTGCACGGACTCGAGCTCGGCGCGGACGACTACCTGCCGAAGCCCTTCGAGTACCCCGAGCTCGTCGCGCGCGTGCGGGCACTCGGGCGGCGGGCCGTCGCCCCGGTCGCACCGGTGCTGGAACGGGACGGCATCGTCGTGGACACGAACCGGCGGGTGGCCACGCGGGACGGGCACCCGCTCGACCTGACCGCGAAGGAGCTCGGCGTGCTCGAGGTCCTGCTCCGGGCCGACGGCCGCATCGTGTCGGCCGAGGAGCTCCTCGAGAAGGTCTGGGACATGAACATCGACCCGTTCACCACGGCGGTGCGGGTGACGATGTCGAAGCTCCGGAAGAAACTCGGCGACCCGGATCCGATCCGGACGGTGCCCGGAGCGGGCTACGCGCTGTGAACCGGTCGCTCAGCATCCGGGCCCGGACGGCGCTCGTGTTCGCGGTGACGTCGATGGTGCTCACCGCGGCCGTGCTCGCCTTCGTGAACCTGGCGTCACAGCGGTCGTTCGCCGGGATCGACCCCGGCGCCGGCGGTCCGGTCGCCACCCCGCTGGACCCGGACGCGATCGTCACCCGCGGTCGCCTGTCGATCGTCGCCGAGGTCGCGACCCTGCAGTGGCAGTGGTCCGCCGTCGGCATCGTCGTGGCCGGCCTGCTCGCCGGCGCGCTGGGGTGGTTCGTGAGCCGGAGGATGCTCCGGCCGATCGACCGTATCACCGAGGCCACGACCCGGATCTCCGCGTCGAACCTGCACGAGCGGATCGCCCTCGGCGGCCCCGACGACGAGCTCAGGCGCTTGTCACGGACCATCGACGCGTTGCTCGAACGGCTCGAGGGCGCCTTCGAGAGCCAGCGCCGGTTCGTCGCGCAGGCGTCACACGAACTGCGGACCCCGCTCGCCGTGCAGCGGGCCGCGATCCAGATCGGGCTCCCGGACGACGCTTCCGCAGCGGAGGTCGCCGTCACGCGCGAGGAGCTCCTCGACCAGAACCGGCGCACCGAGCACCTCGTGGAGAGCCTGCTGGTCCTCGCCGAGGCGGAGCGGGGACTCGACGCGCGACGTGAGCCGCTCGACCTGGCGACGATCGCGGCGGAGGTGACCAGTGGGGTCGCGGATGCAGCACGCCTGGCGGACGTGACGGTGACCTGCGTGACCGACACCGAGCCTCCGGACCGTCCGGCTGCCGCCGTGACGGGCGAGCCGGTCCTGGTGCGGCAGCTCCTGGCGAACCTCGTCGACAACGCGGTGGAGTACAACGCCCCCGGCGGGTCCGTGCGCCTGCGCGTCGACGCGCTCGGCGTGACCGTCGAGAACACCGGCGCGGTCGTCCGGGAGGACGAGGTCTCGGCGCTGGCCGAGCCGTTCCGTCGCGGCCCGGACGGTGGCTCGCACCGGCACAGCGGTCTCGGTCTCTCGATCGTCGCGGCGATCGCACGGGCGCACGGGTGGCGTCTCGACCTCCGTGCGCGCCCCGAGGGTGGCCTGTGCGTGCGCGTCGGCGTCTCGCCGGGGTGACCGACGGGCTCACACCGGCGAAACACCGACCGTGATGGTCTGGTGACATGCAGAACATCACCGACCCCACCAGGACCACCAGGACCGCCCGACCACTGATCGCCCTCGCGGCAGCCGCGCTGCTGCTCCCCGGACTGCTCGCCGCGTGCTCCGCGGGCGAACCGGAGCGTGACGCGACGACCGCCGCCGGGACGGCGGAGAAGGGCTCGTCGCTCGCAGCGTGCATGCGCGACAAGGGGTACGACATGGCCGATCCCGACAGCGCCGAGGGCGAGGCGAAGCTCGGCGCGCCGGAGGGGGTCGACGCCGACGTGTACATGGCGGACCTCAAGGAGTGCCTCGGTGACGGTGCCGTCGGATCCGGTGAGGCGGCGAAGCCGATGGCGGGGAGCGAGGAACGGGCTCGTGCCGCGGCGGAGTGCATCCGGGCGGGCGGCTTCCCGGACTTCCCCGACGACGACGAGGGCAAGGCGCAGTACCGCCCCGTCGACCCGGACGCCTTCGACGACGTGGCCCGTGCCTGCGACGAGCAGGTCGCCACCGATGCCGAGACGGCCGCTCCGTGACCGGCATCGGCACCGGCCGCAGGAGGGCACTCGTCCTGGCCACGTGCGTGATCGCGGCGGTCGCGATCGGCGCGGGCAGCTGGGCGATCGTCGACGTGCAGCGCGGCGGGTCGGCTGCGGCGTCGTCGAACGACGACCGGAGCGTCCGTTCCGGGGCGACGGCGACCGTCACCAGGGGCGACCTCACCGACTCGAAGGTCTTCGCCGGCACCCTCGGCTACGGCACGACCGCGGGCGTCCCGGGCGCAGCGACGGGCACGCTCACCTGGCTGCCGAAGCCCGGCCAGGTCGTCCACCGGGACGAGTTCCTCTACGCGGTCGACGAGCGCGGCGTGCGGTCGATGTACGGCACGGTGCCGCTCTGGCGGACGCTCGAACGCGGACGCGAGGGCACCGACGTGCGGCAGCTCAACGACAACCTGGCGGAGCTCGGCTACGACGTCGCCAGGGACGACGTCTTCGGACCACGGACCCAGCGAGCCGTGGAGCGCTGGCAGCGGGACCGCGGCCACGAGGTGACCGGCGTGATCACGGCCGACGACGTGGCCTTCGTCGACGGTGCGGTCCGCGTCGCGTCGGTCGACGGACGACTCGGGCAGCCCGCAGCGGGCGACGTCGTGCAGGTGACGAGCACGGAGCGCGTCGTCACCGCGACGGTCTCCCAGCGCGACGCGGAACGTCTCGCCGTCGGCACGGCGGTCTCCGTCCGGGTGAACGGGGCCGGGGCGCCGATGCGTGGCGAGGTCGCGGACGTGCAGCCGGCAGCAGCCGACGACGCCAGCGGCAAGGTCGACGTGTCGGTGTCGTTCGAGGCCGGCGACCGGCGGCTGCCGGCAGCGGCATCGGCGCAGATCGACGCCGAGGGCAGCACCGAGCGGAACGTGCTCTCCGTCCCGGTGTCGGCACTCGTCGCGTCCGACCGGGGCGCCTACGCGGTCGACGTCGTCCGACGCGACGGCACGCGGAAGCGTGTCCCGGTGGAGCCGGGTTTCACGGCCGGGGGGCGCGTGGCCGTCACCGGCGACGTCGCCGAGGGTGACCGCGTGGTGGTGCCCGGATGAGCGCCGTCCTGGAACTGCGTGGTGTGACGAAGACCTACGGCGACGTGCACGCACTGCGCGGTGTGTCGCTCGACGTCGATCCCGGTGAACTCGTCGCCGTGGTCGGGCCGTCGGGATCGGGCAAGTCGACCATGCTCAACATCGTGGGCACGCTCGATCGACCGAGTTCCGGGTCGATCACGATCGCCGGGAACGACGTCGCCACGATGCCCGACGACGCGCTGTCCCGGCTGCGTGCCGAGCACATCGGCTTCGTCTTCCAGCACTTCCACCTGCAGGCCGGCGCAACCGCGACGGAGAACGTCGCCGACGGGCTGCTGTACACCGGCTCCGGCCGTCGGGATCGCCGTCAGCGCGCGGTCGCGGCACTCGACCGGGTCGGCCTCGGCCACCGGGTGGACCACCGGCCGAACCAGCTCTCCGGTGGCGAGAAGCAGCGGGTCGCGATCGCGCGGGCCATCGTGAGCGAACCGACGATCCTGCTCGCCGACGAGCCGACCGGCGCGCTCGACAGCGTCTCCGGATCGGCCGTCCTCGAGCTCCTCCGCGAACTCAACGACGGCGGGACGACGGTGATCGTCATCACCCACGACCTGGACCTCGCCGCGTCCCTGCCACGACGGGTCCGGATGCGGGACGGGGCCGTCGAGCACAACAGTGCTCCTCGGGGCAGCGGTCCGCGCGGCGACGCGCTCGCCGTCCGGGGCGCCCGGTGAGCGCCCGCGGCGGACTCGCCGCCGCCGACCTGGTGCGACTGGGTGTGTTCGGGCTCCGGACCCGTCCGGGGCGCGTCGTGCTGTCCGCGCTCGGCATCGCGATCGGCATCGCCGCGATGATCGCCGTCGTCGGGATCTCGTCGTCGAGCAAGGCGAAGCTCGACCAGGTGCTCGACGCCCTCGGCACGAACGTGCTCACGGTCACGAAGGCGCAGGGGTTCGGGGAGAACCCGCCGCTCCCGTCGACCGCGCTCGACTCCGTCGTGCGCCAGGACGACGTCCGGGCAGCCGCCGCGGTCGGCACCGTCCCCGGCGGGAACGTGTACCGGAACCCCTACGTGCCGGAGGCGGAGACCAAGGGCATCGGGGCCGCGGCGGTGTGGGGTGACGTCCCCTCGGTCCTCGGTGGGGCGGTCCGCTCCGGGAGCTGGGTCGCCGACGCGTCCGATGCGCCACCGCAGGCGGTGCTCGGTGCGGCCGCGGCGGACCCCCTGGGGATCGACGAGGTCCGGCCGGACACCCGGGTCTGGATCGGCGGGCAGTGGGTGCAGGTCGTCGGGATCCTCGCGCCGATCGCGCTCGCCGAGGACCTGGACCACCGCGTGTTCGTCCCGCGGGGGTTCGCCGAGCAGCTCGGGTTCGACGGCGACCCGACGGCCGTCTACACCCGGGTGGACCCGGAGCGCGTCGAAGCGGCGCGGGACCTCCTCGCCCGGGCGATCCGACCGGGTGCACCGCAGGACGTCGGCGTGACCCGGCCGTCGGACGCGCTGGCGGCGAAGGACGCGACCGACGACTCGTTCACCGGGCTGCTCGTCGGCATCGGCGGGGTGGCCCTGCTGGTCGGCGGGATCGGCGTCGCGAACACGATGGTGATCACGGTGCTGGAGCGTCGTGCGGAGGTGGGCGTCCGACGCGCGCTCGGTGCGAGGCGCCGGAACATCCGGGACCAGTTCCTCGTCGAGTCGCTCCTGCTGTCGTTGCTCGGTGGTGTCGCCGGCGTCGCGATCGGGGTCGCCGTGACCATCGCCTTCGCGCTCGGTCAGGGGTGGCCGGTCGCGATACCGGTCTGGGCCGTCCTCGGCGGACTCGGAGCGACGGTCGTCATCGGTGGCGTGTCCGGGCTGTACCCGGCGGCGCGCGCAGCGCGCATCCCGCCCACCAGCGCGCTGGCTGCGGTCTGAGCGCCACGCGTCGGGTCCTGGACAGGAGGCCCGGTGCCGGTCTGCGAGACCGGCACCGGGCCTCCTGTCGGTTGCGTCGGCTGCCACGAGGCGGACCGGAGAGCATGCCTGGTCATGACCAGTTCGTCAAGGCTTGTTCCTGATCTGTTCGGCATCCGTGATCCCCCGGAAACACGCGGATCGAAAGTCTCCACAGGGACCGATCCAACGGTTGACAAGGTGCCTCCGAAGGTCTTCTATTGCGAATACGCAACGTCCTTTCATAAAGGTCGGACCAAGGGAGTCAACGTGACACGCACGCGATTCGCCGCACTCGGTGTGCTCGGCCTGGCGGCCGCGCTCGCCCTCACCGGGTGCTCCGCCGGAAGCAACGGAGCTTCCGACAGCGGGACGAAGTCCATCGGTACACCCGATGGCAAGGGCAAGACCATCACCGTCTGGATGATGAACGGCGACCTCAGCGACAAGGTGCTCAGCGCCGCCGAGCAGCAGTTCACCAAGGCCACCGGCGCGAAGGTGAAGGTGCAGCTCCAGCAGTGGGACGGCATCACCACGAAGCTGACCACCGCGCTCGCGCAGAAGGACGCCCCGGACGTCGTCGACCTCGGCAACACGCAGGTGCCCGTGTACGCGGCGACCGGCGGGCTGATGGACCTGACGCCGTACGAGAAGGAACTCAAGGGCGGCCAGACCTGGCTGTCCGGGCTCGAGGGCCCGGCAACGGTCGACAGCAAGCTCTACGGTGCTCCGCTGTTCGCCGGCAACCGCGCCGTCGTCTACAACAAGAAGGTCTGGGCGGACGCCGGTGTCACCTCGGCACCGACCACCTACGACGAGCTCACCGCGGACCTCGACAAGGTCAAGGCGAAGAACCCCGCCAGTGACTTCTCCGCGTTCTACATGCCCGGCCAGTACTGGTACGGCGGCCTGCAGTGGGTCTGGGACGCCGGTGGGCAGATCGCGACGGAGAAGGGCGGCAAGTGGACGGGCACGCTCGACTCCACGGACGCCGTGCAGGGCCTGACCGCCTGGAAGGACTTCCAGAACGCGTACTCGGCGAAGTCGACGCAGGACATCAACACCGACAAGCCCTCGCAGAGCGACGTCTTCGCGCAGGGCAACACCTCGGCGTTCCTCGGGTCCGCGTGGGAGATCGGCTCGGTGACCACCGCGAAGCCGGAGCTCAAGGACCAGATCGGCACCTTCCCGATGCCGTCCGCGTCGGGCAGCGGCACGCAGCCGGTGTTCCTCGGCGGCTCGGACCTCGGCATCCCCGCCAAGGCGGCGAACCAGGACCTGGCGCTGTACTACCTGAAGATCCTGACCTCGAAGCAGTTCCAGCAGGACCAGGTGTTCGGCGTGGACGGTTGGGAACCGAACTCGACGCAGCTGCTGAGGTCCGTCGCCGGTGACGTCGACGAGCTCCACAAGCCGTACTTCGAGGCCGCCTCCACCAGCCGTCCGACCCCGGCGACCCCGGGCTGGGCGACCATCGAGGGCGACGCGAGCTTCCAGTCGATGTTCGCGGACGTCGCGACCGGCCGGAAGTCGCCGAAGGAGTCCGCCACGGACTTCTCGAAGCACCTCACCTCGGCGCTCAACGCGAGTCTGTAGTCGATGACGTCCACCGCTGACACGGCGACCGGTTCGGCTGCGGCCGGGCCGGTCGCCGGCGCGGGGCAGCCGCCCGTGGCCGGCCAGGTCCCCCGACCCGGCCGGCCCGGGCGGGCCGGGCGTCCGCCCCGCCCGCGTCGCCGCACCGTCGGGACGTCCCGTGCGCCGCTCGTGCTCCTCGCGCCGGCCGCCGTCATCCTGCTCGCCCTCGTCGTCTACCCGCTGGTGCGGCTGGTCGTCATCTCGTTCCAGGAGTACGGCCTCCGCGCGATCTTCACCGGTCAGGCGGGCTTCGCCGGGTTCTCGAACTACACGAACGTCCTGACCGACGCCAGCTTCTGGCCGGTCATCCTGCGCACGATCGTCGTCACCGCGTCGATGGTGCTCGGCACGCTGGTGATCGGCATGGCGGTGTCGCAGCTGCTCACCCGGCTCGGCGTCGTGATGCGCACGGTCGTCAGCGTGGTGCTCGTGCTCGCCTGGGCGATGCCGAACGTCGCGTCCAGCCTGGTGTGGCAGTGGCTGTTCCAGCCGTTCTACGGCGTGCTGAACTGGCTGATCACCTCGGTGCGGGTGTTCGGCGACCACACGCAGGACAACTGGGCGTCGCACCCGGGGCAGGCGTACACGATCGTGCTCACGCTCGTGATCTGGCAGGCGGTGCCCTTCGTGGCGCTGACGCTCTACGCGGCGCAGTCCCAGATCGCGCCCGAGTACTACGAGGCCGGGGCGCTCGACGGCGCCTCCACGTGGGCGATGTACCGCTCGATCACGTTGCCGGCGCTCGCTCCCACGCTCCTCCTGGTGACGATCCTGTCGGTGATCTGGGACTTCAACGTCTTCAACCAGATCTGGCTGCTCACCAGGGGCGGCCCCGAGGACACCACGCTGACACTCGGCATCTGGACCTTCGTGAAGTCGTTCGTGTCGAACGCCTACGGACAGGGCGCGGCGATCGCGGTCATCTCGACGGCGATCCTCGGCGTGCTCACCAGCTACTACATCCGCCGGCTCATCCGGAGCGGGGAGGAAGACCTGTGACGACTCCTGCTGTCCGTCCGTCCGCGGCGACGCCCGTACGCCAGCGCAAGCGCAAGCCGCGGGTGCTCGCCAACACCCTGGCCGTGCTCTTGTGCCTGGTGTGGGTGTTCCCGATCTACTGGATGGTGAACACCGCGTTCAAGCCCGCGGACGAGGTCACGACGATGACCCCGATCTGGTTCCCGCTGCACCCCACGATCGAGAACTTCACCCGGGCGCTCACGCAAGAGGGCTTCCTGGTCTACCTCCGGAACTCGGCGATCGTCGTCGTGGCGGCCGTGCTGCTGTCGATCGTCGTCGGCTTCCTGGCGTCGGCGGCGCTCTCGCGCTTCCGCTTCCGGGGCCGCCGGGCGATCCTCGTGGGCATCCTGTTCGTGCAGATGATCCCGTCCGGGGCGCTGCTCATCCCGCTGTTCCTGTCGTTCCAGTCGCTCGGGCTGCTGAACAGCTACATCGGGCTGATCCTGGCGTACGTCGCGAGCGTGCTGCCGTTCTCGATCTGGGTGATGCGCGGGTTCTTCGTCGCGGTGCCGGTGGAGATCGAGGAAGCGGCGAAGACCGACGGCGCGGGGACCTTCCGCATCCTGTGGAGCGTGCTGTTCCCGCTCGTGATGCCGGGGGTGATCGCCACGAGCGTGTTCGCGTTCATCGCCGCGTGGAACGACTACCTCACCGCGTACGTGATGCTGAAGGACCAGGGGATGTACACGCTGCCCGTGTGGCTCGCCGGGTTCTCCACGAACAAGGGGACGGACTTCGGGGGGCTGATGGCGGCGAGTGTGCTGTTCAGCCTGCCGGTGGTCGTGTTCTTCCTCATCGTCCAGCGCCGTCTGGTGTCCGGCATGACGGCCGGCGCCGTGAAGGGGTAGCGCCGGGCGGCCGTGGGCCGCCGCCCCCGCCGAGATCGCACTTCGTGTCGCCTGCCTCCGGGGAGGACCGACACGGAGTGCGATCTCGGCGTGTGCGGGGCGTGTGCGGGCTTCTTCGTGTGTGTTGGTTCCGGGGTGGAACGGTTGCGAACGTGTGGGTTTGCGTCGTATCGTTCTCGAAACCAACGGGAACGAAGGAGTTCGGGCATGTACGCAACGGAGCGCCACGATGCGATCGCCGCGCAGCTGCACAGCGCCGGCCGGGTCTCCGTCGCCGACCTCGCCGAGCACTTCGACGTCACCACCGAGACCGTCCGCCGCGACCTCGACCAGCTCGAGTCCGCCGGGGTCCTGCGCCGCGTGCACGGGGGAGCGGTCCCCGTCGGGCGCTCCAGCGTCGTCGAGCTCAGCGTCGCCGAGCGCGAGGGGCAGCACGGCACCGCCAAGTCCGCGATCGCCCGCGCCGCGATGCGCCTGGTCCCGCCGACCTTCACCGGGTCGATCGCACTGGACGCCGGCACGACCTGCGCCGCCGTCGCCACCGAGCTCGCCGCATGGGAGCCGTCCGAGCCCGGCGCGACGATCACCGTCGTCACGAACTCCGTCCCGATCGCCGCGACACTGCAGCACAGCGCGCACGTCGAGCTGCACCTGCTCGGCGGACGGGTCCGCGGGGTCACGAGCGCCGCGGTCGGGACCGCCACCGTCGAGCAGATCGGCGCGCTCCGTCCGGACATCGCGTTCGTCGGGACGAACGGACTGTCGGCCGGCTTCGGGCTGAGCACCCCGGACGAGTACGAGGCCGCGGTGAAGGGCGCCTACGTCCTCGCCGCCCGTCGGAGCGTCGTGCTCGCCGATGCCGCCAAGCACGGGGTCGAAGCCCTGATGCGCTTCGCCCGGCTCGACGAGATCGACACGATCGTCACTGACCAGGAGCCGCCGGCGGACCTCGCCGGAGCGCTCGCCGACGCCGACGTCGAGGTGGTCGTCGCATGAGCGCGAGCACCAGCACCGGCACCGGCACGAGCACGCGCATCGTCACCGTCACGCCGAACCCCTCGCTCGACCGCACGATCGAGCTCGCCGGTGAGCTGCAGCGCGGGTCGGTCCAGCGCGCGACGCGCTCGACGGCCGAGCCCGGCGGCAAGGGCGTCAACGTCTCCCGGGTCGTCGTCGCCAGCGGTGGCGACACCGTGGCCGTCCTGCCCGGTGACGAGCTCGACCCCGTGCTGCTCGGCCTCGCGACCCGGGGGATCCCGACCGCCGCGCTGCCGATCGGCGCCCCGCTGCGCTCGAACGTCACCGTGACCGAGCCCACCGGCACCACCACGAAGCTCAACGAGCCCGGCCCGTCGCTCGCCGGCCGCCTCGAGGACCTCGCCGCCCTCGTCGCCGACGCCGCGGACGTGACCCCCACCGGACCCCGAGCCCGCTGGGTCGTCCTGGCCGGCTCGCTGCCGCCGGGCCTCCCCGACGACGCCCTCGCGGTCCTGGTCCGCGCCGTCCGTGCTCGCCACGGCGACGACGTGCGGATCGCGGTGGACTCCTCGGGCGTGCCGTTCACGGCGCTGCTGCAGTCCGGGGAACGCCTCGACCTCGTGAAGCCGAACGCCGAGGAGCTCGCCGAGATCGTCGGCGGGGACCCGGACGAGTACGAGCGCGACCACGAGCTCGCGGCGGCGGCGGCCGAGCGGCTCCGCGACCGCGGCGTCGAGACGGTCCTGCTCACCCTCGGCAGCGCCGGCGCCATCCTGATCGGGCCCGAGGGCTCGTTCTTCGCGGCGGCCCCGCGGATCACGGCCCGCTCGACGGTCGGCGCGGGGGACTCCGCGCTCGCCGGGTACCTGCTCGCCGAGGTCGCCGGATGCCCGCCGGCAGAGCGCCTCGCCCAGGCCGTCGCCACCGGGGCCGCAGCAGCGGCACTCCCCGGGAGCGACGTGCCCTCCCTCGACCAGACCGACCCGGACGCCGTCACCGTCGTCCGCCTCACCACGACCTCCACCCCCACTGCGTCACTGCAAAGGAGCACACCATGACCGCTGAGCGCACCGCGAGCCCGGGCCTCATCAGCGTCCCCCTCGTCGGCCTCGACGAGGACCTCGGGGCCACGTCCGCCGACGTCATCCGCGTCCTCGCCGACCGCGTCGCCGCCAGCGGCCGCGCGGCCTCTGGCGAGACCCTCGCCGCCGACGCCATCAAGCGCGAGGCCTCGGTCGGCACCGGTGTGCCCGGGGGCATCGCCATCCCGCACGCCCGTTCGGCGTCCGTCACCGAGCCGACGCTGGCGATGTCCCGCCTGGCCCGGAGGGTGCCGTTCGGCGCACCGGACGGCGACGCCGACCTGGTCTTCATGATCGCCGTGCCCGGGGGAGCGGACAAGGACCACCTCACGGTCCTCTCGACGCTCGCCCGGGCGCTCATCCGCGACGACTTCACCGCCGCGCTCCGTGCCGCCACCACCCAGCAGGAGATCGTCGACCTGGTCGACCGCGAGGTGACCGGCGAGGTCGCCGACGCAGGCGTGACGGGCGCGCCCCGGGCCTCCAGTCCGGCGGATCCCGCTGCCGACGGCGGACGCAAGGTCATCGTGGGCGTCACCGCCTGCCCGACCGGCATCGCGCACACCTACATGGCGGCCGACGCCCTGGTCGCAGCGGCCCAGCGGGCCGGCGCGGAGATGCACGTCGAGACGCAGGGGTCCTCGCAGGTCGAGCCCCTCGACCCGGCGCTCATCGCCCGCGCCGACGCCGTCGTGTTCGCGGTGGACGTCGACGTGCGCGACCGCTCCCGGTTCGCCGGCAAGCCGCTGGTGTCCGGCCCGGTCAAGCGCGGCGTGGACGAGCCCGACGCGATGATCGCCGAGGCGCTCCGGGCCAGCGAGGACCCGAACGCCGCCCGCGTCTCCGGCACCGTCGGCGAGACCGGCGAGAGCAGCGCGAAGAACGAGCACTTCGGCCAGTCGCTGAAGCGCTGGCTGCTCACCGGCGTCAGCTACATGATCCCGTTCGTCGCGGGCGGCGGTCTGCTCATCGCGCTCGGGTTCCTGCTCGCCGGGTACGGCATCGCGCTGACCCACGGCGACTCGGGCCAGAACAACGCCGTCTACACGCTGACGAACTACACGCTCCTGAACCTGCCGCCCGAGGGCCTTGCGTACTACCTCGGTGCCGCCGCGTTCCAGATCGGTGGCGTCTCCCTCGGCTTCCTGGTCGCGGCGCTCGCCGGGTACATCGCGTACGCCATGGCCGACCGCCCGGGCATCGCACCCGGGTTCGTCGCCGGGTCGATCGCCGTCTTCATGAACGCCGGGTTCCTCGGCGGTCTGGTCGGTGGCCTCATCGCCGGTGCGGCCGCGTACTGGATCGGGCGCATCCCGGTCTGGCGCTGGCTCCGCGGCCTGATGCCGGTCGTGATCATCCCGCTGTTCGCGTCGATCATCGCCTCGGGGCTGCTGCTCCTGGTGCTCGGCGGTCCGATCGCCTGGCTCATGACGCAGCTGACGGAGTTCCTCAACTCGCTGTCCGGTGCCTCCGCGATCCTGCTCGGGATCATCCTCGGCCTGATGATGGCGTTCGACCTCGGTGGTCCGGTGAACAAGGTGGCGTACGCGTTCGCCGTCGCCGGACTCGGTGCCGGGACCGCGACGAACGTGGTGCCGTTCGAGATCATGGCGGCCGTGATGGCTGCGGGCATGGTGCCGCCGCTGGCCCTGGCGCTCGCGTCGACCGTGCTCTACCGCAGCGGGTTCACGAAGCCCGAGCGTGAGAACGGCAAGGCCGCGTGGCTCCTCGGTGCGTCGTTCATCTCCGAGGGCGCGATCCCGTTCGCCGCGGCCGATCCGCTGCGGGTGATCCCGGCGTCGATGGTCGGTGCCGCGGTGACGGGTGCGATCTCGATGGCTGCCGGGGTCACTTCCCGGGCGCCGCACGGCGGGATCTTCGTGTTCTTCGCGATCGGGGACGTGGGGATGTTCATCGTCGCGATCCTGTCCGGCACGGTGGTGTCCGCGCTGGTGCTGGTCGCGCTGAAGAAGTGGGTGCGCCGGGCGCCGGCGGCGGATGCCGCTGCGGACGCGGCGGGCGTGCCGGCCGACGGCCGGGTGCCGGTCGCCGCGTAGCGGCGGGGCGCCGCGGCGGCGGGGCGGCGCGGCGCCGCTGCTGCGGCGTGACGCCTCCATGTCCGCGAGACGCCGCCGGATTCGGCGGCGTCTCGTGCCGTGTGCGGCGCCGCACGAGACGGGAGGCGCCACGAGCAGGCGACCCCAGGACGGACGGGAGGCACGGTGCCAGCTGGC
The DNA here is from genome assembly GCF_044746585.1 of Curtobacterium sp. NPDC090223. Lineage (NCBI taxonomy): Bacteria > Bacillati > Actinomycetota > Actinomycetes > Micrococcales > Microbacteriaceae > Curtobacterium > Curtobacterium sp. NPDC090223. The sequence continues at coordinate 196,109 of NZ_JBIVCN010000002.1, read as the reverse complement.
ACCGGGCCTCCCGTCCGTCCTGGGGTGGCCTGGGCTGGCGCCGCCTTCGCGCCGAGACGCCTCAGGGTGCCCGAGACACCGCCGGATTCGGCGGCGTCTCGCGGGGGCAGCGGCGTCTCGCGGGGGCGGCGGCGCCGCGCGCGCCCGCGGCGCCGCGCGCCCGCGCGCCGCGCCGCGCGCGCCGCGGCGCCGCGTCACGCGGCCAGCAGGAGCGGCGGCGCGTCGAGCGCCGAGGGCGCGAGCGGCGGCACGGAAGCGTGCGAGATCTTCGGGTGCACCGGGCGTCGCTCGGTCTCGTCGCAGCCGATGAGGTCCTCGTGCAGCTTCTCGCCCGGGCGGAGCCCCGAGAACACGATGTCCGACGTGCCACCCATCGCGGACACCATCCGTCGTGCGATGTCGAGGATGCGGACCGGCTGCCCCATGTCGAGCACCAGGACCTCGCCGGGCTGCGCGATCGCCGTCGCCTGGATGACCAGGTGGCACGCCTCGGGGATGGACATGAAGTACCGGGTGGCGTCGGGGTGCGTGACGGTGACGGGTCGTCCGGCGCGGATCAGGTCCGCGAAGAGGGGCAGCATCGACCCTCGGCTGCCGAGGACGTTCCCGAACCGGACGGACACGTAGGCGCGGCCTGTCGCCGCTGCCGTCCAGGCCGTCAGCCGCTCCGCCGTCCGCTTGGTGGCGCCGAGCACGCTCGTCGGGTTCGCTGCCTTGTCCGTGGAGATGTTCACGAGCGTCCCCACGCCGGCCTCTGCCGCGGCGGCCAGGACGTTCCGCGTGCCGAGCACGTTCGTCTTCCAGCCCTCGTCCGGGTACTGCTCGAGCATCGGGAGGTGCTTCAACGCCGCCGCGTGGAACACCACGTCGGGGCGCCGGTCGAGCATGACCTGCCGGATCGTCTCGGCGTCCCGGATGTCGGCGAGGACGACGTCCCTGGTGTCCAGCAGACCGTGGCCCGCCACGGCGACCTGTACGCGCTGCAGTGCGGTCTCGTCGCGGTCCAGCATGACGACCTCTGCCGGGTCGAAGCGCATCAGCTGCGTGCACAGCTCGCTGCCGATCGAGCCGCCGGCCCCGGTGACGAGCACCGACTGCCCCCGCACGAAGTCGACGCCGAACTCGGGCTCGTCGTGCCGGGGACGACTGCCCAGGAGCGACTCGATGTCGATGCCGTCGAGGGCGGGGCTGGACGCGGAGGACATGGCCCCGACCCTACGACACCGATACATCAGATGTCGAGCACTTCACTCCACGATGTTGGCGGTGACCGCGTCGATGTAGGCGGCTCGTTCCTCGCGCGAGTGCGGACGACCCGGCACACCCGGGCGCTCCTGCCACGGGAACGGTCCGGTGTCGTGGCGGTACTCGACACCCATCGCCTCGAGTCGGGCGAGGTGCTCCGCGAGCCGCCCGTGGAAGTCGGCGAGGTCGCGCGGCCCCGTGACGTCGGCGGACCAGAGCGCCTCCGACAGTGCGGCCACGCGGGGGAAGAGCTGGTAGTCGAGCTTCCGGACGGAGTCGACGTGCTCGCACCACATGTTGCCCTGGCCGCCGATGACGTGCGCCCGCTCGGCGTCCGTCAGGCCGCCGGGGACCGGGTCGAACCGGAAGACGTCGTCCACGGTGAGGACGATCGACACCGGGATCGGCTCGTTCGGCAGGTCGCTCTGGCGGTAGTCGAGGTACACCTGGTCGTCCGGCGAGGAGATCACGTCGTGTCCCCGCTTCGCCGCGGTGGTGGCACCGCGGAGGCCGCGCCACGAGACGACGGTCGCGGACTCGGAGAGGGTCCCGCCCTCGAGGATCTCGTCCCAGCCGAACGCCCGACGGCCCTGCGACTCGATGTGTGCCGCGAGCTGCCCGATGATCCAGGCCTGCAGCTGTTCCTCGTCTGCCAGGCCGAGCTCCCGGATGCGCTCCTGCGTGCGGGCGTCGCCCTCCCACTGGACCTTCGGGCACTCGTCGCCGCCGACGCCGATGTACGCCGACGGGAAGAGCGCGATGACCTCGTCGAGGACGTCCTTGAAGAAGTCGATCGTGGTGTCCTCGGCGTTCAGGACGTCGTCGGCGATGCCCCACTCCGTCCAGACCTCCACCGGCTGCTCCGGCGTGACGCCGAGCTCCGGGTACGCGGCCAGCGCGGCGCGCACGTGTCCGGGGCTCTCGATCTCCGGCACGACCGTGACGAACCGGTCCGCGGCGTACGCGACGATCTCCCGGATGTCGTCCTGCGTGTAGTAGCCGCCGTGCGGACGGCCGTCGAAGCCCTGCGGACGGAGCACCCCGTCGGCGTCGGCGACGTGGGCACCGACCTGGGACTCGCGCCGCCACGACCCGACCTCGGTGAGGCGCGGGTGCTTCCGGATCTCGATCCGCCAGCCCTGGTCGTCGGTGAGGTGGAAGTGCATCGTGTTGATGCGGTGCGCGGCGAGCTGGTCGATCACGCGGAGCACCTCGGCCTTCGTGCGGAAGTGCCGGACGACGTCGAGCATCACGCCGCGCCACGCGAAGGCGGGCGCGTCCTCGACCTGCTGGGCGGGCACGGTCCACGGCCCGGCGTCGACCCGGCCCTTCCGGTACACGTCCGCCGGCAGCAGCTGGAGCAGGGCCTGCACGCCGTAGAAGACCCCGGCTGCGCCGCCCCCGACGACCTCGACGCCGTCGGTCGTCACCGTGAGCCGGAACGACTCCGCGACGGAACCAGCCGGACCGGCCGGGAGGTCCTCGGCGCCGACCCGCAGCGCGATGGTGTCGGGTCCGGCGGACTCGGCGTCGCGCACGGGCAGCCCGGTCGACCCCCGCAGGGTCTGCTGCAGGTACAGTCGGACCGACTCGCTGGCGTCGTCTGCGGCGATGCGGGTCGTCGGGGTGATCTCGAACGAGCCGACACCGGGTGTAGACAGGCGCGGGCGGGGGATGAGCATGTCGGCGTCCACCATTCCTCAATGATCTTTCGTAATGTGGAGGCTATGGCTGTGAGCGAGACCCTGTCAACGATCCCGAGCGGGGTCGTGGGAAGCTCGCCCGGCACGCTCAGGCTGATCAACTCCCGGGCGATCCTGGACGAGCTGTTCCGTGGCGACGGCGCGTCCGCCACCGAGACCTTCACCGTCACCGAGCTCGCCCGGCTGGTGGGGCTCTCCCGGCCGACCGTCGAGGCGTCCCTCGCCGACCTCGTCGCCGAGGGCTGGGTGCAGGAGGCCGAGGCGATCGCGACCCCGAACAAGGCCGGTCGCCGGGCGAAGCGGTTCCGTGCCGATGCCGCCGCCGGGTCGGTCCTCGGGGTCGCCCTCGGCCTGCACGGCATCGTCGGGGTGCTCGCGGACCTCCGCGGCGAACAGATCGCGCGGGTCGACGAGGTCTACCCGAACCTCGCCTCGGCGGACCAGGCCTGGGCGAGCGTGCAGGACGTCGTCGCCCGCCTGACCTCGACGCCGGGCGCCGGCGGGCTCCTCGCGGCCACCTTCGGCGTCCCGGCCGTCGTCGACCGGGACGGCTCGATCGACTACACGATCGCGGTGCCCGAGTGGGTCGAGGGCCGCATGCCCGGCCGCATCCAGGACCTCTTCCCGACGGCGACGACGTTCTTCGACAACGACGCCAAGCTCGCCGCCGCCGCGGAGACGATGTGGGGGTCGTTCCGTGGCGTGCGCGACGCGCTCTACCTGGTGATGGGCCGGCAGATCGGCGCTGCGTTCCTGGTCGACGGTGTGCTCGCCCGCGGTGCGCGCGGCGCAGCGGGTGAGGTGGGCGGCCTGGCATCGACGGGCTGGCCCGGCGCACCAGCCCGCCTGGAGGCCCGGATCCCGTCCGGCGCGGACCTCGAGTCCGTCATGGTGTCGGCCGGGCAGGGCGACGCGGCCGCCGCGGACATCGTCCGGTCGCTCGCGGCGGACGTCGCGACCGGCGTCGCGCAGCTCGTCGCGACGATCGACCCGGAGGTCGTGGTCGTCGGGGGCGAGGTCACGCCCGCCGCCGAGGTGTTCTGCGCCGCGCTCGCCGAGGCGGTCGGACCGCAGCTGCGCCACCCGGTCACGATCGTGCCGTCGACGCTCGGCCGGGACGCGGTGGCACGAGGGGCGCTCGCGCGCTCCCTGACCCACGTGCGCGCGACGCACATGGGGCTCGGCGGCTGATCCCCAGCACGCTCTGCGGAGTCTGTCAGGCCGCTCAGGGAACATGACCGGATGACGACTGCCCTCGCTGCCGCCGCCGCACCCGCCGACACGGAGATGGGCGGCCTGTCGGGGATGGTCCTCCGGCTCATCGACGCACTGGGCGAGTGGGGCGTCGCGCTGATGCTCTTCGTCGAGACGGTGTTCCCGCCGATCCCGTCCGAGGTGATCCTGCCGCTCGCGGGCTTCCTCGCCGGCGCCGGCCGGATGAACCTGGTGCTCGTGCTCGTCCTCGCCACCCTCGGCTCCTACGTCGGGGCGCTGGTGCTGTACTGGCTCGGTCGGGTGATCGGGTTCGACCGGACGGTCCGGTGGCTCGGGAAGCTCCCGCTCGTCGACGAGGACGACTTCCGCACGGCCGCCGCGTGGTTCCACCGCCACGGGCGCAGCGCCGTGCTCTTCGGGCGCCTGGTGCCGATCGTCCGGAGCCTGATCTCGCTGCCCGCCGGCGCGGACCGGATGAACCTCGCGTCGTTCTCGCTCTTCACGATCATCGGGTCCGGGGTGTGGAACAGCCTGCTCGTCCTCGGCGGGGCGGCACTCGGCACGCAGTACGAGCGGATCGAGGGCTACACCGAGTGGATCGACCGCGGGATGTACGCGGCCATCGCCGGCGTGCTGGTCGTCTTCGTGGTCCGGCGGGTCCGCAGGGCCCGGGCGGCGAAGGCCGAGCGGGCACGGACCGGCGTCACGCCTTCGTGAGTGCCGACTCCTTGTGCGCTGCGCGCTTGCCGGACTTCTCCGACTCGACGATCCAGTACGGGTCGTCGTCGGTCGGCTTGAACGTCTGACCGTCGAACTCGAAGTCGCTCGTGCGCTTCTGCACGAGTGTGCCGGTCGTCGTCCCCTGCGAGGTGTTCCAGTGCACCTCGTCGCCCTTCGTCAGTGCCATGAGTCATCCTCTCCGGGTGATGTGGGCAGAGCCTAAACCCCGATACATCCGCATGAACACAGGGATGTACCCCTGATCACGAAGCCATAACACCCGCGCTTTCGCCCTCGCGAACGCGTACCGTACTGGATGAGTCACCGCGCGAGCAACCTTCGCATCTCCTGGCTCCCGACGGAACGACACGCACGATGACCCTGGTCGACAACCCACGGACCGAGACGGTGCTCTCGGGCCGGTACCGGCTGTCCCGGCTCATCGGCACCGGCGGGATGGGCTCGGTCTACGAAGCCCGGGACGAACACACCTACCGGCTCGTCGCCGTGAAGCTCTTCGCGACCCCACAGGCGATGACCACCGCCGACCGGGTGCGGCAGGAACGCGAGATCCGGCTGCTCAGCATGCTCTCGCACCCGGGGCTGATCCCGCTGTACGACGCCGGCACGCACGACTTCTCCGACGGTCCGCACCGGTACATCGTGATGGAGCTGATCGCCGACACGACCCTGCTCCGTCGTCTGGCCGAGGGCGCGCTGCACAACTACGAGGCGGCGGACCTCGGGGCGCAGCTCGCCGACGCCCTGGCGTACGTGCACTCCCGCGGGATCGTGCACCGGGACGTGAAGCCGGCGAACATCCTGATCAGCGACCACGGGTCGTCCGGGTTCGCCCGCACCGTGAAGCTGACCGACTTCGGCGTCGCGCACTTCGTCGACGGATCCCGGCTCACCAACGACGGCACCATCATCGGGACCGCCGCCTACCTCAGCCCCGAGCAGGTCGCCGGGGAACCGATCAGCTACGCGACCGACGTGTACTCGCTCGGCCTGGTGCTGCTCGAGGCGCTCACCGGCAAGCAGGAGTACTCCGGCACCCTGGTCGAGGCCGCGCTGGCACGGCTGCGCCGGAGCCCGGAGATCCCGGACGCCGTCGGCCCGGACTGGCGGGACCTGCTGCTGCGGATGACCGACCGCGACCCGTCTCGACGGCCGACCGCGGTCGCCGTCGCCCGAGCGCTCCGCGGCGGGTCCACCCAGATCACCGGCCCGGTGCCGCTCGGCCCGCAGCGGGTGGCGCACAAGCGCGACCACCGCATGCACCGTGCGGCGCACCGGCACGCCAAGCGCGGCACGTTCGTGGCCGTGCGGCGGTGGCGCCGACGGAACATCCTCACCGGGTCGTTCGCGGCGGCGGGCGTCCTGCTGGCCTGTGCACTGAGCTACGTCGCCGGCACACTGCACTGATCGCGCCGGGCGGACGCGGCCGTCGGTCCGGTCGGGCAGGATGGAACGCATGAGCACCGACCAGCGCTGGATCAAGATCTGCGGACTGTCGACGCCGGACACCGTCGACGCCGCCATCGACGCGGGCGCCGACGCGGTCGGGTTCGTCTTCGCCGCGGGCAGCCCCCGGACCGTCACGGCCGACCTCGCGAAGGAGCTCGTCGAGCGCGTGCCAGAGGGCATCGACGCGGTCGGGGTGTTCCGCGACCAGGAGATCGACGAGGTCGTGGGCATCGCCTCGGCCGTCGGGCTGACCACGCTGCAGCTGCACGGCGGCGAGTCCGCGACCGACTTCGCCCGCGCGCGGGACGCCGGCTTCTTCACCATCCGAGCCGTCGCCGCCGAGGACTACCTGCGCGAGACGCCGGAGCAGCGCGGGTCCTACGACCACGACCTGCTGCTGCTCGACGCGGCCGTGCCCGGCAGTGGCCGCCTGATCGACCCCGCGGTGATGGCCGACGGCATCGACGAGGCCTGGATCCTCGCGGGCGGGCTCACCCCGGCGAACGTCGTCGCGGCGGTCGAGCGCCTCGACCCGGACGGCGTCGACGTGTCGAGCGGTGTCGAGTCCGAGCCCGGCGTCAAGGACGCGGCGAAGATCCGGGCGTTCGTGGAGGCGGTCCGCAGCATCGGCTGACGGACCCGCACCGGGCCTCCTGTCCGGGTGCGGGGCGACCGTCAGGCGGACGCGTGCCCGAGTGTCGGGATCAGCCCCGTGAGGAACGCGTCGGTGTCCTCCCAGCCCGCCACCGCGTGGCACGGGACGCCGAGCGCCTTGACCGGGTAGTCGTTGCCCTCGGGGTCGAGCCGGTCGCCGACGAACAGCATGTCGTCGAGCGCGATGCCGGTGAGCTCCGCGAGGCGCTGCATGCCGTACGCCTTGTCGATGCCCTTGCGGGTGATGTCGACGCTCGTCGAGCCGCCGGAGCGCACCTCGAGGTCGGGCAGCTCCGCCTGGACGCGACGGCGCAGGTCGTCCTTCTTCGCGCCGGTCGGGTCCCACGCCTTCTTGGCGTCCACCGGGGCGGCCTGGCCGAGGGCGGAGAACGTGATCTGCGAGCCACGGTCCTCGAGGATCGGGCCCCAGGTCTCGGACTCCCAGTAGCCGGCGGCCTTCGCCTGCGCCTCGACGACGGCGAGCGCGCGGCCCTTCTGGTCGTCGGTGAGGTCCTCGGCGTACTGCAGCGCCCAGTCGTCGCCGGCCCAGCGGTAGTAGCGCGTGCCGCAGGTGGGCAGCAGGTGCAGGTCGTCCAGGGTGAGGCCGTCGCGGTGCCGGAGCGGGGTCACGAGCTGCGCCTCGAACTGCTCGAAGTTGCCGCCGGAGATGACCGCGACCGGGACGACCTCGAGCAGGGCGGCGAAGGTCTCGAGCATGCGGGGATCGAGCGAGGACTTCGACGGGGCGAGGGTGTCGTCCAGATCGAAGGCGACGAGGCGGGGTGCGGTCATGTCCCCGATTCTGTCAGGCGGTTGCTCGGAGACCCCGACCGCCCGCACGGCTTCACGCGATGTGTGCGGGAACCCGGTCGCGCGCGTAGGTGATGTCCGTGTACCCGTGCGGCGCCGGGTTGCCGTCGGCGTCGAGGTTGACGAACACCACCTCGTCGATCGTCAGGATGCTGCGGTGGGTGAAGAGGTTCCGCGCCTCGGCGCGCATCGTCAGGGACGTGCGGCCGAAGCGCGTGGCCACGAGGCCGATCTCGACGATGTCGCCCTGCTTCGCGGAGGAGACGAACTCGATCTCCGACATGTACTTCGTCACGACTCCGCCGTTGCCGAGCTGGATGATCGCGTACACGGCGGCTTCCTCGTCGATCCAGCGGAGGAGGCTGCCGCCGAAGAGGGTCCCGTTGGCGTTGAGGTCCTCGGGGCGCACCCACTTGCGGGTGTAGAAGTTCATCTCGGGTCCGCCGTGCTGCTGCTCCATGTCACGACATTCTACGCGTGCGCCTTGACGAGCTACTCCTTGACGAGGACGACCTCGTCGAGTGCGATCCGGGAGCGCGGAGCGACCTCGCGCTCTGCGGCCTTCTCGTCGAGCTGCGACGGGTCCGCGACGGTGCCGATGGCGGTCACCGTGAACGGGACGAAGCGCTCCGGCAGGTCGAACGCGGCGGCGAGGCCGGCGGCGTCGATGCCCGCCATCTGGTGCACGTGCAGGCCCTCGGCGTGCGCCTGCACCGTCAGCGCGGCGATGGCCTGGCCGAGGTCGTACTCGGCGAAGCGGCGGACGTCGCCCTCTTCCGACTGCGTCTCGAGGACGCCGACGACGAGCGCGCTCGCGCGGAAGGCCCAGCCGGCGTTGAAGCCGATGAGGTTGTCGTTGATCTTCCGGAAGGTCTCGGTGCCGCGGCGACCCGCGATGAACCGACGCGGCTGGAAGTTGTTCGCCGACGCTGCCCAGCGAGCCGCTTCGAGCACGGCGTCCAGCTGGTCGTCGGAGACCGTCGCGGTCTCGTCGTAGGAGCGCGGGCTCCAGCGCTCCTCGAGGAGGGGGACGAGGGGCTGGCTCGAGTCGGTCGAACGGGTGAGCGTCGTGGCGTTGGTCATGATGCCGTCAACGCTATTCGATGCGTTCGCATTTCCGTCCTGAACGACGTCACATGTCGCGCACTCCTGACAGGATGGGTCCGATGGGTGGCGTACTGATCGGCTTCGCGATCATCGGCGCGATCATCGCGGCCGGGTACGTCGTCGGCCGCGCCGGGCTCCTCGGGCCGCACGCCCAGTTCGTGATGAGCCGGCTCGCGTTCTTCGTGCTGATGCCGTGTCTGCTGTTCCACACCATCGCCACGGCGGACATCGCGTCCCTGGTCTCGCCGATGCTCTGGGTGTCGCTGCTCAGCGCCGTCCTGGTGGCGGTCGGCACGGCGCTCGTGTTCGCCCTGGTGCTGCGGCGCTCCGTGACGGTGACGACGGTCGGCGCCCTCGCCGCCAGCTACGTCAACGCGAACAACATCGGGCTGCCGGTCGCGGTGTACGTCCTGGGGCAGGCCACCGCGGTCGTGCCGGTGATCCTGCTGCAGCTGGTGGTGATGGCACCGATCGCGCTGACGATCCTGGACGCTGCGACCGCGTCGGGCGGTGGGTGGCGGCGCCGGGTGCTCGGACCGGTCACGAACCCGCTCATCATCGCGTCGCTGCTCGGACTCCTGTGCTCCGCCCTGCACGTGCAGCTGCCGGACCCGGTGCTCGAGCCGTTCGCGCTCGTGGGGGCGGCGGCGGTGCCGGTCGTGCTGCTCTCCTTCGGCATGAGCCTGCACGGCTCGGCGCCGCTGCGGGACCCGTCGATCCGGACGGACGTCATCGTGGCGTCGTCGATCAAGCTCGTGGTGATGCCGGCCGTGGCGTTCGTGCTCGCGCGGTTCGTGTTCGGGCTCGACGAGCAGCAGGTGTTCGTGCTGACGACGCTCGGGGCGCTGCCGGCAGCGCAGAACGTGTTCAACTACGCCCAGCGGTACGACGCCGCGGTGCCCGTGGCGCGGGACGTGGTGCTCATCTCGACGCTCGGCGCGGTGCCGGTCCTGGTCGCGATCGCCGCGTTGCTGCACCCGTAGCGCGCGGGGGCGCAGGGCGCGGGCGGCCGTGAGATCGCCTTCGTGTCAGATGCGGCCGCCGCGAGGCGACACGGAGTGCGATCTCGGCGGGGTCTGGACGTGCGCGGGACGCGGCGGGACGTGCGCGGGGTCGGCGCCCGGCTCAGAAGATCATCGGGCGGTCGTCGTCGAGCGACGTCTCGAGGTCGAGGTCCACCGCCACCGGGACGTGGTCGCTCGGGGCGTCGCCCTTGCGCTCGTCGCGGTGGATCGTCGCGCCGGTCACCACGTCCGCGAAGCCCTGCGAGCCCATCACGAAGTCGATGCGCATGCCCTCGCCCCGGGGGAACCGCAGCTGCTTGTAGTCCCAGTAGGTGTACCCGGTCGGCACGAGCGGCCGGACGACGTCCTGCAGCCCGCGCTCCTCGAACGCCCGGAACGCCGCACGCTCGGGCTCGGTCACGTGCGTGTGCCCCTCGAAGACGCGCACGTCCCAGACGTCCTCGTCCAGGGGCGCCACGTTCCAGTCACCCATCAGTGCGAGCTTGAGCGACGGGTCCGCGGCCAGCCACTCCGACGTCCGGTCGGCCAGCTGCGCGAGCCAGTCGAGCTTGTACGTGTAGTGCGGGTCCCCGACCTCACGACCGTTCGGCACGTAGAGGCTCCAGAGCCGGACGTCCTCGACGGTGACGCCGATGGCGCGGGCCTCGACCGGCAGGTCCGGTCCCTCGTGGCCCTTGAGGAACCCGGGCTGCCCCGGGAAGTCCCTGGTGACGTCCTCCATCGGCAGGCGGCTGGCGAACGCGACGCCGTTCCACTGGTTCAGGCCGTGCGCCTCGACGTGGTACCCGGCCGCCTCGAACGCCTCGACCGGGAACTGCTCGGGCTTGCACTTGATCTCCTGCATGCCGAGGACGTCGACGTCCTCGCGGACGAGCCAGTCGACGACCCGGCCGACCCGGGTGCGGACGGAGTTGACGTTCCATGTCGCGACGCGCATGGGATCGAACCTACCGGTCGGTGCTCCGGACGGCTTCCGGGCTGATGGTGTTGCCTGGTGTCAGCAGACAGTGCAGATGTGAGGAGCACCACCATGGCATCGACGAGCAACCGCGTCGACGGCACCGCGTCCACCGGCACCACGACGACGCAGGTCACCAGCGCCGGCAAGACCGTCATCGACGACCAGGTCGTCGCGAAGATCGCGGGCATCGCCGCCCGTGACGTCCCCGGCGTGTTCGCCCTCGGCGGGAACGCCGCGCGGGCGTTCGGCGCCATCCGCGACGCGATCGGCTCGAGCGCGCTCGGCCAGGGCGTCCGCGTCGAGGTCGGCGAGACCCAGGTCGCCGTCGACCTGACCATCGTGGTCGACTACCCGACGCCGATGATGGACGTCGCCTCGGCCGTCCGCGCGGCGGTCACGGAGTCCGTGACGGAGCTCGTCGGACTCGAGGTCACCGAGGTCAACATCGCGATCAACGACGTCAACATCCCGGCACTCAACCAGGCACCCGACGAGGCCGAGGGTCGCGTCCGGTGAACGCCACCGTCGTCGGGATGGGGGTCGGCGCCCTGCTCGCGATCGTCGCGGTGACCCTCGGGTTCTGGGCGTTCGTCGTGGTCGCCGTCTGCATGCTCGTCGGCGGCGTGGTGGCACGCATCGTGACCGGCGACATCGATCCCCGTCGACTCCTCGACGTCCTCCGCGGCCGTCGGAGCTCGTCGTGAGCGCTGCCGGCCCCGACCCGTCGGCGCCCGATCCGTCGGCCCCTGCTCCGTCGGCCTCCGCTCCGCGGGTGGGCGGGTACGACCGGATCGGCACGTCCGCGCTGGTCCGGACCGCGCAGGCGGTCGCCGCGGAAGCGCTCCGCGCACCCCTCCGGGAGGTCCGGGCCAGGGTCGCCGACGACGGTCGCGGAGCGCTCGCGGTCACCGTCACGGCCCCGCTCGCCGTGCCCGTGCTGGGCTCGCACGCGGTCCCCGACGAACCGGTGGTCCGGACGGCGCACCGCGCCCGCACGAGGATCGCCGAGCGCATCGGGACCATCACCGGCCGCAAGGTCGAACGGGTGGACGTGACGTTCTCGTCCGCCGTCATCGACACCCCGAGGAGGGTCCGGTGACCTCCGAGCACGATGCCCTCCACCGCCGGGTGCTCCGGCGCGAGACCCACGTGTCCCGGTCCGGCACCGTCGTCCTCGCGATGATCGTCGTCCTGGTCGTCGCCGCTGCCGCGGTGTTCGCAGCGGTGCTCGTCTTCCTGGACCAGAACGTCGCGGGGATCGACCCCCGAGCCGTCGTCGACGCCGCCGCAGCCGCTCCCCGCGGCCTCGTCGACGCGGTCGTCATCGGTGTCGGAGCGGTCGTCGCGTTCATCGGGCTCGTGTTCCTGCTGCAGGGTGCGCTGCCCCAGCGCCGTCCGCGACACCAGATGTCGTCGCGCCGCCTGGCCGTCGTGGTCGACGACGAGGTCCTCGCCTCCGCTGCCGCTCGAGCCGCCCGCGGAGCGACCCGGCTCGGCCCCGACGCAGCGGTCGGCACGGTCGGCCGCCGGACGGTCGACGTCGTGCTCCGTCCCGCCGCCGGTGTCGACGTGCCTGCCGTCGCCGCGACGGAAGCGGTCGAGCGCGAGTTCGCCGACATCGACACCGTGCCGCCGGTGACCGCGCGGGTCCGGGTGCAGCCGACCGGACGGGTGGACGGATGAACGCCACGAACCGTGCGCTCGGCCGCATCGCGCTGCTCGTCGTCGGGGCCGCACTCCTGGTCGCCGGGCTGGCGGCCGTCCTCGTGCAGACCGTCCCGCAGGCCGCCGACATCTGGCACGACGCCGCACGTGCGGCCCTCGGCGACCTCGGCGTCGACGCATCGCGGGGCGCGTCGATCGCGGCGTGGTCGTGGGTCCTCGCCGGCGCGGTCGTGCTCGGAGTCCTGGCGCTCGTCGTCCTGACCACGCTGGGCGGCGGTCGGATCGACACGGTCGTCGAGGACGACGGTGCCCCGGACAGTGTCCCCGGCGGGGTCCGCATCGACGCCGCCGCGGTGCAGCACGCGCTCTCCTCGGCGATCGGCGACCTGCCGCAGGTCGCCTCGCTCGCGGTCGACGTGTACCGCGTCCGCCGTCGCCGGGCCGTCCGGATCAAGGTCCGGCCGCGCAAGGGCGCCGCACCGCGGGAGATCACCGAACGGGTCGAGGAGATCGTCGGCGACCTCGACGCACTGCTCGGCGAACCGCTGCCCGTGCTGCTGGAGATCGCGCGCGGCGGTGCCGGTTCCTCCCGCCCGGACCGCGTGCACTGAGGTGGACTCCGTCGGCAGCAGCATCCCGTCGCCCGACGCGCACGTCCCGGTGCCGGCGGCGCTCGACGCGATCGCGGCCGGCCGGCGGCTCGTCCCGGTGTGGGTGAACGCGATCGGTGGGACGACCTTCCGGGTCGGCGGCTCCGGCGGCGCGGACACGGCGGAGGAGTACCTGAAGTGGGTGCCCCGTCGGTACGCGGGGTGGATCACGGCCGAGGCCGATCGGCTCGCGTGGGCTGGCCGGTGGCTGCGTGTGCCCGAGGTGCTCGACCGGGGTGCCGACGACGACGGCGCCTGGCTCCGTACCCGAGCTGTGCGGGGGTGGAGTGCGGTCGACCCGCGATGGCGCGACGAGCCCCGCACCGCGGTCGTCGGCATCGCCGAGGGCCTGCGCGCGATGCACGACACGCTGCCGGTCGCGGACTGCCCGTTCGCCTGGTCGGACGACTCCCGCCTGCGCCGTGCACGGGCGGCGGGTGTGGACGTCGACGTGATCGGGCCCGCCCCGACGCCGGACCTGGCGGTGGTGTGCCACGGGGACGCCTGCTCGCCGAACACGTTGCTCGGCGCGGACGGCCGGTGGGTCGGGCACGTCGACCTCGGCGCGCTCGGGGTCGCGGACCGCTGGGCGGACATCGCGGTGGCGACGATGGCGCTCGGGTGGAACTACGGGCCGGGGTGGGACGGGGTGTTCCTCGACGCGTACGGCGTCGAGCCCGACGAGGGCCGGACCTCCTGGTACCGGGCGCTCTGGAACCTCGACGTCGACGAGGTCTGAGGCGTCCTGCCCGGCCCGGGCCTCGCACCGTGCGAGGTCCGGCGCGTGTCCCGGGTGCAGTGTGCGAGGTTCCGGGCAGTGTGCGAGGTGCCCGGGGTCGCACAGTGTCCGCAAGCTCGCACACTGCGGCGCGCCCGCGGCGCGGCGCGCCCGCGGCACGCGCCGGCGGCGCGGCGCGCCCGCGGCGCGCCCGCGGCGCGCGCCGGCGCGGCCCGGCGGCGCGCGGGGCTAGAAGCTGACGCCGCGGGCCGCCATGAACGACACCGGGTTGGTCGTCCCGCCGCCGACGTGGGTCTCGTAGTGCAGGTGGCAGCCGGTGGAGTTGCCCGTCGAGCCGACGAGGGCGACGAGCGTGCCCGCCGCGACCCGCTGCCCCGGGGCGACCCGGAACCCGCCGCTGACGATGTGGCCGTACGCGCTCTTCACCCCGCCGCCGTGGTCGATCCGGACGTAGTTGCCGTAGCCGCCGTACCACCCGACGTACTCGACCGTGCCGGCCGCCGCCGCGACGATCGCCGTCGAGCAGCCGCTGCCCAGGTCGATGCCGTCGTGGAACGTCACCGCGCCCGTGATCGGGTGCACGCGGGAACCGTACCCGCTGGTGATCCAGCCCCCGGCGGGCCGCACCCACCCGGACCCCGACCCGGAGCCGACCGCGCCGGAACCGCCGCCGCTGCCGCCACCGCTGCTGCCCCCACCGCTGTTGGCGGCTGCTGCTGCGGCTGCCGCGGCCGCCGCGGCCTGACGGGCGCGGGCCTCGTCCGCCTTGCGCTTGGCCTCGCCCTTGGCGAACTCTGCCTCGGTGCGGACACGGCCGGACTTCAGCGTGGCGAGCTGGGCGTCGAGGCGGGCCTTGTTGTCCTGCTGCTCGTCGTACGCGCTCTGCGCCCGGTCGGACGCGGCCTGGGCGTCGGCCATCCGGGCCTCGGCCTCTGCCGCGAGCTCCGCGAGGGCCGTGGCCGCGCGGTCCGCCTGCTTGGAGAGCGCCCGGGCGACGGCGGCGTCCGCGCTCGCCACGGCCTCGACCCGTTCGGCCTGCTCGGAGAGCTTGCTCAGCGCGCCGAGGTCGTACAGCAGGTCTCGAGATTCCTCGCCCCCGGTGAGCACGCTCGTCGTGACGTCGGCGCCACCGGAACGGGCCATCTGCGCGGCGAACTGGCCGGCCTGCGCGGCGCTCTGCGCGGCGATCTCGGCGTGTTCCTCGGCGTCGGCGCGCAGGGCCTGCTCGGTCTCGGCGGCGCGCTGGGCCTTGCGCTGCGCGGTCGAGTACTCGTTGCCGCGCGCCTCTGCCTCGGCGACGGCGGCGTCAGCCTTCGACGCGAGGTCGCCGATCAGGGTCTCGATGTCGGCGATCTGGTCGTTCTTCGCCGACTCCTGCCCGCGGGCGGCCAGCACGTCGTCCCAAGAGGGGTACGTGGCGGCCAGTGCCGGGGGAGCGTCGAGGACCAGCGCGCCGGCGAGTCCGACCAGCGAGAAGGCGGCGACGGCGAACCGGAACCGCACGGCGAACGGCGACCGCGCGGACGGACGGAGGCGCGAGGAGCGGGCGGCGGAGCGAGTCATCCCGGCGAGCCTATACATCCACACAGGAACGACGCGATGCCGACGCACCCCTGTGCAGAACTCTCTGCGGAACGGACCCCGGTCACGGACCGGCGGCGAACCCGCGTTCCCGCAGGACGGCGGCCGCGCTGCCGCCGACGTCCCGCCGGAGCACGTCGGCCCCGTCGGTCCCCGCGTAGTCCCAGATGTCGAAGCCGGTGCAGTGGGTGACCGACACCGGAGCGCCGAGGGAGTCCTCGACCGGGGTGGACCAGACGTCGCCGGAGCCCACCACCACGAACGTCGGCGCGGCATCGCGGTAGGCGCCGAGGTCGACGAGCCACGGGTAGACCTGGAACGTGTCACGGACCTGCAGCACGTCCACGTTCGTCGACGCGTAGGTGGCGAGCGGCCGGACCGTCCAGAACTGTCCGACGCCGACGACGTCCCGCCCGTCCGCCCAGCGGTCCAGGCAGTCGGCGGGCGCGTACGCGGCCGTGCGGACCGTGCGGATCGTGCTCGGGGTCACCGCGACCCCCGCGGCGAGGACCACGGCGGCACCGATCGCCAGCGTCACGCGGACGCCCCGGAGCGGCCGGTGCACGCGGGTCTTCCGGACGGCGGAGCGGGTGAGTTCGCACACCGCGACCAGGGCGAGCAGCGGCGCGACCACCACCGGCTCCAGGTACCGCGGGGTCTCCGACCCGGCGGCGACGACGCCGACGGACACGGCGACGACCGTGACCACCGGCAGGAAGGTCGCCACGAGGACGGTCCGTGACGTGCGGACCCGCCACGCCCACACGGTGCCACCGACCGAGAGCAGGACCCCGACCAGCATGAGCACCAGGCCCGCGTCACCGGCGGCCGTGCCCGCGCGCACGTCCGTCAGGGACGCGAAGAAGCCGAGCGTGGTGACCGCGTGTTCGGGGTGCACGTAGGTCGACGGGTCGAGCGACACGAACGGCCGGAGCGGGATCCGGACCAGGTAGCCGACGACGGCGCCCGCGACGACCACGCCGGAGAGCCACAGCGCCGGCCGCCACGGGACCCGACGTGCGAGTGCCAGGAGCGCGAGCGTGACGACGACGGGTGCGCCCGACCACGGGACGTAGAGCGGGTTCGAGGCCGTCGTGCACGCCGCGACGAGGCCGAGCACGACGAGCACGGTGACCGACGCGCGCCCGGTCCGGACGGCCCGGAGCACGAGCACCGCCGTGCCGAGCAGGGCCAGGGCGACGCCGTAGTAGTACGTGGTCGTGAGCAGCAGGGACGCGAGCTCGAGCGAGGTCGCCGTGGCGCTCGACTCGGTCAGGACCACGAGCGTGAGGAACCCGAGCGCCACCGCGGACACCGCGATGCGCGCCGGTCGTCCCGCCGCCGGCATCAGCTCGTTCGCCGCCGCCCGCAGCAGCGCGTACACCGCGACGAGGACCAGCACGCCGTTCAGTGCGAGGGCCTGCTGCGGGGTCCCCGTGACGACCGAGCAGAGCAGGTACACCGGGAGCTCGGGGAAGAAGAACAGCGCGGGCGACATCGCCCACTCGAAGGGCTCACCGGCCTGCATCGACCGTACGACCATCGGCAGCAGCACCGAGTCGCCGTCGTACCAGAGCAGGGAGACCCGTGCCGTCGCGATCACGTGGCGGAGCGCGATCACCGCCAGGGACAGCGCCACGAGGCCGCCCAACGCCTCGTGCCCGAGCGAGCGGAGACGGGCGGAGGGCATGGACGGAGCGTACCGAGCGCGGCTCCGGACGTACCCGATGAGCGCCGACGAGGCCGGACCGGCTACCCTTGTGCGCTGTGACGGACGCGCGCGAGCAGTTGATCGACCACATCAAGGCCGAGGCGGTGTTCCACGGCGACTTCACCCTGACCAGCGGGAAGAAGGCGACGTACTACATCGACCTCCGCAAGGTGAGCCTGGACCACCGGGTCGCGCCGCTCATCGGGCAGGTCATGACCGAGCTCGTGGAGCAGGTCCCCGACGTCGTCGCGGTGGGCGGGCTCACGATGGGCGCCGACCCGATCGCCAGCGCCGTGCTGCACCAGGCAGCCGCGCAGGGCAAGGCCTACGACGCCTTCGTCGTCCGCAAGGAGCCGAAGGACCACGGCCGCGGCAAGCAGGTCGAGGGCCCGGACCTCGCGGGGAAGCGCGTCGTCGTGCTCGAGGACACCTCCACGACCGGCGGCTCGCCGCTGAAGGCCGCCGAGGCGCTCGAGCGCGAGGGCGCGATCATCGCGGCCGTCGCCGTCGTGGTCGACCGCGACACCGGTGCCAAGGAGACGATCGAGGCCGCCGGTTACCCGTACTTCGCAGCCATCGGGCTGGCTGATCTGGGGCTGACCGCGTGACCGGGGAGCGTCCGGACGACGCGCGCGAGCCCGATGACGCCGCCCGCCCCGCAACGGGGGCAGACGGCCAGGAGGCCCCGCCCGCGTCCGCCTCGGACGCTCACTTCCCCGGTCTCCGCAGCGCCGCCGACATCTTCGGTGCGCCGCGGACCGCCGACGAGTGGCCCTCCCGCCGTGAGCGCCGGGAGGCCGAACGCGCCGCCGCCGAGACCGGTGCGCCCCTCCCGGAGCCCTTCGAGCCGCCGGCGGCACCGTCCGTGCCCGAGACGCCCGCGGCGCCCGCGGCGCCCACAGCGCCTGAACCACCTGCAGCCCCGGAGCCGTCGGCGCCGGTCGACGAGTCCACCCAGGCGATCTCGATGCCCGAGGAACTCGCCCGCCCCTCGCAGCCGGCGCAGCCCGCGTCCGACCCGGACCGCTCGCTCCTGGGCAGCCGCATCCCCGCGGCGGCACCGGTCCCGCCGACCACCACCGCTCCGCACCCGAGTTCGATCGTGCTGCCCACCGCGCAGGCGCACCGAGACGAGCGGGCGGCCCAGACCCGGGCGATCGAGGACGAACGCCGCCGGACCGACCCGCGCGGCGAGGGCCGCGACGACGTCGACTGGCTCGGTCGTGCCACGGGTGCACCGCTGCCGCCGTCCGGCATCGGGGACGTCCCCGCGCCGACGGGGCCGATCGCGCAGCCGGTCGGCGTGTCGAACGCGCTGCCCCCGACCGAGGAGCCGCCGAGCTTCACCGACCTGCTCCGCGTCGCGCCGACGGTCGAGCCCGTGCAGGTCGACCGACCGTTCGACTGGGCGGTCCAGGACGACCTGACCGGCGAGGTCCCCACCACCCTGACGTCGAACCCGTTCGACACGACGACGACCGCGCTGCCGCTCGGGCAGGCGGACGCCCCCGAACCGACGCCGGAGCCGACGCCGGAGCCGACCGCGGCGACCGACAGCGGCAGCTGGTCCCTCGTCGACGAAGCAGTCCGCACGGGCGAGACCCCGTGGTGGGCCGAACCCGACGCGACCGCCCCGCCGACCGCGGCACAGCCGGTCCCGGCGACCCCGGCACAGTCGACCCCGGCCCCGCCGCTCGTCGAACCGGCGGCACCGGCACCGGCCCCGTCTGCGGACGCACCCGCACACCTGCCGCCCGCGGTCGGGCAGGACCTCGACGCGGTCCTCGGCATCCGCGGCGACGCGGACCCCGACCAGGTGGACACGCCCCTGCCGCGGAGCGCGCCGGACGACATCGACCAGTCCGAGTGGGACGGCCGCGAGACCAGCGACACGAGCGCCATCAAGGACCTCTTCGGCACGCAGGCGGTGCACCAGCTCGGCGCGACCGACTACGACCCGAACGACACCGGCACGCGGATGATGCCGGCGGCGATCGCCCCCGCGCACGCCCCGGCCGCCGGCCGCTCGGCGGACACGGCCGGGCCGCCGGTGCCGCCGGACGCGGACGGCGGCAACTTCATCAACGAGGGCTTCGCGAAGCTCCGCGGCGAGGGCAAGCGCGGCAAGCAGCTGCTCATCGGCGGCGCGATCGTGATCATCCTCCTGATGCTCGTCGCGGTGTTCGCCCTCACCAGGTGGATCGTGGGCAACACCATCGAGGAGCACACGACCCCGACGAAGTCGCCGGCAGCCGCGTCCGCCTCGATCACCACGAAGGCGTCCGAGGCCCCGGTCGCAGCGCCGACGCCCGCCTCCGCCCCGACGATCACGTTCGGGACGACCGCCGCGTCGGCCGGGAAGCACGCCTGGTACGAGCTGGCCGGTGGCGAGTGCCTGACGCCGTTCGAGAGCGCCTGGGCCGAGGACTTCACCGTCGTCGACTGCTCGGCGGCGCACCTCGCGCAGCTGACCAGCCGCGGTGCGATCGAGGCCGATGCCTACCCCGGCACCGCCGAGGCGCAGCGCATCGCCACGGACCAGTGCCAGTCGGACGGCGCTTTGAACGTCACCGCGGCGTCCGCCTACGGCGACGTGCAGGTGCAGAGCGTCTACCCACCGGATGCCGCCGCCTGGCAGGCGGGCGACCGGTTCTGGTCCTGTTTCGTGACCCGCTCCGGCGGCGGCACGATGACGGGATCGCTCGCGCCGTCCGCGTAGTCACCACGTGACGGACGGGAGGCCCGGTGCCAGCTGGCACCGGGCCTCCCGTCCGTCAGCGGTCGCGACTCAGGCCGCGGCCGGGACCTTCGCCGACGCGTCCGAGAGCGTCCGGAGCTCGTCCGCCGTCAGCTCCAGGTCGGCCGATGCGAGGAGCGCGGGCAGCTGCTCGGTGTTCCGCGCCGAGGCGATCGGCGCGACGACGTCGGGCTGCGCCTGCAGCCAAGCGAGCGCGACCGTGGCGATCTCGGTGTCGTGCGCACCGGCGATGGTGGACAGCGCGTCCACGACCGCCAGGCCCTCGTCCGTGAAGTAGCCGGACACCTGCCCCTCGCGGTCCTTGCCGGCGAAGTCGTCCTTGGTGCGGTACTTGCCCGTCAGGAACCCGGCGGCGAGCGAGAAGTAGGGCACGATGCCGAGACCGGCCTGGTGGGC
The DNA here is from genome assembly GCF_044746585.1 of Curtobacterium sp. NPDC090223. Taxonomy (NCBI): domain Bacteria; kingdom Bacillati; phylum Actinomycetota; class Actinomycetes; order Micrococcales; family Microbacteriaceae; genus Curtobacterium; species Curtobacterium sp. NPDC090223. The sequence goes on along the minus strand of NZ_JBIVCN010000002.1, from coordinate 175,699 downwards.
GAGCGGGGCGATCTCGGACTCGTACGGCTCGCGCGTGACGAGGTTGTAGTGCGGCTGGATCGCCACCGGCTTCGCCAGGCCGTGCTCGTCGGCGATGCGGATCCACTCCGCCGCGCGGCCCTTCGAGTAGTTCGAGATCGCCGTGTACCGGACCAGGCCCTCGCGGACGAGCTGGTCGAACGCGCGGACGGTCTCCTCGAGCGGCGTGCCCTGGTCGTCGAAGTGCGCGTAGTACAGGTCGATGCGGTCGGTGCCGAGCCGCTGGAGGCTCGCGCGGGCGGCCTTCGCGACGTTGTCCGCGGACAGGCCGGGGAACTCCGGGTGCTGCGAGACCTTCGTGGCGATCACGACGTCGTCGCGCTTGCCCGACTTCGCGAACCACGAACCGATGACGGTCTCGGACTCGCCGCCGGAGTTGCCGTCCCCCCACGCCGAGTAGACGTCGGCCGTGTCGACGAAGTCGCCGCCGGCTGCGGTGTAGGCGTCGAGGACCTGGTGCGAGGTGGCCTCGTCCGCGGTCCACCCGAAGACGTTGCCGCCGAGGGCGAGGGGGAAGACGGTGAGGTCGCTGGTTCCGATGCGGGGCATCCGGATTCCTTTCAGATCGGTACGGTTCCGGTCTCACGCTAGGCCTCGACCCTTGGCATGATCGGAACATGACGTCACTGGTCACGTACCTCGCCGACCCCCGCGCCACCGTGCGGCTGCGGGCCGTGATGTCCGCGGGGACGACGCCGTCGACGGACGACCTCGAGGTGCTCGTCGAGCAGTGCGCGACCGAGCCCGACCTGCAGGTGCGCGAGATGCTGACGTGGGCGCTCATCCGGCTGCCGGCCGAGGTCGTCGTGCCGCGGGTGCTGCGGGAGCTCGACCGACCAGTGGCGCAGGCGCGCAGCCAGGCGCTGCACACGCTCTCGAAGATCCACGACTCGTCGGTGTACCCGCAGGTCGCCGCCCGGCTCGAGGACCTGGACCCCGGTGTCGTCCGGACGGCCTGGCGTGCGGCGGTCGTGCTCGTGCCCGACCCGGCCCGGGCCGATCTCGCACGGTCGCTCGCCGTCCAGCTCGGGCAGGGCGACCCCGAGACGCGGCTGTCGCTGAGCCGGGCGCTCGTCGGGCTCGGCGCGGACGTCGTCGAGCCGGTGCTCGCCGCGGCGGGGTCGCACCGGAACGAGGCCGTCCGCGCGCACGCCGCCGAGACCGAGCGGCTGCTGCGGGACCCGTCGGCCGGGTCCGAGCTCGCGCGGGAGCGGGCGCGTCGCGAGGTCGCGCTCGGTCGGACGCGGTCGGCGAAGGGCTGAGCCGGCGCGTCCGGCGGTCGAGCTACTCCGCGCACTGCCGGGGCGGGCCGTCGACAACCGGAATTCGGGTTCCCGAACAGGCCCGATCGGCTTGCGCATGCCGATCGGAGCGCGCCAAGGTGGGTGTCGAAGGGGAGTAGCTCCCAGCGCGTGCATCGACACACTGGCCATCACGACGATCGGCCCGGTGCACCACCACGAACGGCCCGCTCGGGTCGGCCGGGGCGAGCGAGACCTTCGGCCGTTCCGCCATGGCCGAAGCCGCTCGAAGTGTGTGTGCTGCGTCATGGCTCGACCACGAGGACCACCATGACCGACACCATCGCCGTGCAGTCGCCCGCTCCCGCGGCGCCTGCTCCCCGCATGGGCGCCAGCGCCTGGGGCCGGGTCGCGATCTGCATCGCCATCGCCCTGCCCGCCGTCGTCTTCCGCGTGACCGGGTTCGCGCCGAACCCCGTCGTCGACCTGCTCGTGTTCGGCGCGGCCGTCGTCGCCGCGTCGTTCCTGCTCGCCTGGGCCGCCGAGGCAGCGCAGAAGGACATCGCCGGCGCGCTCGCCATCGCGATCCTGGCGCTCATCGCCGTGCTGCCCGAGTACGCCGTCGACCTGTACTACGCGTTCCGCTCCGGGTACGACCCCGCGTACGAGCAGTTCGCCGCCGCCAACATGACCGGCTCGAACCGGCTGCTGCTCGGCTTCGGGTGGCCCCTCGTGGTGATCATCTCGCTGCTCGTCGCGCGGCGGTTCGTGCGCTCCGGTGCGATGCCCCCGATCGCCACGAAGGTGCTCGAGCTCGAGCGCTCCGCACGGCTCGACGTCGGGTTCCTGGCGCTCCTGGCGCTCGTGGCGTTCCTCATCCCGCTGATGGGGTCGATCCCGATGTGGTTCGGGTTCGTGCTGCTCGCCGCGTTCGTGCTGTACCTCTGGCGGGCATCGAAGGTGCCGGACGACGGTGACGACGAGGAGCTCGTCGGCATGGCCGGGAACATCGCGTCGATGTCGCAGACCTCCCGGCGGTGGACCATCGTGGCGCTCTTCGTCGTCGCCGCGGCCGTGATCCTGTCCTCCGCCGAACCCTTCGCCGACGCGCTCGTGCAGTCCGGCGGCGCGCTCGGCATCGACAGCTACTTCCTCGTGCAGTGGCTCGCGCCGCTCGCGACCGAGGCGCCGGAGTTCATCGTCGCGGCGCTCTTCGCGCTGCGCGGGATGGGCGGCGCGGCGATCGGGACCCTCATCGCGTCGAAGGTCAACCAGTGGTCGTTGCTCGTCGGGTCGCTGCCGATCGCGCACGTGCTCGGCGGTGGTACCACGGGCGGGCTGCCGCTCGACGGCCGGCAGGTCGAGGAGTTCATGCTGACCGCGTCGCAGACCCTGCTCGGGGTGGCGATCATCATCGCGCTGCGGTTCCACCGGTGGTCGGCGATCGCCCTCGCGGCGCTGTTCGCGGTGCAGTTCTTCGTCACGGACACGAACGGGCGCTGGGTACTCAGCATCGTGCACGTCGTCGCGGCCCTGGTGGTGTTCTGGATCAACCGGCGCGACATCCTCCCCACGCTCGCAGCCCCGTTCCGCCGCCCGGCGGCCGCGCGCTCGCGCTGACGCGCCGGGCGGGCGCGCCGCTGAGATCGCACTTCCTGTCGCTCGCGACAATCGGGAGGCGACACGAAGTGCGATCTCAGCGCCGGTCCGGGCCACGTACCGGACTGGAGGCTCGGCGCGGGTCCGCACCGAGCCTCCAGTCCGGCGTGGTGCCGGGATGCGCTCCGCGACTGGTGAGATCGCGCTTGGTGTCGCCTTCGGCGACTGCGAGGCGACGCGAAGTGCGATCTCAGCGCATGCGCGCGCCCGCGCGCCCGCGCGCCGCGCGCCCGCGCGCCGCGCGCCCGCGCGCCGCGCGCCCGCGCGCTCAGTCGGCGTCGGGGGCGAGCCAGATCGCGTCGGCGGCCGCGGCGGGCAGGTCGACGAGGGACTCCGTCCCGTCGGGGGCCCGCCGGGACACCGCGATGACGCCCGCGTAGTCGCGGACCCGCTCCACGCGCAGGTGCGTCCCGAGCCCCACCCCGAGCTCGTCGAAGTACCGCAGCAGCGAGGGGTCGTCGTCCGAGACCCGGTCGACGGTGCCGCACGACCCGGGCGTGATCGTCCCGAGGAGCGCCCCGGGGGAGTCCGGCAGGGTGCCGTCCGTGCGGGGGATCGGGTCGCCGTGGGGGTCGTGCGTGGGGTGCCCGAGGTCGGCGTCCACGCGGTCGAGGAACGTCTCCGACACCGCGTGCTCGAGGGCCTCGGCCTCGGTGTGCACCTCGTCCCACGTGTAGCCCAGCCGGGACACCAGGAACGACTCGATGAGCCGGTGCCGGCGGACCATGGCCACGGCGACCTGCTGGCCGAGCGGGGTGAGCACGACGCCGTAGTACGGGGTGTGCTCGATGAGGCCGTCGCGGTCGAGCTTCCGGAGGTTGCCGGACACCGTCGAGGCGGAGACCTTCAGCGACGCGGCGATGTCCCGGGTCGCGATGCCGGTGTCGCCGCGCTCCCGCGCCTTCCAGATGAGCTTGACGTAATCCTCCGCCATTGTGGAGAGCGAAGGAAGGCGCATGTGCCAATGGTACAAACAGGCATGACCGAACAGAGACGGCGCTGGCCCGTCCCGCCGTCGCTCCTGGTCGGCCTCGCCCCGATGGTCGTCTTCGCCGCGATCAGTGCGTGGCGTGCACGACCGAGTGACGACTACCCGTCGCTCGGCCTGACGGTCGACAGCGTGGTGCGGGCCCTCGTCATCCCGGAGGGCCTCGCGGCGCTCGGGCTGGCCGTCGTCGTCACGGGGCTCGGCTGGTGGCGGATCGCGACGGTGGACCCGACCCGAGGACGTCCGCGGTGGACCTGGACCGCCCCGGCGTTGATCCTGGTCGTCTGCCTGGCACGACTGCCCCTGGTCGACTGGACCGCGCTGCCGTGGCACTACTTCGCGCTGCTCGGGGTCGGCGTGCTCTTCGTCGGGGTCTTCGAGGAGCTGATGACCCGCGGCGTGCTCCTCGTGGGGCTCCGTCGGCGACTGCCCGAGTTCGGCGTGTGGATCCTGTCGTGCGTGCTCTTCGGGCTGCTGCACCTGCTCAACGCCCTGGCCGGCGCCGGCATCGGCCCGACGCTCATCCAGGTCGTGTTCGCGGCGTCCTTCGGCTCCGTGCTGTACGTCGCCCGTCGGCTCACCGGGAACCTGCTCCTGCCGGTGCTCCTGCACGCGGTGTGGGACTTCGGTTCGATCGCGGTGTCGGCGACCTCGGACCGCGGCCTCGGCACGATCGCGTTCGCCGGGCTGATCGGGCTCCTGGCGTTCGCGGTGCTCGTGCTCGGGATCGTCGCCGGCGGCGTGATCGCGTGGCGGGACGACCGGCCCAGGCGGCTGCGGCGACGCTGGCGGGACGTGCCACCCAACGACGCCCCCGCCGACGCCCCCGTCAACGCCATGCCCGACGTGGCCCGGCCTGACGCAGCCCAGCCCGACGACGTCGCGGACCCGGCCCAGCCCGACCCGGCCCAGCCGGACGCGCGCCAACCCGTTCCGGACCGGTACGACCTGCGAGAGTCCACAGACACCCCGTCCGGTTCACCTTCCTGACGCTGGCCGTTCGCCGGACCGACACCGAGCCTCCTTACCGTCACACCGTTCTCGTCAGCAAATGACGGTCGGTACACAGAGAGGAGCGCCGCCCGCGTCCCGGGCGGCAACCACGCATGCGCACATCCGCACGCGCCGTGGCCACGGGGGCGACCGTCGCGGCGATCGCGACGTCCCTGGTCATCGGCACCCCGCTCGCGGCGACCGCCGCCGGCTACCCGAGCGACACCACCAAGCCGGACCTGACCTCGCTGCTCAGCGGCTACGACTCGTTCTGGAAGTCCAGCGGCGTCAACGACCTGCACGGCACGGTCCTGGACGCCGCGACGCTCGCGAAGAACGACGAGCTCGCCTCCTGGATCAACCAGAACGCGACGCCCGCGCAGCAGTTCCGGGCGCTGCAGGACTCCGAGTACAACAACGCCACGAACACCGCCTACGACCAGTCGTTCACGGTGTCGCAGGGCCTCGGCGCCGCGCTCGAGAAGATCTACGTCGACGGGCGCACCGACGGCGACCTCCCGCTGACCAGCGCGCTCATCAACAGCTCGAACGGCACCACCGGCGCGTACGTCAGCACCGGTGACGCGAAGGCGCACTACAGCTACCCGCGCCCGTACCTGCCGGCGACCACCACGGCGATGCTGCCCGCCGGCGACGACCAGACCGGGTGCGCGCCGACGAAGGTGAATGCCTCCTCGGTCACGCCGAACCGGGTCGGCAAGTCCTACGCCAGCGCCGACGGCACGCTCGACATCACCCGCGTCGCGCCGCAGACCGACACCACGAAGGAGTTCTCGCCGAACGACGTCGTCCTCGACGCCGGGTACGGCACGGCCGGCATCTGCACGGGCGGCTCCTACCCGAGCGGGCACACCACGACGGCGTACCAGGCCGGCATCACGCTCGCCACGCTCGTCCCCGAGCTCGCGCCGGAGATCCTCGCGCGCACCTCGGAGAACGGCAACGACCGGATCGTCCTCGGCGTGCACTACCCGCTCGACATCATCGGCGGCCGCATCGACGGTGAAGCGGCCCTCGCCGCCCGCTGGTCGGACACGGCGTACCGCACGGAGGTCCTCGAGCCGGCCCGCAAGGAGCTCGTCGACTACCTCGAGGCGAAGTGCGGCGACACGCTCGCGAACTGCATCGCGGCCGAGTCGCACTACGAGAACGACCCCTACGGCGGCAAGGCGATCCCGGGCGGCACCGCGCAGGTCATCACCGACCGTGCCTCGGCCGTCAAGGTCTACGAGGAGCGCATGACCTACGGCTTCGCGGCGACCGGCCAGACCGGCCTGGCACCGTCGGTGCCCGCCGGTGCGGAGAACCTCCTGCTCACCACCTTCCCGACGCTGACCGACGCGCAGCGCACCGCGGTGCTCGCGCAGACCGAGATCGCCTCGGGCTCCCCGCTCGACCAGTCCGGCACGTCGGCCGGTTCGTGGCAGCGCCTCGACCTCGCGGCCGCGACGAGCGCGACCGTCGCGGTCGCCTCGGACGGGTCCGTGCGGGTCGTCTCCACCGGCGGCACGGCGAAGGTCGTCACGGGCGTCCTCACCGCGCCGCACGGCACGAGCGTGCAGGCCGGCGCGGAGCTGGCCCTGGCCGGCACCGGCTTCACCGCGGGTGCGCGCTACCAGGTCGTGCTGCACAGCGACCCCGTCGTCGTCGGCACGCTCACCGCCGACGCCGCGGGTGACCTGTCCGGGAGCGTCACGATCCCCGCAGCGACCGCCGCAGGCTCGCACACGATCGACGTGGTCGACGCCACGGGCGCCTCCGCACTCGTCGACCCGCTGACGATCACGGTGACGGCAGCGGCCGCCACCGGCGGCACCGGTACCGGTTCCGGGACGGGCACCACCGTCGTCCCGACGACCGGCATCCACCTGCCCGTCGTCAGCGGCTGACGTTCCACCTCCGGCCGACCGGCGTGCACGTCACGTCGGTCGGCCGGTCCCGTCCCACCCGGCCTGGAGGCTCGTCTCGCCTCCGCCCCGCTCCTCCCAGAAAGACGGTCCCCACTTGCGCAAGCGCACACTCTGGACCTCCGTCAGCATCGCGGCGGCGGCCGTCGTCGCCGCGGGTGCACTCGCCGTCCCCCTGCTCGGGAGCACCCCGACGGCGCCGGTGGCCACGTCATCGGCGTCCGCGTCCGCCGCACCCGTCCCGTCGGTGCCGTCCGTCTCCGCCGCTGCCCTCGCCGCGCTGCCCGAGGCCCAGTACTCCGCCGTCATCGGCGGGCTGATGCCGTTCGGGCGCACGGTGACGACGGACACCGTCTTCCACCTGCGCGCCGACGCCCCGCTGTTCGGGTCGGACCGACGCGCGCCCGTCGCCCGCTTCGCTGCGAAGGACTTCCTCGAGCAGCCGACCACCGTCGTGGGGCTCCGCCGCGAGGGGCCGTGGGAACTCGTGTTCACCCCCGCGCGCCGGCAGCTGCCGTCCGCTGCCGGGACGGCCGGGGCCGCCGCGCAGACCTCGGCGTGGGTGCCGGTCGCCTCGCTGACGACCGTGTCGACGCCGACGTCGCGCGTGCGGATCTCCACGAAGGACCAGACCGTGTCGATCGTGACCGCGTCCGGAGCCGTCCAGAAGAGCTTCTCGGCCGGGGTCGGCACGGCGGACACCCCGACGCCGACCGGTGTGACGGGGTACCTCGAGCAGCGCTACGTCGACCCGACCCAGGGCACCGGCGACCACCCGATCCAGCTCACCTCGCTGCACTCTGCGGCGGCCGACGAGCCGTACGGCGGCCACGACGGCGGGCTCATCGGCATGCATTGGAACGCCGCGACCTCGGGTGCGGTCTCGCACGGGTGCGTCCGGCTCGACGCCGACGCCGTGGCCGCGATCGACGCCCTGCCGCTCGGCACCCTGGTGACGGTCGAGTAGCGCGCGCCGCGCGCCGCGCGGCGCGCGGCCGCGCGGCCGCGCCGCGCGCGCGTCAGCGCTTGCGCGCGACCGCGAAGACGCGGCGGAACGGGTAGACCGTGCCGTGCGCGCCCGCCGGGTACGCGTGCCGCAACCGCGCCGCGTAGGTGGACTCGAACTCCGACGTCAGCGCTCCGGACGGGTCGGCGGCATCGAGCGCGGCCAGTGCCGGCCGCAGCCCCGTTCCCCGGACCCAGTCGAGCACGGGGTCCTCACCATGCAGCAGCTGCGCGTACGTGGTCTCCCACGCCGACGCCCGGAAGCCGTTCGACTCGAACAGGTCCAGGTAGCCCGCCGGATCCAGCATCGGATCGGCCCGGAGCACGCCGGACAGCGCCGAGGCCCACGGCCCCTCCGCAGCGACCTCCCGCATCAGCGCGTGCGAGGGCGAGTCGAAGTTGCCGGGGACCTGCATCGCGAACCACGAGCCGGTCGGCATGGCGGCCAGCCACCCGGGCAGCAGTGCCGTGTGGGACGGGACCCACTGCAGCGCGGCGTTCGTGACCACGACGTCGTCCGACGCGGTGGGAGCCCAGTCCTCGATGGCGCCGCGCTCGAACGACAGGTTCGGGTACCGCGCCGCCAGCCCAGCGGCATCCGCCAGCATCTCGGCCGAGGAGTCCACCCCGACGACGCGGGCCGACGGCCAGCGCTCCGCGAGGGTGGCCGTGAGGGTCCCGGGACCGCAGCCCAGGTCGACGACGCGACGTGGGGCCTCCAGGCCGACCTGCGCGACCAGGTCGTGGAACGGACGCGATCGCTCGTCGCTGAACGCGGCGTACCGCGACGGGTCCCAGCGCACGCCTACATCTCGACTTCGACGGGCTCCGTGCGCACCAGCTCGTGGACGCCGGAGATGACCTCGCTCGGCCGGAACGGGTAGCGGTCGATCTCGGCCTGGTCGCTGATGCCGGTCATCACGAGGACCGTGTGCAGCCCGGCTTCGATGCCGGCCTGCACGTCGGTGTCCATCCGGTCGCCGATCATGCCGGTGTTCTCCGAGTGCGCGCCGATCCGGTTCATCGCCGAACGGAACATCATCGGGTTCGGCTTGCCGACGACGTAGGGCTGCTTGCCGGTGGCCTTCTCGATCATCGCGGCGATGGCGCCGGTGGCCGGCAGCACGCCCTCGGCGCTCGGGCCGGTCGCGTCCGGGTTCGTGACGATGAACCGGGCGCCGTCGCGGATCAGTCGGACGGCCTTGGTGATCGCCTCGAACGAGTAGTTCCGGGTCTCGCCGACGACCACGTAGTCGGGGGCGGTCTCGGTCATGATGAAGCCGGCCTCGTGCAGGGCCGTGGTCATGCCGGCCTCGCCGATGACGAACGCCGAGCCGCCGGGCATCTGGGACTTGCAGAAGTCCGCCGTGGCGAGCGCGCTCGTCCAGATGCGGTCCTCTGGCACCTCGATGCCGGACCAGCGGAGCCGGGCGCTGAGGTCGCGCGGCGTGAAGATGGAGTTGTTCGTGAGGACCAGGAACTCCGTGCCCTCGTCGAGCCACTGCTGGATCAGCTCCGGTGCTCCGGGCAGGGCCTGGTTCTCGTGCACGAGCACGCCGTCCATGTCCGTCAGCCAGCACTCGACCTCGTCGCGGGATGCCATGGCCTCACCCTAGTGCGCGCGCACGGCGGCCCGGCCCGGGGTCACCTCGGAAAGGGCCGGGAGGCTCCGATCGGCTCTTGCGCGCCGCTCGCGGACCCGAGATGGTCGAGACACCGAACGCCACTCGGCTTTGCCCTAGGCTTTTCGGGACACGTACCGCAACCAGGAGGCCACCCGTGCTCGTCGAACCCGGAAACCCGACCGTGCCACCCCGACCGGCCGCCGCCGAGGGTGCCGTCGAGGCGCCGCGACGCCGCCGGGGACGACCGAACGTCCTGAGCCGTGAGCAGGTGATCGATGCGGCCACGGTGATCGCGAACGAGGACGGGCTCGAGCGGCTGTCCTTCCGGGCACTCGGGCAACGGCTCGGGGTCGCGCCGATGACGGTGCACCGGACGATCGGCGGCCTCGACGACCTGCACGCCGAGATCGTCCGGCGCACCGTTGACGAGTTCGCGTCGACGTTCGTCTGGCCCTCGGAGTGGCAGGCGGTGGTGCGGACCTTCGCGACGACCTTCCGCGACCTGATGCGCACCCACCCGCTCGTGCTCGAGTCGCACAGCCGCCGCGGGCCGCTCGTCTCGGACGAGTCCGACGGCGTGGTCCGGACGGTGGTCGGCGCGCTCCGGACGGGCGGACTCCCCGACGCCGAGGCGATGTACGCGTTCTTCGTCGTGTACGACTTCGTGGTGGGGCACGCCGGGGTGCAGGTCGGTCGTGGCGACTCCGAAGCGGGGCGACCGGAGCGGCACGCGCTCGTCAGCGAGCTCGTCGGGGCGCACTCCTACGAGGACCGGTTCCAGCTCGGGCTCGACGTCCTGCTCGCCGGCATCGAGTCGCGCGTGCGCTGAGCGGACCTACCCTTGTCGGTGTGACCGACGAGCCCGCCCCCGCGCCCGCGCCCTCCCACGAGCGGACCACGCACGGTGTCGGTCCGCACCCGCGGCCGTGGCCCGCCGATCCCCGGCTCGACCCGGAGCTGCTGGAGCACGGCGACACCCGCAACGTCGTGGACCGCTACCGGTACTGGTCGATGGCGGCCATCGTCGCGGACCTCGACACGCGCCGGCACGGGTTCGACGTGGCGATCGAGAACTGGCAGCACGACCTCAACATCGGGTCGATCGTGCGCAGTGCGAACGCGTTCCTGGCCGGCACCGTGCACATCATCGGGCGTCGGCGCTGGAACCGGCGCGGGGCCATGGTCACCGACCGGTACCAGCACGTGCGGAACCACCCGGACGTGGCGTCGTTCCTGGCGGCGATGCGTGCCGAGGGCCGTCCGGTGATCGCGATCGACAACACCCCGGGCGCGTCGATGATCGAGACCGCCGAGGTGCCGGAGCGCTGCGTGTTCCTGTTCGGGCAAGAAGGCCCGGGGCTCACGGACGAGGCCGTCGCCGGCGCGGACGGGCACCTGGAGATCGCGCAGTACGGGTCGACGCGGAGCATCAACGCCTCGGCTGCGGCCGCCATCGTCATGCACACCTGGATCGTCCGGTACGCGGCGCCAGCACGCTGAGCCGCTTCCCGCCCGAGGCGCCTCCGGATGCTCGAGGCGCCGCAGGATCCGGCGGTGTCTCGAGCCGACGGGGGTGTCTCGGCCGCAGGGCGGTGCCGCGCCACGCGCGCAGCCGGGCGTGCGTGGCGGAGGTGCGCCGGGCCTCCTGGCCGGGTGGGTGTCAGCGCCTGGCGGTCGTGCGCCGGGCGACCAGGCGGGGCTCCACCAGGGTCTCCGTCGCCGGGGAGTCCGGATCGGCGATCCGGGCGAGCAGGCGCTCCCCGGAGCCGCGGCCGATCTCGACGCTGCGGTCGTCGATGCTCGTGAGTCCGACGTACCGGGTGGCGGCGATCGGGGTGTCGTCGTAGCCGATCACCGAGACGTCCTCGGGGACGCGGAGCCCGCGCTCGGCGAGGGACGACATCGCGCCGAGCGCCATCACGTCGTTCGCCCCGAAGACCGCGGTCACCTCGGGATGCTCGTCGAACAGGGTGGTGGCGGCACGGGAGCCGGCGTCCTCGGTGAGTTCCCCCGGCAGGGTGGACACGTGCACGGTGCCCGCTTCGCCGACGCCCGCGCGGAACCCGGCGAGGCGTTCCGTTGCGGCGGCCGAACGGGCGCCGACGAACCCGAGCTGCGTGTGGCCGAGGCCGAGGAGGTGTTCCGCGGCCATCCGGCCTCCGGCGCGGTCGTCGTTCGCCACGGTGTCCGCACGGGGGATCGAGACCCGGCCGCCGGCGATGACGAGGGGTGTGGACGCGGGGATCGCGAGGTCGGTGTCGGGCTCGCCCGCGATGACGATGCCCTCGACGCGCATGGAGAGGAAGCCCTCGACCGGGGAGACGTCGAGGCCCGTGTTGAGGAACCGGTCCGCGACGACCAGGCGGTGGCCCTGGTCCTGCAGCGCCTCGCGCAGGCCGGTCAGCAGATCGACGAACCACTGGTTGCGGAAGTCGTCGAGCACGACGCCGATCGTCCGGCTGCGGGTGCCCGCGAGCGAGACCGCTGCGGTGGAGGGTCGGTAGTCGAGTTCCTGGATCGCCGTGAGGACGGCCGCCCGACGCTGTTCGCTCACGCGCGGGGAGCGCTGCAGCACGAGCGAGACGAGCGACTTCGACACCCCCGCCCGGGCAGCGACGTCGTAGATCGTCGCGGGTTTCGCGTCTCCCATTGTCAGCATCGACCTCCGGCTTGCGTCCCCCGATCGTAGCGGGACGGGCCTGGGGTGCGGTGTCAGTCGCGCGGGTGGCCGAGGGGCATGTCCGCCATGCCGCCGCCCAGGTGGTCCATGTCCTCGGGCGGGAGCGCCGCGCGCTCGTCGGCGTCGAGCACGGCGGACGCGTCGTCGACGGGGTGGAAGCCGATCCGTTCGCCGGCCGCGTGGTCCGCGGGCGTGCCGCTGTTCCGCGACACCGCCCACACGACGTGGTGCCCGGGGTCGGTGAGTGCCACCGTGGCCGACACCAGGCGTGTCAGGTCGTCGGGCGAGCTCCACATCAGCAGTGCCCGCCGGGAGTCCGGACGGATCCCGAAGGCGCCGATGCGCGCGGAGACGATCGACATCGCGTACCGGTCGGCGAACAGGCTGCCGAGGAGCTCCATCGCCGCCTTCGTCACGCCGTAGTACGTGTCCGGGCGGGGGATCCGGTCGCCGGGGACGCTGCCCGGTGCGGCGGTGTCCTCGGGGACACGGCCGACGGCGTGGATCGACGAGGCCTGCAGGACGCGGAGCACCCCGGCTGCGGCAGCGGCCTCGAGGACGTTCTTCGTCCCGGTGACGTTGGCGTCGAGGAGCGCTTCCCAGGTGTCCTCGGTCGGGATGCCCGCCAGGTGCACGATCGTGTCGACGCCGGGCAGTGCGGCCTCGAGCGCGGCGCGGTCGTTCACCGACCCGGGGACGAACCGTTCGCGGGTCCCGACGGGTGGGTCCGGCGGCCGCTCGTCGAGCAGCACGAGGTCGTGTCCGGCGTCGAGCAGCCGGGGGCGCAGCGCCGTCGCGATGCGTCCGGCCGCTCCGGTGATGAGCAGCGTCGCCATGTCCGCGACGGTACGCGCGGGGCGGCGTGCGCGCGCGGCGCCGCGCCCCGGCCGCGGTGCCGACGGGGTTCGCACAACCGAAAGCACTCCGCACCATGGGATCCCGTGGTTCGGAGTGCTTTCGGTTGTGCGGCGGTGACGCGGACGCCAGCCCGCCCGCCCGCCGGCGCCCGCGCTACCCGATCAGGCTCGGGCGCAGGTCGCGCAGCGTCCGGGAGCGGCCCTGGCGGGCGGCCACCACGAAGGTGACCAGCAGCGCGCCGAGCAACCAGCACGCGAGCACCCCCGCGTCCGACCACGCCGCACCCGCGGACCCGCCGTACATCGTCTGCCGCAGGGCGTCGACGGAGTACGTCATCGGCAGCGCGAAGTGCAGCGCCGCCAGCGGCCCGGGGAGCGTCTGCCAGGGGAACGTGCCACCGGCGGTGACGAGCTGCACCAGCATGAGCACCAGGCCGAGGAACTGTCCGACGGACCCGAGCAGCACGTTGAGCGCCATCAGCACCGCCGCGAACGTCGCCGACGCCAGCACCATCGCCCCGATCGTCGCCCCGGCGTGCACCACGTTCAGGTCGAGCGCGAACCGCACGATGAAGAACAGCGCCACCATCTGCACGATGCCGAGGAGCACCGGCGTGAGCCAGCCTCCGAGGACGATCGACAGCGGCTTCCGCACGGCCGTGATCGCCCGCTTCGAGATCGGCTTGAGGATGAGGAACAGCGCGTACATGCCGATCCAGGCCGCGAGCGAGATGAAGAACGGCGCTAGACCGGCCCCGTAGTTGTCCGCAGCGGCCACGTTGTCGTCGCCGACCTTCACGGGGTTCGAGATCACGGACGCCTGCGATTCGCGCTCGGACGCGCTCGATGCCGGGATCTTCGTCCGGCCGTCGTCGAGCTTCGACTCGAGCGTGGAGGCACCGGACGACAGTGTGTGCAGCCCGCTCGCCAGCGACTTCGCGCCGTCGTCCGCCGAAGCGGTCCCGCTGGCCAGGGTCGCTGCGCCGTTCGACAGTGTCGGCGCGGCGGCGGCGAGCGTCGCGGTGCCGGACGCCACCTGGGACGCCCCGCTCGACAGCGTGGACGCACCGGTGGCCGCGGAGGAGATGCCGTTGGTCAGTTCGGGTGCTGCGGCAGCGAGCTTCCCGGTGCCGGCGGCGAGTGCGTCCGACCCGTCGGAGAGCTGCTGGACGCCCGACGTCAGCTTCGGCGCGGCGGTGGCGAGCTTCGACGCGCCGTCGGACACCTGCGCACTGCCGGTCTGCAGCTTGCCGAGCGCCGACGACAGGGTGGAACCGCCGGTCCCGAGCTGCGCGCTCTGCTGCTGGAGCGTGTCCAGGGTGGCGAGGAGGCGGGTCTTCTCGTCCGCCGTCAGGACGGTCGACGTCTCCACGACGGGCTTCAGGGTGGCGACGAGGTCCGGCGAGTCGGCAGCGAGCTGTTCGACACCGTCGATGAGCGGCTGCGCGTCCGTCGCGAGCGTCGCGTTGCCGGAGGCCACCGCCGCCGCACCCGTGGCGAGCTTCTCCGTGTCGGCGGGCAGGGTCGCGGTCTGGTCGCGCAGGTCGTGCAGCCCGCTCTGCAGCTTCGTGGCCCCGTCGTTCAGCTGCGCGGTCTGCGACGGCAGTGACGCCGTGGACTGCTGCAGGGTCGACAGACCGGAGGACAGCGAGCCGGCACCCGTCGCGACCTGCTGCGCCCCGTCGTTCAGCTTCGTCGTCTGCGCCGGGAGGTCGGCGGTGCCCGATGCGAGCTTCGCGGCGCCGGCCTTGAGCTGCGTCGTCCCGGAAGCGAGCTGGTCGGCGCCGTTGGACGCCGTCGTCGCCCCGGACGCCAGCTCCCCGGCTCCGTCGACCGCGTCGCCGAGGCTGTCCCGCACGTCGGCGAGCCCGACGAGCAGGGTCTTCGCCGCCTTCTTCCCGACCTGTTCGGCGACGGCGGTGCGCATGGTCTTGCCCGCCTGCTCCGCGATGGTCGATGCGAGGTACGAGTTCGTGTCCGCCGTCGTCATCACGAGTTCGGCGCGCTTCGGGTCGTTCGTCTGCGCCGACACCAGGGACTCCGAGAAGTCGTGCGGGATCGTCACGACGAAGTCGTAGGTGCCGTTCCGGACACCCGACCGGGCATCGGCCGCGGTGGTCGTCGACCACTTGAAGTCGGCGCCGTCGATCGCGCGCTTCGTGACGTCCTTGCCGTAGTTCACGGTGTCGCCGTCGAGGGTCGCCCCGGCGTCCTGGTTCACGATGGCCGCTGGGACCTGGTCGAGCTTGGCGTACGGGTCGCGGTTGGCCCAGAGGTACGCACCGCCGTAGAGCAGCGGGACGACCATGAGCGCGATGAACGCCAGGCGGGCGAGCGGGGTCGCGGTGAGGCGCGCGAGTTCGGCGCGGACGAGCGAGGTGGTGGTCACGAGCGGGTCTCCAGGGGAGCGGTTGCGTCGGTTGCGGTGTCGGCCTGGAGGCCCGGTGCGGGCTCCGTGGGCCGGGTCGCGTCGTCGGGACCCTCGGGTTCGGACGTGCCCTCGGCGGGCAGGTCGTCGGTCGGTGCGGGGATGGTCGCCAGCAGGCGCTCCGCGGTCTCCGCCGCGGCCTTCGACGTGACGAGCAGCACGGTCACCCCGCGCTGCGCGACGTCGCGGACGACGGCGAACCAGCTCTCGACGGAGCCGCCGTGGCGCTCCGGGGAGGTGATCACGAGGCCGGTGACGCCGTCCCGGAGCAGGGCGAGCTCGACGAGCAGCCGGACCCGGACGTCGGTGGGGACACGCTGCACGGCGGTGTCGGCGTAGGCGCTCATGCCGAGCTCGTCGAGCACCGTGTCGACGTGCTCGCGCGACGGACGCTGCTCGGCGAACGCGAGCTCTTCGCGCACGATGCGCCGGAGCGTCATCACCGGGAACGGCTCGGCGACGCCGGGGGTGTCCACGAGCGCGAACGAGCGGCGGAGCGCAGCGGGGTCGTCGTGCCCGTCGAGCAGCACCCTCCCGCGTTCGGGCTTCATCCGGCCACCGGCCACCAGGGACGCGAGCACGGGTGCCTGTTCGGTCTCGACGGCGACGATGCCCGGGCGGTGCGGCCCGGCGACGGCGGAGACGATGGGCAGGGCGGCTCCTGGTTCGTCGCCGATCCCGGCGGTGTCGATCTCGAGCGTGCTCATGCTGGTGCTCCCTGGGCGGGGTCGGCGGGGTCGGTGAGTGCGGCGGTACGCCAGTCGATGCCGGCCATCCCCAGTGCGGAGAGGACGACCATGCGCCGGCCGGCCCCGTCCGGGGTGCCGGAGCGGGTGGCTTCGTCGAGGACGGCGATGCACGCGCCCTCGACCAGGCGTCCGAGTGTGGCCGCGTCGACGTCCGAGCGCATCGAACCGTCCGCGATCCCGAGTGCGCACGCGTCGCGGACCTGGGCCCGGAGCGGCGCGAAGACCTGCGCAACGGATTCCCCGTAGGGGCTGCGGACGGCGATGCGGGCCATCGAGCGGACGTGGGAGACCTCGGACCAGAGCGTGACGGCGATGGCCGCGATGCGCGCTGCCGGGGGCAGTCCGCCGAGGTCGGTCGGGGTCGGCATGGCCGCCGCGACCCGGGCGGCGCCCGAGGTGACGACGGCACGGACCAGGTCGTCGCGGGAGGGGAAGTGGCCGTAGACCGCGCGGCGGGAGAGTCCGGCTTCGGCCGCGATCGTCTCGAGCGAGGCGTCCGGATCCCGCTGCAGCACGGTCTTCGCCGCGTCGATCAGGGCAGCACGGTTCTCGGTCGCGTCACGTCGTGGCGCGCGTTGGGGTGTCTCGGAGGTGCGCACGCCCCCATCGTAATAACCTGCACAGCGGTGTGCAAGTTAGATCGTGGTCGTCAGTGACCGCTCTGGCGACGCGTCCGGTCGCGCCGCATGAGGACCCACTGCGCGATCAGCAGGACGCCGATGCCCACCGGGATCCACACCGGGACGGCGCCGGTCGACAGGAGTGGTCCGACGACGAGCCCCAGGACGATGCACAGGACGGCGATGACGAGGACGGTCGTCTCGCTCGGAGTGGTGTTCTTCATGGTGTTCCCTTCGTGTCCGTCGCGTCGATCACGGCTCATGTCAGCACCATCTCGCCCACGGATGGCCGATTCCACACGAGCGCTCAGACTTCGGGGTACACCCCCGAACGGGGGTGGTCCGCACAAGTGCCGACTGCCGTTGCTGTACGGCCGCCCATAGGTTCAGAGGAATTTCTCAACTTCGGCCGAGCAGGAGCGCATCCGTGCAGCATCACCCGAAACGAGCACCATCCGTCATCGTGTCCATCGTCGCCGCCGCGGCCCTCGCCACCGGAGGTCTCGCCTTCGGGGGAGCGGCTTCGGCAGCGCCGGCCGGTGTCGGCTCCGCGGACCTGAAGCTCTCCGCCCCGCTCCGGACCGCGAAGCCGCAGACGACCATCGCCGCCTTCGTCCGGACTGCGGGCGAAGGTGCACTCGCCGTGGACGCGAAGGCGAAGGGCGGCGACCTCACGAAGTCGAAGACCCCGTCGAGTGCCGCGAAGCAGCGGGTCTCGGCGATCCGGTCGACCACGACGGACGTCCGCGAGGCCGTGCAGTCCGCCGACGGCGACGCGACCGAGCTCTACACGACCGAGTACACCGTGCCCGGCGTGGCCGTCGTCGCCGACGTCGCCGCGCTCCGGGAGATCGCGGAACGCTCCGACGTCGAGAGCATCATCCCGCTCACCCCGAAAAAGATCGTCGACCCGAGCGTCAGCGACAGCGCCGACGCCGCCCCGAGCGGTGTCGACCCGGACGCCGTGCAGCCGGGCGCCGACGGCGTCAGCCCGAAGAACGCGGCCAGCGACGTCTACACGCGCTCCCTCGACGCGTGGCAGCAGACCGGGCACACCGGCAAGGGCGTGAACGTCGCCGTCCTGGACACCGGCCTCGACTACACCCAGGCGGACTTCGGCGGCCCCGGCACCGCGGCGGCGTACCAGCAGGCGCTCGCCAGCACGAGTGCTCCGGCAGCGGGTTCGTACGACCCCGAGAAGTTCCTCGGCGGCTACGACTTCGCCGGTGCGACCTACAACGCCGACCCGAGCGACCCCGCGTACGACCCGACGCCCGCGCCCGACGCGAACCCCATCGACGGCAAGGGCGGCGACCACGGCACGCACGTTTCCGGCACGATCGCCGGGTACGGGCTCGACGCCGACAAGCAGACCTTCGACGGCAACTACCAGAAGCTGACCACCGAGCAGGTCCAGGACATGTGGATCGGTCCGGGCACCGCCCCGGAGGCGGGTCTCTACGCCCTCAAGGTCTTCGGTGACGGCGGCGGCTCGACCGACCTCACCGGTGCCGCGCTCGACTGGGTCGGCCAGGCCCTGACCGAGGGGAAGGACATCAACGTCCTGAACCTGTCGCTCGGCTCCGACTACGGCGCACCGGACGACCCCGACAACGCGAAGATCGACGCGCTCACCGCACGCGGTGTCCTGCCCGTGATCGCCTCGGGCAACGCCGACGACTTCACCGACATCGGCGGCTCGCCCGGCAACGCCGAGGGCGCCCTGACGGTCGCCGCGAGCGCCACCGGCCAGAGCCTCTACGACGGTGTCCAGGCGACCGCCCCTGCGGACGTCGCGAAGACCTGGCGTGCGCAGTACTCGCAGAACTACCAGGGCGAGCTGCCGGTGGAGGGCGACGTCGTCGTCCCCACGACGAACGTCGACGGCTGCGCCGCGTTCAGCGCTGACGAGGCCGCGAAGATCGCCGGCAAGGTGGTCTGGCTCAAGTGGACCGACGCCGCGCTCGAGTGCGGCTCCGGTGTGCGCTTCACCAACGTCGAGGCCGCCGGCGGTGTCGGCGTCCTGCTCGCCGGGACGATCAACACCTTCGATTCCGGCATCGCCGGCAACGCGACCATCCCGGGTGCCGAGCTGACCGCGGACAGTGTGTCGAGCCTCCAGTCCGCTGCCCAGGCCGGGACGCTGCACGTGCGCTTCGCCGACGAGCTCAAGGGCTTCGAGCTCGCCACCGACGCCGAGGCGGTGAACACGCTCGCGCAGTTCACCAGCCGGGGTGTCCACGGTTCGTACGACGACATCGTCAAGCCGGACATCGCCGGCCCCGGGGTCAACGTGATCTCCGCGGCCAACGGCACCGGCGACGGCCGCCTCTCGATGAGCGGCACGTCGATGGCGACACCGGACGTGGCGGGCATCGCCGCACTGACGTTCCAGTCGCACCCGACCTGGTCGGCCCCGGACGTCAAGGCGACCCTGATGAACACCGCGACGCACGACGTGCTCGACGGTGACGGCAACGCGACCCTGCTGCGGCAGGGGACCGGTCGTGTCGACGCGCTCCAGGCGGTCACGGCCGGCACCACGGTGCGGAGCATCGAGAACGACCAGCTCGTCACGGCGTCCTTCGGCGTCGTCGAGGTCGCATCGCCGACCACCGAGAAGCGCACCCTGCAGATCAAGAACACCGACGGTCGGCCGCACACCTACGACGTGGCCTACGAGTCGCGCGTGGCCCAGGCCGGCGTCGCGTTCTCGGTCGACAAGAAGCGCGTCACGGTCGTCCCGCACGGCACCGCCACGGTCACCCTGACGATGCGGATCGCCGACCCGACGAAGATCGGCCGCACGATCGACCCCACCCAGGAGTCGACCGAGCTGGGCTACCAGCGCGAGTTCGTCTCGGCGGCCACCGGCCTGGTGACCTTCACGCCGACGGACAAGAAGCTCAACCCGCTGCGACTCGGCACCTACGCCGCGCCGAAGCCGGTGAGCGCCGTGCACGGTTCGGACGTGACCTTCCCGGCCTCCGCGACGACCGCGGACATCGCGCTCGCCGGACGCGGTGTGACCGGTGCGCTCGTGGCACCGTTCGTGCTCGGTGGGACGGACCCGCAGGAGTCGTTCCCGGACGGCTCGGCGAAGCAGTCGCTGCAGGCCGCCGACATCCGTGCCTACGGCGCGAACGTCGCCGACGGCACGCTCGCGTTCGGTGTGCAGACCGCCGGTCCTGACGCCAACCCCGGCGCCGTGACCAACGTCGAGGTGCTCATCGACGCCGACCGCGACGGCACGCCGGACTACCTGGTGTACGACGCGAAGTCGGCGACGGTGGACGCGACGTTCGCGACCACGATCGACCTGGCCACCGGCAAGACGCTCGACTCGCAGCCGCTGAACGGCGGGGCGCCCGGACAGGACGTCAACACGTTCGACAGCGCGGTGAAGGTCCTGACCGTCTCGCAGCAGGCGATCGGCGTCACCGGTGCGTTCGACTACTCGGTGACCACCGAGTCGTCGTACGCCCCGGCCCTCGCGACGAGCGGCTCGTACGTGGTGGACGACACCGCGACGGCGACGTTCGACCCGTCCGCGCCGGCGCTGTCCTTCGGGACGAGCGTGCTGCACCCGGACAGCGGCTCGCTCCAGGTGACGCGAGCGGCTGCCACGTCGAACGCTCGGGTGCTGCTCCTGCACCTGCACAACGCCGCGGGCGACCAGGCGGACACGGTCAGCGCGACCGTGGCCGCGCCGGTCGTGACGCTCCGCGAGGGCAGTGCCGTCACGGTCTCCGGTGTCACGAAGGTCGGCAAGAAGCTGACCGGGCACCCCGGCTCGTGGGACGCCCGTGGGGTCCGGTACTCGTACCAGTGGCTCCGGGACGGTGCGGTCGTCAAGGGCGCCACGTCGGCGACGTACGAGCTCGGCTCCTCGGACGCGGGTCACCGCTTCCAGGTCCGGGTGACCGCGTCGGCGAAGGGGTACCAGGACGGCACCGCGACGTCGGCGGCCACCGCGAAGGTGACCAAGCGGTAGGCGTCGGAGATGCGTCACACGGATAGGTAGTTAGGGGAACTAGTGAAGTTGTGGCACGGTGGGCTCATGCAGAACACGCTGACGCAGCTCCGGCAGAACCCCGCCGAATGGCGCCGCCGCGGTCTGACCCCGCCGGACGTCATCCAGGCGATGGTCGAGCGCCGGCTGGCCGAACCCGGTCACCACGCCCCGGTGGGCGACCCCAGCTACGCGGACTTCTTCCGCGGCTGATCCGAGCGACGTCACCAGACGACCGACGGGAGGCGCGGTGCCAGCTGGCACCGTGCCTCCCATCGTTCCCGGTGTGGGCCCGGCGGCCGGCGGTCCGGTGGCGGCCCGGCGGCCGTCCGATAGACTCGGGTGGACCACCGACCCGACGGTCGCGTGAGGTCCTCCGCCAACGTGAGGAGAACCAGATGCCCGCAGCAGTGATCATCGGCGCCCAGTGGGGCGACGAGGGCAAGGGGAAGGCGACCGACCTCCTCGGCAGCCGCATCGACTACGTCGTCAAGTTCAACGGCGGCAACAACGCCGGGCACACCGTGGTCGTCGGCGGCGAGAAGTACGCGCTGCACCTGCTGCCGTCCGGCATCCTGACCCCCGGCGTCACGCCGGTCATCGGCAACGGCGTGGTCGTCGACATCGAGGTCCTGTTCCAGGAACTCGACGCGCTGAAGGCCCGCGGCGTCGACGTCTCCAAGCTCCGCGTCTCCGCGAACGCCCACGTCATCACGCACTACCACCGCACCATCGACAAGGTGACCGAGCGCTTCCTCGGCAAGCGGCAGATCGGCACCACCGGTCGTGGCATCGGCCCGACCTACGCGGACAAGATCAACCGCGTCGGCATCCGCATCCAGGACATCTTCGACGAGAACATCCTGCGCCAGAAGGTCGAGGCAGCACTCGACCAGAAGAACCACCTGCTCGTCAAGGTCTTCAACCGCCGCGCGATCGACCCGGAAGAGGTCGTCCAGTCGCTGCTGTCCTTCGCCGACCGGCTGCGCCCGATGGTGGCGGACACCGCGCTGGAGATCCACCGCGCGCTCGAGCGCGGCGAGACCGTCCTGTTCGAGGCCGGCCAGGCCACCATGCTCGACGTCGACCACGGCACCTACCCGTTCGTGACGTCCTCGTCCGCCACGGCCGGTGGCGCCGCGACCGGTTCGGGCATCGGCCCGGGCAAGCTCGAGCGCATCATCGGCATCGTCAAGGCGTACACGACCCGGGTCGGCGCCGGCCCGTTCCCGACCGAGCTGTTCGACGAATCGGGGGAGTTCCTCCGCGCCAACGGCTTCGAGTTCGGCACGACGACCGGTCGCCCGCGCCGCTGTGGCTGGTACGACGCCCCGATCGCCCGCTACACGGCGCGCATCAACGGCGTGACGGACTTCGTGCTCACGAAGCTCGACGTCCTCACGGGCCTGCCGACCATCCCGGTCTGCGTCGCGTACGACGTCGACCGCGAGCGCGTGGACGAGGTCCCCGTCTCCCAGTCGGACTTCCACCACGCGACCCCGATCTACGAGGAGTTCCCCGGCTGGACCGAGGACATCACCGGAGCCCGGTCGTTCGACGACCTGCCGAAGAACGCGCAGGACTACGTGCTCGCCGTCGAGGCGATGTCGGGTGCGCGCATCTCGGCGATCGGCGTCGGCCCCGGCCGGGACGCGATCGTCGTGCGGCACGACCTGCTCGGGACCGACGAGTCCTGACCGTGCGGATCCTGTTCGTCTGCAGTGGCAACCTCTGCCGGTCGCCGCTCGCGGAGCAGCTCCTCCGGGCGAAGCTGGGCCCGGCCGACTCGATCGCGGTCGAGTCGGCCGGCACGATCGCCCGAGACGGTGATGCGATGGACGCGCTCGCCGCGGCGCAGTCGGTGCGACTGGGCGGTGATCCGACGGCGCACCGCTCGCGCTCCCTCACCGAGTCGATCGCAGCCGGCGCGGACCTCGTGCTGACCGCGGAGCGATCGCACCGCGCCGACGTCGTGCGGTTGTCGCCGCGGGTGTCGAAGCGGGCGTTCACGATCAAGCAGTTCGCCCGGGTGCTCGACGGGCTCGAGCCGGGCGACCTCGCCGACGTCTCGTCCGCGGGCATGCTGGTCGACCGGGTCGCGCGGTTGCGGGGGACCGTCCCCCCGCCCGCGGAACCGGCCGACGACGACGTGGACGATCCGTACCGGCGTTCCGCCGCGACGCACGCGCGCGTCGCTGACGAGATCGAGCGCGCTCTCGCCACGATCTCCGACGCGCTCCGATCGGTCTCCTAGCGGCGCCCCGCCGTTCGGGCAGGGTCGGTGCGGCGGCCCGAGGGGTCTGTCCGTCGAACGCGGCCGCCGTCGGGGGACGTGTACCCCGGAAGTGCGACGGAACGCCCCGGGATTCCGGGGAGCGTTGGTGACCGGGTTGAGTGGGAGCCGAGAATCTGCGCGGGTGGATGGCGATCGCGCCCATCGAGGCTCTACGGTCATGAGAGCGCACGATGTACCCCGGAACGCGACAGGAGCAGCGCCATGAGCACGACCGCCAGCAGCACGATCACGCAGCGTGAATTGACCCTCGACACCGACACCGTCGACACGATCGCCGTGCTCGAAGCCGAGCAGGTCACCACGGCCCGCCCCGCCCGCGCGAAGCTCACGTGGACGCTGGAAGACGACGGCGAGTGGATCGCCAACTACGGCGGGTACTTCGGTGGCTCCGTCGACAAGCGCAGCGGCCGCTACGTCGCGTCCGACACCTTCGGGCTCGTCGTCGGGGCGTTCGACTCCCTCGAGGACGCCCAGGGGCACCTCGCCGACCGGCTGCACGTCATGCTGCCGCCGGTCATCCGTCCCGTCGACTAGTACCAGGAGAACAGCACCACCATGAGCATCGCCGGAACACATCGTCCCGCGACCCGGGCAGGACTCGACACCGAGACGATCAACGTCATCTCCGCCATCGAGGCCGAAGTCGTCACTGCCACGACCTCGACAGCAGCACGGCTCACCTGGTCGCGTCCGGACACCGGCCTCTGGGCCGCGAACTACGGCGGTTACTACGGGGGCACCGTCGACCAGCAGGGTACGCACTACTTCGTGTCGGACACCTTCGGGCAGTACGTCGGGGACTTCCGAACGCTCGACGTCGCCAAGGCAGCTCTCGCTGAACGACTGACCTCGGTCCTGCCGGACGTCGTCCGACCGGTCGCGTAACCGGAGCAGTCACGCCCCGTCGGTCACCGGCGGGGCGTTCGCACGTCCGTGGGCTCCACGTCGCTGCCCCGGTCCGACACGGCATCCTGACGTCCGTGCGACTCGGTGAGCGCCGGGGTCACCGGGGCCACGTGGCGACCACCGCCACCGCGTTGAAGAGCACGTGCGCCAGGATCGCTCCGCCGATCCTGTCGGTCATCGCCACGAGCGCGCCCGTCAACGCCCCCAGGAGGAACGTCGTCACGACGACCTGGAACCCGCCGACCGGGGTCGACGCCTCGCCGAGCAGCAGGTGCAGGAGCGCGAACAGGAACGCGGTCAGGAGCACGGCGAGGAACCGGGTCCGCGGCGTGAGCTCGGCGGCGAGACGGCGTTGGAACAGCCCGCGGAAGATCACCTCCTCGAGCACCGGGCTGACCAGGACGATCCCCACGGCCGAGACGACGAGGAGTCCGATGTCGGGGGTGCCGAGCGTGGGAGACGGGACGAGCCCGGTGCTCCCGGTGACGGCGATCGACAGGACCACGTCGACGACCCTGGCGATGATCACGATACCGACGGCGAAGACGACGTCCCCGAGATCGATCCGCAGCCGGGCGACCACCGTGGACCTCGTCGTGTGCCGGAGGACCCACCAGGCGCCGACCACCAGTGGGACCCACACGGCCGCGTCGGCGGCCAGTACCTGGGCGACGGGGGACGGGACACCCCCGGAACGCGTGATCGTCGCGACCACCCGAGCGAGGACGACTGCGGCCCCGATCGCGACGAGGAGGACGACGAGGTCGCGCTGGCGCGTCGTGTCACCCTCGTCGATGGGGGTTGCGGTCTCGGAGCGCATGGGGCAACCGTAGAGGACTGGACACCGTCTTCTGCCACAACAGCCGAGGAGCGCTCAAGCGTGTGGCAGTATTTGAGAGCCGTGAGCCGGGATGACCCTGGCGTACCTGTGACGGGACCACAGGAACGGACGTGATCGGGGAAGGCAAGCGCGTGGAACTCCGCGACTACATCACCGTGCTGCGCAAGGGATGGGTTCTCATCCTCGTGCTCGCACTCGTCGGCGTCGCCGCCGCAGCAGGGTTCTCCCTCCTCAAGAAGCCGGTGTACTCAGCTTCCGCGCAGGTCTTCGTGTCGACGGAGACCAGCGGGAGTGCGAGCGACCTCGCCCAGGGCAACACCTTCACGCAGCAGCGGGTGCTGACCTACTCGAACCTGGTGTCCACGCCGATCGTGCTCCTGCCGGTCATCTCCTCGCTCAAGCTCGACATGAACGCCGACCAGCTCGCGACGATGGTCACCGCGACGGCGCCCACCAGCACGACGCTCATCTCCATATCGGTGGACGACACCGACCCCGTGCAGGCGGCGGACATCGCGAACGCGACATCGCAGAGCCTGACCAACGTCGTGCAGGACATCGAGGCGACGGACGCGAACGGCACCAGCACCGTGAAGCTCACCCGGGTCAAGCAGGCTCAGGTCCCGAGCACCCCGGTCAGCCCGAACGTCCCCGTCAACGTGGTCCTCGGGCTGCTCGTCGGTCTCGCCGTCGGTGTCGGCATCGCGGTACTCCGGGAGACCCTCGACAACCGGGTGCGCACCGAGCCCGACGTCGCGAAGATCAGCGACAAGCCGGTGGTGGGTGGCATCGCGTTCGACAACAAGGCATCCGAGCGGCCCCTCATCGTGCAGGTGGACCCGCGGAGTCCACGGGCCGAGTCGTTCCGCACGCTCCGCACGAACCTGCAGTTCCTCGACCTCGGCACCGGTTCGCGGACCTTCGTCATGACGTCGTCGATGCAGTCCGAGGGCAAGAGCACCACGGTCGCGAACCTGGCGATCGCCCTGGACAGCGCCGGGTTCCGTGTCATCCTCGTCGACGCCGACCTGCGCCGCCCGCGCGTCGCCGAGTACATGGACGTCGACGGCAGCGCCGGTCTCACCGACGTGCTCATCGGCCGGGCGTCGCTGGAAGACGTCGCCCACCCGTGGGGCCGGGGCAACATGGTGGTCCTCCCCTCCGGGGCCATCCCCCCGAACCCCTCCGAGCTCCTCGGGTCGCGCGCGATGCAGGACCTGATCGCGACGCTGGAGCAGCAGTTCGACTACGTCCTGTTCGACGCACCACCGCTGCTGCCCGTCACCGACGCGGCGATCCTGTCGAAGAAGGCGTCCGGCGCGATCCTCGCCGTCGCGGCGGGCAAGACCCACAAGGGCCAGCTCGCAGCGGCGGTCGCATCGCTCGAGAACGTCGGTGCGCCGATCGCCGGCTTCGTGATCACGATGATGCCGACCAAGGGGCCGGGAGCATACGGTTACGGCCGGTACGGATACGGATACGGGTACGGCTCCGGCTTCGGTGATGACGACGGCTCGGCGCCGGTCGCGGTCACCCCGCCGAAGCGCCTCGGCAAGAAGCTCGGCGCCGTGCGTCGCGCGGAGCGCTGACGGGGCCGGGGCACATGCGTGTTCGTCGGGGGATCCGGGGCCTCGGCAGATCACTGCCGCGATCGACCTTCGTCCTGATCGCGACGGTGGTGGTCGCGCTGGTCCTGGTCGACGTCGTGCTGGTCGCGATCGCGCTCGGCCGCACGGCACCGGAGCAGCACGGACCGGCGGGCCCGATCCCGACCTTCACCAGCACCCCGTCGAGCACGGAGGTCCCGACGCCGGGCGTGAGCGGCACGCCGTCCGCCAGCGGGGACGGCGCAGCCGCCGTGTCCGGCCACCATCTGCTGTCCGCACTCGACAGCCTGGAGGCATGGCGAGCCTCCAGTGGGTCGTGTTCGGACGCACACGCGGTGCTGGAGCACACCGTGGACGGTGGGGCGACGTGGGTCGCTGTCGCCCTCGGCGACGACGTGCGCGCCGTGCGCGCCCTGCGCGCCACGACTGCCGGGCTGTCGGTCCTGGGCGTGATCGGTGACGACTGCGCGCCCACCGTCCGCACCAGCGTCGACGACGGCGTCACCTGGACCGACGGGAAGAGCGGTGCCGCAGGCGCCGGCATCGTCGACGCCGCGATCCAACTGTCCACCGGTCCGATCGAATCGCCCTGCGACGACCCGGTGGACGCCTACCAGGGGGAGTACACCAGCTTGGTGGCGTGCGAGCGGAAGGTCGAGTGGCGGGGTGGTGCAGGATCCTGGGTGGAACTGCCGCTGCCCGGGGTCCAGGGGATCGCGGACGCGGGCGACACATACACGCTCGCGCGCCTCGGATCGTCGACATGCGACGGCGTGCAGATCGCCAGCCTGCCGGCGGCGCGGTTGGACCCCGGTTCCCAGATCAGTCCGATCGGGTGCTGGAAGGACGGTGGGTCCGACGGTCCCGTCGCGATCGACCTGGCCGGCACGGCGCTGTGGGCATGGGCCGGAGACTCGGTGGCCGTGTCGGCGGACGGCGGCGCGTCGTGGTGAGCGGAGCCCGCCGATGACCGCCGGCGCGATCCGGTCACCCGGGGCGACCGGCGTCGCCGAGGACTGGAGCCGCCGCTACTCGCGCGGGGTGCTGCTCACGGACCTGCTCGCGTTGGTCTGGGTCGTGTTCGGTGTGCAAATCGCATGGCTCGGACTCGGCTCGAACCTCGCGACGAACACCGCGGACCTGAGCCTGAGCTACTTCGGCATCTCCGTCGTCGTGATCATCGTCTGGATGAGCGCTCTCGCCCTGTACGACACCCGTGGTGATCGCGTGATCGGCGTCGGCAGCATGGAGTACCGGCTCGTCGCGGACTCGAGCGTGCGGGTGTTCGGACTGCTGGCGATCGCCGCGTTCCTGCTGCACGTCGACCTGGCGCGCGGGTACGTCCTGATCGCGTTCCCCATCGGCATCCTGGTGCTGCTGCTCTCCCGCTGGATGTGGCGGCAGTGGCTCGTGGCGCAGCGAAAGCACGGCGCGTACTCGGCGAAGGTCCTGCTGGTCGGGTCGCCGGCGAGCGTGCTGCACATCGGACGCGAACTCGGTCGTTCTCCCGAGGCCGGCTACCGCGTCGTCGGGGCAGCCGTCTCGACGGGACACCGCGGGCTGCTGCCGGGCTCCACGATCGAGAGCCTCGGGGGATTCGACGACCTCGGCGATGCACTGCTCGTGACCGGTGCGGACACGGTCGTCATCACCAGCTCGGACGATCTTCCGCCCGAGCGGGTCCGGCAGCTGAGCTGGTCGCTCGAGCCCGGCCGGCAGCACCTGGTCGTCGCGCCGAGCCTGACCGACATCGGTGGGCCGCGCATCCACACACGCCCGGTGCAGGGGCTGCCGCTCATCCATGTCGAGATGCCGACCTATTCGGGCCGGAAGCTCTACACGAAGCGGGCGTTCGACCTGGTCGGATCAGCGATGCTCCTCATCGTGCTGTCGCCGCTCATGCTCGTCCTCACATTGCTCGTGAAGGCCACGTCCACGGGCCCGGTCTTCTTCCGACAGGAACGCGTCGGGCTGAACGGCAGCACCTTCTTCATGGTGAAGTTCCGCTCGATGGTCGTCGACGCGGAGGATCGTCTGCAGGAGCTCAGCGGCCTGGACCGGGCCGAGGGCAACGACGTCCTGTTCAAGATGCGGAACGACCCGCGCGTGACGCGGGTCGGTGCCTTCATGCGGCGATTCAGCTTGGACGAGGTGCCGCAGCTGTTCAACGTCTTCCTCGGCAACATGTCGCTCGTCGGGCCCCGTCCGCCGCTCGCTCGCGAGGTCGAGCGCTACGACGTGCACGTGCACCGACGGTTCCTGGTGAAGCCGGGGATGACCGGGCTCTGGCAGGTCAGCGGGCGGTCGGACCTGTCATGGGAGGACTCGGTGCGGTTGGATCTGTTCTACGTGGAGAACTGGTCCGTCGTCGGCGACGCGGTGATCCTGTGGAAGACGTTCCGTGCGGTGGCCCGGAGTAGCGGGGCCTACTGATGCAGGTGACCAAGAGCGATGGTGGCCATCGTGGGCTTGCCGGCGTGCTCAGCAGCGCTGGAGCAGGGGTTGCCGGACTGATCGCAGGTATCGTCCTGCTTCCGATCGTCATCAGTACGGTCTCTGCCGAGCAGTACGGCATCTGGCTTGTGGTCTCCGCGATCGCGCAGTACCTGAACTACGCAGATCTCGGTGTCGGTACAGCAGTAGTGCATTTCGGGTCGCGCGCGCGGGCCGGCGGGGAACAGAGGACGCTCGGCGAGTTCTTGCAAGCCGGCTTGATCTGGAACACGATGGCAATGGCGGTGGTCGTGCCTGTCTTCGCCGTCATCGCATGCCTGTACCTCTGGTCATCGAAAGCCGAGCGGGTCCTTTCGCCCCACGAATCGGTCGGGCTGCTCGTCATCGGACTGGTGATGTTGAGTGCGCTGCTCCTGAAACCGTTCGGATCGGCCCTGAACGGCGCCGGACTACTTCCCATCGAACGGCGAAACCAAGGCATCGGTGTCGTCGTGCGAGTCGCGCTGACGCTCGTGGCGTGCCTGGTCTTCCATGACATCGTCTTCGTGGCGACAGCGGAAGCGGTCGCGGTACTCGTCCCGGTCTGCCTGTCCTGGGCCCAGGTCCGGAAACGCAAACTGGCACCGATGCGCTGGACAGGATTCCCCTCATCGACGTTGCGGTACATGCTCTCCTACAGCGTCCGCTCCTTCGCGGTCAACGCCGTCGGTGCGCTCTTATTGCAAGCCGGCACGATCGCTGCGGGCGTGACGCTTCGTCCACAGGACGTCACGTACTACAACGCAGCGTTCCGCGTCTACACAAGTGTTCGCCAGCTCATCGGCTGGGCCAACGACCCCTTCCGACCCGCGTTGAGCCGCATCAACGTGGCCGCTCCTGCCGAGGCCGGCAGAGCGCTGATGGCCATTTGTTTCGTGACGCTGTCGCTCAGTGTCGTCGGATGCGCTGTCCTGATGCTCGCCGGACGAGACCTGGTGCGGCTGTGGTTGGGACCGGATGTCCCGGTCGGAGCGATCGCTCTCACCATGGTGGTGCTCTTGGTCGGTTTGATGGTCAATGCGGTCCATCTCCCGCTCATCCCCGCTGCGGACGCTGCAGGAGCGCCTGGCGCTTTCTTCGTTCCGCAGCTCATCTGGATGCTCATGACGGTCGTGGGCTCTCTCTCGTTGGGGGCGCTGCTCGGGCTGCCCGGCATCGCGCTCGGACTGACACTGCCACTCGTCGTGATCGAGCCCTTCTACCTGGTACGCGCTGCTGGAGTGTTGGGCTTCACTGTTCGCGGATGGATGCGAGCAGTCGGGGTCCCCGTCGTGCTGCTGGCAGCTGGTGGAGCCGTGATGACGGGAGCCACCGCGGTGGCCTGCCGGCTCGGTCAGGTGTCGACCTCGGGATTCGCCGAAGCGGTCGCGTTCCTCGTCGGTAGCGGGATCGTGGCCGTACTCATGAGGAAGAAGTTGCCGTGGCAGAGCTTCGTGACGATGGGGAGGCTCGAACTGTGAACTCGCACGGCATCGATGACTGGAGCCCACCGGCGAACCTGGCGGAGCTCCGCGCTGAGACGCGTTCTACACTTTCTTCGCTCTTGGGTGAACACCGGACTGTGGCGCTGCTCGATTTCCCGAATCACCAGAACGTCGGCGACTCGATGATCTGGCGAGGGGAACTCGAACACCTTCATGCGATCGGCGTGCGAGTGAGGTACCAGTCGGATCTCCAGCGATTCTCCCGCGAGCTCCTCCTTCGTGCAGTGCCGAGCGGACCGATCTTGCTGCACGGCGGGGGGAACTTCGGTGATCTCTGGCCCGAGTTCCAGCGATTCCGCGAGCGCATCGTCCGTCTCTTCCCAGGGCGTCCGATCATCCAGTTGCCACAGTCGATCGAATTCCGGGATCCCGAGGCAGCCGAGGCAGCGAATCGGATCTTCGGGCAGCACGGCGACTTCCATCTCCTCGTCCGTGATCGGCAGTCGCACGAACGAGCCCGAGCGATGCTGCCGGATGTTCAGAGCTCCTTCTGTCACGACGCCGCTCTCGGCTGGGAGCCGCGAGCCACGGCCCCCGAAGGCGCCCACGAGCGGGACATCCTGATCCTGGCTCGCCGCGACCACGAGCGCGGTACGGGCATCACCCACTTCGTGCAACCTGTCCCCGGTGCTGATGCGTTGATCGCGGACTGGGGACTCCATGGCATCGACGCGATCCTGTGGCGTTTGGCGAGGTCGCCGCTCGGCATGGCTCGAGCATTCCCGAAGCTGGCGTCTGCGCGCGCGTACTACCCGGCGCTCAGGCTCTCGTACGCGGCGCTGGCGGCGCTGAACATCCGGGCCGGAGTGCGGCTGTTCAGGACGAGGCGGCTGATCGCCACGGACCGTCTGCACGCCCATGTGCTCGCGCTCTTGCTCGACAAGCCGCACGTGGTTTCTGACAACTCATACGGGAAGATCGCCGGGGTGATGGAGGCGAGTACGGGTCGACTGGGAGAGTTCTTGTTCGTTGCCGACGAGGCTGACGTTGTGACCACGACTGCATGGGTCCGGGAGCGGTTGCAACAGGAACCCGCGCCCGAGCGAGGAGGACGGTGATGGCAGCCACCCGGCTGAACGTGGTCTTCGCGCAGGGCCGAGATGTGCCCGCATGGGAGCGACGCCATGCCGACGGCCTCACCCCCGACCGTTGGCCCTATGGCCTGGACGGTCTGTCGAGGTACTTCTCGCGAGCCGATGCGCGAGAAGTCGGGCGGCTCCGTCCGATCCGGCTTCTGCGCGCATTGCTCGTTCGAACGCCCTCCCGACCCCGGGGAGGCGAGATCACCGTGTCCTTGAGCTGGGAAGAGGACGTGGCGCTCCGGATGCTCGAGCAGGTGCCTGCCGACATCACGATGAGCGGAGTCATCTGGGCCACCGACGCCGCGACGACCCTTCCGGCGAAGCTCAAGCGATACCTCTCCCGCCAGGCACTTCGGCGGATGGACCTGGTCTGGACGCTGAGCGAGCCGCAGGTCGAGATCGTCGAGCGATGGCTCGGTACCGATGGGCCGCCCGTGCGCTACCTCCGATTCGGGGTCGATCACGAGTTCTACGCAGAGCAGCCCTTCCCGACACGTCCGATGCTCTTCAGCGCGGGAGGCGATAGAGACCGCGACCCCGAAACGCTGTTCAGGGCTCTTGCGATCGTGCGCAGGGAGCGTCCGGACGTCGAAGTCCTGGTCCAGTCTCGAACCGCCCTGCGGCCACCCGATGGGGTCCAGGTCGTCCCGTACATGACACACGTCCAGCTCCGAGAAGCGTACGGCCGCGCGTCCGTGGTGGCCATCGCCACCCGTCCGAACCAGCACGCCTCGGGCATGACCGTCTCGCTCGAGGCGATGGCGGTTGGGCGTCCCGTTGTGATCACCGACACACCTGGCATCAGTGACTACGTGCGCAACGAAGAGACCGGATACCTCGTGCGGCCTGGTGATCACAGACCGCTCGCGCGAAGGATACTGGCGCTTCTCAGCGACCCAGCAGGCGCTGCTGCCATGGGACGGCGAGCGCGCTGTCGAGTACTCGACGACTTCACCTCTTTCCGGATGGCTGAGGAGCTCGCGGCGCTTGTGAAGTTCGTTCGGCGTGACGGATGACACGCCAGCGGTTCTGCCGAGGTGTGCGTGCGGATGATGGATCGAGCCGACGACCTCGGCCAGGGCAGGTCGGCGCAGGACCGTGATCTTCGGTCCTCGTGCGGATGAGCGAAGGATCTGCCCGCGCCGGTTGCAGCAGCAACGGCGGAAACTGCTCGCCATAGTTGCCGCAGCTGCGTCCATCGTCGTCCCTGGGAGTGTTCGCTGGTCCAGGTCGAGCCGCGATCGTCATCGATCGGCAAGGGCTCCGGCGATCTCCGCGGGGGTATCGGACCTGATCTCTGGGTCAGTGGACGCCACGAGAGCACCCAGTAAACCGCCGAAGAGCAGCGCAGAGTTCGTGCTGAGCGCGACGGGCGCTACGAACGAGACCGCCAGCATCGCGACGAATGCGGCGGCGAGAGCGAGAGTTCTGTCAGTCGGCTGGCGCAGCGATCGCCACAATGGGCTTGCGATTGCCAGAATCAGCATGCCTACGCTCAGCACTCCGCCCTTGACTGCAAGCCACCCGTAAAAGTTGTGCGCGAAATACGGTGCGTAGTCCAGTAGGAAAGTCGCAGTGCCTGCGGATGGTTTGTATGCATATCCAAAGCCGTGCCCGAAGACCGGGGAGGTCACGAAGCTCTGCCAGAGGTAAGCATTCTCCAGCGAGCGGAACTGAATAGAGGGGTCGGCGGCTTGCACAGAGGAGTTCAAGCCGTTGATGACCCGGTCGCTGTAGCTGTGCACCTGCGTGTTGATGAAATCCCCGCCCGGGAGCTGGGCCAAAACTGGTCCCAGGAGTACGAGCAGAGCGAAGGCCGCAAATGTGGAGAAGACGATGCCAGACCCACGCATGAATGCATTGATCGTACGAGTGGCGAGTACCGCAAACAGCACGGCTACCGCGGCGGCGAGGATCGAGTTTCGCGAGAAGCTGAGGATCACGATGATGAGCGCCGGGGTGGTGAGCGCCCAGGAGTCGCGGACGCGAATCCGTCCGGCGATCGCCATGGCGACGACCGCGCAAAGAACCGCCAACGCGGGAAACGTCGCCTCTGTCAATAGTCGGGTTGCAGCACTGGCGTCCCCCGATTGAGAAGTGAGCGAGGCGTCTTCGGTGCGACCGCCGATCTCCAGCCCGGTCGTAGCGCCGGCAAGAGTCACCAGCGCCGAGATCCACAAGACCCACGTGAGCACCCGATAACAGCGGGAAGCAATTGGCGTACCGAGCACACGCGCGGCAACCACGATGGCCGCAGCGCACTCGAGAAGTGGGCGGATGTCGTAGAGGACCTTCGCGAGGGGGTTGTGGAACCCGATCCCGACCAGCAGGGCGATCACGACTGACCCCGCGAACGCAAGCGCGGTGAGGTTCGCACGCCGCGTACCCGGGAGCGCGACAACGGCGTACATCACTGCCACGGCAAGGAACGGCTCGTGGGCATGGAGGGTCAAGCCTGCGACATCGTAGGTGGTCGGCAGAGCAGCAGGAAGCGCGATGCTGGACAAGATCAGCGCCAAGTAGATTGACCAAGCAGGTCTACGCACGAGCAGAAGCACCACACCGACGCCGAGTACAGCGATCAGAGCCACCGGCGACGCGACGATTGCCCAAGCAGCCACCGCTGTCCCGACGACCCCTCCGAATCCGGTGAGGATCTTCTGCACAGCGCGAGACTACAGGTAGCGATATCTCCTCAGTACCCCACGCGGCGTACTGCGCGTCCTCTATGCTTCGGAGCAGCCGACGGAAGGAGCCCGGTTGTCCGTCGAACACACCCGCGAGGGGCGCGAGAACACGCTCGACTTCCTGCGCCTCTTTGCCGCCTCCGTCGTGGTGGTGGCGCATTCGCAGGCCGACTTCCACACCAGCTTTCTGTGGAATTCGTCGCAGCTCTTCGACGGTGTGGGCATGTTCTTCATCATGAGTGGCATGCTCGTGTACCGCTCCGCAGAGTCCACGTGGGCGAGAACTGGCGGATTTCGAGATTTCCTCTGGAACCGTTACCTGCGGGTGGCGCCGGGTATCTACGCATTCGCCCTCCTTGCGCCCGTCGTGCTGGCCGCCGCAGGTGCTGTCCCCGTCCGGAGCTTGTTCGAGCCTTGGCTCGTCGTCTGGCTCGGCTCAGCACTCTTTCTCCTGCCAAACTATGACCCGCCGGTTTGGGAACATGTCGGTACCGGTGTCATCAACGGACAACTCTACACTATCCCAGCCGAAGTCAGCTTTTATCTCGTCGTACCACTGCTCGTACTCGCAGCGCGCAGATTTGGTTTCTTGCGCATGCTCGCGGTATTCGTCTTGTTCGCAGTGGCTGTTGGAGCCTGTGCGGCGTTCTTCGGGGACACTGCCGTCGCGATCGTGCATCACACGTTCATCGAGCGAGCTGGTTTCTTCGCTGCCGGGATGTTCTGGGCGAAGTACCGCCACCGGATACCGGCCAATTGGTGGATGTTCACTGCTGCATGTGCTGTGTACGTTCCGATCAAGCTCATCGCGCTGAATTCAGACGTGCTGGGTCCGGTCTCGCCAATTGTCATTGCGGTCCCGTTGAGCTACATGGTGGTGTTCTTCGGATACCATGGGCCTCGAGTTCTGGGACGTTGGACGAGCAAAATCGGCGACCTCAGCTACAGCACGTACATCTGGCACGTCCTCGTCATCAACCTGATGCTCTGGGGCGGTCTCACCGAGGGGTGGTGGCTCGTGCTGGTGGTCTTGGTGGTGACCTGGGGCATTGCGTGGGCTTCTTGGCGAGCTGTAGAAAGACCAGCGCTTCGACTGAAACGAGTCTCGAGCCGCAAGGCTGGTGATCCCGAGTCGACCGCCGCCTAGTCTGAAGTTCCTCGTGAGGTCGTGGACGGGATCTGCTGCGGTGTGGACGCCGAGGCCGATGTGCGGTCGGTGGTGATCGGAGTAGTGCAGCCAATTCGCGTGGGTCGTGGTTCTGGCTGCATCACGCTTGTCACGGCGGGCGTGAGCCCGCTCGGGGGCGAGGGTCCGGTTGAACAGCTCGACCTTCGAGCGGGTCTGCGGCCGGTGAGCCTGGTGAAGCGGTCCTTGGCGTCGCCGGACTCATCGTCGTAGAGCTCTGAACACGCTAACCGGGTGTAGTCATCGACCGCATGGTGCATGAACCGGTGCCCACGGGCCTTCTGCGCGTGGCACGTGCACGGAGCACGGAGCACGCCCACCCTGCGGTGGTGCATCGGAGCCGGCCGGCGCACCGGCAGCTCGATGGCCTGGTCGATGGGACGCTGCAGCGGCATTCGGGAACGGACACGGAATCCGGTTCACGGCATCGGGCCAGGACCAGCCTCGTTGACCATCAGACGGGCACGACGTTCCCTGGCGCCCGGGGTGAACGAGGCGTTGTCGTTCGTCACGAACACCAACGTGGTCCCTGACGCCTTCGCGCACGTCGCCCGGTCACAATTTCTCGAGGAACCACGCTGAGACCCGCTGACTGCAAGCTCCCCGTGGTCACGAGTAGCCGGCCATCCCTGCCACGTCGTCTGTGGTACGCAGACTCGAACTCGTCGCCGCCAGCGCTCTCTGTGCTCGCCCTTCGGCCGCGACAGTCGGGTGCCCAGCACCGACCCATCGTTGGGGAGGCTGTCACAGCGCAGGGCTCTACAGCCGTGCTGCGCTCCACTCGTCCACCGCTGATTGCCGCATCGACCATCCGAGGTCCCGGACCTCGGACCTGGTGAGTGCGAGAGCTGCTCGTATGGCTCGTGACCAATCAGACGGTGATGAGTCGGCTAGCAGCGCAGGCTGGGATACGAGTGTGTCGTGGAGGGAGCTGTCCCTGGGGCCTACGACAGGCGTCCCGAGTTCGAGGCAACGAACTGCGATCCCGCTCTGGAAGAAACGCCGATAGGGGATCAAAACCACGGATGCACCTCGAATCAACTCATCGAGCTCCTCTTCTGGGACGAAGCGTTCCTCGACCTCCCATCCAGTTACCTCCGGCCACCCCCTCCCGGTGATTGAGTAGACGAGCCCCGGGTTGTCCGCGACGATCGAGCGAAGGAGCGCTAGATCTCGATCGGGCTTGTACTGGCCGAGGACTCGAACCGTCGGCAAAGCCGGCTGTCTGGTACCGTCCGCCGGTTCCAGGGCCGGGTGCGGCAGCACTCGCATCGTCGCTCGCGGGAGCGCGCTGCGCACCTCATCAGCTGCCGCGCGGCTGAGCACGATGACCCTTGCTCTCGATCCGAGGAGACGAGATGCGGCGCGCGCAAAAGCGCCGTAGCCGACCGACCGTACGAGGGGTACCGGGTCATGAACCGTCAGCCAGGCGCCGGGCAACAGGAGCGCCAAGATGATCAGGTCCAAATAGCCCAGCACCGGCCAGGCGATCACCACGCGAATCTCTTCGGCGTCCCCGTTGCGCTGCTGTCTCAGTAGTCGAAGTGTTTTCAGGTATCGCCGCACCCAGCCTGCTCGGGATCCATCGCCGGCTGAAGGCTCCGGGAACTCGACCAATTCCGGGGTCTGTCCCGATGCGTGAAGGACACTGACCAGCTCACGCCGATAGTGCAGCAATGCACCCCCCAGCGGGTTGACCACGATCATCCGGCTCGTCATCGTGCCTCTCGTACGGACAGGGCATGGCCGATCCCTCGAAGGCCATCCAGGATCGGTCCTGCGCTCCGCTGGCGGATGGACTGCGGCAGAACCGCGCGGAACACGGCCAGGGGTGCGAGGGCGAGCGCGAGGTAGTCGTGATTCAGACGGTGAAGCAGCACGAGGTTACGGCCGAAGTAG
The DNA here is from genome assembly GCF_044746585.1 of Curtobacterium sp. NPDC090223. Lineage (NCBI taxonomy): Bacteria > Bacillati > Actinomycetota > Actinomycetes > Micrococcales > Microbacteriaceae > Curtobacterium > Curtobacterium sp. NPDC090223. The sequence goes on along the minus strand of NZ_JBIVCN010000002.1, from coordinate 138,394 downwards.
AACGGGGGTGTTCCTTCGGAAGATTGGTGAACGCGGGAAGACGGAACCCATACGATGCCGAACCCAGCGCGTCCGAGGCGCAGATGCAGGTCGACCTCCTCGACGTACATGAAGAACACCTCGTTGATGCGGTGTTCGGACAGTACTGCCGCCCGGTACATGACGAACGCGCCGTCCAGCCACTGGCGAGGTACAGCATCAGGGAGCTGGCGAGAGAGGAGTTCGTCGGGGTCCGTGCGGTGGTCGTGATGCCGGGGGACCTTCGCCAACCGTGTCCGCGTTCCGCCAGTGGACCAGACCTCGTCCTCTCCGTTGCTCGTGGTCAGGAGTGTCGGGCCGGCTGCGCCCACACGAGGGTCTGACGTCAACGCTCGTTCGAGCGCACTGAGCGCGCCCGGGGTCACTCGGACCTCGTGGGTAGCGACGACGAGGAAGTCGTGCTGCTTCGTACTCTCGAGCACGCGGACACCGTGGTTCACCGCCGCACCGTAACCGCGGTTGGACGTGAAGAGCACAGCGGTGCCAGCCGGGATCGCGGCGCGCAAACGCGTCTTTCCGTCCTCGTCATCACTGTTGTCCACGACGACGATGTCCGTGACGTCGATACCCTCTGCGAGGAGGTCGAGAACCACCCGCCCCACCGTCTCGTAGCTCCGGTGGTGTACGACGATGGCGCCGACGTGTCTGGTCATCGCTCTTCTCCCGATCCGATGTGGAGCCATCTGTCCGCCGCCACACGACCGTCGTCCGCCGGGAGAGCGGCCACCACCACTTGTGCGTCGAGTGGGTGTCGTAAAGCCGCCTCGATCGCTTCGGCCAGCTCTGCGGAACCTTCGTCGAGGACGAAGTGCCCGTGGTCCGCAAGCCACGACGCGAGGCCGGTGTCCGCCGTCGTCACGATGGTGGCCCCAGCGGCCAGAGCCTCCTTGATGGGGAGGCCGACCTGTTCCCGCCAACGCCCTTCCCGACGTGAGGGGGCGACGAGCACGGTGCTGCGCTGAATCACGCGAAGAGCCTCTTCGTGGGGTATCGGACCGCTGAACTTCCGCCGGCGCGGATCTTGTGCAGCCCAGGTTCGGACCTCATCCGCGAGAGAGCCGTCCCCGACGACATGCACCGTACAGTCCGGTATGGCGCGTTCGACGTGTTCCCATGCGGCGCAGAGTTCCGTTATGCCTTTTCGCGCTTCCAATGCTCCGACGAACACGGCTCCGTGTCGCTCGGCCGCAGATGCAGGCACAGCATCCGAGCGCCCGGGCAGTTCCTCGACCAGTCTGCTCGGCACGTGCCGGATGAACGGCAGGGACGTGTATGCCTGCTCCGCGCCTTTCGAGCCGAAGGCGATCGCATCGACCAAGATGCGAGCGGCTGCTCCGACCAGTCCGAGCGCGACGGACACCACCGGTGCGGGCCAGCGCTTCAGGCCGAACAAAGCCGTGCGCGGTGCGTTGTTCTCGATCGCGTAGAACACTCTCCGGCTCTTGCCGCGAGTGCAGCACTTGTGCACGAACAGCAGCGCGAGGGTCCGGGGAAGTTCTCGTGCCCAGAGCAGCTCTGGTACCTCAAGAAGGCTCACGTCCCCGTGAGCAAGGAACCGGAGGCTCGCAAAGGTGGTCATGTGTGTGAAACCGGTGACAGGACGGCCGCTGCCGAGATCGTAATTGCGGCTGAAGTACCATCCGTCTGCGGGGGTCAGGCTGGTGTTCCGCGAAACCTGCGCCGCACGAAGTTCGGGGTAGACGCGAACGGACCGGGAGGGCGACGTCATGAGCGCTTCTGGTTGCTCAATCGAGACAGCGCTGCTTCGTAGGCCTGGCAGACCCCGTCCCAGGAGTAGTCAGACATTGCGCGCTCGCGGGCGTCGTGGGAGAGCTGCTCGGCGTCACCTGACCGCATGAGGCCGCTCACCGCGGTGACGATTGACCCAGGATCCGGCTCGGTGAAGACTCCTGTGTTGGCGAGCGTCTCCCGATTGTAGACGGTGTCTCGTGCCACCGTAGGGGCACCATTCGCCATCGCCTGGACCAGGGCGGGGTTCGTCCCACCGACGCTGTGACCGTGGAAGTACACTCCCGCGTGCTGCCACAAGGACGTCAGACGCTCATCGTCACTGACGTGTCCTAACCAGTGGACGCGCGCTGTAGTCGTGTCGAGCTGCCTTGCACGGGTGTCGAAATCGCCGTGGAAGCCGTCGCTCCCCACGATCACCACCGGCCATGACTCCGCCAAGACCTCGGCCGCGGCGAAGAATTCGTTGACGCTGTTCTCCGGAACGAACCGAGCCACGTACAGGACGTATCCGCGGTGCTCGAGACCCGCTTCGAGCGGAAGGAGCGGGTGCGTGTCGGCCCCGTACGGGATGAACGTGCCTTCCGCATCGAATTCTTTCTTCCAGCGGTCTCCGATAGCCCGGGCGTCGAAGACGAGTTCGTCCGCCCAGCGAGCGGTCATCGCTGCACCTGCGTGGAACACGGCTTTCGCTACCCGGTTCCACTTCGCGCGGTCCCACTCGACACCGTCGACGTTCACCAACGTCGGGATTCCTCTTGCTCGGAGCGCGGGGAGGAAGAACCCGTTGGCCACGTTCATGACCAGAGCGACGTCAGGCCTCCGCACGAGGGCAGAGGCGGATGCAGTGGCGCCGAACGTGAGGGTGCTCAGCGATTTCGAATTGACGCCGCTGGTGTACTTGCTGACGACCGTCGGATCCGCCGCCGGGTCTGATTTCACGACCGAACCTCTTCTGCCGTACACCGTGACGTCCCAGCCCGCCTCGTTCAGATACGGGGCAAGGCGGCGTACTGCCGTCTCGAAGCCCCCGTAGTAACTCGGATACCCTCGTGTGCCGATGACGGCCACAGATCGCCTCACAAGATGCTCCGCTCGATGGTGCAGGGTCGAGGTCATAGTAAGGGGCACGCACTCGTGAGCGTTCCGATCAAGGCGCACGACCGTAGGATCGCCTCATGTCCGACCTGCCCGAGTCGCGACGCACTGCAGCACGCCGGGGGTCCAGGGCCCGGGTCGTCTTGTGGATCGTCCTCGCACTCGTTCTCCTCCTGATCCTCGCCGTCGTCTGGGTGGGGGTCCGCGGCGTACTGGCGAAGGGGCACCTCGAGCGGGCGGTCGGCGACGTCGGAACCCTGCGATCGGAACTCACCAGCGGGGACACCGCGGCGGTGCAGAAGACGGCGAAGACCTTCGAGCACGAAGCGGCATCAGCTCGGTCCTTGACTTCGGACCCGGTCTGGGGCGCGGCGCAGTACGTGCCGTTCTTCGGGACGAACCTGCGGGCGTTCCGGCAGGTCTCGGTCGTCGTGGACGACGTGGCACAGCACGCCGTGCGACCGGTGGCAGGCGTCGTCGACGACCTGGGCGCCGATTCGTTCGCACCGAAGGACGGCAAGGTCGATCTCGACCCGATCGTGACGGCGCAGCCGGCGGTCGCGAAGGCGGCGACGGCGCTGGCGAAGAGCGATCGCGACGCGGCCGCGATCGACACGAGCGCGACGCTGTCGCCGGTGACATCGGCCGTGGGGCAGCTCCGGAACGCGCTGACGTCCGCGTCCTCGCAGGCAGACACGGCCAACCGCATCGTGCAGCTCGCACCGGCGATGCTGGGCCACGACGGCGACCGGAACTACGTGCTGTTGTTCCAGAACAACGCCGAGCTGCGGGCGGGCGGTGGCATTCCGGGTGCTGTGGCACTGCTGCAGGCCGAGGACGGCGCCGTTCACCTGCAGAGCCAGGCACCGGGATCCTCCTTCGGCCCGTACGACGAACCCGTGCTTCCGCTGTCGAAGGACACCACCGCCCTGTACGGAGCGATCACGGGTGAGTACATGCAGGACGTCACGCTGACGCCGAGGTTCGACGTCTCCGCGAAGCTGGCGCAGGCGATGTGGAAGCAGAAGTTCGGCCAGCAGGTCGACGGCGTCCTGGCGATGGACCCCGTGACGCTCGGCTACGTCCTCCGGGCGACCGGGCCGGTGCAACTGGCGACCGGTGACACCCTGACAGCAGACAACGCTGTGAAACTGCTGCTCAGCGACGTCTACGCGAAGTACCCGGACCCGACGGTGCAGGACGCCTTCTTCGCGTCTGCTGCGAGCGCGGTGTTCGACAAGGTCTCGAGCGGTTCGTTCGACACGAAGAAGTTCATCGCTGCCATCAGCGAAGGGGCCGGCGAGGGCCGCATGCGGCTCTGGAGTGATCACGAGTCCGAACAGCGGCGCCTCGCAGGGACCTCGCTCGCCGGCGAACTCCCGTCGGCATCGGCTGCCACTCGGCAGTTCGGCGTCTACCTCAACGACGGCACCGGCGCCAAGATGGACTACTACCTCGAGAAGACCGTGTCCGTCGGCAGTTCGGTCTGTCGGAAGGACGGCCGTCCGACATCGGTGGTGCAGGTCACGCTGAAGAACACCGCGCCCGCCGATGCCGCGACCAGTCTGCCCACGTACGTGACCGGTGGCGGCAACTTCGGCACCGAGCCCGGCAAGATCAAGACGCTCATCGCGGTCTACGCGCCGACGAGCGCGCTGTACCTCGGGTCAGCGCAGGACGGCGAACAGGTCGGTGTGCAGACCACGTCGGATGGCGGTCACCCGGTGGCACAGTTGCAGACGCTCCTGGCGCCCGGCGAGAGCACGACCTTCCGCGTCGCGTTCCTGGGCAAGGCAGAGTTCGCGAACGCCGGTGTGCAGGCGATGTCGACGCCGGGAGTCCGCCAGAGTGCCGCAAGACCACTGTCGTTCGTGTGTTCCGACCCGATGAACGCGGGGTGAGTGCACTCCCGCCAGAGCTCGTTGCATAGCGCACGAACCGTAGCTGAGAGCTGTACGACGCGCTGACCGTCGCCGTTCAGGCTCCGATCGTGGCCCCAAAACGAGGGTGGCGGCGTGAGGTCGTCCTCATCGACGGACGGCCCCCTGGTGTTGGCGAGGCGGCTCGGATTTGCCGCGCCGTGGCTGAACATCGGTATGACCTGGGGTTTTCCGCACATCGTGCTGATGATCGCGTGGCTGCCGGTGTGAGCGGCTCGCCGGATAGCGCATTCGATGCAGGCGGTCGGCGGGAACCTTGCAAAATTCGTGGCAACATCCTGAGAGATTCGGATAGATTGAGCGAACTTCGTCAATCCGACGGTCGCAACCACGGCCGTGCACGGTGGGGAAGCAGCGGGCTCTGGGAGTCAGGGACTGAAGGATCAGATCACTAGGGGAACCACGCCATGAAGAAGCTCATCGTCGCGGTCGTGCTGGCTGGGGCCGCACTGCTCGCAACGCCGGCCGCTGCCAACGCCGCCGGTTACACGCCCGATTCCAACATCACCGTCTCAGGCAACTACGTCGCTGGCGGCGTCGCAGTCGTCAACTTCAGTGCAGGCGCCTTCCAGGACAACGAGACCGTCAACGTCCAGGTCACGGGTGCCGGTGCGGTCACGCTCGGTGCCCTCCCGACGACGACCGTCTCGAAGGCCTACACGGCTTCCTCGACCGGTTCGCTCGTCGTGCGGGTCACGTTCCCGCAGGGCGCGTCGGGCACCTACAACCTGACCGCAACGGGTGCCACCTCCGGTGTCGTCGGCCTCGCGTCGTTCACCGTCGCCCCGGCTGACGCCACGGCAGTCGCTGCCGGTGGTTCGGCCGCCGGCACCGATGGCACCCTCGCCTTCACCGGTGGCACGATCTCCGCGCTGGCCCTCTGGGTCGCCGGCGGCGCTGTCGTCCTCGGTGGTGGCCTCCTGGTGGTCCGCGGGTCGGTTCGCCGCCAGCGCGAGTCCGTCTGACCCGCACAGCACTGACCGAAGCCCCCGGCGCCATCGGCTCCGGGGGCTTCGTCGTGTCCGGATCACGTGGGGGACGATCCGGACCGGGGTCGTGCGACTCGCTCGAGCAGGACGATCCCGATCAGAGCGCCGATCACCGCCCCGCTCGTGTTCGCCAGTACGTCGTCGACCGACGCGTACCGGGCTGGCAGGAACAGCGCTTGCCCGGTCTCGATCGCCACACTGACGAGCAGCCCGGCCATCGCGCCCACCCACCAGCGTCGTCCGCCGAGCATCAGCACCAGGAGCAGCCCGAGCGGGACGAAGAACAGCACGTTCGCCGTGAACTCGAGCGCTCCGTACCCGAACCAGTCAGGCACGCCCAGTCCGTGCGCTGCGGCGAGAGCCCACACGATCCGCGGGTGGGCCCCCGCATCGACGGGTGAGCCGGTGAACCCCACCACGAGGACGGCGAGTCCGTAGAGCACCATCAGCCAGGTGGCGACCCTGCGGCTGCGCCTCGTCGCGCCAGCGGCCCGCCCTCGGCGTGCTGCGAGCGCCAGCCACCCGAGCACCAGACCCACCCCACTCGCGGACACGAGCGACGTCCAGGTCGCACCGGGGTCGTCGCTCCGGAGCGACGCGAGGGAGGCGAGCACGACGACTCCGACGGCAACGATGCCGACTCCCCGGCGCCCAGAGGTCGGAACAGCAACGGCGACGAGTGCAGGTGCCGGGATGGTGACGGCCGTCACCATCGTCGCGGCGACGAAACCGTCCTCGACGGACAGGAGGCCGTGCCCTGCTCCCCGGAACACCGTCACCACCGCGTGGAACAGGCCCGGTGCCGCGGTCGCCATCCAGGGGATGGTCGCCATCACGATCACCACGACGACACCGGCGCCCAGTACGGCGCGTGCGAGCGCGGTGCTGGCCGGCTTGGTCATCCCACCGACGATATCGCTCGTGCTGCTCCGTGATCGCGCGGGAAGGCGGTTTCCCGCATGGATGCGGACAACGCCTCGTCCTGCGCGTCGGACATCCCTACTCTCGGCTTCGTGAGCACTGCTGACGTACCGGGGCGAGGCAGCCTCGGAGCGCGGTTCGACCCGCGCAGGAACTCGCTGAACGCGATCCGGTTGATCCTGGCCGGACTCGTCGTGCTGTCCCACTCGTGGCCGATCGGTGGGTACGGCCCCGACCCCGTGCTCGGGGACCAGGGCCTCGGGAGCTGGGCGGTCGCCGGCTTCTTCTGCATCTCGGGCTACCTCATCACCACGAGCCGGGTGAACAGCCGCTCCCTCGTCGACTTCGTCTGGCGGCGGGTGCTCCGCATCTACCCGGCGTTCATCGTCGCGTCGCTGGTCGTGGCCTTCGGGATCGCCCCGGCCGTCGTCGCGATGTTCCCCGGTGGCGGCACCTGGACGTTCACCGGCGCAGCCGGGTACGTGTTCCACGACGCCTTCCTCTACATCCGGCAGTACGGCATCACCGGAACGCTCGGACACGTCCCGTACCCGAACGCCTGGGACGCGTCGCTCTGGACCCTGTTCTTCGAGTTCCTCTGCTACCTGGGGATCGGCTTCCTGGTGTCGCTGGTGGCCACCCGGTGGCGGACGCCCGCCGTCGTCGCGGTCCTGGTCGTCTGCGCCGCGGTGGTGCTCCTGCAGTCCGCGGGCGTCCTGCACCTGCCCGGTCCGGTCGAGGCGACCGCTCGGCTCGGCGGGTACTTCGGCGGTGGTGCGCTCCTGTACCTGCAGCGCGACCGGGTCCGGGTCTCGTGGTCGCTCGTGCTCCTGGCGGCGGCGCTCGTCGTGGTCGTCGCCGCGTTCGGCGTGTCCGGTGCGCTCGTCGGTCTGCCCATGGCGTACCTGTGCCTGGTCGCCGGGATCGTCCTGCCGCTGCACCGGATCGGCGCCCGCAACGACGTCTCCTACGGGCTCTACATCTACGGCTTCCCGATCCAGCAGACGATGGTGCTCGCGTTCCCGCACCAGCAGCTGCCGGTCGTGCTCTTCGCGGCGATCTCGGTCGTCGCGGCGCTGCCGTTCGCGTGGGCGAGCTGGCTCTTCGTCGAACGGCCGGCGATGCGGCTCAAGCGGGTGTTCGCGCGGCGCCCGGTCGACGCCGAGGGGCACGTCGAGCGCCAGCCGGTGTCGGCTACGCCACCGGTTCGATGAGCTGCGGGCCGTTGTTCTTCACGCTGTTGACCGTGCGCGCGACCTCGTACTGCTCCAGCCCCGCGGCCACGGCGAGCGACTCGTGGTCGAGCAGCGCGAGCAGGTCGTCCGTCCGGAGGTCCCCGCCGAGCCAGTCGCCGTAGCCGTCCGGCGTCAGGAAGGCCGGCATCCGGTCGTGGACCTCTCCCGGGGCGACGTGGGCGTCCCTGGTGATGATCGCCAGCGACAGCCGCCACTTGTCCGGGTCCCCCTCGGGCTTCGTCGGGTCCGGCCACGTACTGACGACACCGGCCATCGCGAGCGCACCGCCGGGTTCGTGCACGAAGTGCGGCTCCTTGCCGTCCTCGCGCACCACCCACTCGTAGTACCCCTGCGCCGGGACGATGCACCGGTTCGTGGCGAAGGCCCGCTTGAACATGCCGCTCGTCGCCACGGTCTCGATGCGGGCGTTGATCGGTTTCGGGCGCTGCTTGACGAAGTCCTTCGCCCAGGTCGGCACGAAGCCCCAGCTGATCTGCGGGAGCTCGCGCTGCCCGTGGCGCTGGCGCACGGCGGACACCGGGTCCGTGGGCGCGACGTTCCAGCTCGGGACGAGGCCGGTGCCGACGACGCCGGTGTCCTGGTCGACGTGCTCGGTGCGATCGGCGAGCTCTCCGATGAGCTCGGGGAGCAGGTCAGCGGTGGTGTCGGAGACGACGAAGCGGCCACACATGCGCCCAGTGTGCCCGGTGCGACCGACAGCCGTCCGTCGCGCGTCGTCCGTCGCCCGTCGTCAGTCGCCAGGCAGCTGGATCTTCGAGCCGTTCGGGCTGCGTCGCCGGGGAGCGCGGGAGTCCGGCGGCACGTCCGGCAGCATCGCAGCGAGGGCCCTGGCACGTTCGACACGACCGAGCCGGAGCACGCTCATCCCGGTCCGCACCGCGGTGATGACCGCGACCCACAGGACGATGCGCGCCGGGACGTCGAGCAGGACGACGGCGGTGAGTGCCAGCGCCGCGGCGACCACGACGACCAGTCCGCGGACCACCTCGGGCAGCACGCCGGCGCGGACGGCCTCGGCGTCACGGAGCACGTCGTCCCGGTCCCGGGGTGCGATCGTCGGGGCGCCCCGGGAACGGAAGTACCGTTCGACGTGGTCCGGCGCCGCCATCTGCGATCCCGTCCAGTACACCCGTGTGCCGCCAGCGGTCCGCGGGTGCACGGGGACCAGGGCCACGGCGACGACGCCGATGCTGGCCGCGAGCAGGACGACACCGATCCACCCGGCGACCTGCCCGAGGTCGGGCCACGGCGCGACCAGCCCGACCACCACGAGGACCACGAGCGCGGCCGCCGCGGCGATCGCGCCGATGCCGAGCGCACGCCGACGCCGGGCCGCGGGGACGTACCGGCCGAAGTGCGCGCGGACGACGTGCCAGCCGAGGGAGTACGGGCTCATGCGGTCACGACCGGTCGCGTCGACTCCGCGGCACGGCGGGCACGTTCCGCGCGCCCGAGCCGCTGGAGCGTCGTGACGGCGTAGCCGACGTAGATGACGGGCCACAGCGGGACGATGCCCGAAGCGCCGAGCAACACGGCGGCCAGACCGGCGAGGAGCCCGCCGACCAACGGCGGCGTGCCCCGGGTGGCGTCCCGGATGAGCCCACGGCGGTACAGCAGGGTGTCGGTGAGGACCGCCTCCCGGTGCTCCGGGCGGACCTCCGGCATCCGTCGGTCCAGGTACTGCTGGACCGACGTCCGGACCGTGCGCGCCGTGTCCGGACGGACCTGACGCCCGTTGATCGTCGCCGCCGGCTCCACCGGGCGTGCGAGCGGGCAGCAGCCGAACGCCGCCAGGCCGACCCCCAGCGACAGCAGCGTGATGGCCGTGGCCGCTCGGGCGGTCCCCGGACCGGCCCAGAGGAACGCGAGGTCGAGCGCCGCCATCGCGGCGGCCGCGACGAGTGCGGCGATCGCGCCGACCAGGACCGCACGGCGAACTCGCGTGACGGAGACGACGTCGGTGACGTGCGCGCGGTACACCTGCCAACCGAGTCGGAGCATGTCGTCCCTCGTACTCCGTGTGGCTGAGCATCGCTCGGACACGCCCGACGCGCGGCGCTCCGGAGGGCACTCGCCCGCGTCAGCGGGCCACTCGTCAGCAATCGTCCAGACAGAGGCGATCACCTGACCCCATGAGTCTCGACATCGTCTACACCGCCGTTGCCCACGCCTCCGGGGGTGGCCGCGACGGGCACGTCCGCAGCGAGGACGACCGTCTCGACCTGGACACCCGTCCGCCGAAGGAGATGGGCGGCAGCGGCGAGGGCACCAACCCGGAGCAGCTCTTCGCCGCCGGGTACGCGGCGTGCTTCCTCGGGGCGCTGCACGCGGCGGGCAAGGAGCTCGGCGTGGACACCACGGACGCCGAGGTCTCGGCCGAGGTCGGCATCGGCGGGAACGGCAACGGCGGCTTCGGGCTGGCCGTGGAGCTGGACGTGTACACGCCGAACGTCGAGCAGGCCAAGCGGCAGCGCGCCGTCGAACGCGCGCACGAGATCTGCCCGTACTCCAATGCCACCCGGGGCAACATCACCGTCACGCTGTCGCTCGTCGACTGACCTCGTGACCCCGACACGGTGCCCCTGCCTCAGCGGCAACGCCTACGACGAGTGCTGCGGGCCGCTCCACGCCGGCGCAGCGGCGCCCACGGCCGAGCGCCTGATGCGCTCACGGTTCTCCGCGTTCGCACTCGGACTGCCCGAGTACCTGCTGCTGTCCTGGCACCCGAGCACCCGGCCGGACTCCCTGGAACTCGACGCGGACCAGCGGTGGACGCGGCTCGACATCCTGTCGACCCGGGACGGAGGCCCGTTCGACTCCGCCGGACAGGTCGCGTTCCGCGCGTGGTGGCGCACCGACACCGAGCGGGGCACGCTCGAGGAGACGAGCGACTTCGTCCGCGAACGGGGCCGCTGGTTCTACGTCGACGGAGTGGTCGCCACCCCGTCCTGACGCACGCCCGCGCATCCTGACGACATCTGTACGGGTGCCACCACGTGCAGTTGTCGTCAGCACGTGCACGAGACCGTACGACCCCGAGCGTCAGGTGCCGATCTGCTCCGGCAGGCCGACGGACACCCGCATCGCACGGCGGACCTCGGCCTCGGTGGGCAGCAGCTCGTCCTCGTCCCCGGTCAGGAAGAACCGGATCTGCCCGATCGCCTGCTCCGTGAGCATGTCCAGGCCGTTCAGCACCCGGCCGCCCGCTGCCTCCCATCGTGCGGAAGCCGCGGTCGGCCAGGGCTCGTACGCCACGTCGAACAGCACGGCGTCGTCGCCGGACGGGGACAGGGACAGCTCGTCGGCAGCACCACCCGGCAGCGTCGAGATGACGAACCCGAGCGGACCCGCCTGTGCGAGGTCGGCGAGGGGGTGCACCTCGAGGGTCACCCCGAGCCGGACCGCGAGCTCGACGAGGTCCCGCGCCTTCGTCGTGTCGCGGAGGAACACCCGGACGAGTCGGGCGCCGAGGCGGAGTGACGCGGTGAGGGCGCTCGCCGCGGTGGCACCGCCGCCGAGGATCGTCGCCTCGCCCGGCACGTGCCCGAGGGCGGCGACCGGGCGGACCAGTCCCTCGACGTCGGTGTTGGCGCCGGCGCGGACCACCCGGCCGCCCTCGGAGCGGAACGCGAGGGTGTTGGCGACCCCGAGCTCGTCGACGAGCGGTGTCGTGCGGTCGAGGAGGGGGAGCACCTCGCGCTTCAGCGGCATCGTCAGGCTGAGCCCGCGCTGCTCCGGACCCAGCCCCGCGATGAACGCGTCCAGCCCGCCGGAGGCGACCTCGTGCCTCCCGTACGTGAACGGCAAGCCGAGGACGTCGTAGGCCGCTGCGTGCAGCGTGGGGGAGAGGGAGTGCGCGATCGGCGAGCCGAGCACGGCGAGGCGGGTGCGATCGGGGTCGGAGTAGCGCTGGGGCATCCGGCGACTCTACCGACGTCCGTGGAATTGCCTCTTGCAACACGTTCCCTGTGAGAACTAACATGAGGCAAGCTCATGAAAGGGGCATGGCAATGCAGAAGAAGCACATGGTCGCGTGGGGGTTGGGGCTCGCGATCCTCGCCGGGGGGATCGCACCAGCGGTGTCCGGGACCACGGAGGTCACGGCACTCACGAAGAACACCCACCGCTACGCCAACGAGAACGCCTGCAAGAACGACCTCGGGATCGCTCGGTTGAAGGGGTACCCCATCACGCAGGGATGCACCTACGCCGGTCCGTACTTCGGGCCGATCAAGACGGCCGCCGGGCCGTACATCGCGGTCTACTGAGCCGTGCGTCGGGCGGGAGGGGGCAGGCCCTCTCGCCCGGCATTGCTTAGGTAGGCTAGCCTACGTGATCCGTTCTTCCTCTCCTGCACCCCGCCGTTTCCGGCGCGTCCTCGCCGCGGCCGGTGCCGTCGTCGCCGCCACTCTCGTGCTCGCCGGATGCGCGTCCGGGTCGGGGACCTCGGACTCGTCGTCGTCCGCGTCCGGGTCGTCCGCGGACGGTCAGTTCCCCGTGTCGATCACGACCGCGCTCGGCACCACGAAGATCGACTCGCAGCCCAAGCGCGTCGTCGCACTCGGGTGGGGAGACGCCGAGACCGCTCTGGAGCTCGGTGTGCAGCCCGTCGGCGCCAGTGACTGGCTCGCCTTCGGTGGCGACGGCGTCGGACCGTGGCTGAAGGGCGCGTACGACAAGTCGCCGAAGATCATCAACACGCTCGAGCCGAGCTACGAGGACATCCTCAAGCTCAAGCCGGACGTGATCCTCGACGTCAAGTCCTCCGGCGACAAGGACCGTTACGCCAAGCTCTCCGCGATCGCGCCGACGGTGGCGATCCCGAAGGGCGCGGAGAACTACCTCGCATCGACCCAGCAGCAGACGACGATGATCGCGAAGGCGCTCGGCAAGGTGACCGAGGGCAAGAAGCTGCTGTCGGACCTCGACAGCGCGTACGCGTCGGCCCGCAAGGCGCACCCGGAGTTCGAGGGCAAGTCCGCTGCGATCGCGGCGTACACGTCGGACGGGTTCGGTGCCTACGCCGCCCGGGACAGCCGTGTGACGTTCATGCGGAACCTCGGGTTCACCCAGTCGAAGAAGATCGACGCCGCAGCGGGCAAGCAGTTCTACGTCTCTCTGTCGAACGAGAACCTCGACCTGCTGAACGCGGACCTGACGGTCATCCTGCCGATCTACGTCGAGGCGTCCCAGGCGGAGGCGGACCCGGCGTTCCAGAAGGTCCCGTCGGTCGAGGCCGGGCACTCCATCGTGGTGGACGACAAGAACGTCTCGACGGCGTTCTCCCTCGGGACGACCGCGGCGATCGAGTGGGCGCTCAAGCGGCTGCCGGACGAGTTCGCCGCGAAGCTCGGCTGACGCGGGCCTGCCGGGGCCGCCGGGGCGCGGGGGCTGCCGGGTTGGCGCCTGCCGGGTTGGCGGGCCCCTGCCGCTGAGACGCCCCTCAACGTGCGAAACGCCGCCGGATCCGGCGGCGTTTCGTCGTGTGTGGGGCGTTCTGCGTGCCGAGCGGCGCCGGTCAGTTCGCGAAGAGCGAGCCGAGGAACGCGAACAGCAGCGTGATGAGCGGCAGCGAGCCCTGAACGAACGCCGAGTTGAGGTACCGACGGCCGGTGCCGGCGAGGATCACCGCGGCGCCGAGCATGCTCGCGGTCGAGAAGACGATGAGCGTCCAGCCGCTGATCGCGCTCCCCGTGACGACGAACACGACCCCGAGCACCGCGCCGATCGCGAGGAACAGGTTGTAGAACCCCTGGTTGAACGCCAGGGTCCGCGTCGCGCGGGCCTCGGCGTCGGACGCGATCCCGAAGATCCGGCGGACGCGGGGGCTGGTCCACGCCACCGACTCGAGGAAGAAGATGTACACGTGGACGAGTCCGGCGAGGACCGCACACACACTCGAGATGACGAGGAGCACCGACATGGGTTCCATTGTCCCAGTTCCGAAGGGGTGCTCAGGTCCCGCTCAGCTTCCGGTGCGCGTAACCGACACCTGGCGGCCAGCCTGTCGCCGTTAGGCTCGGCACATGAGCGAGTACGACGACGCGGCCGTGGCGGAACTGCAGAGCATCCGGCAGAGCATCGACAACATCGACGCCGCCGTGATCCACATGCTCGCGGAGCGCTTCAAGTACACCCAGCGTGTCGGTTACCTCAAGGCCAGCGCGGGCATGCCGGCCGCTGACCCGGACCGTGAGCGCATCCAGGTCGCGCGTCTGCGGTCACTCGCCGCCGAGTCCCACCTGGACCCGGCGTTCGCGGAGAAGTTCCTGAACTTCATCGTCGCCGAGGTCATCCACCACCACGAGCAGATCGCCGAGGAAGAGGCGTGAGCGGACCGGCTCTGCCGACGCTGCTCGTCGGGTCGTACACCGCGACCGGCGGTGGCACCGCGACGGGCATCTCCGCGGTGGAGGGCGGCGTCGCCTCGACCGTCGCCGTGCTGGACGACCCCTCGTTCCTCGCCGTCTCCGGCGACCGGGTCTACGCGGTGTCCGAGCTCGCCGACGGCAGCGTCAGCGCCTTCCGCCGGCACGGCACCGCACTCGAACACCTCTGGGACGCACCGTCCGGTGGCGATGCCCCGTGTCACGTGCGGGTCGATCCGTCGGGTGCCCTCGTCGTCACGAACTACGTCTCCGGCACCGTCACGGCCGTGTCACTGGCCGCCGCCGAGTCGCTCGCGGCCTCCGTCCTGGCGAGCGACGGCGTGGTCGGTGCCCACGGGTCCGGCGACTCGGTCGTGGTACCGGACAGCGCCGTGGACACCGCGGTGCTCCCCGACGCCACCGGTCCGGTCGAGGACCGTCAAGAGGGACCGCACGCGCACCAGTCGATGGCGACGCCGGACGGCACGCTGCTCGTCGCGGACCTCGGCGGCGACGCGCTGCACGAGTTCCGCGTCGACCTGGGCGCCGAGTCCGTCGCGCTCGAAGCGGTCCGGGTGCACCACGTCGCTCCCGGTGTCGGACCGCGACACATGGCCTGGTACGACGGTGACCTCTTCGTCGCGGGGGAGCTCGACGGCCAGGTGCACCGGCTCCGGCGCGACGAGTCCGGTGCGCTCCGGGTCATCGCGTCCGCGCCGACCTTCGACGGACCCGTCGGTGAATCGCTCCTCAGCCACATCGAGGTGGACGAGGACGGCCGCGTCATCGTCGCCGTCCGCGGACGCGACGTGATCGTGGTGCTCGACACCGCCGACGGCGGGCTGACGCTCGTCGGGTCCGCGTCGTGCGGCGGTGTGTGGCCGCGGCACTTCGCCCGGGTGCCCGGGTATGTGCTCGTCGCGAACCAGATGTCCGACGCGATCGCGGTCCTGCCCGTGGAGGCGGACGGCGTCCCGGGGGAGCCGGTCCTGCAGATCCCGGTCGGGACGCCGACCTGCATCATCCCGCTGTAGCGGGCCACGCGCCCGGGTTCGGCCTGCGCGCGCCCACGCGCGCCACCCGCGCCTGCGCGCCACGCGCGCCTGCGCGCCCACGCGCGCCTGCGCCGACTCGGTCAGACCTGGATGAGGTTCTCGAACGTGCGGCCCTCGGCCAGCGCCGCCACCTGACGCCGCATCAGCTCGACGGAGCGCGGCACGCTGAGGTCCGTGTTGCCCCCGACGTGCGGCGTGAGGACGGTGTTCGGCGTCGTCCAGAGCGGATGCCCCTCGGGCAGTGGCTCGGGATCGGTGACGTCGAGCCCTGCGGACAGGCGTCCGCTCGTCAGCTCGGCGACCAGCGCATCGGTGTCGACGACCTTGCCGCGCGCGACGTTGACCACCAGGGCACCGTCCGGCAGCGCCGCGAGCAGGTCGCCGTCGACGAGTCGCTCGGTCTCGTCCGTGAGCGGCGTGATCAGCACGAGGACGTCGGTCGTCCGGGCGAGCTCGGGGAGCTCACTGAACGCGTGCACGTGCCGGCCGTCCTGCTCACGGGCGGTCCGGGCCACCACGGTGACGACGGTCTTGAACGCCTCGAACCGCGTGGCGATCGCGCTGCCGATCGCGCCGTAGCCGACGACGGTCACCCGACGGTCCGCGAGCGACCGGGTCTGCCGGACGTCCCAGACGCCGTTCGCCCGGTCGAACTGGAACTGTCCGAGCTCACGCAACGACGTCAGCGCGAGCCCGACGGCGAGCTCCGCGGTCTCGTCGTCGTGGATGCCCCGGCCGTTCGCCAGCTGCGCGTGTCCGGGCACGTGCGGCACCGCGTGCTCGTACCCGGCGCTCGGCAGCTGCAGGAGCTGCAGGTTCGGCAGGTCGTGCACGTACTGCCAGCGGTGACGCCCCTGGAAGTAGAACGGCAGGAGCGTGACCGCGACCTCGTCGGCGCGCGGGTAGGGCGCCTCGAGGTCCCACACGTCGAGCTCGACGCCGTCCGGCACGGGGCCGAAACGGTCGACGAGCTCGGCGAAGGGCAGCGTGACGATCGACACCGGGTCAGCTGTCGGTGCGCGGCGAGAAGGTGCCGTCCGAGGCGAGCGGGCCACGACCCAGGACGCCCTCGGTGACGGTCTCCTGGATCACGTCGCCGAAGTGGCTGGGCATGGTGGCGCCGTGCGTGCCGCGGAGTTCCTCGATCGACGCCTCGAACGCGCCCTGGACCTCGAGCGCCTGCGAGGTGCCGTCGGTCACGCCGATGCGCAGCACCGGGAAGCCCCGGCCGTTGCAGAGGCCCTGGAAGCGGACGTCGTCCTCGCGGCGGACGGTCACGATGACGCGGGCCGTCGACTCGGAGAAGAGCGCCGTCGCGGTGTCGATGCCGTCGCGGCTCTCGAGCTCGTCGAGCACCACCCGGGCGCCGACGCCGAAGCGCAGCACCGACTCGGCGAGCGACTGGCCGAGGCCGCCGTCCGCGAGGTCGTGGGCGCTCGTCAGCAGCTGCTCGTCGGCGGCGGCGTGCACGAGCTCGGCCAGCGCCTTCTCGCGGGCCAGGTCGACACGCGGCGGGCGGCCACCGAGGTGTCCGTGCACCGTGCCGGCCCACGCCGAACCGTCGAGCTCGAGGTTCGTCGTGCCGAGGAGGTAGATGTTGTGGCCGTCGTCCTGCCAGCCGGACGGGATCCGGAGTGCGACGTCGTCGATCACGCCGAGCACGCCGACGACCGGGGTCGGGTGGATCGGGGTCGAGCCGGTCTGGTTGTAGAACGACACGTTGCCGCCGGTGACCGGGATGCCGAGCTCCATGCAGCCGTCGGCCAAGCCCTCCACCGCCTCGGAGAACTGCCACATGACCTCGGGGTTCTCCGGGGAGCCGAAGTTCAGGCAGTCGGTGACGGCCGCGGGCACGGCACCCGTGACGGCGACGTTCCGGTACGCCTCGGCGAGGGCCAGGCGAGCACCCTGCTTCGGGTCGAGCTGGCAGTAGCGGCCGTTGGCGTCGGTGGCGATCGCGACGCCGAGCCCCGTCTCCTCGTCGACACGGATCATCCCGCCGTCGTCGGGGAAGGAGAGCGCGGTGTTGCCGAGCACGTAGGTGTCGTACTGGTTCGTGACCCAGTTCTTCGACGACAGGTTCGGTGAGCCGAGGAGCTGCAGGAACTGCGCCTTGAGCGCCGGACCCGTCTCCGGGCGGTCGAGCGAGTCCGCGCCGTCTGCCTGCAGGGCGTCGATCCAGGTCGGGTACGCGACCGGGCGGTCGTAGACCGGGCCGTCGACGGCGACCGTGCGCGGGTCGACGTTCACGATCTCCTTGCCCTGCCAGTCGATGACGAGACGGCCGGTACCGGTGACCTCGCCGAGGACGCTGGTCTCGACCTCCCACTTGTCGACGACGGCCAGGAAGGCGTCGAGCTTGTCGGGGCGGACGACCGCCATCATGCGCTCCTGGCTCTCCGACATGAGGATCTCCTCGGCGGTGAGCGTGGGGTCGCGCAGCAGGACGTCGTCGAGCGAGATGTGCATGCCGCCGTCGCCGTTGCTCGCGAGTTCCGACGTGGCGCAGGAGATGCCCGCGGCGCCGAGGTCCTGGATGCCCTCGACGAGCTCCTTCTGGAAGAGCTCGAGGCAGCACTCGATGAGGACCTTCTCGGCGAAGGGGTCACCGACCTGCACGGCCGGGCGCTTGGTCGGGCCGCCCTCGGTGAAGGTGTCGGACGCCAGGATCGACGCGCCGCCGATGCCGTCGCCGCCGGTGCGGGCACCGAAGAGGACGACCTTGTTGCCGGCGCCGGAGGCGTTCGCCAGGTGCAGGTCCTCGTGACGCAGCACCCCGACCGCCAGCGCGTTGACCAGCGGGTTGCCCTGGTACACCGGGTCGAAGTAGGTCTCGCCGCCGATGTTCGGCAGGCCGAGGCAGTTGCCGTAGAACGAGATGCCGCCGACCACGCCGTGCACGACGCGTGCCGTGTCCTCGTGGTCGATCGCGCCGAAGCGGAGCTGGTCCATCACGGCGACCGGGCGGGCACCCATCGAGATGATGTCGCGGACGATGCCGCCGACGCCGGTGGCAGCGCCCTGGTACGGCTCGACGTAGGACGGGTGGTTGTGCGACTCGACCTTGAAGGTGACCGCCCAGCCGTTGCCCACGTCGACGACGCCGGCGTTCTCGCCCATGCCGACCATCAGGTTCTGGGTCATCTCCGGCGTGACCTTCTTGCCGAACTGCCGGAGGTAGTTCTTGCTCGACTTGTACGAGCAGTGCTCCGACCACATCACGGAGTACATCGCCAGCTCGCCCGAGGTGGGGCGGCGACCGAGGATCTCGCGGATCTTGGCGTACTCGTCCGCCTTGAGCCCGAGGGCCTCGTACGGCTGGTCCTTGTCGGGCGTCGCGGCGGCGTCCTGGACGGTGTCGGGCTCGGGGCGCACGAAGGTCGTCACGGTGTTGTCGTTCCCTGCTGCAGTGGAGTCGGTCACGTCGGTCGGTGCCGTCACTTGACGAGCGTCGACTCGATCACGGAGGTGAAGAAGGTGAGGCCGTCCGTGCCGGAGGCCATCGCCGCGGGGGTGTCCGGGCCGAAGCCGGGCTCCGTCGCGTGCTCGGGGTGCGGCATCAGGCCGACGACGTTGCCGCGCTCGTTCGAGACGCCGGCGATGTCGTCGATGGAGCCGTTCGGGTTCACGCCGACGTAGCGGAACACGACCTGGCCGTTGTCCTCGATGCGCTTGATCTCGTCGGCGTCCGCGACGAAGCGTCCGTCGGCGTTCTTCAGCGGGATGGTGATCTCCTGCTGCGCGGTGAACCCGGAGGTCCAGGCGGTGCCGGCGTTCTCGACGCGGAGCTTCTGGTCGCGACGGATGAACTGCTGGTGCGCGTTGCGGGTGTGCGCGCCGGGCACCAGGCGCGCTTCCGCGAGCATCTGGAAGCCGTTGCAGATCCCGAGGACCGGCATGCCCTTGCCCGCGGCGTCGATGACGTCGGCCATGATCGGGGCCTTGGCCGCGATCGCACCGGCGCGGAGGTAGTCGCCGTAGGAGAACCCGCCGGGCAGCACGATGGCGTCGACGCCCTGCAGGTCGTGGTCGCCATGCCACAGCGCGACGGGCTCGGCACCGGCGAGACGCACGGCGCGCTGGGCGTCGCGGTCGTCGAGCGAACCGGGGAACGTGATGACACCGATGCGCATGGAGGTCACTCCGCGTCGGCGACGCTGACCGAGACGACGTCCTCGATCACGGCGTTGGAGAAGATGTCGGCCGCGATCTCGCGGACCTCGGCGAGCTTGGCGTCGTCGACGGGGCCGTCGACGGTCACCTCGAATCGCTTGCCGATGCGGACGTTGGTCAGTTCGTTCTTGCCGAGGCGGGCGAGGGCGTTGCCCACCGCCTTGCCCTGGGGGTCGAGGATCTCGGCCTTCGGCATGACCTCGACGACGATCGTTGGCACGTGTTCACTCCAGCACGGGGGGTCGGGTGGGACTGCATCAGTCTATGCGGCGCGCGCGGCGCGCCCGACCGGTTGTGGAGAACGCGTCGAGCGCGTATATTCCAAGTCGAATAGTCCACCCGGAACATCTGACTGGAGGCTCGTGTGACGTCGCTCACGCCGCTCGCGTTCGCCGCGCTCGGGCTCCTCGCCGAAGGGCCGATGCACCCCTACGAGATGTTCCAGACGATGATCCACCGCAAGGACGACCGGCACGTCAAGGTGCGGCCCGGCACGCTCTACCACCAGGTCGGCCGGCTCACGGAGCTCGGTCTGGCCGAGGTCGTCGGGACCGAGCGGGACGGCAACCGTCCCGAGCGCACCACCTACGCCATCACCGGATCCGGGCGTTCCGCGCTCCGCGACGGGCTCCGACGCATGGTCGCGGAACCCGCCGAGGAGTACCCCGAGTTCCTCCTCGCGCTCGCGGAGATCGAGAACCTCCCCGCACCGGACGCGGTCGATGCCGTCCGGGTGCGGGTCGCGGCGCTCCGCGACGAACTGGCCTTCTACGACCAGAGCCTCGAGGAGATGCACGCGAAGGGCCTCGCGGAACGCTTCCGCCTGGACGTGTCGTACGTCCGTGCCATGCTCACGACGCAGATCGAGTGGCTCTCCGCCACGGCCGACCGGATCGCTAGCGGCGACATCCCCTGGGACGGTCCGGCCGTCCCCACCGACATCACCAAGAACAGCAAGGAAACCACTCGATGACCACCGTCACGCCCCCGCGGACGACCGAGAAGAAGCCGTGGCCCGCGCTCTGGGCGCTCGTCGTCGGCTTCTTCATGATCCTCGTCGACTCGACCATCGTGTCCGTCGCCACCCCCACCATCGCGCAGAAGCTCGACGCGGACATCAACGCCGTGATCTGGGTGACCAGCGCCTACCTCCTGGCCTACGCGGTGCCGCTGCTGATCACCGGCCGCCTCGGTGACCGCTTCGGCCCGAAGGTGCTGTACCAGATCGGCCTCGTCGTCTTCACGCTCGCCAGCCTCTGGTGCGGACTCTCCGGCTCGATCGAGATGCTCATCGTCGCCCGCGTCGTGCAGGGTCTCGGCGCCGCGATGATGACCCCGCAGACGATGTCCGTCATCACGCGGATGTTCCCGCCGCAGAACCGTGGCGCCGCCATGGGCCTCTGGGGTGCGACGGCCGGCATCGCCTCGCTCGTCGGACCGATCGCGGGCGGCCTGCTCGTCGACGGCTTCGGCTGGGAGTGGATCTTCTTCGTGAACGTCCCCGTCGGCGTCGTCGCGTTCGTCCTCGCGCAGCGCTTCGTGCCCTCGTTCGACCGGCACCAGCACCGCTTCGACTACCTCGGCATCGTCCTGTCCGCCGTCGGCATGTTCCTGCTGGTCTTCGGCATCCAGGAAGGCGAGACCTACGACTGGGGCACCATCGCCGGGCCGATCTCGGTCTGGGCGCTCATCATCGCCGGCCTCGTCGTGCTCGCCGCCTTCGTGGTGTGGCAGGGCGTGCAGAAGACCGAGCCGCTGCTGCCGCTCGGGCTCTTCAAGGACCGCAACTTCACGCTCGCGAACATCGCGATCACGGCCGTCGGTGTCGCGATCTCGTCGTTCGCCCTGCCGCTGATGCTCTGGGCGCAGGACGTCAAGGACTTCAGCCCGACGCAGGCCGCGCTGCTCCTGGTCCCGATGGCCGTGCTCTCCGCCGCCCTGGCCCCGCTGGTCGGCAAGAACCTCAACCGCTGGAACCCGCGTTGGGTCGCGGCGTTCGGCCTGGCCTGCTTCTCGGGCGGCCTGTTCTGGTTCGCCGGACTCGTCGCGGCGAACGCCGGCTGGCAGGTCATCCTGCTGCCGAGCGCGCTCCTCGGCATCGCGAACGCCTGCATGTGGGGTCCGCTCTCGGTCTCCGCGACCCGGAACCTGTCCCCGCGCCTCGCCGGTGCCGGCTCGGGTGTCTACAACACCACCCGCCAGATCGGTGCGGTGCTCGGTTCCGCCGGCATCGCCGCCCTGATCGAAGCCCGCATCACGGCGAACTTCCCGTCCTCGACGGGTGGCGCGTCCGCGGGCGGAGCCGAGCAGCAGGTCGGTTCGCTGCCGTCCTTCCTGCTCGACCCGTTCTCGAAGGCGATGGGGCAGTCGTTGATCCTGCCGGCGGTCGTCCTCGTGGTGGCCATCGTCGCGGCGCTGTTCCTGGCGAAGCCGAAGCAGACCGTCGCATGGGCCCAGGCCGGAGCGGTCGCAGCCCAGCCCGGTGCCGAGGACCCGCAGCCGGCCGTCCGGGCGGAACACGGCTCGCACGCCGCTGGTGCCGCCCCGACCAGCCCCGAGGAAGAACTCGCCGCGTCCGACCACCACGGTCGTCACGCCGACGCGTAGTCCGCGGCACCCGGAGCCCCCGCCCACCTCGGTGGACGGGGGCTCCGTCGCGCGCGGCGTCCGGGCCGTTCCGGCAGCGATGCGTCCGCAAGTTCCGACACCGCAGAAGTCGGTCGACCCATGCCGTGTCGACCGATGCGGACGCAGACGATGCGTCCGCACGAGTCGACGCCGCAGAAGTCGATCGACGGGCGCCGTGTCGAACAAGTGGCGCCGTGCGGGCCGGCGGGGCGCGGGCCGGCGGCGCGGGCGCGCGGGCCGCAGCGCGCCGCTCAGGCGCGGCGGGACAAGTGCGCGCGGGTCAGCGCCTCCATCTCCTCGTCGGAGAGGGCGTCGACCGCGCGGGCCTCGCGGCGATCGGTCCGCTGCCACCGCACGAAGAGCGAGATCAGCACGGGGATGTCCGCGACCTCGGCGATGAACCACAGCAGGTCCCCGGCCAGGTGCTGGTCACGCAGGGGCGACGGGAACCACCCCGGACCGACGGCCATCCGCGTCGCCCCGTCCAGCACGTGGTCCGTGATCCGCAGCACGATGCCCGGGATCGCGTCGAGCATGAGCTCCACGAACGCGAGCAGGAACTCCGCCGTGACGAACGTCGACGAGCGCAGCACCCCGGGTTCGGAGAGCGGCGCGAGCAACCCGAACCCGAGCACCGGGACGAGCACCGTGATGGCGATCGCCCAGACCGAGGACGTCCGGATCGCCGCCGACAGCGGGGTGAGCAGCAGGCAGAACAGCGCGAGTGCGACCAGCGGCGAGACGATCGCGTTGCCGAGCACGCGCACCGGGCGTGACCCCATGAGGGCGGAGGCCGTGCTGGCGAGGCGAGCAGGGCCTCCCGTCCGGAGCAACGTGACGGGCGCTGCGAACGCGGCGAAGGTGGGGACCGCGAAGAAGAGCAGCGAGAGGCGCAGCACGAACGCCCACCGCAGGGTCTGGTCGTACACCCCGACGATGCCGAACTGCAGGATCCCGAACAGGACCAGGGCGCCGACGAACGACAGCGTCCGCCACCACGGCCAGGTCGTACCGCGGCGGGACGCGGCGACGACCCACCAGCCGTACGTCACGGCGGCGACGACGGCCAGCACCGCGGCGAGGGGGTCGAGGTGCCAGGTGCTCCAGAACTCGGACGGTGACGGCGTGGGGTGCCTCCTTCGGTCGCGGCACCGTCAATCCTCCGCTCGGGAGGCGGCGGAACGGGCCCGTCGACGGTGAGAACCGGTTCAGGGGCGGAACCGTGTACAGTGGTCTTGTCTTGACTGTTGCAAAAGAAGGGGACCTCATGGACGTCGACGCAGACCTGCTCCGCACGGCCGGTCTCCGGGTCACGACCCCGCGGCTCGCGGTCCTCCGGGCGACCGAGACGATGCCGCACGCCACGGCCGACGACATCGTGACCGCACTCGCGGCTGAGCTCCCGACCACCAGCCACCAGGCGGTGTACGGCGTCCTCGCCGCGCTGACCGGCGTCGGCCTGGTGCGCCGCATCGAGCCGGCCGGCAGCCCCGCCCGGTACGAGCGTCGCACCGGGGACAACCACCATCACATCGTGTGCACCATGTGCGGCACCATCGCCGACGTCGACTGCGCCGTCGGGCACTCGCCGTGCCTGACCCCGTCCGACGCCCACGGGTTCGCCGTCACCACCGCCGAGGTCACCTACTGGGGGATCTGCGAGCAGTGCGCAGCGGCTGAACGCGACGACGCCGAGCCCGTCACCGCCTGACCGCACGAGCACGAACCGGCGTGCGCGCGACCACGTGCGCGACCGCCCCACCGACAACCCGATGCACCCCTGACCGCACAACCGTTCCAACCGAGGAGGACCCGTGTCCGACCAGAACACGACGCCCGGCCAGCCGGCCGGCACCCCGACCACGACCACCAACAGCGGCGCCCCCGTCTCGAGCGACCAGCACTCCATGGGCGTCGGCGCGGACGGGCCCCTTGCCCTCCACGACCACTACCTGGTCGAGAAGCTCGCGCAGTTCAACCGCGAGCGCGTCCCGGAGCGGGTCGTCCACGCGAAGGGCGGCGGCGCGTTCGGCACGTTCACCGTCACGCAGGACATCAGCCGCTTCACCCGTGCCGCGTTCCTGCAGCCCGGCAAGCAGACCGAGATGCTCGCCCGCTTCTCGAGCGTCGCCGGTGAGCAGGGCTCCCCCGACACCTGGCGCGACCCCCGCGGCTTCGCGCTGAAGTTCTACACCGAAGAGGGCAACTACGACCTGGTCGGCAACAACACCCCGGTGTTCTTCATCCGCGACGGCATCAAGTTCCCGGACTTCATCCGCTCGCAGAAGCGCCTGCCGGGGTCGCACCTGCGCGACCACGACATGCAGTGGGACTTCTGGACCCTGTCGCCCGAGTCCGCGCACCAGGTCACGTGGCTGATGGGCGACCGCGGCCTGCCGGCGAGCTGGCGGAACATGGACGGTTTCGGCTCGCACACCTACCAGTGGATCAACACCTCGGGCGAGCGCTTCTGGGTGAAGTACCACTTCATCACCGAGCAGGGGCACAAGACCCTGACGCAAGAGGACGCCGACCGCATCGCCGGCGAGGACGCGGACTTCCACATCCGCGACCTGCACGCCGCGATCGAGCGTGGCGACAACCCGCGCTGGACCCTCAAGGTGCAGGTCATGCCCTACGAGGACGCCGCGAGCTACCGCTTCAACCCGTTCGACCTGACGAAGGTGTGGCCGCACGCGGACTACCCGCTCATCGAGGTCGGCACGATGGAGCTCAACCGCAACCCGGAGAACTACTTCGCCGAGATCGAGCAGGCCACCTTCGCGCCGTCGAACTTCGTGCCCGGGATCGCCGCGAGCCCGGACAAGATGCTCCTCGCGCGCATCTTCAGCTACGCGGACGCGCACCGCTACCGCGTCGGCACGAACCACGCGCAGCTGCCGGTGAACGCCCCCAAGAACGAGGTCCACTCGTACTCGAAGGACGGCGCCATGCGCTTCGACTTCCAGAAGTCCGAGGTCCCGGTCTACGCACCGAACTCGCTCGGTGGCGCGCACGCCGACCCGAACGCGACCGACGACGTCCCCGGCTGGGAGTCCGACGGCGCGCTGCAGCGCTCCGCCGCGACGCTGCACCCCGAGGACGACGACTTCGGTCAGGCGGGCACGCTCGTCCGCGAGGTCCTCGACGACGCCGCCCGTGAGCGCCTGGTCGGCAACATCGCCGGGCACGTCTCCAAGGTGACGCGCGACGACCTGCGCGAGCGGGTCTTCGCGTACTGGACGAACGTCGACGCCGAGCTGGGCGCGCGCGTGCGCGCCGCGGTCGCGCCGAGCGCGCCGGGCTCCAACGAGGACCCGGAGAAGGTCGCGGTCGAGGCGTAGCCCAGCCACGTCTCGGACGGGAGGCCCGGTGCCAGCTGGCACCGGGCCTACCGTCCGTCTGTCGGTCGCGTGTCGGGCGGGCGCGTGCGCGTGCGCGCGGTCGCGCCCGAACTGCGCGTGCTGACGACAAGTGCGCACGCGGGCGCATGCGCACTTGTCGTCCTGCCGCGCAGGAGCCGCGCCGCGGCCGGCGCGGCGGCCGCGCCCGCGCCCGCGCCGCGCCCGCTAGACCTGCTGGCCGTTCAGCCAGATGGGGCCTGCCGGCCAGTCCTCGAGCGCTGCGGCCACCGGCCGCACCATCCAGCCGCCCTGCTCGGTGTTGCTGATGCCGGCGCCCTCGGCGGTGAACGCCGAGAAGGTGCCGACGGCGTCGGGGAACTCGTGCCAGCCGAGGTGGCCGTAGAACGGGATCCGGTTCTCGCCCGCGCCGAGGAACCCGTAGGGGACACGGAGCCCGTCGAGCACGGCGTGCGTGCGCTCCATCAGCTCGCGGCCGACACCGGTGCCCTGCAGCCGCGGCGAGACGGCGACCAGGCCGGTGTCCCCGACCAGGACGTCCTGCCCGCCGACCGTGACGTACATCCGGCGGATCCCCACGTGCGCCAGGACGACACCGTCGGCGTCGCGGGCGATCACCCGGCGCTCGGGCTGCATGCCGGACCAGCTGCGGCCGCCCACGTACCAGTGCGACCAGTCCGGGAAGGCCTGCCCCAGCATGGCCGCGATCGCTTCGTGGTCGGCGAGGGTCAGCGTGCTCTCCTCGACCACCTCCCACCGGATGTCGTCAGTCATGGGTCCATCCTGCACGACCGGTCCGCCGGTGCTCAGCCGCGACCGGGTGCCGTGACCTCGATGCGGTTCGACCACGGGTCCTCGAACGCGACGGTGCGGCCGTCGTCCGCGGTCTGAACGCCGTGGTCCCGCATCCGGGCGGTCAGCGCGCCGAGGTCGTCCGCGCCCGGCACCTCGATGCGGACCAGGCCGAGCCCGAGTGCGAGCTGTCGCCGACCGGCCCCGCGGGAGTTCCAGGTGTTCATCGCCATGTGGTGGTGGTAGCCGCCGGCGCTGACGAAGAGTGCCTCGCCCCAGCCGGCGGTCGTCTCGAAGCCGAGGGTGTCCACGTAGAACTCCTTCGCCGAGGGCACGTCGCCGACGGACAGGTGCACGTGCCCGACGCGGCCGGGGGCTGTGGACGTCGACTCGAGCGCCGAGGACGTCAGGTGTTCCTGCAGGAAGGCGTTCGGGTCGACGTACTTCGTGTCCATCTCGACCATGCCGTGCGTCCACGACCACGCGGTGCGGTCACGGTCCCAGTAGAGCTCGACGCCGTTTCCCTCGGGGTCCGAGAAGTAGAAGGCGAAGCTGACCAGGTGATCGGCGCTGCCGGTGAAGGTCTGCGGGTACTTCGTGGCGACGGAGTACAGGGCGGCAGCGAGGTCGGCCTTCGTGTCGAACAGGATCGCTGTGTGGAACAGCCCGGCCTCGTGCGCGCCGGCGTGTGCGAGCTCGGGAGCGTGCTCGAGGATGACGATCGGGGTGGCGCCCCGACCGAGCACGGCGACGCCGCCCTCGTTCGTGAAGAGCGACAGCCCGATGCCCTCGCGGTAGTAGCCGATCATCCGGTCGAGGTTCGCGACCCGGAGCGTGACGGCGCCCATCCCGGTGTCGGGGGCGAGGAGGTCCTGCGTGTGCATGAGACCAGTGTCCGCCCATTTGGTTGACGCGTCAACCAAATGGGCGCGTTCGGGATCGCACTCGGCGTCCTGTCGGCGGAGCGGGCCGCGGCAGGGCCAAGATGGAGGGATGCCACGCTCACGACGCGCCCCCGACCGCGCCCGACCCATCCGCGGCCGGGGTCCGGACGGGCGGGGTCCGGACGGGCGGACGTTCCCGGTCGCGCAGATGCGGGACCGGATGTCCTCGTACATCTACGGGAACATCACGGTCCTCGCGGCGGCCATCGCGGTCGACCCCGAGGCGATCCACCACGGCTCGGCCGTGTGGGCGGTCCTCGCCACCGCGGTCCTGACGTACCTGGCGCACGTTCTCTCGCACCTCGTCGCGCACGGCATCGGCGACGACGAGACCGACGACGACGCCCGGCGTGAGTCGTTCGTGACCATCGTGCGCAACGCGAACCCCATCGCGACGTCCGGCATGATCCCCGCGGTGCTCTACGCGGCGGCCTGGATCGGCTGGATCCCCGCGCCCTGGGCGCAGACGGCGGCGCTCGTGATCCTGGTCGTCCGCATCGGCATGGTCGGCGTGTTCATGCAGCGCTTCAGCGGCAAGCGTCCGACGTTCCTCGGGCTCTGGGGCGGCATCGTGCTCGCCGCGGTCGCCTTCGTGATCGGCCTCGTGAAGGTGGTGTTGACGCATTGAGCGGATCCCCGACGACCCCCAAGCGATCGAACTGGCGGTTCCTGCGGGACCTCGTCATCATCGTCGTCGCGGCGCTGCTGGCGTCGTTCCTGGTCAAGTCGTACCTGGTGCGCTCGTTCTACATCCCGTCGGCGTCGATGGAGAACACCCTGCTCGTGGGTGACCGGGTGCTCGTGAACGAGCTCGTCCCGAAGACGGTGAAGCTGCAGCGCGGCGACGTCGTCGTCTTCAAGGACCCGGGCGGCTGGCTCGGCCCCGGGCTCGGCGACGACCTCATCAAGCGGGTGATCGGGCTGCCGGGTGACGAGGTGTCCTGCTGCGACGCGCAGGGGCGACTGCAGGTGAACGGCCACGCGGTGGACGAGCCCTACGTGCTGCACGACCAGGGCTCCGACCGGGTGTCGAACGACTTCACCGAGACGGTGCCGGCCGGCCGGATCTGGGTGATGGGCGACAACCGGTACGACTCCGCTGACTCCCGCGTGCACGGCGCCGTGCCGGAGTCGGACGTCGTCGGACGGGCCTTCGTCATCACGTGGCCGATCAGCCGGTGGTCGACGCTGTCCCGACACGGCGACGAGTGGGACGCGGTGCCCGACCCGGGGTGAGCCGAGCCGGCCGCGGTGTTGCGCGGGACCGCTGCCGCGATACCGTAGCGCGTGACCGAGACACCGCCGTTCGAGTACGTCACCGGGGGCGACGACGACGTCAGCCTGCGGCGGATCGGCACCCACGGACCGCGCACCGGGACGATCGGCCCCCGCCCGGACCACGTGCTGTTCTGGCTCTCGGACGGGCACGCCGTGCTCACCGCCGACACCGGCGAGCGGTGGGACGTGGGCCCCGGACGGCCGATGATGCTCTCCGCGCCGGTCGCCTACGCGTTCGAGACCGACGCCACCCGGATGACGCTGCTGCACCTGTCGCCGACGTTCCTGCAGACCGTGGCGGCGCGGGTCGACACGGACACCGATCCGTGGGAGTTCGTCCAACCCGACGCCGGGGACATCCGGCTCGAACCCCTCCGGACCTTGCTCCGCGAGGTGACGAAGCAGATCCTCGACCCGGGGCTGCCCGACGACGACCGCCGTGCGGTGAACCACCGGGTGGCGAAGGTCGTCCTGTCGACGTTCACCCGGTCGCGGTCCGACGTGGAGAACCGGCTGCGCCGCGTCGTGCGGTTCGTCCACGAGCACGCCGCCCACGACGTCACGGTGGGGGACATCGGCGCTGCGGCCGGGTTGAGCGAGCGCGGTGTCCAGGACCTGTTCCGCCGGACGCTCGACGTCACGCCGATGCGGTACCTCCGCGAGGTGCGGCTCGACCGGGTGCACCTCGAGCTGCAGGTGCGACGACGCGGTGTCGTCACGGTGCGGGAGGTCGCCGTGCGGTGGCGGTTCGCGCACCTCGGGCGGTTCGCCGCCGCCTACCGGGACCGGTTCGGGGAGAGCCCGCACGAGACGCTGGCGCGGTACGGCCGCGGCTGACACACCGGCTGGCTCAGCACCCGCTCGACGTCAGCGTCACGTCGGTGACCTCGCCGCTCGCGATGTCCGCCGTCGTCGAGCACAGCCCGTCGGCGCGGACGGTGACCTTGCCAACGGCGATCCCCGCGAAGTTCAGGGTGTCGCCCGGGAACGCCTTCTGGTGCGCGGCCGCCCGTCCGTTCGGGACGAGCACCTCGACCAGGTACCCGTGCTCGGCCTCGTTCGCGGACACGGTGACGGAGATCCGCCCGGTGGAGTCACGAGCACCGCACCCGGTCAGGACCAAGCCCGCGGCGAGACCGAGGACCAGGACAGCGGGGAGACGACGGAGCACCCGGCAAGCCTACGCGGAACCGAGCAGCCATCCGTTGTCGGCAGCCACCCGGAGCGCCTCGGTGGCGTTCCGCGCGGCCGTCTTCCCGATCGCCGCGGACAGGTGGTTCCGCACGGTGCCCTCGGACAGGTGCAGGGCGGCGGCGACCCCGGCGACGGTGGGCGCGGTCCGGAACGCGATGAGCGCGTCGGTCTCCCGCGGGGTGAGCGGCGACGGGCCGGCTGCCAGGGACTCCGCGGCGAGCACGGGGTCGACGACGCGGAACCCGCCGGCGACCCGGCGGACGGCGTCGGCGAGCTGTTCGGCGGGCGTGTCCTTGACCACGAACCCGGCGGCACCGGACTCGAGCGCGCGCCGGAGGTACCCCGGGCGGCCGAACGTGGTGACGATGAGGGAACGGCAGGACGGCAGCGACGCGGCGAGCTGTGCGGCGGCGGTGAGCCCGTCGGCGCCGGGCATCTCGACGTCGAGCAGCGCGACGGTGGCACCGGACTCCCGGGCGGCGTCGAGGACCAGGTCGCCCCTGGCCACCTGCGCGACGACCTCGATGTCCGGCTCGAGGGACAGCAGGGACGCGAGCGCACCGCGGACGAGCGCCTGGTCGTCGGCGAGCAGCACCCGGATCGTGTCGGTCATCGTCGCCCTCGTTCCACCCGGAGCAGGAACCCGCCCAGCTCGCTCGACCCGGTGACGAGCGTCGCACCGACGGCATCGGCGCGCTCCCGGAGCCCACGGAGCCCGTTGCCCCCGAGCACGTCACCACCCGCGGCGTCGGGACCAGCGGCACCGAGCACCCCGGTCCCGTCGTCCTCCACCGTCAGCGACGTCCGCGTGAGCGTGATGCGCACCGCCGACGCCGCCGCGTGCCGCACGACGTTCGTCACGCCCTCGCGGAGGACCCACGCGAACAGGCTCCGGACGTCGGTCGCGGCCACGTCGCCGGACACCGGCAGGTCGGCGTCGATGGACGCTGCGGACAGTGCCGCACGGGCCGAGACGAGTTCGGCGGACAGGTCGGCCTCCCGGTACCCGCTGACCGCCTGGCGCAGCCCCTGCAGGGCCTCGCGGGAGAGCCGCTCGACGTCCTGCATCTCGACCCTGGCGCGGGCGGGGTCGACGTCCACGAGTCGTGCCGCGAGCTCGGACTTCATCGCGACGACCGTCAGCGAGTGCCCGAGGACGTCGTGCAGGTCACGGGAGAAGCGGGCACGCTCCTCGACCACGGCCAGTCGGGTGATCTCGTCCTGGGCGACGCCGAGCCGCTGCTCCGCCTCGCGCTGGCGCCCGAAGAACAGCATCGACGCCCCGACCGAGACCGTGATCACGGGCGCGAACAGGATCCCCATGTCCGACGCGTTCGACCACCCGATGACCGCGGCGACGACGAGTTCCCCGAGCACGGTGACCACGACGATCGCGAGTGCCACCCAGATCCGTGCCGCGACGAAGCCGGACAACGCCACGAGCAGCGGCCACGACCACACCGCGAGCGGTCCGACCACGACGAGCAGGAGCGCACAGCAGAGGGCGTACGAACCGACGACGACGGTGCGCCCGGCGAGTCCGCGTCGCCACATCAGCTCCGGCGCGACCAGGTAGAACGCGTAGACCAGCGTGAGCGCGACGGTGGACACGAGGTGGTCCGTCAGCGAGCGCCCGTCGGTCCAGAGCGCCACGATGAGCAGCACCTGCCACAGCAGCCCGAAGACCGCACCGCCGTACCACCGCCGACGCGCGTGCGCGATCTCCGCCGCGTCGCTGCTGGGCGGAGCGGCCCACGGGAACGAGCGTGGGAGCTGACGGGAGGCCCGGCTCGCCCCCGCAACGCTCGTCACGTCGTCCATGGACGCAAGGCTAGGGCCGTCCGTGCCGGCCGCGCACGTCACTGCCGCGCGGCGTCACGACGGTAGCGCCACATGATGACGGCTCCGAGCGCGATCGCCCACCCGACGAGGACCAGCGCGGGTTCCAGCATGCCGCTCGTCCCCGTGGCGCCGGCGCCCATCTGCCCGATCCGGTTCAGCCAGTACGAGGGGAGCAGGTGCGCCACGCTGGCCATCCACGAGGGCATGATCGACAGCGGCACCCAGAGCCCGCCGAGGATCGCGAGCCCCATGAACACGACCATGAAGAGCGGCTGTGCGAAGGACGGCTTCGCGAACTGCCCGATCAGGATCGCGATCAGCGCGAACGGCACGACACCGCACCAGATCCCGAACGCCGCCGCGATCCAGTGGCCGGGGTCGAGCGAGGCGTGCAGCGCCAGGACGGACACCAGGATCGTCACGGCGATCGACATCGCGGAGAACGCCATCGCGGCGATGACCTTCGACACCAGGAACCCCCACCCGGAGAGCGGCGTGACCCGAAGCTGCCGGTTCCAGCCGATCGAGCGCTCGTTGACGATCGCGAAGGCCTGGCTGAGCGCGGCCATCATCGCGCCGTACGACGCCATCTGGAGCGTGGTCACGACGAGGTACCGCAGTCCCGTGGTGGGGTCCTGCTCCGAGCCGTAGGCGGCGCCGAAGACCAGGAGCATCACGACCGGCACGGCGAAGGTGAACACCATCGCCCGGACGTTCCGGAGCTGTCGCTTCGTCTCGAGCAGCACGTAGCGGATCGGCATCCGGCCGCCCCGCGCAGCGGGCGTGGTCAGCGGTGCGGCGACTGCCGCGGGGGTCGTGGTGGTCATGCGGGTGCTCCGATCGGGTCGCGGGTGAGTGCCAGGAAGGCGTCGTCCATCGTGGAGGCGACCACCTCGATGTCGTGGGCCTCCGGGAACGAGGCGACCAGGGCCCTGAGGGTGACGTCGGAGTCGTCGGTGCGGAGCGTGACGGAGCCGTGCCGAGCCTCCAGGCCGACCGTGCCGGGCAGTGCCAGCAGTGCGTCGTGGGCGGTCTCGGGGACCCCGCCGAAGCGGATCGTCCGCGTCGCGGCGATCGCCTTGATCTCGGCCGGGGTGCCGTCGGCGACGACGCGACCGGACCGCAGGATGACGATCCGGTCGGCGAACGTGTCCGCCTCGTCGAGGTGGTGCGTCGCGAACACGACCGTGCGTCCGGCGTCGGTGAACTCGCGCATCGAGGACCAGAACGTGTGCCGCGCCTCGACGTCCATGGCGGCGGTCGGCTCGTCGAGGACCAGCAGGTCCGGGTCGGAGACCACCGCGACCGCGAAGCGCGCGCGCTGTAGTTGTCCGCCGGAGAGCTTGTTCACCCGGCGGCCCGCGATCTCGGTGCACCGTGCGCGGCGCAGGGCCTCGTCGATCGGCATCGGGCTGCGGTGCGCGGCGCCGACGAGCGCGACCGCGTCCCGGACCGTCATGTCCGGCAGCAGCGCGCCGCCCTGCAGCATCGCGCCGACCCGACCGTCGATGACCGCCCGGCGCGGATCGTCGCCGAACAGCCGCACCGTGCCCTCGGTGGGGGAGGACAGCCCGAGCGCGAGGTCGACCGTGGTCGTCTTGCCGGCGCCGTTCGGGCCGAGCAGGGCGACGACCTCGCCGGTGCGGATGGTGAGGTCGACGCCGTCGACCGCGGTCACCGGGCCGAAGCGCTTCCGGAGGCCGCTGAGCTGGATCACGGGTGCTGGGTTCATGGTCCCAGCCTCCGGTGGGAGCGCGACGCGCCCATGGGGCAGCCGTCACGGATCTCCCGTGACTTCTGTCACGGGGCCCGGTCCGGCGGAATGACCCGTCTACTGGGGGCGGAGGTCCTCCGATCTGGGGACATGCCCTGTCCGGTTGGCGCGTTAGCGTGGAGTCATGACAGCGGAGACCGCGACGACCGTGCCGTCGACACCCCAGGCGGACGCGGTCCGGCGTGCGGCGTTGCTCGCAGCGCTCGACGTCGTCGAGGGTGGCGCGGAGGAACGCTTCGACCGGATCACCCGCATCGCACGCGAGGCCTTCGGCGTCTCCGGCTCGTTCCTCAACCTGGCCGGCGTGGACCGCCTGACGATCAAGTCGCAGCAGAGCGCGACGGAGTTCGGCCCGACGATCCCCTTGCAGGACACCTTCTGCGGACGCACGCTCACGAGCACCGGAGCCGTGCTCGTGCCGGACGCGCAGTCCGATGCCCGGTTCCGCGACCTCCCGATGGTCACGGGTGACCCGAACGTGCGCTTCTACGCCGGGGTCCCGCTGCACGTCGGCTCCGACGACGTCAAGGTCGGGACGCTCTGCCTCATCGACTCCGCGCCCCGGACGCTCGAACCCGACGACGTCGCGCTGCTCGAGGAGCTCGGGACCTGGGCGGAGCGCGAGCTCGCCGCCGGCGCCGACGAGGACCGTCTGCGCTCGGTGCTCGCCGGGCTGGAGCCCGCCGCGGTCGACGTGCCCGGGTACCTGGTCACCGGGATGTCCGTCCCGCACGGGGTCGTCTCCGGCGACTTCCACGACTGGCACGTGTCGGATCGCGGGCTGCACCTCACCGTGTCGGACGTGATGGGGAAGGGGATGTCCGCGGGGCTCCTCGCCGCGAACATCCGTGGGGCGCTGCTCGCGCACGCCACGTCCGCCGCGGACACCGCCGTCACCGCGCTCGAGGCCCAGGTCGCCCCGGAGCTCAGCCGCGCGGAGTCCTTCGCGACCCTGTTCCACGGTGTGCTGTCGCCGGCGTCCGGGCGGGTGGACTTCGTCGACGCCGGGCACGGCCTGGTGCTGCAGCTGCACGCCGACGGCACCGAGACCATCCACCGCTCGTTCGACCTGCCGCTGGGACTGCACCCGACGGGGCTGTCCCGCTCCGCGGGGTCGCTCGTGCTCGAGCCGGGGGACACCCTCATCCTGGTCAGCGACGGCGCACTCGAGCTCTGGGACTCCACGCTCGCGTCGCTGTCGCGGCTCGGCGGGCTCTACCGGAACTCGACGGACGCGGCGGCGTTCCTGGAGCGCATCCGCGCTCGCGCGGCGTCCCACGATCCGGGAGACGACCTGACGGTCGTCGTCGTCGCGCGCGACGCCTGAGCGCGCGGGCGTGCGGGCGCGCGGGCGCGCGCGGCCGTGAGATCGCACTTGGTGTCGGACCGGCGCGGAGGAGGCGACGCGTACTGCGATCTCAGCGGCGCGCGGCCAGCGCGAGCACGTCCGGACGGGAGGCTCCGTGCCGGACCGGCGCCGAGCCTCCCGTCTGGCAGATGCCGCGTCGCGCGGCCGTGAGATCGCAGTTCCAGTCGGGTGACGCCGCGGGGTGACGACACGAAGTGCGATCTCACCGGCGCGGGATCGCGCGCGGCCGGGCGCGCCCCGGCGCGCGGGCGCTACGCGCCCAGGCGCTCGATGAGCTCGCGGTAGCGGGCGGCCGTGCGCTCGACGATCTCGTCGGGGAGCACCGGCGGGACGCCCTGCTTGTCCCAGTGGTCACTGAGCCAGTTCCGCACGATCTGCTTGTCGAACGAGTCCGTCCGGTTGCCCTGGTCGTACGAGGTGGCGTCCCAGTACCGGCTGGAGTCGCTCGTCAGGACCTCGTCCCCGATGCGGATCTGCCCGGCGGTGTCGTGCCCGAACTCGAACTTCGTGTCGGCGATGATGGCCCCGCGCTGCAGGGCGATCGCCGCTGCCTCGGAGTAGACGTGCAGCGAGAGGTCCCGGAGCTGCGCCGCGATCTCCGGGCCGACGAGCTCTTCCGTGCGCTCGAAGGAGATGTTCTCGTCGTGCTCGCCCTGGGGTGCCTTGTACGCCGGCGTGTAGATCGGCTCCGGCAGCCGGTCGCCGTTCGCGAGGCCCTCGGGCAGGGCGACGCCGCAGACGCTGCCGGACTCCTGGTACTCCGCCCAGCCGCTGCCGACCAGGTAGCCGCGGACGACGCACTCGATCGGGAACATCCGCAGCGGCATCACGTGCATCGACCGGCTCGCGATCTCCGACGGCACCGGCGTGCTGGTGCCGGTCGGCGCGAGCAGGTGGTTCGGGACGTCACCGAGCTGCGTGAACCAGAATCGGGAGAGCCGCGTGAGGAGCTCGCCCTTGCCCGGGATCGGCGGTTCGAGCGCGAAGTCGTACGCGCTCACGCGGTCGGAGGCGACGAGCAGGAGCTCGGTCGCACCGGCGACGTTCGCGGTGCCGGCGGGGACGTAGAGCTCGCGGACCTTGCCGGACGAGACGTGCTGCCAGCCGTCGACCAGGGGTGCTGCTGCGCTCATCGGGTGACCTTCGCGGCGATGTCGGTGCGGGACTGGGAGCCCTGCAGGGTGATGTCGTGCAGGCCGGCGTACGCACGGTCCCGCGCCTGGGTGAAGTCGGTGCCGGTGGCGACCACGCTGAGCACCCGACCGCCCGTCGCGACGAGCTCGCCGTCGAGGACGCCCGTCGCCGCGTGCAGGACCGCGACGCCGTCACGGGCGTTCGCGGCGTCGATGCCGGTGATGGCGCGGCCGGTCTTCGGGTTCTCCGGGTAGCCCTCGCTCGCGAGGACGACGGTGACCGCTGCGTCGTCGCGGAACTCGGGTGCCGGGCGGCCGCCGAGCTGACCGGAGGCCGCGGCGAGCAGGAGCTCGCTGAGCGGGGTGGCCAGCCGGGGGAGGACGACCTGGGTCTCCGGGTCGCCGAAGCGCGCGTTGAACTCGATGACCTGGACACCCTGCTCGGTTACGATCAGGCCGCAGTAGAGCAGCCCGACGAACGGGGTGCCCTCGTGTTCGAGCTGTCGGACGGTGGGCAGCGCGACGAGGTCCGCCACCTCGGCCACGAAGGCGGACTCGGAACCCCACCGTTCGGCGAGCCAGGGGAGCGGCGAGTAGGCCCCCATCCCGCCGGTGTTCGGACCGACGTCGCCGTCACCGAGGCGCTTGTAGTCCTGCGCGGGGCTGAGCGGCGCGATGTCGTGGCCGTCGCTGAGGAAGAACAGTGAGACTTCTTCGCCGTCGAGGAACTCCTCGACCACGACGGGTCCGTGCTGCAGCCAGTACGTGGCGTGGTCGACGGCGGCCTGACGGTCCTCGGTCACGAGGACGCCCTTGCCGGCTGCGAGCCCGTCGGCCTTCACGACGTACGGGGCGCCGAGCTCGTCGATGGCGGCGACGGCTTCGTCGATGGTGCCCGCGGAGACGGGACGGCCGGTCGGGACGTTCGCCTCGGACATGATCCGCTTCGCGAAGGCCTTCGAGCCCTCGAGTGCGGCGGCGGCCTTGCTCGGACCGAACACCGGGATGCCGCGGGTCCGGATCGGGTCCGCGACGCCGGCGATGAGCGGTGCCTCGGGGCCGACGACGACGAGCTCGATGTCGTTCTCGATCGCGTACTCGGCGACGAGCGGACCGTTCGTGGGGTCGAGCGAGACCGTCTCGACGTCGGCCGCGATGCCGGCGTTGCCGGGCGCTGCCGTGATGACGTGACCGGCGGACTCC
Source organism: Curtobacterium sp. NPDC090223 (assembly GCF_044746585.1). NCBI lineage: Bacteria > Bacillati > Actinomycetota > Actinomycetes > Micrococcales > Microbacteriaceae > Curtobacterium > Curtobacterium sp. NPDC090223. The sequence goes on along the minus strand of NZ_JBIVCN010000002.1, from coordinate 101,287 downwards.
GCGAGGAGCGCCGTGATGATCGCGTGCTCGCGGGCACCGGAACCGAGGACGAGGATTCGCACCCGATCACCCTACCGAGCCACGGGCCCGTGCTGCGATGCACCGGCTAGCCTGTGGACATGCCGGGCAGGACGATCGACGACGCGGAGGGATCCGCCGCGCTGCGGGCGGTGGTGGCAGGGGCGACGGACCGTCCGAGTGTCGCGACGGCCGTCCGGTGGACGCTGCAGCGCCTCGCCGAGGACGTCCCCGGCAACAGCGTCGAGGTCCGGGTGCCGCCGTTCGGCGCCGTGCAGGCCGTGCCGGGGCCGCGACACACCCGCGGGACCCCGCCGAACGTCATCGAGACGGACGCGACGACGTGGATCGCCCTGGCCACCGGTGCCCTGCGCTGGGACGACGCGTCGATCGGCGCCCTGGTGAGCGCTTCCGGGTCCCGCGCCGACCTGGCTCCGTTCCTGCCGGTCCGGACGAGCGACTGACGACCAGCGACGAGCGCGCGCCGGACACCGCGTACCCGCCGGGATCGAATTAGGTAGGCCCTACCGATGTGGCGACGACAGCCCCGGCCGTAGCGTAGAAGTCGCCGGGATTCGGACCCGACCCGAACGGGTCCGAACCCGGCGACGGACCCAACGCTACGCGATGTTCGGCGTCACGTGTCAACCATTCGGCGTGGCGTGCTGCATTCCGCAACCGAATTGCGTTTCCATCGCGCGTGCAAGGCCGAAAGGCGCAAAGTCGGCGGCCATCGGGCCTGCAGCGAGTTCAGAGCAGCGCGCTCAGCTCCGACCGCGCGTGCAGGTCCCACTTCGCGAACACCCGCGACAGGTGCGCGTCGATGGTCCGCACCGACAGCCCGAGCTGCTCGGCGATGCGCCGGTTCGACAGTCCCTGTGCCGCGAGCTCGGCGACCTCGTACTCACGCCGGGTGAGCGGTGTCCGGACCCGTCCGGCGGTGACCGCCATCCCGCACGAGGCCAGCACCGTCTCGGCCGCGATCGTCCTGGTGCGGTCGCCGGCCCGGATCGCGTCGGCGTACTCGACGATGGCCGCGGCGAGTGGTCCGTCCACCCGGGCCGCGGCCTCGCGCATCCGGTCGAGCGACCCGGAGGTGTCCTGCCCGTTCAGCATGTCGTTCGCGTAGTGCAGCGTGTGCGCGTACATGACGTGCGTCCACGCCCCGCTCGCCGTCGCCCGGTCGATCAGCTCGTCCGCGTGTCGGAGCCCGGCGGGGTTGCCGAGCACCGCTTCGGTCCAGGACACGGTCGTCGCGATCTGCTCGCCGGTGATCCGCATGGCCCGCGGCGGGGTCGTCCGCGCGCGCTCGAGGGCGGCGCCCGCTTCTTCGGCGCGGCCCGCGTACGCCAACGCCATCGCCAGCCGGGCCCACGGGTACGCCCCGAACCCGCCGTGGTCGGCGACCGCGTACCGCTCGCACGCGGCGGAGAACGCGGTGATCGCGTCGTCCCAGCGGCGCTGCCCGAGCGCCAGGTTGCCGGCGCCGATGAGCTCGAGGGTGAAGTCGTACTTCAGGAAGGGGTTCGACCGGTTCAGCGAGACCTCGGTGAAGAGGTCCTCGATCTCGCCCCGCCAGACCTGGACCTGGTGCAGGACGGAGATGAGTTCGCCGACGCTCCACGGCGCTTCCTCGACGTGGGCCGCGGCCGTCGCCAGGGACGCCCGCCCCAGCGTCATCGCGTCGTCGAGCCGCCCGGCCGTCGCGAGCGCCATCACCGCGCAGGGTGCGACGCAGAGGAAGGACACCGGGACGGTGGGCGCGTCCACGATCCCGGACCGGTCGATCTCGACGCGGAGCTCCCCGAAGCGCCCGCCCCACCCGAGGTGCGCGAGCCGGAGCAGGCGGAGCCGTTCGGCAGCGTCGGCGCGGACCAGTCCCATCGCCACGTCGGTGAGGGCGACGGCGGCGAGCGGGTCGTCGTCGTGGAACTGCCGGATGTTCGCCAGGGTCTCGCAGGCCTCGATGACGGCCGTGTCGGCGACTTCCTCGTTGCGCGTCCGGACGATCTCCCACGCGGCCTCGGCGTCGGCGCGGCCGGCCTCGCGACCGCTGCTGTACCCGGTGGCGAGCGACCGCAGGCAGAGTGCCGCGACGCGCTCGGTCGGCGACAGGTCGGCACGGAGCACCGCGGAGCTGAGGGCGACGGCGCTCTCGAGCTCCTGCAGCCGGGTCGCGACGTGTGCGGCGTCGAGCAGCTGCGGCACGGGCGGGAGCACCCCGCACTCGAGCGCCCAGAGCGCGGCGCGGAGCCGGGCGGCCGGGACGGCACCGGCGGGGTGGTCGGTGCGGAAGGCGTTGGCCCGGGCGAACAGGGTGGTGCGCCGGGCGACGGGGACCAGGGAGCGGACGACCTCGCCGACGAGCGGGTGCGAGGGCCGGACGACCGGGGCGCCGTCCGCGAGCGAGTCGATCCGGACGAGGCCGAGCGCCACGACGCGGTCCACGTCCCCGCCGCCCACCAGGCCGAGCAGCCGGGACAGCGGGATCGGGTCCGCCAGTGCCACGATGTCGACGACGTCGCGGAGGTCCTCCGGCAGCGCGCCGAGCTCCGTCCGGTACATGTCCGCCAGGCTGTTCGACGCGGTGATCCGCCCCCGCCAGTACCACCCGGAGGCAGTGTGCTCGAGTGCGCCGGACGCCAGCGCGGCCCGCACCACCTCGCGCAGGTACAGCGGGTTGCCCTCGGTCGCCCGGTGCACGCGCTCCACGGAGGCGGACTCGAGCGGGGCCGCGAGGGCGTCGCCGATCAGCGCGGCGGTGTCCCGGAGGTCGAGGGGCCCGAGGTCGATCCGCTCGAGCAGGTCGTCCTGCCACAGCGACCGCAGCGGCTCGGCGAGCGCGGTGAAGTCCCGGCAGGTGAGGACCAGGCGGGCGCCCTGGTGCCGGACCAACCAGGCGACGTACCGGGCGGAGATCGCGTCGAGGTGGTCGGCGTCGTCCACGCGGAGCAGCAGGTCGCGGTCCACGACGTCCGCGGCCTCGCGCAGGCGCTGCTCGGCTCCGGCCGCGTCGGCGAGGACCTCGGCCGGCAGGTCGCCGAGCCGTTCCGAGACCGCGCCGAACGGCATCGAGGCGCCGGTGGCGACCGCGGTGATCGGGACCACCAGGAGTCGGCCGTCGCCCTCGCGGCCGGCGACCCGGTCGGTGACGCGGGCGGCAGCGGTGCTCTTCCCGAGCCCGGGTGCACCGACCAGCGCGACGCTCGTGCGGTGCTCGGCGACGACGGAGACGGCGCGGTCCTCTTCGCGGCGCTGCACGATCGGCCAGGCGATCCGGGCGGGGACGTGACGACGTCGGCGGTCAGCGGCCGTCGAACCGGTCATCCAGCGTCACCTCCACCCATGGGATACCACTCGGTACGATCCATCTTGCCCTGGAACGGCCTGGACGGGCAGGCCGGAGCACGTCCCACAGTGGGGGACAATGGAGTCGTGAGCAACACCGATCAACCCGACGACGCTCCGGTCCCCGAGCCCGCCACCGTCTCCACCCCGGACGAGGTCACCATCCGTCGTGCCCCGAAGTTCGGGGTGTTCATCGTCGGTGGCGCACTGCTCGGCTTCGTGGTGACGGTCATCGTGATCGCCCTCACCCTGAATCTGGACCGCGGCGACCAGACCGAGACGGTCGGCTTCAGCGGGCTGGTCGGCTACTTCGGCCTGTGGGGCGTCGCCATCGGCGGCTTCGTCGGCGCGGTCGTCGCCATCGTGCTGGACCGGGTCTTCGCCCGCCGGGCCGCCCGCCTGACGGCGGAGCGGGTCGCGGTGGACATGCCCCCTGAGACCGTGGACGGCGAGATCGAGGACCACGGCGACCAGCGTCCGTAGTCGCGACCAGATCGACGGACGGGAGGCCCGGTGCCAGCTGGCACCGGGCCTCCAGTCCGTCTGGTGGTCGCGTTCGCGACCAGCTCAGCTGAGCTGGTTCGCCTCCACCCAGGAGAGGTACTCCGGGCTCACCGTGCCGGTCACGTACTCGCCCGTGAAGCAGCTCATCTCGAGGTCCGTGACGTCGGAGCCCTCGATGATGGCGTCCCGCATGTCGCCGATCTCCTGGTAGATCAGGTGGTCGCTGCCGAGCACCCGGTTGATCTCCGGGATCTTCCGGTCGTGCGCGATGAGCTCCTGCCGGGTCGGCATGTTGATGCCGTACACGTGCGGGAAGCGGACCGGCGGAGCCGCGCTCGTGAAGGTGACCTCGTTCGCGCCGGCGGCGCGGGCCATCTCGACGATCTCCTTGCTCGTCGTGCCGCGCACGATCGAGTCGTCGACGATCAGGATGTTCTTGCCCTTGAACTCGGACGACATCGCGTTGAGCTTCTGGCGCACGGAACGCTTGCGCTCCGCCTGCCCGGGCATGATGAACGTCCGGCCGACGTAGCGGTTCTTGTAGAAGCCCTCGCGGTACTCGATGCCGAGCTTCTGCGCGACCTGCATCGCGGCGGGTCGGCTGGAGTCCGGGATCGGCATGACCACGTCGATGTCGCCGGTCGGGGCGTACTGCGCGATCGTGTCGGCCAGGCGGTTGCCGAGGCGGAGTCGGGCGTCGTACACCGAGATGCCGTTCATGACGGAGTCGGGGCGCGCGAGGTAGACGTACTCGAACGAGCAGGGCACCAGGCGCGGGTTCGCCGCGCACTGCCTGGCGTGCATCGTGCCGTCCATCTCGACGAAGATCGCCTCGCCCGGGGCGACGTCGCGGACGATGTCGTAGCCACCGGACTCCAGCACGAGCGACTCGGACGCGACGACCCACTCGGACTTGCCGGCGTCGTCGAACTTGTGTCCGAGGATGAGCGGCCGGATGCCGAACGGGTCGCGGAAGGCCAGCAGCCCGTGGCCGGCGATCGTCGCGATCGCGGCGTACGAGCCCTCGACCCGCTGGTGCACGCGTTCGACGGCGTCGAAGACCTGGCCCGGGTCGAGGTCGGCGCCGCGCACCTGTCCCTGCAGCTCGTGTGCCAGGACGTTCACCAGGAGCTCGGTGTCCGAGCTCGTGTTGAGGTGCCGACGGTCGATGTCGAAGAGTTCACGCGTCAGTTCCCGCGTGTTCGTCAGGTTGCCGTTGTGGACGAGGACGATGCCGTAGGGCGCGTTCACGTAGAACGGCTGGGCTTCCTCTTCGTTGCTGGCGGCACCCTTCGTGGCGTACCGGACGTGCCCGAGCCCCATCGTGCCGAGGAGGGCACGCATGTCACGGGTGCGGAAGGACTCCCGCACGTGACCACGGGTCTTGTGCATGTGGTGGATGTGACCCTCGACCGTGGCGATGCCCGTCGAGTCCTGTCCCCGGTGTTGCAGGAGGAGCAGAGCGTCGTAGATGGATTGGTTTGCAGGCCCCTGCGCAACGAGGCCGACGATGCCGCACATTCGCGGTGTGCTCCAGACCGTAGAATCGGGTGGTACCGAACAAGTCTGCCATGCCACGACGGAGGACTCCGCATGCCCAACCCGTACGCAGAGGCCGGGGTCGACACCGCCGCCGGTGATCTGGCCGTCGAGCTGATGAAGTCCGCGGTCGCGGCGACCCACAACACGTCCGTGCTGGGCGGCGTCGGTGGTTTCGCTGGGCTCTACGACGTCTCGTTCCTGAAGGACTTCTCACGGCCGCTGCTGGCCACGTCGACCGACGGCGTCGGCACGAAGGTCGCCATCGCGCAGGCGATCGACAAGCACGACACCATCGGCCAGGACCTCGTCGGCATGGTCGTCGACGACATCGTCGTGGTCGGCGCGAAGCCCCTCTTCATGACGGACTACATCGCATGCGGCCGGGTCGTGCCGTCCCGCATCGCGGACATCGTCGCCGGGATCGCCCGCGGCTGCGCCGAGACCGGCACCGCCCTGGTCGGCGGCGAGACCGCCGAGCACCCGGGTCTCCTCGGGCCGGACGACTACGACGTCGCCGGTGCCGCGGTCGGTGCGGTCGAGGCCTCCGCCGTCCTGGGTGCCGAGCGCGTCCTCGACGGGGACGTCGTCCTGGCGATCGCGTCCTCGGGGCTGCACTCGAACGGGTACTCGCTCGTGCGGCACATCCTGTCGTCGCGCGGGGTCGGCTTCACGGACACGCTGCCCGAGTTCGGTTCGGCTTCCGTCGGCGAGGCCCTGCTCGAACCGACGCGCCTCTACACGACGCCGCTGCTCTCCGTGATCTCCTCGCACGAGGGAGCGGTGCACTCGCTCTCGCACGTGACCGGTGGTGGCATCGCGGCGAACCTGGCGCGCGTGCTGCCCGTCGGGTCCTGGGTCGAGGTCGACCGTGCCACCTGGGAACCCCTGCCCGTCTTCCGGGTCCTCGCCGACATGGCGGGCACGCCGATCGAGGACACCGAGAGCACCTGGAACCTCGGCATCGGCATGTTCGCCGTGGTGTCCGCCACCGCGGCGTCCGAGGTCATCGCGTCGCTCGGGTCGGCCGGGCTCGCCTCGTGGGCGGTCGGCACGGTGTCGACGTCTCCGCGCGAGCTCGACGGCTTCGAGCAGGGCGCGAAGGGCGTCGACGGCGGCGCGGTGCGCCTCACCGGGACGTACGCGGGCTGAGGCGCGCGGCGCTCGCGGGCGCGCGTGCTGCGCGGGCCCGCTCTGCGGAACTCTTTCGACACCGTTCGTGTCGATCGACTCGTGCCGTGTCGAAGCTTGCGGACGCAGGTGATGCGTTTGCAAGCTCCGACACCGTTCGTGTCGATCGACATGTGCGGTGTCGACTCATGCGCACACACGAACGCCGCGCCCCGGAAGGGTGCGCGGCGTTCGAGTCCCGCGGGTCAGGCGGACTTGTTCTGCTGGTCCTGCTGGGGCTCGAACTCGTCGTCTTCCTCGTACTGGTCAGGCCCGTATTGGTCTGCCCAGCGGTCGACGTAGGAGTTCTCGTCCGAGTCGTGCCCGGCGGAGAGCTCGCGTTCGAGCGCACCGTAGTTCGTCTCCGGGCTGAAGTACTTCAGCTCCCGGGCGACCTTGGTGTGCTTTGCCTTCTGACGGCCGCGCCCCATGCGTGACCCCCTCGTGTGTCGGCTCGTGTCCAGTGCTACGGGAGACGAGTCATCACCCGGAGAATCCGAACGGTTCGTGGTTGGAAATCTGCCGATCACTCTACCATGTACCCCTATCTGGACATGGCCCCCGACCGTGCGCGTCCAGCAGAATCGGAAGTGATGACGGACCTGACACCGACCGCCGACGACCAGCACGCCCGGGTGGTCGTCATCGGTGCGGGGCAGGCCGGGCTCTCCGTGGCGTACCACCTGCGCCGGCTCGGCCTGGAGCCGGGTACCGACCTGGTCGTCCTGGACCGGGCCCCGGCCACGGGTGGCGCCTGGCAGTTCCGCTGGGAGGCACTCCGGCTCGGCGCGGCGCACCGGGTGCACGACCTGCCCGGGATGGGTGCGATGGGGCTCCGGTTCGACGATGCCGACCGTTCCCGGCCGGCACGGGACGTCGTCGGCGAGTACTACCGACGATTCGAGGAGTACTACGGGCTCCGCGTCCGGCGTCCGGTGGCGGTGACGAGCGTCACCCGCACGGCCGGCGGGCTGTGTGTCGCGACCCGCACCGCCGACGGGCACGAGAGCCGGATCCACGCCGAGGTGGTCGTCAACGCGTCCGGTACGTGGGGCACCCCGTTCGTGCCGTGGTACCCGGGGCGCGACACGTTCGCCGGACGGCAGATCGACACGACCGAGTACCGGAGCGCGTCGGAGTTCGCCGACCAGGACGTCGTCGTGGTCGGCGGTGGGACGAGCGCGATCGGCTTCCTGCTCGAGCTCGACGGCGTCGCCCGGTCCACGCGGTGGTTCACCCGGCGTCCCGTGGTGTGGTCGGAGACGTCGGCGCTCGACGTCGAGTCCGCCGTCGCCGCGGTCGACGAGCAGGACCGGGCGGCCCGTGCCGGTGAGGTCCTGCCGAGCATCGTCAGCGGCACGGGCGTCCCGGTGTCCCGGCGGATCCGGGCGGGTCTGGACCGGGGGGTGCTGCACGACGAGCCGGTGTTCGCGAGCATCGAGCGCGACGGGGTGGTGACCGCGGACGGCGAGCACGTGCGCGCCGACGCGATCGTGTGGGCCACCGGGTTCCGCGCGGACCTCCGGCACCTCGCGCCGCTGCACCTGCGGACCGCGAAGGGCGGCGTCGTGGTGTCCGAGGGTCGCTCGCAGGAAGAACCGCGCCTGTTCCTCGCCGGGTACGGTCCCCAGGCCTCGACGATCGGCGCGAACCGGGCCGGACGGCTCATCGCGCGCCAGGTGATGGACGCGCTCGCCGCACCCTGACCTCGCACGGTGCGAGGCCCCGCGCCGCGCCCCCGCAGTGTGCGAGGTTCCGTACTGCGTGCGCGGCCTTGCGCCTCGCACAGTGCACGCAACCTCGCACACTGCGGAGCGGGCGCGCGCGGCGCGCAGCGCCCGCGCAGCGCTACGCGGGCAGGGGCTCGGAGAGCCCGCGGCGGCGACGGCGCGCCCGCAGCACGAGCGCGTCGAGGGACAGGCGGCCCGGGCCGGTCAGCGCCACCGCGAGCGCGGCCGCCGCGAGCACGAGCACGTACTCGAACCCGCCGTCCTGCGAGAAGAACCCCGCGGAGGAGTGGGCGAGCACCCCCGCGACCACCATGTCGACCGCGAGCAGCACGCCCACGATGCGCGTCGCGACACCGAGCACGAGCAGGATCCCGCCGACGAGTTCGAGTCCGGCCACCAGGGGCGCCGCGACCTCGGCGAGGGGGACGCCCATGCCGGAGAAGCCCTCGGCGACGGCGGGGATGCCCTGCCCGAACTTCTGGGCGCCGTGGGCGATGAACACCACCCCGAGGACGACGCGGAGCACGGTCAAGCCGATCGATGTCGATGTCGTTCGCATGCCCACGACGGTAGAGGTTGACGTGTCATCGATCACCCCTGTCCGGGGGTCTCGCCGGGTATCGCCAGGACATGCCCAGCCCGGAGTCCGCAGAAGAGCGGACCCGTCAGGAGGTCGCGCCGATCGTCCCCGAGCTGTCCGTGCCGTCCGGGGTGCCCCGACCGGTCTTGGCCTGCAGGCGGTCGATGTGCTCGGACGCCTCGGCCTTGGAGAGGTCGGCGGGGAGTTCCTCACCGGCTTCACGCGCCAGGGTGTCGAGGTAGCTGCGCTGCGGGCCGGTCATCGGCTCGTCGCCGGTGACCCACTGCTCGGGGTCCTTGCTCGCGGTGGTCGAGGGGTCGGGGCGTGCGCCGCCGAGGGTCTCACCAGATGCATCACTCATGCCGCGAACGCTACGCGCGACCCACGACACCGACATCAGGCGCGAGCCCGATCGGGGGACGCCACGCCACCGACGCCACACCACCGACGCCACGCCGACGCCGGCCGCCGACCTCAGGCCGGCACCGCCGTGTACCGGACCAGGTCCGGGCCGACCTCGTTCGCCGCCAGCGGCACCGACCGCCCGTCGCGCGTCACCCAGAGCGTGTTCGCCGGTTCGTCGAGCCGCTCCACCGGCAGCAGCGACCCGTCGAGGAGCACCGACGCACGCACCCGGACCGTCCCGGACGGTACGCGCGGCGGCAGCCCCGGCACGTCGTCCGCGTACGCCGGGTACGTCCCGGGCGCCAGCAGCGGGCTGATCGGGGTGGTGACGATCTCGACCCCCGCGGCGCCGGAGCCGGTCACGGCGCCGGCCGTGACGGTGACCAGCCGGACGACCTGGTCCTTCGGGAGCGGCGCGTCCACAGCGCCGGAGCCGGCCAGTGCGCGGAACGCGGGCCGACCGTCGGGGGCGAGGTGGGCCTCCCGGCCGTCGATCTGGACGCGACCGCGTCCCCGGGTGTCCGCGTAGACACCGGCTTCGAGACCGGAGCGACGTGCCTCGATGAGCGGGACGACGACCCGGTCGGGGCGGTACCAGTCGCGGAGCGTGGCGGGGTCGACCCAGCCGATGCTCGCGACGCCGCGGGCGAGTTCCGCGTCGTCGTCGACGGCGCGCTCGTCGAGCGCGCCGAGCGGGTGCTCGCCGCGGACGGCGACCAGCCCGGCGTACCGGTCGTCGAGCGGCGCGTGGTCGAGGACCTCGACGCGCTTGGAGACCTTGCCGCCGTGGCCGTCGAACGTCGCGTAGGTGCGCAGGTCGGGAACGTCGGTCATGGCTTCAGATCGTATGCCGGGAGGCCCGGGTCACTCCGCGGACGTCGGCGTGCGTCCCGGGGAGGCGGGCACCAGGGCCTTGAGCTCGCCCGTGCACAGGGCCGGGTCGACGCCGTCGGCGGGGCCGGCCGGACGGGTCACGCGGCGCGACTGCGTGCCGGCGCGCTGGACCGAGAGGCTGTTGCGCTGGGCCGACCGGAGGAGCCGGTCGTCCTCCTCGCTGCGGAACACGCCGTTCGGCGAGCGACGGAGCGCGGGACGGACGGGCTCGCCACGGCGGTCCTGGCCGGGGAACGGGCGGGAGCGGCGGCCGTAGAGCAGCTCGGACGAGTCGAGCAGCCACGGCACGAGCGCGACGGTGACGCCGTGCACGAGCAGGAGCTTCTTCCGGATCCGGCGCCCGCGGTGGTTGTGGAGCAGGCCCTCCCACCAGTGGCCGACGATGAAGACCGGCGTGTAGACCGTGACGACCTCGGAGCCGTGCTGCATCCGGTGCGCCTTGATGTACTTGATCAGGGGCATCGAGATGTCGCGGTACGGGCTCGGGACGATCGTGAGCGGGACCTCGATGCCGTGCTCGGCCCACTGCTGCCGGAGCAGTTCCGCGTCGGCCTCGTCGATGGAGACGTGCACCGCCTCGAGGTCGGCGTGCTTCGCCGCGATCGCGTAGTCGAGCGCCTTGAGCACCGGCTTCTGGAGCTTGTTCACGAGGACGATCGCGTGGTCGCCGGTCGCGCCGAACTCGGTCTCGACGTCCGCCTCGATCTCGTGCTTGACGTCGCGGTAGTAGCGGTTCACGCCGAGCATGAGCACGAACAGGACCGGCATGATGACGAACACCAGCCAGGCGCCGTGCGTGAACTTCGTGATGGTGACGATCACCAGGACGACGAACGTGAAGGTCGCGCCGGTCGCGTTGATCGCCCGGGAGCGCATCACCTGGCCGCGGTTGACGGGCTCGGTCGCGGTGCCGTCGCGGTCCTCGCGGAGCAGCCGCGTCCAGTGCCGGACCATGCCGGTCTGCCCGAGCGTGAACGACACGAAGACGCCGATGATGTACAGCTGGATCAGGCTCGTGACGTTCGCCCGGTAGACCACCAGGAGCGCGGCCGCGACGAGTGCGAGGACGATGACGCCGTTGCTGTAGATCAGCCGGTCGCCGCGGGTCGAGAGGGCCTTCGGGGCGTACGAGTCACGCGCCAGGATCGAGCCGAGCAGCGGGAACCCGTTGAACGCGGTGTTGGCCGCCAGGAGCAGCACCGCTGCGGTCGTCGCCTGGATGACGAAGAACAGCACGGAGTTGTCGCCGAAGGTCGCCGCGGCGATCTGGGCGATGAGGGAGCGCTGCGGCGTGGTGGCGCAGTTCGCGAAGCCCTGCAGGTCGCATGCTCGTTCGGCGTAGTGCACGCGGGCGACGAGCGCCAGGGTGATCAGCCCGACGAACAGGACGATGGCGATGCCGCCCATCGCGACCAGGGTCGCCTGGGCGTTCTTGACCTTCGGGCGGCGGAAGGCCTGCACGCCGTTCGCGATCGCCTCGACGCCCGTCAGCGCGGAACAGCCGGAGGCGAAGGCGCGCAGGAGCAGCAGGATGAAGGCCGCCTGCGTGGTGTGCTCGACGTTCGTGATCGTGTAGTTCGCGGACTCGGCGACCGGGGCGTTGCCCGCGAGCACCCGGACCAGGCCGGTGACGACCATCACGAACACGCTCGCGACGAACAGGTAGGTCGGGATCGCGAAGGCCTTGCTGGACTCCCGGACGCCACGGAGGTTCGCGGCCGCGAGCAGCACGACGAACAGCAGGGCGAGTTCGACGCGGAACTCGTTCAGGACCGGGAGCGCCGAGATGATGTTGTCCACGCCCGAGGCCACCGACACGGCGACGGTCATGACGTAGTCGACGAGCAGTGCGCTCGCCACGACCAGGCCGGCGCGTTCACCGAGGTTCCGGTGCGCGACCTCGTAGTCGCCGCCACCGGAGGGGTACGCCTTGATGAGCTGCCGGTAGGACGCCACGACGACGAGGAGCAGCAGGACGACGAGCGCGGCGACCCACGGTGCGAAGGTCAGGAACGACATCCCGCCGAGCAGCAGGATCATCAGGAGCTCCTGCGGCGCGTACGCCACGCTGGACAGCGGGTCGCTCGCGAAGATCGGCAGTGCCAGGTGCTTCGGGAGGAGCTGTCCCTCGAGCTTCTCGGAGGGGAGGGGATCCCCGATCAGTCGCGACTTCAGCGACCGGATCTCGTTCGTCACGAGCGGCAAACCTACTCATTTCCGGGCGCGAGTCAACACGGGTGCCGAGCGCGGTATTCCGCCTCGGGTGCGGTTGTGTCGGCCGGTTCCCAGATTGGTGCTTGCGGTTGACGCAGCGTCAACCCGTAGCGTGTCCTGCATGAGCGATCCGACAGACACCGGCGACCCAGCTGCGAAAGCACCGCACGGCATCGCCGACGTCGCGCGTTCCGCCGGTGTGTCGAGCCGCACCCTCCGGCACTACGACGCGATCGGGCTGCTGCCCGCGACCGCGGTCGGGGACGGCGGTCTGCGGCGCTACGACGACCGAGCGCTCGTGCGGCTCCAGCGCATCCTGCTGCTCCGGGGCCTCGGGCTCGGACTGTCCGCGATCCGGGACGTCCTCGACGGCGAGCAGGACGACGTCGTCGCGCTCACCGCACACGTCGCGTGGCTCGAACGGGAACGCGACCGCATCGCCCGGCAGCTGCAGGCGGTGCGCACCACCATCACCAGACTCCGGAAGGGAGAGGACATGACCACGCACGACACGTTCGACGGATTCGACCAGACGCGGTTCCGGGACGAGGTGGCCGAGCGCTGGGGCGCCGACGCCTGGGAGCGGGGCGCGGCGTGGTGGGGCGCACAGGACGGCTCGGCGAAGGCCGCGTTCCAGGCCGAGCAGCGCGCGATCGCGACCGACGCCGCAGCGCTCGCCGCGTCCGGCGCGGGTCCGTCGTCCGAGCAGGGCGTCGCGCTCGCCCGCCGGCAGTTCGCGTGGCTCGCGCAGGCGACGCCGCCAGCCGAGCTCACCGCGGAGCGGTTCCGCACGCTCGCTGACATGTACGTCGCGGACGAGCGGTTCACGCACGCCTACGAGTGGGCGGGCGCCGGCGCGTCCCGCGCGCTCCGCGACGCGATGCACGCGCTGGCGGACGCGGGGCTGTAGCGCCGCGCCGCGCGGTGGCGCGGCCGCGCGCCGCTGGTGCGGTGCGGCTTCGCACAACCGAAAACGGCCCGAACCACGGAAACGCGTGGTTCGGGCCGTTTTTGGTTGTGCGGCGGGCCGACAGGCGGCGGGCAGGCCGCGGGCCGACAGGCGGCCGGGCCGCGGGCCGACGGGAGGCCGGGGTCGCCCCCGCCCCGCCGGCACGGCTGTCAGAGCGACTTGCGCAGGGCCTCGAGGCCGTCGCGCAGGCGCGTGACGGTGTCCGGGCCGAGCGTCCCGCGGGTCGCACGGCGACGGAGGTCGGCGCGGACCTGCTGCCGGAACGACGACAGCGCCATCTCGAGCTCGCGGAGGGCGCGGGCGCTCTCGGACGGGACGGTGACGGGCTCCTCGGCGTCGGCGCTCTGCGCGGAGGCGGCGAGGTCGGCACGGAGTGACCGCATGGCGTCGCCCACCGAGGCGCGGACGCCGTCGGCCAGGGACTTCACGGAGTCGTTCACGCCGGCTTCGAGCGAGGCGATCTCGTCCGCACGGGCAGCGAGTTCCGCGCGGCCGGCCTCGGTGATCGCGTAGACGGTCTTCCGGCCGTCAGCGGTCTTCGACACGAGGCCGTCGTCCTCGAGCTTCGCCAGGCGCGGGTAGACCGTGCCGGCGCTCGGGACGTACGTGCCGCCGAAGCGGTCGGCGAGGGCCTGGATGACCTCGTACCCGTGCATCGGGTGGTCGGCGAGCAGCACGAGCAGGTAGAGCCGCAGGTGGCCGTGGGCGAATACCGGGCTCATTCGGGTGCCTCGCTCTCGTCGACGACGGTCGGGGTGGCCGTCGGGAAGCCCGCGGTCGTGGTGGTGTCGGTGTCCGCCGGGGGAGCGGTGGCGACGGGCGGTGCGTGCAGGACCGCGATGTCGCCGGACACCGAGTTGACGCGGAGGTCGAGCCAGGCGCCGGAGAGCTCGCCGCCCTGCTTGACGTAGGACCCGCGGACGCCCTTGATCTCGGCGTCGTCGAACTGCAGCTTGCCGGACGCGGTGCTGACGGTGCACCGGAAGGGCACGCCGTCCTCGAGCCGGACGCTGACCGAGCCGGACACGGTGTTCACGCGCGCGGAGTCCGGGGTGCCGTGCAGGTCGAGCACGACGTCCGCGGAGACACCGTCGGCCGAGAAGCGCGGGATCTCGCCGGTCGCCACGACGTCGCCGGAGACGGTGTGCACCGTGAGGGCGCCGTCCAGGTCGCGCATCGTGGTAGTGCCGGAGACCGCGTTGACCGTGACGTCACCCGCGACGCCGTCCACGACGAGGTCCCCGGAGACGGTGTTCAGCGTCGCGCCGCGGTTCGTGCCGGAGAGCAGCGCGCCGGCCGACACCACGCCGAGGGTGACCCCGGCGTCGCGCGGCACCAGGATGCTGACGTCCGCGTGTGCCTTGCCCCGGAAGGACTTGAGGAACCCGATGGGGTCGTCCCAGCGGATCTGCGGGTGGTCGACGGTGAGCGTGTCCCCGTCGAGCTCGACCTTGAGCGCCTTGCCGGACACGCTGTGGACCTCGACCCGTGCCGTGGGTTCGTCGTGTGCGACGACGTCGACCTGCCCGCCGACGAGGCCGACGCGCAGTGACCGGACGATGCCGGTGTCGATGACCTTGGGCTCCTCGACGAGCCACTTCTCCTGAGCCATGTTGTCTCCTCGAACTCGCGATGTATCGCGTCTGGTGAGGGACACGTTATATCGCGTCTTGCCAACTCGCAAGGGTCGTCGGGCGATTCACGGGACGGGCGTGGGCTCCGTGGCGGAGGCGAGCCGGGCCTCCCGGCCGGTCGTGCCGTGACCGGTGCGCTCCGGCGACCACGGGAACCGGCGGAAGAGCGGCATGAGCGGCTGGACCATCGGGCCGATCACGAAGGCGGCGACCACCGTCCCGGCGCCGACGTCGCCGCCGAGGAACCAGCCGACCACGACCACGGTGACCTCGATGACGGTGCGGGCCAGCCAGATCGGCCAGCCGAGGCGCTCGTGCACGCCGACCATCAGGCCGTCCCGCGCCCCGGTGCCGAAGCCGGCGCCGATGTAGAACGCGGTCGCCAGGGCCAGCAGTAGGAGCCCGGCGACGAACAGGCCGATCCGTGCCGGCAGGCCGTCCGGGGTGGGCACGAGCCAGAGCACGAGGTCCGCCGACGGGCCGATCGCCAGGGCGTTGAGCAGGGTGCCGATGCCGGGCTTCTGGCGGAGCGGGATCCAGAACAGCAGGATGATGCCGCTCGACACGACCGTGATGACGCCGAACGACCACGGCACCACGTTCTCCAGGCCCTCCGTCAGCACCGTCCACGAGCTCACCCCGACGATCGCGCGGACCTGCAAGGCGGTGGCGGCGCCGTAGAGGAACAGGCCGACGAAGAGCTGCGCGAACCGGAGGGTGAGGGCGACGGGGCGGGACATGGCTCCGATGCTCGCCGGGATTGGACTGCCGGTCGAGAGCCAATTCCGCTAGCGTGGATCGCATGACGCCGGTCCTGCTCAGTGCTCGTTCCGCCGCCCTGCTCCTCCGTGAGTGGCGCGACGGCTCCGACGCCCCCGCGTACGAGGCGCTCGCCGACGCCGTTCGCGTGCTCGTCATCGACGGCCGGATCCCGCTCGGCGCGCGGATGCCCGCGGAACGCGGTCTGGCCGAGACGCTGGGCGTGTCCAGGACCACCGTCGCGAACGCCTACGCGCGGCTCCGCGGCGACGGGTTCCTGCTGTCCGTCCGTGGGTCCGGCAGCGTGGTGCAGCTGCCGCGGGACCTCGCGGGGCGGCCGGACCCGGAGCGCCTCGGCGGCGTGGTCACGGGCGACGTCCTCGACCTGCGGAAGGCGGCCATGCACTCCGCCCCCGGCGTGGCGGAGGCCGTCGAGCGGGCGGTGCGCCACGTGCCGGCGGCGCTCGCCGGGATCGGGTACGACACCGTCGGCGACCCGGGGCTGCGTGCCGCGATCGCCGACCGGTACACGGGACGCGGGTTGCCGACCTCGCCGTCCGAGATCGTGGTGACCATCGGCGCGCAGCACGCCATCGCGCTGCTGGCCAGGGTGCTCGTCCGGCGCGGCGACGCCGTGCTCGTCGAGTCGCCGACCTACCCGCACGCGCACGAGGCCTTCCGCGAGGCCGGCGGCCGACTGATCGGCGTGCCCGTCGACTCCCGGACCGGCTGGGACGTCGGCGTGCTCGAGACGGCGCTCCGGCGCTCGGCGCCGTCGGTCGCCTACGTGATGCCGGAGCTGCACAACCCGACCGGGGCGACCATGTCGGCCCAGGCCCGGTCCACGCTGCTGTCCGTCGCCGCGTCCACGGGGACGACGGTGATCGCGGACGAGACGATGGGGGAGCTCCGGATCGACGGCGACGCCTCGCCGCCGCTGGCCGCCGCGGCCGACGGGACGGGCGCCGCCGTCGTGATGATCGGGTCGGCCGACAAGGTCTTCTGGGGCGGGCTGCGGATCGGGTGGGTCCGCGCGTCGCCGGACCTGCTGCAGCGGCTGCTGCTCGCCCGCCCGACGGGCGACCTCGGCACGCCGGTGCTGGACCAGCTGGTCGCGCGGGAGCTCTTGCCGCGGACCGAGACCGTCCTGGAGGCCCGGCGCGAGTACCTGCGACAGGGTCGCGACGAGGTCGTGGGCGCGTTGCGCGCGCGGCTCCCGGAGTGGGACGTCCCGTCGCCGGCGGGCGGGTTGACGACGTGGGTGGGGCTCGGGCGACCGGTGTCGAGTGCGCTGGTGCTGGCCGCGCGGTCCGAAGGCGTCGTGTTGGCGTCCGGCGGGGTCTTCGGCCCGGACGGCGGGTTCGAGCGGTTCCTCCGGGTGCCGTTCACGATGCCGCCGGCGGACCGCGTCCGGCTGGTGGACGTGCTCGAGCGGGCGTGGGGGCGGATCGGCGGGACGTCGGCCGGCGTGCAGGGGTCGTTGGCCGCGGTGGTGTGAGGCGCGGGCGCGGGTCGTCCGTCATCCTGTCGGCTGATCCTGCGCCGTGCTGATCCGCCCTACGGGTGATGTCCCGCGGCGGGCAGCTCACCATGCTGGGGTCATGACGCCGACCATATCCGCTCCGCCCGTCCCGCCGGTCCCCGCGGTGCCGGTCGCCGCCCGGGTCTCGATGCTGCTCGGCGGCGCGCTGCTGGCCGGCGTGCTGACGTCGTACGGTCAGGGCGTGCCGGGGCTCTCGACGGCGTCGAACGCGGCCGGTCCCTGGTTCCTGGTGGCCGTGGCGCTGCTGCTCGTCGCCCGGGTCCGCGGCGGTCGGGTGGGGATGCCGCTGGCGATGCTCGGCGGTGTCGTCGTCCTCGAGCTCATGCACGTGGGGTACTGGGCGACGTCGAACCTGCGCGGGTTCCCGGACGTCCTCGCCGTCACGAACCCCTGGGTGCTCCTCGCCGTCCCGGCCGGGGTGCTCGCCGGTGCGGTGGCGGTGCTCGTGCGTGCCCCGGACGAGCGGTGGCGGGGAGCCGCGGCCGGGGCGACCGGGGCGGTGCTCGTCGGGGAGGGCATCCGGGCACTGCTGCGCGTGGCGTCCTCGACCGGTGCCGCGTCCTGGGTCGTCGAGATCGTCGTCGGGGTGCTCGTCGTGGCTGCTGGCGTCGTGTCCGCCCGGTCGCCGATCGGCCGGGTCGTCGCGCTCGGCGTCGGGGTGGTCGGGACGGTCGGGGTGCTCGTCGCCTACCTCGCGCTCGGCGGCTAGGGCCCAGGGGCGCACTCCGGCACCCGGCTGCGAACCGGTGTCGGCGCATCCTGCGAGGATCGGATGGTGCACCTCCTCTCGGTCTTCAGCCTGCGGAACCGCGCGCTCATCGCGCTGGTGACGATCGTCGTCGCGATCTTCGGCGGCATCTCGCTGTGGAGCCTCAAGCAGGAGCTCATCCCGAGCGTCCAGTTCCCGCAGGTGGCGATCGTCAGCGCCTACCCGGGGGCCACGCCGGAAGTCGTGTCGAACGACGTCTCGACGAAGATCGAGCAGGGCATCCAGGCGGTGCCCGACCTCAAGTCGACGACCGCCACGTCCTCGACCGGGCAGAGCGTGGTGTCCGCCGAGTTCGACTACGGCTCGAACCTGGCCAGCGCCGAGGACAAGATCCAGACCGTCGTGAACGCGCTGTCGCTGCCCGACTCGGTCCAGACCCAGATCGTCACCGGGTCCTTCGACGACCTGCCGGTGATCCAGCTCGCGGTGTCCGCCAGCGGGAACCAGGAGCAGCTCGTCGACCGGCTGAACGCGACCGCGATCCCCGACCTCGAGAAGCTCGACGGCGTCCGCGAGGCCGACGTCTACGGCAACCCGGGCCGCCGCGTCCTGATCACCCCGGACCGGGACGAGCTCGCCGCTCGGGGCCTCTCCGAGACGGCCATCAAGGACGCCCTCGACGACAACGGCACGCTCATCCCCGGCGGCACCATCACCCAGGACGGCTCGACGCTCTCGG
This sequence comes from Curtobacterium sp. NPDC090223, assembly GCF_044746585.1. Classification (NCBI taxonomy): domain Bacteria; kingdom Bacillati; phylum Actinomycetota; class Actinomycetes; order Micrococcales; family Microbacteriaceae; genus Curtobacterium; species Curtobacterium sp. NPDC090223. Next base: position 82,531 of record NZ_JBIVCN010000002.1, on the reverse strand, counting down.
TGCAGACCGGGCAGCGGATCGCGTCCGTGGCCGACATCGAGGCGCTGCCCCTGACCGGCGGCGGCGCGGCGACCACGGTGGGAGACGTCGCGAAGGTGGCCATCACCGAGTCGCCGCGGACGTCGATCAGTCGCGTCGACGGACAACAGGCACTCACGATCTCCATCACGAAGACGCAAGAGGCGAACACCGTCGACGTGTCGAAGACCGTCCGTGCCGCGCTGCCCGACATCGAGTCGAAGATCGACGGCAACCCGCAGTTCACGGTCGTGTTCGACCAGGCGCCGTACATCCAGCAGTCGATCGACTCCCTCGCCGAAGAAGGCCTGCTCGGCCTCGCGTTCGCCGTCGTCGTGATCCTCGTCTTCCTGCTGTCGGTCCGCTCGACGATCGTCACCGCGATCTCGATCCCGACCTCGGTGCTCCTCGCGGCGATCGGCATGCGCGCGGCGGACTACACGCTGAACATCATCACGCTCGCCGGGCTCACGATCGCGATCGGCCGTGTGGTGGACGACTCCATCGTCGTCATCGAGAACATCAAGCGGCACCTGCAACCGGGCGTCGACCGCAGGCAGGCGGTGCTCGACGGCGTGCGCGAGGTCGCGGGCGCGGTCACGGCGTCCACGCTGACGACGGTCGTGGTGTTCCTGCCAGTGGCCTTCGTCGCCGAGCTCGTGGGTGAGCTGTTCCGACCGTTCGCGTTGACCGTGACGATGGCGCTCATCGCGTCGCTGCTCGTCGCGCTGACGATCGTGCCGGTCCTCGCGTACTGGTTCCTCCGCGCGCCGAAGGGCCACAAGCACGCGGGCACGGGGTCGCCGACAGCGGCGGACCCGGCGGTCCGTCCCGCGGACCCGGCGCTCCGTCCGGCGGACTCGGCGCTCCGCTCGGCGGACGACCTGCACGACGCCGGCGCTCCCGACCGGCTCCGCCGCGGGTACCTGCCGGTGCTGCACTGGGTCCTCCGGTTCCCGGCGCTCGTCGTCGTGCTGGCCGTCCTGGTGCTGGGCGGGACCGCGGCGGCGCTGCCGTTCGTCAAGACGAACTACCTCGGCGACTCCGGCCAGAACACGTTCACGGTGACGCAGGACCTGGCGCCGGGCACCTCGCTCGACGTCCAGTCGGACGCCGCGCGCAAGGTCGAGCGGCAGCTGCGGGCGGTGGACGGCGTCGACACCGTGCAGACCACGATCGGGTCGAGCGGCCAGTCGATCCAGGCCGCGTTCGGCGGTGGCGGGACGGCATCGATCCAGTACGCGGTCACCACCGACTCCGACGCCGACCAGACCCGGATCCAGTCCGACACCCGGAAGCGGCTCGACGCCCTGGACGGTGCCGGCGAGATCGCGCTGTCGTCCTCGGGCGGCGGCTTCGGCGGCAGCAGCGACATCGAGGTGGACGTCACCGCCCCGACCCAGGCGCAGCTGCAGACCGCGGCGGACAAGGCGCTCGACACCCTGAAGGACGTCGCGCACACCACCGGGGCGTCGAGCAACCTCTCCGCCGCCGAGCCGTACCTGGCCGTCCGGGTGGACCGCGTCAAGGCCGGGGCACTCGGCCTCACCGAGACGCAGGTCGGCGGGATCGTCGCCGCGGCGGTCTCCCCGCAGGACACCGGCACGGTCGAGATCGACGACGCCTCGCTCGACGTCTACATCGCCGACCCGGAGCCGCCGACCACCGTCGACGCGCTGCGGGACCTGTCCCTGCCGACGTCGACCGGGCCGGTCCCGCTGTCCGACGTCGCCACGGTCGAGAAGGCCGACGGCCCGACGACCGTCACGACCTCGGACGCGGTCCGCACGGCGACGATCACGGTCACGCCGGACTCCGCGAACCTCGGGGCGGCCGTCACGGCGGTCACCTCGGCGGTCGACCAGCTCGACCTGCCGAAGGGGGCGTCGGCGACGATCGGCGGGGTTGCCTCGAGCCAGTCGTCGGCGTTCAGCCAACTGCTGCTCGCCGCACTCGTCGCGATCCTCATCGTCTACGTCGTGATGGTCGCGACCTTCCGGAGCCTGCTCCAGCCGCTGCTGCTCCTGGTGTCGGTGCCGTTCGCCGCCACCGGCGCGATCCTGCTGCAGATCGTGTCCGGCATCCCGATCGGGGTCGCGTCGCTGATCGGCGTACTCATGCTCGTCGGCATCGTCGTGACGAACGCCATCGTGCTCATCGACCTCGTGAACCAGTACCGGCGGCGGGGACTCCGCGTGCGCGAGGCGCTCATCGAGGGTGCGACGAGGCGACTCCGGCCGATCCTGATGACGGCCCTGGCGACGATCTTCGCGCTCGTGCCGATGGCGATCGGGGTCACCGGGCAGGGCGGCTTCATCTCGCAGCCGCTCGCGCTCGTCGTGATCGGCGGGCTGGTGTCCTCGACGCTGCTGACCCTGGTCGTGCTGCCGGGGCTCTACTACCTGGTCGAGCGGGCGCGGGAGCGTCGGGCGGACCGACGTGCGGCCGAGGGGGACCCCGTCGCGCCGACGGAGGGCTAGCGGCTGCCGGCGTCCTCGTCGGGGGCGCCGGCACCGCTGAACCACGCGACCAGGACGCAGGTGAGCGTCGTCAGGAACGCGATCGCACCGAGCTGGGCGACGAGCGAGGTGTGCCCGGTCGCGGCCCCGTAGCCGGCGAAGCCGACCGTGACGAAGAAGGACAGCCCGAGGAGCAGCTCCGCGCCGGTGCGGACGGGGGAGTGTCGGTCCCAGGTCGTCGCGGGGCGTGCGGGGCGGGTCGAGGTGTCGGTCACACCGTGCAGTCTCCGTCCGACGGGCCCTTCCGGGGCAGACCCGAGTCCGGGTGCCACCCGCCCGGGGTACAGCCGGGGTCGGCGCTGTGACGGACCGCGTCGCCGCGGCTCCTGAGCCCTGATCCGGCTCAGCCGAGGTGGCGTCGGAGGAACGACACGACGCGTTTGCTCATCGCCTCGTCGAGTTGCGCGATGGAGTGCGCGGTGCCCTTGACCGCGACGAACGTCACCGGCACGTCGTGGGATCGCAGCGTGGCCGCGAAGTCCTGGGACTCCCACAGCGGGATGAACTCGTGCGTCGAGTGCCCGATGAAGAACGGTGCCGTGTCCGCGGTGACGTTGTCCGTCGGCGACGCCCTGGCCGCCGCCGGGCACGAGGAGTACGTCGAACAGCCGAGGTACAGCAGCTGCTTGCGCTGGAACGCCGCCGACACCCCGTCCGGCTCCGTCGAGCGTGCGGTGAGGTCCGTCGGCCCGCTCAGGTCGACGACCGCCCGGATCCGGTGCCCCTCGGCGTAGGCGGTGGACTCGTGGTCCTCGACGGCGAGCATCGCCGCGAGGTTGCCGCCCGCGCTGCCGCCGAACACCCCGATCCGGTCGACGTCGACGTCGTAGGTCGACAGGGTCGTCGGCCGGTACACCCAGTCGAGCGCCCGCCGGACGTCGTCGAGGCCGGCGGGGAAGGGGTCCGTCGGTGCCAGGCGGTAGTCGACGTTGAACGTGACGAAGCCCTGCGACGCCAGGTACTTGCACACCGAGCGGTAGGCGGCGGTGGCCTTGTCGCCGTGCGACCAGCTGCCGCCGTGGATCATCAGCACCGCCGGCCGGGTCCCGGTGGCGGCCTTCGCAGCGGCCGCGGTCGCCTCGGCGGCGGGGATGGCGGCCGAGTCGCCGGCGTCGCGGGCAGCGGCCGCAGCGGCATCCGCTCCGGCCCCCGTCCCCGCCGCCGCGGTCGGTGCGGCCGAGGGCGTCGCCGTGGTCTCGGGGGCACTGTCGACCGGCAGGCAGACGTCGAGTTGCTGGAGCCGGTCCGTGCCGTACGGCACGTCCGCGACGACGTCGATGCCGTGGTACCGCAGCGAGAGCGGGTAGATCACGGGGTCGGCGGTCACCGTGGCGTTCTCGTCGCCGGTCGGATCCGAGCTGCACGAAGTGATCGCGCCGAGCGCCACGACCGCGGCGACGAGCGCGATCAGCGTGCGACGGCCGGACCTCATCGCCGACAACGGTATCCCGAGGTGCTGCGCGACGCATGACGCCGTTCACCTCGTGGTGCCAGGATGAGCGGCACACCACCGTCGATGCAGGAGGACCCGTGAGCCGACGCAAGGCATGGAACGCCGATCCGGAGCCGCTCCTGCGCGTGGACGAGGGCTTCCTCCTCGCCGACGTCGACCCGGACGGCACCCCGGGGTTCCCCGGACGGAAGATCGACGGACTCGAATCACTGGCGGCCGGTGCCGACCGGCTATCGGCGCTGCAGGAACGGCTCTGGGCAGCGGCGACCGCCGGCGACCAGCGCCGTGTGCTGCTCGTCCTGCAGGCGATGGACACCGCGGGCAAGGGCGGCATCGTGTCGCACGTCGTCGGCGCGGTCGACCCGAACGGCGTGCACTACGCCGGCTTCAAGGCGCCGACGGCCGAGGAGCGCGAGCACGACTTCCTCTGGCGCGTCGAGCGGGAGCTCCCCGGTGCGGGACAACTCGGCGTGTTCGACCGGTCGCACTACGAGGACGTCCTCATCCAGCGCGTGCGGTCGTTCGCCCCGCCGGCCGAGATCGAGCGGCGCTACGGTGCGATCGTCGACTTCGAGAACCGCCTGGCGGAGCAGGGCACGACGATCGTCAAGGTGATGCTGCACATCTCCAAGGACGAGCAGCGCGCCCGGCTCGGGGACCGCCTCGACCGCCCGGACAAGCACTGGAAGTTCAACCCGGGTGACATCGACGAGCGGCTGCTCTGGGACGACTACCAAGAGGCGTACCAGATCGCCTTCGACCGGACCTCGACCGCCGTGGCGCCCTGGTACGTGGTCCCGGCGAGCCGGAAGTGGTACGCCCGGCTGGCGGTCCAGCAGCTCCTGCTCCGCGCGCTCGAGGACATGCACCTGTCCTGGCCCGCCGCGGACTTCGACGTGGCCGAGCAGCGCCAGCGCCTCGCCGAGTCCTGAGGGGTGGTTTCTCGGCGCCGGGTCACGTAGGCTCACTCGGTCGGCCTTCGACACCGCGGCTGCGAGCCGCGGACGTGTTTGGGTGTTGTGTAGTTCGAGGGCTGGAATCACGTCGATTCGACGACGGGATGAACCCCCTCTCCACGAACCGCCCCCGCCGATGTCGCTGCCGGGCTGCGTGGCATGTCCGCACCCCGGAAAGTAGCTATGGCCCCGTACGACAAGGGCGCGAACTCGCGCGCCTCCGACCGAGTCCGTCACCCGAACGGCACCCCTGCCGCTCGCAGCAACAAGCACCGCGGCTTCCGCGCCGCCGATCCGTCGGCACCGCGGCAGAAGCAGCGCTGGGACGCCGACGACCGTCGCAACCGCTCCTCGCAGGGCGACCGTCCGAGCCGCCCGAACTGGGAGCCGCGTGACGCCTCCCGGTCGAGCTGGGAGCCCCGTGGGGCCGGACGCCCGGCGCGCGGAGCAGACCGTGACGACCGTGCCCCGCGCCGCTTCGACCGCGATGACCGTGCGCCCCGTCGCTTCGACCGCGATGACCGTGCGCCCCGTCGTGACACCGACGACCGTGCGCCGCGCCGGTTCGAGCGCGACGACCGTGCTCCGCGTCGTTTCGATCGCGACGACCGTGCCCCTCGTCGGTTCGACCGTGACGACCGCGCCCCGCGTTCGTTCAACCGTGACGACCGTGCACCCCGTCGTGACAACGACGACCGTGCCCCGCGCCGTTTCGACCGTGACGACCGTGCCCCGCGTCGTTTCGACCGTGACGACCGTGCACCCCGCCGTGACAACGAGGACCGTGCCCCGCGTTCGTTCAACCGTGACGACCGTGCGCCCCGTCGCTTCGACCGCGATGACCGTGCACCCCGCCGTGACAACGAGGACCGTGCCCCGCGTCGCTTCGACCGCGACGACCGCGCCCCGCGTCGCTTCGACCGTGACGACCGCGCCCCCCGCCGTGACAACGACGACCGTGCGCCCCGTCGCTTCGACCGTGACGACCGCGCACCCCGCCGCTTCGACCGCGACGACTCCGAGCGCGGCCACTTCGTCCCCGCCGACGACGTCAAGCTCGAGAAGCTCCAGGCCGAGTCGACCATCGCGGCCGACGTCGAGGGCGTGACCTTCGCGGACCTCGGCATCGGCGGCAACATCTCGCGTGCCCTCGGCGAGCTCGGCGCGACCAGCCCGTTCCCGATCCAGGCGGCGACGATCCCCGACGTGCTCGCCGGCAAGGACGTCCTCGGCCGCGGCCGCACGGGCTCCGGCAAGACCATCGCGTTCGGCGCCCCGCTCGTCGAGAAGCTCATGGAGAACGGCGGCGGCACCAAGCGCAAGATGGGCCGCGCCCCGCGTGCGCTCATCCTGGCGCCGACCCGCGAGCTCGCCCTGCAGATCGACCGCACGGTGCAGCCGATCGCCCGCTCGGTGGGCCTTTTCACGACGCAGATCTACGGCGGCGTCCCGTACGGCCGCCAAGAGGGAGCGCTCGAGCGCGGCGTCGACATCATCGTCGGTACCCCTGGCCGTGTGCAGGACCTCATGAACAAGGGCAAGCTCGACCTCAGCGAGGTCGTCATCTCCGTGCTCGACGAGGCCGACCACATGTGCGACCTCGGGTTCCTCGAGCCGGTGCAGGAGATCCTCGAGGCGACCGCACAGGTCACCCCCGAGGGCAACCGTGCACAGAAGCTGCTGTTCAGCGCCACGCTCGACACCCAGGTCGCGGCGCTCGTCGAGCAGTTCCTGCACGAGCCGAGCGTGCACGAGGTCGCGGGTGAGGACCAGGCGTCCTCGACCATCGACCACCGCGTGCTCGTGGTCGAGCAGCGTGAGAAGGACCGCCTGCTCGAGGAGCTCGTCGCCGGCGACGGCAAGACGATCGTCTTCGCCCGGACCCGCGCCTACGCCGAGCGGCTCGCCGACCAGTTCGAGGACGCCGGCATCCGCGCGACCTCGCTCCACGGCGACCTGAACCAGTCGCGCCGCACGCGCAACCTGCAGCTGCTCACCAGCGGCCGCGTGAACGTCCTCGTGGCGACCGACGTCGCTGCGCGCGGCATCCACGTCGACGACGTCTCGCTCGTCGTGCAGGCCGACGCGCCGGACGACTACAAGGCGTACATGCACCGCTCGGGCCGGACGGGTCGTGCCGGCAAGGAGGGCACCGTCGTGACGATCGTCCCGCGTGGCCGCATCCGCAAGATCGAGGGCATCCTCGAGCGCGCCGAGATCGAGGCCGACCTCGTCCAGGCCGCGCCGGGCGACGGCATCGTCGCGGAGCTCGCCGCGCGCTGACGCCCCCGTCTCCGCGGGACGCCCCGCCAACCGCGAAACGCCGCCAGCAATGGCGGCGTTTCGTCGTTCCGGAGGTGTCTCGTGGACTCGCCGGTGCCTGGCGGAGTCGACCCGGGCCTCCCGGCCGGTTCCGCGTCAGCGGTTGAAGAACAGCAACCCGCGCGCGTACCCGGCCTGACCGGCGTGCTGGACGCAGTCGTCCAGGATGCTCACGAGTCGTGCGCCGGCGGTGACCGGCGGGTCCCACGCGTCGTCGACGACGGGGTCGAGGTCCTCCGGACCGAGCGTGCCGAGGTACTCGACCGTGCGCGCGTGCACCGCGCCGAGGTAGTCGTTCAGCAGCGCGGCGGAGGCGCGGACGCGGCCGACGTCGTCGCGGGACATGCCGTAGCCGAGGGCCTCGGGCGGGAACGGCAGGCCGAACCGGTCGTACCAGCCGTCCGCGGTCCACACCTGCTCGGTGCCCGCGAGGTCGGCGATCTGGGCGTCCTGGCCGCGTGCGATGTGCCACGCGAGCCAGGCGAGGGTGTTCGCGCCGGCCGCCGGACGGGACGCGAGCTGGTCCTCGGAGAGCCCGTCGAGGGCACGTCCGACGGTGTCCGGCACGCGGGAGAACGCTTCGATGAGGAGGTCGCTGGGGGTCATGCCCCCGACCGTACGCGCCGTCCTAGGCCCGGGTGTGCGCCGTGGACTCGCCGGAGCGACGCCCGAGTGCCTCGCCGATCCGCGCGAACGCGTCGCCGATCCGCCGCCGCTCGTCGGGGGCCACGACCTCGCGGAAGGCGGCGGAGTACACCGCGCCGATCTGCTCGGCGACGGCCTCACCCGACGCGGTGAGGTGCAGCAGGATGCTGCGGCGGTCGTCCGGGTTCGGACGGCGCTCGATGTGCGCGCGCTTCTCGAGCCGGTCGATGAGCGACGTCATCGCGCCCGTGGAGAGCTCGAGGTACTCGCTGGCCTGCTTCGGGGTGACGCCGGCGCCGTCCGCTGCGGCGAGGAAGAACACGAACCGGCTGTCCGTCGGGTTGAGTCCCCGGGCGACGCTCTCGTGGTTGAGGACGCGCGCGTGCTGCGTCTGCATGATCCGGAACGCGGTCATCAGGCGACCGAGGTCGGAGTCCTCCACGCCATCGGCAACGCCGCCTGGCGCGTCGAGGGGGGATGCGGGTGCCGGGGGGGTCGCGGGCGCGACGGTGGCGTCCGGGACTGCTGTGATGCGGGTGTCCGTCATCGGGCGTGCTCTCTTCGGGTGGTGATCGCGGGCACGATCGGCGAGGCGACACCGGATGCCGCCGTACTGCTCATTGAACAAGTATCTCACTCATCGAGGTACCCCCAGCAGTGGGGCATCGCACGGCTTGTGCGCAACTCGTCCCGACACCGACACCGACACCGACACCGACACCGACACCGGCACCGGCCCGGTGGACGGCGCCGGCATGGACTCGGTCCGGGTTGTCCACAGCTGGCCGCGCGGTGTCCGGGGATGTCCGTGGACGGCGCTACCGTGACGGACATGCGCATCCTGCACACCGGTGACTGGCACCTGGGCCGCACCCTGCTCGGCGCCGATCTGCTCGAGCACCAGGCCGCCTTCCTCGACCACCTCGTCGGCGTCGTGGTGCAGCGTTCGGTCGACCTCGTGGTGATCGCCGGTGACGTCTACGACCGCGCGATCCCGCCGGTCGACGCCGTCCGCATGCTCTCCACCGTGCTCGAACGGCTCGCCGCCGTCGCCACGGTCGTGGTCACACCCGGCAACCACGACTCCGCCGCCCGCCTGGGGTTCGGGTCCGGGGTCATGAACGAGCGCGTCCGGATCCTCGCCGAACCGACCCGCGTCGACGACCCCGTGCTCGTCGACGACCCGGCCGGTCCGGTCGCCGTCTACGGCATCCCCTACCTGCAGCCCGACATGGTGCGGTACGCCCTCGCCGCCGTGCCGGACGAGCCGCTCGCCCGATCGCACCAGGCGGTGGTCGGTGCCGCGATGGACCGCATCCGCGCCGACCTCGCCCGCCGACCGGGCACGCGCAGCGTCGTCGTCGCACACGCCTTCGTCGGCGGCGCGGAGCCGAGCGACAGCGAGCAGGACATCCGCGTCGGCGGTGTCGACCGCGTCGCCGAGTCCGCGTTCGCCGGCATCGACTACGTCGCCCTCGGGCACCTGCACGGCCCGCAGCGTGTCGGCGACTCCGAGCGGATCCGGTACGCGGGATCACCGCTGGCGTTCTCCTTCGGCGAGCGGAACCACACGAAGTCGGTGACCCTGGTGGACCTCGACGCGGCCGGGGCGGTCGCCGTCGAGCTCCTGCCGACGCCCGTCCCGCGCCCCCTCGTCGACGTCCGCGACGGCATCGACGCCATCGAGTCCGGGGAACACGCCCGCCACGCCGAGTCCTGGGTGCGCGTCGCCGTGACGGACACCGTCCACCCCGAGCGGATGTACGCGCGCGTCAAGGCCCGCTTCCCGCACGCCGTCGCCGTCACCCACGAGCCGGCAGACGCCCCGGCACGGACGACCAGCCGCGCGGTCACCGCCACGTCCGACCCGGTCGAGGTCGCAGCCGACTTCGTGACGTTCGCCACCGGTGGCGCACCGTCGGCCGACGAACTCGCCGTCCTCCGCGAAGCCTACGAAGCCGCCGCCGCCGTGCTCTCGGATCAGGACGGGGCCGCGCGCTGATGTACCTGCACCACCTGGAACTCCGCGCCATCGGGCCCTACCCGGAACTCGTCACGATCGACTTCGCCGCGCTCGCCGCCTCCGGGGTGTTCCTGCTCGAAGGCCCCACCGGCTCCGGCAAGTCGACCATCATCGACGCCGTCGTCTTCGCACTGTACGGCGGGCTCGCGGGCGCCGACGCCAGCAGCGACCGGCTGCACAGCCAGCACGCCGACCCCACCGTCGAGCCCTTCGTCGAGCTGGTGTTCGAGACCGGTGCCGGCGTGTTCCGGGTGCGGCGCACACCGCAGTACGACCGACCGAAGCAGCGGGGCACCGGCACCGTGCGGCAGCAGTCGTCCGCCCAGCTCTCCCGGCTCGCGGCCCCGAACGACCCGGCGGGTGAACCGGTGTCCGCCCGCGCACAAGAAGTCGGTGCCGAGATCGCGCGCATCGTCGGCCTCGACCGCGCCCAGTTCCTGCAGACGGTGGTGCTCCCGCAGGGTGAGTTCGCACGGTTCCTGAAGTCGCCGGGCGAAGACCGCCGGAAGCTCCTGCAGTCCCTCTTCGGCACCGAGATCTACGACCGCACCGCCGACGAACTCGCTGCCCGGCGCCGCGCGGCCGCCACTGAGGTCGACGCCGCCGACGCCCGCGTGCGTGACGCCCTCGCCCGGTTCGCCGAGGCCTCGGGACGCGCCGAGACGGCCGCCGACACGGGCGGAGACACCGACGAGCCGGACGTCGCCGCGGTGGTCCACGAACTCCGCTCGGCCGCCGACGCCGCAGCGCACACCCGCGCCGACGCCGCGGTCGCGGCGCAACTCGCGGCCGACCACGAGCAGGCCGTCGGGCTGCGGCTCGCCGCACTCGACCGCCGAGCCGCACTGCTCCGCCGAGCCGCCGTCCTCGACGACCAGGCAGCGGCCGTCGCCGCGGCCCGCGCCCGGCTCGCCGTCGCGGAGCGCGCTGCCCGGGTCGCTGCGGTGGCCGACGGCCTCGACGCCGCCCGGGTCCGCGCCGCCGACGCCGAGCGAGAACGCGACGCCCTGCGCGAGCGGCACGGCGTGGCCGACGACGACGACACCGCCGGCACGCGGAGCCACCTCGTCGACGCCGTCGGTGCGGTGCGGCACCTCGTCCCCGTCGCCGAGTCACTCCCGGCACGCCGTGCCGCGCTCGACGACGCCCTGGCAGCGGCCGAACGGCTGCGCGAGCGACGCTCCGAACTCGATGCCGAACTCGGCCGTCGCCCGGCGGAACGCGCGCAGATCGTCGAGGCAGCACGCGCCGCAGCCGAGGCAGCGGGCGACGCCGCCGACGCACAGCGCGAATCCGACGCCGTGCAGGACCTCCGGCGGGCCGCAACCGAACTCGATGCCGTCCGCGCACGGGCCGCCGACGCCGAAGCCGCAGTGGTCCGCGCCCGGACCGCCGCCACGGCCGCACTGACCGCCGAGCAGCACCTCCGGGAGCGCCGCATCGCCGGACTCGCGGGCGAGCTCGGTGCCGCGCTGACCCCCGGGGACCCGTGCCCGGTCTGCGGCGCGGTCGAGCACCCCGCGGTGGCGTCACCGCAGGACGACCACCCGACGCCGGCGCAGATCGCCGAGGCCGCCGCGGCCGCCCGTCAGGCCGACGCGGTCCTCGCCGAGGCCGCGACCGACCTGGCCCTCGAGCGTGCCGAGCGCGACCGCCTGACGGGCGTGCTCGGACCGGTGTCGGCGGCGGACCTCGAACGTCGTGACACCGCGGCGACCGCACGGCTCCGCGCCGCGCGGACGGCGGCCACCACCGTCGCGGAGCGCGAACGCGACCGTGCCGCCCACGACGACGCCACCCGCGCGCTCGAGCGGGACCGCAACGACGTCGACGCCCGGTGCCAGGTCCTCCTCGCGACCAGCGCCGCGGACCAGCAGCGGCTCGAGCAGGACAGCGACTCCGTGCGGGCCGCCCTGGCGTCGCTCGCCGCGGAGCTCGACGGTCCCACGGTGCCGGACGACCTCCCCGCGGCCGTCACCGCGCTCGACCGCCGCATCGCGGAACTCGGTGCCGTGGCCGACGCCGTGGAACGAGCACGCGCGGCCACCGCCGCCGCGGACGAACGGGGGACCGAGGTCGCGCGGATCGTCGCCGACCAGGACTTCCCGGACGTCACGGCGGCACGCGCGGCGCAGCTCGGACCGGCGGAGACGGCCCGACTGCGGGCCGAGGTCGACGACGCCGACCGGGAACGCGCCGTCGTCGACGCCGGGCTCGCCGAACCGTCGGTGGTCGCTGCTGCCGACGACGACGCCGAAGCGCTCGACCTGCCCGGCGCCCGCGCCGAGAAGACCCGCACCGCCGCCGCACTCGACGACGCCACCCGGGCCGCGGTCAGCGCGGAGGACCGGGCCGGCGCGACGGAGCGCTGCGCCGCCGACGTCACCCGTGCGGTCGCCGCCCGCGAATCGACCTCGGCGCGCAGCCGTGCCGTCGTCCGGCTCGCCGACATCGCGGCAGCTGCTCCCGGGCAGAACCCGACCGGGATCACCCTCGGCACCTACGTGCTGATGCGCCGCTTCGAGGACGTCGTCGCCGCGGCCAACGACCGGCTCGGCGCGATGCTCGGTGGGCGCTTCACGCTCGAGACCTCCGACGAGCGCGAGTCCGGCGTCCGAACCCGCCGTACCGGGCTCGCGCTCGCGGTGCGCGACCACACGACCGACACCACCCGCGACCCCAGGAGCCTGTCCGGCGGCGAGACCTTCACGTTCTCGCTGTGCCTGGCGCTCGGGCTCGCGGACGTCGTCCAGGCCGAGGCCGGCGGGGTATCGCTCGGCACGCTCTTCGTCGACGAGGGCTTCGGCACGCTCGACCCGGAGACCCTCGACGACGTCATCGGCCAGCTCGCGCGCCTGACTGCGGGCGGGCGTCAGGTCGGGATCGTCAGCCACGTCGAGGAACTGAAGCAGCGCATCCCGGAGCGGATCGCGGTTCGCCGGGCCCCGGGCGGCGGCTCCCGGGTGACCACGACGGTCTGACGCCCGTCCGCTCCCGCGGCGGCGACCGCTGCCCCGCCGTCGTCAGGGCGTCGGTGTCGCCGAGGTGTCGACGGTGCCGTCCGGCGGCGGGAGGATGTCCGCGGCGACCCACGGGAACACCCACGTGAACAGCACGAACACGATCGCTGCGAGGAGCACCAGCAGCTCGAGCACCTTGAGTGCGGTCGGACCCGGCAGGATCCGCCAGACGAACGGGAAGATCACTGTGCGGTCTCCGTGAGTTCCTTCGGGGTGCCCTCGGACACGGGCATCCAGTAGTCGAGCTTGGCGTGCGTGACGTACCGCTCCTTCGCGGACCACATCGGGTGGCACGCGGTGAGCGTCAGCCACCGGTCGCTCGCGGTCGGTTCGACCCCGGGCTTGTTCGGCACCGGCGCGATCGTCTCGACGTGCTCGGGGGTGACGATCTGGCTGTCGGTGACCTTGTAGACGTACCAGACGTCGAAGTCGGTCTTCTTGTCGGTGACACGGACGACGATCGCGTCGTCGGTCTTCAGTTCGGCGATCTGGTTGAGCGGCTTGCCGTAGGTCACACGGTGTCCGGCGACGGCGAAGTTGCCCGGTGCTCCGGGCATCGCGGTGTCCTGGTAGTGGCCGAGCCCGATCGTGTTGAGCACCTTCTCGCGGTCGGTGCCCTCACCGATCGGCCGGTTGTAGTCGGCGCCGAAGCGCGGGATCTGCATCGTCCCGAAGACGTCGGTGACGTTCGGCGGCTCCGCCAGGACGGGGGCCGTGCCGCGGTGCTCGGTGCCGTTGCCGGCGCCGGCCTTCTGCTGCCCCAGGTCCTGCACGAGCGCGGTCTGGCCGTTCACCGCGACGACGTCCGTCCACCACGCCGTCCAGAGCACGTAGAGCCCGGTGAGGGCCCCGGCGATGATGAGGAGCTCGGCGATCAGGGAGACGATCGCACCGCCGACGGTCTGGCGCGGTCGTTGTGGTCGTGCCGTCCGGTCACGACGCCGGGTCGGCGGGGTGTCCTCGAGGGGCGTGCGCTCCGTGGTGGCTTCACGGAGCCACCCGACGGCGTCCGGGGTCTGGTCGCCGGTCCGGGGCGGCTCGCTCACGAAGGCTCCTGATCTGTGGAGTGGTGCGGTGACACGACGTGCTAGACCACGACGAAGAACTGGTCGCCGATGTCGACGCGTGCGCCGCGCGGAGCGCGGACCACGACACCAGGATGGCACGTCCGCTCGGAGCCGTCGACGGTCACCGACGTGCCGTTCGCAGAGCCGAGGTCCTCGATCGACATGCCGACGGCATCGACCGTGAACCGGATGTGGGCGTTCGACACGCTGCGGGTGGGATCCGGGAACCGCACGCCGTTCTCGTGGCCGATCGGTGCGCGGCCGAGGTGTCCCTCCCCGCTGACGGCGATGGTCGTCCCGAGGCTCGTGTAGAGCTTGGCGCGGTGGCGCGGAGCACTCCGACGGCGGGTGAGCACCGTGTGCTCGAGGACGTCCTCCGACTGTTCCAGGACGTCGGTCCGCGGGAGCGTCCGGACCGGAGGTGTCGGTGTCATCGGAGTCGTGGGGGGTGCGGACCGCGGCACCGGGGGGATCACGATGGTGTCGGTCGTCACGGGGAGCGCTTCCGCTGCTGCTGCCAGGTCGGGATCGACGTCGACGTCCTGCGCGGTCTCCGGCTCCGCTGCTGCATCGTCCGGAGCGGCGTCGGTGTGGTCGGTGGGCTCGCTCTCGGGAGCGCCCGGCGCCTCCGGGAGGATCCGTACGGCGCCGTTCGCCGCGACCTCGAGGTCCCAGTCGCCCTCGGCGCCGCTGGTCTGCAGGTGCACGGGCGCACCGGCCACCTGGGCCATCAGGACGACCGTCTCGATCGCCGCTTCGCGGGCCTGTTCGGTCGTCGGGTGGGTGGAGGTCTCGGTGTGGCCGTCGTGGGTGAGTGCGAGGGTGCCGCTGGTCGCGATGTGGCTGCGTACCGTGACGGAACGGGTGTTGGTGAGAGGCATATGGGGTCCTGATCGTCGGTGGGGGGAGTCGGGGTTCGGCGTCATGCGGATCGGACCGCTGCGGTGGCGGAGCGGACGCGCCAGCCGGAGTCGTCGGTGACGACGAGGCGGTACTGCTGCTCGATCGTGGCGCCGCCGGCGGTCTGCCAGCGGACCGTGGCCCACCCGGTCTTGCGGTCGCCCCCCGACCGGTCGACCTGCCAGCCGGTGAGTGCTCGGAACGTCAGCGCCCCGTCGAGGCCGGTCGACCGGTTCCCCTGGTCGGAGAGCGGCACGTCGCCGGCGTCGAGGGCCGAGAAGTACTGCGCGACGGCCGAACGCGATGCCGCCGTGGCCGCCTGGTCCGGCGTGGGCGCCGAGGGCGTGGGGACGGTGGGGGCGCTCGTCGGGACGCCGACGGAGGCCGGCAGCGCCGACACCCACACCCGCGCGCCGATGACCGTGACCGGGACCGCGAGCGACATCGTCTCGGGGGTGCCCGGCTTGCCGTCGACGTACGAGGTCACGGGGACCACGACCGTCACGATCGCGTTCGCGGCGTCGACGTAGGAGAACCCGGCGGCGCGGGCGGTGCCCGCGCTCGACCGGCCCTCGCCGTCCCAGCCGACCTGGTCGCTCAGACCCGCGACGACGAGCGTCGCGATCGCTGCGGCCCTGGGCGCGGGGTCGTCCTGGTCCCACGTGAAGTAGGTCTCGGCGAACTGCTCCGCGGTCGACGCGGCGATCGCCTGGGGGAAGGTCGCCGAAGCGGGGGCGCTCACGGCGGCGGTGGGGAGGAACATCGATCGCACACCGACGACGATCGTGACGATGGTCGCGGCGGCGATGAGGACCTGGATGGTCCTGGTCCATCCACGGCGCCCACCACGGGATCCGAGGCCGATGACGTCCCGGGCGACGGCCACGAGCGCCGATCCCGAGGCGCCGAGTGCCCGCGGGGAGGACGTCCGTGCCGCGCGGCCACGTTCCGGTCCGACGGGCGCCGGCGTCGGAGCCGGAGTCGACGCGGGAGCGGGATCCGTTTCGGGAGCGGGAGCGGGAGCGGGAGTGGGTTCCGGGTTCAGCGCGGGAGCGGGAGTGGGGTCCGGTTCCGGGTTCGGCGCGGGGACGGGAGCGAGGGCGGGGACACGAGCAGAGGCGGGAGCCGGCGTGGGGCCCGGGACAGGAGCGGGAGCGGAAGCGGATGCCGGGACGGGCGCAGGGGTCGGAACGGAGAACGGCGCCGGCGCGGCCGGGACCGCGGCAGCGTCCGTGACGGCAGGGCGCGCCCACGGCCCGCGGGGTACCGCCGGGGCGTCCGGCGCCGGGTGCACCGAGGCACGGTCGGGAGCCGCTCGCGACCAGGCGGACGGAGCTGGAGGTACCGGAGGAGGTGCCACCGCCGGAGCAGTCACCGCCGGAGCAGCCACCGATGCCGACGCGTCCTGGGCCGCGGCGAGTCGATCGGCCGCGTTCCTGCGCTCGCGCAGTTCGCGGCGCGAGAGAAGTGCTTCGGGCAAGGGAACTCCTCGGATCGGGATACCGGAAGAGTATTAAAATATCACATGCGGATGCGTGACGCCATGGGTTCTCTAGGATGACGCGATGGCCTTCACGATCCGGACCTTCACCCCCGCCGACACCGAGGCGGTCGTCGCCCTCTGGGAGTCCTGCGGCCTGGTCCGTCCGTGGAACGACCCGCGCAGGGACATCGCGCGGAAGCTGACCGTACAGCCCGAGCTGTTCCTCGTCGCGACCGACCCGGACGACGACGGCGCCATCGTCGCGGCGGGCATGGCGGGGTTCGACGGGCACCGGGGCTGGGTGAACTACCTCGCGGTGCGGCCGGACCTGCAGGGCTCCGGCCTCGGCCGGACGTTCATGACCGAGTTCGAACGGCTCCTGACGGACCTCGGCTGCCCGAAGCTCAACCTGCAGGTGCGTGCCGGGAACGAGCGCGTCATCGGGTTCTACGAGTCCCTCGGCTACGCGGATGACCACACGGTGTCGCTGGGCAAGCGCCTCATCCCGGACGCCTGACCCACGCGGCGCCTCACGCCAGGGCGAGCGCCACGGACGCGACGAGCGCCAGCCCGATGCCGACGGCCTGCAGCACGGTGAGGCGTTCGCGGAGCACCACGCCGGCCAGCACCACCGTGCCGATCGGGTAGAGCGCGTTGAGCACGCTCATCACCGGGAGCGTCGACGGGTCCGTGCTCGAGTGCAGCCCGGCCTGGATGAAGACGTTCGCCAGGGCGTCGAGCACCCCGCACGCGACGATCACCGATGCGACCCGCCGGACGGAGCCGCCAGCGACCCGACGGACCGAGCCGTCAGCGACCCGAAGGGCGGAGCCGCCAGCGGCCTCGGAGCCGAGAACCGCACCTGCCGGCACCGGCGGGGCGGGGTCTGCCGAGCCTCCTGTCCGAGCAGCGGCGAGCCGCGACCACACCAGTGCCGCCGCACCGAGCAGCACCGCCTGCAGGACCCTCGCCACCACGAGGGGCGCGACCCCGGAGTCGGCCGGCGTCTCGTTGAACGCGAGCACGATCCCGCCGAACCCGCACCCGGCGACGGCCGCCGCGGCCACCCCGCGCGCCGTGAGCCGCGCGCCGCCGGTGTCCCGCACGGAGGCGACGAGCACCACCGCGACCACCGCGACCACGAGCGCGCCGATCGCCACGGGCGGCAGCACGGTGCCGCCCAGCACCGCGACGAGCACGGGCACGACGGCGGCGAACACGGCCGTGAGCGGGGAGAGCACGCTCATCGGCCCGATCGCGAGAGCCGCGTAGAGCAGCAGGACGGCGACGGCACCGGACAGCCCGCCGAGTGCGCCCCAGACCGTGGCCGACCACGAGAACCGTCCACCGACCACGACGAGCCCGACGAGCAGCGGCGCGATGCCGACGGCGGCGCCGATCGCGGCCACGGTCACCGGTCGGATCCGCCGGGACGCCAGGCCGCCCAGGAAGTCCGCGAACCCGTAGACCAGCGCGCCGCTGAGGCCGAGCAGGACGGTGAGCACGGGTCCCATCCTGCCCCGCCCGGTAACCTGCGCTGCGTGAGCGTTCCCTACCACCGTCTCTTCCGCGTCGACGGCCGCTGGCGCTGGTGGCGCCCGCTCGTCGCCCTCGCGTTCCTCGCCGGGTGGTACCTGGTGTCGCAGGTCCTGATCACCGTGGCGTACTTCGTGCCGATCGGTGCGACGCAGGGGGAAGACGGGCTGCTCGACCTGGAGCGCAGCCTGCAGGACTCCGCGCTCGACCCGACGGACCCGATCATCCTGAGCCTGTCGCTGGTGTCCCTCGTGGTGCTGCTGCCCGGCATCCTGCTCGCGGTGCGGATCGCGCGGATCGGTCCGGCGAACACGCTGTCCTCGGTGCGCTTCCGGGTCCGCTGGCGGTGGGCGGCGTGGTGCGTGCTGCCGACCCTGGTGATCGCGGCGGTGATGTTCTTCTTCCAGTCCGCCGGCATGTTCACGTTCGACGGCGGCTTCGGCTGGAACACGGCGGAGATCGGGCAGTCGACGGTGTCGCTCGGCACCCTGACGACGACGATCGTCCTCGTCGTCCTGCTCGTGCCGTTCCAGGGCGCCGCAGAGGAGTACGTCTTCCGCGGCTTCCTGATGCAGACGATCGGCGCCTGGATCCCGTGGCGCATCGTCGGCTCGGTCGTCGCCGTCGCGGTGTCGACCGTCGTGTTCGCACTCCTGCACATCCCGAACGGCTACAACGTGTGGGGCATCCTCGACGTCGGTTCGTTCGGCCTGGTCGCCGCCGTCATCGTGCTCCGGACCGGCGGCCTCGAGGCCACCGTGCTCCAGCACGCCTTCAACAACATCATGATCTTCGTGCTGCAGGCGCCGGGGTGGTCGAAGGTCGACCTCGACTCCTCGAACGGCTCGTGGCAGGGCTGGTTGCTCACGCTCGTCACGTCGCTGGCGTACTGGGGGATGGTCGAGCTGCTCGCGACGTGGCGGAAGCTCGACCGCGCGTTCCCGGGCGCCGAGGCGCCCCGGTTCCGCGGTGCGGTGCCGGCCTGGGCTGGCGGCAGGCGCTGGACCCGGCCGGGAGGCTCGGGCTGGGTCGACTCGCCCGCTCGCCCCGAGGGGGTGGCCGGTTCCGGCGCGATGGCCGGGGTCGTCCCGGCAGGCGCTGGTCCGGCGGCTGGTCCGGCGGCCGATCCGGCGGCTGCTCCGGCGACTGTGGAGAACGCCGGTGGTGTCACCGGTCGCCCGTAGGCTGGGTGGATGAGCACCACCGAGGCACCTGCCGAGGCCGTCACGCCGTCCCGGGCGGCCGCGCTCGACGTGCTGCACCGGGTCTGGGGCTACGACGACTTCCGTGGTGAACAGGCCGCGATCATCGACCGGGTCGTCAGCGGCGGGGACGCTCTCGTCCTGATGCCCACCGGCGGCGGCAAGTCGCTCTGCTACCAGGTCCCCGCGCTCGTCCGTGACGGCGTGGGCGTCGTGGTCTCCCCGCTCATCGCCCTCATGCAGGACCAGGTCGACGCCCTCGCGGCGAACGGTGTCCGGGCCGCCTTCCTCAACTCGACGCAGGGGCCGGACGAACGCGCTCGGGTCGAGCGCGCCGTCGTCTCGGGCGAGGTCGACATGCTCTACCTCGCACCCGAACGACTGCGGCTCGAGAACACCCGCGCGCTGCTCGACCGCGCGCGCATCGCCCTCTTCGCCATCGACGAAGCGCACTGCGTGGCCCAGTGGGGCCACGACTTCCGCCCCGACTACCTCGAGCTGAGCGTCCTGCACGAGCGCTGGCCGACGGTGCCGCGGATCGCGCTGACCGCCACGGCGACGCCGCAGACCCACCGCGAGATCTCCGCCCGGCTCGGCCTGGACGACGCAGCGCACTTCGTCGCGGACTTCGACCGGCCGAACATCCAGTACCGCATCGAACCCAAGACCGGTGCGCTCCAGCAGCTCCTGACGTTCATCCGCACCGAGCACAAGGGCGACGCGGGCATCGTGTACTGCCTGTCACGCAACTCCGTCGAACGCACGGCTGCCGCGCTCTCCGAGCAGGGCATCCCGGCGCTGCCGTACCACGCGGGGCTCGACGTGCGGGTGCGGGAACGCAACCAGTCGACCTTCCTGCGCGAGGACGGCATCGTCATGGTCGCCACGATCGCGTTCGGCATGGGCATCGACAAGCCCGACGTCCGCTTCGTGGCGCACCTGGACCTGCCGAAGTCGGTCGAGGGCTACTACCAGGAGACCGGTCGTGCCGGACGTGACGGTGCCCCGTCGACGGCCTGGCTCGCCTACGGGCTGAACGACGTCGTGCAGCAGCGCCGGATGATCGACCAGTCCGAGGGTGATGCCGCGCACCGGCGACAGCTCAGTGCGCACCTCGACGCGATGCTCGCGCTCTGCGAGACGATCGAGTGCCGCCGGGTCCGCCTGCTCGCGTACTTCGGCCAGGAGTCCACGGCGTGCGGCAACTGCGACACGTGCATCGCCCCGCCGGAGTCGTGGGACGGCACCGTACCGGCGCAGAAGCTCCTGTCGACCATCGTCCGGCTCGACCGGGAACGCGGGCAGCGGTACGGCGTCGCGCACCTGGTCGACATCCTGGTGGGCAAGTCGTCGCCGCGTGTGCAGGAGCTCCAGCACGAGACCCTCGCGACGTTCGGCATCGGTGCCGACCTGTCCGAGGGCGAGTGGCGCACCGTCGCCCGGCAGATCCTGGCGCAGGGGTACGCGGCCGTCTCCAGCGACGGGTACGGCACCCTCGTGCTCAGCCCGACGAGCGCCGACGTCCTCGCCGGGCGGGTCCAGGTGCTGATGCGCCGCGACCCGGTGAAGGCCCCGCGCGCCAGCCGGTCCCGCCGACAGGTCGTGTCCGACATGCCCCAGGAAGCCCTCGGGCTGTTCGAGGCGCTCCGAACATGGCGTGCGGCCCAGGCGCGCGAGCAGGGGGTCCCGGCCTACGTGGTGTTCAACGACGCCACACTGCGCGGCATCGCGGCGGTCCGCCCCGCGGACGCCGACCAGCTCGCCGAGATCTCGGGTGTCGGCGCCGCGAAGCTCGAGTCCTACGGGCGCGCCGTGCTCGACGTGGTGGCAGCAGCCGACTGACCTGGCCGGTCCATGCCGATCGGGGCATGTACCCCTCCGGGCCGTGGCTACACTCGGTACCTCCCGCCCCGAGGAGGCAGCAGGTGTCCGGTTCGTCGATGTTCGCCACCGTGCTCGGACGTGCCGTGGTGGCACCGCTCGCGCGGGTGGTCTGGCGGCCGAAGATCATCGGGCGGAAGAACGTCCCGAAGCGCGGGGCCGTGATCCTCGCGAGCAACCACCGGTCCTTCATCGACTCCCCGGCGATCACGATCATGGCGCCGCGGAAGGTGTCGTTCCTCGCCAAGCAGGAGTACTTCACCGGAACCGGCTTCAAGGGCGCGGTCTCCCGGGCGTTCTTCGGCGGCATCGGCGCGATCGGGGTCGAGCGCGGCGCCGGGGCCGCGGCGCAGCACGCGCTCGACCTCGGGCTCGCCCGCCTGCAGGAAGGCGAGGCGTTCGCGATCTACCCCGAGGGCACGCGGTCCCTCGACGGCCGGATCTACCGCGGCCGCACGGGCGTTGCCTGGCTCGCGCTGACGAGTGGCGCTCCCGTGGTGCCCGTCGCGCTCCGCGGCACCGAGGACGTGCAGCCGGTCGGGTCCCGGATCCCGAAGCTGGCACGCGTGACGATCGAGTTCGGGACGCCGATCGACCTGTCGTCGTTCGGGGAGGCCTCGTCCGGTCGAGCTCGCCGGCACGCGACCGACGCGGTGATGGCGGCGATCCAGGCGATGAGCGGCCAGGAGCCCGCGAACGCGTACAACAACCCGCCGGCGACGATCGTCGAACGGGTCCGTCGTGCACTCCACCGTGACGACCCGAGCGAGGCCGTCGAACCCGACTGAGCAGCTGCCTGGTCGGCACTATTGCACATATGAAATATCGATGGCAGGATGTGGACGTGCTCCCGCACACCCGGACCGTCCGAACCGGTCCGGATCAGCCCACAGATCCGAAGGTCAGCAGCATGTCCTCCACCCCGCTCTTCGACTCCATCGCCCGCGACCACGACGGCAACCCCGTTGCCCGTGCCACGTTCGCTCCCGCTCCGACCTCGCCGATGACCGCTCCGGTCGCTCCCGCGCAGTCGATGTTCGTCCCGGCCGCGCTCGTCGCGGCCATCGACGAGATCCTGACCCGGATCGGCTCGGCCCTGGTGCAGGAGCACGCCGTGCGCGCGGACCAGCTCGCCCTGGTCGAAGCAGTCGCCGACGCGATCACCCGGGCGGTCGTCGACGCCGTCGTGGCGGAGCTCGACCGGATCGCCGCCGACGGCATCGTCCGCGCCTGACCCGCCCGGCGAGCCCATGACGACGAACCCCGGACTCCCGGTGCGCCCGCGCGGGGCCGCCCGGGACGCTGCGAACCGTGCAGCGGCCCTCGCCGCTGCCTCGACTCCGGCGTCACAGTCGCCCGGGGCGACGGTGTCCACCCCCGTCGCCCCGGAGCCCACCCCCGTCCCCGCCGTGCTCCCGAGCCGTCGGAGTCTGCGTCCCTCGCGCCCCAGCCGGCCGGACCCCGTCGCGACTGGCGTGCTCCTCGCCCGCATGGCCACGGCGCCGGTCCGCGCGCTCGGCGACGCGGTGCACTCGGCCCGCGCCGTCCCGGTCACGGCCACCGCGGTGGCAGCGTGCCTCTTCGTCACCGTCGCCACCCCGCAGCCGGCGAGCGCCAGCCCCGTCGGCGTCTCCGCGGTCGCGTTCGACATGCAGGAGTTCACGGTTCCCGACGCGGCTCGCCTCGAGGCGGTCCGTGACGGCTTCTCGGTCGGCCGTACCGCTGCCGCTGCCGCACCCGTCGGCAGCACTTCCGTGCCGGCCGTCCGCCCGGTCGCCGGTTCGATCCCGACCGCCGGCGGCTTCGGCGCACGCTGGGTCCGCGGGTGCGGGGCGTGTTCCACCGATCACCAGGGCCTCGACTTCGCCGCTCCGACGGGGACCGCGGTCGTCGCGGCGATGTCCGGACGGGTCGTCTCGGCCGGTGTCTTCGGTGGCTACGGCGAGCAGGTCCTGCTGCAGCACGGCGACGGCACGCAGACGCGCTACGGGCACCTGTCCCGGATCGACGTCCGTGTGGGACAGTCGCTCGCGGCGGGGGAGCAGCTCGGAGCCGTCGGCAGCACCGGCGTCTCGACCGGGTCGCACCTGCACTTCGAGGTGGTCATCGGCGGCCGGCCCGTCGATCCGGCGACCTGGCTCGGCGCCCGCGGCCTGCTCTGAGCCGCCCGTCCTCCGGCCCGCGGCGCAGCTGACCGGTGGCGAGCCGCGCCGGCGTACCGTCCGAGGTGCCGGCGGCACCGTGCCGTCCGGCGGGACGGAGACGGACTTGCGCGTGACGGTGCTGGGTACGGGAGCGATGGGGGCCGGGGTGGCGGAGTCGCTGCTCCGCGAGGGACACGAGGTCACGGTCTGGAACCGGAGTCGTGACCGGGCGCTGCCGCTGGGGGACCGCGGCGCGACCGTCGCGGACGATCCCGGTGCGGCCGTCGCCGACGCCGAGGTGGTCCTGCTGACGCTGTTCGACACGGACGCCGTGGTCGACGTGCTCGAGCAGGCCGCCGGCGAGGCCCCGGAGGACACCGTGTGGGTGCAGAGCTCGACGGTCGGGGTGGACGGCACCGAGATCGTGGTGCAGATCGCCGCGAAGTACGGCATCACCCTCGTCGAGGCGATGATGCTCGGCACGAAGGCGCCGGCGGAGCAGGGCAAGCTGACGATGCTCGCCGCGGGGCCCGGCGAGACGCTCGACCGCATCGACCCGGTGCTCGACGCGATCGGCGTGAAGACCGTCCGCGTGGGGGACCGGGTCGGTCAGGCGACGGCGCTGAAGCTCGCGGCCAACGCCTGGATCGCGTCGATCACCGCGGCGACCGGGCAGTCCCTCGCGATCGCGCAGGGGCTCGGCATCGACCCGGCGCTGTTCCTCGAGGCGATCGACGGCTCCGCGAGCGACTCCGCGTACGCCCACACCAAGGGCGGGTCCCTGCTGGCAGGGGAGTTCCCGGCGCAGTTCGCGCTCGACGGCCTCCGGAAGGACATCGGGCTGATCACCGACGCCGCACGGTCGGCCGGGGTGTCCACGACACTCCTCGACGCCCTCGGGCGGGTGTACGCCGACGCGAGCGCGGCCGGCCACGGCGGCGACGACATCGCTGCGGTGGGGACGGTCTTCCAGCCGGAACGCAGCCGGTCGGACCACGGCCAACCGGAACGCAGCCGGCCGGACCGCGGCCAGCCGGACCAGGGCGGCAGCGACTAGCGGCGGAACCACCGGCGGACGGCAGCACCGAGCCGACCGACCGCCTCGTCGTTCATCGTGTTCGCCAGGTCGAAGGCCTCTCGCGTGGGATCGCCGCCGTCCCGGATGCGCCGGAGTGCGGCGTCGGCCCGGGCGCGCGCATCGAGTTCCGCGAGGGGCATGTCGTCCTCGGGCTCGTGCGGCCGCGTCTCGGTCATGGCCCCAGGCTACGCTCGCGCGCACGTCCGGCAGTGTGCGCGCTCGTGGTGGATGCGACACCGCCCGCGGGTTCGCGCTGCGCATTCGCCTGCACGTTGTCGCGATACTCGCCGGCAGCACCACGCGAACGCCCCGCGCAGCACGCAACACCGGTGACGCGGCCCGGAAACACCGCTGCAATCCGGGGTCAGTAGGTTTCCGACATGCAGGAGCCGCGGTGCTGAGCCGACTCGCCGGGAGCGTGTTCCGCGTGGGGGCGTCGGTCGAACGTGCCGACGTGATCGCGCGGCTCCTCGACGTCTACCTCGCGCGCTCGGACATCGCGACGGGCCCCGGGGAACGCCTGACGGCACGCGAGCTCCGCGCGGTCGCCGGCGCCGCCGTCCGGCCGTCGACCGTGCTGGACCGGGCCGCAACGCTCGAGTCCCTCGCGCTCGACCGGCACGAACCCGCCTCCATCGCCGGCGCGGTCGCTGTCGCCCGTGACGACGCCCGCCGTGCGCGGGACGTGGTGTCGACCGAGCTGTGGGACTGCCTCAACGTGACCAGGTCACGCATGCCGCGCAAGATCGCCGCCGGCCGGGAGCACGAGTTCCTCGGGTGGGTGCGGGAGCGCAGCGCGCTGGCGATCGGCGTGGTCGAGGGGGACGCGAGCCGGGACGAGGTGTGGGAGTTCTTCACGCTCGGCCGGTCCCTCGCGCGCTGCGCGGCCACGGCACGACTGCTCGCGTCGGACCTGCTCGAGCCGACGTCCGCGGCGTCCTGGAGCACGGCGCTCCGGGCCTGCGGTGCGGGCGAGGCCTTCCAGCGCGAGTCCCGTCCCGGCGCGCCGGCGTCCGAGGCGGCGGCGTTCGTGCTCCTCGACGAGCGCAGTCCCCGGTCGATGCTGTTCCTGACGATGCGCGCCGAGGAGTGCCTCGCGGACGTGGCCCCGACGGTGGTCACCGAGGAGCTCGACGAACTCCGGGAGGCGCGTCGGGCCCTCCAGGCGATCCCGCGGACGGAGGCCGTGGACGCGGCACGTGCGGCCGGCCGACGGCTGGCCGCAGTGGCGGGTCGCGTCGCCGAGGCGCTCGACGAGCGCGTCTTCGCGATCGCCGAACCGACGCACTGACGATCTGCGCCGGACGGGACCACCCACCGGTCCGAAGGCTCGGTGCGGCCTGGCACCGGGCCTCCTGTCCGTGGGGCGGCGGCTCAGACCGAGCTGGACCGGTCCGCCACCGCCTCGTCGCGTTCCAGGTCCTGCCGGAACTCCGCGCGGGACGCGCGCGTCCCCACCACCGGGATCGAGTGCGTCACGGCCATGTGCAGGAGGTTGTCGGCGTCGTACCGGACGCGGAAGTGCTCGTGGCGGATCAGCCAGACGAGCGCGATCGCGAGCGCGACGAAGCCGGATGCCGCGCCGACGCCGATCGCCCAGCGTGGTCCGGCGGCGTCCGCGATGGCGCCGACGATCGGGGCGCCGATCGGGGTACCGCCCGCGAAGATCGCCATGTAGAGCGCCATCACGCGGCCGCGCATCGCCGGTGCGGTGGTGGTCTGGACGAGGGCGTTCGCCGTGGTCATGAAGGTCAGCGACGCCAGGCCGACGAACATCAGGACGATCGCGAACGTCCAGTACGTCGGGGCGAACGCCGCTGCCGTGCACGCCAGACCGAACCCCGCGCTGGCGATGACGAGCAGGCGCATCCGTGGGCGCTCGCGGCGGGCGGAGAGCAGCGCACCGAGGACCGAGCCGATCGCCATCACCGAGTTGAGCAGGCCGAACTCGCCGGCGCCCTTGTGGAACTCGACGCGGGCCATCGTGGAGGTGAAGATCGGGAAGTTCACGCCGAAGGTGCCGACGACGAAGATCATGCAGAGCACCACGATGATGTCCGGGCGGGTGCGGACGTACTGGAAGCCGGCGATGATCTGGCCCTTGCCGCGCTTGGCCCTGACCCGTTCGGCGAGCTGCTCGGGGTCGACGAACTTCAGCGCTCCGAGGACGGCCGCGAACGAGGCGGCGTTGATGATGAACACCCACCCGGAGCCGATCGCGGCGATGAGCACGCCGGCGACCGCGGGGCCGATGAGCCGTGCGGCGTTGAACGACGCGGAGTTGAGTGCCACGGCGTTCGCGACGTGCTCGCCGGTGACCACGTCGGACACGAAGGCCTGGCGGACCGGGGTGTCGAACGCGGCGACGACGCCGAGGGCGAGCGCGAAACCGTAGAGCGACA
Organism: Curtobacterium sp. NPDC090223; assembly: GCF_044746585.1. Classification (NCBI taxonomy): domain Bacteria; kingdom Bacillati; phylum Actinomycetota; class Actinomycetes; order Micrococcales; family Microbacteriaceae; genus Curtobacterium; species Curtobacterium sp. NPDC090223. The sequence continues at coordinate 55,882 of NZ_JBIVCN010000002.1, read as the reverse complement.
GCAGCGTCGCGGTGTTCGTGACGACCATGATGCCGAGCCCCAGCCCGAGCATGCCCATGAGCGCCTGCGTCAGCATCAGGGTGCGCCGCCGGTCGAAGCGGTCTGCCACCAGGCCGGTCCAGGGGAGCAGGAGCAGCTGCGGCCCGAACTGCAGGGCCATCGTGGTGCCGACGGCGATCGCGTCGTTGTGGGTCAGCTGCGTCAGGACGATCCAGTCCTGCGCGGTCCGCTGCATCCAGGTGCCGACGTTCGACACCAGGGCGCCCGCGAACCAGATGCGGTAGTTGCGTCCCGACAGGGACCGGAACATGGCCGTCACTGGTGGGCCAGCCTCCTCATGATCTCGGTGGCGTCGGCGAGGACGCGTCGTTCGGCAGGTGTGAGCGCGGCGAGGCGCGGGGAGAGCCAGTCGTCACGGCGACGGCGGGTCTCGACCACGAAGTCGGCACCGGCCGGCGTCGCACCGATGAGCACCTTGCGGCGGTCGTCGCCGTGACCGCCCTTGGAGACCAGTCCGCGCTCGACGAGTGCTGCGACGGTCTTCGTCATGGAGGGCGGGGTGACGCCGTCGCTCCGGCTCAGCTCCGCGAGGGTCATCGGGCCGTCGCGGTGCACCCTCGCCAGCGCGGAGAACATCGCATCGCTGACGCTCGAGTCGGCCTTCTGCGCACGGAGCGTCCGGGACAGCCGGTTCACCGCGACACGGAAGTCGGTGCTGAGCGACGGGTGCGGGGCGGCGCGTTCAGTGGTGTCGGACAGGGACATGGTCGTTAGCCTAGCAAATTAGTTCAGCGAACGAACTTGTTGCCATCAGGAATTGTCCATGCGGGTGTATGGTTCTGGATCGTAGACAACAGGTGTTGCCGATCAACGAGTAGGAAGAAGCACACAATGTCCGAGTTCGAGGGCAAGGTCGCCATCGTCACCGGTGGCGGCAGCGGCATCGGTGAGGCCATCGCGAAGGAGCTCGCCACGGCGGGCGCGAAGGTCGTCGTCACCGACATCAAGCTCGACGGCGCCCAGCGCGTCGTCTCGGCGATCGAGGAAGCGGGCGGCACCGCCGTCGCGTTCGAGGCGAACTCGGCCGTCGCCGCCGACAACGAGCAGGCCGTGCAGTTCGCGGTCGACACCTACGGTGCGCTGCACCTGGCCGTGAACAACGCCGGCATCGGTGCGGCTCCGCAGCCGATCGGCGAGTACGACATCGCCGCGTGGGACCGGGTCCGTGCGGTCGACCTCGACGGCGTCTTCTACGGGCTCCGGTACGAGATCCCGGCGATCCTGGCGGCCGGTGGTGGCGCGATCGTGAACATGGCCTCCGTGCTCGGCTCGGTCGGCATCGCGAACAACGCCGCGTACGTGGCGTCCAAGCACGCGCTCGTCGGCCTCACCAAGGTCGCGGCGCTCGAGTACACCGCCCAGGGCGTCCGCACCAACGCCGTCGGCCCCGGCTTCATCGACACGCCCCTGGTCCGCGCGTCGCTGTCCGCCGAGGAGCTCGCGGCGCTGGAGTCCGAGCACGCTGCGAAGCGCCTCGGGACCGACGCCGAGGTCGCTGCGCTCGTGCTCTTCCTGCTGAGCGACAAGGCCTCGTTCATCTCGGGCAGCTACCACCTGGTGGACGGCGGCTACTCCGCGCACTGAGGCGGGGCCGCGCGGGTACCGCGCGGGGTGGTCGTCTCGCGCGTCGGTGGTCGAATCGCGGGGGGGGGGGGGGGGGGGGCCCCCCCCCCCCCCCGCGGGGGGGGGGGGGGGGGGGGGGGGAATGGGGCGCCCGGGGGCGGGGGGGGGGGCGGGGCGGGTGGGGCCGGGGGGGGGGCGCGC